>CAWJIW010000048.1:0-18753 GCA_963843005.1 uncultured Acidobacteriaceae bacterium | reverse complement strand
TTGTACTGAGTTCTCGGGACTTCAGACGGAATGCCGACATAAGATTGTGTGAGTCTAGACCAATTCTCATACTAAGTCAACGGTGACAGCGACCCGTCGATGCGGCGCTGGCGCGAGCGACTGGAAGAGTTCGGCTATGACGGACTGTTCGATCGACGGCGGGGACAACCTTCCCCCAAGCGAGTGCCCCCAGTGACGGTGGAGCGAGTCTTGGGGCTTTATCGGGATCGCTATTTCGATTTGAATGTGCAGCATTTTCACGAGAAGGTGGGGGTGCAGCACGGATTCATCTGAGCTGTACCTGGGTGAAACAAGCTCAGCAAGGGGCGGGGTGGGTGGCGCGCGGGCGCAAGCGGGGAGTGCATCGTAAGCGGCGGGAACGCCGGCCGCTGCCGGGCGTGCTGCTGCACATCGACGGCAGCCGTCATCGCTGGTTCCAGGACGAGCGCTGGTACGACCTGATCGTGATTCTGGATGACGCGACCAGCGAGATCTACTACGCACAACTGGTGGAGGAAGAATCGACGGCGACAGTAATGGCCGGGCTGCGGGAAGTGATCGAGCGCAAAGGGCTATTCTGCGCCCTCTACAGCGACCGCGGCAGCCATTTCTGGCTCACCCCTCAGGTGGGAGGCAAGGTCGATCTCCATCGCTTGACGCAAGTGGGACGTGCTCTGCGCGCGCGAGGGCGAGCGGCCTTTGCTCTTCCATCGCTGGGGAGGCCTGGGTAATCATCGCTACCAGATTGCCTTCTCGGGCGACACAATTTCGGTCTGGGAGTCGCTGGCGTTTCAGCCCTGGTTCACGGCGACCGCAGCCAACGTCGGCTACGCCTACTGGAGCTACGACATTGGCGGACACACGCCCGGCACGGTCAAGCCCGAGCTGTACACGCGTTGGCTGCAGGTCGGCGCCTTCAGCCCTATCCTGGGAACCCACATCGCTAAGAACCCTGACTCGGAACGCCGCGTCTGGGCCTATCCCGATCCCTACTCCGACATCATGCGCGCATCTATCATCTGCGCTATGCGCTGCTGCCGTACATCTACACCGAGGCGCGCCGGACGTACGACACGGGTGGCGCGTTCCTGCATCCTCTCTACTACGACTGGCCGGAAGCTGAGCAAGCCTACGCACACAAGGACGAGTACGTTTTCGGCACTAATATGATCGTTGCCTCTGTGGTTGCGCCCGGAGACAAGATCACGGGTCTCGCGAGTAAAGCAGTGTGGTTGCCAGCGGGCGACTGGATCGAATGGCAGACCGGAGCGCGTTTTCATGGCCTAACCGCAATCCAGCGGAAATTCTGATCTCCCAGATTCCCGTTTACGTGCGCGCCGGCGCGATTGTGCCCGAGGCTCCGCCCATGCAGTATTCAAATCAGAAGCCGCTCGATCCGCTTATTGTGAACGTGTTTCCCGTCGCCGACGGCCAGGGCTCTACCTACACCCTTTATGAAGACGCCGGAGACTCGCCCGCGTATCAGCACGACGAGGATGCACGAACCGAGCTTCACGTGACGGAGAAAGGAAGCGAGCTGACTGTCGAAATCGGACCGGCGAAGGGCGCCTACAAGGGAATGCCTGCTGCGCGAGCCTATGAGATCCGCCTGCCTGGAGATTGGCCGCCCGCGTTGGTCACGGTCAATGGTCGCCAGCTGACGAGAGCAACCCGGAAAGGAACACCCGGTTGGCGGTTCGAAGGCAACACACTGACAACAGTGATTGACGTACCCAGCAGTCCAGCGAACCAAGCCGTGACGGTCCTGGTTACGAGGTCCGCGGAGCTGTTTGCACGCCGTGCGGAACTCGATGGCTTCGCCGGAGCGATGACCCGGCTGCGCGAAGCCTATGAGCGCTCAACCAGACGTGGCCAATCGCGTGGTCGCCGGACGAACTGATTGACGCGATGCAGACTGGCGACCGGCTCAGCTATTTCCCGCAACAGGCAGAAGGGCAGCTCGCTCACTACCGTGAGGTGCTGCCCAAAGCGGCGGCAAAGGTGAGGGAGCTTGAGAAGCCGCCAAGTTAGGCAGAATTGGAGGCGTTGGCCAGGAGGTTCAAGGTCGATCCAAACTTTCAGGCAGTACAGAAGAAAGTAGCTGACTTCAAGGATGGGTGTTGCGCGTGCCGAGGCGCATTGGCGGACGTGCCCAACCCGCGGTGAACAACGTCAACCATGCCACCTGACGCAGATGGCGGGTGAAACCCGAGACTGCATGGCGGAGAGGGAGGGATTCGAACCCCCGATACCCGTTAAGGTATGGCCGCTTTCGAGGCGGCTCGTTTCAACCACTCACGCACCTCTCCGCGCGCGGTTGCATCTGGCCGAAGTTGACCAGCATATTCAGTTTAGCAAAATGCGCAGACAAGGGTGGTTGTGGGCGCACGCCATCCGCTCGTCATCCGCCGGCATCTTCCTTGCGTCTCTCGCGGAAGAACGCCTGCAACAACTCCATGCAGCGCGCGGCCAGGACTCCCGCAGTTGACCTCCACCTTGTGGTTGATTTTGGGATGATTGAGTACCTGGAACATAGAATGTACTGCTCCAGTTTTCGCGTCCTCCGCGCCATAGATCAGTCGCCGGATGCGCGCGTGGGTGATTGCGCCGGCACACATCGCGCAGGGCTCGACCGTTACGTAGAGATCGCAATCGAGCAAACGATAGTTGCCCATGGCTTTTCCGGCTTCGCGCAGTGCAAGTACTTCGGCATGCGCCGTTGGATCGCTGTCGAAGAGAGGCCGGTTGCTCCCCGCCCGATAATGCTTCCCATCATGCACAACGACGGCGCCGACCGGGACTTCGCCCATCACCAGCGCGCGTTGCGCCTCGCGCAGCGCTTCCTCCATCCAAAGCTCGTCGGAGATGGACATGGTAAAGTATAGGCGAAAGAAGAAAAAACGGCAGTACATTTACGAATGATTGCGAACGCGTAGTTCTCGGAGCATGTATCCGCTGAACTCCGCGTCGCTCGGCCGGTCGTTGCGTCGCAATCAATGAGCGTGGCGCACAGGCGGACGTCGTTCGTCGCGGGTTCGAAGCGTGCCGGCATATTGGTAAGGAAGCGCTGCACGATCTGGTCCTTCTGCACGCCGATAACGCTCTCGTACGGCCCGGTCATGCCCACGTCGGTTTGCACTGCAGTACCGCCGCTGAGCACCTGCTCGTCGGCAGTGGGTACGTGGGTGTGGGTTCCCAGCACAGCCGTTACTCGCCCTTCGAGATACCAGCCCAAGGCCTGTTTCTCTGACGTTGCTTCGGCGTGGATATCCACCAGAATGACCTTCGCCGTGATCTGCTTTAGCAGGTCATCCGCGAGGCGAAAGGGATCGTCATTGTTGGCCATGAACACTCGGCCCTGAAGGTTTATGACGCCGTAGTCTATGCCGCCACGCGTGCGCCCCTGGTACCAGCCGAAGCCGGGCGATCCCGCGGGGTAGTTGGCGGGCCGCAACACGCGCCGCGCCAGCGAGGCCTCGTTGCCGTTGGCCGAGTTCATGAAGTCAATGATTTCTCGCCGATCCCATACGTGATTGCCGGTGGTGATGACATCGATCCCCAGCTCAAACAGTTCTTCAGCGATTTGCGGAGTGATGCCGAAACCGCCGGCGGCGTTCTCCCCATTGGCGATGGTAAGGTCCACGCCGTGCTGCTTTTGCAACTCGGGCAGGCGTTCATGGACGATGGTGCGCCCCGGGCGGCCGAAAATGTCACCAACGAAGAGAATGCGCAAACGTGCTGCGGTCCTTGCATCAAGCTCGAATTTCGATGGTACCACGCGCTTGAACGAAGGCTGTTCTTAGTGCACCAGCTCCGCCGTGCGCAAGAAATCGTAGTTGCCGGAAGGACTCAGGTCGATCCCGCGCACCCGATTCGTGTGCACCAGCACGTTGTCCAGATACCACAGGTTGATGTACGGCAGGTCTTCGGCGAGGATCTGCTGAATTTCGTCGTAGACCATCTTGCGCTTTTGCTGGTCGATGGTGCTGCGGCCCTCGGCGATCAACTCGTCCACTCGCGGATTCGAATAAAACGTTCGATTGGCGCGCTTGGGCGCAAAGCTATTGGAACCGAAGATGTGTTCGAACATATCCGGATCGAGGTTGCCCCCGATCCAGCGCAAGGAATGCAGCTGATAAGCGCCGCGCGTGATGTCCGCAAAGAAAGTCGCGAACTCAAAGCTGCGCATGTCCAGCGCGATGCCCACCCCGCGCAACTGCTGCTGCAGTACCGCTGCCAGCAAACGCGTGGATTCCTCCGTAGAGGTCTTCATGGTGATATGAAAACGAATGCCATTCACCGGGCGATAACCTGCGGTGTCGAGAATCTGCCGCGCACGCTCGGGATCGTACGGATACTTCCCTACATCGCCATCATAGGCCCAGTGCTGCGGCGGCAGAACGCTGTAAGCCGGGGCGCCTCGTCGCGCAGCAGATAACGAATAATTGGCTGGATGTTGATCGCGTATGCAATCGCATGGCGGACACGGATATTTTTTAGGATCGGATCACGAAGATTCATCGCCAGGTACGCGTAGATCGTTCCTGGCGCTTGCATGACGGTGAGAGCGCGATCGCGCTTTAGGGTGACCACGGTGTCCGCGGTCAGCGAGTTGATGGCGACATCGGCACTTTGCTTGCGCAGCTCCAGCGCCCGCGTGGTTGCGTCTGGAATCACCTTGAAATGCACGCGTTCTAACTTGGCTGGCTCGGCCCAATAATCGGGATTACGCTCGAGGACCACTTCCTTGTCCTGCTGCGCACTCACGAACCGAAATGGCCCCGAACCGATGGGAATGCGGTTGAAATCCTCGCCGCTGCCATACGGCACAATGCCGATTGCTCCATCCGACAGGTTCCACAGCAGCGACGCGAATGGCGCTTTCAAGTGAAAGATGACGGTATGGTCGTCGGGCGCTTCGATGCGATCAACCGGCGCATAGGTGCTCGCCTTGGCACTGCGGAGCTTGCCTGTGGTCAGCGAATCGATGGTCCATTTTACGTCGCGCGCAGTCAGAGGCTGTCCGTTGTGGAAGCGGACGCCGTGTTGCAGATGGAAAATATAAGTTAGCGGATTAGGAATTTCCCAGCTCTCCGCCAGCCACGGATGCAGGTTGAAATGCTCGTCGCGGCGGACCAACGAATCGAAGAGCAGTTCGTCGATTCGCTCCGACTGCGCGTCCACGCCAACCCTGGGATCGAGATTGGTCGGGCTGCTCTCGATGAGCATAACCAGCGTGTTGGGATCGGGCTTGTGCGCGCAGCCGGGAGAAGAAGAGGGCAACAGAGCAGCGTGCGGGCGCGGGTCCTGACTCGCGCGGAGAGGGGCCCATCGACTCGGGCGCAGTAGAACGATTGTTTCTCGGCGAGGACGCACAGTTATTATCGGTGTCATCCTGAGCGGCGAGGTCGCGGTGGCGACCGAACAGTCGACGGACCCCTTTCCTTACGCACGCTTTATCCGCCTAAACATAGCTCACTTTGCCCAGCACCGCCGGCCTCGGGGCCCCAGTCGCTGAAGGAACGTTGGACGGCAGCCTCCGCCAGGTCTGATAGGCCAGCAGCGCGAAGGCGACTGCTTCCTTAGCCTCGGCAGGCACGCCGAATTCGTCCGTGGTGCGCACGCGCATCTTAGAGTGGTGAAAGCTCCTCGCGGATCATGCGCATGAGGGTGGCATTCTTTGTTCCTCCACCGGAAACCACGAACTCGCGAAAACGCAATGGACGGCGGTCTGGGTCTTCTCCTCGGGGATCAGCGGCAGGACAAACTTGCGGACTGCAATGCCAATCGAGCGCGCGGTAAGCGCCGTTGCGGTCGCGACAATATCGTGCTCCTCGGCGCGGCGGCAGAGGCGAAGGAACTCGCGCACGAACTCCCGGCCGAATTGCTCGCGACCGGCGGTCTTCGGCGGTTTCTGGCGAAAATAGGGATGCCGCAGCAACTGCTGCAAGACGCGCTCGATGGGCTCGCCCCGCGCCGCAATCCGCCCATTGCGATCATAGGGTCGCTGAAAGAAGTGTTCGGTGATGGCATCCATCACCATGTTGCCGGGGCCGGTGTCGAATGCGACGACGTTCTCGGGAAAAGAGCGCGGCAGGATCGCGGTGAGGTTGCCGATCCCACCGAGATTCTGCACGATTCGCCCGTAGCGGCGATGGCGGTAGAGTACGTAATCAAGGAATGGCACCAGCGGTGCGCCCTTGCCGCCGGCAGCCATATCGGAAGGACGAAAGTCGGAAACGACCGGTACGCCGAGCTTGGCCGCGACGATTGCTGCCTCGCCGGTCTGCCATGTGCAGGCAATCCGGTGGTCGAGGAACAACGCGGCGTTTCCCTGGTGATAGAGCGTCTGCCCGTGACAGCCGACCAGTTCTGCTTCCAGACGCGCGCGCCGTTGGGCGGCGCGAACGGCATCCGCGTAAAGTTCGCCGAGAAGAAAGTTCAGCCGCGAAAGATCGGCGACGCTCGCTGTCCCTGCGTTCATCAACGTGAGAATGGCGCGCCGGACCTTGGCTGGGTAAGGGAACTGATAGTGGGCCAACAACTCCAGGCGGGAGCGGAATCCTCGTCCCTGGATGCGCACCAGCGCGACGTTGATCCCATCGGCCGAGGTGCCGCTCATCACGCCCCCAACGATCACGCCAAGTCCTCACCGTGAACAAGCGCGCAAGCGCGCACCTCTTCGCTGAATTCCCACATGTTGCGGCGTAGCTTTTCCACCGTCTTGGCAGACGGACAGGGCACCATGCGTCCTTTCATCGCGGGAGATTTCTTCTTGGCCGCCAATACGCGCCGCGACTTGTCGCACACCAGCCCGGCAAATTTCTTATCGCCCTCCGCTTTCCTATAAACGGCTTCGTAGGCCCGCCAAACGCTTTCTTCCCTCTGGCAGACCAGGAACATGTCGGCGCCGGCACGCAGAGTCTCGATCGCCGCATCCTCAATCGTCGCCGCCGCCAGCACACCTCCCATGTCAAGATCGTCGGTGATGATCAGGCCACCATAGCCGATCTTCTTGCGCAGGATGTCAGCCATCCACCTCTTTGACAGCGAAGCCGGTGCGCGGTCGCGCGTGACTTCGGGATACGCCGCATGGGCCACCATCACGAACGGCAGCTCTCGCCGCAGCTCGCGATAGGGAAGCAGGTCTTCCACCCAGAGCCGCTTCCAGGGTTTGCTGATGGACGGAAGCTCATCGTGCGAGTCGAGACTGGCCTCCCCTAGTCCGGGGAAGTGTTTACCGCAGCCCAGAACTTCGCTGTCGCGCAGTCCGCGCAGAAAGTCGCGAGCGTATGCGACCGTCACTTTCGGATCGGCGGAGACCGTTCGCGACCCCAGCACACTTTTCGACGCCTCGAACCGGAGATCCAGAACCGGAGCGAAGTCGACATTGAAGCCGAGCGCGTTCACGTCTTTGCCGATAATCTGTCCGTGCTTTCGAAACAGCTTCCGCGAACCGGCAGCGGCCACCTCGGCCACGGATGGCACACGGGCAATCACGTCGCGCAGGCGATCGACGGCGCCGCCCTCCATGTCAACGCAGAGATACATCGGCGTTGCAACCGCTTTTTGCGCCTCGCGCAGTAGTATGTGGGTCTGTGCGGCCTCGTCGATGTTGCGCTTGAAGAGAATGAGGCCAGCCGGACACAGTGTCGCCAGCATGAGACGCAAGCGCGCCGACACGTCGGTCCCGTCGAAGCCCATGATCAGCAACTGGCCGATCTGCCGGCGAAGTTCGAGGCTGGATTTCGATGGCATGGAGAACAGAAGAGTGTAACGCTTGCCAGTGGGGAATTCAGGTGCGCAGGAAGGTACGCGTCAGTTAATTTGTTTCTTTAGTTCATGAAGCAGGTTCAGCGCCTCCAGCGGGCTGATACCATTCAGGTTAGTCTCCTTGATGCGGTCCACGATCTTCTGCGACAAGGGCGTGAAGATGGTCAGCTGCATCGGGCCCGGCTCGCGGGTTTCATCATGCGCCAAGTGGTTGACGGCGCTGCGCTCAGCGCTCTCGTGCTCGGCCAGCACTTCGCGGGCGCGAGTGACTACGTCGCTGGGCAGCCCTGCGAGCTTGGCGACTTCTATGCCGTAACTCTTATCCGCCGCTCCCTCCTCGACCTTGCGCAAAAAAACAATTCCGCCACCACTCTCTTTCACCCCGACGTGAAAGTTCTTCACCCCGCTCAGGCGATCGGCCAGCTCCGTCAGTTCGTGGTAATGGGTGGCAAACAGCGTCTTGGCGCGGGTGTTGGCGTGGATGTACTCGATGGCTGCCCAAGCGATGGCCAGCCCGTCGTAGGTCGCGGTGCCGCGTCCAACCTCGTCAAGCAGGATGAGCGAGCGCAGCGTGGCCGTGTTGAGGATGGCCGCAGTTTCAGTCATCTCGACCATGAAGGTCGAGCGCCCGCGAGCCAGGTTGTCAGCGGCGCCGATACGGGTGAAGATGCGGTCCACCAGCCCCAGTCGCACCGCCCGCGCAGGAACGAAGGAGCCCATCTGAGCCATCAGCACGATCAGCGCCGCTTGCCGCAGGTAGGTGGACTTGCCGCCCATGTTGGGGCCGGTAATGATGAGTATCGAATGGGTCGTGCCGTTCAAGTAAAGATCATTGGGGACGAAGCGGTCCGAGCTTCCGGCGATTTCCATCTGCTCGATCACGGGATGACGGCCTTCCACGATCTCAATGTCGCTGGTGTTATCCAGCGCCGGACGGCAATAGTTGCGATTCGCAGCCATGGCAGCGAATGCCGCCAGCACGTCAATCTCTGCAATTGCGAGTGCAGTCTGCCGGATGCGCCGCGCCTCGCCGGCTATCGTAGAGCGCAACTCGGCGAAGATCCGCCGCTCGATCTCGACCATCTTCTCCTGCGCGTCGAGCACCTTGGCCTCGTACTCCTTCAACTCCGGCGTGGTAAAGCGTTCGGCGTTCACCAGTGTCTGTTTGCGTTCGTAGTCGGCGGGCGCCAGGTGCAGGTTCACCTTGGAAATTTCGAGGTAGTAGCCGAAGACGCTGTTGAACTTCACTTTCAGCGAGCCGATACCGGTGCGCTGGCGCTCGCGCTGCTCGATCTGCGCAATGTACTGCTTGCTGTTCCGGCTCAGGTTGCGCAGTTCGTCCAGCGAGGAATCGACTCCCGCGCGGATCACACCGCCATCAACCAGCGTGAGCGGCGGCTCATCCTCGAGCGACGAAACAATTCGCTCGCGCAGGTCGCCGAGCTCGTCACATTGCGTGTGCAGCATGGCCAACCGTTCGGCAGGGAAGTGCACCAGAACGGATCGCACGGCTGGCAGCTTCGCCATCGAGCTCGCGAGTGCAAGCAGGTCGCGCGGATTGGCGGTCTCCAGTGTGACTCGGCTCAGCAGACGCTCCAGATCCAGGATGCCTTCCATCGAGCGTCGCAGCTCTTCTCGCGCGATCAGGTCTTTGACCATGCAACCCACCGAGTCGAGGCGCTGGTTGATTTCGCTGACGTCGACCGAGGGCCGCAGAATCCAGGCGCGCAGCAGACGCTTGCCCATCGGCGTGACGGTGCAATCCAGGCAGCGAAATACTGTTGCGCCCTCGCCCGAGCCCGAGAACAACGGCTCGATCAGCTCGAGATTGCGCACCGTAACGGCGTCCAGCACCATGCAGTTCTGCCGCTCGTAGAAGCCGATGCGGTCCACGTGATCAAGCGTGCCGCGCTGCGTGGTTCGAACATAATGCAGGATCGCTCCCGCCGCCGTTGCCGCAGCGGAACGGTTTGCCAATCCGAAAGCCTCAAGTGAGAGCACGCCGAAATGATTTTCGAGCTGCGGGATGGCATAGTCGGGAGAGAACACCCAATCTTCCAGCGGGGTCTCCGCCCAGGAGGCATTCTCGAGCGATGCGATGCGCGGAGCGGCTGCCGCCACCGGTGTTGATGCACTCACACGGGGCGCGTCAAACAGTGGCACTGACGAAGCGAACAGGACCTCACGGGGACGCAGTACCAGCAATTCCTCACGGACACGGCGTTCGGCATCGTCGCCCGGGAACTCGGTCGCACGAAACTCGCCCGTCGACAGGTCGAGGGCCGCAAATCCAAAGGCGTTCCCCGAACGCGCGACGCAGCCGAGAAAATTGTTCTCCTCAGAGCCGAGACGCGCGTCCGCCGAGGTTCCCGGGGTAAGTACGCGCGTGACCTCGCGTTTCACCAATTTCTTGGCAACGCGCGGGTCTTCCATCTGCTCGCAAATGGCGACCTTGAAGCCCTTACGGATGAGTCTGGCAATGTAGTTTTCGGCCGAGTGGTAAGGCACGCCGCACATAGGGATGGCGACGCCTTTTTCCTTATTGCGGGACGTCAACGTGATCTGCAGTTCGTGAGCCGCCACCACAGCATCCTCGAAGAATAGTTCGTAGAAGTCGCCCAGGCGAAAAAAGACGAGCGCGTTGGGATGTTCTTTCTTGACCGCGGCGTATTGTCGCATCAGGGGCGTGGACGGCTCGGTCATAGCAGGGCTTGCGCGGATTATAACCGTTCTTTCGGCACTTATATGCCGACGGGTGTTACACTGCGAGGTTTTTCGGGACAATTCTCTCATGGCAAAGATCACCGGTTTTGAATGCAGCAAATGCGGCGGGACGATCGTGCCGGAAGCGGCGCGAACGATCTGTCCAAAGGACGGCGGCCCGCTGTACGTTCGTTACGATCTCGCGGAAATTCGGCGCAGTACTTCACGCGACTCGGTCAGCCGTGGGCCCAAGAACATGTGGCGCTACGCGGCCGTGTTGCCCGACGCCGAACCGGTGACGCTCGGAGAGGGTCTTACACCGATACTGCCGAGCCGCAAATATCCCAACCTGCTCATCAAGGATGAAGGGCTGAATCCTACGGGCTCGTTCAAAGCGCGCGGCATGAGCGCTGCTATTACCATGGCGCGTCACTACGGACTGGGGAAGCTGGCAGCTCCCTCGGCCGGCAACGCCGGAGGGGCCCTAGCCGCTTACGCCGCGGCAGCCGGGCTTGAGGCGTACGTCTTCATGCCGAAGGATGTGCCAATCGCAAACCGCCTGGAGGTTGATGCCAGCGGGGCACATCTCACTCTGGTGGACGGCTTGATCAGCGACTGCGGACGAATGGTGGCCGAGCGCAAAGAGAAGGAAGGCTGGTTCGACGTC
Source organism: uncultured Acidobacteriaceae bacterium (assembly GCA_963843005.1). Taxonomy (GTDB): domain Bacteria; phylum Acidobacteriota; class Terriglobia; order Terriglobales; family Acidobacteriaceae; genus Bog-257. The sequence goes on along the minus strand of CAWJIW010000048.1, from coordinate 7,610 downwards.
TCGACGCTCAAGGAGCCGTTCCGGGTTGAGGGCAAGAAGACGATGGGCTACGAAGCCGCCGAGCAAATGGAGTGGACCCTGCCCGAGGCGATCATTTATCCGACCGGGGGCGGCGTCGGCCTGATCGGGATGTGGAAGGCGTTCGAGGAAATGGAGGAGTTGGGCTGGATTGTCAAAGGTAAGCGACCTAAGATGATATGCGTACAATCAGATGGTTGTGCGCCAATCCCTAAAGCGTTACATGAAGGCAAAGCCGCCTCGGAGATGTGGCCTGATGCGCACACCCTCGCCGCCGGTCTGCGAGTTCCCAAAGCCTATGGCGACTTCATCATCCTGGACATCGTGCGCAAGAGCGGCGGCACGGCGATTGCCGTCAGCGACGACGCCATCATGGATGCGGTTAAAGAAATGGCTTCGACTGAGGGCATTTTCCCCTGCCCCGAAGGAGCCGCTGCGCTCGCCGCCTACAAGCAACTTCTGCAGAGCAAATTTCTGAATGATAGCGATCGTGTGGTGCTCTTCAATACCGGTTCCGGCTATAAGTACCTGGACGCGTTCGCGGAGTACTGGGGTGTGGATGCCTTCGCTTCGCTCAGCCTTCCAGCGTCGCGCGCCATCGGAGGCATTATTGGGCCGTATTAGAGAAAGCGACGCTTTGCGATCATCACATATGCGATATTCGATGCCGTGAGCCTAACCCTACGACACGCCTTCTTCACGATCAGATTGGCTCTCCTTGTTTTCTGCAGCCTGAACCTGACGACGCAAAAGCAAGCAACCTACCTCGGCATGGATCGCAATGACTATCCCGGTGAGGCGAGCATGGCGTCGCTGCGAAAGGCATTCGCGTTCACCGGGTTCTGGTTGAATAATCCGCCGGGTTCGAATTGCAATACGTGGAAAGGAAACCGCAAAGCGCTTGAGGCGATGGGATACGGTTTCCTCCTGTTGTTCAACGGACGAGAGTACGCGCAGCTCAAAGTGTCGGGGAACGCTGCTGGTCTAGGTGAGAGGGATGCTGCGGCAGCAGTACTCGCAGCGGGCAACGAGGGCTTCCCCAAGCACTCCGTGATCTTTCTCGACCAAGAACAGGGCGGCCGGATGCTACCCGAGCAGCGCGCCTACATCCATGCCTGGGTGGACGCCGTGATCCGCGGCGGTTATCGTGCGGGCGTCTATTGTTCGGGAATTCCGTTTCGCGAGTCCAACACGGTTTCGGTGGTGACGGCCAACGACATCCGCGACCATTCTGATGGCCGCGAAATCAGCTTCTTTGTCAGCAACGATCACTGCGGGCCGTCTCCGGGCTGTGTGTTTCCCAAACACGCGCCCAGTCCGGCCGACAGCGGGATGGCCTTTGCCGACGCCTGGCAATTAGCCCAATCGCCGCGACGTCCCGAGTTGACAGCTGCCTGCCGCCAAACCTATGGCCAAGACGGCAACTGTTACCCGCCAGGAAAGTCGGCAGGTTCAGGTCTATACGTTGACCTGGATTCATCCAACTCGCCCGATCCCTCGCACGGGCGAACGAACTGAACGGACCAGGTATAGGAACCCTCTCGGCTATGCTCCGGGGCAAGATATCCGACCAGCGAAACCAGGTTGGCCAGCTAAGCGTCGCCCTACGGCGCGCACACAAGCTGGGGGCTTTCCGACATGTCGCGCACGAACTTGTTTTCCCGGTCAACCAGGATCGCTTTGGCGGTAATCGGCGAATCGGTCAACTCGAAGCCCATGATGATGACCTCCTCGCCTTTCTTGATCAAGTGCGCGGCGGCACCATTGATGCAGATCACGCCTGAGCCACGCTCGCCCGCGATAACGTAGGTTTCGAGCCTTGCGCCCGAAGTGTTACTGACCACCATTACTTTTTCCCCAGGTAGCAGTCCGATTCGTTCAATCAACTCCTGGTCAATGGTGATACTTCCCACATAACGAAGATCCGCTTCGGTGACGGTCGCCTTGTGGATCTTCGACCGTAACATCCATCTCATTGTTCTGTCCTTTTGCTGCGAATATAGCGGCGCGAACGCCTGCCACTTCTGCTAACAGTATATTGCAATCGGGCATGATGCCTATGTCATGTTGAACATCGCGCGTGTGACCTGGGTCACAGGCGACAAATACTGACAAACAGCACATGCCAACAGGGTCAGTGCCGCCAGTTGACGTGCCTCTGCAAATCACAGTGCTCCGTGACCCTGGATACAGGAATACCCCCGGCCAAGCTGCTATAAGCATCCCATCTGAAGCTGAATGGGGCGAACCGTGAGCCCGGGCGGGTCGCCGGACTTTCCGGCTGGCGAGGCACGGCTGCAGAGGATTGAAGGCCGATTGAAAGCCAAAAAAGGAGGGAGGCGTGTCTGAGAAAACCGGAGGGGAAGGCTGCGGCCGGCAATGGCGACACTCGCGGGGTAGAAGACCCTTATCCAAACCCCGCTCCCGCAAAGGAGAAAAGTGCGGGAATCCCTCGATGAGTATGGTGTGGGGCCGTTGGGGGCCACAACGGAAAATTCCGTATCACGGAGGTGAGCAGTATGAAACCCGACAGCGCCTATGAGGCGCAGACGTACCGCAAAGTTGACTTGCGTTTAATTCCATTTCTTTTTCTCTGCTACATTCTAGCGTATCTCGACAGGGTAAATGTTGGTTTTGCAAAGCTGCAGATGCTTAAAGACTTGTCTCTGAGTGATGCGGCGTTCGCCACGGGGGCTGGCATCTTCTTCATAGGATATTTCTTTTTCGAAGTTCCCAGCAACGTACTCTTAAAGAAGTTTGGGGCACGCATGTGGATTGCCAGGATCATGATTTCCTGGGGCATCATATCCTCGTGCATGATCTTTGTAAGAGGAGAATGGTCATTCTATGCCATGCGTTGTCTCCTGGGCATTGCAGAGGCCGGTTTTTTCCCAGGAGTCATCTTTTATCTGACCTTGTGGTACCCCTCACGACTCCGAGCAACACGGACGGCCTGGTTTGTGGCGGCGATTGCAGTTTCGGGAGTAATCGGCAACCCCATATCCGGCTCGATCATGGATTTGTTCTCGGGCAAGATGGGGCTTGCGGGATGGCAGTGGTTGTTCCTGGCTGAAGGCATCCCCTCGGTTATCGTCGGCTTTTGGGTAATCTATTACCTGGACAGCAGCATCGAAGAATCGAAATGGCTCGACACTCAAGAAAAGGCATTGCTGGCACAGAATCTTGTAGTAGAAGATGAGCACAAGACCGAGCACAAACTGATCGATGCTTTCAAGAGCGGCAAAGTCTGGGCATTATGCGCGATCTATTTCACTTTGATGATTGGCCTGTACGGCATTGCTTTCTGGTTACCGACGATTGTGAAGGCGTTCGGCATAAAGGGCTATTTCGGGGTTGGCGTGATCACTGCGATACCGTACGGTGTGGCCGTTATCGGCATGATCATATTAAGCCATCATTCCGATAAGACGGGAGAACGGCGACTGCATTATGTGCTGAATGTTACTGCCGGAGCCATCGGTTTGGTTTTGAGCGGGGTGTTCGCATCGAATCCGGTTCTGGCCATCATCTTCTTGTCCGTAGGTACCCTTGGGGTTATTGGCTCCATGCCGCTGTTCTGGCCGTTACCGTCTGCGTTCTTGGCCGGAACCGCCGCTGCAGCCGGGATTGGCATTGTGAACTCGGTGGGCAACTTGGGCGGCTATTATGGGGCGAGAATCCCAATATGGGCAAAACTTGTTTCTTCCGATAAATCCGCGGCCTTGTATATCATTGCAGGAGTTTTGATGATCGGGGCTTTGCTTACTTTTTTCCTTATACCCAAGACGCTGCGCGTCAGGGCGGGTATCGCTGAAGCTGTTGTCGCTGGGAAGGGATAGGACCTAACCGTACAGGCAGAATTCCAGCATTGCCGCCGGTGTACACGGCACGGCGGAGTGAGATTTAACTCAAGTTGTCTCGTGAACGGAATGATAAGGCTCGGCGGACCGCCGGGCCTTTTTTGTTGGCCCGACGCGTGGCATCGTCTGCTTTGTGGGAGTTGTCGAAGTTTCCACCCTCCGCGTGGCGGAAGGTGGGACTCCGAAGCGAAAGCACTCCTATTGTTTTATCGCCACAAACTCCGTCTTGGTTCCGCGCAGCTTGTCCTCGGCCATGATCTTCGCGGTTTTGCCATCCGACGCGATCGTCATTTTCGAGAAGGTGATCACTTTACCCTCCCGCTTATCCGTCTCCTCGAGCGTATCTTTACCTCGCATCTTTACCGAGACGCTGGTTACCCCAGGATCGCCTTTCATCGGCGCTTCCGTCCCATCCAGTTTCGCGGTATAGGACTGACCTGTGGGTGTGGTCATCGTCAATTCATCGCCACTGACTCTGTAGGTCCAGGTGATGCCGTTCTCGGAGATGTTCTCTACCTTGGTCATGCGCCAGGAACCGGAGATAGCATTCGACCCCGCTGGGCCCTTGGCGACCCGCGTCGCCTCGCCTTTGCCGGTGACCGGCGCGGCGTTGGTATCACTACTGTCGTTGAATTCGAACATCAACGTATTCCCATCGGGAGAAACAGTCATTCTCGAAGTTGCGACGACCTTCCCATCCTTCTTGTCGGTCTCTTCGACCTCGTGATCGCTTATGACCTTGATGGCAACGCTGTCGTAGTAAGGATGTCCCGTGACCTTCTGGTCCTGCCCGTCGGCCTTGACGTCGATCGGCGTCGGAACACAAGTCTTGCACTGGTACATTCCGTTTTGCAGCAAGTAAACGTCGGGCTTCTTGGGAAAATCGACTTTGCTCATATCAATCTTCCATGTTCCGTCGAAAGCGCTCTGCGCGTTCGCCAGAACGGGCATCAACAGAACCATGGGCATTACAAGGAGAAGCAGTTTCTTCATCAGAAATCCTCCGTTAATTTGATCCGCGGTCGCAAATTATATCGGAACCTATACCGCTCTTGCCGCCGTCAGACCGCAATTTCTCAATCTGGCCAAATGATGCCATTCCAGCCACTCACGTTCGTGCGCGCTGGCGACTTCCACATTCATTGTGTCGCGTGGCGTAGTCTGCCTTACGACGCCTTTGCCCAGGCGATGCCTGGGGCGCCGCTGTATAATCCCTCCTCCTATGAGTGGCTTCTTTGCGCGCCGCACTTCGTGGAACCTGGCCACCAATCGCTACACGGAGGCGCTGGGGGCGCACCGTCGAGCGGGCAGGGAAGTGCTCGACCTGACCGCGTCGAATCCGACTACGGTCGGGTTCCAGTATCGCGAAGAGGAATTGCTGAAGGCCCTTGCGTCGCCCAAAGCGTTGACTTACTTGCCCGACCCGAAGGGGCTGCCGGCCGCGCGCGCAGCCATTGCGGCCTATTATGCGGAGCAGGGAAGCTCCGTCTCGCCCGATCATCTGATCCTGACTACGAGCACCAGCGAGGCCTACTCGTTTGTCTTCCGACTGCTGTGCGATCCAGGCGAAACAGTTTTAGTGCCGACTCCGAGTTATCCCCTGTTCGATTTTCTGGCTGAGTTGCAAGATGTGAAGCTCGCCCCTTACGGATTGGTGTATGACCACGGATGGCAGATTGATTCCCATTCGTTGCAAACCGCGCTCGCTCGTTTACGAGCGGCGGGCGAAAGATGCCGGGCCTTGCTGGTAGTGCATCCGAACAATCCCACGGGTTCCTACGTTAAGCTGCATGAACTGGAGGAACTGAACCGAATCTGCGCTGATAACCAGATGGCGCTCATCGCCGATGAGGTCTTTCTGGACTATCTACTCAGAGACCAGCCCCCAGTGCGTTTTTCGTCGAATAGGGATGTGCTGACATTTACGTTGAGCGGCCTGTCGAAGATTTCCGGTCTTCCGCAGATGAAGGTGGCGTGGATTGCCGCCGGGGGTCCGGACGGGCTGAAAGGCGACGCGCTTAAACGACTCGAGGTCATTGCCGACACCTATCTCTCCATGAACGCTCCCGTGCAGTGGGCTATTCCAGCAATGCTCGAAGAGCGTCACGGAATTCAGCGGCAGATGCTGCAGCGTATTCGCGCCAACCTTACAGAGCTGGATTCGCAATTGGTGGCGCAGAGATTGTGCCATCGTTTGGACGTGGAGGGCGGCTGGTACGTCGTGCTGCGCGTGCCTAACACGGGATCGGACGAAGAGTTAGCCATCCGCCTGTTGCAAGACCCGGGCGTCCTTGCGCAGCCCGGACACTTCTACGATTTTCCGGCAGACGGCTATCTGGTGGTCAGCCTAATTACACCGACGGCTGTCTTCCAAACAGGAATCCGCCGGGTCCTGCAATTTCTTGAAACCAACGGCAGCTAGCTCTGTCGAAATGGGCACTTGTTCTATCGCTTCCCAGGTTATACCGTTTTGGGTGTAAATAGGATATGCGTTGGACGGTCGGTGTAACTATGGCACGCATCTCTGACATGCACAAGAAGTGGATGAAAGAGCCGAAGTACCGGAAGGCTTACGAGGCGCTTGAGGAAGAATTTGTCCTGGACTTGCGGTATCACCGGTCGTGCTCGCCTGCTTCGGTTTCCTTCCGCACTGCGGAAACACGATCCATAAATGAGCGGCACCAGTCTCGGAAACCTTTGGTGACAGGATGAAACTCACCGTACGTGTCGAAGACATTATGACGCCTCGAAGGCTGCTAAAACTTGCGGTGAATGACGCCGGCGCGCAGGCGGCAGCCGACCACGGAGGCTTTGACGCGGTTCCCATTCTCCGTCGAGACGGGTCCGTCCGCGAGTTCTGGAGCCGCGTGGACCGCAAAAGAATGCGAATCACCCGCAAGCACAGCATTCCGCACGATTCGACCGTCGAGAGGCTTCTTCCGGCGCTTGGCGCGCACATCGTTCAGTTTGTCTACTACCACTCAGAGATGGTCGGATTGATCGACGCAAGCGACCTCAATAAACCCCTTGGACGCATGGCCTGGCTTCTTCCGATGGTGGAGCTGGAGCGAGCGATCCTCGACGCCGTTCGGGACCGCAAGATAGACGACAAACGGCAGGCAGATGCTTTGCTCAACCAAGCGAAGCCGACATCCAACCGGCGGAAAAAGGCCAAGCAGCACAATTTGGAAATGCCACTACTTGAATATGCCCAGTTTCAAGCACTGCTTTACGCCGCCGTTCGCCTAGAAATCATTCAGCTCTCAGAGCAGGACATTGCCGAACTAAACAAATTCAGGAAGCGGGCGGCTCACGGGGCAATCCACACAGTCATCGACGACCGGAGTGACTGCGATCGTCTGACTCGAGCCCTCAAGGTTGCTCGCGCAGCCGCACAGAGCGCAGCCCGGCCCCCTTTGCTTCGAGGGGGTTAAGGGCTCGGACGCAAACGATGAGCGTAATGGGAGCTAATAGGGCGCTGCAGCTAACCGCATCTTACGCAAGAAGAGCCAGCCCGGAAGAGGGAGACAACGCAGCCGGTCGTCGCCCGCTTAGAAAGTGGGCGAACCCGCCCGTCGATGAGGACGCTGGAGCGTCTGGCGCAAGTGACCGGATCACGCTTGCTCATCAGCTTCGAACCGCGTGATCCGAGGCGACCCGTGGGGTGAGAAAGAGAGACTTGTCTCTTCGCGTGGTGCCGTCCTGGTCAGCAAACTCTTTCCCGTTTTGGGA
>CAWJIW010000047.1:0-51618 GCA_963843005.1 uncultured Acidobacteriaceae bacterium | reverse complement strand
GGCACGCCTGCTTTCTTGCTTTACGCCGAGCGCAGCTTCCGATCTAAGGAAGTAACCGGGGCCAGTCGCGAACACACCCGCTACGCAGTGCGGCCTCTGTAGCGATGCACGCAAGGCAGCCCAATGAGCGTCTGAAAATCGCGAACGTACTCGCGGGTGTGCTCGTGTCCCGCAATCACCGAGACGGTGCGGATGGTATTGTCAGCGCGGGGAATTGTTTCCCAGGCGATATCCCCCTGGGAATCGACTACGAAGAAGCGCAGTAGCTCATTGGAGATTTCGCTGGTCTCGACCACGTACACCTCGACTCCCAGTTCGAGTTGTCGCGCTAGAATCTGTTGTGTCTCCGGCGCCTGCAATTGGTTCTCGTCACTGAGATAGAAGATACGTTTCATCTTTCCGCCGTCGCGGATGAACTGCGCAATCGATTTCTCGACCTCGTCGTTGGGCTTCCAGAAGTACTTGCTCGACGGCAGGCTGGTTGCCCAGAATTCTCTCCGCGGATAGGCTTCCAGGGTCTTGATGTAAAAACCTCGGAACTTCTCGGCGTTTGTCAGTTGAAACTTGTTCTGGGTCAGCAGGGAATGAATCCCGTCGAAGAGCATCTCTACCTCGCCGCCTACCAGCTTGCCCAGCCTCGGATCGACGTTCTTTCTGGCGTGGTCGATCTGTTCGACGGCGTCACGATCAAGGTGCTGCCTCAGGGCTTCGAATTCCTTTTCATGGCGCCAGGACAGGGCGCCAAGAATCTCGAGGATGAGGCCGCTGAATACAACCAGGAGAGCGACTTTGCGATCTACCTCCTTGAACCAACTCCAGTCCATAAAACCGAAAATTGCCAGCACGCCGATGACGATGCTCAGTCCGCCGGCAATAAAGGCTGTCCATTTACCGACTTCGCCGGCGACGCTGGCACGGGTATCAGGCTCGAGCATGCGGGGTATTATAGCCGCCAAGCCTGATTTCGCCGATTACTGCCTCGCAACCACGGCCGGTCGCAGCTCGATCGATGGCGAGCCGTCGATGGAAATCCTGGTTGCCGGCATCGCATTCAGTTCCTTGGCGTTTGGTGCTATGAAGGACCATACCAGCAACGTTTTTCTGGGCCGAGTCGCGAAGATGACCTGCGACATGCGATTGGGGATCTCCGCCCCACCCGCTGTGGCCATCGTGCCGTGGAAGACCATGAACACTTGACCCGAAAGAGCGACCAGTTCATCGGAGGCGATCTCCCCAAATTCCGGCAGCATCTCCAAACTGGCGCCAGCCTCTTCTGCAACCCTGGTGTCGCTTAACGAGGCAGGAGTGCGCATCGCCAGGCAAGTTGGATCGAGAGCGCGCAAAACTATGACTGGCGCTTGACTCCCGGAATCAACGGGACCATGCTCCGTGATACGAAGAAGAGCTCGCGAGCAGGCATGTAGGAATTCAAACGCCCGCAGCTCCGTCGCGTCCGCCGGCGGATCGCCGCTGTTGTTCGGCGGCAGAACCTTCCAGTCTGCGGGAAACTCATACTTCATGCCGAGCGCAGGGTTGCGATATGTTACGCCCTCGACTTCGCCGGGCGGGATCGCAAGGCCGGGCTTGGTTGCGATGGCGGCATCGGCGCGCCATGTGGGCACCGACGGGCCCTGATAGAGTTCGCCGTCCGGCTTGAAGATTTTGCCGTCGGCCAGGGCGAGGGTTCCGTCATCTTGGGTGCAATAGAAGTGCACACCCGCCATCGCCCGCTTCGACTTCTGCAGGAAGTCATGGTCGTTGGTGGCTACCATAACCCCGATTTTGAAATTCTTGATCTGCGTCCAGTAGTGTCCGTAGTATTTTTCTCCTTTGTGGTGCACGGAAGAATGGAACCGTTCGGTCGGCAGGAGGCGGGGCGGAGGGTTGCGATAGATCGCCGGTCCCGCCGGTTGTATGGGTCCGTTGGTTCCCGGTTGCGGCGCGGTCTGGGTTTGCCCAGTCGCCTCGTCCTTCAACTGTTGCTGCATGCGCTGTTGCTGATCTTGCGCGGAAAATCCCTCCAGGCCCTCGCGCGGTTCGATGGCGTCGATGGTCAGCGAACCGGAATGAGCTCCGTTCTGATACCCGATGGCGAGCAACGCATGCTGCTTCTCCGGCATAAGAGGCAGCTTGATCAAGTGCCCTTGCGCGGCAATGGGAAGCTCGAGCCCGAAGCCGAAGAAGGTGCTCGTGTAGGTCGTGTTGGAAAGGTAGGCATCCTCCGGCAACAGTTGCAGGTGGTCGGAGGACTTGGCTGCTGCGTCGCGACCGGATAGCGTTGGCCAGCATTGCGCGTGGGTGGCGACAGAAAACGGAAGAAGAAAAAGGACGAGCCGGAACGCGATGACCGGAACGCTGTGGAGCGCGCGCTGGATTGATGCAGAAAGGATGGGCATCCGGGCCACCTTCCGGCTCAACTGAAGACCGCGGCCAGGCAGATGGTTGCGCCATCATAGCATTCCCACACGGATTGGCGGACGCTCTCGTGACCACCAACCCTGCGAAAAAAGCCCCGGCGGGAGCAGACTGCCTCCAACCGGGGCCTGCGCGGGGGAGGTTGGATCACACTTTCTGTTTGCGCCTCGCCCAAAACGCCAGTAAACCACTGCCCACCATGAGCAACGTGCCCGGCTCAGGCGTGTCGTACATGAACTCCTGATAGCCACCAGTGGTTGGAGTTACGATCTTTACCCCCGAGAAGTCGACGTTGGAGAGATCGGTCGTTTCCGCCAGGTTCAGCCAGTAGTCCACTCCCTGCTGGTTCCCGGGACCGGGATCGAGGCCGGGATCAAAGATTGTCCAGATTGCCCAGTTGATGTTGCCCCACTGGTCGGAGTTGTTGTTATTAATCTGAAGCAGCAGATAGGCGGCTTCCTCGTATTTGGTGAGATCGCCAAACATGGTGCCGCTCACGTTGTGGCTGGATAGGTCCGTGATGTTGGCCTGCCACGCGTCACCTACACCGCTATGATCGGTGAAATCATCGCAGATCATCGGCGTCCACGGGCCGTTATTGATGGTTAAGTAGTACGGATAGGTATAGACACCGTTCTGGTTCTGTCCGCCAAGACCGACGAACTGAATGTTGACTGGATCGGCCATTGCAGGCACGCCCCCAAGCAACAGCCCAACCATGAGCATAAGAACAAGAATAGTAATTCGATGTGCATGCATCCCATTCCCCCTTATTTTTATTTCCCGAAATTCACTGGGAAGGACTTCGGGGAACGCTCTTACTAAGGGCACGACGGCTGCCAGCCTGCGGTTCTGCCTAAGTAGCCCAATTGTCTACGGGTTAGAAAGGGAGGGTCGATACGGTACCTTGCTGGTATGCAAAGGCTTGCATACTAGTGGAAAACCAGCGAAAAACGAGGTGAGGAATAGTTTCCCGATTCAACACTATCCGACCGTACTTTCCCAAACTAGGAGTGAATCTAGGGCTGCACTATACCCTACTTGCGAATCTTAAGAGCGCCGGGCGAGGTCGCCAGGTCAGCGGAGCTCTTTTCCAGTTCGAGGCCTCCGAACTTCAGCTTGAGAATCTGCGGAAGGAACAAACCGGCCACGATAAAGATCAGCGAGCCAAAGGCCAGAAGAACATAATAACCGACCGGCATGGGAGCCGGTTTCTTCCAGAAAAAGCTATATTGCGCCAGCGCAAAGATCGTCAAAGCCATGAGGCAGACCAGCCAGGGACCAAGCTTTTCGGCGAACCTCTTGGGAGAAAAGGGGTCCAGGCGATCCTTGATCTTCTGTTCCGCGCGTTTCGCCTTCAAATGCTCGGGATCATTCTCGGAGCACGCAGCAAAATCCTTCTGGGCGCTGCGCAGCCATCTGTCCCTGGTCACCGCCGTCGAGTTCTCATAGCGCTTTACCTTGGCATAGCCTCGCGAGTAATAGACGGCGGCCAGGTCCTTCGGCTTGAGCCATTGCGAAGCATTGTCATTCTTCGCGTTAACGATGGCTTTATCGAATTGGGCGATGGCCTCCTCGTAATAATCGTCGTCACCGGAATCAGCCAGGACCGTATAGCATTGCCCCATTCCAATCAACGATTGCAGGTTAAGCGGGGCTACTTTAAGGACGTTGCGATATTCGCTCTCAGCTTTATCCAGCCGCTCGGCTTTCACGCAGGCTTCCGCCAGGTTCGAGTGGTTCAAAAGATTGTCGGGGTCAAGCCTCAGAGCAGCCTCAAACTGGCGGATCGCTCCCGTATAATCGTCCTGTTTGATGCGCGCCACCCCCAAATTCGCGCAGACATCAGCCACATCCGGATCAAGCCGGAGGGCCTTGGCCAGAAGCTTTTCTCCTGCCGCATACTCTTCCACGGTTAGATAGAGCTGGCCCAGTCGAAATAGAGTGGTTGCATCCTCGGCATCCTGGATCTGCTTTTTTAGTATGCCTTCCGCCTTCCGGAACCGCTCGCGGGCCTTGCAGTGGTAAGTAGTTTCGCGGGTGTCCTGCCAACGTTCCAGGTACACATCGACCAGGCTGGCCAGGATACCCACGTGCCCGGGATCGATCTCTAAACCCTCGGCCAGGACTTTCTCGCCCTCGACCGGTTCGGCAAGATTGCCTGCCAGCAGGTTCCCATAGAACTGAAAGTAATCGGCGTCCTTCTCTTCGTTGCGTTTTTGCCGGCCTCGCTCGTAGCAGGCACAGGCCATCTTCCACTGGTCCCGGGCCAGCTTGTAATTTCCCTCCCGCCAGTAAAGATATCCCGCATTGTGGTAGGGGTACGCCGCGTCCGGGTCGGCTTCCGTGGCGCTCCTGTACTTGTCCCTCGCCTCCTCGTACCGTTTCAGCTCGGTGAGGGCAATGCCCCAGTTGAAATAAACGTCAGCCAGTTTGTACTCCACCTCGGTGGCCTTCAGATACTTCTCATCGGCCTCCCCGTATTTCTTCTGATTGCTGAGAATCAGACCCCAGGCATAGTAAAGCTCCCCTGACGTCGGCTGGGCCTCCAACCCTTTCACGCACCTTTGGATGGCTTCGTCAGGCTTCTTGAGGTTCAACAGGGCGAGCGCCCAGTTGCCTTGGGCCCAGACCAGATCCGGCTGAAGTTCGACAGCTTTGGCGTACTTCTCGATGGCCTCCTCAAACTTCTTGGAGCGTCCCAGGGCGTCGCCCCAAGTGGCGTAGGCCTGGGCATAATCCGCGACAAAACTGGGCTTGAGCTCGGAAGCCTTCCGATATTTCTCAATGGCTTCCTCGTACTTGTTGGAGGCCGCCAGGGCATCGCCCCAGGACTTGTATTCGCGGGCATGATCCTGCGCATATTTGGGGTCGAGGTCGGCAGCCTTTCGATATTGTTCTACCGCCTCCTCGTGCTTGCCTTCTGCGGCGAGAGTTGCGCCCCACCAGCCGTAAACCTGGGGATGCCTGGGAGATAGTTCGGCGGCCTTCTGGTATTTCGCAATGGCCTCGTCGTACCGCTTCAACTTGGTCAGAGCGCGGCCCCAGGCGTAGTGTGCCTCCTCCCAATTGGGACCAAGCTCGACCGCCTTCTGGCATTTCTCGATGGCCTCGTCGTACCGCTCCAGATTGATGAGAGCCAGGGCCCACGCGTAGAGAATCTCCTGCGACGCAGGCTGCATCCTGGCGCCCTGCTCGCATATCTGCCGGGCGTCCTCAGGCCGGTTGAGATTATTCAGATTGATGGCCATGTGAGCGTAGGCCAAGGCCAGGTCAGGCTTAAGGGCAATGGCCTTCTGATATTTCTCCAGAGACTCCTCTCCCTTGCCTGACTCACTCAGGGCAACACCCCAGGCATCGAAGGCCTCGGCGAAGTTCGGATTCAGCTCGAGGGCCTTCGCATACTCGTCTGCAGCTTCTTGGTACTTCCGGGACGCGGCCAGCGCGAGCCCGGCGACAAGATGAGTCTGGGCTAATCCGGATGGCGGCGCGGGAGCGGTAGCGGCGGTTTCATTGCTCATTGCCCATCACCTCTGCTGGCAATCTCTGCCTGCTGGCATCAGTCGGAAAAGGAATTGTAGTCCCTCATTGGGGCGTTACAAGTGGGAAAAATGGGAGTGCAGGCCCGGGCTTCGGCCTCTGCCGTCGCGCAAGAAATAAAATAACGAGCCTGAATGAGGCGCGCGTCTTTCCCTTCTAAGCCAGCAACCTCGCCGCTTCCTTGGCGAAGTAGGTCAGCACAATGGACGCCCCGGCGCGCTGGATGCACAGCAGCGACTCCATCATCACGCGCTCGTAATCGATCCAACCATTGAGTGCGGCGGCCTTGATCATGGCGTACTCACCGCTGACCTGGTAAGCCGCAAGCGGCACATCGAAGCGCAGGCGCGCCTCGTGCAGCACGTCGAGATAAGGCATGGCCGGCTTGACCATGATCATGTCGGCGCCTTCCTCAAGGTCGAGCTCAATCTCGCGCATGGCTTCGCGCAGGTTGGCCGGGTCCATCTGGTAGGAGCGGCGATCGCCGAAGTGCGGCGCCGAGTCGGCCGCCTCGCGGAACGGACCGTAAAATCCGCTGGCGAACTTCGCGGCATAGGAAAGGATGGGAATGTTTTGCAAGCCCGCGGCATCGAGCGCGGTGCGGATGGCGTCCACCCGGCCGTCCATCATGTCGGAAGGCGCGATGATGTCCATGCCCGCCTTGGCTTGCGAAACCGCGGTGCGAGCCAGGATATCGAGTGTGGCGTCGTTGAGGATTTCGTAGTCCTCCGCCACCATGGCGGCCACGGAAGCCGCGCCCACCGATTGCGCGCCAGTCTTTTCCACCAGGCCGCAATGCCCATGCGACATGTACTCGCAGAGGCAGACGTCGCCCATCAGCAGCAGGCCGGGAACCTCGCGCTTGATGGCGCGCGCCGCTTTCTGCACGATGCCGTCATCCGCCCAGGCGCCGGTGGCGATCTCATCTTTTGATTCGGGCAGCCCGAAGAGGATGACGCTGGGAATGCCTAGCGACTTCACTTCGGCGCACTCTTTCACGGCTTCGTCGACGGACAGGTTGAAGACGCCGGGCATGGAGCGCACTTCCTTGCGCACCCCTTCCCCAGGACAGACGAACAGCGGATAGACAAAGCCTTCGGGGCTGAGCCGGGTTTCGCGGACAAACGAGCGCATCGCATCAGTACGACGCAGGCGGCGGGGACGATCAGTTGGGAACGCCATAACAAGAAAATTCTAGCACCGCTGGAGCAGCGCCAAACCGCGAAAATCGCAGGAGAAAAGAGTTAAGGGAATGTGATTGGAGTCACTGACGGGAAGCCGTCAGCGGTCAGCCCTCGGCCGTCAGCATTCAGCATTTGGATTCAGTATTTGGCCGGCGCGTGGTTTGAGCAAGCGTGGCGAGCGCCGCAATCTTAGGCACACCTCGCTAAACTCGTCGCAAACCCGAGCCGCGTAGCGGCACACCCTTGCAGACTGAGCCGCACCTCGGTACACCCGTCGCAAACTGAGCCGCGCAGCGGCGGCGGAGAATTGAGCCCGGCGCGCAAGCGCCGGGGTAAGCGTGAAATCACAGCGAGCCGTGTAGCGGCGAGACTAAAGTCCGTCTTCGGCCGCCTTCTCGCGAAAGAAGTACACCATGTCGAGCGCTACCGTTTCCGCAGCAACCTGCCGCAGCATGGTTGTGACCTGGCCGCGGTGGTACGTGCTGTGGTTAGCGAGGTGCTGCATCAATTCCACCAGCGGCATCGCATAGGGCGTTCCGGCCATGTCCTTGAAGTGGAGTGGGGCCTGAAGAACTCCGTCATCCAAGGTGCGCAACAACTCCTGCCGCTCCTGCTCGATGGACTCCGCAAACGACTTCAACGCCGGCGGCGTCGAAAGCTCATTCATGGTTGGAATTCCGCCCGGCGACAACGTGCTCCACGTGGCGGGCGAGGCATCCGGATCAGCCAGTGTCGATCGCGGCGAGTTGCCTTGCCACCGCTTCAACCACAGCCACTCGGCAAAGAAGATGTGAAAGACGGTTTCTCGAATTGACGGGAAGCTGCTGGTTATTGCCGCCGTGAATTGCTGATCGCTCAACTTCTCGAGCGTCGAAAACATGCGGTCGTTGGCCCAGCGGTTGTAGGCGTACAAGGTGCGGATGTCGCTGAGGTCCATAGCTTTTCAGCTCGAGCCCAATGTTGGGGGTATTGTAGATCAGCCAGGACGGCAGAGTTATCTGTGAGGAGCGTGCCGTCCCTGAAGGGACTCGGCTCCATTTCCTACTCTTACCCCGGGCTTGCGCCCGGGGCTAACACCAATGCCGCCCTGTGGGGCTTGATTTGCGGAGATCCTGGTCTTTTCTTCCATCGCAGAGTCGTAAGCCGAGTTCTCAGACGCTCTGGGCAGTCTGCGCTCTCCCGAGCGGCTACAATATCCCCCATGCCCGACGATCTTCTGCGTTACCGTTCCGAATTCCCCATTCTCGAACGCACGACGTACCTCATCAGCAACTCGCTGGGCGCCATGCCCCGCGGCGTCGAGGACGCGTTGCACCATTACACGGAACTCTGGAGCACGCGCGGCATTCGCGCCTGGGAAGACGAATGGTGGATGCTGGCGGCGCAGGTC
This sequence comes from uncultured Acidobacteriaceae bacterium, assembly GCA_963843005.1. Classification (GTDB taxonomy): domain Bacteria; phylum Acidobacteriota; class Terriglobia; order Terriglobales; family Acidobacteriaceae; genus Bog-257. The sequence continues at coordinate 43,089 of CAWJIW010000047.1, read as the reverse complement.
GGGGACGAAATCGGCGCGCTGATAAATGCGCCCCAGGGCACCGTGGCGTGCCTGCAAAATGTGACCACGTGCCAGGCGACCGTGGCTTCGTGTCTGGACTTCAGCGGACGGCGCAACAAGGTGGTGTACACCGACCTGAATTTTCCCTCGGTCATGTACTTCTGGGAGGCGCAACGCTCGCGTGGCGCGCGCGTCAACATGGTGCGCAACGACGACGGCATCCATGTCAACACCGAGCGCCTGCTGGACGCCATTGATGACGAAACGCTGATCGTCCCCATCTCGCATGTCATCTTCCGCAGCGCGTTCATTCAGGACGTCGAGGCCATCGTCGAGAAGGCGCACCGCGTCGGCGCCTATGTGCTGCTCGACTCCTTCCAGGCGACGGGCACCCTGCCCTTCGACGTGCAGCGGCTCAACGTGGATTTCTGCACCGGCGGCGTGCTCAAGTGGCTGTGCGGCGGGCCGGGAACGGCGTACCTCTACGTGCGTCCTGACCTGATGGGAAAACTCCAGCCCACTTTCACGGGATGGTTCGGCCACGAGAATCCGTTTGGCTTCGAAGTTGGGCCGACGCGTTACACGCCAAGTATTTACCGCTTCACGCAAGGCACCTCCAACATTCCCGCGCTCCAAGTCGCACGGCCGGGGCTGAAGATCGTGGCTGAGGCGGGCGTCGAGCGCATCCGGGAGAAGTCCATTCGACAAACTGCGAAGCTCATCGAAATGGCCGACCGGCACGGCTGGCAGGTCAACACGCCGCGCGATCCCGAGCGTCGTGGCGGCACGGTTTCGATTGACATGCCTAACGCGTCCCAGGTGCGTGCCGAACTGCTCAAGCGGGACGTGCTGGTGGATTACCGTCCCAAGGCAGGCGTGCGCTTCTCGCCGCATTTCTACAACGCGGACGAGGAGCTGACGAAAGCGATCGAAGCCGTGGAAGAAATCTTGAGCGAGATGAAGGTGAGGGCGTAGCATGCCCCAGGACTTGGCGCCGGCGGCCCTCGGCTTTCGCGTGCATTCCGGATGGGCAGCCGCCGTTGTCGTGGCGGGAGATTTCTTCGCCAAATGTTGTTGATCGCCGGCGAATCGAGATTGCTGATCCCGAACTGCCCGGCTCAAAGCAGCCGTATCATGCGGCAGAGAGGCTCGCTCTCAAGGAAGCGGAACGGCTGTTACAGCGCTGTGCGAGCAGTTCAGCCTCGCTGGCGGAGAAAGCAGTCAGCGGTTGCCTCAGCGAGGCGCAGCGAAGAGGGCACAAAGTATTTGCCTGCGGCATTCTTCTCGGCTCGGGGCGCTCGCTCCCTACCGTTGCGGCCATCCTGGCCTCTCATGCCCTGATTCACACCGCCGAGGGCGAGTTCTTTCGCAACGTGGTCACGGATGCTTGCAAGCACCATGAATTACAGGTGATTGGAGTCAAGGAAAAGGAATTGTTTAGCCGATGCAACACCGAACTCCATATGTCCCAAGATCGCCTGGAGCGACAACTCTCTTCGATCGGACGGGCGCTCGGTCCTCCCTGGCGGCAGGACGAAAAATTGGCCACGCTCGTGGCTTGGCTGGCGCTGGCGACTGCGGGACGTGCCTCGAACTGAACCTCGATCGTCATCTTCCTTGTTGACATTCGCCTTTTGTTCGCTGACAATGCGGGTGGAGGCCGCAGCACAACCATGGCTCTTACTCGCCGCCAGAAACAGGTGTACGACTTTATCTCCGGCTTCGTGGACACGCACGGCTATTCGCCGTCGTACGAAGAGATCGCCGAAGGCCTCGGCCTCAGCTCGCTGGCCACGGTGCACAAGCACATCAGCAACCTGGAGCAAAAGGGACTCTTGCGGCGTGACTACAACCGTAGCCGGTCCATTGATCTGCTGAAGCCGCGCGGCCGCATGAAGCAGGCGCTGGCGGTTGCAGCCGCGGCCGCCGCCGAAGCGGGCTTTAGCCTTCCGCTGTTGGGACGAATTGCCGCCGGCCAGCCGCTGGAGGCGCTGGAGAACCCCGAGTCCATTTCGCTGTCCGACTTCACGCGCTCGAAAGATGTGTACGTGCTGCAGGTGAACGGCGAGACATGCAGGACGAGCACATCGTGAACGGCGATTATGTGCTGGTCGAGAAGGCCAACGTGGCTCGCGATGGCGAGATCGTGGTCGCGCTGGTGGGCGGCAGTGATGCCACGCTGAAACGCATCTACGTTGAGGGCAACAAGGTCCGCCTGCAGCCGTCCAACGCGGCCATGCAGCCCATCATCGTTCCTGCCGCAGCGGTACAAATCCAGGGACGAGTGATCGGGGTGCTAAGAAAGTACTAGAGAGCTACTGCGCCAGCAGCTTTTCCAACTCCCGGCACGCCGCTCCCACGCCATCTTCCGCCCGGATTTTCTCGCCCATCGCCGCTGCCTTTTGCGCATAGCCGAGTTCGTGCAGCAGACGCTCCAACTCCCGCTCAGCCCTCACCGCGTTGTATCTCTGGATAAGGACACTGCGGGCGACGCCCAACTCCACCGCACGCCCGGCATTGTCCGGCTGATCGAACGCGAAGGGCACCACCAGCATGGGACGCCCGGAGCGCAGCGCTTCGGCGGTGGTCCCGATGCCGCCCTGATGCACGTTAACTGCGGCGCGGGGAAACAGTGCCGCATACGGCGCATAAGCAAACGCCGCGACGCCGGGCGGCAGCGCGTGGCCGAACGAATTGGGCGCAAACTCACCCACGATCAACGCCGCCCGGCATTGTAACCGGGCGATTGCCTTTAAGCTCTGCTCAAAGAATGAGCGCGGTGCAGCCGACGCCGACGAGCCCAGCGTGAACACCACCGGCGGCTCGCCAGCCTCCAGGAAATCGCGCAACTCCCCGCTCATCGCATTGGGTTCGTCGTAGAAGGGAAAACCGGTGACTACGGTCTTCGGCGGCCAATCAGGTTGCGGCCTGCCAAAGAGCGGTGAGAAAAGCGCGAGCGTGAGAGACGGGGAAAACTGTCCCTCGAAGAGCGGGTTGGCGCCTGGTGGCAATCCGAGTTGGGCCCGCAGTTGTTGCACCGGACGCATCCAACCTCCCGTGACCCGACGTCCGTAGCGCAGCAGAAGACGATCCAGCATGGGCCCGAGAGTCGTCATCCGCGCCAAGGCCGGGAATTGCCTGCGCAGGGCTGGTTCATGCTCCGACAGGAAGCCCATGGGCGCAAGCGCGGTCGAGGCCCAGCGGATTCCGGATTTCTCCGCGGCGATCTGCGCCCCAAACGTTATGGGGTGCGTGACCAGCAGGTCCGCGCCTGCGATCGCCGACATCGTCTCCTCGTACGCCGCGCGCGTATAAGGAACAACCAGGTCCCGGATGAGGAACCTGGGGCCGCTCCGCAGGTGCATGGCTTTCTTCATCAGGTTGGGATCGGCCTCGAGATGCGGGCCCAAGGAAGCGAACTCCAGCCCTGCGGCCTCCACCCGCGGCTGATGAAGGTTGTGGGTCGCAATCACGCATTGGTACCCGCGCTCTTTCAGCTCGCGCGCGATGGCGAGGTAGGGATGAAGGTCACCCAGCGATCCCCAGATGGCGAAGACAATTCGTTTGGACATGCAAATCGCCAGTCGATTATGACCGGCGGAACGAGTCTCCATTATTACTGCGGCAGTCAACCGTGTGGCCAAGGCCGATTGATGAAAACTGGCCAATGTTCTTGGCTATAAAGCGCCCATGGCAACTTTTCCCAGCGCCGGTAAGACTTTCCTGCGGCGTCTACCGTAGTCCGCCCAATAAAGCCAATGTTTTCTTAGGCGAGGTTTCTGGCAGCCTCTTTGCATTCCTACCTCGTGCTGTCCGGCGTCATGTCGGACTTGGATTCAAGGAGGGAAGCTTGAACATGAAAAAGATACTTATTTGTGGAATGTTATTCGGATTACTGAGCGGCGTAGGCGTGGCTCAGCGCGCCCGAACGATGGGAGATGTGGGTCCGACCGCAAGGACCGCTCCTAACGCCCGGACGGTTGGGCCCAATGCTGTGACAAGTGCTCCCAACGGCATAAGCGTTGGACCTCACGCGGGGATTGCTCCGAACGCGGGACTCGCCCCTAGCGGAATAGCCATCGTTCCGAATGCATCAACCGCGAATCCGAATGCGGCGAAGATCGGTCCCAATGCGAAGACCGTGGGTCCTACCGTGAAAACGGTCCCGGATACCGCCGTGCCGAATACGAAAACCGTTGCTCCCAACGCGCGGATTGCTCCGGCCGAGCAGTAAGGGAGCGTAATTACCTGGATCAGGGCTGACGGAAGTCAGCCCACTTCATCGTTGCCCAAAGAAAAAGGCGCGGTCGAAGCCGCGCCCAACAGATCCATAAGACCGTTAGAGATTCTTGTCCAGCGCCTTCTCGATCACTTCGCGCGAGACATAGCCGACGATTTGCTCGCGCACCTGTCCGCCCTTGAAGACCAGCAGGGTCGGAATTCCGCGCACGTTGTAGCGCTGCGCCGTCGCGGCGTTCTTGTCCACGTCCATTTTGCCGATCTTCACCCGGCCGTTGTAGCTCTGGGCCACTTCATCCACGATGGGCGCCAGCGCCCGGCAGGGACCGCACCAAGCCGCCCAAAAATCGATCATGACCGGCTGCTCCGACTTCAGCACCAACTGGTCGAAATTGGCGTCGGTGATTTCTACGATTGCTTCGCTTGCCATTTTTCCTCCTGAGGGGTCATAGGCCGATCCGCCCGGCTCAAGCGGGGCCGTCTTCATCGTACCATTCCCGGTTACGACAATTAGATGCGCGAAGGCTCCGTGGGACGCATGGCCCTCCGGAGCCGCGCTAGAGGCTGGGTTTGGGGAGATGCGAGTGGGGGCGACCAAGTCAACACGCCGCAAGACGCGCCCCAAAATCAAGAGCGCCCTGCGCGTTAACGCAGGGCGCCCGGAAGGCAGCCCTCCCCCAGAACTGCCTGACTGCACGATCCATTGTCCCGCGACTTTGAGTTTTTGTAAAGGTAACTTCAGTAACAAAATGGTAACTACTATGCTTGATAGTAGCTCGCAACTGAAACATTCGCCTGTGCGTTTGACTGTAGTGCAAAAAAGCGGGAGAGAAGTGCTTTCCACAATTCAGGTAGCGCCGTAGTTATGGCCAGAAGTGGCTACGTCAGCGTGTTTGCCAGCAACTCCACGGGATGCAGAACCTCGCGGCCCAGCCCCGCAAACAATTGCTCGTGACACGAAATGCCGCTGGCTACCAGCGTGCGCGGGCCGCCTTCCTGGTCGGCGCGCCGCACCTGTGCGAACAGGTCTTCACCGACCGCCATGCTGAGGTCGTAATAATCGCGCTTGTAGCCGAAGCTGCCGGCCATGCCGCAACACTCGACCGAGGAGGTGACCACGTCGAACCCCACCGCGCGCAGGACTTCGATGGTCTGCGAGGCGGCGTTACACGTCCGCTGCTGGCAATGCGAATGGTAGAACAGCCGGGTGCCGCTGCTTCCGGTGAGCTTATGGATGGGAAATATCTGTGCCAGATCGAGCCGCCTCTCCTGCGCCACCTTCCACAGATATTCGAGCGGCTCGAAGCTGTTTTCCGCCAGCCGCTTTCGCAGAGTGTCGTCGTCGAGCAGATGCTTGAAGTCAACCCGCAGCATAGCCAGGCTGCTGGGTTCGAGCACCACAATCTTCTTGCCTGCATCCAGATACGGGCGAAGCACGTCAGCCAGGGCGCGCGCCTGGCGCTGCGAAGTCGCCATCATGCCCTGCGACATAGCGGCGCGGCCATCCGGCAGGGCGGGGCTCAGCACGACATCCAGACCTACGGCGCGCAACACGCGAATCGCCGCCATTCCACGCTCTGGCGAGCCGTAGTTGGTGAAGACGTCCGCCAGCATCACCACGCCGGGCTGAATGGCGCCGGGCTTCGCGGCGGGCGTCTTCGCGGTACAACTGCTCCCAGGACTTACTCGGAAACGCCGGCAGTTCGCGGCGGCGATCCACGCCGAAGAGGCTTTCCATCACGCTGCGCGCGCCCGGCAGGTGCATGGAGCCATTCGCCAGCGACGCCAAGCGCGTGCCCCATTTGCCGAAGTTGTCATAGTTGCCGAAGAACTGTTTCTGCAGCGGAGCGACGCGGTCTTCGTCGGCACTGCCGCTCATCGCGCCGAAAGCGGACTTCGCCGCCGATGCCGGCTCCGCCTGGTTCATTCGCTGGCGCAGGTTTTCGTTCAGCCAGGGAATATCAATGCGCACCGGACAATTCGGCACGCAACGCGAGCATGCGGTGCACAGTTCGCTGAAGCGGGCGTTGAGCAGCGTTCCGGTACCTGCTTCCCATGAGCCTCCGATGCCGCCCGAGTAGGTCTCTCCACCGAAGGCATGCCCGCCGACGGTCTCGAAGTTGGCGCACGAGTTCAGGCAGGCGCTGCAGCGAATGCAGTACAGCGCTTCATGCAGTACCGGGTCTTCGCGCATTTTGCTGCGCCCGTTATCGATGAGCACCAGGTGGAACTCGCGCTCCTTGGCCGGCTCCTTGCCGGGCGCGGCGAACGTGGGCGCTTTGAGCGGCGGATGCAGAATGCTCACGTACGACGTCAGCGGCTGTCCGGTGCCGCTTCTGGGCAACAGCTCGATGAACGTCGCGAAGTCGGTGCGCGAGGGTACGACCTTCTCGATGCCGGCAATCGCGATGTGCACCGGCGGCAGGATGGTCGTCATGCGAATGTTGCCTTCGCTCTCCACCAGCATGAGCGATCCGCTGTCGGCGGCGATCAGGTTTGCGCCCGAGATGCCGGCATCGGCGGCGATGAACTGCTCGCGCAAAATCTCGCGGGCAAACTTCGTCAACTCTTCGCCGGTGTCGAGCGGCAGGTCGGTGGTGAACTTGCGCTTGAATAGCGCGGTGATGCGTTCGCGCGAGTAGTGCAGCGCCGGCGCGACGATGTGCGAGGGCTGCTCGTCCGCCACCTGCAAGATGAATTCCGCCAGGTCGCTCTCGGCCACCTTGATGCCCGCCGCCTCCAGAGTGTGGTTGAGCTTGGTCTCTTCCGAGGTGATGCTCTTGCCCTTCACCACCAGCTTGGCCTGGTGCCGGATCAGCACGTCGCGGATGTAGTTGTTGGCGTCGGCGGCGGTCTTCGCCAGGTAGAAATGCCCGCCGTTAGCGACCACGCTGGCCTCGAGCTGCCGCAGCAGTTCGGGATTGTTCGCGATGGCGGCTTCTTTGATCTGGCGCGCGCGGTCCTTCAGTTGGTCGTAATCAGGAAGGCGAGCGATTGCGGCGTAGCGGTTGTTGTTGAAAGTTTGAGTGTTGAGGCGGATGGCCGCGCTCTGCACGCCCAGCGTCATCCGCAGCGCTTCAAGCAGCGCCTTCTTCTTGCTCTTGTTCGCAACGAGCGAGGGATGATGTCGGCGGGATTGATCTGCGTCGCCATGCTCAACTCACCACGATAATGTGCAGCTTGTGAGGCCCGTGCACACCGCGTACCAGCGGTCCCATGTCGGCGGTCGCGCTGGGACCGGTGACAAACACGAAGTCGCGCTTCAGGCCGGCACCATCCAGAATGTCGGCGCGAAACAGGTCACGCGGCTGCGGGACGATGGACTCGGCGGCGACCACCGCGATCTGCAGCGGGGCCAGCAGGCTTACCAGTCCGGTGCGCTGGTAGCTGATGTCGATACAGACGCTGCCGGTACTGGCCACCGCCGCAAAGGCTTCGGTTACGCCCGCGGCCGAGCGCACCAACTCTTCGGCAGTCGGATCGGACTTGACGCGAGGATCGCTGGCGAACTCACTGAAGAGCGAAACGGGAAACTCGTGCGGGGGAGCGTACAAAATGCGAGGCGCGTCGCCGACCGCGCGCAAGATGGCCTTGCTCAGCGCTGTGGGCGAGCGCTCAATGACTTCCACACTCGCAACCGCTTTGATCGCGGATGCGGTGAATTGCTCGACTGACGGTAGCTGCACCATTGCTTGCGACATGGCAACACTCGCAGCTTAAACCGTCCGTCCGCCAAAAGCACGGATTTCGTGCTGAAACCCATCACTCTACAGTGTGATGCGGGACACTGCTAGACAAGTCCAGCTTCAGAACAGCGACGATGCCTTGCCTTGTGTACAAAATAACCTGCGCGCGCCCACCTAAGTGGTCTATGGACGATGGCCTTGCAGTTGTAAAATGCCCTCCTGCCTGGGGCAGAAAAATAAGGAGGATGGGTCGATATGGTGAGACGTTTTGCTCGTCTGATTGGGTTCGCGGTGCTGGCAGGCTGCTGTATGTCTGCACTTGTTTTCGCGCAGGATGAAGACGCTGCGATGCAGGTCAACCTGAACGCGGTCAAACCGATGTACACCGTGCTGCCGTCGCGGCTTCGCTCGGATGTGCCGGTTCCGGCTGCTTCCTTGCAGTCGTGGAATGGTTCGTTCACCTACAACGGAAAGAACTACACCTACAACATGGTGGGCACGGCGCCCTCCACCAATGTTTCGACGACCGTGCCGGTTTACATCGTCCCGATCAAGATCGTGATCACATACCGAAAGAAGCAGTACACCTATGACCCGGCGCACGTGCTGTCGAACGGCAAGACGGTGACCAACAACACCATTGCCTCGCCGGTTTTCGATTCAACCACGACCTATACCCAGGGCGGCGCGGACGTGGGAACCACCCAGTACGTTGATGCCTTCCAGCGCGCCAACTTCTGGAGCACAGTGCAAGGCGCTTCGAACTACCATCTGTTGCTGGGTGCGCCGACGGTCTTGGCGGAGCAGACCCTGAATGTTCCCTCCTCCTATGGAAACATCGGGTCGCCATTCAACGGCCATCAGGCCGGCTTGGTGGACATCAACTACTTCGATGCGCAGATACAAAGCATTATCAGCAAGTTCACCCAGATCCAGCCGAACTCGTTTCCCATCTTCGTGACCTATGACGTTTACCTAACACAGAGCAGGCAGTGCTGCATCGGCGGCTACCACAGCTCGGAAGGCAGTGTTAGCAACCCGCAGGCTTACGCGCACTTCACCTATATTGACCACCCCGGCGACTTCGCCCAGGATGTGTCAGCCCTCTCGCATGAAGCAGGCGAGTGGGCGGACGATCCGCTCACGGTCAATTACAACGGCAACAACACGCCCTGCGGAATACTGGAAGTCGGTGACCCGCTGGAGAACGAAGCCAACTACGGGGACTACGCGTACACCGTGAACGGCTTTACCTACCACTTGCAGGACCTGGCGTTCATAACCTACTTCGGGGCGCCGCTAAGCACCTCGGTGAATGACTGGTACTCGTTCCAGCACGCCAGCCTGTCGGTGTGCTCCAACGGCAGCTAGAAAGTAATTCGCTGTGCTCAGAGCCCGCTCCCCCGGAGCGGGCTTTTTTGTTTTCTTGCCGAAGAACTTCTTTACTTGTTTGGCGCCTTGATACCCTTTTCACAAAGGAGTGGCGCCGAGGCAGAGTGCGGTTAAGCTGACTGCGTGGAGACGGTTGCGGAACGGATGGTTCGCCTGGAGCAGGAGAATGCCTTCAATATTGGCAAATAAAGGTTTGGCACAGCAGGCAATTGCTTTCCTCTCCTGCGCAATTCTGCTGGGCGGGATCCTCACCATCGCCTTCTCCGCATACATAGTAGTGGTCAGTTACTCGAGCCTCCCGTACTGGGATGGATGGATCCAGATCAACTTCGCCGCCGAAGGAGGAAATCCGTTCACTCTCGACTGGCTATGGACTCAATACAACGAGCACCGTATGCCCATTCCGAAATTGTTCCTGCTCGCAGACTTGGGCTGGTTTCACGCCCGGCAGGTGTTCCTGCTGGCATGCGTTTTCGTAATCCAACTTCTGCATCTTCTGCTGCTGAGCTGGAGCATGAGGGTGTTCGGCGGCTGGCGCGGAGCGCTTTGGCGAACCGGTGTCGGGCTGGCAGCGTTCTGCCTGTTTTGCCCTTCGCAATGGGAGAACCTGACATGGGGTATGCAGGTTTGCTTCGTCTTGCCGGGCCTGCTCGCCAGCCTTTCCTTTGTCGGGTTACTGCTCTATTGGAAACGCTCCACCGAACCGTCAAGCAGTCTATCTTCGAGCTGGAAATACCTCCTGCTGTCCCTCGCCGCAGCGTTGGGAGCGGCGTGGTCTTACGTAAATGGGAACCTGCTCTGGCTGTTGTTACCGGCTGCGGCCCTGCTGCTGCAACTGCGCCTTGCTGCGGTGAGTTATGCCGTTGCGGGCGCTCTAAGCACCATCGCCTATTTGTACGACTACATTCGCCCGTCGTATGCCGTGGATTCCATGAAAACGCCCGTCAACGTGCTGAAGTATCTGGCCGCTTATTTCGGAAGTACATGGGTTGACAGCCGTTTCCGCAGTTCATGGGTTGGCGATAGCTTTCGCCTGGCGGAAATTATCGGAATGATCGGGTTGGCAGTTTGCATCTTTCCGCTATTACGGTTGCGATCGTATGTCGGAGGTTCCCGCCGCTTTAACGTTCAGCTTGTCCTCACTTTGCTTTTCTGCGTCGGGAGCGGACTCTTGACCGCATTGGGACGATCAAGCTTGGGTATTGGTCAGGCTTTTTCCTCTCGCTATCAGACCGTCTCTCTAATTTTTTGGTGTTGCCTGGGACTGCTCTGGTTGGGAGGCGCACGCGCACGGCAACGCTGGAGCAACGTTGCCGTTTTGCTGTCGCAAGCCACGTTGCTGGCCATCATGCTGGTGGCAGCAAAGTATGCGGACACTCCGCTCATCAGGGCGCGAATGCGCGGCTTCAGGCTTAACGCCGCGGCCATGTCCCTGGTGACGAATGTGGCCGACCCGGAGCAACTACGGTGGGCTTTCTGGCGATCGGATTACTTGCCCTCTTTGGTGCCCTACATGCGGCAGAACCGGTTGTCAGTTTTTGACGAGCCGAGTTCCTGGCTGCTGGGCAAACCCTTGGAACCCTCATTCAGACTGGCGCCTTCGAATCAATGCAGCGGAGCTTTGGAATCCAGGGTTGCGATAAGTAACGTCGCGGTGGGACCGCCCGCTCTACGGATTGCCGGCTGGGCATGGGACCAGCAGCACCACCAGCCTCCATCCCTGATCGTCGCTGTGACCGATGGAGTGGTCACCGGCCTCGCGGCGATAGGTGACTGGCATCCTCTGAATAAGGGTGCCCATGCGTGGCAGGCGACCAACTACCTTGGCTATACGGGATACGTTCAGGCGCCACGGCCGTCGGGTCCCGTGGAGATTTACGCGATCCTGAAGGGTAGCCCTGCAACCGCCTGCTTGATTGCCACAGCCAAGTGAGGCGTCCATCGAAGCAGCGCAGGGCGGTTCCGGACCGTCATTTCGACAAGTCAGGTCCGCGATTCCACCTACTTTAACAACGATTCAGGATTTTTCTTGACACGTCCTGAATCAAGCCTTACTATTCTGAGTATGGCAGTTCGCTCCAAAGACATCCTGTCCGGCTTAGCACGGCAGGCCAAGTCCGACTTCGCGGCCATGGGCACCATGCAGGATAGACTGCACGAGCTCCAGCCCATGTATCAAGAGTACAGGGAACTTGGCCCCCAAGTCGCACAAAAAGAGGAAAGGGCTAAGATTGCCCTGGCTATACTGCTTGCCGCCCAGAGTCCTGACTCCAGTGACATCGAACAAACCTTCGAGAAGATGGATTCCGCTGGTACGCAGTCGCTCTCTGGTGTAGAGGACGTGCCTTTGTGGAAGCTGATGAGAGAGATACTGCGCCAAGTGCCGGAGATGCAGGTAGTCGATTTAGAGCACATGCTGCACGTAATTGGAGTTAAGACTAACAGGCCGTCAGTTGACTCTGCCTTAGAGACGCACAAAGAGACGTTCACTGTACGCAAGCGCGGCAGAGACAAGTTTATTTCACTGAAAGGAGCATGAACCACAAGTGACAATCAGACCGCCACCAACGACAGCCGCAAATGAAGAGAGCCGCTAGGTGCTGATAACACCCAACGGCCCTGAAACCACAACCCGGCAAGCCGGTATCGTAGCCTCTCAACCGCGATCATCGGCTTGCCTCACCCCTTTTGTCAAGGGAGAAATGAGCCGCCACATACGCCATGATGGATGGGATTCGCCGCGTGTTCCACATTCTCTTCGGATCGCCGCAACCTATTGAGTGGTGGTTGCTAGGCGCAGACTTGGCAATTGTCGGTTTAATAATTTGGCTTGACGTTCCGGAGTACCTTCATAAAAAGAAGTGCGGACAAATCGTTGGCCAATTAAAGCCGCTTTCCGTGAAAGGAACTCAATTACAGATGGACACTCCAAATCCTCGCACGCCCCAAGGTGCAAAGGCTTTCCAAAGATGGCAGTCCGAAGTCAATGCGTGGAGTGACCAAACCCATGACATTCTGGCCCGAAATTCGTCAAAGGCGGCATCTGCCTTCATGCTAGTAGTTAACGCCCAAGTTGCAGATCGTATGGTACGTAGCCCCGATGGGAATATATTTTCCCTAGGCGGAGGCTGGGGCGACACTTACCAACTTTTTCAGCTAAAGTTAAGTAATTTGCAGACCATAATGCAAAATCCAGAGGCATACTTCTAGCGAGTGGCAAATGAAGAAATTGGCGTTCGTCTTCGTCGTACTTGGCAGCGGATTGACGGCTTTCGGGCTTTCCGGCTGGCAACTGGATATACACCCTTGGCTTCTTGGGCCTGAGCCTAGCTTCTATTATATGGCTGGCTGGACTCTGAATAACCAACTCAGGATTACTTTCGGAGTTATGTTGCTAGTATGTGGCCTTCTGCTGCGCAAGGATTCAAGATAGGGCAAGTCGGTTGCCATTTCCGATGCAAAGTCGGATCAAATTACGACAGTACCCAACTTCGGAAGCTGCTGCGGCCTGGTCAGCATCCTCAATATTAATGGCGCCTTCAGCCTGACCGCCGGCACCGACTACTGGATGGTGATCGGGCCCACCTCCTCCGCGATGACCTGGGAAATGTGGAACCTGAATTCCACCGGCGCGATGGGACTCGGCCTCTATTCCATCGATGGGGGCAATAGCTGGTATTCCAACGGCCAAGAGACGCTCGGGGCTTTCGACATTGTCCCTTGCGGGACTGCCCCACCCAATGAATGTAATCCCACAACCCCGGAGCCCGGTTCTCTGCTGCTGTTCGGAACTGGCTTGGTCGGGGCACTGGGAGCCATTCGGCGCAAGATCGGCGGGTGACTTGCTTCTCTCAGCAATTTAAAATGCCCCGCCCTAGCCAAAATCGGCTGGAACGGGGCACTCAAATGTACAGATTCATCCCTCTCGAATTTACTTTGCCCACTTGCGGCGGATTGCTCCTGCAGCTGCCAGGAAACCGCTGGCGGTGAGAAGTAGGGAGCTGGGCTCGGGAGTTGACCCGGATGCAGTTCCAAAACCCGTCACCAGACCATATCCCTGATTGCTTCCGCAACCCGGACACCAGCGCGAGAATGGGCCACCGCTTTCCGCATCAAAGTAGGTATACACCCCGCTTTTCGGGTCCGATGCGTTGGTAATGACCATGGTAAGTTCGAGGTTCCCCTTCGTCGGGTCGTAGAAGAAGGGAGAGCCCGTGATCGTTAACGTGTCTCCGAACGTCCAGTTCGAGCCGTTCAGGTGGCCGCTGGCGAACAGTACATCGTCCCCAGGAATGGTGCCGTCAGGAACTGATTGGCTGGTAACCGCCAGATACAGCGAGTAGTCCATCGTGGCAAGTCCCTGCGCACCCCCATTGTTGAAAAATGTGTTGTAGAAGCTGATGTCGCCAATGTTGATGGACGCACCAACGCTCCCATGTTGTAAATCTGTTGGTAGTTGCCGCCCGTAATGCTCGGGCAGCTGAAGGGAATACAGTTTGCACCGTTGGCCGTACCAATGATGTTGTCCGCTTGCGCACAGGCCAGCAATGCCAGAACAGCGATCGCACCCACCACAAACTTCTTCATCGTTAGGTCCTCCGCGACGGGGCTTTGAGCAGGAATCCCCGTCTTGACCTCCAGAAGCCACAAAATATACTCTATTGCGGGCTCCTGCGCACCATTTTTTTTATGCTTTTTTTTGCCTGGGCTGGGCCTGGGACCCCGGTAAAACGAAATGGCACTATCGTGCCAAGTATTGCGCGCCAAACCCAGAAAATACTGTGCTGGAGTCACTCCAAGTGTTGTATAGTACGGGCGATTTGGGAAACTAACCCGGAAATTCCGGTTACGTCTCGCCACTCTCGGTGCACTGGCCGCGATGTCTGATCCGCATTCTATCTACCTGATCCGGCGGCAATTGGATCTCTCTCGGCAACCACGCTACAGATCCGCGTTTGAGCAGTTAGAAAGACTTATCAGCAATTTTGAGCTGAAGCATCCCTATGGGCCCGAACGGCGAGAGGATCTGCGGCGCAGACCGGAGTACGTCAATTGTGTTAACGGCTCGACCGCAAGATTGGAAAAGGAGTTTTGTTATCGGATCACTTCGATCGGGAATTTGGTCGCGAATACCGGCGAGAGCGAGTTCAGCCGGCCCCGCACAGCCGACTACAATTCCGACCGCTTGGAGGCTGCCTATCGTGCACGGCATGAGGACTGGGTTCCCCTCTCAAGGCTTGCGCAGGGGAATCTCACGGGACCTCGGGGTTTCAGTTGGTGGACTCCATTGACTCTTCTGCCCAATTTGATCTTGCATCAATGCCATTCCCTTGGACTTCCGAACGACTATCTGTCGGAAACCAGTGCATTGCTGAGATGTCGGACAGAGTTCCTGCTCACGAATGAGTTGGCACGAGTACCGACCCCGGTCGATGGCTTTGACGGCCTAATCTTCAATGCCACCGCCGAAACCGCCAACCCCAACACCGGAGTAGCGATCAACCTGTCCCAAAACCCTTTGAGTTTGGGGGCTGAGGAGATCGTAGTGCCGACCATTCCAGTAACAGAGGTGTCCCTGGTACCAATCCGTATTGATAAAGAGGTAAGGGACCGCAGGCAAGTATTGAGCTTTGATTTAATTTCCTGGGATCATTGCATGAATTCTATTCACATTCGCTTGTTCCGCCAACATCAGTATGAGTGATCCTCTATCGTCGCTTGCAGAACTACGATTGTCTCCCTCCTATGAGGCGTGGATGCGCGTCCTGGACCGGCTGGTTCTGGGACAGTTCGATGACTATCTGCTGCGCCTCGCGCCCGAAGAATTCATTCAAATGAATATCGCTGAGAGCTCGGACCAAGCCCGGTCCCGAAGCGAGTTCTTGTTTGCGTTTGGTCATTTTGTGCACACATGGTCGCCGGAGCAAAAACGTAAGGCCGCACATCTTGAAATTATTCTGAGGCTAATAAGCGCATTCACGCCCGCGGGAGGCTTTAGCAAGCTCCTTCTTCAGTTGACCAGGCATGGTAACTTCTTTCTAAAGGACGACAATCCGGATGCAGCCACTCGGGTGCTGGATATCGCGCTTGCAGCGCTTGAAAACTACTTCCCCACGCCGCTAATTCCTGAAGAAAACGCGGACGACCCATTTCGGTACTACAAGACCTACCTCTTGTCGCATGTATCGGATCCTCGCGTTGGGCCACACTGCTGCGCTCGGCTGATTGAGTTTAAGCGATTTGAGCTGTGAGTCGCCCGAAGTAAGAGATGTGCTGGATAAACAACCGGACGCTCTCATTATGGAGGTGTCGAGGCGTTTCTTATTTCAACTATTGCCGCTGCGTGACACTATCATGTCACAGCTATATAGAGAATGTCTTCTGGCAGGCAAAGCTGACAACTTCAATACGTAATGACCAGACTGGGGGCTACGCTCCAGCATGCGGAGACGCCTCGGCTGATTCTGGCGGGCGGCCAGGAGTTCGACTTGTTCATAACCGATGAAATGGCCCGGCGTATATGTCGGCAGCGGAAAGGCGCGCAAAGAGCAGGAAGGATCGGGCTCGCGAAATTACGTGCGTTTGCCAGTTAGGCAGGCGGCTGATGAAAACTGCCGTGCGCGACAATGTGGAATGGTTTTGCGGAACATAGAATTGCAGGTTGATGACGCTGCTATCGAACAGCCGGAAGGCAGTTAGCTTTTTATTGGGACACATATCACGTCAGAGCAGCCGTCCTCGGAATGTCGGCTTTCTATAATGCCAGATCCCGGTTTGAGGATGAGCTATTTAAGCAGCCGGAGCACCCTCGTAATCAGTCTCGCATCTTCAGACTGGATTGGACCACTGCGACTGCTTCCCCCTCACGAAGCAGAACTGCTCAATCTCATTTCGATCGACTTCGGCATGGGAGGCCGAGCTATTCCGCCAGGAGGCTTGACAGACTTCCTTCGAGACCTGCATCTCCTGGGAAACGACATCCCAGCTGAAGAGTTCAGCAAGACGGCCGAAAGTATCGCCGAAGCCGTAAGACGGCTTGCAGGTCAGGCGGAACAGTTATTTAAAGTAGTACAGGCGATCGGCGGAACTTGGGAGACAAGGCTTGGAAAATGGTTCAAAAATGGCCATCTTAAACTGGAGGCGATCACCGATTTCGACTATGAGCAGGCCCTTGGCAGCGATGTGTTTTCCAAGCTGCGCAATCATTTCCAGCAAGGGCGAAAAGACTATCCGATCAATAATTTCGCGGATGCCATGGCGCTTTGCTATCTGCAGCACCTGACCTCTCGCTCCGAGGCCGACCTCACGCGGCCTGTACCGCGTTTTTTTGCCTCTTCCGATATATTTCCGAAAGCCGTTGCTGCCGCTGATGACGCTAATTTCTTAACCTTCGCCGTGGGACGATAGGCGCGTTCCAGTTTTGAGAGATGCGGATTACTATATTTTTCGTGCCACCTTCAATCCCCCTTCTACACTTATAACCTATACACCGGAGACTGCCTTCCCTCCACAAGATAAGTGACATCACGACTCAATTGCGCTCCGTTTTGACCAGTGATGACGAAACCCGTCCTCACTCGTATGCTTGAGGATGCCACCATTGACGGGAAAAAAGATTCTAGATCTAATAAGAGGAAATCAAGCAATTTTGGTTCCTGGATAAAGTTTGGGTTCCGTATGCCGCGCGCATCGATTCGACCACTGCAGCTAACGATTACCTACGCGGCGCGGTTCTCCTGGCTAAGGACGAGCAGGTCAAGACGGAAGTTGAATCTGCGACTTCGGGACGCGGTGAACCAGCTTAAAGCGGATGTATTGGAGTATGACTGGTTCGTACGCCTCTCCTTCGACATGGAGAAAGCATTGGCCGCCAGGAGAGAGTCGTATTATGCGGCTGACCCCGCGAACATTGATGTTTTCAATATCTACGGTTTGCTGCGATTCGGCATTCCGGAGAAATTTCACAGAAAAGTGCGCGAGTCGGTACGGGCTCTGCTGGGGGTCGGTCAAGAAGCGCAAGCCTCGGCATTTGCATCGTTCGTTTCTACTTGCCGTGATGCGGTGCGCAGCCGCGTCGAGTCCCAGGCTATCGCAAACGCTTTGTGCGCCCTGTGGATACTAGGTCTGGACCGACATTGGACCAACTGCTGCAGACCAGAAGCGAATTTGTCCGGATACCGGAGGAATCATGGATGAATCATGGATGTTGGTGTTCAGAGCTGCCGCATTATTCAGGACGCCTCATCGACTTGAATATGGCCAATATATTGTGGGTGAGTTGGAACGCCGGTATGCTGCATCGAATAGATCTGAAGAGAGGGCGCGGCTGGCTGTAGCGATCGCATATTTATATTTTCATCTTTGGCTATGTAAAGGCGGCCATGCATGCCTGGCGTCGCCGCGGAAACAGGAGGACGAAGGTGGAAAAGCTGCATCGTGTCAGCAATTTCATTCGCAAGACAAGGCTATTCCATTCGGCATCCCGATACGCAGCTGCTGGTATATGCTTTGAACCAGTATCTCTATTACGTTGTTGAGGGAGCTCCGACGAAGAGTTCAAATCCATCGCCATCGGGCTTGCCGATGAGTTGATGGGTTATTCGGGTGCTGAAAAACTCTGGCAATTTCGGTATGACGATACTCTGGCTAGATACTTTCATCGACTGATGAAGTTCGCAAAATCCAAGCCTGAACAAAGAGACGCCCTGGATTCAGCGCTATTTCATATTAATAAGGCATGTGCGCAATCCTATGGAGATGCGGAAGTCGCTAGATACCGGACCGTATTGATCAACGCCCGGCAATCGTTTTCTATGAGCACGCAGTAATTCAATCGGTCGATTCTGGGGACGTTACCGCGAGTTGCGGGGCCTTACTTGTAGTGTTCTGCGATCCACTGGGGATAGCGGTACTTCAGCATGGTCAGCATCCAGGCGGCCTGCACGGTAGGATGGCCGGGGTTGTACTTGAATCCAAACTCGAAGATTCCCCGGCACCATCCGTGCCAGCAGTAGCTCCAGGAACCATCAGGATTCTGGTAGTCCAGCACGCGTTCGACCCAGCGGCTGCGAATCAGGTCGGGGCGCTCGGCCGCCAGAACAAAGGCGACGCGCTGCTCATAGGAGTCGGTAACGCGGAAGTCATAGCTCTGGTCGCGCGCAATTTTCTCGGCCAGATAATTGATGGTCTGGTCCAGTTCGGGGGAGTCGCCGTTGAAGTGGCGATACATAAGCAGCGCCAGAATCTGATGTTGCCTGGCTCCCCAGTAGTACCTGGTGGGCGAGAACAAGTCTTGCTGCAACGCTTCGGGAAGTTCAACCCGGCTGGGCGCGATGGCGAAGGCATCCCACTGGGCCTCGAAGCCGATCCACTGCAAATCCTGCACCGTTAGCACCGGTAGAGGACCACTGGAGTTCACGATGCGGGCCCAAAAGTAATCGTATTTGCTCTGCGGGGACGCCATTCTTTGGCGGTAGTCCTCCAGCAGCGACTTCACACGAGGGTCCCCCGACATGATCTCCATGTCGGCGAGCATGTACATGATGGAAGGGTTGCGTTCGGAGACTTCGCGGTTGGCGTTGATCCAGTTGATGGCGCTGTCCAGGGCGCGGTCCAGTTGCGCGTCAAAGGTGGCGCGGGAAGGGCGGAAGAGCGAGAAGTTGTTGTTCAGCACCAGGAGGCCGAAAACCACAACCACGATGCCGATTGCGCTTAAGAACCAGTTGCGCAGGCGGCGCGCCAGACTCGGCGTCGAAGTCGGCGGAACGGTCATCACTGGGGAGGGTTCATGAGCAGGCATCATCCCGAAGGCTCAATTTTCCGGCTCAGCGGTACTATACACTGCCGCGCTCGACAACCGTGGCGAGATGGGAGCGTGACGATGCGGGCCATACCCATGAAGCCGGTGAGGATCCTCGAGGGGGACATTCGGGCAGAATGTCCCCCACAACGAATAAATTAAGGTAGTCTGACTTTATGAAACCGAGCGTTAAAAGAGTACTCGAAGCCGCATTCTGGTTTGTTGTTGGCCATCTTAGCTGCGCTGTGATGCACCACCTTCACGGCATGTCATGGAGGTAGAGGACGGATTCCCGAAACGGAACATATTTAAGGCGTCGTGTTACTACTTTCTCATATTAGCTTGTAGTTTTTACATGTCAATAGGCAGCAGGCAGTCTAATAATGTTATGTGATTGATAATAAATGGAGAATAAACTTCCTAAACACTAGCCTGTACAATGTAATTTGTGCTATATTGAAACTAGAGTTGAAATTGAGAAAGCGAGTTCTGTAGAGCTTGCTTCAAGCGACCCAGCCGAAAGCTGGGTTTTCGTGTTTTTGACGGTTTTCGCGCAATTCGCTGTTGCCTGGCTTTGGCCGGGCGTTCGCTGCTTTCGAGGCCACGCGATTCGGTGTGTCCCGAAGGCGGTTCAGTCCCGCGGTACATCATTCGAGAGTTCGATTAACCGCTTGGTTCGACTCAGAAAACGATGTGCCGCCGGGACTGAGGAGGCGGTATCGCCTCCGCCCCCATGTTAGTGGCGTCGTCGGCGAAAACTTTGCCTTGTAGAATGACGAGTGGGGCTGGCAAGGCAGCTCCGCTGAGGAGCTGGCCGGGATGGACATGACTTGGGTGACTGACCGCCTCGCGGTGGGCGGCGGCATCTGGACTGACGACAAAATGCTGGAGGTGGTGGATGCCGGAGTCACTCACATCATCGACATGCAGATTGAATGGGACGATCGGCCGCTGGCCCGGCCGTACCGGGTCAACGTGCTGTGGAACCCGACCGACGACGACTTCCGTCCCAAGCCGCCGGAGTTGTTGCAGCGCGGCGTGGATTTCGCGCTGGAAGCGCTGGACGACGCCGATACCAAGATTTTCATTCATTGCGCCGCCGGGGTGCACCGCGCTCCCATGATGGCCCTCGCGGTGCTGCGGGCCCTGGGCTACGGGCTGCAGGATGCCATGGACATGATCCAGTCGAAGCGCAAGGTGGTGGACTTCGCCGACGTCTATGTGCAGAGCGTAGAAGAGTTTATGCAGACCTACAAAGGCGCGGGGCAAGAGAAGTAGCGAGCCACTAGCAGTTTGCAGTGTGCAATCACTGTTGTCTACAATCGCAAAACATGGCCGCTCCCTCGACCCCGCCGCTCGCGCCGGAGACTAGACCTGTAGGGTTGCGACTCCTGGACTTCATCGAGCACCCATTTTTTCTGTGGGCTGCCTCGATTGTGGCGGGCCTAGTAGGTTTCTTTGTTTACCCGGTCCTTCTGGTCTGCGGAGCCTGTGTGTTGCTGGCATTCCACAGGGCCAAGGACGTTCGTGGGTTATCGCTGCGGTGGCAGTTACTGTCCTATTGCGGTCTGTTCGTACTGACCACCGCCGGCCTACTGGGTATTGGGATTTTGATCAAGAGAAACGTTCCTCAGTTGGCGACACTGAACGATATCCGCGACCTAGTTCTGCGGCAATCACAAAACAAAACGCCAAACAGCCCAGAAGGAAAAACCGATCCACTACGATCCGTGCCGTCCCACATCCCCAAGGCACCAGTATCCTCCGAGGAGATGTTTATAGGCAAAGTCGAAGTGCAGCTCGTTAGTCCACCTGGTTCCTCGACTAACTTCGCAAGAATGTATCAAACTTCGAGCGGATGCTCGGTCGATCCGATACAACTGTTGCTGTTCATAAGGCTAACCAATAACAGTGACCGTGAGAAAATGATTACTAGGTATGTAGTGGAATCTGGGTCCGCCAAGACAAACGGGTGGTTTCGGCTGCGAAGGGTAGACCTCCGGTCCGGCTTTCTCATAACTTTTGGCTTGAAGGATAAGCCAGCTCGTCTGCCACCAATCGGTACTGTTCTAGACTTTCCATCTGGAAATAGATCAACGTACGGCTTTATGGTTCCTCCGAAGGCAGCGGATTATAATAATTCTGCAGTTTTGAAGGGCAACTGGCTAGATGAACAGGTCGGGAACACAAACTTGCCGCCCGGACACAGCGTCCTAGGGTGGAGCGCGTTCCAATACATGAATAAATCCGGTAAAGAAGGCCTGGACATGAGAATCACTATTACGGACGAACTAGGCAACAACTACAAGGTAACATCGCCTCAGATCTTCTTCCGGATGACATAAGCGTAGGTCAGCACTTATTCACTGTTGCAGGCATGACGGACGCATCCAGGTGCAGGACTAATGATGCTCCTTAATGTACGTCGCGTTGAGTATTTTCTAACGCTCGATTTGCGGGGCTGCTAGCATCGTGTGACGCGCACTGCTTTGTGGTAGCGGGCATGCGATGAAGGTCGGGGCCTGCGAGACGTAATTCGGGTCGCCGTGCAGGAATTCTGCGACTTCTCTCGATCGCCGCGGCAACCTCGCCGCTCGGACGGCGAGAAAGCGCTGGCCACTTCGGGTAGGCTGGACAACGCGAAAAGCCTGGCATCCGCACGCGGCTAACATCTCACTATGTGTACATTTCCGCCGGCTGCGGCCGGCAGCAGAGAGGCAGACATGATGCCGAATATCAACCGCCTGAAAGGGCGGTTTTTTGTTGCCCTGATTTCGCTGACAGTCGCGTGTTTAGCGCCGCGGCCAGCGCTGGCGGACGAAGCCGGGATCTCCTCCTCCTCTCCCTCGGCTTCGTCCGCCGCGACGAGTGTTATTTAACCGCAGTACGGGCGGCGGACCTGCCGGGCGCTATTGCGGCGGGTCCGTATTTTTCTGGATGGCCGGCAGGGCGCCGGTTCACGCCGCTAACGTTGGAGCGCCAGCGGCCGGTGCTGGTCGCCAGCTCCAGATCGCTGCTGAGCACGTCGCTGTCCGGCGCTTTCATGGCCAGTCCGGCGGCGCCCGACAGGCATCCTCCGGCTCCGACGCTGTGCCAGATCAGCGACACGGTGTACCGCGCCGACGCCACGCCTGCGCAGGGTACGGTGCTGCTCTCGTGGCCGTCGTTTACCACCGCCGCGGGTCAGGCCATCACGCCCGGTTCGCTGCTGGTGACTCTGGACGCGAGCGGAGGCTTCAATGCCGGCCTGGCGCCCAATACCGGTGCAAGTCCCGTAGGCACGTATTACAAGGCGATTTTCAAGCTGGATGACGGGACGAATGAAACCGAATTCTGGGTGGTGCCGAACTCAGGCTCGACGACCATTGGCGCGATCCGCAGCAAGCTGGTTCCGGCCAACCAGGCGGCGCAATTCCTGACCCGTGACTTCGCCGACTCCTACTACGTGGGACTGGCGTCGGCGCAAACCATCAGCGGGCCGAAGACTTTCGCCGTCTCGCCCGCGGTGCCCGCGCCGCAGAACCCTACCGACGCGGCCAACAAGGCTTATGTTGATGCCAACGCCGGCAACGGAAACCTGGCCGCGCCTCCGCCCATCGGCTCGGGTACGCCGAACACCGGCGCATTTACTGTGCTGACTGCACAAGATTCGCGGACCGCCAACTTCCCGGTGGTGGACATGCGCTCGCAAGGGCCCGTCGGGGACTGCTGCTACTGAGCAACTTGCAGCATCACTTCTGGACAGAAAAATGTCACTTGCACAGGAGCGAGTTTCGTTAGCACCGATGTAGGCAAGGGCGCATGGTTTTCTGGAGCCGGAACTTCGGGGGCTTTTCTCAATTCCAATATTGCCAGCGTTACCGATCGCCACGCACGTGGTTTTGCATGATGCTGCCAGCACGACGGTGGCTTCCGGCGGTCAGCTTTATTACGGCACGAACAATACGATGCTGTGGAATAATTCGGCGGCGATTCAGGCGACTAACCCGACTTCACCAAACGCGCTGGCTACTCCACAGCCGGGTCGAGTGCTAGTGTCCCGCATGGCAGTTACGCTTTCGGGTGCTCGAACTTCTCCAGCGGCACTCCCCCGACAATTTACACGCGCAATGGAGATTACCTGCAAGGTGACGGGGCCACGGCTAGCGCCTTCTGGCAATTTGACTGCACCGGCTCGGCTGATCTTCTTGCCGTAGGATCGCATTCCCAGAGCGGAGTTCCGGCACTCGACGCTGGAGGCTCTGTCAATGTAGTGGATGGGATGTCGTTCTTTACTCCCGAAGTCACGACAGGTTCCTGCGTCAACACCATGAACTATCCCGGAGTTGATGTAAAGAACAGTTGGTTCATCTGTAATGAAGGCATCTACGCATGGGGAAACGGTCTTCGCCTTATCAACAATACTTGCGACAACGGCACCGGCCAGTGCATCGTCGTAAAGGGCAACGGGGCCGAGCACGACAATCCCACCCACAGCGTCCTGATCGAGGACACGGACTGTTATGCCCCGAATTATTCCTGCTTCCAGATTGACGGGGCCGTGGACGTCTTCATCCATCACAACTTCATCAATTACGCCAAGCAGTTCAGCATATTCTTTGCCAGCCCTACCAATCAGACAAGTTACCGGGTCGTGATATCCGACAATTCCTTCCTCACCATCACCAACTCCAACTACTATCACCAACACCCAGACCCATATCTATATGGCAACGCCTTGCGTGGACTGCTCGATCAGCGGCAACAACAAGTTTATGCTGTCGCGGCAAAATGACATCGTCCTGGGCAGCGGCGGAATTACGGCACTGAGAATCGCCGGCAACCAGTTTTATGGTGGGCAGGGTACTTCGCTTAATGTTCAGGCTGTCGGCGCGGGGCTGCAAATTCTAGGGAACCATTGGGACAGCCCGGGAAATTATGCCGCGGATTTCTCCACTTCCCGCGACCCTCAGCGGGAACTACTGCACTCATCCTTTTGCGGTCACCGGGCTGCCGGCGAACGAATACGACAAAGCCTGCTTCCGATTCGCCTCCGCAGGTGCGGCGGGTTCGAAGGCCAGCGACAATCTGACCGACTCGACCACCGTGGCCGCGGTGGTTTGCGCGCCGGCGCGTTCCCCGCCTATAGCAGTGGCAACCGCTCCGGCTGGGCGACCGGCGATGTGTATGTCTACACAGGAGCCGGTAACACTATCGCCTCCGCCAACGAGCGCGCCTACAACGGCATGGGTGTGACTTCCGTGTTTAGTACTTTGACCGACCCGTCCACCGGAAATGCCGGCTTCGCCGGCAACCTTAATATAGGTGGAGACCTGACGGCCCGCGACATTCCCGGTCGCGGAATATCATGTCAGCAAGTACGCCAGCATCCAGGCCGCAATCAACGCTGCCTACAATAATGGCGCCGTTCTCGGGACCCTGATCGACGACCGCACCGCGCCCTACACCGGCCCCGGCTTCATCCTTTATGACTCGGTGACTTTGAAGCTGGCGGCAACGACCTACACCATCACCGGCACGGTCAGCTACAACAATGGCAACAATAACGTCACCGCCGGGATCATCGCGATTCCCGGCGCGAAGCTTATCGGCGCCAGCACCTCCACCAACCACGGCACCATTATTACTGCCGGCAACGCGCTGAATGCCGACCTGATCGCGACCTCGACCGTAGGCACGGGAATCGGCTCGGCGGCGCAATGGTGGCACTGGGGCGGCTTCGAAAACCTGCGCGTCATCGGCAACGGCGCCCACCAGACGGCGGGCAACTGCTTCAATATCGAAAACATGGGCGAGGTCGCCTTCCTGCGCACCATTGAAGTGAGCAGTTGCTATCTCGACAACATTTTATTTACCGGAGCCAGTGCCACACCGTCAGACATCGCCAATATCACCACCAACAGCGCCGGCCGCTACGGATTCAACTTCAACAGCCTGTCGGGCGTCGCCGTCGTGCACGGATTGAGTGGCGACGCCAACACGACTTCCCTGATTCGCCTGAACGGCGGCCAGTCGGGCACGCTGACCATTCTCGGCTTCAAGGCCGAAGAGGAAACCAGCGGACAGGACCCGCTGATCACCATTGATCAGACCGGGCAGGCGACTTCCTCGCCGAGCCTGTTCATCGTCGGCGGCTACACTTTTGGGCGCAGCGGTGTCACCGACCTGGTGCGCTATATCAATGGTGCAGTCGGGGTCGCGCCCTACGTCAGCATCAGCAACTTTTATGTGCAGGATTACGTCAACGCGCTCAACGACACGGTGAACGGCGTCACGTTCCCGGCCAGCGCAGCCAACAAAATTCCCTTCTGGTATGGCGGCACAGGCGCATTTTATGCGGGCCAGGCGTTTACCCTGGGACTGAATACGTTTGTGCAGGCGCCGCATTCCGGCAACGGAATCCTGACCGAGATCTTCGGCAACACCAGCTCGAACGAGACCCTGGTCGCGGCCAGCGGCACCTCCAGCAGCGTCAGCGTCGGCGGTATCGGCTTCCGCATGCCGAACCGCACGACCTATGGCCAGACGCCGGAGCTGTTCGCCAAAATGACTTATGCGTTTCCCGGCGGCGTCCCGAACACGCAGCAATGGGAGTTCATCCCTACCAAAGTCAATGGCGATAACAGCACGCGCTGGATCGGCGACCCCAGTTATCGCTGGGACGAGATCTACTCCGCCGACGTGAACACCACGACGGCGACGGTAGGCACGCTGAACGTGACCACCTGCAACGGTTGCTCGGGCGGAGCGCCGAGTGGAGGTGCGGGCGGCGATTTGAGCGGGAGCTATCCGAACCCGACGGTAAGCAAGCTCAACGGGCAGACGCCCGCCACGGTAGCGACCAGCGGCAGCTATAACGATCTTAGTAATAAACCGGCGCTGGCGACGGTGGCGACCTCCGGCAGCTACAACGATTTGTCGAACAAGCCCAGCATTCCTGCGCAGGGCGCGCATCTGGTGAGCGGATCGCTGCAGGGCAATAGCGCCCAACTGACCGGCAACAGCGCCGACCAGAACATTTACAGCGCCACTTTGCCCGCCGGGACCTTCGCGGCCGGCATGGGGGTGAAGTGCTTCGCCAAGTGGACGCATCCCGTCACCGGCAGCACCTCCATCACCTACAAGTGGACGCTGGGAAGCACCACTGTGGCTTACGGCGGCTTCACCAGCGCCGCGACCAACCTGAGCAATGATATCGAGGTATTCACCATCGCCTCGACCTCATCGCAGATTCTGAACCTCGGCGAGATCGTGGGCGGCAACGCCATCCAGGTGGGCCCGAGCAATAACAATGCAGGCAGCGAGAACCTGGCCAACGCCGACAATATCAAGTTCACTTTCAACGCCGGCAGCGGCGAGCAGGTGAAAGGGACGAGCTTTTATTGCACGACCATTCAGTAGGCAGGTGTTGGGCCGTTCAAGGCGACTTGATTATACGTAACCGGTCACGTACGATAGGGCCTATGGCAAAGAAGAACCGGTATGCGGTGGCCTTGGGACGCAAGGGCGGACAGAAGGGCGGTCCTGCTCGCGCGGCTAAAATGACCCCGGAACAACGCAGTGAGAGCGCTAGGAATGCTGTTACGGCGCGTTGGGCGAAGGTTAAAGGGCAGGACAGCGTGATGGATCCGGCAACCAAGAGACGGTTGAGATTTCAACGCCTCGTCGAGGAGTGGCGGCGGGAGCGCGGGGCAATGTCTTCGATTACCGAGATGGCAATGTTGCACCCCTATCAGAGCATCATCGGTATGGGCGAAGAGGCCATCCCGTTGATACTTGCCCAGCTTAGATCCGAAGGCGATGAGCCCGACCAGTGGTTTTGGGCGCTTCGGGCCATCACCGATGCTAATCCGGTAAGGCCGGAGGACCAGGGCGACTTAGCGAAAATGGCTCAGGCATGGCTCAAGTGGGCCGATGAAACCTATGCCTCATAGCTGGCTACCGCGAGAGTTTCCGCATCTAGATGATGACAACTGTGAAGTGACAAGCCCACCGTCGAGGCGCTATAACTGCGTGGCTTGGGCTGCTGGAGAGAACATGCGTTGGTGGTGGCCCGATCCGATGGGGGTTGGATATTGGCCGCCGGTGTTCCCAGGGCCGAACCGTAGAAGCCTTTGTGGCGGCGTATGCAGCTTTGGGATACCAGCTATGTTACGAGGGTTCCCTGGAGGCGGGATTCGAAAAAATAGCCATCTTTGGGAAAGAACAGCAGGGCTCAATAGTCCCTACGCACGCGGCTCTCCAGCTCGAATGCGGCGACTGGACCAGCAAGCTCGGGATGTTCGAGGACATTCGCCATAGAATCGTTGAGGCATTAAGCGGCCCGGTCTATGGGAAGCTTGTTTGCTGCATGTCCCGCCCGCGTCGACATGCGTGATTAATTTGCCTCCTGTTAGGTTCTCTTACGATCCGCGCAGCGGCGGCGCAACTCGCCGATAATACCTCGTGAGGCGCGCCCGACACGGCCGCCCGTCACCTGATCTCGCAATCTGCAATCAGCAACCAATAACTGCTTACCGGCACCGGGCATCCGGGCTCGCCTCCCACGACGTGGGACTTGCGAGTCCTACCACGTGGGAGTAGCGTGATGACCCTCTGCCGTCGCAGGCCGGCGATCCACGGCGCCGGCCGCTTTGGGGGAAAGACGGTGGCTACCAGCGACCAATCCGTAGAAGTAGCACTTGATAAATCCGCAGAAGCAATCAAAGAAGCAGCCAAACGCAGAGCCCAGGAGCGCAGAGACAAACGCAAGCAGGAACTCGCCTCCTTGGCCAAGGTCAACTTGGACATCTATGAACGACTCGTCGCTAAGGGCGCTCAGTTGAACCAACTGGTCCTGCCGAAGCATCCCGACGATCCGCCCCAGACCGAACGCCGGCGTTATATAGAAGACTGGCTTCTCATTCGCGACAAAGGCCGCCACGCGCGGAAATTGCGCCTGAACCGCTGCCAGCTCGACACCGATATGCGTGCCGGCCAGCGCAACATCATTCTCAAGGCGCGCCAGGTGGGCATCACCACCTACGTTGCCGCTCGTTTTTTTATTTCCACCATCGCGCAGCCAGGAACGCTGAGCGTGCAGGTGGCGCACGACCAGCAGTCTGCCGAACAGATTTTTCGCATCGTGCACCGCTTCCTGGAGAACCTGCCGGAGGCGTGGCGCAAAGGCCCGCTCAAGACCTCGCGGGCCAATGTCCGCCAGATCGTGTTTCCCAAGCTCGACAGCGAGTACCGGGTGGAAACCGCGGCGGACCCCAGCGCCGGCCGCGGGCTGACCATCCAGAACTTGCATTGTTCGGAGGTCGCCCGCTGGCCGCGCGATGTGGCCGAAACCCTGGCTTCGCTGCGGGCCGCGGTGCCGCCCGATGGCGAGATTTTTCTCGAGTCCACGCCCGATTGCGCCAGCGGCGCCTTCTACAACGAGTGGCAGAGCACGGCGACGACCGGCTACGTCCGGCACTTTTACCCCTGGTGGTGGGAGCCCAGCTACCGCCGCGAGGTCGAGATCGTCGACTTCACCGCCGAGGAGCTGGAGCTCATGCAGAAGCACGGCCTCGACGCCGGGCAAATCGCCTACCGGCGCGAGTTGCGCGCGAACTTCCGCAATCGCGCTCCGGCGGAGTACGCCGAGGACGCGGAAACCTGTTTCCTGGTCTCGGGCGATTGCGTCTTCGACTGTGCCAAGCTGGACGCCAGACTGCGGCAGCCGCAGCTGTGCGTGGACGATAAGATGCACGGCGAGCTGCTTTACTTTCTCAAGCCGCAGCCGGGAAGGGACTACATCGTCGGCGTCGATCCTTCGAGCGGTCATCCCGAGGGCGATCGCGGCTGTATCCAGGTCATTGACAGCGAAACCGGCGCGCAGTGCGCCGAATGGCTCGGCTACCAACGTCCCGAGGAGCTGGGGGCGACCGCGGTCGCTCTCGCAATCGAGTACAACATGGCGATGATTGCCGTGGAGCGTAACGGTGTCGGTGAGGCGACGGTTTCGCACCTGCGCGTGCACACCGACTACCCTAATGTGTACCGTTCGCAGGGCGAGGCCGGGTGGATTACCACGCAGGCGTCGCGCAATCGCATGCTGTCTGGCTTCGAGGCCGAGCTGGCAAACCGGCCCGAGCTGTTCGCCAGCCATCGCCTGCTGCAGGAGTGCCGCACGTTCGTGCGCGTGGAAGGGCGATGTGCCGCCGCTTCCGGCGCGCATGATGACACCGTCATGGCCATGGCCATCGCGTTGGCTGTCCGCAGCGAACTGCGCATCCGGCAGCCGGGGGTGCAGAAGGCCCCGGCGCGGGAGCCGGAGTTCGCCGCCCTGGTAACGGCGTGAGCGACAAAATCGACCGCACACGCATGTGTGACGGGTGACGGCGCAATGGCGGTCCATCCGCGCTAGGATGAAACGCGGAAACTGCCGCGATAGGCTTGTGCTCCATTGTTCGTCATCCTGAGCGAGGAGTCGAAGGAGCCCTATGCGGGTAGTGACCCGCCCCAATAGGGGTCCTTCGACTCTCGTCCCAAAGGCAGGGACGCTCGCTCAGGATGACGAAGCGAAGGGTAAGCCTGGTGAATCTGCGCTCAGGATGACAGCTTCGTAAGTCATTTCGAAGCGACGCGGAGGCGATGGCCGTGACGTACGGCCGCGATGGCCGTTGCGGGCGGTTTCCTACAGCGCTGGTCGGCTGAGAGACCGCCCTGTCGCTCCCGGCAGGGATGAGATAGGTCTCCCACCCTCTCGCCAAAAGACGGCGACAAGGGTGGGGCACCCGAACGGGTCTCTTGCTGATTCAGGCGGTCCAACACGTTCGCCGCATGCGGGGCGGCGCGCAGAGTCACATGATGCGCTGCGCCGATGGCTATTACTACGTCGTCAAGTTCCAGAACAATCCTCAGCACACGCGGGTGCTAGTCAATGATTGGCTGGGCACGCGCCTGGCGGAGATGATCGGGCTGCCGGTGCCGGTGCCCGCCATCGTGGATGTGAACCCATGGCTGCTGGAACACACGCCCGATTTGCGCATCGAGATGAGTGGGCGGCTGACCATGTTCACCGCCGGGCTGTCGTTCGGCTCGCGCTACGTGGTGTCGCCACAGGAAGGCCAGGTGTACGACTACCTGCCGGAGGCCATGATCGCGCGGGTGCGCAACCTGCGCGATTTCGCCGGTGTTCTCGCGCTCGACAAGTGGACCTGCAACGCCAATGGCCGCCAGGCGGCCTTCTGGAAGCGGGCGCGCGAACGCAAGTTCACCGCCAGCTTCATTGATCAGGGCTACTGCTTCAACGCCGGCGAGTGGAATTTTCCCGATGCGCCGTTGCGCGGCGTCTTCGGGCGCAACGATGTGTACGCATGTGTCACATCGTGGGACAGCTTCGAGCCCTGGCTGGGCAAGATTGAGAATTTTCCCGAGAGCTCCTTGTGGCCGCTGGCGGAGGAGATTCCACCGGAGTGGTATGGGGGAGAAACCGACGAGCTGGAACGATTGCTCTCGCGTTTGCTGACGCGGCGGGCGCGGGTCAGGGAACTGATTCAGGATTTTCGGAGTTCATCGCGGAACCCCTTCCCAAACTGGCGCGAGGTGGTGAATTAGTTGCGAACCGGTGGGGCGTGGAGGCACAGAGAAGGAAGAGAATGGGGTTGATATACCAAGGAAAACACAAAGGGCAGGAAGAAGGAACGGGATATTGGGTGGTGTGGAGTTTCAAGTTCGAGCTTGTGAGTTTCGACGTTTCGATATGAAACCATTGGGGTGAGGGCATCATGCCT
Organism: uncultured Acidobacteriaceae bacterium; assembly: GCA_963843005.1. Lineage (GTDB taxonomy): Bacteria > Acidobacteriota > Terriglobia > Terriglobales > Acidobacteriaceae > Bog-257. The sequence goes on along the minus strand of CAWJIW010000047.1, from coordinate 12,211 downwards.
TCAGGGTTCGAGTCTCAGACGGTAAGATGCGAGCCGCACAGCGGCGTCTTCGATTTGAGCCCGGGGTGCAAACCCCAGGGTACGAGGAGTCTTTAAGAAGAGGGGAGCCGCGTAGCGGCGACCATGGCGCACACCTATTCGGTCATCTTCGTTCATTGCGTTTTCAGCACCAAGGGGCGTCTGCCGCTCATTCCCGAGCCGGAGAAGCTTTGGTCGATGTTGCGTACCGTTGCCTCTCACGGCAAGATGCAGCCTTCTCGCGATCGGCGGCACCACCAACCATGTCCATATGCTTGTGGCGGTGCCGTCAACGAGGACGCTTGCCGATCTGATGCGCGACGTAAGGCGAATTCGTCGCACCGGATGCATCAGAGGTGGCCGAAGTTCGGATGGCAAGACGGTTACGGAGCAATTAGCGTGAGTCCGACGGCAATCAAGGCGGTCACACAATATATTGCTCACCAGCGGGACACATCACAGTCGAATGCCGTTCGAGGAGGAATACACTGCGATGTTGCGGCGGGCCGGCGTGCAATACGATCCGGAATACGTATTGGATTGAGGGGTCGCCGCTACGCGGCTCCCAATTTTCTTATGGCACGTTACCCGGGGTTTGCACCCCGGGCTCAAGGCGAAGTCGCCGCTTCGCGGCTTGGGCGTTGGCGAGTGCCCATTACTGAGGAGCTGGGCTGAATCACAGTTGCTAGTGAATAGTTGCCGATTGCTAATGGCTGACTTCAAACAATGCGAATTCTTTCTCCTGCGCTACGTTCCCGACGTGGTGAAGGGCGAGTTCGTCAATGTGGGCGTGGTGTTGCTGGAAAGCGGCGCCGGCGGCTTCACCGATGTGCGCTTCACGCGGGACTGGCGGCGGGTACGCTGCCTCGATCCCGAGGTTGATGTCGAGCTGCTGGAATCCTACGAGAGCGAGTTGCGGCGTCTGTTGCAATCGCGGGCGCCCGAGATCATCAACTATCGCGAGCCGATGTCGCGCCGCGAATGGCTGCTGGCGCTGATGCAGCAATCGTTTTCCGGCGCGCTGGAATTGGCGCCCATGACCGCGGTGCTGACCGAGTCTCCTTCAGCCGAGTTGGGCAAGCTGGCGCAGGCGTACCTGGAGTCCGCCGCGCGTGGGCGGCGCGTGCAGACGGGACGCCGCGTGATCTTCAACGTCATGCGCGACGCATTCGAGCAGGCCGGTGTGTGGCCGTTGATGCTGAAGAACATCGAGGTCGCGCGTTACACGCGCAGGGGCGATCCGCTGAAGATTGATTGCGGCTACCGCTCCAACGGAGTGATTCATCTGTTTCATGCGCTGTCGCTGGCGACTGATGTGGATTCGGCCAAGGTGCTGGCGTTCAGCTACTCGGACTTGCGCGAAGGCTTGAACGCGGCCGAGCACGCCATGTCCGACATGACCGCCATCACCGAGGACGCCCTCGACCTTCAGGATGAAGGCGTGGCTTTCGCGCTGGCGACGCTGCAAAACAGCGACGTCGCGGTGGCGCGCGTCAGCGAGATGCCGCAAATCGCGGAGCGGGCGAGGGTGGAGTTGCGGCTGTAAGGTGGTCCCTGCAGCGGATACACGGACTTGGCGGGAAACGAGCCGCGCAGCGGCGGCTTCGATTTGAGCCCGGGGTGCAAACCCGGGTATAAGGAATATTTAAGACAGGAGCCGCGTAGCGGCGACCATGGCGCACACCTATTCGGTCATTTTCGTTCATTGCGTTTTCAGCACCAAGGGGCGTCTGCCGCTCATTGCGGAGCCGGAGAAGCTCTGGTCAATGATGCGTACCGTTGCCTCTCACGCGCACAGATTAACGTTCTCGCGATCGGAGGCACGACCAACCATGTCCATATGCTTCTGGCGGTGCCGTCAACGAGGACGCTCGCCGATGTGATGCGCGAGCTTAAGGCGAATTCGTCGCACCGGATGCATCAGCGGTGGCCGAACTTCGCGTGGCAGGACGGTTACGGCGCGATTAGCGTGAGTCCGACAGCGATCACGGCAGTCACGCAATATATCGAGCATCAGCGGGAACATCACAGTCGGCATGCCGTTTGAGGAAGAATACATTGCGATGTTGGAGCGGGCCGGCGTGCAATACGATCCGGAATACCTATTGGATTAGGGGTCGCCGCTACGCGGCTCCCGATTTTCTTATGGCACGTTCCCCGGGGTTTGCACCCGGGCTCAAAGGAAGTCGCCGCTACGCGGCTGGATTTCGCACGTGCGACCGTCGGAGCAGCACAGGTATAGCCCAGCGCTTCAGGTGGGTTCAGCGACGCAAAAACACGAGTGCCGTAGGCACGGCACAACACAAGTCAGCACCGATTGGGTGACCGTCCCTGCGGGACTCGGACCGTAATACACGCCGGCCCAGCGCTGAAGCGCTGGGCTAACTTATGTCGCGCCTACGGCGCTGGCGTCCCAGCAAAATTCATCCTGCGCTCCCCTTCGGAGCGCTTTCTTATTTTTCACGACAAACGCACGTGTTTCGAAACTGGCCACTGACAACTGGCCACTGACCACTGTTTCACCACAGGCGGAAAACTCATGAACATGCGAGACACTTTTCACGGCGCGATGCGCCGCATCGCCGGATCCGAACTCCCACCCTCTTCGCTTCGCGAAGAAGGGTGGGGCACCCTGCGCCGGGACTTCTCCACTGCCGCGCTGCAGCTCCACCAGCGCCGACCCCCTGCCCGCAGGACGGTGCCGCTTCCAACCATATTCACTCCGGGGGCACCCACGCTTGTGCGTGCCGGGGTCATGCCCAAACCGACGCCGGCCAACTTGCGGCGCTTCGCCGAAATGCCGATCGCGCGCAAAGCGATCAACACCATTAAGGACCGCATCGCGGGCATGCAGTGGCGGATTCAGCCGCGGCACGGCCGCGCGCTCGACGATCTGCCCAATGCGGCGGAGCGCATTGCCACGCTAGTCCTTGAACTTCGAGCAGCCGAATCCGCGAGGACTCCTTCCGCTCCCTGATCGAGCAGGTGCTGGAAGACGTGCTGGTCGGGGGTTTCGGGGCGATCGAGCTCGACCTGACCGGCGATGCCGAGCGACCGCTGGTGCTGTGGCCGGTGGACGGGGCCAGCATTCGCATTCGCACCGACTGGGACGGCAATCCGTCGTCGCCGCATTATGTGCAGGCCACGGGCTCTTCACGCCGAACGCCGAGATCACGCTGGCGGATGAAGAGCTGTCGTACATCCGGCTGAATCCGCGGACGCACACGCCGTTCGGGCTGGGCAAGCTGGAGGTCGCGTTCGAAACCATTCACGAGTTTCTGTGCGCGCACCGCTTCGCGTCGCGCCTGGCCAGCAACACCGTGGTGCAGTACGCGCTGTGGCTGCAGAACCTGACTCCGCAGCACCACGAGCGGCTCATCCGCTGGTGGCAGGACGAAATTGAAGGCACCGGCAAAGTGCCCATCCTGTCGGTCGAGACCAAGCCCGAGGTGCTGCGCTTCAGCGGCGGCACCGATGCCGACCTGCGGCTGCAATGGCAGGAGTTCCTGATCCGCATCATCGCCGACGCCTTCGATCTGCCGCCGATGCTGCTGGGCCTGGAGCGCGACGTCAATCGCAACACCGCGACCACGCAGTATGACGACGCCTTCCGCACCGCCGTGGTGCCGGTGGCGCGGCTGTTGCGCGAGCACCTCACGCGCGACGTGATTGCCAAGCGCCTGGGGTGGGACGACCTGGAGTTCGTCTTCACCGATGTGGATGCGCCTAATGAGTTGGAGCAGGCGAAATTCAGCAGGTCCTGATTGGCTGTGGCGTCCTGACGGTCAACGAAGTGCGCCGCATGCGCGGCCTGCCGCCGCTGCCGGAGAAACAGGGCGGCGCGGCGGATGCGCCGGCGATGCAGTAGACGGCCGCTCTTCGCTGTTCGCTGTTTTCGCTATTCGCGTTCGCTCTTCGCCGTTCGCCAGAGGATTGTCATCCCGAGCGAGGACTTCAGTCCGAGCCGAGGGATCTGCGGTTCGCGGGACTGCGATGGACCCGAGAGTAAAAGCAGGTCCTTCGACTCGCGCGCCCGCCGACCCGCGAAACAGGCGGGTCGGAAAGGCAAGCGGCGAGCGCTGCGCTCAGGATGACAGCATTAAAGATGGTGGCACGGTTCGTCATTCGCTTATTGCTAGCTGCTAATTGCTAGCTGCTAATTACTAGTTGCTTCCCCTCGCGACAACGTGAGACATACAAGGAACCATCATGAACCTGCAACTTGAAGCCATGGCGCTGGCCATGCCGGAGGTCGCCGGACATCCCAACCGGCTGCCCTTTCGCGGAGTTCTCACCCTGGTCGGCGTCGCCTCGCAGCGCGCGCCCAGCGGGGCGCGAGGACATCGCGTGATGCTGACGCGTAGCCGCCACGGAAGCGGCCCTGCCCTCGCTGTTGGGCATGGCGCTGGACTACGCTCCTCGCTCAGTCAGCACGATGCCCGGCGCAAGATCGGCATCATCACCGAGGCCAGCATCGAGCCGCTGCACGCCGGAGAGAGCCGCCAATGCCACTGGGCAGCTCGCCATCGGCGGATACCTGTTCGCGCACGATTTTCCCGGACGTCGTGAACGAAATCGGTGCGCACGGAGGAACAACGCTGGGCATGTCGTATGAGATCACCCGTGTCGAAATACCCGACCAGGACGCCGCCGATCTGGACTGCGACCGCGTTTACCTTCACTGGGGCTGCGGTGCTGCGGCGGGAAAGGCCGCCTATCCGCAGACGTGGATAGCGCTGGCAAGGGCTGGAGCGGACTAGCGAGGCAGGCCGTTAGGCTAACCAGATGTGCATCAACTGCTGGTGTCCGATGGACCCAACGAGCGCAGTGCTTCAGCCAATCCGATACTGCTACGTCTGCGTTGCCATGGGAACGGCGGTGGCAGCCGCTGGCTGAGCCAGTCCGGCGAGACGACACGGACGCGTCGTGGCGCGGAAGCGAATGGGATGAAGGGCCGACGAGCTATCGCTAGCCTGTATCCATCTACGGCGGCTGCCGTTACCGAAGAGCGGGCATATCTACCCGTGCCGACCGATGCCTGTGCGTCACACTTAACCCGGCTCGCTTAGCGAGACCATATCCCACACAGTAAGAGTACATAACCATGGATCAGGAAACAACTCAGAACACCACTCCCGACATGGCGACGCTCGCCGGCCAAATGGCGCAGGCTACGCAATCGCTGGCCGATGCGCTGCACAACCTCGACAGCCAATTCGCCTCTCTGCACGCCAAGATCGACCGCATCGTCGCCGCCGTCGATGACGGCGACCTGCAAGCCAGCACGCAGGACGACCGCGCGCTGCGCAGCAAGCTGGCGGAGCTGGAAAAGACCAACCAGAACCTCAAGGCGCAGGCTGACACCGCGCGCCGCAAGACGCTGTCGCCGATGGTGAGCGCGCTGCTGGCCAAAGAAGGCGTCGAAGGTGACGCGCTGATTGAGGCTCCGGTTATCGAGAAGGCGCTGGCCGGTCTCAGCATCGAGCAGCGCATCGCCGTCAAGGCGGAGCTGGCGCGGGCCGGAATCCTCGTCTATAGCGCCTCAACACAGAGCAACAGCAGACTAGCAATTAGCAATTAGTATCTCATCGCGTGAATACGGAGCAGATGCCGAATAGCCGTTCCCTCAGGCGCTGAAGCCCGTTACCTGGCGGACCGCAGTGGCACGGCTGAAGCCGTGCCCTGATCAAAGCGATTCATCAGATCTGTCGCTAGTTGCCAGCTGCTAGTTGCTCGTCGCTAGTTGCTAGTTGCTTCCAACAACTCATGGCGGCTGCGGCCGCCATTTCCTTTCGAAAGGACAACTATGAAAGCACAATTCGTCAATCTGCAAGCCGCGGCCGATTACATGGGCCCGGGCGCGATCGAGATCGATCGCTACCAGACCGAAATCACCGACATCGTGCGCCGTCGGGGCGCGTTCGGCCAGCGCATCAAGCAAGTGCCGGCGACCGGCCATCCCGTCGCGCTTCTTCGAGGAGACCGCCATTCCCGCGCCTGACGGCGGCGCAAGCCTTCGTCGATCCGCGCAACATCGTCCCCGCGCTGGTCACGCCGACCCGGTCGGAGCGCAGTGTTCCGCTGAAGTGCCTGGTCTCGCAGATCAACTACAACGTCTTCGACATCGAGGTCGGCTCGCAGCAAAGCCAGTTCGCTTATCTGCAGGCGAAGGACCTGGCCGACTCCGTCGAGGGCCTGCTGCGCACCCACGACGTCGCACTTGTGGAATGGCAACGACACCTCGCTGTCCAACCCGACCACGCCGCAGTACTACGGCGTGGGCGGTCAGATCAACGATGGCGGCAACGTCGACCACCATTCCACACGAGCGAGCATCGTGGACGGCCTGAAGTCCACCATCGCGCAGATGGTCGCCAACAGCAATTACGAGGTGCGGCCGACCGCCATCTACTCCAATCCGGTGCTGCTTGACCTGATTGACCGCGAGATGAAAACCGAGTTCAACGTGGTGCTCTCCACCACCGAGGTGGCGGGCGGCTTGCGCGTCAAGACGCTATCCACGCAGGCGGGCGAACTGCCGCTGATTCCCGAGTGGTCGATTCCCTACACCGGCACGCCGGGCAGCGGCACGGCGCAGCTGCCTGTGCTACATCGTCAGCGAAGACATGATCGAGTATCACTGGCTCACCAATCCCAACCCGCGTGTCTTCCAGCTCGGCACGCCGAGCTCGCTGGCCTCGCAGATGGTGGTGGTGAAGTTTGGCGGCGTGGTGGTCAAAGGCGCCAGCTACGCGCACTACAAGGTGGTCGTCGACCGGTAGTCGCGACTGGCAGCGGCCAGGTTGCGAACGATCCCTGTTTCCGCTGCCTGCGCGGGGCGGGCAGCGACGCTGTCCCCTCTCTGCTGAATGTAGAGCAGGCCTTCAGTCGGGGGGACCGTACTGCCCGGGGCTATCCCCTGAACGGCAAGCCCCGGAATCCATTGGGTGCGTCTGGACGCGCGCTGAAGCGCCGCTCTACCCAAACAACCCCGGATCGCTATTGCGGAAGTGAGGCTGCCCACGAAACCGGCTTCAGCTTCTGAGGTACGCGCCTCTCCACCGATCAAGTCCCTCGTGCTAGCGGGTTCGGACGACGTGCCTCAGAGGCTAAAGCTTTTTTCCTGTGCAGCTAAGGACAGATACGGAGTGCCGCATGAATTACTTATCCGATTCTGAATACGAGATCTACGGGCTGGAGGCCGCCACGGCCCCGTCGTTGGTGGCTTTCGCTCGTCGCTCATCAACGCTCACTGCCGGCGGCCGACCCTGGCCGTGACCCAGTTTACGGAGCGCATCCGGGTCATGGCGGGCCTGAATAATATGCGGCTGACCAACCTGCCGCTGGCCATCGTCCAGGGCAACACATCGCCGCTGGTGTCGGGCCGGGGCCGGTACGCGCCGCCCCGCCGCGGCGAAGATCCCACGCTGTGGGACATCAGTACCGAAATTGCACTGGTTTACTCCCTGCCCGGCACCTGGGTTGACATTGATGTCAGCTCCTTCGACTTCTTCGCCGACACCGGGGAAGTTTCCTGGCTGTGCAATCCGCTGGGCCTGGCCTATGACGAGATCGAGCTCACCTATACCGCCGGATTTGCGGCGATACCCGATCCCGTCAAGTTCGCCTGCGCGCAGATCGTGCGCAACGCCCAGGCCAATCCCGCGCTCAATGTTCATGCGGGAACGCTGAACACGATGCGGCTGGAGTACTTCTCCGACTCGCTGCTGGATTCCAACGTGCAAACCATGCTGGCGCCCTACGTGGCGCAGAAAGTGGGCTGATATGTCTGAGACCGAAATCCCGCTGGGCCTGATCCAGGGCCGCGCCTGCGTGACCCGTCGCGCTGCCGATGCCATGTTGCGGGTGCTGGGCGCGACCCAGATCACGTTGCGCATTCTGGCGCCTTCCACCGGCGACACCAACAGCCAACTCGGGCTTACGCCTCCCCGTCTCGGAGGACTTGCTGATTGAGCCCGCGCTGGTGGAAACCATGCTGCCTTCCGCCAGCGGCGCCCGCCGTTTCAAGGTGACCCTCAGCGCCCGGGCGTTAAAACCGCTCGCCGACGCGCATGGCGTGGAAAACATTGCGGCGTGGCTGCTGACCGCCGAGGGCGTGCTGTATCACGACAAGCTGATGCACGTGGACACGGTGATTATCGACCACTTTGCCGGCTCGGAATATCTCTACCACATTGTGGCAACGGAGTAGGCGCCATGCAAGCAACCAAGGACAGTTTCTACGTGGAGCTGCGCGACCGGCTGGTGGCGGTCGATCCGCAGCGCACGGTCACGCTCGACGGGGCCACGCGCCCGGCAATCGCGGTCGTCGAGAACGAGCCGCCCAGCGCCGCGCCGCCGTTGTGCGACACCTTCTACCTGCAGTGGGGCAACGCCCGCGCGGTGCAGCCCTCCGCCGGTACCTTGATGGCGATGGAGTGCACCATCTCGTACGTCACCAAGGGCTCCGAAGACAACGGAGGGCTCGACCGCGGGCGCGACCTGGCCAGCCTGGACAACGACCTGCTGGCCATCTGCGCGCCGCCGCAAACGGCGAAGTGCGACTACAGTTCCGGGGCGGAGGTCGAGCTGGGCTCCACCATCTTCTGGGCACCACCGCTGCTGGGCGCGGCCAAGACGGTGCAACCGTACGTCGGACGCGAGGTCACGATCACAGTGTTCTTTTATCCCGAGGTGAACCAACGATGAGCAATCCCAATGCGAAACGTTCGCAGATGGCGCCCTTGGCGCGAGCGGTGCGGGCCTATGTTGCACCGGTGGACCGCACGTCAGGCTCGTTCACCCCGTTCGATCCGGCGGCACAAGGCCTTTTCGATCTGGATTCGCCGCCGGAACCGTGGCTCGATCTGGGCTGGGTGGAGAACTTTCAGCGGACCTCCGCGACCAGGTATGACGCGCTGCGCTGCGGCCCCAACGGCAGCATCACCGTGCAATACCGCATGCAGCCGGAAGCGCAATTGGAGTTTGACCTGACTTCGTGGGGCAAGTTGCAGCTGGCCATCGCCAGCGGCACGCAGCAGATGAATGTGCTCGCGGTCATACCGCTGGGCGCGCCGCAGGGTTCGGGAGGCGCCGCGGTCCCGGCGTCTCCGCTGCAGGCACAGTCCGGCGCCAGCGAGTTGGTGCTGACGCCCGATCAGCTCGCCTTGTTCAACGCGGGAGACATGGTGGCCGTCGATTCCGATTACACCGGCACAACCGGCTACCTGGGCGCTGGGATTGCGGCCACGTACCTGGCAGCGCCGCTTGATCCCACCGTGCACGTGGATTTGATCCGGCGCGTCACTTTTAATGTGTCGCGGGTTGCGGGCAAGACGCCGAATTCGCTGCCCCTGGCCCAGCCCTTGCTCACCAAGCCGACAGTCCCGGGCATGAGCGTGCAGAAAGTGATGGCATTCGTGGACCGCGAAGGCAGCCGCTTTTTCCAGGAGTGGTCGGCGTTGTTCGTCATTGCGGGCGATAGTGGAGGCCGCGCCTGCTTCTACTATCCGCGGCTGCAGGTGGCGGCCAGCCCATGCGAGACGCGGCAGGAATTTGCCGCACCGCTGTTCAGCAACATGCTGCACGCCAGCCTCCACGCCCTGCCCACCACCGATGTCAACGATGGCGAGAGCGTGTTGTGCTACCGCAGTTATCTACCGGCGGCCACAGCGGCGGTGTACTGAGACAGCCGCGAGTTTGGTAGAGCAGGCCTTCAGGTCTGCGTCCAGGAGCGAGTAAGAAGAAGGTCTTCAGCGCGGAGGTCCAGACCTCCCGGCTGAAGTTAAGGCTGTGGCGACGCTTTGACGCGGGCCTGAAAGGCCCGCTCTACCGCGATATTTCTCAGGACACCTTATGAACCTGCTTATCGACAACAACGACGGCCTGGGGCTACAGGACTACACCGCCTGCGTGGATACGGCGCATCTGCCAAAGATCACGCGGCGCTTGAACTGCGCGGCCACGCTGACGGCGTGCCTGGTGAACTGCGGCCCCGGGTTTCAGCCGCCGCTCAGCGGAGCGCGTGTGATCCTGCAGCGCAGCGACGGCTTACACCTGTTCAGCGGATATCTCGCCGTCGCACCCGAGCAGCAGTATCTTGGCTACGGCCAGCAGGCGGCAGCCTGGCGCTACACGTTACAGGCCGTGGACGATTCCTGGCTCCTGGATCGCAATGCGCTGCCGGTGAGGACGCCGTTTGCCTGGCGCCAAGCCGGCAACGCGCTGCGGACACTCGCCAACGACGTGCTCCCCGGCGGCCTCGACCTGTCGGGCGTGCAGGACGTAAGCCCGCTCAACCAGTTCCCCATTGTGCCGCAGAGAACCTGGACGGAGCACGCGCAGGAACTGGCGGCCATCGCCCGCGCCAACTACCGCACGCAGGATGGCAAGTTGTACTTCCAGCCGGTGGGGCAGGCGAGCTTCACCATCAGCGACCAGGATGCAGGGTTCGTGCCCGAGGGGCTGACACTGCTCCAGCCGGACCTTCTGCGCAATGACGTGACCATCATCGGTGAGCTGGAGCCGGCAACCTACACGCGCGATTACTTTCTGGGCGATGGCACTACGCTGGCTTTCTACCTTTCGCAGAGCCCGTTCAGCAAGACCGCGATAACCCTGTTCGAGGAGGACTACACCACGGCGCCGTTGAGTCCTACGTTGTGGGAGATCAACGACCCGCAGGGTGCGGTGTCGGTCAGCGGCGGCCAGTTACAGGTCAGCGGAGGGCCGGCAACGGTCAGTTTCGTGGAGTGGCTGGAGCTGGCCGGCGGCCTCATGATGCAGCACGGCCAGGTTGTCTTCAATGCTCCGTCGAGCGGAACCATCGGCGGGATCTACAGCGGCGGCTTCGGCGACGCCAATTGCATAGCAGGATTCAAGATCGTCCCCAGCGGCAGCAACTGCGCCATCCAGGCGCTGGTAAACGGTGCGCTAACGGGCCCGGTGATTACGACCACGCCGGGACATCAGTATGCTTTGGCGACGCAACTCTTCTGCAACGAATCGCATCGCCTGCATCAGACTTATCTGTCTTCGGCCCATCCCGCGGGCGCGGGGCGCGGCGGGGATACGATTGCGGCCGCGCTGCGCGCGGTGTTGAGTGTGCACGATGTCGATCCCAACAATCCGGGAACGCTGGCGGCGCCGGCAACCGTGCTGTTCGACGATGTGCTTTGGGCCCCACCGGCATTTGGGGTTTACGCGCTGGTGAACGCAAGCAGCGTTTACGCCAGCCTGTCGTTTACCCGCCTGCAGCACATCGTGGATGCGGAAATCCGCAGCATGGTTCCCAACGGGTCCTTCCGCACGCGACTGGCGGGCGCGCTGGCCGATGGCGGCGAGTGCTACGTGACCTCAACCGGCGTGCTGCGCTTCTATCCGCCGTATCCGCCGCAGCAGAATGAGCAGGTGGTCATCGCGTACCGCAGCAGTCGCCGGGCGACGGCGCGGGTGCAGGACCAGAACAGCATCGCCGCGCATCGCAAGGGCAGTGACAGCGGCCGCCGCAGCTACGTTCGTAAGCTGAAGCTGCCGCCGTCGCCGACCTCGATGGACTGCGAGAATGCGGCCCTGGCGTTGTTGGACGACGCGGTCCAACCGGCCCAGGCTGGCGAGTATCGCATCATCAGTGATTGTCTGCCGGCCAGCGACGTGCTTCCCTCCGACGCTGTGCAGGTGTCGGTTCCCTCGCGCGGCGCGGCGTTCAACGCCATCGTTCGCGAGGTGGACGTGCAGGTGGTCTCGCTCGCCACGGATCGCTCGCAGTACGCCGTCCGCTTCGCGAACGACGCGGCTGAGTCGCTGTCGTTCCAATTCGAAAACATGCTGTTGCCGGTGCCCGTGAGTACCGTATTCACGACTACCGCCGGCTCGTCATCCTTATACCTGCCCTCGTTGACGGCTGCGCAGGTCACGAACGTAATCGCGACCTACATCACCGTGGACGCGGGAGTCGCCCCGCCGCCAGGAGGCGGCATCGAAGCGCGCCGCAGCGATGGAGGCTGGGGCGCCGGAAGCAGCGGCAATCTTGCCGGACGCTTCTCCACCCAAACCTTCAGCCTGCCGCGGCTTTCGCGCGTGCAGAGCTATTACCTCCGGCAATACGATGCCTCCTCGCCACCGAAGTATTCACGCGAGTCGGCGCTGCTGCATGTGGACTATCCACTATGAGTGCCGTCATGACTGATTTCGA
>CAWJIW010000046.1:0-11584 GCA_963843005.1 uncultured Acidobacteriaceae bacterium | reverse complement strand
GTTCTGCAACGAAGCCCACCGCCTGCATCAGACTTATCTGTCGTCGGTCCATCCCGCGGGCGCCGGGCGCGGCGGCGATACCGTTGCGGCCGCGCTGCGCGCGGTGCTGAGCGTGCACGACGTCGATCCCAACAATCCGGGAACGCTGGCGGCGCCGGCAACGGTGCTGTTCGACGATGTGCTTTGGGCCCCTCCGGCATTTGGGGTTTACGCGCTGGTAAACGCGAGCGCCGTTTACGCCAGCGTGTCATTTACCCGCCTGCAGCACATCGTGGATGCGGAAATCCGCAGCATGGTTCCCAACGGGTCCTTCCGCACGCGACTGGCGGGCGCCCTGGCCGACGGCGGCGAGTGCTATGTGACCTCCACCGGTGTGCTGCGCTTCTATCCACCGTATCCGCCGCAGCAGAATGAGCAGGTGGTCATCGCGTACCGCAGCAGTCGCCGGGCGACGGCGCGGGTGCAGGACCAGAACAGCATTGCCGCGCATCGCAAGGGCAGTGACAGCGGGCGCCGCAGCTACGTTCGCAAGCTGAAGCTGCCGCCGGCGCCGACCTCGATGGACTGCGAGACTGCGGCCCTGGCCCTGTTGGACGACGCGATCCAACCGGCCCAGGCTGGCGAGTATCGCATCATCAGTGATTGTCTGCCGGCCAGCGACGTGCTTCCCTCCGACGCTGTGCAGGTGTCGGTTCCCTCGCGCGGCGCGGCGTTCAACGCCATCGTTCGCGAGGTGGACGTGCAGGTGGTCTCGCTCGCCACGGATCGCTCGCAGTACGCCATCCGGTTCGCGAACGACGCGGCTGAATCGCTGTCGTTTCAATTCGAAAACATGTTGTTGCCGGTGCCCGTGAGTACCGTATTCACGACCACCGCCGGATCGTCATCTTTATATTTGCCCTCGTTGACGGCTGCGCAGGTCACGAACGTAATCGCGACCTACATCGCCGTGGACGCGGGAGTCGCCCCGCCGCCAGGAGGCGGCATCGAAGTGCGCCGCAGCGATGGAGGCTGGGGCGCCGGAAGCAGCGGCAATCTTGCCGGACGCTTCTCCACCCAAACCTTCAGCCTGCCGCGGCTTTCGCGCGTGCAGAGCTATTACCTGCGGCAGTACGACAATTCATCGCCAGTGAAGTACTCGCGCGAGTCGGCGCTGCTGCATGTGGACTATCCACTATGAGTGCCGTCATGACTGATTTCGAACAGAAAGTTCTGTCGGATTTGTCCGAGCTGAAAGCCCACATGAGATGGGTAGTCGGCAACGGAAACGAAGGCAAAATGCAGGAACTGGAGGAGCGCGTCGAGCGCCATGAAGCCTATCTGCAACGCTTCACCGGGATTGCCGCGGCCTTGGCCAGCTTTCTGACGCTTTTCCACCTGGCCATCGATTACCTGCGCTACAAGCATTAGCCGCGGCCGCATGATATCTGACATTGTGGGATAAGTGTGCCCGCGCGGCAGCGGATGGCGATTTGCAAGGGCACGGCTTCAGCCGTGACGTCCCCACAACGTGGGATATACCTGTCTGCGCGCATGCCGGCGCTGGAACCTGTGCCGCCGCTTACGCGGCTCCGGCCAATTTCCCACTCTTACCCCCGGGCTTGCGCCCGGGGCTCACTGCACCGTCGCCGCTTCGCGGCTGGATTTTCGGCAAACTACAGCGACGGCGTGCGCCATTCCGCGGCTCGCTGCAACTAACCAATTCAACCGGGGGGCTCATTGCAACGCCGCGCTCCTCCAGCCCGCGAACGCAAGAAGCGGCGCGCGCGCCGGTAATCCCGGATGCGTCGATGGTTCAAGCCGGATTAATCCCGGCCGGCAATTGCCTCAGGTGACCTAAACCAAGTCGTAACAAAGAAAGGACACAACCATGGACTTCGCAACCATACTCTCCAAAATCAGCACCGGCGCCCAGATCGCGCAAGCGGTCACGCCGGAAATCCAGCAATATGGCGCGGACCACGTGGCCGCCACCCAGCAAATTCTGCAGATCGCGGGCGCGGGCGTGGCGGCCGAATCCTCCGACAAGACGGTGCAGGCGGAAGCGTTGGCCGCAGCCCAGTTGGCGTCCAGCGTGGTTCCGCTGGCGTTTGCGCTGTTCTCCGGCTTCAAGCACAAGAAAGCGGCGCCTGCGTCGTAGGGGACAGGTGGAAACCGCATTCCGCTGTACGTGCGGACAAACGAACCTACCACGGCCAAGAAGCGCCGGGCAGCCGCCACTGCCCGGCTTTGACAATTGCTTTTCCGCCTCGAACCTCAGGTATGCTTCGTAATACTTGAGGACTGCCAATGAAGCCATCCCTCTACGCTCTTTCCCTGGCGCTCGCCATCAGCCTGCCGGCACTGGCGCAGGATCCCACTGTGACTCCGCAGAGCACTCCTCCTCGCAGCAATACTCCCCAACCACAAAGCAATGCAGAACCGGCCACCAAGCCCGCCGGCGCCAAGGGCAGCAGCCTGATCGGGTGTTTGAGTGGCCCTGACAAAGATGGCAAGTACGTTCTGCGCAGCATGCAACATCGCACTGGAGTACAGGTCCTTGGCCCCGACAATCTGAAGGATGATTCCGGTAGCAAGGTGAAACTGACCGGCTCATGGGTGGCGGCGGACCAGTCGCAGCAGGGAAAAGAAGCGCGCCGATTCCAGGCCAGCGAAGTGGAAGTGATGGCGACGAAATGCGAGGTCCCTGCCGAAACCACACCAGTCAGTAAGAACAAGCAGCAGAAGAAAAGCACCCCAAGCGGAAACCAGGATACGACCAGCCCAAAATGAACATCATCTCCTGTCATTCTGAGCAAAGCGAGCGCGCGGACGCGACTCGCGGAAGTCGCAAAGCCTGCCCTGGGCTTGTCAGGGAGCCTTATGTTAGAAGAAATCTAGAACGACTCCGGCCACCGTTGCGAGGCGTGTAGCACAGCCAAAATCCGGATCTCGTTGCCGTTGACTACGTAGGCCACAATAAATGGCGTCCGCGGCACAACCAGCTCGCGAGTCCCCTCGACTCTGCCTTTCCGCCCGGAGAATGGATACTGCTGGAGACGATCAATGGTATCGAAGATTCTTGTCAGCTGCGATTTTGCCGCGGCCGGACTTGAAGCCTGTAAGTAGTCATAGGCCGCAAGCAAGTGGGCCGATGCCAGGGGAGTAAGGAGGACCGTCATCGCGCCAGACGTTTTTGCCAGTCCTTTTTCACCTGTTCATAGTCGATGAGTTTGCCCGCCCGCGCCTGGGCCAGTCCCTCTTTGATTTGCTGCACGTGGTATTCATGCACCGACAGGTATTGGTCCACCGCCTCGTTCAGCAGGTAACTGCGATCGCGATCCAAGGCTTGCGCGAGCCGGTCAAGCGCCTTTACTTTCCTGCGGTTGGCGCGAAAAGTAAGGGTTTGTTTCTCCATAATCTTGGAGAATACGCTGTATTACACTACATTGCAAGATTGGTTCTCTCCAGCAGCCCAAGGCCCACGGGTTCCGCTAGAGGGTGCGCAGCACGGCGAAGACCTCTTCGTTATCGGGCACCTCGCTCAGGGGATACACCTTGACGAACTTCACCTTGCCATCCTTGCCGACGACGACCACGGTGCGCTCGCTGATGCCCGGAATCGGATCGCCCAAGCGCAAAATGCCGTACTTGCTGACGACGTCCGCATGGGGATAGAAGTCGCTGGCCAGGGGGAAATCGAGTATGCCGATTTCCTTCTTTTGCCACGCTATGTGGCTGGGAATGGAATCCACGCTAATGCCCAGGACCTGGGCGTCGTAGCCGGAGAACTTCTCGAGTTCCGCGTTGTACCCCGGCAACTGCACCGTTCAAGTCGGGGTCCAGTCCAGCACGTAGAACGCCGAGCACCACGTTCTTCTTGCCGCGGTAGTCGCTGAGCTTGAAGCGCTGCTTGATGTTGCCGACGACCGCCGGGAGGTCGAAATCCGGAGCTTCATCGCCGACTTGCACGGCTGGCATTGGTTCCTCCACGCACTTGAGAGCCATCGCGATTCTAGAGGGCGGAAGGCGGCAGGGCAAGTCGGATGGGCCCGCCCAAAATGGTTCCTTTCTCAAATATAGGTGACGGGGTGAGTCCTCCCGCGGCGTCCAGCCGCTAAACTGTTGTTGTGCCAAAGAAAGTTGCAGCTGAACCGGCGCCGCTCGCCAACGCTTTCATTGGCAAGCCGGAAGCTCCCACTGACCGTGACCTGATCGCGGAATTGGGTCCGGCAAAGAAATATTGGGACCGGCTGCTGACCGAGTTGGCGGCCGAATGCGGGCTGGTGATGCGGGAGTGGAATTGCTATTCCCGCAAGGCAGGATGGTCGCTGCGTCTGCAACGCCGGACGCGGAACATCGTGTATCTATCGCCCCACCGAGGCTCCTTTGGGGCGTCGTTTGCTTTAGGCGACAAGGCCATTCAGGCGGCGCGCGACAGTGAGCTTCCTAAGCGGGTACTGAAGATCATCGCTGAAGCCAAGAAATACGCGGAAGGAACGGCCATTCGGATCGAGGTAACCAGCTCAGAGGACGTCGAGGTGGTGAAGAAACTGGCCAAGGCCAAGCTGGAGAACTGAAGGTCAAGCGTTTCGCTGATTGAGCAAAAGCAGGTCCCTCCACTCGGACTGAAGTCCTCGGTCGGGATGACAGCGCTCGAGATGACAGCGCCAGATAACAGCCAGAGCTGATTTATTGGTAGGTCACGCGGCGCTCGCCCTTGACGATACGGCCGATGGTGTAGCCCTTCTCCCCGCAGCGCTCCAGGATAGTCTGGGCCTTCTTGAACTTCTTCGCCGGGACCACCAGGACCATGCCGATCCCCATGTTGAAGGTGCGCAGCATCTCGTCTTGCGGAACATTGCCGATTTTCTGCATGTACCCAAAGATAGGCGGGACCGGCCAGGAGTGAAACTCCACGATAGCGCCCACGCCCTTGGGCAGGGCGCGCGGCAGGTTCTCGGTAATGCCGCCGCCGGTAATGTGTGCCATGGCCGAGACCGCCTCAGCTTCCATCATGCGCCGCAGGATGGGCCAGTAGCTTTTGTGCGTCTTCATCAGCTCGGTGCCGACTTTGCCCTTGATCTCGTTGACATAGGAGTCGGGCGTATAGCGCGCCACCGAGAAAAACAGTTTGCGCGCCAGTGAGTAACCGTTGGTGTGCAAGCCCGTCGAAGGCAGTCCGATGAGCACGTCACCGGCCTCCACGGCCTTGCCGGTGATAATTTTGCTTCGGTCCACCACCCCGACGATGAATCCCGCCAGGTCGTACTCCCCATTGCTGTAGAAGCCCGGCATCTCGGCGGTCTCGCCACCAATCAGCGCGCAACCATTCTGCTTGCAGGCGTCGGCGATGCCGGCGATGACCTTCTCAACAATCTCCGATTGCAGTTTGCCGGTGGCGAAATAATCCAGGAAGAACATGGGGGCAGCACCCTGCACCGCGATGTCGTTAACGCAGTGGTTGACCAGGTCAGCGCCGATGGTGTGGTGCAGGTTCATCTCGAAGGCGAGCTTCAGCTTGGTGCCGACGCCGTCCACGCTGGAGACCAGTATCGGGTCCTGATACTTCTTTTTGTCGATGGAGAAGAGCCCGCCAAAGCCGCCGATTTCGCTCAGGACGCCACGGTTAAAGGTCTTGTGCGCGAGATACTTGATGCGCTGCTTGGTGCGGTTGGCGCGCTCAATGTCCACACCGGCATCGGCGTAGGTAAAGGCGCGGTCTTCGGTGGTCGCTTGTGCCAAGGGTCGGAGTCCAGGAGGCGCATCGCCGCAGATTTGCGGCGGGAAACCGTCATTGTACCATTCCGCGATTCAGGCAGGCTGCGAGGGGTGAGCCCAGGAGCCGCTTGCCCTACAGAATGTTCACCGCCCGGGCTGCCAGCAACACGATGACGGTCAGGGATATGAGCGATTGCAGCATCATCAGGGCCTTGGCCCAGCGGGAGAGGATCAGCGTGTCCGTCGGAGACAAGGCGGTGCTGGTGTTGAAGGAGAGAAAGAGGTAGTCGATGAAGTGAGGATGCCAGTCGTTGAACTGCGCAGCGGATGTCGCCTGAACCGCCATTTGGGGAAAGTAGAATGCGCCTGCTTCATGACGCTTGAACTTCTGCCGCGCGTATGGACCTCCCGCGTCCAGCTTCCAATACCAGGCCGCAAATACCAGCACGTTGCTGATCCACAAGGAAGCTGCCGACTGCAGCAGTTCAGTAGGCGCCTGCTTGTGGATCGGCAGATAGGAGATGAGGAGAACGAGCGAGGCGACCAGAGCAGCGGTGACGATCCCAATCAGAATCAGACCGCCGATGTAGGCACGCTCTTCATCACCTCGGCGATGAAAAACCGAGACAACCGAGGCCAGGACCGCGGAAACCACACCTAACAGCCAGTTGGGGCCGACCGTGAGTATGTGTGGCAAGGCGAAATGCAGTGCTACGACGGCTCCCAGCGCGAGCAGGACCGGCCAACGTCGCTCGACATGAGGTCGGTTTGACATCCGTACGATAATACGCCGTGTCAGCCGAGCTGCTGGCTGCGAATCCCAGCCACAATAGAGCCAAGGCTCGCATAGCACCAACGGTGCCGCGAGTACCCGGCGCTTGCTTCGCAATCCGCGTAACACCTTTGAATTGAGGTGCTAGCCGACTTTCTTCTTGGGTGGCTTCTTTTTCTCGCGTTTTGGAGCGTTTTTGTTTCCCATCTTTACAGCATCGCACAATTCAGGCGGGAATGACGAATTTTGTGAGGTTCGTCACAATTTGCGGTGACAAATTTGTGCCCAGTGGCGGCCTGCCAGCGATAGACTGGAGCTTCATCACCTACAAATCTACGCGAGGACTTCATGCCGACGATTATCGCTGCCACAAAAGGTCCAGCCAAATCTCAAATCAAAGCCGACCCATCCTCTGACGTTTACCGGTCCGAGAGTCATCCTCTGGATCCATTGTTCCTCCCCAATAGTGTTGCCGTAGTCGGCGCCTCGGAGAGGGCGGGTAGCGTCGGTCGCTCGGTGCTGTGGAACCTGTTGAGCAGCCCGTTCGGGGGCACGGTTTTCCCGGTGAACGCCAAGCGCCCCAACGTGCTGGGAATCAAGGCCTATCCCAACCTCAGGGAGCTGCCGGACAAAGTGGACCTGGTGGTCATCTCCACGCCGGCGGACACTGTACCCGATCTCATTGCCGAGTCGGTGGAACTGGGCATTCCCGCCGGCATCGTTATCTCAGCCGGCTTCAAGGAGCATGGCGAACACGGCCGGGACCTGGAGCGGCAGATTTCGCAGCACATCCGCGGCAAGATGCGGCTTATCGGCCCCAACTGCCTGGGGGTAATGAACCCGGTGCGCGGGCTGAATGCGACCTTTGCGCGCAGCGTGGCCCGGCCGGGAAATGTCGCCTTTATCAGCCAGAGCGGCGCGCTGTGTACCGCTGTTCTGGACTGGAGCTTGCGGGAAAACGTTGGCTTCAGCGGCTTCGTGTCGGTGGGCTCCATGCTGGACGTGAACTGGGGCGACCTGGTGGACTACTTCGGCAATGACCCGCGGACCCACAGCATCGTGATCTACATGGAGTCGATTGGCGACGCCAGCTCATTCCTTTCGGCCGCCCGCGAGGTTTCGCTGACCAAGCCGGTCATCGTCATTAAGGCCGGGCGCACGGAGGCCGCCGCCAAAGCCGCCGCCTCTCACACCGGCTCGCTGACCGGCAGCGATGAAGTGCTGAATGCCGCTTTTCGACGCAGCGGCGTGCTGCGCGTCAACAGCATTTCCGACATCTTCTTCATGTCGGACGTGCTGGCCAAGCAGCCTCGCCCTCGCGGCAACCGGTTGTGCATCCTGACTAACGCCGGCGGTCCTGGCGTGCTGGCCACCGATGCGCTGGTCGCAGGGGGTGGCGCGCTGGCTGAACTGTCGGAAGAGACCATGAAGGGGTTCGACGCCATTCTTCCCGCGCAATGGAGCCACAACAACCCGGTGGACATCCTGGGCGATGCCGAACCCGAGCGCTATTCGAAATCGCTGGAGATTGCTGCGAAGGACCCCAGCATTGACGGCATGCTGGTCATCCTGACCCCGCAGGACATGACCAATCCCACGCAGATTGCCGAAAAACTGAAGCCCTACGCCAAGGGATTCGGCAAGCCGGTGCTGGCGAGCTGGATGGGCGGGGCGGAAATCGCAGCCGGCGAGCAGATTTTGAACCAGGCCGGTATTCCAACCTTCCAGTTTCCCGACAGCGCCGTGCGCGCCTTCAACTACATGTGGCGCTACTCCTACAACCTGAAGGGGATCTACGAGACGCCCGTGATGCCGCAGCACCCGGATGCGTCGTTGCAGCGGGGAAAGGCTGAGCGCATTATCCACGACGTTCGCGAGACCGGCCGCACCATCCTGACCGAGTATGAGTCGAAGCAACTGCTGAAGGCCTATGACATCCCGACGGTCGAGACGCGGATTGCCGCCACCGAAGAGGAGGCGCTGCAGGCATCCGAAGTCATTGGCTATCCCGTCGTGTTGAAGCTGTACTCACTCACCATCACGCACAAGACGGACGTGGGCGGCGTGCAGTTGAACCTTCGGGACGCGAATGCTGTGAAGGCCGCGTTCCAGACCATCCAGCAGTCGGTCACCGACAACGCCGGCGCCGAGCACTTCCAAGGCGTGACGGTGCAACCGATGGTGAAGCCCGACGGCTACGAACTGATTATCGGCAGCAGCCTCGACCCGCAGTTCGGCCCCGTGATCCTGTTCGGCACCGGCGGGCAACTGGTGGAGGTTTTCAAGGACCGCGCGCTGGCGCTGCCGCCGTTGAACTCAACCCTGGCGCTGCGCCTCATGGAGCAGACCAAGATCATCACCGCTCTGAAAGGGGTGCGGGGGCGGAAACCGGTGAACCTGACGGCGCTGGAAGATCTGCTGGTGCGCTTCAGCCAATTGGTGGTCGAGCAGCCGTGGATCAAGGAGATTGATATCAATCCGCTGCTGGCGTCGCCCGAGCGCGTCCTCGCTCTGGATGCCCGGGTGGTGGTGCACGGCACGGAAATGACCGAAGAGAACTTGCCCACCACCGCCATCCGCCCCTACCCGATGCACCTGGTGGGCGAGTGGACAACCAAGGCGGGACAAAAGGTGGTCGTGCGGCCGATTCGGCCCGAGGACGAGCCGCTGATGATCAAGTTCCACGAGAAGCTGTCAGAACGGAGCGTGTATCTGCGCTACTTCCAGCCGTTGAAGCTGACCCAGCGTACGGCCCACGAGCGCCTTACCCGTACATGTTTCATCGACTACAACCGAGAGATGGCGCTGGTGGCGGAGCGCACTCTCGACGGCGGTGAAAAGGAAATCCTGGCGGTCGGCCGCTTGAGCAAGCTGCATGGCCGCGACGAAGCCGAACTCGCAGCGGTTGCCATCGATGCCGCCCAGCATAAGGGCCTGGGAACGGAGTTGTATCGCCGCCTGATCGAATTCGCCCGCGAGGAGAAGCTGAAGATGGTCGTCTCGAATATGCTTCCCGAGAACCGCGAGATGCGCGCCCTCTGTGTCAAGCACGGGTTCAAGATGTACTCCCACCTGGAGGACAACATGATCCGGGCGGAGTTGGAGCTGTAAGAAAGTCAAAACTGAAGGCAAGCCGCGGATTTCACGGATGAACGCGGATATACCTCTCTCTTCTCGATAGGAATCTGCGAGGCGGGATCCCGGGAATAGCAGATCCCTCGCTCCGCTCGTGATGACAACACCAGAAAAGGTGACGTCCCCCAATAAAGCGTCGCTGCACTCGGGATGACGGTTTTCCAACGTATCCGAGCTCGATCCATTAATCCCCGCCCACTAAAGCTATCCGCCAAGGAATCGTTTTCGTCCTGCGCTGCATCTCTCCTTCATCCGCGGCGGCGGCCGGAGCTGCCGGGTGAAGTACCGGGGCCCAATCCTCACACGAAGGAAAGACCGGGATGGCAACTGCGACTGTCGCTGGTGCGGGGGGAATTTCACTCTCGCGGCCTGTATTCAGCCCCTGGCTGATCGCCATCTCGGTAATGCTGGCGACCTTCATGGAGGTGCTGGACACCTCCATCGCCTCGGTCGCGCTTCCGCACATTGCGGGCAGCCTGTCCGCCACCAATGACGAAGCCACGTGGGTACTGACCAGCTACCTGGTGGCGAATGCGATCGTCCTGCCGGCCAGTTCCTGGTTCTCCCTGAAGTTTGGCCGCAAGCGCTTTCTGATTACCTGCATAATCATCTTTACGGTGTCCTCCTTCGCCTGCGGGGCGGCCACCAGCCTGGGAATGATCCTCTTCGCGCGCGCCATCCAGGGCGCAGGGGGCGGCGCGCTGCAACCGCTCTCCCAGTCGATCGTGCTGGAAAGCTTCCCGCCGGAGAAACGCGGCCTGGCGCTGGCGGTGTTTGCGCTGGGCGTGGTGGTAGCGCCCGTTCTCGGACCAACCCTGGGCGGTTACCTCACCGACACCTATTCCTGGCGTTGGGCCTTCTACATCAACATTCCCATCGGCCTCTTCGCCGTCTTCATGATCATGCGTTACATCCAAGACCCGCCTTATATCAGGAACGCCAAACCCGGCCGGATTGACGGCATCGGACTTGGACTGCTGGCAGTGTGGCTTGGATGCCTGCAGGTTGTCCTCGACAAAGGCCAGGAAGATGACTGGTTCGGCGCAACCTGGATCCGCTGGACGGTTCTCGTTCTGGTCATCACCTTCGTCGCGTTTATCTGGCACGAATTGACCGCACGACAAACCCCTGGTGGACCTGCGCGTCTTTCGACACCGAAACTTCCGGCTGGGCTGCATTCTGATCGGGCTTTTTGGCGGCGCCATCTACGGGCTCATCACGCTGCTGCCGCTGTTCTATCAGGAGCTGCTGGGCTACACGGCTTCGGCCGCGGGCTGGGCGGTAAGCCCGCGCGGCGTCGGCGCGATCATCGCTATGCCTATCATCGGGATTCTCACCGGCAAGCTTGACAACCGCTGGCTCATTGCCAGTGGGTTCGCGATGTTCGGCATCAGCAGCCTGCGGTTTGGCCAGGCGAACCTCGAAATCTCCCAGTGGTCGTTTCTCTGGGCAATCGTTCTCAGCGGCTTCGGCGCAGGCTTTGTTTTCGTGCCCCTCTCGGCCATCACCTTTTCCAGCATGAAGAACGAAGAAATTGGCAATGGCAGCGGACTCTACAATCTTTTCCGTAACGTTGGCGGCAGCGTGGGTATTGCCATCGTGAATACGATCGTCACCCGCCATGCCCAACTGCACCAGAATGAGCTGGTGCGTTCCATTGTGCCCAGCAGCGTGAACGTGCAGAACCAGTTGCACGCGTTGCAGCAATATCTGCAAACCCAGGGCTTCGGGCCGGTCGAAGCCATGCGGAAGGCGTATGCGCTGCTCGGGAACCAGGTCTACGGGCAGGCGTTGCTTTGGTCCTACGTGGACGATTTTCGCTACATGGCGCTGACGTGTTTCGCCTGCGTCCCGGTTGTGTTCCTGCTGAAGAAAGCGGCCGTCAGGAAGGGCGCACAGCCCGTAGGGCACTGATCGCCCGCTGACGCGGTTTCACTGGCTGCTCTGGGCCTTTGCGCCGATATTGCCCAGCAGGGT
>CAWJIW010000045.1:0-112351 GCA_963843005.1 uncultured Acidobacteriaceae bacterium | reverse complement strand
CTCCCTCCCAGCAACAACCTTTGGCGTACGATCCGCTGCTCGACGACGTTGGATACATGACCTGCATGACCCTGGTGCTGCTCGGAAATTACGCGCAGACCGGGCATCTGGGCGGACCGCTCGCATACACACCGTACAATGTTGCGGCGCATTTGGTCGGTCCTGAAAATGGCGGACTCCGTTTCGATTACCGCCGGCCGAAGCATCCTTACTCCGACAAATTCATGCTCGCGGCGGGCCACTCGATCCCCACGTGCTACGCGCTGTGGATGATCATGGGCCAAGCGCTGTATCGCAAGTATCAGCAGACCGGCGATCCGCGTTATCGCGTCGACCCGCACGTCGCGATGCTGCCGATCGACGCGTTGGGATTCCGGCGCGGCGCGGGCGCGCTGAAGACGCTGCTGCACGAAACGGGTTTGGAAGACCATCCGCTGTTCGCGCAAGCGAAAGGCCGCGGCATTCGTGCGCTCTCGGGACATGCCGAAAGCACCGATTGCACCAACGACGTGAACGGCGGTCCCTCGGGCATCGGCATCGCGACGGCCGCGGGCAAAGCGGCGTTCTGGGATGTGGTGGGCGCGCCAGACTCGCCGAAAGTGATCGCGCTGGAAGGCGAATTCGCGCTCACCGAAGGTCACGCGCAGGAGTTGAAGACGCAGGCGCTCGCGCTGCAAGTGGGAAAGCGTTTGCGCGTGATGGTTTCCGACAACAACGCGGGCATCGACGATCGCCTGATTGGCGGCGTGATCGCCGCGCAGTTCGACGGCTACGATCTGGTGAATCAATGGACGTCGTATGGATGGAACGTCTTCACGCTGTCGAACGGTAACGATTACGGCGAAGTGGCCGCGGCGCTGAAAGCAATGGACGAAGTGGACCCGCACGACCGCCGTCCAATCGTCGCGATCGGCAAAACGATCAAGGGCTACTGGCCCGCGGCCGTCGACGGAAAAATTCCCGGCTACGGCGATCAATTGGTGAGTTACCCAAGCCATCCCTACGCGCTGAAGATGAACTCGGAGTATTTTCTCGCGCTGGCGCAGACATTCGAGAAGCATTACGGCGTGGAGTTCGAAGGAATTCGCAAGGGCCCGGTCAGCGACAATCGCGAGCGATTGATCCAGTT
Source organism: uncultured Acidobacteriaceae bacterium (assembly GCA_963843005.1). Classification (GTDB taxonomy): domain Bacteria; phylum Acidobacteriota; class Terriglobia; order Terriglobales; family Acidobacteriaceae; genus Bog-257. The sequence continues at coordinate 111,222 of CAWJIW010000045.1, read as the reverse complement.
CAAGACGAACATCGACGTGGTGATGTCGCTGCTCGACCGCAACGGATTGGGCGATCGTCTCGCCGATCGCCTCGTGGAAATCGGCGACACCGTGCGCGACGACGTGAAGTTGCGCATCTCAGCCTCGAGCGATCCGTTCCTCGACGATCGCCTGCGCGTCGCGGCGCTACCGGAAGACCCGCAGAAGATCTCGATTCGCAATGCGATTTCCGGTGCGGAGAAGCAAGTTAGCATTGCGCTGTTCAAGAAACCGGGCGAGGTGGCCGGAGCGCGGCGCGCGATTTCCGAAATCATCAAGTGGATGAATTACGTCACGGAAGGACGATTCTTCACGGTGGCCGCCGACCTTTCGGAGTCGATCAACGTGGAGCACGGCAGTTTGTGGGGACACTACAGTCCCACGGACAATCCGCTGGGCACGCGCTTGAAAGCGCCCATTCAAGAAGCGGGCAATGTTTCCACCGCCATCGGGCTGGTGAGTCAAAGCGCTTCCGTCGATCCCGAAAAATTCGCCGGCGTTTGGGCTTTGAGCGGCACCTACGGAGCGTTCACGCCGCTGATGTACACTCCGGCGCGTGTCTGGAGTCAACAAAATCAGGACAGCAAATTCCGCGTCGGCGTGCTGCATATTCTCGCCGCGCACTCCGGTCCTGAAACCGCGGCCGACGCGCGCACACACTTCGGCATCTTCGCGCCGCAAGTGTGGAAGCTGTTCCCGCGCGGTCAGGTGATCAATTTGAGCTTTTGGGATTACAACGATGTCGCGCCCGGCTATTTCGCGGCGGCGGAAATCGCGGCGCGCGATCCGCGCGTGGGCATCATCACGCTGGAAGTGGCGCGTCCCGACTTCGCGGTCGCGGACCGCAGCCATTTCGCCGACTCCGATCTGCGCGCTGCGGCAAAAGGCCTGTACGTGATCCGCGATTTCGCGCCGGACAAGCCGCGCCACGGTTACGTGATCGCGCAAGGATCAAGTTCCACTGTGAATCTCGTGAAAGTGCTGCCGAAACTCGAAGCGGCCGGTGTGAACGTGAAGGTGATCGCGGCGATCAGCGAGGAGTTGTTCGATCGCCAGCCGCAAGCGTATCGCGATTCCGTGCTGCCGCCCGAGGCTCGCTACGATTTGATGGTGGTATCAACGGGCACGCGACGCATGTGGCCGCTGCGCAACCTCGGTCCGTTGACGGATGAGTATTCACTCACGTCCGACTTCGACAATTCCTGGAGAAGCGGCGGCCTCGAACCGGAAGTGATCGCGGAAGCGCATCTCGATCCCGATTCGATTTTCGCAGGCGTGGAGCGATTCGCAAACGAACGCGAGCGCCGCATCGGCGATCAACGCAAAATGATCGGTTAGTCGAGTGGGCCGTCTGCACTCCCAGCCGTGATGATCTCGTCCCCCGCTTTCCTGGCGTCGTCTTGGGGCAGGCCGCGGCATAGGCGTCGGCATTGCAAAGGTATTGGCTCGTGAGGGTGCCGTGGTGGTCATCAACGACCGTAACGAGGCAATGAACCTCTCGGATTCAAGAGCCTACGAATGAGTTGATTGGATAAGAGCGAAGGCTCGCGTTCTATCCTGAGACGTCTTTTGCGGTTGAGGACCAAGAAAGACGCTGGGGAAGAAAGGAGCCTTCGATGTTTATTGTAGGTTGTGATTACCATCCCAGCTGGCAGCAAGTTGCCTGGTTCGACCCCGAGACTGGGGAGATGGGAGAACAAAAGCTAGGGAACGGCAATGGCGAGGCGGAACGGTGGTATCGACAGCTGGCGGCGCCAGCGCTGATCGGACTGGAAGCCACCGGTAACAGTCAGTGGTTTGTGGACCTGCTGCAGCAGCTGGGGCATGAAGCGTGGATAGGCGATGCGGCACAGATCCGAGCCAGCTATGTGCGCCAGCAGAAGAACGATAAACGGGATGCGGCGCATGTGCTGAAGCTACTGCTGGAAGGCCGCTTTCCGCGGCTGTGGGTACCCAGCAGCGAGCAGCGCGATCTGCGGCAGCTGCTGATCCACCGCCACAAGCTGGTGCAGATTCGCAGCCGGGTCAAGAACGGATTGCAGCATCTGGCCATGAACCAGGGGATGCAGAAGAAAGCCCGACTGTGGAGTGCGGCGGGACAGAAGGCCTTGCGGGAGTTGCCGCTGCAAGGCTGGGCAGCACGGCGTCGTCAGGACCTGCTGCAACTGCTGGCGGACTTGGACCAGCAGATTGCGCCCTTAGACCAAGCGGCGCAACAGGCGGCCGAGCAGGACCCGCAGGCGGGGCTGCTGCTGACCCAACCGGGCGTGGGACCGATTACAGCGCTGGCCTTCGTGCTAACCATCGGCGACGTCAGCCGCTTCCCGCGCGGCAAGCAGGTGGCCAGCTATCTCGGACTGATCCCGCGCGAGCGCAGCTCGGGCGGACATCAGCGGCTAGGGGCCATCAGCAAGCAAGGCAATCGTTTCGTGCGCATGCTGCTGGTGGAAGCGGCGCACAGCGTGGTTCGGCTGGATGAAGGATTTCGCAAACCGTATGCTCACCGCTGCCACCGCAAGCCGAAAGGCGTGGCCAAGGTAGCAGCGGCGAGAAGGTTAGCGGTACGACTCTACTGGATGCTGCGCACGCAAACGCCGTATCCGGAGATCGTTCGCATCGAGAGCAGCCCGCGGGTGCCCCTGGCCGGCGCAAGCTAGGCCGTTGAGTTGATTGGGTGCTCTCGCATCCCGACGGACCGGTGCAAAAGATGGCCTGCGGCCTTGGAAATCGCGTTGCGATTTCCACTTTCGCACCGGCGACGGCGACGGGATGTTCGCATAGAAGAATCATGGCCGAGAGTTAGGGCCGAATCGATGGTTGGTGGAACGATGGCTTCCACCGAGCACATGATCGGACGCGAGTTCTCCAGTGATACCTTGGTCCTCAACCGCGCTGGTAGAAAAAGCGGTGCTCACGCACCGCCTGGGAGAGATATCGCTTGACAACGCCTTCGCTCTTATCGAGGGGCACCTGGGTTTCCGCTACAGGTCTGTAGTCGATTTTGTAGACGGTCCTGCGACGCCTCAGGTGCATGAAGTGCAGTATCTATGCGGGTTCCCGCCCTAGAGCACCTGAGTCAAAACCAGGTGGTCGGCTTTGGCCTTTCAGTACTGCCTGTAAGTTGTTGGAAAATACTTGGTCGGGGAGAGAGGATTTGAGCCTCCGACCCCCTGGTCCCGAACCGGGACTTAGCACGTTATAAAAACCTGTTGAAATTCATAGTTTGTAATTGATTGCTATTGAGTCTGTTGCACGCTCCTTGTTGAAAGTTGTTGGTTCGCGTTGAACGTGGAGGCTCTGACCGTCACAAAATCGTCTACAGTCCCAGTAATGCTCCACGGCAGTTCGAAAGTGCTGCTCGAGGTCAATCGCTCCGAATGAAGTTGCCCGACGACGAAGGTGGAGCACAGACAATACATTCGCTGCACAGTCCATCACGCGGAATCCGAGATCAAGACTTCGTCCCTCGTGCCACGATCCGTGCTTCCGCCCTCGCAGTCGGCTCCAAATCGTTGCGACAATTTTCTCAATGAAGTGGGTCAGCACAAATGTAATTGTCCGTGGTGCCGCGACAATATCGGTAACAGCCGTTCGAGAATCTCCGAGTAAAGAAAGCTTAGGATTCCATCTCCAATCTGATCACAGTGTTCCAAAGAGCTTGAAGCATGCGTTCGATCTTGGCAAAACAGCAGACTGGGCGATTCGGGAAGGTTGTATCCCGAGGGATCGTCCTGGGTGAACTTCCCATAACAGGACTTCGGGGGAACTTCTCGGTGCGCCGGCCGAAAAGCAACGATGCGATCTACTGTCCATCCTGACCACCAAGCTTTCCGCCATGCCTAAAGGACTTTCGCCTCTTGACTGGCTCGACGATTTCCTCTACCTTCCGGAAGTCCTGTACGTGCTCTTCTTTATCTGGCTCATCTGCTTTGGTCCGGGAAGGTTCAGTGTCGATTACGGCTCGCCGGCAAGTTACTGAGGTGACCGATCGACGAAGCAGCTTCTTGCTTACACTTCTTCAAGATCCTTCTCCGAAATGCGGCGAAAGTGCTGACTGGTCCTTTGTCGGCTTCGTCAACGGAAATGCGTCACGTGGAAAGCCCGGCTGCCGATCGTAGAGACACTTCGCGTAGTCAACCAGTTGAATGGCCTTATTCCGCTTCTGGGTCTGGAATAGCACGCCACACTCTGGAATCGTCATAGCCTTCAGGGTGACATAGGCCACGCACGCCCAAGAGACCATCAGGTCGCGGGATTTCTCGATCCAGATGATGCGTTCCGCACCCAGTATCGAAGAGAGCTGCCAGGTAGTCGTAGCGGGGGAACGGTTCGTAGGGTGAGGGACGGCCCTCCTCTAGCCAGTGCTCGTTCTTGGTCTGGGTGTACTCCGTGGCCCAGGTGTAGGTATCGCGCACAGCGTCCTGAACCTCTGCGCCCCGAGCCTCGCGTTGGCGTGTGCAGAAAGGCAAGCATGGGCCTAAGAAGGCTACGACGGTCTCCAAGAAATTCACTGGTCGGAAGCCTATGAATGCAGCTATACGGAAGAGATTATCGGCGATGATGAAGGCACGGTGGGCCGAGAGGAAGAAGCCGAAGACAGCCTAACGATCTGTATCAGTGAGCTCAGCCTACGAGCCCCGCAGCAGTGGCACCGTGAGGACAGCAGGTCCCTCTGATATCGCTGGGCGCTCAAGACTCCAGAGAGCAGCTCTACCGGTGCTTTCCCGTGAGTCGTTCAGGGCCGGCGGTTCAACTCGGTGATTGCCCGACCGAACGTCAGGAGGTCAATTCCCGGGTGAGAGCGAGACCTTGTAAGGTAGAACCACCGTTCCCGAGCCGCTTGGAGGCCGGCAATTGGGGTATCGATAAAATGCTCAGATCTTGCTTCTTGGCACTTTCGAGCCTCTTGTGGCCGACCCTGAGTCGTAGCATAATTCCTATCCATTTCTACCGAGTGGTCTGTTTTGGACGTCACAAACTCATCGTTGGGCGACCCACGAGAAAGCACTGGGAAGGGTTCTGTCAGCGAACCGACGATCTTCTGGGAAATACTGATTCAGCTTATCAAGGATGGAAAGGTGATTCCCATCGTAGGTCGTGATCTGCTGACGGTAAGTGAACCGCGCTATGCCACTCCTGCCTTAGCCGCGAGCCCTCGCGAGTCGCCCCGCGAATCGCCTCATTCGCCGGCCTTACCTACGCCCAGTTGCTCGTCCGCCTGCAAGGCGTCGAAGGATCACCCGCATGATTGATTTTGACCGCATTCGCGCCGTCAAGCGAGACGCCCAGGCGCGTCTTCTGAAGATCCCAGGCGTGCACGCCGTTGCCATCGGCCCCAAAGTCGTCGCCGGAAAATCCACTGCGGACCCGTCGATCATTGTCTATCTGCTTAAGAAAAAATCGCCCGCAGAAATTCCCGCCGAGGAACTCATCCCTCCCGAAATCGACGGCATCAAAACGGACGTAATCGAACAGAATCTCCCCACCGTGGGAGGAACTCTCGAAGGTGGTCTCAAAGTCTCACGACCTGACGATTACTCGGGCACACTAGGCTGCATTGCGACCTCGTCTGATGGGTCCGTCTATGCAATCACCTGCTACCACGTCGTGCTGCCGTCGGATCACGAGGAGCAGACGCTGGAAGTTTCCGCCACCACGGCTGGCAACACGATCACGTACCATTTCAGCGGCTCCGTGCAGGCCCAAAGTCTCATTTACGTAAACTTCGAGCCGGTCGATTTGACGCAGGGCCTACCCGAATACGGCGCTTTCTACACGACAACGGGTGCGGAGACTGTAGACGAAATCGCCGCTAATGTTGCGCAGGCCATCGAAGACATGTCCGTCACTGGAATCGACACGAGCTTGCCCGGCGGCGGACTTCTGGACATCGACTTCCTCAACGGCTATAAATCCACATGCACGATCACCGGTAAAACCACTTCCCCGCCGTCCGATCTCCATGCCAAGATCGAGGGGACCACCATCACCTTCAGTGGAAAAGTATCGGGCGAGTTCTACGGTGTCTTCACCAACATCAATCTCGGCGGAGTCGAGCCCACTTACGGCGCCTTCGCTGGGCTGAATAAAGGCGACGACATGGAAGACGTCGCGAATGCCGTCGCAGCCGCCGTCGATTCCATGCACATCACCGGTATCGACGTGAGCAGCTCCGGTGCGACGGTGACCATCGAAACGCCCATGGAGATTGACGTGGTCATCAGTCCGGATACGCGCATGGGCCAGCCGCGCCTCTGTTCCATCTGCTCTCGCTGCTGCGGCCCGTCGATCGGCAGCGTGGACCAGGCGCGCCTCGATCTGGACACCGCCCTCATCGAACTCGACCCCGGCATAACGTATTTCGCCGACCAACTCATCTTCGGACCGGTGAAAGATTACTATTTCGTCCAGTGACTCCGATATTCACCCTGGTCCCTACCCGGTCAAGAAATACGGCGCAAGGACCGGAAAGACCCACGGAAATGTCACCGCTCTCGACCGTGTGGGCTACCGAGGCGGGAGTGACTCTTTTTTCCGCCAGTACTCCGGAGTGATGACGGTCGCCTTCGACGTCGACAACGAGGACAACAGCCCCAATGCCGATAGATTTTCCGATCACGGCGATTCCGGCGCCGCCGTTCTCAACTCGGACGACGAAATCGTCGGCATTGACTTCGCTCACACGAACGACGGCAGCGGGCTCGTCACTCCCATTCAGCCGATCATTAAGGCGTTCGATATCACCATCGTGACCGCCCAAACCGCGGGCCAAACACAAACGGTTCCACCGTACGCCCGTTCGATGCTCGCCGAATCCCGCGCTCCGATCGCAGGTGGAATGCCCGTTTCGAAAAACCTCCTCGACGTGCAGCAGGAAATTCTGGCGACACCCGCCGGTCAGGAATACGCCGACGCGATCACGCAACACGCCGGCGAAGTTCAGCGCCTCATCAACACCAATCGGCGCGTCGCTGCCGTCTGGCAGCGCAGCGGAGGACCACAAATCATCCAAGCCGCGCTGAATATGCTTCAAAACCGCAATCAGGCCTTACCCTCCGAAATCGAAGGCAAGCCCCTCGCCGACTGCATCGCGAAAATTCAAAAGGTTCTTCTGCGCTATTCAAGCCCCGGCCTCGCGGCCGGACTTCGCAAGTACGCGCCCCGGCTCGGCGAACTGGCCGGACTCAACTACATGCAGTCGCTCGCGTGGTTAAAAGCCCCGAGAACGAATTAGTCATGGCAGGCAAAGCCGGAACACTCGAAACCATCGCGCAACAAATCGCCCAGGCGCTTCAGCCGCTCGAAACGCTGCTCACCTCCGACAACATCCTTCCGTTTCTCGCCCAACTCGGACTCCAATTTCCGCCTGCGCTCCTCACGACGAACTTCAACACCGCAATGGCCGCAGGCGCGACCGCGGCCGGCGCACTCGACGCCACCATCACCCAGCTCACGACCGACATCGCGAGCAACAACATCACCGGCATTCTTCAGGACGGCGAGAAACTCATTCAGGAAATTTCCGGCATCATCACGGCGATTGAGCAGATCGGCGCCCAAATCAACTCCCAAGCCACAACCCTCGGAATGAAGGCCGCCGAGGTCCAGGCCTTCGCCGCCAGTCTCGTCGAAAATATCCTCAGTTATCTGCTGATCACCTACGTCGAAGGCATCGCCTCCGGTGCAGTCGGTGTCGCGAATCTCCTAGGCATCGTCAGTTACGTCTCAAACCCCGGATCGGACGCGGTTCATCCTCCCTTCATCTCGAAGAAGCTTCAGCTCTCGAATCTCGGAAAACTTCTCAGCTCCCCATCCGACTTTTTTCAAACGCTCTATCAATGGAACACGCCGGCCCTCGACGGCACGGCATTCCTTCCGATCCTCAACACGTCGCTGCAACTTCTCGGAGTCGCCTCGAACCTCGGCACCACGACACCCCTCGCCGTCACCGCCGACATGGTTACGGTTCAGGCGAATCCCGCGACCAGTCCCCCCGGCCTCCTCGCGACCCTCACCGAAGATCTGCCAAGCGGCATCACATTCACCCTGCCGATCACCTCCACCTGGTCCGTTCAAATCCAAGCGCAAGGCGCGCTCGCCGCAAGCCTGCAAGCCACCGTCACTCCGCCGGCCGGCATCGCCCTCAAGCCTCCGACCGGAACTCTCACTGGACAGCTTCAGATGAATCTTGTCGCGACGGCTCCCGACGCGCAACATCCGCTCATCCTCGTCGGGGAAACCGGCAGCAGCTACGTTGGCGCGAACTCATTCAGCTTCGGAACCGGCCTCAGCTTCACGTGGGACGCAGCCTCCAGCACCGCAGCCGCCACGGCTCTCGTCCAACTCGGCGTAACTCAAGGGACCGTCTTCATCGACATGTCCGACGCCGACGGTTTCCTCTCGGACGTCGTCGGCGGCACACCCATTCAAGTCAACTTCACTCTCGCCGCCACATGGCAGCCCGACACCGGCCTTCACATTCACGGGGGCGCGCAGCTCGAAATCGATCTACCTCTGCATCTGACCTGGGCCCCATCACATTGCCGACGCTGTACCTCATCGCCGGCGTCAGCGACTCTCCGGCTTCATTCCTATCGAAATCTCGGCCGCGCTCGGCATGACCTTGGGACCGATCCAAGCGTCCGTCGATCGCATCGGCCTCGCCGCTCATCTCTCCTTCCCCATCAGCGGCGGAAATCTCGGACCCGCCGATCTCGCCATCAGCTTCAAGCCTCCGAACGGGCTGGGAATCGCCATCGACGTGGGTGTGGCCGCCGGCGGCGGCTACATCCTCTTCGATCCCGACAAAGGCCAATACGCCGGCGTGCTGGATGTCTCCCTCGCCGATATTATTCATGGTCAAGTCATCGCCGTCCTCGACACCAATCTTGCCCGATGGCTCGAGCGGCTTCGCGTTCCTGCTCATCATCACCTTCGACTTCCCGCCCATCGAGTTGGGCTTCGGTTTCACGCTTGAACGGCGTCGGCGGTCTCGGCGGCGTCAACCGCACCATGTCCACCGACGCGCTGCACGCCGGCTTCCGCGCGCACACGCTGAACAATATCCTATTCCCCCCGATCCCATCGCCAACGCGCCGCAGATCATCAGCAACATCGAGAGCTTCTTCCCGGCCGCCGAGGGCCGCTATATTTTCGGCCCGCATGCTGGAGCTCGGCTGGGGCACGCCGACGCTGATCACGCTGGCGATCGGCGTGATTCTCGAAGTTCCCGATCCGATCCGCCTGGTGTTGCTGGGTCTGATCGACGCCGGGCTGCCGACGACAGACGAGGCGCTGATCGAGCTGCACATCGACGTGCTCGGCATGCTCGACTTCGGCGCAAAGACGCTTTCGATCGACGGCTCGCTCTACGATTCGCACGTTCTCATCTACTCGCTGGCCGGCGATCTCGCGCTTCGCCTGAACTGGGGCGACAATCCCAACTTCGTCTTCTCGCTGGGCGGATTCAATCCGCACTTCAATACCGACCGGCCTCGAATTTCCCGCAGCATGCACCGGCATGTCGCGTGAGCATCGGCGATGGCGACAATCCGCGCATCAGCTCCAACAGCTACTTCGCCATCACCTCGAACACGGTGCAATTCGGCGCCAATGTCGAAGCCTATGCCGCAGCCGCGGGCTTTGCCATTCACGGCTATCTCGGCTTCGACGTGCTCATCATCCTGTCGCCGTTCTCGTTCGAGTTCGACTTCTCGGCGGGCTTCGACGTCTCGCTTCGAAGGGCACTCGCTTGTGCGGCCTGCACGTCGACGGACTGTTCGCCGGCCCGCGCCCCTGGCATTTGCACGGCGACGCGTCCATCGACTTTCTGTTCTTCTCGGTCAGCGCTTCGGTCGATCTCACCTGGGGCAGACAGCACGCCGGCGATGCTTCCGCAAAAGCCCGTGCTGCCCGACCTCTTCCGGCGCTCGCGGATCCACGCAACTGGAGTGCGCATCCTGCCCGGCAACACCTCGCAGGCGGTCACACTGTCGGCGCCCAAGCCGGACGACACGACGCTGCGCGTGCATCCCATGGGCACGCTCAGCGTGCAGCGAGAACGTTGTGCCGCTCGATCTCGCCATCACGCGCTACGGCAACGCAACGCCCTCCGATGGCAGGAATCTTTCGCTATCAGCGACGTTCAGATCAACACGCATGAAGAAACCACGGCAGCCGATTCAGGATTACTTCGCGGCCGGCCAGTTCCTGACCTTGAGCGATGCCGACAAGATCAGCGCGGCCGAGCTTCGAAAAATACGACGCCGGCGTGCCGATCGGCTCGAGCGCCATCGTGGCCGGCCAGGATTCGTCCGCGCACCGTGGTTTACGAGGAACACTACATTCCACGATCCCAATGCGTTCTCGCGTCTTCTCGCGCTTTTATGCGATGCCCGCGAACATCCATATGGCGATGACGCGCAAGGCGCGGGCTTCGCATCGCCCGCGAAGAATACCGGACTGGCCAAGTACGCGGTCTCCGTCGATCGTCTCGCCGATCCGGTGCAGGAAGCCGCGACGTACGTGATCACGAGCGTGGAGATCTTTGCGTCCGCGGCGACATCCTCGCGGCGGAGGGCAGCACTTTCTATCAAGGCGCAGGCCGCGCTCGACAGCTACCTGGCGATTCATCCGGAAGATGCGCAGAATCTGCAAATCATGGCCCTACATGAGGTCGCCGCATGAGCACCACTCCGTCCCTCGGCCGGTATCATTTCCTCGCCTGGGCGCGCCGCGGCATCGGCGCGAGCATCAACAATCCCGACAACGGCTCGCTGCCCGACCGCGCCAAGCTCAATGTGCAGCTTTCCTCAATGTGCCAGGACGGCCGCGACCAACCCGGTCCCGCGCCTCTCGTCACCGTCAAGGTCTTCGGCCCTGGCGATGTCGTCGGCGTCGATCCGCGCCACGTTATCCGCACCGAGCCGCGCCAGTTCACCGTCAACTTCGAGCCGAACTATCTTTGCGGCATCGAATTCGACACGCCCGATTTTCCCTGGCTGTTCACGCCTGCCGCGCCAATGGCGACCGCCTGCATCCCTGGGTCGCGTTGATCGTTCTGAAGCCCGACGAGTTCACGCTCGCCTCCGATCGCGCCCAATCCGCTGCCGGCCGTCGATGTCAACGACGATCCGGCCTTGCACGATCTGGCGGTTCCTGGAACTGGGCGCACGTGCAGGTCAGCGGAACGGCTTCGCTTGCGGACACGCTCGCCAGCGCGCCCGGCAACGTGATCTCGCGGCTGCTTTGCCCGCGCCGTCTCGATCCCGAGACTTCCTACACGGCGTTTCTCGTTCCCGCATTTCAAATCGGCGTGCAGGCCGGGTCTCAACGCAGGGACGTGTCCGGCATCACGACTTCGGATCCCGCGTGGACCGCGAACCAACGCGCGCCGCTGCGCCTGCCCTACTATTACAGTTTCGAGTTCAACACCAGCGATGCCGGCGATTTCGAGTCGCTGGTCCGCGCGCTGACGCCGACGGTGCTCCCCGCAACTGTCGGCCAGCGCCCGATGGACGTCAGCCAACCCGCCCCCGGCATTCCTTCCGCCGGTCCGCCGCTCGGGCTCGAAGGCGCGCTCGAGAGCGTCCTCACCAAACCGACGCTCGTGGAACGATCCGGACAAAACCAATTTTCAGATCCGCGCTGCAAGCCTGGATCAATCAAACCAGCCCCGGCAACGGACGATCCCGACAACCCCAACCCGCAAGATCCCGTCGATCGTCCCGCCAATCTACGGCCGCTGGCAGGCGGCCGTTGTCACAGCGTCGATCGCACCGCCGCGGGTTGGGTGAACGATCTGAATCTCGATCCGCGAAATCGAAGCGTGGCTGGAATGGGCACGCAGATCGTCCAGCAGGAGCTCACGCAGCTCATGGCGTCGGCATGGCAGCAGGTCGCCGGCGTGCCTGCAGGCCAACGCAGATGCTTAAGCAAGCGCAACTCGCGCGCGCGGCCTTGCAGCAGATTTACCGCCAGCACTTTCAACCCGCGCAGCCTGAAACGGTGCTGAATCTCACCGCGCCCCTGCACGCCAAACTTCTGGCGAGCCCCACAACGATCAAAGCCGCGGTCCGCGCCAGCCGCGTTCCCGAGCGCATGCTTTCCGGCGTCTTCCGCCGCGTCGCGCGGCTGCCCCGGCGTCTGAAGTTAACACAGCCCGGTGCGCCCACTGTGCTCAGCCGCGTCAGCAGCGGCGCGATCCTCATTGTTCCTCCGCCCGAGCCGCCCGGCGGTATGGTCTCGATCGATCAGGTCACCAATGAAGTCTCGCTACCCGCACCGTCTCCGCCCGCGACCACCGCTCTCACCAAACAGCAGCTTATCTGGCTGCTCATCGCGATTCTGATCCTCGCATTGATTGTGGGCTTCACAATGAATTGGGCGCTCGCGCTGGCCGTCATCGATCGTCGGTGCGGGAATCGCCATCGGGCTCTGGCTGAAACCCGCTCCGCCGCCGTCGCCCACACAAGTCGCTGCCACCGAGCTTCAATCCGAAAACTTCACCGCCCCAGCCATCGCGGCGGTTCCCGCGCGCCCCGCGTTTCAGATCACGGCTGCCGGAGTCGCGCTCGCCGCCGGTCCGACGACCGGACCCGACTCCGCGCGAGGCCGCAGCCTTCCGCAGCGCCACCAGCGACCTGTTCGCCGATTTTCAGGCCTTGCCGCCGAACGGCGCGCCTCTGCCCGCGCTGGATATTCCGACGCTCTCAAGCACCATCGTCACGCGCATCGATCCCGTCACGACCATTCCGCGCCGCGCGCAATCGCTCATCAGCTTTTCGAGCACTCTCGTCTGGCAGCCCGCCGATCCGCTTGAGCCGATCATGGCCGCGCCCGATTTTCCGCAGCCGATGTACGCGCCGCTGCGCGATCTCTCGCCCTCCTACTTACTGCCCGGAGTCGAATCGGTTCCGCCGAACAGTGTCGGCCTCCTCGAGACCAATCACCGCTTCATCGAGGCCTACATGGTGGGGCTGAACCACGAGATGGCGCGCCAGCTTCTCTGGAACGGGTATCCCACCGATCAGCGCGGCAGCTATTTCCGCCAGTTCTGGGATGTCAGCGCGTACGTGCCGCAAGCCGACCGATCCAACCGACCCCGCCCAGCTGGCCGAAAAGCTGAAAGACATTCCCCCGATCAACACCTGGCCGCTCACCAATGCGCTCGGCAACAATCCCAATCGCACCGATGTCGTGCCGAATAATCTTGTGTTGATGGTGCGCGGCGAACTCTTCAAGCGCTATCCCAACGCAATCGTTTACGCGTGCAAAGCAACGCGCGACGCATCCGGTAATCGCATGCTCGACGACACCGACGAGCGTTACCCGCTCTTCCGCGGCACCATCGATCCCGACATGACTTTCCTCGGCTTCAATCTCACGCAAGCCGACGCCTACGGTGGAACCGCGGCCGCGCCCGACGGCTTCTTCTTCGTCTTCCAGCAGCAACCCGCCGAACCGAGATTCGGTCTAGAGCCCAACGCCACCGGCTCCGTCGCAGAGTGGGCGGATCTTGCCTGGACGAACTTCGCCACGTCCGGCTCGCCCGTCGTCACGCTGCCTCTTGCGAACCGCTCGCAATCCACGATCCTTGCAGCTAATCCGTGGCGGCAGGCCTCGCGCATATTCCAGCTCGTCCAGCAAAACGCGCCCATCCCCGATTTTCTGCTGCCCACCGTTGCGCCCGCCGGCGTCTCGATCACCCCAGGCACCGCCGACGCCAGCAATCAATGGGGCGTCAACAGCGCCCAAACCGCTTACATTCTGCTCCGCCTTCCATTCCGGGTTCTGATCCATGCGGACCTGATGCTTCCACATCCATGAGCACACTACGCAATCCGGCCGTGAATCCCGTTGCCGTCGGCGTCCGCGGAATCCCCGCGACCACTCCCCTGCTTCTCCTACCCGTGAATATTCAGACGCGCTTCATCGACAACGCTCTCTGCGGTCCGCATCTATCCCGATCAGATCGCCGTCAATTCGCACGAGCCCGAACTGACCGCGCAGGAACTGGTTGACGGAGAGGCGTATTGGAATGCCGCATGGCCCGATCCGCCCGTCGCGCCCGCGCCCTGGCGCATGCTCGCATCGCTATATGGACCCCAACGCGCCGCCTGGATCGCGCTGCAGCTCACGCCCACCAATCTCGGTTCGTCCGCACCCCGCTCCCGCCTTTCCCACTCAACATTCCCAGCCGCGCGAGTTCGTGGGAAAAGCCCGCCATCGCCGACGCACTCCCGGACGCTTGGACCGTTGTGCTCGTCTCCAACAATCAAACAAGCCTGCTATCGCGGCAGCCCCATCACGAATCCGCTGAACGTCAGTCTTACTCCGAACGGCACCGGTTTCCCCGCGGGCTCACCCGTCGACGCCGGCCTTGAATGGATGGTGGATTTCAATACCGCCGTTGCCGCCGGCATGGCGCTGCGAATTCCGTTGACTGCCGCGCAACTCGCCGCCGGATTCCAGCAGATTTTTGTCTATGGCCTGCGTATCTCCGACACCGCGCCCGCGCAGACGTGGACGAATCTGCTGAACGCTCATCACTATACCGACGGACTCGCATTTCTTCCGCAAGGCTCGCCGACCAATAACACTCCCGACGCGACCTCCGCCTATAGTCGAAAAGACCCGGATTACACCATCAGCTTCGCAACAGAGCGCCAGAAACCACTCACCACAAATCCATCGTGCGACGCCATAAATTTAGCGAATCTTACCGGCATTTCCACCACAACTTTTGATCACGTGGAGACGCGGCGGAAACCGGCGCGCACAATTCCACCGACATGTTGCGCGCGCTTTGGCCTGCCACCATCGGGCTATTTCCTCAGCCAGATGATGGCCAGCGTATTTCCCGCGCAAACCATTGAGCAGGCAAGACAATACGCCCTAGCGAACGTCTTTCCCCGAGGCCCGCTGCCAGCCGTCCGAACAGGCACTGTTCCTTATGGCGTCCTGCCCGTAACGTCTTTATTTAACTACAGTCTGAATGACAACGCCGTCGAAACGGGCCTGGTGAATTTTATCAAGCAACTGTGGCCGACCTGGCTAAACAGTTCAAGCAACGCGCCCCACATGCAATCCGGCGGCGACCCCGACCAAAATCTGATGTCGGTTTTGGGAATGGACGCGAGCTCGATGAATTTTCAGGGGCGGACGGTGTTGGGGAATGTGTTTTTGTGGAATTTCGCGAATTTTCTCGGAGTGCCGGCAGAGTTTCAAAATCAGTGGTGGCAAGACCTGGCGCTGCCGGCGCGCAATTTGTTGAACAGTTTTGGATATTCGTCGTGGAATCCGAAATTGCTTAACCTCGGGTTCAACGAAAAAAGTTTCCCGGTCAATTTCCCGACGGTGACCGATGCGCCGCTTTCAGAAACTGACCCGCTGCCGGCGCCGAATTATATTTCCTGGCTGCAAACGGCGAGTATCGCCGACATTCAAGCGGAAAATTTTCCGGGCACGAAGCCCGACTCGCTGCTCTACAAGATTCTCCGACAATCGGTGCTGCTGCTTTACGCCAATCTCGCGGGCAATGACGAAATCAGCGCCGGCAAACTCACGGCTGCACAAATTTCGGAAACAGAACTGGTCGCGATGCAGCCTGCGGCGA
Source organism: uncultured Acidobacteriaceae bacterium (assembly GCA_963843005.1). Classification (GTDB taxonomy): domain Bacteria; phylum Acidobacteriota; class Terriglobia; order Terriglobales; family Acidobacteriaceae; genus Bog-257. The sequence goes on along the minus strand of CAWJIW010000045.1, from coordinate 95,587 downwards.
CGACGCTGACGCCGTGGCAGCTGCTCGCGCGGCCGTCCGATCCGAATCCGCATCTCACGTGGGCGGATTATCTGCTCACTACGAATTTTGCGCCGAACACTTCTTTTGCGCAGTTGAATGATTTTCGTGTGAGCCTCACGCGGCTGGCGAATCTTCCGACGGCAGAGCTTGACCGGCTGCTGACGGAGACGGTCGATGCATGCAGCCATCGGCTGGACGTTTGGGCGACTGGAATTGCGACGGCGCTTCTCAATCGCACGCGCGCGCAGCAGAATAACTCGATCGCGCTCGGCTGCTACGGATGGGTGGAAAATGTTCAGCTGGAAACAGGGCGCGTGCCGGTGCAGGGAACGGAACTGGAAGCAGTTCGCTCGCTGGACGCGATGCGCGCGAGGATTGCTCCCGCCGCGGCGCAGCTTCCGGTGCCGCTACAGCCGCAGACTGATAACGGCGGATACATTTATGCACCGTCGCCTACGCAGGCTGCGACTGCGGCGGTTCTTCGAAACGGATATCTGACGCACAAGAATACGGCGGAAGAAGGACTGCTTTCGATCGATCTTTCCTCGGAACGCGTGAGCCGGGCGCTCGAACTCATTCGCGGCGTGCAGGAAGGGCAGAGTTTGAATGCTCTGCTTGGCTATATGTTCGAGGATGCCCTGAGTAATGGGGGGCTCGAAAATATATTCAGCCGTTTCGCAATGCCTATCCTGTGGTGGGCGATAAGTTGACCCCGTCCAGCGCTCCGACGGAAGCAGTGGCGGCGCCTAACGTGGTGGATGGGCTCGCGCTGCGGACGGCGTGGGATTCAGGAAAACTTCCGGCGGGCGGAAATTGGGGCGCGGGATTACCCGCCCCGGGAACGGATCAGAATTCGGTTATCACGATCCTCCAAACGCTGGACGATGCGGCGGACGCGCTGGGCGATCTGTCGATTTCAGAAGCGGTGTTTCAGATTATACGCGGCAATTTCGGGCGCGGCGGCGGATTGATGGACGCGATTTCGCGCGGCTCGCGGCCTCCCGATCCCGACGTGGTGGATACACCGAGCGGTGGAATCGATCTGACGCATCGCGTCGCATTGCTCTTTGCGGGTGCGCTGGCCGAGAGTCCGGAGTGGAGCGGGATTCCGCAGCATCCGCGCGCAGCGGCCGAGCCGTGGCTCGATGCTTGGCTGAGTCATGTTCTACCCGATCCGGCGACGGTTCGATGCCAAGTGCAATACAAAGACGCGAGCAACCAGCTGCAAACGGCGATCGTGGCGTTGAAGGATTTGCAGGTGGGGCCGCTTGATCTCATCGCCATGTCAGACACGGCGCAGACGCCGCAGCAATCGGAACTCGAGAACCGCGTCATGCTCGCGGCGGCTTTGCCGGCGGGCGCGACGGATCCGCAGATTGTTTTCGATGCGACGGGGCTTCCGGCAGGATCGCTGCTGTTCCCCGACGCTTTGTATCTCGCCCAGACGCTGCGCAAATTTGTGGGATCTTGCCGCGCGCTGACTCCGCAGGATATGACGACTCCGGAGACGGATGCGGCGAGCGCGGGCGGCGCGATTAAAATGGCGGATCTCGAGACGCGAGCAACGAATCTGGTGAACAATCTGACGAACGACCTTGCGGCACTGATTTCGGCAACGACTCCGGCGGCGATTAGCGCGGCGCTTCTTGCCTGCAGTTTCTATGGAGTCCCGGGATCGATTCCGAACAGCGCGACGCTGGCGCAACAACAGACGGCGGTCGCGGGAGTTCTTCAAGGACGCTTGACGCAGGCGCAAAAGGTGACCATTGCGACGGCTTCGGCATCCGACCTCGAGGGGATTTTTGGAACGATCTTCGGTTCGGATTTTGTGGTGCTGCCTCAGTTCACGCCTCCCGGGCTTTCGAGCGTGCAGCATGCGTTCAGCCAATCATCAGCGTTGGTGTCAAGCGATCCGCAAGCTCCGGCGCGATGGTTCCGGCAGGTGACGTATACACATGATGGAGCTTCTCGGCTGGATCTGGCGTTGAGCGCGGCGCAGGCGCTCGGCGGCGGGATGTTTTATCCGCCGTCGCTCACGATTGGGCAGGTGCCGCCTCCGACTAGCGGGACGGACCGATGGCTCGCCCTGCCGCTCGATCCCTCGAATCCACCGCAGAAAGGGCGCGTGGCGTTGAACTGCATTGCGAATGGCGACCCGACGACTGCGAACGTTTACGCTGGATTGTTGGTAGAGGAGTGGTTGGAACGGATTCCCGGAAATCAGGGCAGCTCTTCGGTGGCGTTCCACTTCGATGAGCCGAGTGCCCGGGCTCCGAATTCGCTGCTGCTCGCGGTGTGCCCCAAGCAGCAGGCGCTCTGGGATGATGCGATCCTCGAGGCGATTCTCTCGGAGACGTTGCAGCTCGCCAAGATGCGGACGGTGGACCTTTCGAGCGTCGGAACGGTGGGCCAGATCTTGCCGGCGCTTTATTTCGCGTTGAATCTACAAGGCGCGACGATTTCGACCCAGTTTGCGAGATTCAGGGAGGCGATCAATGCGAATCGACTCAGTAGCTAAGGCGACGATTGTCAAACCGTCGATCACGAGCTGGACGCGCCTGGAACCGCAACCGCGCGACGCATCGATGGCGCGTAGCTTGCAAGCGCAGATTCGCGATCCCCTGTGGATGCTGGCGCGGCAGTGGCAGGTGGGCGAATTTGTGGGCGCGGATGCGGGGTCGCCTGTGCAGGCGACGCTCGGAGGAAACACGCAGACCATCACGACTTACCGGCCGGGGGCGAACAGCAGCTCGACGATCGCGCTTGATCCTGCGCTTCCGCTCGAGGTCCATGTGGAGCGAGAGGCGGTGTCGCTGAAGCTGCGCGGATCGGTGCAGTTGGGATTTTATTTCGAGTCGCTGGTGCGGAACGGAAGTATTGCGAGTCCTAAGATCGTGATCGGCGCGTTTCGAGCTTCGTTTCCGGTGTCGCCCGTGGTGCCCGATCCCACATATGCGCCGGACGACGCGGTTCGTTTTCGCGCATTCATGGCGGGACGCGTAACGGACGGCGAGGCGCTATATGTTTCGGCGGTAGCGGTTGCAGCGGGGAAGACTCCACCGATCCCGCTGCCTGCGGCGGCATCGAATCCGGGAATGGCGGCCGTGCTTTCGAATTTCCTGCAGTATCGCGCCAGCCTGTTCACCGAGCCAAACGCGGATTTGGCGTGGCAGGACACACAGCTCGACTACGAGTTCGCGATCGGGTCGCCTGCGGCGGAGCCCGGCGAAAACTTGTTGCTGAACGCGCCGTCGTTTCCCGGCGGACATCTCGACTGGTATTCGTTCGCGCTCGATGCGACGGAGCAGAATCCGCTGGCCGCGTCGAATCCCGCGCAGGTCACGCCGTTCAGCTTCAATTTTCTGCCGAATCATGTGACGTTCCGCGGCGTGCACGATCCGCGATGGTGGACCTTTGAGGACAGCGTGACGGATTTCGGCCAGCTCGATGCGGAGCACGTAGACCTGGCGAAGCTGCTGGTGATGGAGTTTGCGCTGGTGTACGGCAATGACTGGTTTTCGGTCCCCGTGCCCGAGCCGCCGGGTGTGCTGAGCCGTGTGACGACGCTGGTGGTGACGGACACGTTTGGAGTGCGCACGCTGATCCGGCCGTCTGAGGACACGACCGTGAATCCGGGCGAGACGCCGTGGTCGATGTTCAAGCTGTCGGGGAATGGCGCGCGGTCAGACTTCGTCGTGCTTGCGCCGACGCTAGGTGTGGTGGAGGAGGCGGACGCGATTGAAGAGGTTTTGTTCCTGCGAGACGATATGGCGGCGATGGCGTGGGCGGTTGAGCATCGGCTGCAGGGGGATCTGGACGCCCCGGTGGATGGGCAGGAGGCGTATTTGCGATGGCTGACCGTGAACCCTCTGGCGAAGCCGCCGGCGCTGACGCCCGGAGGTCCGCAGATTTACTACACAGTGGAGATTCCGGTGCCGAACAATTGGATTCCGATGGTGCCTGTGCAGACGCCGCAAGGCGCGCTGTATTTGCGACGCGGGCAGATGGAGATTCCGACGCAAGCGGGGCCGTATCTGGTGACGGCGCGGGCGAAGCTGCTCGACCCTGGCAAACCGTTTTTTGTAGCGGACCACATTGTTCCGCGATCGGGAATTCTAGCGGACCGGTATTTCAGGCGCGCGCGGGCCGCGGGTGGGAGTACGTATCTGTGGCTGGCGCGGAAGGCGGGGCCGGCGACGGGTCCGGGATGGAGTGGCTTGCGGTTCGATGTGGTGCAGGCGGAGACGGCGGCTGCATCGCTGCTTCGAGTTAGCGATCACCTGCCCTAGTCACGACTTGATCTGACATTGTCTGATAGACTGCGCCGAATGGCGAAAAAGGAGAATGTCAGTGAACACCGATCGGCAAGTTCAAAGTGCGGCGCCTCCGCGGATTAGCGGCGCGCGCCTTACTTCCACGGCGGCAATGCAGCCAACCATCGCCGACGTGAAGAAGGGGCCAGAGTAGTGAGAACGTCGCAATGGCTGACTTGCGAGTCTTCGTAGTTCAACAGTTTACGATTTGGGAGGGCGTCTGGTTTTTCCATCACATCGCTGTAGTCGATCTTGTAGACCGCGCTGGATCGCCCGATGAGCAGGGAGTGCAGCATTTAAGCGGGTCCGAGTGGTAGAACACCTGGGGCGAAAGCAGGGGGCCGGTTTTGGAGCACTCGCCACTGCCGTAAGTTGTTGAAAGGAATTGGTCGGGGAGAGAGGATTTGAACCTCCGACCCCCTGGTCCCGAACCAGGTGCTCTACCAGGCTGAGCCACTCCCCGACATTGCCAAGACTGCGCAGCAGAAGCGGCGCACGGCCGCGCTGCCGCCACGGATGTGATGTGAGACCAGCGCGCCAAAATTGATTATAGCAGAGCTGGATTGTGCTGGTTTCGCCGCTACGCGGCTTGTTTAATCTCTCAGATCGTTTTCCAGGTTGGTGCAATACTTCGTTTACCTGCGCTGGGCAAGAATTGCTGTATCCCTGGTGGGGGCAGATGTTGAGGCGGCGTTGCGGGCGGCTTTTGTCCCGCGACTCCAGCCCGATCCTTGCGGGCTGGGTACGTCTCGACGCGGCGCTGACGCGCGGCTTTACCTTGGAATTTCACAACTGTGTAATGGGCCTAGAACCGGAGCACCCAACCTTCTTTGTTTGGCGGTACCCTATATCGCGAACAGCATCATTGCAACTTCATCCTTAATCATTGGCGTGCGGCATCGTACACTCAGTTCAGAAGTTCAATCGGCAAACATTCGAGGTCTGCACCGTGGCGACGGTCCTGCTAGCTCGGCAACTTCTCACCCCGCTGGAGCGGATTGAAGACGCTGCGTCTGGTGCTCGAGGACGGAATCATTCTGGCCCTCGGCACCCGTGATGCCGTATCCACCCCGGCGAACGCGCGGGTCGTGGACTTCGGCGATGGAGTGCTGACGCCGGGACTCATTGACATCCACATTCACGGCGGCGCCGGACACGACGTGATGGAAGGCGCCGACGAAAGCCTGGCGGCGGTCGAGCGCATGATGGTCCGCCATGGAGTGACCAGCTATTGTCCTACCACCGTCACTGCCCCGCTGGACCGTACGCTGAAGGCGTTGGAAGATCTTGGCAAAGCCGCACAACGCGCAGAGCGTGATGGCCCGCCGGATCCCACGCGGGCGCGGCCGCTGGGAATTCACCTCGAAGGCCCGTTCCTAAGTCACGCGCGGCCCGGCGTGCATCCACCGCTTTACCTGCAATCTCCATCGGCGGACTTGTTCAACCAGATGTGGGATGCATCGGCAGGCCGCATCCTTGTGCTTACCATTGCGCCCGAACTGGACGGAGCCTTGGACCTAATCGCTAATGCCTCGCGCCGCGGTGTGTGCGTGAGCCTGGGCCACTCCAATGCCACGATGCCGCAGGCCGTTGCCGGCATCAACGCGGGAGCGCGCCACGCGACACACTGCTTCAACGCGATGCGGCGCTTCGACCACCGCGATCCGGGATTGCTGGGTATGGTCCTCACCGATCGCGAAAATGACTGCCGACATCGTCGCCGATGGCATTCATGTGCAACCCGTTGGAGTGGATCTGTTCGTGCGGGCGAAGGGGATCGATGGCGCGGTGCTGATCACCGACGGAATCAGCGCCACTGGCATGCCTGACGGTACTTACAGGCTTGGCTCGTTCGAGGTGCAGGTTCACGGCAACCGTTGCGAATCGCACGGAAAACTTGCCGGCAGTGTGCTCACACTTGATCGCGCGGTTCGCAACGTGATGCAGTTTGCCAATGTGAGCTTTCAGGACAGCGTGCGCATGGCCACGCTGAACCCTGCGCGCGTGCTGGGCATCGAACACCGCAAGGGCGTGTTACGGGCAGGCGCCGACGCCGACATCGTGGTCTTCTCTCCCGCCGGAGAGGCCGACAAACCATCGTAGGCGGCACCCTCAACTAGTCTCAACCTATTGTTCACCACGGAGACACGGAGAGACGGAGGGAATTCTTTTTTCTTGCCTCCGGGTTGCGCAGCGCCACGCACCCAACCTTCATCCATCACCCTCCCAGGTGACCCCGGTCACTGCCGGTCTGGCCATAGTGCGCGAAGGTCATAAAGGAGAGCTAGATGTTCCTCGCTTCTTCGCTGATCGTGGGTCCGCGCACGACGCGCTGTAGTGTGCGCCGATCGCGGCTCCGTGCCTTCTTACTGCTTTGCGCTTTGCAGTTGATATTGACAGCGAATTCCTACGCTGCAGCTCTGACTGCCGCTCCTATCAATGAAGGCTTCTGGGGCGGGATCGTGATCGGGGCCGTGCTGGCCGCCGTAGTCGTGATCTTCTCGCGGACGCGAGTCAAGTCCGCTGAGCGCGAACTGGCAAAGGCGAAGGAGTTGGCCGACCATCGCGAGTACGAGCGCAATGTCGCGCAACAGGAACTGGTGCGGCGGCTGGAGGAGTCGCGCGAGCTGGCGAAGGAGAAAATGCAGTTCGAGTCGCAGCTCTCGGACTACGAAAAATACGCATCGCTCGCGCAACTCGCTCTCGGAGCGGCACACGAAATCAACAACCCGCTGCTCGGCATTCTGTCGCACCTCGAGTTGGAGTGGAATGACGCGAACGAAGAGCGGCGGGAGGAAATCGAGCAGTGCATTGAGGGCGCCAAGCGCATCTCCTCGGCGGTACGGGGATTGCTCGACTATGCGCGTCCCGGCCCGCTGACCCTCAGCAAGGTCAACCTGCGCCGGCTGGTTGACGAAACCATGAAGTTCCTTGAGCACCAGCCGATGTTCCGGCAGATCCAACTGCAGAACTGCATTCCCCTGGACCTGCCCAGCATCAGCGCCGATGCCAACCAGGTGTCGCAAATTCTGATGAACCTGCTGTTGAACGCGGCCCAGGCGACACCTCCGGGCGGGAGGATCACGGTCCTTGCCGATAAGGTCAAGTTCGCGGAGATGATCGAGTTGCGCGTGCGCGATACGGGTTGCGGAATTCCGGCCGATATTCTGCCCCACGTCTTTGAGCCGTTCTTCACCACCAAGCGCGGCAAGGGCACGGGACTGGGACTCAGCATTACGCAAAGTTACGTGCGCAGCCACGGCGGGGACATCCAGGTGGAAAGCATTCCGGCCTCAGGCACGACGGTCCGCGTGACCCTGCCCACGCGGCAGGCCGGAAGCGGAGTGCCGCACGCCGAGGAGGTCATCGCCTAGCCATGGCCTATTCCATTCTGCTGGTCGATGATGAAGCTCTGACCCTGCGCACCATTGGGCGCGCCCTGGAGAACGAAGGCTTCGAGGTCTTCCTGGCCAGCAGTGGCGAAGACGCGCTCAAGACGCTGGCCGACGAGAAGCCTGACCTGGCTTTGCTGGACGTTGTGCTGCCCGGCATTAATGGCATTGAAGTGCTGAGGCAGGCGAAGAAGCTTTCGCCGGCGACGATCGTGGTCATGATGAGCGCCTACCATCTGGTGGATCGCGCTGTTGAAGCGATGAAGCTCGGGGCCTACGACTACCTCATCAAGCCGTTTCACATCGCAGACATGGTCAACACGATCCGGCGGGCGACGGAGATGCTGGCGCTGCGAGTGCGCGTCCACGACACGGTGCAGAGCGCCAAGGGCCGTTACGATTTCGAGCGCGTGGTCACGCAGAGCCCAGTGATGCGCGAAGTGCTGGAGATGGCGCGGCGTGCTGCCGAGAGCGACCACACCACGATTCTTATTCAGGGCGAAAGCGGAACCGGCAAGGAAGTGCTGGCGAAAGCCATCCACTACAGTAGTGCACGGGCGCAGGCGCCGATGGTCAGCCTCAATTGCGCTGCCTTGCCCGACACGTTGCTGGAGAGCGAGTTGTTCGGGTACGAGCCCGGCGCTTTTACCGATGCGCGACGCCGCAAGGAAGGACTTTTCGAGAAGGCGTCGGGCGGTACGTTGTTCCTGGACGAGATAGCCAACACATCGTTCAGCCTGCAAGCCAAGTTGCTGCGCGTGCTGGAAGAAGGAAGCTTCCTCCGCTTGGGCGGAACGAAACCGATCCAGGTGGACGTTCGTACCATCGCGGCCACCAACAAACTGCTGAAGGAATCGGTCAGCAAAGGCGAGTTTCGCGAAGACCTGTTTTACCGGCTCAACGTATTGCCGCTCTTCATCCCGCCTTTGCGGGAGCGCCGCGAAGACATCCTGCCCTTGGCGCTGGACATGATGCAGCAATTCAACAAGGACCTGAAGAAGAACTTTGTCGGCTTTACTCCCGCAGCGGCTGATCTGCTGAAGAGCTATCCCTGGCCGGGCAACATCCGGGAGTTGCGAAACGTTATCGAGCGCACCATGATCCTCACTCCGGAAAGCGAAATCGGGGAAGAGAACCTGCCGGAAGAAGTTCGCGATTACCATGTGGAGCCCGCGCACGAGGAGATGTCTTCGTCGTTCGACCTCTCGCCGACGGGTGACCAGTTCGTAAGCTTGAGGGAACTGGAAGAGCGCTATATCCACGAAGTTTTGAACGCCACCGGGCAGAACAAAACTCACGCGGCAAAGATCCTCGGCATCCATCCTACTTCTCTTCTGCGCCGTCTCAAGAAGAACCACGAACCCGTTTAGCAGCGTTTGCAGTACTGCAAAATGCGACGGCACCCCTGCAAAACGCAGTGGTGTAGATCGCCGCAACCGGGCTTCGACAACGCTAAGTCCTTTAGATACAGCCTCCTGATTTGGGAATGGATTTGACCTCAACGTGCACTGCCAATAGTGGAGCACGATGCCGTGATGACTGCCACACCATTCCGAGCCAAACCAGGCAGGACTCATCCCATCGTGCTCCGTTCCGCGGCAATGTGCCGGACTGCGACCTGCGGCGGACGGTGTAAGGAGGCCCTATGTCAATCCTATTTGTACTGCTGACGTTCCTTCTCATTCTTACCGTTATGTATTTCCGCCGGCCGCAGACCGCGGCGGAGGCGTTGCAAGTGGCGCCGGTCAAGACGCTGGGTGCACCAGTCATGTTGAAGCAGGCCGGCTTTGAGGTTCCCGAGGGATACTGCTTCCATCCGGGTCACACCTGGGTGATGGATGAAGGCCGGCAAAACGCTCGCGTTGGCATTGACGCTTTCGCCGGAAACCTGTTCGGCAAGATTGACTCCGTGGAGTTGTCCGACCTGAACCGCTGGGTGCGCCAGGGCCAGAAGCTGTGCACGGTGACCCGCGAAGGCCGCAGCATCGACATGCTCTCGCCGGTGGAGGGCGTGCTGATCTCGGTCAATCATGAAGTTCTCAAGAACCCCAATCTCGTCATCGAGGACCCGTACCGGAACGGCTGGCTTTGCGTCGTCAAAGCTCCCGAGATGGCGACCAACGTGAAGAACCTGCTGCAGGGACCGATCGTTCCCGCGTGGATGCAGAACAGCATCGCGCGCATCGGCGCCATGGTGCAGCAACTCACTCCCGCCTTGGCACAAGATGGCGGCCTTCCGATCAAGGGCCTGCTCTTCCAGGTGGATGCCAGTGTGCAGCAGCAGCTGGTTAAGGAATTCTTCCTGACGTAGCGGCAATCGGAAAAGGGACCATTGGAGGACCCCCATGCCAAGACAGAAAGCCATACTCGTAGACATCAAGCGCTGCATCGGATGCCTGAGCTGTGAGACCGCCTGCAAGCAGCTTCACGGATTCGGCACCGACCCTGAACCAACCCTCTCCGACACTGCGTTCACGGTGGTCGAGACGCGCGGCGACAAGTTTGTTCGCAAGATCTGCATGCACTGCGAAGAACCGGCCTGCGCTTCGGCCTGCCCGGTGGGCGCGATCAGCAAATCGCCGCTGGGCCCGGTGCTCTACAACGCCGACAAATGCATGGGCTGCCGCTATTGCATGATTGCCTGCCCGTACTCGGTGCCGCGTTACCAGTGGACCAAGCTCGCGCCCTTCGTCAAGAAATGCGATATGTGCTCTGACCGGATCAAGACCGGCGGGCAGCCTTCCTGCGTCGAAGCCTGCCCCGCGCAGGCCAGCGTGTTCGGCAACCGCGATGAAATGATTGCCGAAGCCTGGAACCGCATTCGCAGCGATTCGTCCTACGTACCGCGGATCTACGGACTGGAAGAGGCCGGCGGGACCTGCGTGCTGTTCGTCTCCGACGTGCCCTTCGAGAAACTGGGGTTGAAAGCGGCCCCAACCGGCAATCAGCCGATGCCGACACTCACCGCCAGCGCGCTTGGCGACTCGCCCAAGGTCGTCATCATGGGCGGCACCATTCTCTCGGCGTTGTACTGGGTGACGCAGCGTCGGCGCGAAGTCGCCCTCGCCGAAGCCGAAGAGAAAGCAACCATCAACAAGATCAAAGGGGAAGGGAGCTAGCCATGATTGCGCGAATTAAGTCAGAAATAACATTTTGGCGCGTCATTGTAGCCATCATATTTGTTACCGGCATGTATGCGACGTATGTACGTTTCCTGGTGGGATTCAGGGCCAGTACGAATCTGACTGATCAGATGCCGTGGGGCCTGTGGGTTGGCCTGGGCACTCTCTGCGGTATCGGGCTGTCGGCGGCGGGTTTTGGCATCAGCGCCGCTGTTTATCTTCTCGGCATGGAGCGCTATCGCCCCATCCTGCGCGCCTCCATCCTGATTTCGTTCCTCGGATACCTGACGGTCTGCGTGGGATATTTCTACGAGATCGGCCTGCCGTGGCGCTTCTGGCATCCCATCGTCATGTGGAACCACAACTCGGTGCTCTTCGATGTGTGCGTCTGCATCATGACGTACACCACGGTCCTGACCTTCGAGTTCGCTCCCGCGGTGATTGAGAAGCTGCCCTGGAAAGGTTTCCGCGAGGCGGTGCTGTACTTCCATCACAAGATCCTCATCGGGGTTGTGCTGATGGGCGTGCTGCTCTCCTCCATGCACCAGTCGTATCTCGGCGGCCTGTATCTGATTGCCCGCGGCAAGATGCATCCCCTGTGGTACTCGCAGTACATGCACTCGATGTTCTACCTGTCCGCGATTCCCGCCGGGCTGGGGCTGACCGTGATGGCCATCTATCTGTGCATGCGCTCGCTGCACGTGCGCGTGGACTTCAGCATTCTGAGCGATTGCGGCCGCATGATTCAGCTCCTACTGATCGTGTTCGCGTTCTTCAGGTTCCTCGACCTGGTGGCAAACCACTCACTGGGTTACGCGTTTCAGCGCACCAGCGAAGCGGGATACTTCTGGCTCGAGATGGTGCTGTTCCTGGTCATCCCGATCTTCGTGTTGAGCTTCGAGCAGGTGCGCTCTAATCCGGAGCGGCTGTACTGGGCCTGCGCCGTCGTGGTGGCCGGATTCATGACCAATCGTCTCAACGTTTCCATCAACGCGCTGCAGTGGGGAATGGGAGTGCACTATGTGCCGAAGTGGACGGAGCTGGCGTCCAGCGTGCTGGTCATCGCGGCCGGCGTGATGGCATTCCGCTACGCCGTCATCTATCTCGACATTCTTCCCAAGGCGAAGCCGCAATCCTTCACCCGCTGGATTTCAAATGGAGGGCTGCCGGCGCAGGCGTGAGCGCAGGCAACGCTTCCTTGACTTAGCCATGAGGGCCTCGCCGCCAAGCGGGGCCCTGGAGGTTTGAGATGGCTCCCACCGCTCTGCATTCGCCCGAACTCCGCAATTATGAAGCGCTCGACGACCCGGTGCGCTACCCCACTTTGGCGTTTGAAGAAGCGGCGGCGGCGCTCGATCTGGAACCACGCTTCCTGGATCGATTGCGGCATCCGGTCGAAGAGTCTACGTCGTACCTTCAGCTTCTCCGCGACTGCGGGGGCGATGCTGCATGCGTCCCGTTCTTGCAGGTGCAGCATAGCGCAGCATGGGGCGCAGCAATCGGCAGCCTCTCGTTGCTCCCCGATCTTGCCATGCGAACCTGCGAGGCCATCGCGATGGAGCGCACCTGGCAGGCGGCGCTGCTGGGACTGCCGTTCGGCGGCGCATCTTATGGATTGGTTTGCGATCCCGACCAGTTGAACGAAAGGGAACTGATGCGCCTGCTGGGCCTCGCTGCCCATCAACTGCATCGCAGTGGTGCGCGATCAGCAGTATTGTTTCCGGGCCACGGCTGCTGCGGTGAATTCATGGCGAGGCTCTTCGCAGAATCGCGAACCGATCGCCGTGTTGCAGTTGCCGGCAAACCCGCCTGCCTGGGCGGCCTGAATACTGATCAGTTTGTGGCCGAAGGAATCGTGGGCATCGTTTTGCAGACTCTTGCGAGCAGCCGCAAGGCAGCCAAGGACGCGAAAGTCGCAGTGCAAGGCTTTGGATCGCTGGGAAAGGCAGTAAGCGAACGCCTGGCGTCGGAGGGACTCGCCATCGTTGGGCTGAGCGACAGCTCCGGAGCGGTCTATCGTGCCGATGGGCTGATCCTTAGCGACATTCTCGAGCAGGTCAGACATCAGGATGTGCTGTTTGGATACCGTGAAGCCGAGCCCATTAGCCGGGCGGAGTTGCTCAAGACCAATGCCGATGTCTTGGTATTGACTTCAGGGTCAGGAGAGATTCACGCCAACAACTACAGCACCATTTCGGCGCCGACAATTATCGAGGCGGAGTGGGGCGGCGTGACACCAGGCGCGAAACGAAAGCTGGCTACGACAAGGATCGGCGTCGTGCCGTGGATGGTTGCGAACGCCGGCGCGTTGTTGGGAGCTTACTTCGAAAGCCGCGAGGAGCAGGTGGTTTGTGACTCGTCGGTTTTGCTGGCGAAGACCCGTGCGGCAGTGCAGCAGTTGTGCAGCAAAATTTCCGTCGCCGCAGGCGGCAAGCAGACCACGCTGGACCACGCCGCGCGGCAACTCGCCGTGGAGCACGTAGCAGAATATCTTCGCCTCTGTGGCGGGGAAGGGTATTAATCGTCGGGGAGAAGGGTTAATTAATGCTGCCATCCTGAGCGAAGCGCCCGCGTGACTTTTCCGACCCGCTTCGTGGCGGGTCGGGCGGCGCGGAGTCGCAGGATCTGCGCTTGTTTCGGCGGCCGCGCTAAATCTGCCGTCCCGCTATCGTCCCTGCGCAACAATCAGAGTCATGTCGTCGCCTTGCTCGCCCTGGCTGAAGCGCTGCACGTCGCTGATGAGGGACTCGAGGAACTCCTCGGCGCTCTGCTGCTGGTTGGTCTTCATCGCCGCGACCAGACGGTCCTCGCCATATTCGTCTTCCTCATTTGGCGAAGCCTCGGAAACACCGTCGGTATAAATGAGCAGAACGTCGCCTTTCCCAAGCTGGCTTTCGGTGACGGTGCAATCCCATTCCTCGAACAGCCCCAACACCGTGGCTGTGGCGCCGAGCCGCTCGACGCGCCCACTGGCGCGCAGCAGGATGGGAGGATTGTGTCCGCAGTTTACGTAACGCAAGAGGCGCGTTTCATCGTCGTAGACCGCGAAAAACATCGTCGCATAATTGCTGGTCTCGGTGTTCTTGTAGAAGAGGCGATTGACGGAACACAAGAGGCGCGGGATATCTTCCAACGCCAGCGCGTATTGCCCGCGCAGGTTGGCCTGAAGGTTGGCCATAAGCAGCGCGGCCGACATTCCCTTGCCCGAAATGTCGGCCAGCACCAGCCCGAGACGTCCCGAGCCGAAGTCGAGAAAGTCATAGTAGTCGCCGCCAACCTCGCGGGTCTGAATGCATTTGCCGGCGCAGTCCAACGTTGACAGCGACGGCGCTTGTTGCGGCAACAAGCGGCTTTGCACCTGGCGGGCGATCTGCATCTCCTGCGCCGCGCGCCGTTCCGCCTCCATGCTCTCGGCCATCTGCTCCGCGAGCGTGATGCTGCGCATGGCGATGCCGGCCTGGCTCGCGACCGAAGCCAGCAGCCGCTTGTCGCTGGCCGAGTACGGCTCCTCCGAGAGCCGTGGACCGAGCACGATTCCCCCCTGCAACTGGCCTTCGCTGGAGCCGCGGATGGGTACCAGACACTCGGGTCGCAGCGGTTCTAATTGCGTGCCGCGGGTCTCTTCCGGATCTAAGTCGACTGGTCCGGAGCGCTCCGCCAGCATCGCAATCACGTCGGCCTTGGGAGAAAAGCTCCGTGCTTCCGCCGGAGGCTCGCCCGCATACGCGACGAACTGTCCATGGCCGTTCGCAAGGTATACGTACAACGATTCGGGATGCAACGCATCCTGGATGTTCTGCTGCAACAGCCCAGCCAGTTCTTCGCGGCTGCTGACCGTCAGCGTCCGGGCGGCCAGGTTCTCCAGAATTTGCTGCGCGTCGTAGGAGCTGCGGAAGAAAGCGCGGTCCAGCCGCGTGCGCACCCGGCGGTGGACCTCCGTACCAGCCGATATCAGCAGCACGCCGAAGGTTGCGCCCACAGGTATAGCGGCCTTCGAGCCGGCCGAGAAATGGCGCGAGAACGCGTGCGCCAGCCAGAACGTTGCCCCCACGCCGGTCGCCAGGATGAGAAAGACGAATCCGCGCTCAACCACAAAATACCGGGCGCTGCGTTTCAATAACACCGGGATTTCCATCACCCGGTGCTTCACCACGGCATAGGCGAACGAGAGAGGAAACAGGAACAGCAGAATCACTTTCGCAAAATTCGGCCAGAAGGAAAACTCGGCATGGAAAACTTCCTGCGCGAGCGCGATGACTGCAGCGGGCGTGACTCCGACGACGGTGCCCCAGAAAATCACTTTGAGCTTGCGGCGGTCGTCCACGCTGGACACGCTGAACATATTGCACAGCAGGGAAATGAGCCCAAGAAAAATAGACCCGTAAACGACGACGATTCGGGTATTCTCGGCGATACGTTCGGGCAACACCGCGAGGATAAAGGGTAATGCGCTGGAGTCGCCGTGCCGGTAACCTCCAAGGCTCAAACAGATGCCGAGCACCAGCAGCGCCCACTTCAGCCAGGGAACCTTGCGGTCAATCGGAGAGCGCGTGGGGAAAACCGCGAAGAAGAAGTAGAACAGTTCAGTGAGAACGCTGCCCATGACCGTCCGGTAGGCGAGAAGGAAGGACCGGAACATTGACGGCGCGGCGGCAAATTCGTTGGGCATGTCCGCGGACGTGATGAAGGTCGCGAATACCAGCGCCAGCAGCCATGCATTGCGGTCTTCCACCCGCAAAAACAGGACTGCCAATCCCACGATGAGAAAAAGAAGCGGATACAATTCCAGAACCTGAACCGCTATTGTGCGGACGATGGTCTTGGTGTCACCCGCACCTTGTCTGGCGCGAAACCGAGGGGTGATAACCAAGGGTTGTGATTGTCCCGGCCGCTGCAGGGTGAGGGTCACGGTGTCTCCGGGTTGTGAGCTCAGCCAAATGCGTAACAACAATTGGCTCCACGCTGATGCCGAATTTGCGCTGTTTCCGTTAATGGCAACGATGCGGTCGTTTGCTTTCAGCCCGGACTTTTCCGCCGGGCTGTTGGGGTGCACGTTTTTAATCTCAACACCGGCGGAAGAGTACGATTCGTCAAAGCCCACTTCGACCTGGGGCGCCGGCGGCATAGGCTGGCGAACGTAGTACATCCACGCCGCGCTGTACAGAATGGTTAGCGCCGCGAACATGGTCGCCGCCACCAGCAGCAGCGGGCGGTGCTCGGGTGCTCGCGAGGCGGCGGGCGCGAGGCCGGATTGTGGTGCAGCGGTCGCCATTTTTTTGTCGCGCAGAGGTCGCGCATCGGTAGTTTAGTCCAACTGGCAAGCCGCGACGCAGAGGGCCGGACGCGCCGGGAAGTTTCAGGCTAAACCAACCTAGGCGGCTTGCCCAAAGCGGGAATCGCGGGGCTTTAGCAGGCGACTGTTTCCCATTCCGGGAACAGCTTGTCAAGTCCCACTAAGGTGGTTAAATCGCCGTAACATCATGATTGTAAGATGATTATAAATATCGCTGAATACTAGCCTAATACCACCTAAATGTGCTATAATATAATTAGAGAGTCAGGAAAGGGAGCTTCTCCTTCCTGGCTCTTTCTGTTTCTGCCGAGCCTCGGCTGTCGAATGTTGTGGTACTCTCCAGGTGAACGCGTCGCGCGAACCGATCACGTGATCCGGATGACATCTTCGGGCAGCGCAGAATCCAGGAGAGTGCGGTAATGGATCGCAATCTAGCAGGACTTCGTGTTTCCGCTCCCGCAAAGTTGTAATCAATCAACGGCGACAAATCGCCCTTTGCCCCGCTTAATCCTAGTAAAATGAAAGCAATCGCTTCATGTAGGATGGCGTGGTTGCCGGATTGGTCCGGCCCAAAACAGTACAGGTAACCAACTTTCATGCCAGAAATTGGAAGTTTCGCGCTTCTGCTCGCCTTGGCGCTGGCGGCGTATTCGTTTATCGCGGGTGTATTAGCGCTGTTCCGTAAGGACGACCGCCTGGGAGAAACCGCGCGCCGCGCCGGCATTGCCTGCTGGGCGGCAGTCACGGTCGCATCGCTGGCGCTGGTGATGGCGGCGTTCGGGAACGACTTTTCGGTCGCTTACATCCTGCACCACAGCAACCGCGATCTGCCCATCGCCTACAAGTTCGCCGCGTTGTGGTCGGGACAGGAAGGCTCGCTGCTGTTCTGGGCGTGGCTGCTGTCCACCTACGCGCTGGTGCTGCGGCTGCGCTACAAGGTTGATCCGCAACTGACGGCGCACGCGTCGGCGATCATCGCCGCGGTGCAGGTGTTCTTCCTGCTGCTGGTAAATTTTGCGGCGCATCCGTTTGGCCTGGTCAGCGGACAGATTCCCGCCGACGGCAACGGGCTGAATCCGCTGCTGCAGTATCCCGAGATGGTCATCCATCCGCCGATGCTCTATCTCGGTTACGTCGGAGTGACGGTGCCGTTCGCCTTCGCGCTGGGCGCGCTGATCATGAAGTATCCCGGCGAGAAGTGGATCCACATCACGCGCCGTTGGACGATGGTGGCGTGGCTGTTCCTCACCTGCGGCATCTTCCTGGGCGCGCACTGGGCCTACGAAGTGCTGGGCTGGGGCGGCTATTGGGGCTGGGACCCGGTCGAAAACGCATCGCTGCTGCCGTGGCTGACCATGACCGCGTTTCTGCATTCGGTGATGATGCAGGAGAAGCGCGGCATGATGAAGATGTGGAACATGTGGCTCATCTTCACCACGTTCTTGCTGGCGATTTTCGGCACGTTCCTGACGCGCAGCGGCGTGGTGAGTTCGGTGCACGCGTTTGCGCAGTCGGGCATCGGAATCTGGTTCGTGTGGTTTCTGGCGCTGGCGTTCGCTACATGCGTGTTCTTCTTCGTACGCAATCGTGAAACGCTGAAGAGCGAGCACCGTTTGGAATCGCTGGTATCGCGCGAATCGAGCTTCCTGTTCAACAACCTGGTGCTGCTGGTCGCCTGCTTCGCGGTGCTGTGGGGCACGCTGTTCCCGGTGCTGTCGGAGGCGGTGACGGGATCGAAGGTCACGGTCGGGCCGCCGTTCTTTAATCGCGTCAATGTGCCGATTGGATTGTTCCTGCTGCTGCTCACGGGAGTCGGCCCGCTGCTGGCGTGGCGTCAAACGTCGCTCGACCGCGTGCGGCGCAACTTCGTCATCCCGACGCTGGTTGCAGTGCTGGTCGCGATTGCGCTCCTGCTCGGCGGCATGAAGCCGTGGGTTGACGTTGCGTATTTCTACTCGCTGATGGCGATTTCGCTGGCGGCGCTGGTGGCCGCAACCCTGGTGGGCGAATTCTGGCGCGGTGGCCGCGTCATCGCGCGGCAGGCGGGCACCAACATTTTCAGCGGGATGGTCACCATCACGCGCCGCAACACCCGCCGCTATGGCGGATACCTGGTGCACTTTGGCGTGATCCTGATCATCATCGGCTTCGCCGGTCTGCCCTTCAACCAGGACAAAGAGCAGGAGATGGGCTACGGCGACAAAATGCAGATTGCCGGCTTCACGCTGGTCTGCCAGTCGTACACCCAGGACGACAAGCCGAACTACTCCAGCGAGTGGGCCGTGATTGACGTGTACCGGAACGGCAAGAAGATTGACACCATGTATCCCGAGCGCCGCTTCTACAAGGCGAGCGAGCAGACGGCCACAATGGTCGCCAACCGTTCGCGTCCGAACGAGGATTTGTATTTGGTGTACACCGGGCGCAATCCTGACACCGGCAAGCCGATCATCAAGGCACACGTAAATCCGCTGGTGATGTGGATATGGATTGGCGTACACGTGGTGCTGATCGGGACGATCATTGCGCTGTTGCCGAACATGAAACCGAAGGTCGTGGTGAAGGAAAAAGAGCGCGCGGCGGCGGAAGCGGTGCGCGAGGGCGCGGTGGGAGTGGGTGGTTAGGCTGAGATATGTGAAAGTACGCGATCTCATCAAACTGATCGAGACGGACGGCTGGCGGCAGATCGCGCAACGAGGTAGTCATCGACAGTACAAACACCAAGCCAAGGCTGGCAAGGTGACGGTCGCCGGCGCGCCGTCAGATGACGTGCATCCGAAGACGTTGTCGAGTGTATTGAA
Organism: uncultured Acidobacteriaceae bacterium; assembly: GCA_963843005.1. Classification (GTDB taxonomy): domain Bacteria; phylum Acidobacteriota; class Terriglobia; order Terriglobales; family Acidobacteriaceae; genus Bog-257. Next base: position 76,645 of record CAWJIW010000045.1, on the reverse strand, counting down.
ACAGGCGGGACTGAAGAAGACGTGAGGGACTTGAATGGCGACTGCGAGAAAATTCCTGGTCGTATATGAGGTCGGCGAAAATAATCTGAGCGGCTTCGTGCCCGATGTGCCTGGGGTTATTTCCACGGCGCCAAGCCTGGAAGCGATGCGTCACACCATGCGGGAGGCGCTGGAGTTTCATTTTGAAGGGCTGGTGGCTGACGGCGATCCGATTCCCGAGCCTGCGACCACCAGCGTGGATTTTACTGAGGAGGACCCGGAGCATGGAGTGCTTTCTTGCATTGTGGAATGGCTGGAGGTAGAGGTTCCGCAGGTGCAGCAGGTAGCGTGAGCGGCGACTTGCGTTTCTTGGCTCGCTTAGAAATCTCAGACTGCTCTTGACAGGATTGACTATGCTTCCATTCGATACCTACCCCGGCAACGGACGCGTGCTGCTCAGACTGGCGAAAGGTTCCAACTCCCGTCACGAGTATGGACCTCAGTTTATGCAGATCTCGGGCCAGCGAAAGTGTGCTTACTGCGAGACTGACCTCACTGAGACGTGCGAGAACTGGTTGACTATTGTACTTGACCACGCCATCCCTTCCAGTGTCTGCAAAACGGCAAATATTCGGAACGAGTGGTGTGAGGATTTCTCTAACACGGTCCTGGCTTGTACGACCTGCAATAGTTTTTGCAACCGGTACACGTGCGTTGGAGCCACCCAGCCGTCTTCCCTCAATGACTTTTATGACCTTCGGGACAAGATTTTTGCCGAACGTAAACAGTTGATTCAGGCGAAGCACGAAGAGGAACGGAAGTTCTTCGAGACCCAACCATGGGAGCCGGTGAAGGTGTGAGGAGCAACAACCCACTCAGAATGACAAAACGTCTGATCGTTACGGAACATCTCAAACTGGGACGCCGCAGCGGTTGCAATCTTTTGAAACTCGAAACTCGCAACTCGAAACTGCTTCGCGCGGCCCAGCTTCTGCTCATCGCCGTGCTGGCCATGGGCTTCATGGGCGCCGACACCGATGCCCGCTTCAACAAGGTTGGGCATCAGCTTATGTGCATGTGCGGCTGCGGACAGGTGCTGCTGGAATGCAATCACGTCGGCTGCGCGTTCTCGGAGCGCATGCGCAACGAGCTGACGGCCGGATTAGAGCGCGGTGACAGCGACTCGCTGGTGTTGCAAAGCTTCGTGCAGAAGTACGGGAACACGGTGCTGTCTGCGCCCACGACCACGGGCTTCAACCGCGTGGCCTGGATCATGCCGTTCGCGGTTTTTGCGGCCGCACTCGTGCTGACCATCTGGCTGGTGCGCGTTTGGAAGTCGCGCGCGGTGGCGCAGCTGGTGCCGCGTCCCAATCTCGAAGCCCCGCAGCTCGATGAACTTCGCAAGAAGGCCCGACAGGAGACGGAGTTCTGATGTATTCATTACTCGGATTCTTAATCGTGGGACAAGAGACCGCGTTCGTGCTCTTCGGATGCACGCTGTTTGCGGCCTGCCTGTTCGTTTACGTTTTCTATCAACCTGGCGAAATCGATCGCGGCGAGGACAAGACCCGCCTCATGTATTTGGCGGAGCGCAAAGAGGCGACCTACGAAAATCTGCGCGACCTCAATTTCGAGTACAAGGCCGGCAAATTGAGCGAGGAAGATTACGCCATCCAGCGAGCATTGCTGGAGGATGAAGCGACGGCAATCCTGGCGGAGATGGACGTCGATTGAGAAGGCGCGCCCCGTGGTTCGTTCCGGCGCACGGCGGGCTCCGGCGAATAGGGGCAGGGCATGAGGGGCATGCGCCGTGGCAACATTGTTTTGAAAGGGCACAGCTTCAGCTGTGCCGAAAGGACCCTCGCAAATGATCGGGCTTTAGCCTTCGAGGGAAATGAGGGACAGAGAATTCCCTCAGTGGCTAAAGCCGTCAAGTCTCTGGAACAGCACCCGGCGCGGCTGAAGCCGTGCCCTTTCAAAGCGCGCTTCACCCAGTCGTTTTGTTGCGCTTACGTTCTCGCATGCATCCTTCTTTTCACTACCGCTGCCGCGGCGCAGAACATCACGGGCACGGTCAAGAACGCCACCACAGGCAGGCCGTCGGCGGGGGACGAAGTCACGCTTCTCTCGCTATCACAGGGCATGCAGGAGGTGGCGCACACCAAGAGCGACGCCCAAGGCCGGTTCTCGCTGGCAGCCCCGGCTGACACCAACGCTCCGCACATGGTGCGCGTTACCCACCAGGGTGTGAACTACTTCCCGCAGGGCGGGCCGCTGATGCCGGGTACGACGACGGCCGAGCTCACCGTGTACGACTCCGCCCGCAAGGTGGATGGCCTCAGCCAGACGGTCGATGTTGAGCGCTACCAGAGCGACGGTAAGCAGCTTCAGGGCATCGCGCTTTACGCCATCCGCAACCAGTCGCAGCCACCGCGCACCCTGGCTGACGACAAGAAGACATTCGAGTTCGTTCTCCCTGACGGCGCCGAGTTGGAATCGGCGCAGGCGAAAGGTCCGGGCGGGCAGCCCATTGCCGTGGAAGCTTCGCCCGTTTCGCAGAAGAACCATTACGCCTTTACCTATCCGTTGCGGCCGGGGGAAACCCAGTTCCAGGTGGCCTATCACCTGCCGTACAGCGGCGAAGCCGCATTCTCGATCAAGCCAGTGGCTGACGTGCAGCACTTCGTGATTATGACGCCCAAGGGCATGATGTTTACCGCCAAGAACCCGCAACAATTTCAGTCAATGCCCGACCAGACAGGTGCGACCGTCATGGTGGCTACCGATGTCAAGTCTGGTCAGGACCTCAGCTTCCGGATAGCGGGTACCGGGGCGTTCCAAGACCAAGGTCAGAGCGCGCAGGCTGGCGGAGGTGGTGGCGGCGGCGCCATGGGTGGGTCGCAGGCTGCAGCGAATGACAACCGTCCGGGCGGCGGCTTGGGAGCGCCGATTGATGCGCCCGATCCATTGCACGAGTACCGCGCGTTCATCCTCGGAGGCTTTGCGCTGGTGTTGGTGATGGGCGGCGCGTGGGTGGTTTCCAAATCGAATGTGCAACCACATCCCGCAGCGGCTGCCGCTTCGAGCGGGGCCGACCTGGTGGACTACGTGGAGCGGGCGGCACCTCCGCGCGACCGCAACGCGCTGCTATTGGAGGCAATGAAAGAAGAGATCTTCCAACTCGAGATTGACCGGCAGCAGGGAAAGGTCACTCCTGAGGAGTATGCCAAGGCCAAAGCCGCGCTGGATGAGACCATCAAGCGCGCGCTGGCAAGGAGCGGAAAAGGCTAGCGTCGCACTACTGCGTCCTCGTAGCTGTGCCCTCCATGACCGTGGACCATCCGCCGCTGGGCATAGCCACCTCGGACTTAAAGGTGTACGAATCGGGAGTGACGATCGTCATCGTGTAGCGTGCTTTGGTTATCACGCCATTCATCTTCTGTTCGGCAATCCAGGTCCAGGTATTGCCCTGAAGATGCCCGGTCGCCATCTGGTGTTCGCCGAGGCTGTTGTAAACATTGTAGGTGTAGACCTTGTCCTCGGCGTTGTAGCCCATGACCCTGACGCTGTTGATGTGGCCCATGGGGGACTTCATCGAGGTGTGAGTTTCCAGGAAGAAGCCGTCGGTCACCCACGCGCCATTCTCTTTCAGCGTGAAAGGCCCGCCAGGGTTCTTGGGGCTGATCTTCATGGTGCCCTCCGCCACCCAATTGCCGGCGAAGTAACCCATTCTCTGGTGCTCTGGCGTGGGCGCCGGCATTTGTTCTTGCGGCGCCTGGGCGATGGCCCATGAGCCTAGAAACAAGCAAACTGCGATGGCTGACACGACGGATTTCATAAGCGCACTCTCTTTTGTGGAAACGTCGGGATTATACGCGAAGCGGCGAGGGTTCTGGCGGGAGGCTTGAGCGGGGGAGCCGCGGCGCTCTATTCGAGCTCAGACATTACGGGCGAAATAGGGGCCCCTCGACTCGCGGCAAGACCGGCCGCTCGCTCAGGGTGACACACACTTAGCGATGTCGAGTCTTCTGTGCTGACTGCCGGGCAGGTTACAATCAGCGCGTCGGCAATGCGACGAAAATCATTCAGGACACAGAGGCCTCAATATGCCGGTTCTGCAAAAAAGTGTGCAGATGGTCGCAGGCAGGTTGCCTAAGATCATAGGTCCCAACACCCACGCTCTCCTTGATTATGCGGTCGCCGGCTCGTTCCTGCTGATGGGTGCGCTTTTCTGGAGGCGCAACAAGCGCGCCGCCCTCAGTTCTTTGGTCTGCGGCGGAGCCGCTGCCGCCAACATCCTTCTCACCGACTATCCAGGTGGCGCATTGAAAGCCGTCAGTTACAAGCAACACGGAAGCGTTGACGCCGGACTCGCTGCGGCAACTGCGGCCCTGCCGGGGTTGATGGGCTTTTCGGACGAGCCTGAAGCCAGGTTTTTCGGCTTCGAGGCGGTAGCCGAAACCGCGCTGGTGGGCCTGACCGACTACGACTATTACGAAGATCCTCTGAAGTCGCGTCACCCACGCCGCAGCGACCCGCAGGAATCGGTGTAAGGTGTGCTCCGTCCTCGTGTGGGACAGGATTTTCCCTGTCCTGATCCTGCTACAATGCAGGCGAAAACTACCCGCACCTCGGGAGTGATTGGTGCCCGATCGCCGAGCCGAACCGGGCGGAGATCTCCGTAGCTCGAGCGAACTTCTGGTCGTCCCTTTTCGTACAAGTCGTTAGCTGGAATGGGATTTGGGCCAGGAGTCATGCCTTGTGGGAGCGCTGATTGGACGACACCCAAGCGGTCAATGCCCTTGTCCGTCGCTGCGTAGCCGGCGACGCCGCGGCGTGGCAGGAGATCGTCCAGCAGTATCACCGGCGTATCTACAACATCTGCTACCGGTTTTCCGGCTCGGCCGAGGACTCGTCCGACCTGACCCAGGAAGTGTTCATCAAGATATACCGGACGCTGAGCACCTACGACACTTCGCGGGCCTCGTTCATGACCTGGGTCACGACGGTCACCCGCAACCTGCTGGTGGACCACTTCCGCAAAGGCAAGTACGACCGGGTGACGGACTCGCTGGATGCCACTCCGGGGAACCAGGAAGAGGGCCTGACCCTGGCGGAGCAACTGGAGGACCCCAGCGCGGGACCGGAAGCGCGGGTGCGCAGCCAGGAGGCCCAGAAGCTGGTCCACGAGGCGCTGAACAAGCTGTCGCCCGAGCTGCGGGAGGCGGTCATCCTGCGGGATTTGCAGGACATGGACTACAAGGATATTGCCATAGTGCTCAAAGTCCCGGAGGGAACCGTGAAAAGTCGCATAAATCGGGGACGAACGGAACTGGCGAGACTTTTGCAACGTACTTATAGGCAGGTAGGATGATGGAAAGCCAAAACCAATCCGGAATGCAATGCGTCGAGTACGAGGCCCTGCTGGCCGAAGCCCTCGACGGGACGCTGCATGGCGCCACGCTGGCGGCCTTTGAGGCGCACCAGCAGTCCTGCCCGGCGTGCCGCACGAAGGTGGAAGAGGCCGCGGCAGGCATGCACTGGCTGAAGGGGCTGGACGAAGTCGAGCCGCCCCGCAACCTGGTGCACAACATCCTGGCGCAGACCATCGGCGCGCTTCCGGCGGAGACTACCGTAGTGGTTCCGCAGGCTGAGGGCTGGTGGGGCCGGCTGAAACAGGGCATGACCCCGTTGTTCTGCTCCGGTAGTGACGCCGCGCTTTGCCATGTCGTTCGGCATGGCGTTCTTCTCCATCACCATGCTGCTCAGCATCGCCGGCTTCCATGTTGCCGATCTGCGGCGGCTGGACCTGAGCTCGAAGGGCATTACCAAGGCCTATTACTCCACCCAGGCGCGCGCGGTCCGTTACTACGAGAACATCCGCCTGGTGTACGAGATTGAGTCGCGGGTGCGCGATTTGCGCCGAGTCGCAACCCCGCCCGCGAAGCAGGAGGAACCACGCCCCAGCCGAAGAATGAGAAGAAGAGCGATTACCGGCAAGACCAGGATCGCCGTAACCAGAACTACAACCGCGACGCGAGCCAGCCCGTGCTGGCTTCGTGTCCGGCGGTGAATGACCAAGTGTTGAATCAGGCCCGGCTGAACAGGAGAACCGCATGAACTGCGCCAATCATGCCGATACTCCCGCGATTGCATATTGCCGCACGTGTGGAAAGCCACTGTGCCGCAACTGCTCGCGAGACGTGCGTGGCGTTATTTACTGCGAGGAATGTTTGGCCTCGCACATCAGCGGCACTTTGCCGCCAAACGCTCCAGTTGCCGTGCTGCCGGGCGTCACCGCCGCAGTCAGGGGTTGGCAATCCCCGCCTGGCCGCGATCCTGGGATGCATTCCCGGCGTGGGCGCCATGTACAACGGCGAATATGCCAAGGGCTTTATTCATGTGCTGATCTTCGCCACGCTTGATCTGGATGGCCGATCACGTAAACGGCCTGTTCGGTCTTGGTATTGCAGCGTTCTACATCTACATGCCAATCGAGGCCTACCAGACGGCGAAGGCGCGTGAGATGGGCGTAGCACCGCCCGATCCGCTGGGGCTGAACAACCTGTTTGGATCGCCGGGCGTTCCCCCCGCTCCGGCCCCCGCGGCCAGCGCGGTGCCGGTGGCCGAAGGAGCTCCGCCCGCCTCGCCCGAGGGCCAGCCCGTGGACGCGGAATGTGCCAGTTCACGCGTGCCGGTTGGGGCCATCATCCTGATCGGATTGGGAGTCCTGTTCCTGCTCGACGAAATAGGCATGATGCACTTCGATTGGATCTGGCGTTTCTGGCCCATCATCCTGATCGCCATCGGGGTTCGTGTCCTGATGAAACGTCAGCGGAGAGGCTGGTGAGGAGGACGTCATGAGATACCGTTATAACCCCTATTGCTCCTGCGGTCGCTGCCGGGCCCATGGTTTTATGGGACCTGCTGTCCTGATCACCCTGGGAGTGCTGTTCCTGCTCGACCAACTGGGTCACACCGGTTGGATGGAGTTCGGCAGCACCTGGCCGGCGTTGTTGATCGTGATCGGACTGGTGATGTTCCTGCAACATAATGCGTCCGTCGCAGGCCACGTGCCTCGCGAATACGGCGCCATAGCACCCAACCCCGGACAGCCGGTGGGGCCGGGTACGCCGGGTTATCCGGTGCCGCCGCAGTCCTCAGTGGTTACGCCGCCGCCTGCGCCTCCCGCCGGCTCGCTGACGCCGGGCGCGAACTGGAGCAACCCTGACGATCGGGAGGTGCACAATGGCTAGCACTACTCAATATCCTCCGCCGCCGGTGGCGCCGCAGTATCCACCGCCGTATCGCTATCGGCGCTCGATTGTCGGTCCGGTGATATTAATCACTCTCGGCCTGGTGTTCCTGCTGCGGAACATGGGAGTCCGGATTCCTTTCTGGCACTGGTTCGGCCATTGGTGGCCGCTGTTGCTCATCCTGATCGGCGTCATCAGGCTGATCGAACACTCCATGGCGCAGCGCGCAGGCTACCGCCGCGTCGGTCTCGGGACCGGCAGCATCCTGCTGCTGATCCTGATCGTCGTGGCCGGGCTGTCGGCGCATTACAGCTCCGACATTGACTGGGGAGGGGTGCGCGATCAGATCCAGATGGACGACAATCTGGGCGGCATTTTCGGCAACGCCTACACCTTTGATGACACGGTGGAGCAGGCATTTCCCGCTCACGGCAGCCTGCGCGTGGTCTGCGATCACGGGACCTTGAACATCTCACCCGCCGACGACGACAAGCTGCGCGTGGTGGTGCACAAGAAGCTTTACGCCAAGAGCCAGGACGATGCCAATAAGTACAACCAGGGCACCAAGGCGGAGGTCACCGTCACCGGCAACACGGTGCTGCTGAACGCCAATACCAATGGCGCCGGCGAGCATGCGGTGGAGGCCGACATGGAAATCTTCGTCCCGCGCGATGCCTCCCTGGACGTTGCCAGCAAGCGCGGCGATGTGACCATCAACGATCGCAAAGCCGAAGTGAAGGTCACCTTGCAGCACGGAGACATCGTGTTGAACGATATCGCCGGCGGGGTGAAGTTAAACCTGGAGAAGGGCTCGGTACGCGCGGCCAAGATTGCCGGTGATCTCGACCTCTCCGGGCACGTGGACAACGTGACCATCGACGACGTTTCCGGCGCTGTCCATCTCAACGGCGAATTCTTTGAGGACATCCAGCTCAGCAAGATCGTCAAGAACGTCACCTTCAACTCTTCGCGTTCGGACATGGAGATTGCGTCGGTGCCCGGCGACCTTGAAATCAACAGCGATTCGGTGCGGGGCAACGACATCATGGGCCCCGTCCGGCTGGTCACGCGGTCCAAAGATATTCATCTGGAGGCCGTCTCCGGCGATTTGCACCTCGAAGATACCAACGGCGATGTGGAGGTCCACACTGCCGCCAAGCTGCCGCTGGGCCGCATGAACATCAGCGGCAAGCATGGCGACATCGTGCTGACGCTGCCGTCCAACGCGGGTTTCCAGATCGACGCGACCACGCACAAGGGCGACATCACCTCCGAGTTCAGCGCGCTGAAAATCGAGCAGACCAATGGCGCGTCACGCGCATCCGGCACGGTCGGCAACGGAGTGAGCAAACTGCAGATCACCGCCGACACCGGCGACATCCGGATCTCGAAGGGATAGTTTCGGGTGACCACACAGACCCATTTTGAAAGGCACGGATAAATCCGTGCCTTTTCATTTAGCGATGAGTGCCAGCGGCGGCGGGTAGGCTAGCCTACCGGGTAAAATCATCTGCCCGCTCCATCTGAATCCTGCGACCAAGAATCGGAGAGAAGGGCAGGTTACGGTCAAAGCAGTTCCGCGAGGACCCGTTTGGGCCCGGGGCTCCCTTTGCTGTGTTGCGTCTGGGGGACGGCCTAACTCCTGCCGGACAACTGCGATTCGAGGTCCGCGAACAGGTAAGCCAACTCTTACGGCTGCTGACCTCACCCCGGAGGCATCCTGCGACGCTGCCGAGCCTTGCAGCGTTGTCTTCCTGGGCGCAGTGGAGGTTCGCGAAGGCTGCATCCGCCGACGGTCGAGCCGCACGAAGTGACCGCCCGCCGAAGATCCGCCCCTGGATTCGAACGTTCTCACCGGAGGCTTGCGCGCGCTAGGCATTGAGTCTCCGTACTCGCCTCTGTCCACTAGAGCAAGTTCGCAGTGGAGACTGTATCCGCTTTCAAGGGGCACGCCTTCTGAGGCGTGCATCAAAAGCGTGCGCAAGTCATCCGGCTTTAGCCGCTGAGGGACGCCTCCGCTTCAGCCGGCCTGATCGACATGAAGCCGACGTGCCGGCGCTGCTTTCGCCATGTCGTCGGCCCGCGGCTTTACCAGCATCGGCACTGCCCGGTTGCCAAGGGCGGGTTACGGAGCAACCGAGATAACCGCTTTAGCCGCTTACCACTTCCCACTGACCACTTTCCTCACGATCCCCTCCACCTCCGCGACGACGTCGTCAATGCTCTTGTGCGTGGTGTCGATGTGCACCGCGTCGGGCGCGGCGACCAGCGGCGACGCGGACCGCGTGCGATCGCGCTCGTCGCGCGCGGCAAGTTCGGCAATCACGTTCTGGGCCTCGTGGCTGGATTCCGCTCCGTGTTGCAGAACGCGGCGCTGGGCACGGACCGTAGCATCGGCGTCGAGAAAAATCTTCACCTCCGCGTTGGGAAACACGGCAGTGCCGATGTCGCGGCCTTCCATCACCACGCCGCCATCGGCACCCAGCTCGCGCTGCCTTGCAACCAGCAACTGCCGCACCGGTGGATGCACGGACACCCGCGACGCCGCGGCGGTCACATCAGCCTCGCGAATGCGTTGCGAAACGTCCCGGCCATCCAGCAGCACGCGATTGCCTTCGCCGCGCGGCTCCAGGCCGATGACGGTGTTCTCCGCCAACTGCCGCAGCGCGTCGCCGTCATCCAGCGAGACCTGCTGCTCCATGGCCTTGAGCGCCAGCGCGCGGTACATGGCCCCACTTTCGAGATTGATGTAGCCGAGTTTCCGCGCCAGGCGGGCCGCGATCGTGCTCTTGCCCGATCCGGCCGGACCGTCGATGGCAATCACCAGCTTGCGGCTCGTGCTCATTCCTTGTTGTTGTCCTGGCGGGGAGGGACTGTCTTTGGCGAGGCCGCACCCTTGCGCGGACGCCGACGTGACCAGCGGCTTACCGGGCTCGGGCGGATGCGGTTCGAAACGAGGCCTTGCCTTGAATTCGCGCTCGGCCGGCGGTTGCGGTAATTCCAGCGATGAAACCTGCAGCATCACCCGTCCGCCGACGTGCACGAAGCTCAATTCGCGCGCTGCCTGCAGCGCGTTGATGGCCTCGCGCACCCGCGCCCGGCCGATCAAGCTGGAGAAGAACTGCTCCACCTCTTCCTGCTGCGCCGCCACCACGCAGTCCAGATATTTCGAGACCAATGCAGTCAGCGCCTCCGCCACCGAAACGTGCATGCCTTCTCTCACCGCGTCCGGCGACCAGCGGAAGAGCACATCCCAGAACACGCCTTCGTCGTGCTTGTAATCCACGCGCGTGATGCGCAGCTTGGCCCACAGCTCGTCGAGCGCGCGGTCCAATGCCGCTTCCGAAACGTCACCGCCCACCAATTCGCGAAGCCGGTATTTGGAGATCGGCCCTTCCTTCTGAACGATGTGAAATGCGTCCACGGCGAGCGGCGAGTATTCCGATCGCGCCCCGGAGCGAGGCGGCTGGCGAGGATTTCGGTCGCCGACCATTCCATAGAAATAAGGAAAGGCCGAGGCCGAGACGATGAAATTGTTTTCCGGAAAAACGTTCGCCTCGTAGGCCGCCTTATCGCGCAGCAGACGGACCATCAACTCCTTGGCCTCGCGCGCTCCCGGGTCGGCAAACGCCATCTGCCGGGTGGGCAAATGCTCGTCACCGCCGGCATGCGCGCCCACGAACGTCGGCGCCAGCACCGGCGGGCGCTGCGGATAAAGCAGGCAGAACCCCACCGAATCGATGAACTCGCGCGCCTCCTCGAGCGTGCGGATGGGCCGCCCGTTCAAGCGCCACTTCTCCCGGCGCAGCTCCTGTAGTTGCAGTTCCTGCATAGAAGTCAGCCGTCAATCGTCAGCATTCAGCAGTTGGCCAAATCGCCTATTGCCAAGTCGCGCACGCCAAACTCCGACAACCGATAGGCAGTCCGTTTGAGCAAGCTGGAGCGCGCATTGGCTGAGTGCTGAATGCTGAGTGCTGAAGGCTCTTTCAGATTCGTTTGAACGCCCGCTGGATGTCCTTAACAGAATACCGCAGAACCACCGGGCGGCCATGGGGACAACTCATGGGGCAATCGGTCTTGGCCAACTCGTGGAGCAGCCACTCCATTTTGTTCTGCTCCAGCGGCATGTTGACCTTGATGGCGGCGTGGCAGGCGATGCTGGCGGCGATGTTGGTGCGGATCTTGTCCAGGTTCAGCGACTGCTCCTCGCGCTCGAACTGCTCCAGGATCTCGTGCAGCAGATGCTCGACCTCTCCGGCGCGCGACTCCCGCGGCCGTCGTCTTCACGGCGATGGTGCGCGAGCCGAAGGGCTCCACCTCGAAGCCGTTGCGAGTCAGCTCGTCGGAGATTTCCGCGAACACCGCCATCTGGCCGGGCGTCAGCTCGACGATCAGCGGCATCAGCATTTGCTGCCTTTCGGGTGATTCCGCCAGCCGCTGCTTGCAGATTTTCTCGAAAAGGATGCGCTCGTGCGCCACGTGCTGATCGATGATCCACAGGCCTTGCGGATTGATGGCCAGGATGAACGAGTCGCGAATCTGTCCGACAGGCTTCAGCGTTGCCAGCGATTCCAGCCCGACGGGCGCATCATCGTCGTCAGGCGAGCAGCATGCGAGCAGCCATTGTCTCCGCGAGCCAACGCCGGAGCTGCGGCAGCAACGGGTCCTCCGAACGTCTGCGGCCCGAACCGCGCCACTGGAACGGCTGCATTCGCCTCCACCGCAAATCCGCCGCCCTCGAACTGCAGTGACGCCGTGAATGCGGGGATTTCGGGCGGACGCAATGCGAACGCCGCGTCGGCTTCCGTCACTTGCAACTCGGCGGCGGCAAAGTCGCGCGCTCCCGGCGTGAGCGACGGCGAAGCCGTGGGTTGGGCATGGATCTCGGTCATGAAGGCCGGCACGGGACGCGTCTTCATCAGCACCGCCCGCACCGAGTCGCGGATGAAGTCGTGCAGCAGCGAAGACTGCCGGAAGCGCACCTCGGTCTTCGATGGATGCACGTTCACGTCCACCTCAGTGAACGGCATCTCGAGGAAAAGCAGCACCACGGGATAGACCGTCGGCGGAATGATGTTGCGATACGCCTCGGTGAGCGCGTGCTGCACCACGCGATCGCGAATCAGCCGGCCATTCACGAAGATGAAGATCGAGTTGCGATTGAGCTTCTGGATTTCGGGCCGCGAGACGAAGCCATGCAGCTTCACCTCGCCGTGGACCGGCTCCTGCGGCTCCTCTTCTTCGTTGCGGCGCCACGGCGGAGGCTGCGGCAGGCCGATGCGCGCCAGCGGCAACAGCGCGCTCAAGGGAATCAACTGGTCCAGCGTCTCCTTGCCAAACACCTGATAGATGCGCTGCGAGTGGTCCGACACGGGAGGCGCGATCAGCATGGCATTGGTGGCGGAGTGCAGCTCCCAGTGCATTTCGGGATGCGCCAGCGCGTAATGCGTCACCAGCGACGCGATGTGCGACAGTTCGGTGGATTCGGCCTTTAGGAATTTCCGTCGCGCCGGGATGTTGAAGAACAGGTCGCGCACGGTGATGGAGGTTCCCAGCGGCAGGCCGGCCTCCTCGACGGTCAGCAGCTTGCCGCCGGCAATCTCGATCAGGGTCCCGGCGGCATCTTCGGGCGCGTGCGTCTCCAGGCGCAAGCGGCTGACCGATGCGATGGAGGGCAGCGCCTCGCCGCGAAAGCCGAGAGTCGCGATGCTCAGCAGGTCATCGGTGTTGCGGATCTTGGAGGTGGCGTGGCGCTCGAAGGCCAGCATGGCATCGTCGCGCACCATGCCGCAGCCGTCGTCGGTAACCTGGATGAGCTTCTTGCCGCCCGCCTCCACGTTCACCCGAATGCGGCGGGCGCCGGCATCGAGCGCGTTCTCCAGCAGCTCCTTGACGACCGATGCCGGCCGCTCCACCACCTCGCCGGCGGCGATCTTGTTGGCTACGTTTTCCGAGAGAACGTGGATGCGGCCCATGACTTACTGCCTGGGCGCGTAGTATCCCTTGCGCGCTCGCACCTTGTATTTCTTGTTGTCGGCAAGGATCTCGATCTTGCGGTACCTGCCGTCAGGAGTGAAGTCGGCTGGCTTGTACGAGATGTCGTACTGGCTGCGCAGTTCGTCCTGGATCTGCAGGAACGCGTCGGAAACGTCCTGAATCTTGAACGGGAAGAAGGCCTTGCCACCGGTTTCGTCGGCGAAATGCTCAAGGATCTTGTCCCCGCGTAGCTTGGTTCCGCTGACATTGGTCGAGATGGCGTAGATGATTACCTCGGCACGTTGCGCCATCTCCACCGCTTCCTCGCGCGAGACGCGGCTCTGGTTGTCTTCGCCATCGCTCAACAGAATGATGGCGCGCCGCGTGGGCCCAGTGGCCTTGTCCTGCATCAGCTTGTCCCGGCACGCAAAGTAGATGGCGTCATACATGGCGGTGCCGCCACCCGCCCGCAACATCCGGACCCCGTGCGACAGTGCCTCCGTGTTGTCGGTGAAGTCCTGTGTGACCTCGGGCGTCGTGTCGAAACCGATAACGAACGCCTTGTCGCCCTTCGGCCGGACGATCTGGTTCAGGAACTCAATGGCCGCTTCCTGTTCGAACTTGAAACGGTCACGCACCGAGTTGCTGGCATCAATCAGCAGGCCGACGCGCAGCGGCAGGTTGGTCTCCCGGCTGAAGGAGCGGATGCCCTCTGCCGGCTTATCGTTGTCGACCACCCGAAAGTCGCTCTGGGTAAGGTCTTTGACGAAATGACCGCGCTTGTCGGTGACGGTGAAGACCACATTGACTTCGTCCACGCGCTTGCGGATGACGGTCAACTCGTCGTCAGTGTTGCCGCTGTCAGCCTTCTCGGGCGGCTTCGGCGGAGTCGCAGCCGGGGGTGCGCTGGCCTTCGCAGTTTCGTCCTTAGCTGCGCCGGGGGTCGCATTGGAGTTTTGTTGCGTCGTGCTCGGCGGCGCAGAACTTGGGCTCACGTTGGTCTGCGGTGACGGAGTGGTATCCGTGGCAGCCGGCGCCGGTGGTGGATCAGGTTGCCTGGGAGGGAACTTCGTCGTGGACGGCGCGGTGGGCAACTGCTGTTGTGGCTGGGTCTGGGCGGCGGCGAGCCCCCACGGCAGCGCCGTCAGCAACACCAGGATAAACCGGAACTTCATTGGAACTAATTATAGCTGCTGCTGGAGAACACCACCGAGAACGGACAACGTCCAAGCTTTTCGCTTTCGTTTGCGTCCTACACCAACATTGTCGTTCCGAGGGAAGGCTTTGGTCTAGGTCCGAGGGACCTGCTTTTCTTGGAACTCGACACTTTAGACTCTGGGCGGCTGACCATTACCCACGAACCCGCTGCAGAAAGGACTCCAACTCCTGCGGCAGCGGCACACCGAACGACAGCATCTTACCAGTCCGCGGGTGGGTTAACTCGATTGCTGCGGCGTGAAGGAAATTGCGATTGAGCGAGAGGAATTCGCCACTGCCAGAGAGTGGAGCAGCTTTCGTGCCGGCTTGCGTTGCCTTTTTGTTCGCGGGAGTTTTCGCTCGGGAGAGCTTCGTCTTGCTATCGGAAGCGATGAATCTCATTTCTCCCGGCGCTCCATAGAGCCTGTCTCCCACCACGGGATGCCCAAGCGACGCCATGTGCACGCGTATCTGGTGGGTGCGACCTGTTTCGATGCGGACGTCGAGCAGCGCAAATTTCCCGAAGGAGGACGTTATACGTTCGCGCACTTCATAATGAGTCACTGCCGCGCGCCCACCGCTGCGGCGAGTAGTCATGCGGATCCGCCGCACCACGTCGCGGTTGATCTCGGCATTGATGGTCCCACTATCTTTCGCGGGCCATCCGTGCACCAGCGCCACGTATTTCTTTTTCACCTGCCGACTGGCGAACTGCTGCGCCAGTTTGCGATGGGTGATGTCGTTCTTGGCGACAACAATGAGCCCGCTGGTCTCTTTGTCGAGGCGATGCACGATTCCCGGGCGCAGCTTTCCTCCGGCCTCTGACAGGTTGCCAAAACGATGCAGCAGAGCATTGACGAGCGTGCCACGATTGCGCTCGTCGTCGGTCGCGCCCGCTCCGGCGTGCACCATCATCCCTGCCGGCTTGTTGACGACGGCAAGATCGTCTGTCTTCGTAAACAATATCGAGGGGAATGTCTTCTGCGATTGCCCGCAACGGCGCGACCTGCGGATCGCCGCTGACGGTTATCTGCTCTCCACCGCGTAGCCGCAGTGACGGCTTCGCGACGCTCCGTTGACCAGCGCCATCTGTTGTTCGAGCAACTGCTGCACCCGGGCGCGACTCACGTCGGGAATCTGCGTTGCCAGGAACTGATCGAGGCGCTGCCCGGCGGCGTCGGAGGGGACAGCAATCGTAATGGGGAAGCGGGGTTTGGGCATTGCGACGATCGCAGTGTTGAGTTCAAGCTAGCTTTCAAATGTAAACTCACGACAGCATCCGGAGGCCGCGACAATGCCGGCCAAAGTCGTCTGTCGCACGATCCTAGTAATTAACATCATAGCGATGACGGTGGCAGCTCAACAGACGAATCGTCGCAAGTCACGCAGCCCCGTCAGACGAGCGCCAGGCCATCGGGACGCAGTGCTATGACGTGCCGAGGTTGGACTTCAGCAAGCCGGCGATTTCGACAGGAGGATGGACTTTTGTCTTTCACAATGGGATTGCCGTCATGGGTTGAAGCGCAGCTGCTCGATCAGCGGGCGGTCGCGAGTTTGGCCGGCGGTCGAAGCAGGCGCACGCCGCACCCACAACAATCCGCCGCCTATCACAAGGCACAGCGAGATCGCCTGCGTGCCTGACATGAACCCAAGAAACTCACCACGACCGGGATCGCCACGGAAGAACTCGATGAAGTACCGCCCGATGCCGTAGATGATCATGTAGGCGCCGATGATTTCGCCCTCGAACTTCTTGCGCCGGATGAGCCACACCAGGAACAAGCAGTTACACAGCTCCAGCACCATCTCGTAGAGCTGCGTGGGGTGCAGTGGCACGTTGAGCGGAGTTCCAACAATTGCGTTCGCCAGCGGATTGCGGAAGGTCACGGCCCAGGGCACATGGGTTTCTCGCCCCCAGCAGCAGCCGGCGGCAAAGCAGCCGATGCGGCCAAAGGCGTGCCCCAGCGCCAGCCCGGGCACGAAGGCATCGCAAGTCCGCAGCACCGGCATGTCATTGCGTCGCATGTACCAGATGCATAGGACCAGGGCGAGCAGGAATCCGCCCGACCACACGCCCCCCGCTTGGAGCGTCGAGAGGCTGAAGAGCTCGCTCGGATGGTCGCGGTAGTAGCCTAAGTCCACCAGGACCATCATGAGCTTCGAGCCAAGGACGCCGGAGAGGATCGCGATGATACCCAGGTTCCAGAGTTTGTCGGGATCGAGCCCTTGCTCGCGGCCAAGTTTGACGATGAGCATCAGGCCGAAAATCAGGCCAAAGGCGGCCATCAGGCCGTAAGTCGGCAGGCTGAAATTACCAAGCTGAAATAAACGGGGAAACACGTATCCATTTTAGATGCAAAGTTGCAGCGGCGGGTTCAAGTAAGCAATTAGCAACTAGCACTCAGTCCCTAGCGTCCGCCACGCTAATTGAATGCGGCGGCGTGGGCAACGTTATGGGATGTTTACTAATTGCTAGCTGCTAATTGCCAGTTGCTAAAAAAACCGACCCGCGGGGCCGTGTTCAGTGGGCCGTCAATGAACCCGTCCTATACGGTGGGAACCCGCCGCGGCTCTTTAGGCATTTCCGCATGGCGGAACATCGCACACCGAACCGAATGCGAGTCGGGTCCCCTGTTCATTGAGCATTGGTTCAAAAAACGGTTGCCACCAACACCAACTTTGCAGGCCGGCTTTATGCCCAGATGCTATGCAAAAGGTGGGTAGATAACAAGAGCAGCAGGTCAAATAGTTGGAAATTCACGTGCTCAAAGCAGCTTTCAGACAACATCCGTTGAGGCTTCAGGGAAGTAGCTAACCGGCCCGGCGCGATTCCGCCAGCACCTCGTCCAGAGCGCCCACCAGTTGTCCTGCCCGCTCGCTGTAGTCGGTGGCAATGCTGTCGTACTTACGCTTGAGCATCAGGAACTCGTCGGCGATATTCAGGGCCGCCAGCACCGCAACCCGGAGCGAATCGACGGTGGCTGCCTGTTGCGAAATCAGCCGCATCTTGGTGTCCACGTACTCAGCCAACTCGGCGATGTATTCCGGGTCGGAGCCCCGGAGATGGTAGGTCTGATCGTAGATCTCGACACGGACGCTGCTGCTGCCGTTGGATTGACTCAAAACTAGCCTCCTAGCCTCTCCCTTGCGAATGCCGATGTGCGTGCGCCAGCGCGAATCAAACGCGCACGCAGGCCCCGAATCGTCACCGACCGCTGTTTCCGATTATCACGCGGATTCGTCCGCGGTCAAAGACTCAATTTGGTTGAGCATCTTTTCTACTCGGGTACGTACCTCTTCGCGCTCCCGGCGCCAACCGACCAGTTCCTGGCGCAAAGTCTCGACTTCTTCCTCACTCTCGTTCAGTTTCTCGCGCAGGCGGGCAGCCTCGCGCTCGGCGGCGGCCTTGCCCTCGCGCGCGGACTTCAGCAGCTCGATGGTGCGAAGGACTTTTTCTTCCAGAGACTTGAAATCGGCAGTGGAGGGAGCGGTTTCAACTGCGTGGGCTGGCATGATGACGGGTCAACCTCGTGGAAAATTTGTTATCGTGAGCGCAGTATAGCGCAGAAAATTCTCGCGCGGCTGACAGTGGCGTGCGATTCCGCAAAATTCAGGGGCGGTGAACCTGAAGATGCAACGGTGACGGTGCAATTATGGCGATGCGGGTCGCCGGCGTGTAGAATCGAGCGCTCCGGGGAAGGAAGAACCAGGCGATGAACCTGCAATACACGCCCGAAGAATACGTGGCAGAGCTGCAGCGACAGACCAGGCAGGCGGCGTCGCTAGTGCAGGGTCTGGGACTTCCGTCGTTGAACTGGCAGCCGATGGCAGGGAAGTCCTGGAGCGTGGGACAGTGCCTCGACCACCTCACGCGGACCAACACGCTGTCTCCTAATGCCATACGTGCCGCCGTCGAAGCGAATCGTGACCAACTGGAGCCGCGTCAGAAGGCCCTCCAGCCGTCAGGACCTTTGACGCGTTTCTACGCGAAGTTCTCGGAGCCGCCTCCGAAGGTGAAGCTTCCTGCGCCCAGGAAGCTCGCTCCGCCTTCGCAGCTTGCCGAGGATGTGGCGGCCAAGTTCGCAGGGATCCAGAACGGCTCTGGTGGAGTTCGTGCAGCAATACGGCGAGCGCCGACCTGGGCGATGTGAAGTACAACAACTCGCTGGTATCGAACTTACGCACTTACGATTGACACCGGACTGGTGATCCTGGCTGTACACAATCGGCGCCATTTGTGGCAGGCAGAGCAGGTGAGGAAGAACCCGGACTTTCCGCGAAGTTGAGCAGGCTCTATTGCGCTCGCAGCACGCCCGCCCAGCGATTCCAACTTAGCGATGATCTGCGCCGACCACTGCGCTACTTCGTCGTCGCGCAGTGTGCGTTCCTTGGACTGGAACTCCGCGTGGAGCAGTGCCGAATACTTACCGGCCCCGACTTTCTCGCCGCGATAAATTTCAGCCGGCACGAACTTCTGCAACTCCGTCATCCCCAGCTCTGCAACTGCCGACTTGATGCGGTCGAAGGTAACTGCGTCGTCGAAGACGAAGGAGAAATCGCGCTCCACGGCAGGGAACTTCGAGATGCGCTCATACCTCGGCTGGCGCAGCTCGTGGCGATATAGCCGGTCAAGCAACACTTCGGCAACGTAAACGTCCTGGCGGAACTTGCGCGCAGCCGCCAGGTCGGGATGCAATTGGCCAAAGTGCGCCACCGTCTCGCCGTCCATCACCGCGCGAGCTGAGCGGCCGGGATGGAAGTACTCCGGCGTTTGGTTGTCGATGCTCAAAGTGCGGTGTTGAAAGGCAGCGAGCAGCTCCTCGACATCGCCTTTCATGTGGAAGAACGTGTACGGTTGCGGCGGCGGAGTGGACGCTCTTCGCGATGGCGTCGCCGGTAGCGGCGAAGCCCAGGTGGCGGCGCTCTTCGTGACGATCGCCAGCTTCTCGAAGACCTCGCCCGCCTCGAATAAACGCACGTTGTTGTTGCCGCGGTTCAGGTTGTAGCCGACCATGTTGAGCAGGCCGGGCAACATCGACGTTGCGCAGATATCCCGCCTCTTCGCTCAGCGGATTGGCGATGGCCAATGGCTCGCCTCCACCGAAAGTCTTGGCGTCCTGCTGAGAGATGAAGGTAATCGAAATGGCCTCGTCGTAACCGAGCGCGAGCATGGTGTCGCGTACCTTCGCGTTCTTTGGCTCGTCGGGCAGCGTCTCTACCGCGCCGGTAAAAGCGGGCAGCGTATTGGGAAACTTGTTGTAGCCGTAAATGCGCGCAATCTCTTCCAGCAGATCAATCTCGCGCTCTACGTCGAGCCGCCAGGTCGGAACCTTAACCGTGAAACCGCTCGCCAGCGCGCGTGACGCCGAACCCAAGGCGACCGAGGATGCGCTGGATCTCGCTCTCGCTGATGTCAATGCCAAGAATGCGTCTGACCTCTGAGGTGCGCAGTGCGATGGGCGCCGGCTCGACCTTGCGCGCGATAGCGTCAATCGGTCCGCCGCAACAATTCACCTCCGGCGCCGGCGAGAATCATCTCAGCCACGCGGTCGCAAGCCAGCGGCGTGATGGCCCAATCGGCGCCGCGCTCGAAGCGATGCGAAGCGTCGGTGTGCATGCCGTGACGCTTGGCCATGCTGCGGACGGTCGCGGGATCGAACCATGCCGACTCGATCAGCACGTTCTTCGTCGCCTCGGTGATCATCGAATCGAAGCCGCCCATGACGCCCGCGAGCGCGACCGGCTTCTTCGCGTCGGCGATGACGAGGTCGTCGGTCGAGAGTTTGCGCTCGACGCCGTCCAGCGTCTGCAGCATTTCGCCTTCGCGCGCGCGGCGCACGATGATGGTTCCGCCTTCCAGCAGGTCGAGATCGAAAGCGTGGGTTGGGTGGCCAAGTTCGTTCAGGGCATAGTTGGTCGCGTCAGCGACGTTGTTAATCGGACGAGAGCCGAGAAGTTCGAGTCGCTTGGCGATGTGCTGAGGCGATGCTCCTATCTTCACGTTGCGAATGATGCGGGCGGTGTATCGCGCGCAACCTTCCGCGTCTTCGATGATGATGGGAAACGCCTGCTTTGTCATCCCGACCGAGGGCGGCCCGCTGTTGGCCGCCCGAGCGGAGGGGATCTGCGGGTTTACTGGCCAGCTTCGGCTCGACCCTCTTCAGTTCGACGTCGTAGATGGCTGACGCCTCGCGCGCCACGCCGTAGTGGTTCATGGCGTCCACGCGGTTGGTGGTCAGGTCCATCTCGTAAACCGTCGCGCCGTTCTCTTCCTGGACGGACTCCACCGCGATGCCGGCCGAAGTCAGGTCTTCGGCGAGTTGGCGATCGTCGGCCGCGACGCTGACGAACTCACGCAGCCACGTGGGGATAATCCTCATGCGAACTGCTCCAGGAAGCGCACGTCGCCCTCATAGAACAACTGGATCTCTTCCACTTCGTACTTCAGGAGCGCGATGCGCTCGACGCCCATGCCGAAGGCGAAGCCCGAGATCTTCGACGAGTCGTAGCCGTTCTGCTTCACGAACTCGAAGACGTTGGGGTCCACCATGCCGCAGCCCAGCAGTTCGATCCAGCCGCTGAATTTGCACTTGCGGCAGCCCTTGCCGCCGCAGAAGATGCAGCTCACCTGCATGTCGGCGCTCGGCTCGGTAAAGGGGAAGAACGAAGGATAGAAGCGCGTTTTCACCGACGAGCCGAACAACGCCTTCATAGCATGGTCGAGCGTGCCCTTCAGGTCGCAGAAGGTGATGTTGGCGTCCACCGCGAGCCCTTCGACCTGGTGGAAGACCGGCGAGTGGGTGGCGTCGAGAGGATCGTTGCGATGCACCTTGCCGGGGATGATGATGCGCACCGGTGGTGGCTGCTGCTCCATGACGCGGATCTGTACCGGAGAAGTGTGCGTGCGCAGCAACAGGCGATCGCGCGCAGCTTTGCTCTCTTGCCCAGCGATGAACAGCGTGTCCTGCGTGTCACGGGCAGGATGGTTAGGCGGAAAATTGAGCGACTCAAAATTGTAGTAGTCGGTCTCAACCTCGGGACCTTCGCCGATGGAGTAGCCCATGGCCTTGAAGACGGCGACGATCTCGTCCATCACGCGCAGCACCGGGTGCTTGACCCCGATAGGACGCTGCACTCCGGGAAGAGTGATGTCCAGGCGCTCGGAGGCGAGCTGGGAGACGATCCGCAGTCCAGTCCTCTTTTGCGGCAGTCGCCTTTGCGGACTCGTAAACCGCAACCCCTTGGCGGCACGTCTCAATCTTTTCGTCGATCTCCATCGCGAGAAGGTTCACACGAGCCCCGCACTTTGGGTTTGCGCTCTGGAGCGAGCTTTGCCAGCCATAGCTTCATTGATCTGCGTTACCACTCCGTTCTTGCGCGCATGCCAACGGTCGCGAAACTCCTTCAGTCGGATTCGGTGTACACAGTTCGCCGCTTCCGCTTCAAGGCGCAGCTGAGTTCGGCTTGGCGCCTTATCCAGCGCTTCCGGCGAGTAATCCTCTAGTTTGGGGACGGTGTACATGTTTTTTGTGCCGCCCCTAAAGGGGCTCGATTCAACGCTACCCAGCGCTGAAGCGCTGGGCTATCCTCTTTCGTCCCGCAAGCGGGACTCGTGCTTTGGCAATCCGGACACAGATTCGACTACCAGACATAGAGCCCAAGCACAACGGGCGGCCACGCGGGCCGCCCATCGGAAATCACTGCTATGTTGCTGGGATGGGCGGACTATGCCGTGGCGGCTTGCGCCTGCTTGCACAGCGCCGTAAACCCAGACGGATCGTTAACCGCCAGATCAGCGAGGATCTTGCGGTCCAGCTCGATGCCGGCCTTCTTCAGGCCATTGATGAACTGGCTGTAGCTGATGCCGTTCAGCTTGGCGGCAGCGCCGATACGCACAATCCAGATAGAGCGGTACTGGCGCTTCTTCTGCTTGCGGCCGCTGTAGGCAAACTTCAGTCCGCGTTCGACAGACTCCTTGGCCTGACGGTACAGCTTTGATTTTGTTAAGTAATAGCCACTCGCGCGCTCTAATATCTTTTTGCGGCGCGCGCGGCGTTTGGTACCACGTTTTACGCGAGGCATGTTGCTCCTTTTTGCAAACTGCTAAGCGGCTGGAGGCAAGGACTTCGACCACGCTCATCTCTGAGGGGCCCGGATTCGCCTCTTCACTCGCTGTTGCCCGTCGCGGCCTGGTGGCCTGCGCCGGGTGCCGCACCATGCGGCTAGTAGGGGATCATGCGCTTGATCTTGGGCACATCGGCCTTGTCAAGCATCACGTCGGTATCGAGCTGGCGCTTGCGCTTGGTTCCCTTCGAAGTCAGGATATGGCGCTTGTACGCGTGTCCGCGCTTGATCTTGCCCGTACCTGTCTTCTTGAAGCGCTTGGCCGCTCCGCTATGTGTCTTCATCTTCGGCATAGTGTTCTTCTATTACAACATAAACGCGCGAACCCCGCCAGCAGCGATGCTTTCACCGGGTAGACCACCAGCGGAATTACTGTTGTTGCGGCGGGGGGGCTGGGGGCGGAGCAGAAGGCTTCTCGGGCTTCGGACTTTGCGGTTTCGCTTCTGCCTTGGGCGGCTTGGCCGGAGCCTGCGTTTTCGGCGGGGCCAGGATCAGATGCAGCGTGTTGCCTTCCTGACGCGGACGAAATTCCACGATCCCCTTGTCGCCGAGGTCCTTGATCAGGCGCTCCAGAATCTCGCGTCCCAGATCCCTGGCGCGTCATCTCGCGTCCGCGGAAAAAGATGGTCGCCTTCACCTTGTCGCCTTCGGCGAGGAAGCGCAGCACGTGGTTCTTCTTGGTCTCGTAGTCGTGATCATCCACGTTGATGCGGAACTTCACTTCCTTGACCGTAATCTGGTGCTGATGCTTCTTGGCCTCGCGCTCGCGCTTTTCCTGCTGGTACAGGTATTTCCCGTAATCCATGATGCGGCAAACAGGAGGTTGAGCGGTGGGCGAGACTTCTACCAGGTCGAGGGTTTTCTCGCGGGCGACCTTGAGCGCGTCGTAAGGCGTCATGATACCGAGCTGGTTGCCTTCATCGTCAATCACGCGAATTTCGCGTGCACGAATGCGCTCATTGGTGCGGATAAAACGTTTATCGATACAGTCCTCCGAAGTAACTGCAGTGTTTCAAAAGTATAGCATGGGTCGCCGCAGATCATTGGCAGCAAACGGACTCAGAACGCCGCCGTTGGCGCTCCTTGCAGCGAGTCAGACTGGACGCTGTGAATGGTTGCCATCATGCGTTGATTCGGCTCGTGCTGTCCGCACAAACGCAGCTTAAGGTAATTGTCGGTAAGCGCGTCGGTGTACTCGCCGTCGGAATGCGTGAGCGTGATGGACTCCACTTCGCGGCCAACGAACGACTGCATAAACTTATGCTTTTTCGCGGCGGCGAGTTCCCGCAATACGCGATTGCGCTCGCGCGCGACGCGGACTGGAACCTGGTCGGGCATTTCCGCCGACCGTGTTCCCGGACGCGAGGAGTACGTGAACACGTGCAGATAAGTGAATGGCAGCCGCTCAATAAAAGCGCGCGTCTGCTCGAAGTCGTCATCGCTTTCACCCGGGAAGCCGACCATCACGTCAGCGCCGATGGCGGCATCGGGCATGGCGCGGCGGATACGCTCGATGCGGTCGGCATAATGCCAGGGACGATACTTGCGGTGCATGGCTCGCAGCACGCGGTCGCTGCCCGATTGCAGCGGCACGTGCGCATGCTTGGCAATGCGCGGCGATGACGCGACCAACTCGATGACCTCGTTCGTCCAGTCCATCGGCTCAACTGAGCTGATGCGGAGCTTCTCGATGGAAGTGCGCTGCAGGATTGAGCGCAACATGGACGCAAAATTTATACGGGGCGACAAATCGCGTCCCCAACGCCCCAGGTTGATGCCCGATAGGACGATCTCGCGATATCCATTGGCGACCAGCGCGTCTACTTCTCGCACCACCTGCTCCAGCTTCAGAGAACGGCTCTTGCCGCGAACATAGGGAATGATGCAGAACGAGCAACGGTTATTGCAGCCATCCTGCACTTTGAGGTTGGGACGGGTCTTGTGGAAGGAGTCGGTGTCGAAGACCGGAGCGGCCATCAATTCGGTATGGGCAAAAATATCGCCAACGATAATGTTCGACTGGGCGACCGGGCCAAGCTGCGGTAAGCGGCACGAAGCTGTTGCGCCCTGCAAGGGCACGGCGTAGTCAGCGAGTTCGTGCTTGTGCGAATTTCCCACCACCAGGCTCACGCCCGGGAGCGCCGACAATTCTCCGGGCGCACGCTGTGCGTAGCAACCAGTCACCAGGATTTTCGCCTCGGGATTCTCGCGATGAATGCGGCGGATGGTGGAACGCACATCCTGATCTGCGGAGGAGGTTACCGTGCACGTATTCAGGACAACAACTTCGGCCTCAACGGCAGCGGCGGCGCGCTGCATGCCGCGATTGAGCAAATCGCGCTCGATACTTGCGCCATCCGCCTGGGTCGCACGGCATCCGAAGTTCTCCACGTGATAGGTGGCCACCACCCCATTATACTGTCCACAAATGCGGGGCCTGCCTTGCCTGCTGCATCGTGAAGTGCGATATTGAGCGCTACGATCCTCGGATCTAAATGGTGGGCACATGTCGCATGCGAGTCACACTTGGAGCTCCCGATGAAACGTCGCATTCTGCTGGTTGATGACGAACTGGCCATCCTGCTTACGCTGCATGCCATCCTGGAAATGAACGGCTTCGAAGTTGATACCGCTGCCTCCGCGCGCGAAGCCGAGCGAAAATTAAAGAGCGGCAGTTACGAGATGGTGATTACCGATATGCGGATGGGGTCGGAGACCGCGGGCTACGACGTGATTCGCATGGCGCGTCAGCAGCCCTACGATCCTGCTACAGCGATACTCACGGCATATCCCTCACTGGGCAACGAATGGCAGATCAAGGGAGCGCAATCGTTGCTGGTGAAGCCGGTCAACACCGAAGAGCTGCTGCGCCAACTCGAAGCGCTGTTAATCACGCACCAGGACCAGAAGGTTCGCGCACAACAGCAAACACAGAAAGCCGCCATTCCGAACAACTCAAGAGTGGATCGTCCCGCCGCCGTTGGGAAAAAAGTCTAGTAGGACGCCAAACCCGTGCCTGATTAAGGGAGGCGCGGCAGAGGCAGCGTCAGGAGTTGAGCCGGATCGAGATAGGCGCCCTGCCAACGCACCGCCAGGTGCAGGTGCGGTCCAGTCGCCCGACCCGTGCCTCCACTCAATCCCAGTTGCTGACCCTTCCCGACTCGTTGGCCTTCCGTGACCTGGAGCTTGGACAAATGCATGTACAACGTCATGAACTGCTGACCGTGATCGATGATGACGCAATTGCCTTCGTAGAACAAATCGCGAGCCAGCACAACTTCGCCGGAATTGGTGGCGAAGACAGGCGACCCGGTCGCAGCACGATAGTCCAGGCCACGGTGAATACTGGCCAGTTTTCCATTGAACGTTCGCGCGTCCCGAAGACCTCCGTAACCGTGGACTGCAGCGGCGGCCGGAAGCTTCCTGACCATTCGGGCCCTGCGGTCTGGTGGGAGAACGCGTTTTTCTTGATCTCTTTGTCGGACTCGATTCTACGGAGGGTCTCGGCATCGGGTTCCACAAAACGGTCGGGAACGTGCAGCGTCACCGTCTTGTACTTGCCACTGCGAACCTGCAGTGTTCGCGTAGTGTGGATGACGTTTCCGTCCGGCAAAGTGGCGCTGAGTTCCAATTCGTAGGTTCCGGGCCGGACTTCCACATCCACTCCAGCGAGCCCATACCAAACGTGCGGCTCGCCGGCGGTGAAGAAGCGAATGGTGTGTCCCATCCACGTGCCATTCAATGCCGAAAGAGGATCCTCCATTTCGACCCTGAACAGGCAAGGCGAACCGGTCTCGATTTGCTGCGGATTCCAGGAGATTCGCTTAAAGGCAGTCGGTTCAGAGGCGACCGCCATGGTCGCGGCTGAGAGCACGAAAATAATTGCGAGAAGTCCGAAGGAAGAACGCATCTGCGTATGGCGACGAGGATCACCCAATGACCCATCCAATGCAGTAATGGGACGCACATTTCCCATGCGTCCCCGAACCGGTGTGGCTGGCGCTATGGAATCGCTGGAGTGCGACAGGTCAGGCCGTGGCAGCGGTAGTGCGCCGCTGCTGAAAGCACTCCCGACAGAAGACTGGCCGGCCCTGCGTAGGCTTGAATGGCACCGTGGTTTCCTTGCCGCAGCCGGAACAGTTGGTCCGGGTTTCCACCTTGGGCCGACTGCCAGTAGAGGTCGTGCCCAGCGTGGTCGCCCGTTTGCCCTTGCAGGCTTTGCAACGCTTGGGTTCGTTCTTAAACTGCTTGTCGTGGAAGAACAGTTGTTCCCCGGCTGTGAAGATGAAGTCAGCGCCGCAGTCAATGCACTTCAGAACCTTGTCCTGGAATTCCATGGAGAGTTGCTCCCTTCAGTCCGCGATCCCGAACGATGGACGACGGAAGGTCGCAACTGTCAGCAGGACCGGACTGAGCATCCACGCTGCCAGCCACAAATTCCAACGTTCAGGTAAATCCCCACGTTCGACCCACCATGCCCATCGCATGGCTACTACTGCCTATAAGACCGCGGTACTTCCGCTAAGAAACCCCAACCAGGAATTGGGAAAAGTAAAGGCCGCCATGGGAGCCGGCGGCCCAACTGTGAATTAGTCCTGCTCTTTCCGAGCCTTCTTGCGGCTGCGCTTGCGCGCCAGCGCTTCCTTCACGCGCTTTTTTTCGCCCGGCTTGAGGTAGAAGGAGTGACGCTTCACTTCCTTAATGATGTCCTCTTGCTGGACCTTGCGTTTGAAACGCCGGAGAGCGTTCTCTAATGATTCGCCCTCTTGAATGCGAACTTCTGCCAAACGGGAAACACCCCCAAACTCGTCCAAAGGGACAGTAGTAGTTATCCCAATGTTCGCAGGGGATGTCAAGGAAAGACTGTCGACTGGCCTTGCGACCAAAGGGCGGGGGCAGGCCAACACGAACGTGCAAACTCTGTGCGTATCTAACTCAAAATGAAAGCCTTACCGAAAGTTGGATCTGGCGCGGCGCGTAAGCATTGGTGGGCGTCAAAAAGCCCGACTGAATCTGAAACTGGCCAGGATAAGTCTTGCCGCTTACTTTCGTCGAATAGGCGACGAACTGGCCGGCGGAGTTGTAGAAACCGTCGTCGGCAATGTTGACTGTGCTGTTGGTGCGATTAAACATATTGAACGATTCCACGAGCAGTTCGAGCCGCGCTCGCGTGCCGATTGGAATATTGCGCGCGATCCGAAGGTCGGTAGTGAAGTAGTTGGGACCGAGAAACGCGTTCCGTTTGTAGCCGGGCAAGCGATCGTTGTAGGTGTTGCCATCTTGATTGGCATCGCCCGCCATCGTTGCATTGAGGGGTCGCCCGGACCCGAAGGTCATAACGCTGGAGAACTTCCAGTGATTCACCAACTCATTGAGCATACCGTTACCGAAGTGGAAGGGCTTGGGTTCCGCCACCCACGCCGCCACGAAGCGGTTCCGCTGGTCGTCCACGCTGGGACCGCGCTCCAGAGTCGTAGCATACGAATTCTGCACGTTGCCGGGACGGCCAACGACTAGAGAGTCGGGGCCATCGTCCACCGCTTTCGCATAGGTGTAGCCGATGCGGAAGAAGACGCCGTTCAGCATCTGGCGCTTCAAGGAAACGGTTAAACCCTGATAGAGGCTGCTGGCTTGGCTCTCGAATGAATTGATGATCCCCAATCGCGGATCCGGCCGCTGCACATCATTGATGCACGGTGGATACGGGCAGTCCACGGAACGCTGGGTTTGCCAGGTTGCGAACGAAGCAATGTCATACATTCCCAGGAACACTGAACCGTCATCGTTGTAGACCGGATATTCCGTCATCGTCGGCTTGGGAAGATTCACGTCGAGCGAGCGCAACAGGTGCACGCCGTGCACGTAGAGATAGCTGACCGAGCCAACGATCTTCGCGCCAAGTTCCCCTTCCACCGTCAGGTTCCCCTGCTCGGTATAGGGTGTCTGGAAGTTAGGCGCAAAGGCTGAGACCGTCGTGGTCAGCAGACCGGCAACGGATGCCGGCGGAAGGCAGACCTGTGTTCCAGCGGGACAATTCACCAGCGTATTGGGGTAGGTCGGAAACAGGGCCGCCTGGGCAGGAATCATGTTGTCGAGGAACAATTGGCTCTGCGAGAGTCCGTTGTCGTTAACGACCTGGGCCGCATACATCGCCGGGATTGGCATGTAGAAGACTCCGAAGCCGCCCCGGATCGTGAGCGAGTGACGCTCGCCGGCAGCGTAGGCGAAACCAACGCGTGGCGAAACGTTGTTCGTCACGGTGGGAATTTTTCCCGATGGCGCGTACAGCGGATTCACTACCAGGTTTCCAGCTTGAAACGTCTGCAGGTCATATCGCAGCCCGGCGTTCAGCGTAAGGCTGCGCGTGACGCGGACCGAGCTTTGGGCAAAAGCGGCGTAGGAGCGCGAGTTCGGATGCGACACGGCCGTCCCGAAATCCTGCATGTAGTAGCGCGGAACGTCATGGGCGTAGGCGCTCAGGGGTGTCAGCGGCTCTCCGTACTTCATCGGCACGAACGTCCACGGATTTACCTTGACATCGTCAAAGTAGTATTCGCCGCCGAACAGGTAAGGATAGTAGTTGTAGATCCAGGCCTGAATGAAATCTCCGCCGAACTTCCAGTGGACGCGGCTGGTGTCATAACTCAGCGTGTCGGCGATATGGAACTTGTGCTCGCGCGTATCGCGGGGCAGCATGCTGGAGCGTCCGAAGCCCGCAACCAGATTGTAGATTTTTGTCCACGGCTGGTCGGAGTTGGCCGTGGACTGCTGCAGGTCGCGTGAAAACTGCGCGCGCAAGTTCGTCGCCATGTTGCTGGTCCACGCGCTGGTAAGCGAGGCCGCCAGGCTTTCGGTGTGCACGTCCTCGGTGCCGTTGCCGCTCTCCGCATAGGTCGTGATGGGGCTTGAGGGATCGAAGAACACGTTATTGGTTCCGGTGAAGCGGGAGGTGCTTAGGCGCACGAATGCCAGATGTTTCGGGGACAGCGTGTAATCCAGCTTGGCGAAAGCTGCGTTGCCGTTCATGGCGGTCGGATAATAGCCGCCCATCGCGTTCAACTTCTGCGCGGCGCCGAAGACAAGTTGCTGGTCCGTGTAATCGTAGTCAGCGGGCTGCGGAACCACGGCGCTGGCCCCGTTGGCAAACTGCATGATGGAAGGCACGTTGAGCAGGCTCTGGTCAAACCCCGCATAGAAGAAGATACGGTCTTTGCGAATCGGCCCGCCCAAGGTCCCGCCAAACTGCTGCCGCCGGTCGTCGGGCTTGCAGTCAGCATAGGCCTGCTGGGCGTCGAACATGCTGTCGCGCAGGTAGTAAAACGTACTGCCGTGCCATTGGTTGCTGCCCGACTTAGTGACGACGTTGAAGACGGCGCCACCGGCGCGACCTGACTCTGCGCTGTAGGAATTCGACGATACGCGGAACTCCTTGATCACTTCGTTGCTGAATTGATAGGGCGCCCGATAGCGTCCCCGCGCCTGGGCGTAGAAGGAGTTGTTGTTGTCCGCACCGTCCACCAGGAAGTTGTTCTGCGAACCCCGCGTTCCCCCGAACGATAGATCGCCATTCGAGCCGGATGTTAGCCCGCGCGGGTCCTGCGTCACACCGGGCGTCAGCAGCGCCAGGTCGGTGAAACGACGTCCATCGAGGGGCAGGTTCTCGATCGCCTGCTGCGGGATCACGTGCGACACGTCACTGCTCTGCGCTTCCACCCCTTCGGCCTGCGCGCTCACCGTGATAGTTTCAGTTTTTCCGATCGGCGTCAGCCGCAGCTGCACTTGCTTCACCCCGCCGACGAAGAGTTCGACGCTGGCGGTTTGTGTCGCCATTCCCTTCGCCCAGGCGCTTACGACATAACGGCCGGGCAACAACATGCCAAAGCTGAAATTCCCGGCGGCATCGGCTGCCAACTCCCGGTGCATGCCATTTTCCGGATTGGCGACGGTCACCACCGCTGAAGCAATGCGCGCTCCGGTGGCGTCCTCGACCACGCCGTCCAGTGTTGTCGATCCATCTTGCGCGAGGAGTCTCGGTGGCAGCGTCAAACTCAGCGCGATCCATAGGGCAACCCAGAGATGTTTGAAATCCGGTGCGAACGATAAAGCGGGAAAGCGATGCATGGGGAAAACCTCTTCCCCCTACCACCCCTTTGTTTTACTGCGGTGGGCCGTCCCGGTCTGTGATATGGGTTTTGAGCGCTATTACGAAAGGTCAATACCAAATTGGGAATCGATTGTACTTTCGTAACCAAATCATCTCCTGGCAATTCTTCAGTTGGGTTTAGCCTGCGAAGTTCCCGTTTGTTGCAACCAGACAAAGCACGTGGGAAGTGGACAGCGCTTTTGTGCAATGAATTGCGATTCCTGAAACGGAACCGCCTTATTTACAAGACTATACGGCGGTCGCCCAATTGCGATATGAGAGTCGTATTTGTCGTTTACTTGCCTGCGAGCACGGCCCACCCTTGGGTGTGATCGCAGGGCGCTCTGACCGTCAACCAATCATTCCTTTTACTGAAGCCCATCGGAGGATTGAATGAAATTGCGTATCGCTTTGCTCATGTGCCTGGCCCTGGTTGTGATCCCAGCGTCGGCATCCACGCTCTATAGCAACGGTCCCATCAATGGAAGCATTGACGGCTGGACCATGAACTTCGGCTACATTGTCAGCAACAACTTCACGCTGTCGAGTGCCAGCACCGTAACCGCTTTCGATTTTGGCGTTTGGGAATACCCGGGCGACACAGCGCTGACCGTTGACTGGTCCATCACTGGCCAGGAAAACGGTGGAACGGTGTACGGCAGCGGCAGCGGCGCCGCCATTTCCGAAGTGGTTATCTCGACCAATGGCTTCGGCTATCAGGTCAGCCGCGACACGGTCTCTGGTCTGAACGTCACTCTGGCCGCCGGCACCTACTGGTTGAACCTGCAGAACGCGGTTACCTCTCAGGGCAACCCGCTCTATTGGGATGAGAACGATGGCCCGTCGCTGGCCTCGGAGAACACCATAGGCAGCATCGGCTCGGAGGCTTTCGACATTCTCGGGCAGAGCACCACCACCACGACTACTCCTGAACCCAGCAGCATCATGCTGCTCGGCTCCGGAATCCTCGGCTTGGCTGGTGTCCTGCGCCGCAAGCTGTTCTGATTACGATAGACCCTCCTGAAGATCGAACAAACCCGCGAAGCCGGAGCACGAGCTCCGGCTTTCGTGCGAGACTCGGCGGTTCATATTCGTTTGCCTCGGGGAAGCTCCTCGACCGCAAAAAGATTTTCTTGGGCAGCGAGCGGAGCGGCCCGGATTTTGCTTCTTTGGATAGTTCGTGACGCGCCCGTGGGGGCTTGCGTTGACCGCTGAAAATCGCGCATGGTACCGTACTTGGTTACACCAACCTCAATTGCGCGATCTGTGCGCCAAAGGATTCCCCCTTGTCCTCTGAGACCCTGGTGGCCACGCCCGTCCGCAAGACTGCTTTGAATGCTGTCCATCGCCAGATGGGCGCGAAGATGGTCGATTTCAACGGCTGGGACATGCCTGTCGAATACCCCGCAGCCGGCGGCCTGATGAAAGAGCACCTGGCGGTGCGCAACGGGGTGGGTGTTTTCGATGTTAGCCACATGGGCGACATTCGCGTCTCGGGCCCGCAGTCCCTCGCCGCGGTGCAGCACATCACCATGAATGATGCCGCAGGGATGGCCATCGGCCAGTGCCGGTATTCAGCCATGCTGTATCCGCAGGGGACCTTCGTGGACGACGTCATTGTGCATCGCCTCGGCGAGCACGATTACATGCTGGTGATCAATGCCGGCACGCGCGAGAAGGACGTCAACTGGGTCACCGACAACACGCGCCAGTTCGACTGCAAGGTCGAGAACCTGAGCGACAATTTTACCCAGATTGCGATCCAGGGACCGAAGGGCGTGGATACGCTGCAGAAGCTCACCGATGCGGACCTGTCGCAGGTGAAGTTCTACTGGTTCACCCACGGAACCGTTGCAGGTCTGCGCGACATTCTCGTCGCGCGCACCGGCTACACCGCGGAAGACGGCTTCGAGATTTACGTTCCCACCGACGAGGCCACCAGCGCTCGCGTCTGGCATGAGGTGATGGAAGCCGGCAAGGAATTCGGCATTGTGCCCTGCGGATTGGGCGCCCGCAACACGCTTCGCCTAGAAGGCAGGCTGCCGCTCTACGGCCACGAGATTTCCGATTCCATCAACGTGTGGGAGGCAGGGCTGGAGCGCTTCCTGAAGATGGAAAAGGGCGACTTCATCGGCCGCAGCGCGCTGGAGCGCGCCAAAGCCGACGGCATCAAACGTACGCTTGTGGGCCTGGAGTCAGTGGACCGCGGCATTCCGCGCGACGGTTACAAGGTGTTGGATTTGAGCGGCAAAGAGATCGGTTATGTCACCAGCGGTTCCTACGCGCCGTTTCTGAAGAAGAACATTGCGCTGGCCTACGTGCCCGTCGCGCAGTCTGCGATCGGCAACGAAGTCGCGGTCGAAATCAGGAACCAGCCGGTGAAGTGTAAGGTGGTACCGACGCCGTTTTACAAGCGTCCCAAAAAACAGTCCTAAGCAGGAATGGAGTTAATGTGCTCAACGAATTATTGTTGGTTGAATTTGATAACGAAATGAACAAGACACGCGCCACCTTGGAGCGGGTCCCTGCCGACAAGCCGGAGTTTGCGCCTCACCCCAGGTCCATGCCGTTGGGACGGCTTGCCCCTCATGTGGCCCAACTCCCCGCCTTCGGCGAAATCATCTTGACGACCCCCGAGCTGGACTTTGCAAAGGGCAAATTCACGCCTTATCCCATGGAGTCAGCCGCCCAACTGGTCAAACTCTTTGATGAAGCCGCAGCTAAGACGAGGAAGGCACTTGCCGCTGTGCAGGATGACGCATGGATGGAGCACTGGAAGCTCATGATGCAAGGTAAGAGCCTGTTCGAAGGCTCCCGTTTCCTCGCTTACCGCCAAATGTTTCTAAATCACCTGGTGCATCACCGTGCCCAGCTTGGCGTTTATCTGCGCTTAAACGATAAGCCGGTTCCGGCGATTTACGGCCCTTCGGCGGACGACACAATGGGTTTCTGATGTCGCTTGGGCCGGAGGCCTGCAAGCAGACGTAATCGTAATCCCGGCTGAATTGCGTTAGTGAAGCTATTTAATTCATATTCAACTGTCGCCGATGTGCGACTCGGTGGCGGAGGAGGAAAATGGCTTATCCCGCGGACTACAAGTACACCAAAGAACACGAGTGGCTGAAACTGGACGGCAACACTGGGACCATCGGCATCACCGATCATGCCCAGGATTCGCTGGGCGATATTGTATTTGTAGAGTTGCCAAAAGTTGGTTCCGAGATTACTGCCGGCAAGACCTTTGGCTCGGTCGAGTCGGTAAAAGCCGTGTCCGACCTGTTCGCGCCGGTCACGGGGACCGTCACCGAGGTCAACGAGGCGCTGAATACCTCTCCCGAGCAGGTGAACAAAGACGCGCACGGCGCGTGGATGATCAAGGTCACGCTGAAGGACCCGGGCGAGGCGAACCAGTTGTTGTCGGCGGCTGACTATGAGAAGTTCGTCGCCGCCGAGAGCGGGCACTAAGGAGGAGCGCGGTCTCAGCCTCGCGTTGGGTGATGATCACAGGGTCCGTAAGGACGCTATTAGAAGCAGATCCCTCGACTCAGACTGAAGTCCTCGCTCGAAATGACAATTCTGGTATGTAGTAGTTAATTTATTCAGCCTCCGGGCATTCCCCGCCGGCACTCTTCATCCATTCGCCCAGGAAAGCTACAGGTACCCATGCGCTATCTTCCTAAGTCTGAATCCGACCGCGAAGCCATGTTGCGCGGGATCGGAGCCAAATCCATTGACGATTTGTTCGCAACCATTCCCGCTGAGTATCGCCTGAAGCGCGATCTCAACATTCCGCGCGCCTACGCCGAGAGCGAGATCGTGGAGTTCTTTCGCCAGGGCGCGACCGATTGCGCCCAGGGCTATGCCACTTTCCTCGGCGCCGGCGCATACTCGCACTATCGGCCCGTAGTGATCGACTCGCTGGTGTCGCGCGGCGAGTTCTTCACCGCCTATACCCCGTATCAGCCGGAAATCTCGCAGGGCACGCTGCAATCCATCTTCGAATTTCAGACGATGATCTGCGAGTTGACCGGTATGGACGTGGCCAACGCCTCCATGTACGACGGTTCGACCGGCGCAGCCGAAGGCCTGATGATGGCGGCGCGCGTTACCGGCCGGCATAAGTCGGTGATCGCCACCAGCGTGCATCCGGAGTACCGCGAGGTCGTCACCACCTATGCGCGTTACCAGGGAATGCCGGTCTCGACGGTCGGCTACCTCAAGAGCGGCCGCGTGGATCTGGAGGCGCTCGACAAAGCGATCGACAACGAGACTGCCGGCGTGCTAATCCAGTCGCCGAATTTCTTCGGCACCATTGAGGACGTCGCGGCGGTTGGCGAAATCGTGCACAAGAAGGGCGCGCTGCTCATCGTGTCCATCGCCGAGGCGGTTTCGCTGGGCATCGTAAAACCACCTGCCGAGGCCGACATCGTGAGCATGGAGGCGCAGTCATTCGGCGTGCCGCTCGGATTCGGCGGCCCGTACTGCGGAGTGATGGCGACGCGCGAGAAGTTCGTGCGCCAGATTCCCGGTCGGCTGGTGGGCGAGACCCGCGACCGCAACGGCAAGCGTGGCTTCGTGCTGACTCTCTCCACCCGCGAGCAGCACATCCGCCGCGAGAAGGCGACCTCCAACATCTGCACCAACCAGGGACTGGTCGCGCTGATGTGCAGCATCTTCATGACCGTCTATGGCCGCGAAGGCTTGAAAGAGCTGGCCAAGCAGAACCTGGCCAAAGCGCATTACGCTGCCGGTCAGTTCAAGAAAGCAGGGGCGACGGTGCTGTTCGAAGGCGCTCCGCGATTCAACGAGTTCGTCATCCAGACGAAGACCGATCCGTACGCAATCAATGACAAGCTGCTCGGCCAACGGATCATTGGTGGATTCCCGCTGAAGAAGTTCTATCCTGACCTGGGGAAAGCATCGCTGTGGTGTTGTACCGAGACGACAACCAAAGCCTCAATTGACGCTGCGGCAAAGGAGGTGGCGCTGTGAACTTGAACGAGAATATCCGCAAAGCCACCACTCACATCAGCCAGAACGAAGGGCTCATCTTCGAGAAGTCGTCGCCGGGCAAGAAGGCCTACAAACTGCCTCCGCTCGATGTGCCGGAGGTCGATCCCGCTGCCTTGCTGGGCGATCAGGCGCGTGAAGATCTCGGACAGATGCCCGAGGTGAGCGAGATCGAGATCATTCGCCACTACACCCGCATTTCGACATGGAATTATGCCGTGGACCACGGCATGTACCCGCTGGGCTCGTGCACCATGAAATACAACGCGCGGGTGAATGAGTATGTCGCGCGGCTAACCGGGCTGGCAGAGGCCCATCCCTACCAGCCGGAACGCGTTTCGCAAGGCGCGCTGCTTATCCAGAAGCTGCTGCGCGAGCAGCTGCTGGAGATAACCGGCATGGATGGGATCACCTTGCAGCCGGCTGCAGGCGCCCATGGCGAGTTGACTGGCATTCTGATGATTCGCGCGTATCTGGAATCAACCGGAAATCCGCGCAAGAAGATACTTATCCCTGACTCGGCGCATGGAACCAATCCCGCTACCGCAGCGATGGCTGGCTACAGTGTGGAAAATCTCAAGTCGAATGCCGCCGGCATGGTGGACATCGCATCGCTGGAAGCGCAGGTGAACGAAGATGTAGCCGCGCTGATGCTGACCAATCCCAATACGCTGGGCGTCTTCGAGCAGGAGATCCACAAGATTGCCGAAGTCCTGCACGCCAAAGGAGCGCTGCTTTACATGGATGGCGCCAACATGAACGCGCTGGTGGGCAAGGTCCGGCCCGGCGATTTCGGCGTTGATGTCATGCACTTAAACCTGCACAAGACATTCTCCACGCCGCACGGCGGAGGTGGTCCGGGCTCGGGTCCGGTGGCCTGCAAGAAAATTCTCGAGCCGTTTCTGCCCCTGCCGGTGCTGGTGACCAAGCCGGATGGCACTCTTGGCTACGACTACAACCGCCCGCAGTCCATCGGCAGGGTGCGCATGTTCTACGGAAACTTTGGCATGCACGTTCGCGCGCTGGCCTACATCATGGCCAACGGCCCGGACGGGTTAAGGCAGACCACCGAAGACGCGGTGCTGAACGCGAACTACATCCGCAAAGGGCTGGAAGGGGTTTACGACCTGCCGTACCAGACGCCGACCATGCACGAAGTAGTGTTCAGCGATCGGATGCAGACACACAAAGGCATCAAGACCGGCGATATCGCCAAGCGGCTGATCGATTACGGCTTCCATCCCTACACGGTGAGCTTCCCGCTGGTCGTGCATGGCGCGCTGATGATCGAGCCCACCGAGAGCGAGTCGAAGGAATCGCTGGACCTCTTCATTGATGCCATGAAGTCCATCGCAGAGGAGGCTGAGCAGCATCCGGAGATCGTCTTGGAGGCGCCGCACAACACGCGCATCTCGCGGCTCGATGAAACCGCCGCAGCGCGCAAGCCGATCCTGCGCTGGAAACCGGGGAGCGAGGCGGCAGGGAAGTAATTCTTCACCGACGGAGGACACAGAGAGCGCGGAGTCAAGAAACCGATAATTCTTCTCCGTGCGTTCGGTGTTCTCCGTGGTATACGAAAACGTTTAGCAGGCGAAAAGGCGGGCTCTTGGCCCGCCTACTCTTTTCATGGGGAAATCTACTTGGCTGCGACGGCCTTGACCCGGGCGCTCAGGCGCGCTTTATAGCGGCTGGCGGTGTTCTTGTGCAGCACGCCCTTCTGGACGCTCTTGTCCACGTCGGAAACGGTGGCACGATAGGCGCTCTGGGCGGCTTCTTTATCACCCTTTGCGATGGCCTCGCGCAAGGAACGCAACGCACTGCGCAGGCGGGACTTATTGGCGCGATTGCGCGCGGTCTTCTTCTCGGTCTGGCGCGCACGCTTGAGCGCCGAAAAATGGTTCGCCATACTCTTGTGTAATCCTCAGTTAGAAATCTCGACGTGAGCCGAATGTTTAATTCTACCGGATGGCGCGCTACCCGGCAAATTGGCGCCTAGGCCGGAAGTCGGCCAGCAACATAAACTTGGAATTTTCACCTGCCTTTCACCTGCCGCTGCTAGTCTTGGTGTCCTTCCGGCAGCTCGGGAGCGAGCCCATCAGTTTCCCACGCGGTGCTCCCTTTTGCCTGCTAGGACCATCTAACTAGGTGCAGGTGGCTCGTTTTGCGGCGGAGTTGCTGGAACGTACCTCGGTCAACACCGGATTTTCCGGTTTCGGGATTGACTCTTTCCCGGTTCGGGGATACGCTAGCCGCCAATGAGAGTTGTTTTCGCTTCGGCGAACCCGGCATCACTTCCTTCTCAACGGCAAGACACTGCCACGCAGACAAACGATACCCAAGCGGCTGGCCGGCTCATACCCACGGAGGCTAACTTCCGACCCTAGATGAAAAAGAACATCGAGATCAGTCCCAACATCGAAACCCTGTTCGGCACCCGAGACGAAAACCTGCGCCTGCTCGAAGATGGTTTGAACGTGACCATCGTGATGCTGGCTGATTCCATCGAGATTGAAGGAGCTGCCAGCGACGTGGGCCGTGCCGAGCAGGTCTTCGCTGACTACCAGCACTTGCTGCGCAACGGCTACACTTTCGTGAACGGCGACCTCGGATCCATCCTGCGGGTGTTGACTGCCGATTCCACGGCGACTTTGCGTGGGCTGGCGGAAGCCGGCAAACAGCGCTCCTTCGGCAAGCGCACGCGTGCAGCCGAAGAGCATCAATCAGCGGCGCTATATCGAGGCCATCGAGAAGAGCGACATGGTCTTCGGGATCGGTCCTGCCGGAACCGGCAAGACTTACCTCGCCGTCGCCATGGGTATCGCGGCCCTGTTGGCGAAGCGAGTGAACCGCATTATCCTGGCGCGCCCTGCGGTGGAGGCGGGCGAGCGCCTGGGCTTCCTGCCTGGTACGCTGCAGGAAAAAGTAGATCCCTATCTTCGTCCGCTGTACGACGCGCTTTACGACATGCTCGAACCGGAAAAGGTGGATCGCTACCTGGAGAAGAACGTGATCGAGATCGCGCCGATTGCGTTCATGCGCGGCAGAACGCTGAACGACTCGTTCGTCATTCTCGATGAAGCGCAGAACACTACGTCGGAGCAGATGAAGATGTTTCTGACCCGTCTTGGCTTCAACTCCAAAGCGGTTATCACGGGTGACGTCACTCAGATTGACCTTCCCAACGCGGCTCGCAGCGGCCTCGTGGAAGCCAGAGACATCCTGAGCAACGTGGAAGGTCTCCGTTTCTGCTACTTCGATGAAGGCGATGTGGTGCGCCATCATCTGGTGCAGCGCATCATT
This sequence comes from uncultured Acidobacteriaceae bacterium, assembly GCA_963843005.1. Classification (GTDB taxonomy): domain Bacteria; phylum Acidobacteriota; class Terriglobia; order Terriglobales; family Acidobacteriaceae; genus Bog-257. Next base: position 37,660 of record CAWJIW010000045.1, on the reverse strand, counting down.
CGCGCCTATGACGACTTCAAGGGACGCAACGAGCAATTGTCGCTGTCGCTGGAGGTCAAGAACGGCAATGGCTATGCGGCGGCGCGAACCGGCAATGGTCAGGTGTACTCGAACGGCATCGAGCGCGAGGCGCCCCCCTTGGCGGAAGTACCTCCTGCGGACGCGTCTCCTCCGGCGCAAAGTCGCGTTTCCGAGTAGAGACTTGATATCATGATGTGGGAGGGCCCCGTGCCCTCCCATTGTTCTTGAGACGCAAGTGGTCATCATGGAATACGCATCGGAAGGAACCAGCGCCCGGGCCTTGAGCTCGTTTGCAGCCCAAGCTCAGCGTGCAGTCGGGTTGAGAGGTGAGGTCAACATCCGTATCACCTCCAGCCATGAAATGCAGGAACTGAACCGCCGCTTCCGCAAGAAAAACAGGCCCACGGACGTGCTTTCCTTTCCTTCCGACAGCCCAGACTTAACGGGTGACATTGCCATCTCGGCCGAAATCGCCAGCTTGAATGCTGCCGAACTAGGACACCCCATCGCCACGGAACTGAAGATCCTCATGCTTCACGGACTGCTGCATCTCGCCGGCTACGATCACGAGACCGATGACGGCGACATGCGAGGTCGCGAGACGGAGTTGCGACAACAACTCGGACTCCCAACCGGATTGATCGAGCGTACACACTCCGCGGAACAACGGCGCGTCGGCAAGTCCAGCAAGCTTTCTCCTGCTGGCAAACCTCAAGGCAGCCGGCGATGAACCTCCCGTTATCCATTCTGCTGCTGATCCTCATGGCGATGCTGGCGCTGGTTTCCTACGTGGACCGCCTGCACGCGGAGATGGGCAAGTTCCTGGCGCGCGAGTTCGAAGAAAACATCGAAGCTTACGAAAAGCTGGTCGAGCCCAGACTACACGCCAGCCGCGATCGCGCCGCACTTTCCATGGCAGTGCTGACGCAACTCTGCATGGCCAGCATCGGCGTGATCCTCGGCTATACCGTGTTCATGGACAAACGCTGGGTCGTCCTCGACCTGGTGCAGGCCGCTGTCAGCCTCATCTTCATCATCGTCATATTCAATCGCCTGCTGCCGTATGTGTTCTTCGTGCGCACCAGGGGAGAATGGCTTGCGCGATGGGTTCCGGTGTTGCGCATTCTGATCTATCTTGCCCTGCCGGCGACCGTAATTCTCGGTTTTGCACTATCCGTCGCGCAGCTCTCTAAGGAACACGTCGAGCAGGAACCCGAGCATCCCTCAGAAGCGGTGGACGCGCTGATCGAGGCGGGACAGGAGGAAGGAATTCTCGAGGAAGGCGATCGCGACCTCATTCAGTCGGTGGTTGAGTTCGGCGACAAGACCGTGCGCGAAGTGATGACGCCACGACCGGAGATCGTCGCCGTTCCAGCTACCATGACGATCGAAGAGTTCACCGACCTGGTGAAGAAGTATCCCTATTCGCGCATACCGGTATATGAAGGCGACATCGACCACATCAAGGGCATCATGCTGGCCAAGGACGTGCTGCAGGTGCGGGACACGGAAGCCCGTACCAAGACCGTAGGCGATTTGATGAAGCGTGATGTCTATTTCGTTCCCGAAACCAAGCTGGGCAGCGAATTGCTTCGCGAGATGCAGCGCGACAACATTCGCTTCGCCGTGGTCATTGACGAGTACGGCGGAGTTGCCGGCGTGGTCACCATCGAGGATCTGGTCGAGGAAATCGTGGGTGAGATCCGCGACGAACACGAGAAATCTGAGATTTTGAAGGAGAGCGAGACTTCGTACATCTTCAACGGCAACACCGATATTGACCTGCTGGAGAAGTTGTTGGGCGTGCGTCCTGAGGAGAAAGAGGCGACCACCATCGCTGGGCTGGTCAGCGAACTCGCCGGCCACATTCCCAAGGCCGGGGAAGTTTTCCACGAAAACGGCCTTAGGTTCGAAGTGCTTGAATCCACCGAGCGGCGTGTTGATCGGGTGCGAGTCAGCCTGCAGCCCAGGCAGGTCCGGGCCTGACATGGCATTTCGCTCCGGCTTCGTCTCCATCATCGGTCGTCCCAACGCGGGCAAGTCCACACTGCTGAATGCGCTCGTCGGGGAAAAGCTCGCCATCGTCACTCGCAAGCCGCAAACCACGCGCAATCGCATCCAGGGAATCGTCAACGTTGAGCACAAGGGCAAGCGGCCGGCTGGTCAGATCGTTCTGGTTGACACGCCCGGCGTTCACAAGCCGATCAACTCGCTGAACCGACGCATGATGAAGGAAGTGTATGACGCGCTGGAAGGCTGCGATCTGCTACTGGTGATCGTGGATGCGACCGAGAAGTTCGGTACGGGTGACAAGTTTGTCCTGGATATCGTGAAGAAGAGCGGCCAGCCCTGCTTTCTGCTGCTTAACAAAGTTGACATGCTGCGGAAAGAGCGACTGCTACCACTCATTGCCGAGTACAAAGAGCGGCATGAATTTGCCCAGGTGATTCCGATCTCCGCCATGAAGCGCGAAGGGCTCGATATCTTGCTCGACGCGACCGTCAAAGCGCTTCCCGAGGGCCCCCGGTATTTTCCCAAGGACCAGATTACCGATCAGCCCGAGCGATTTCTGGTCGCCGAGTTGGTTCGAGAGCAGGTGCTGCTGGCCACCGATCAGGAAGTACCCTATGCGACAACGGTGCTCATTGAGCAATACGAGGAGGGCGATAAGCTGACGCGCATCGCGGCTACAATCTACTGCGAGCGCGAGGGGCAAAAGGCCATCCTGATCGGGAAAAAGGGTGCGAACCTGAAAAAGATTGGCACCGCCGCACGGCTCCAAATTCAGGCGCTGCTCAATACCAGGGTTTACCTTGAACTGTTCGTGAAGGTGCGCGCCGGCTGGCGCGATTCGCGCGACTTCGTCCAGGAAACCGACTGGCGGACCCAGTTGCAGCGCATGGCCGATGTTAAAGAAGTCGAGGTTCACGACCCGGAGCCGGAGCAATAACCTCCGGCTTTGAGTCCACCCCGCTATTCCTTTACCGCAATTCCCAGCGCCTTCATCTTGCGATACATGTGGCTGCGCTCCAGGCCCAGCACTTCCGCAGTTCGGCTCACGTTACCGTGGTTTTCGTCCAGCTTTTTCAGGATGTAATCGCGCTCATAGGCGGCGCGGGCCTGGTGCAGGCTTGTAAAGTCGCCAATCGTGCGGCGTCCGCTCTCGCGATAGACCAGCGTCGGTAGGTGCTTGCGCTCCAGTTTGCTCACCGCGGGATTCATGATCACCACGCGCTCGATCAGGTTGCGCAACTCCCGCACGTTCCCCGGCCAGGAATAGCGCATCAGCGCATCGAGAGCCTCGTCCGAGATTTCTTTCGGGCGACGATTGTAGGTCTGCGAAAACTCCTTCAGGAAATATCGCGCCAACAGTGGGATATCTTCTTTCCGCTCGCGCAGCGGCGGCACGTAGAAGGGGATCACGTTCAGCCGGTAGAAAAGGTCCTCGCGAAAATTTCCCTTGGAAATTTCCTCTTCCAGGTCCTTGTTGGTCGCTGCGATTACGCGCGCATCCACCGTGATCGGCTCCTCCTCGCCGACCGGGGCGAAGCGTCCTTCGTCGAGGGTGCGCAGCACCTTGGACTGCGTCTTCAAGCTCATGTCGCCGACTTCATCCAGGAAGAGCGTTCCACCATCCGCCTTCTGGAACTTGCCTTCCTTGTCGATTGCGGCGCCCGAAAATGCGCCCTTGCGATGTCCGAACAACTCGCTCTCAATGAAGTCTTCAGGGATGGCCGCGCAGTTGACCTCGACGAACATGGCGTCCTTGCGCAGACTCTGGGCGTGAATCGCGCGCGCCGCCAGCTCCTTGCCGGACCCCGATTCCCCAAAGATGAGCACGCGGCCATTAGTCGGCGCCATCAGTGAGATTTGCTGGCGAAGCGCCTTCATCGGAATGCTATTGCCAACGATGACGCTCCGCGCCTGAAACTGCTTCTTGAATTCGAGGTTTTCGCTGCGCAGCCGATTGGCCTCAATCGCGTTCTTCAGCACGATCAAGGTGCGCTCAATGGAGAGCGGCTTCTCCAGGAAGTCGAAGGCGCCCAGCTTGGTTGCCCGCACTGCCGTCTCGATGTTGCCGTGCCCCGAGATCATGATGACCTCGGGATGGTCCTCCTGCTCGACCAGTTTTTCCAGCGTCTCCAGGCCATCGATTCCGGGCAGCCATATGTCGAGCAGGACCACGTCGACCGACTTGCGACCAAGCGTGTCCAGGCACTCCTCGCCGCTTCCGGCCAGCAGCGTCTTGTAGCCCTCATCCTCCAGCACGCCCTGCAGCGAGCTGCGGATCTCAGACTCGTCATCCACGATCAGAATGGTGTGCATCTTGACTGGTCGCCGCCGCCATTTCCGGGGCCAAAGGTAACTCTACGATAAACCGCGTCCCCACGGGTGAATTCTCTTCCACCCGAATGGAGCCGTGATGGTCTTCCACAATGCGGCTGACGATCGCGAGACCCAGGCCCGTCCCGCGCTTCTTGGTGGAGAAGTAGGGCAGGAACAGCTTCTCCTTCAATTCCGAGGTAACGCCGTGTCCGGTGTCGGCAACCACGATCTCGACCGAGTCGTGCTCGCCCACCAGGGCGGTGGAGATGTGGATTTCTCTCAGCAGGGAGTCCTGCATGGCTTCGGCGGCGTTGTCCACCAGGTTGGCAATGGCGCGTTTCATCGCATCGGGATCGGCCAGCACGCGCGGCAGGTCCGGCGCGAAGAATTTCTGCACGCGAATTCCATCCAGTCGGCCATCAAACATGATCAGCGCCTGGTCCACGATGCTGTTGATGTCGAAGGGCTGCGGTTGGGAGGCAGGGAACCGGGCCAGCGTCGAGAACTCGTCCACCAGGGTCCGCACCGTCTCCACCGAAGATCCGATGGTCTCGGCACAATGGCGGATTACGTTCAGCGAGGCAGCGTCTGGAGGAATGCCCCGCTCCAGGTGGCGGCGGATTCGTTCCGCCGACAAGGCGATGGGGGTGAGCGGGTTCTTGATCTCGTGAGCAATCCGGCGCGCCACTTCCCGCCACGCCGTCTGTTTCTGCGCCCGCAGCAGATCGGTGAGATCTTCGAACACCACCACGTATCCCATCCGCTGCCGTTCTGCATCCGGCACGCGCGACGGCGGATCCAGCGATGCCACCGTGATTGCAACATTCAAATTCGCACGAGGAGTCACGATCTCCATTTGGCTGGTAGAGCTTCCCATGCGAGCGGCTTTGCGCAGCATGTGCTCAAGATCGGAAACCACATCTTCCGGAAACAGATCATACAAAGTCTGGTCAAGGGGGGGCAGGTCATCTTCCAGGCGGAGCAGGCGTCGTGCGGCGCGGTTGGAGTGCAGTACGCGCTTGGACGCATCCAGCGAGAGCACGCCCGACGGTACGCTCTCCAGAATGGTCTCGATGTGCCGCGTGCGCTGCTCCAGTTGCACGTTCACGTCGGCCAGGTCGCGGCGGGAAGCCTCAATGCTGCCCCGGCTGGCCTCCAGGTCGGCAGCCATACGGTTGAACGACTGTACCAGTTGACCAATTTCGCTGCCTGCCTGCACGTCAACGCGGTAGTCGAGCCGCCCGCGCGAGATTTCATGGGTAGCCTCCGCCAGCGCCACCAGCGGCCGTGTGACCATCTTCGAGAGATACAGAGCCAACCAGGTCGAGACGAACAGAACCGCCACCGTGAGCAGCAGCAGGAACCCCAGGTAGGTGCGCTTCAGGCGGCGGCGCTGCACTCGCAGGTCGTTGTATTGCTCCTGGCTTTGTTCAATGTCACGCAGCACAGCCCCATAGTTCTGGGGCAACGGCATAGCCACCAGAATTTGACCGTTGTCGCCAACTCGGGCGCGACCCAGGACATAGGTCTGGCCAAGAATTTCAAACCCTTTCGCCTGGCTCGGCCCCACCGCCTTTAACGGCATCTTATTCCGCAGCAGGGGCCAGGCCTCCGGAGAGTGAAAACTCGCTTCCGCGTGATCGTCCACGATGGCAAACGCGAAGCCGCCTTGCAAGGTAATCTCGCTGCGGCGGAACTCATCCATGGCGAAGGCGAAATTCCCTGTGTGGAACGACTTCTGCATTTCGGGCGACGCCGCCAGCCGGAGCGCCTCATCATAGGCGTTGGTCGCGGCATATTCGGTCAGCAGGGAAACGATGACGTTGGTGCGATACTGCACATCCTCTACCGGCCGCGAAAACCACTTCTCGATGGAGCGATTCATCAGCCCGTACGAGAACAGGAAAAGGAAAATGACCGGGCCCAGTGACAGGAGGAGGGCGCCCAGGACCATACGGCTGCGGAATTTTGAGCCCAGCACTTCCGTCTTGCGCTCGGCGTAGAGCCGCAGGAGCGTGCGCAGCAGGACAAACGTCAACGCCACGAAGAGCAGGAAGATCAACGCCGACACCGCGGCAAAAATCACCGTCTCCTGGCTGGTGTCGGGCTGCAGGAACCCGAGGTTGAACGTAGCCTGGGCAAAAATCACGGCGAACAGGAAGAAGATGGCGATGGAGAGCGCCACAATCGCCGGTGTGCGATTGGGCTTCGGCTTTGGGCGAGTTGGTGCAGGGAACGGCAACATCGCTGGCCCAAGGATCTCCCGACTTGCAACTCGGATCGCGACTACCCGGGCAATCCGATTATTGGCTCCATTATAGCTGCGAATTGCCGCGACTGGTGGACGCAGACCGTGCTCTGGCTCACACCTCTGTCGCTGTAAGAAAACCCGAAAACGTGCGCGGGAGTTCCGGCCTGCCGCCAATTCCGGCTATCCCGGCGGCCAGCTCATGTCCCGCCCGCCGAGCAGGTGCAGGTGCAAATGGAACACTGACTGCCCTGAGCGCGGGCCGACGTTGTACACGGTGCGGTATCCATCCTCAATGCCACGCTCTCTGCCAATCTTTGCCGCGACGAGTTGGCAGTACCCCAGGATCTCGGCATCTTCCGGAGTTGCTTCCTTCAATCCAACCACGTGCCGTTTGGGAACGATGAGAACGTGCGTCGGCGCTTTCGGGTTGATGTCTTCGAAGACGTACACCTTGTCGTCCTCGTAAACCTTCTTTGACGGGATCTTCCCCGCGATGATCTTGCAGAAAAGGCAGTCGTCGTTCATGGACCGATGTTAACTGATTCTGACAAGTTCAGTTAGGCCAAAGAGTGGTAAGATTGTCTTACTATGGTGACCAAGGTCTCAACCAAAGGGCAGGTAGTGTTGCCGAGTGCGATCCGCCGGCGGCTCGGCTTGCGCGCCGGCGATTCCCTTGATGTCAAAGCGGAGGGTGATCGTATCGTTTTGACGCTGCAGAGCAAACGGAGCCGGAGAAAGGCGAAGATTGTGACCGATCCGGTCACTGGATTCCCTGTTCTGACGCTTGGACCCGGAGCGCCGGTTCTGACCCACAAGCAAGTGAAAGAGATGTTGGCAGACTTCCCGTGAAGTGCCTTCTCGACGTGAGCACGCTTGTGGCACTTGGCATCGCCGAACACGAGTTCCATGAGCGCGTGGCAAGCTGGATACGAGATTTGGGAGCGGCGGAGCCTCTCGAACTGGCCACGTGTTCGATAACAGAAATCGGCTTCGTGCGCATTGTCGCACAAACACCGCAATACGCATTCAATGTTTCAGAGGTGCGGATGCTATTGCTGCGACTCAAGGCGAGGCATGGAGAGGTATTCACGTTCATCGCTGATGATCATGACGCGACCCGGCTTCCTGGCTGGGTCAAGGGACCAAAGCAAGTTACAGACGGCCATCTCGTCCAACTGGCAAAGGCGAATGGAGCCGTGCTGGCGACACTGGATCGGGGAATCCCTGGAGCGTTCCTCATCCCTGGAACCACCTAGATCCTAATAACCTTATGTTCGCTGCACGCCTAACCTGCTCTACGGAACGATCACCAGACGCGCCCGCGACTTTCGTTCCCAGGCGATTTCGACATCGGCGAGCGGCACTGGCTCGGTTTCGATGTGAAGCTCTCCACTCGCAGCACGCGACAGCACCTGATGATACGCGTCAAGCAGCTTGTCGAGCGAAGCTGCCGCGCCCGAGCCACTGCCTAGAATCTCCAGCCCTGAGCTGCGCAAGGCCGCGGCAGAAAGCGTAATGGTTGGACCGGCACTCTCGCCAACTTGAACCAGCCGAATGCTCCCCGAAGCAGGAGCGAAATCGCGGCGCGTGATGGCGGACATAAGTACCTGGGTAGGATGGCCCCATAGATAGTCAATGACGATGTTGAATCCCTTTTCACCCGCTTCGCGAGTGAAGGCCCCGACTAGTTTCTCATCCGGCTGATTGAGCGGGATGCTCGAGTCGGCGCCCAGATCCTGAAGCGTACTCAGCACTTTCTCGTCGCGTCCTGCAGCGACAACTCGTCCTGCGCCGAAGAGCTTGGCTATCTGCACCGCCAGTCTGCCTGTGGTGCCGGTCGCCCCGAGGACCAGGACGTGATCGCCCGCAGCCAGCTTCGCCCGCTCCAAGAGCGTGAGCCAGGCCGATACACCGGGATTGACGACGGCGGCGGCCGTAACGGCGTCAATGTTGTCGGGTAGCGGCCAGCAGCGGACACGGGACACAACGGTGCGCTGCGCCATTGCGCCATGGGGCTGTCGCGGCGCGGCGAAGAACACACGGCTGCCATCCTCGAGGTTGCCAACGCCATCCAGGCCGCACACAACCGGCAGCTCACGAAAGCTGGCATAGTGCGAGCCGCTGGCCATCTGTTTGTCGACAGGTTTCAGTGCAGCGGCGCGGACGTGGACGATTACCTCGCCATCGCCTGCAACGGGCTCCGGAAAGGGCTCGCAGCGGGGCAGTTTCCCAAGGGTGCGCAATACGGCTGCATTCATTGGCGATTTCCTTTACGGCGTCGCCGAGACTCGGCTACTCCCTCTGCTCTTTTCTCCGCAATTGAAGATACCCGCGAATCAATTCGTTCAGATCGCCGTCGAGCACGCGGTCCACATCGCCGATTTCGACTCGCGTTCGCAGGTCCTTCACCATGCGATAGGGCTGTAAGACGTACGACCGGATCTGCGAGCCGAAGTCGATGTCGAGCTTCGAATCCTCGATGTGCTTACTCACTTCACGTTTCTTCTCCAGCTCATACTCGTAGAGTCGCGAGCGCAGGATGCTCATCGCCTTCTCGCGGTTCTTGTGCTGCGAGCGCTCGTTCTGGCAGGCGGCCACGATCCCGGTCGGAAGGTGCGTGATCCGCACCGCCGAATCCGTCGTGTTGACGTGCTGCCCGCCTTTGCCGCCGGAACGATAAGTGTCAACCCGAATGTCTTCCGGCTTGATATTGATCTCGATGCTCTCGTCAATTTCCGGCGAGACAAACACGCTGGCAAACGAGGTATGACGCCGCTTGGCCTGGTCGAAGGGCGAGATGCGCACCAGCCGGTGCACGCCAATTTCGCTGGTCAGGAAGCCGTAAGCGTGCTCCCCGTTGACGCCGAAGGTGGCCGACTTCATCCCCGCCTCGTCGCCCGGCTGATACTCGTAGAGCTGGGTCGAGAATCCCTGGCGCTCAGCCCAGCGCAAGTACATGCGCATCAGCATCTCGGCCCAGTCCTGCGACTCGGTGCCGCCGGCGCCGGGATGAATGGTAACGATCGCGTTTCGTTCGTCGTTCTCGCCGGAGAGCAGCGTCTCGATCTCGAGCTTGTCCACTAGGGCGCGCAAGTCGTCCACTTCGCGGCGTAGCTCGGCGGAAACGTCTTCGCCCTCGTGCGCCAGGTCGAAATAGGCGTTGATGTCGCTCGAACGCCGCGACAGGTCAGCTTCTACAGCCAGGATGCCTTCCACGCGCTTTTTCTCGCGCATGACCTGTTGTGATTTTTCGGGGTTCGACCAGAGCGTGGGATCGGCGGTTTGCTTTTCGATCTCGCTCAGCTTTTCGCGCAGCTTGGGCGCGTCAAAGATACTCCTGTAGATCGCGCACCTTGTCGCGGAGCGCTGCGTATTCCTGTTCTAGTTCTTCGACCATGTCGCGTTAAGTGCCTTTCTAAACGGCTATTTCACCACGGTTAGACACGGAGGCATTCAGAGAAGACAAAAGCAATTAGCAGCTGCAACTATCCTCAATCCGATTCCGTGTTCATGCCGTGAAAATCCGCGGTTGCTTTTCTTGCGATACCACCTACATCGGGCGCAAAGTAGCGCAACAGCAAGCCCAGCAAGGTGATTATCGCACACAGCAGCGGGAACCAGTCGCCGTGGCGGGTGTAGAACGTGGTGGTTTCCAGCGGCGAATACGCGGCCTGCAATTGCGTGCGCTGGTTGCGCGGAGCCTCGGCCACGATGCGCCCCATGGGATCAATGACTGCCGTGATGCCGGTGTTGGTGTCGCGCAGCAGCCAGCGATCGTTCTCGACCGCGCGCATGCGCGCCATGTTCAGGTGCTGCCACGGCGCGCCTCCCTCGCCATACCAGCCATCGTTCGAGATATTGACGAACAACTCGGCGCCGTTCCTGGCGAACTGCCGCACCTCGTCGGGGAAGATTGCCTCGTAACAGATGAAGGTGCCAATCTTCGTATCACCGACTTGCAACGGGAGCCGCGACTGGCCGCGCGCGAAGGTGCCAACCTGGCGCGTCAGTCCGCTGGCAAAGCTAAACAGTTTCTCGAACGGCACAAATTCTCCGAACGGCACCAGATGGATCTTGTCGTAACGCGCCGTCCATGCACCGTTGGGTGTGATGACCGCGGCGGAGTTGAAGATGTCGGGCTGGCGTGCCGGATCACCAGCATGCTCGATGCCGAGCGAGCCGGTGATGATATAGGAGTCGGTCGCGCGCGCGACCTCGGCGAGCGCATGCCGCACGTGCAGGTCCGACACAAAGAACGGCGCCGGCGATTCCGGCCAGAGTATCAGTCCGGGCGAGCCAGGCTTTTGATTTAGCGGATGCACGCTGAATGTTTGCAGCGAGTCCAGCGTCTGCGTCAGATTGTCGAGTGTCCAATCGCCCGAGTCGAGAATGGGAACGTTGGCCTGCACCATCGTGGCTCCGTCGGTGGCCGGCAGCGCCGGAGGATGCACCAGCTTCCCTGCGTGCAATACGACGGCTGCGACCAGCGCCGCTGTCAGTAAGACCTTGCGGCGCTCCCGAGGCACGAGGAAGGCCGCCGCCAACGCGGTGTTGACCAGCACAATCTCGAAGGAGATGCCGTACACTCCGGTGACCGTGGCGACGCGCGAAAGCGGGATGTTGTCAATTTGGGTGGTGCCCAGCAGGTCCCAGGGAAAGCCGGTGATGTACGTCCGCGCCAACTCGACCGCGACCCAAACGAAGGGTGTGAACACCAGTGCGCGCAAGCTGAATCCGTTGCGCCGCGCCGCGATGAGAGCGAGTAGAAGTCCGAACAGCCCGTGATACAGGGCGAGGTACAGCGCGTACATCAGCAGACAGACCACGGAGGTCGCCGTGCCAATACCTCCATAGACGTGCATCACGTAGAAGATCCAGGGATTACTGCCGAGATACCAGATGACACCGCTCACGTAGCCGAGCCAGAAACCCTGCCATGGGGTGGCAGGTGCAAGGTATTCCCCGCCATCGTCGAGGACCAGAGTGGCATCCTGCTCGCGACATTTGAGGATGGCGTAAATCAGCGGTGCGAGTGCGACCCAGCTCAGGATGTAGAGCGAGGGCCTGGGGAAGATCACGACCTGGAGAACGCCGGATGTGCAGGCCAGGATCCAGGCATTGCGGCGGATTCTTCTCACGCTAGCGAGTGTAGCAAAGGCAAATGAGGGCATGAGTGGTGCGGAGATTACGATTGCCACTTTCGGCAATTTTCCAAGATGACCATCTTGGTCGTGATGAAACTCGAATTGCACCGCCTTGAGGGCAGATAAATGAATGTCCACCTAACACCCGAGCTCGAGACGCTGGTCCAAAAAAGTGAAGAGGGGGCTACAACTCCGCCAGCGAAGTCTCGGACGCGCTGCGGCCTGAAGAAGAGACAGAAGCGAAGCGAAGTCGAGGTATCAGGTTGCCCCTGGGTGGTACGTAAAGTTCTTGCGCGCACGAAGTGCGCGATCGCGTGACGCTGCTCTCGCCGTCGAGCGCTTCAGGATTGGGCCTTCGCCAGGATTAGCGCCCGCCTTCACGACTGATCTTTGGCCTGCCTAAATTGCCGAAACCTGGATCGCGAAGACCTCACAGACAAGCCGTGCTGTTCTGCCAGTTGGCTCCTACCTCGTAATCTACAGAGTCACAAAGTCGGCCGAGATGTTCGCGTGTTGCACGGCGCAATGACTTGCAAGCTGATAGCCCTGTCGGCATGACTCAGCTACTTGATCGCCACCAGCTTGTTCATCAGCTCCGAGTAGTCCTTCTTCTCCACGCCGTGGACCTGCTTGTTGTACTCATCCACCTTGGCCGAGTAGTTCATGGAGCAGAACTTCGGGCCGCACATGGAGCAGAACGCCGCTTCCTTGTAGTAGGCGTCTGGCAGGGTCTCGTCGTGCATGGCGCGCGCGGTCTCGGGATCGAGCGACAGCGCAAACTGCTTGTCCCAATCGAAGGTGTAACGCGCATAGCTGATGGCGTCGTCGCGGTCCTGCGCGCCCGGACGGTGGCGCGCCACGTCGGCGGCGTGCGCCGCAATCTTGTAGGCGATGATGCCGTCCTTCACGTCCTTCTCGTTCGGTAGGCCGAGGTGCTCCTTGGGCGTGACGTAGCAGAGCATCGAGGCGCCATGCCAGCCGATCAGCGCCGCGCCGATGGCGGAGGTGATGTGGTCGTAGCCGGGCGCGATGTCAATCACCAGCGGGCCGAGCGTATAGAACGGAGCGCCGTGGCAGAGCTCGACCTCCTTGTCCACCTGCTCCTTGATCTTGTCGAGCGGTACGTGTCCGGGGCCTTCGATCATGACCTGCACATCGCGCTCCCAGGCCTTCTTGGTGAGCTCGCCCAGCGTCTTGAGTTCGGCAAACTGCGCTTCGTCGCTGGCGTCGGCGATGCAGCCGGGACGTAGCCCGTCACCCAGCGAGTAGCTCACGTCGTACTCGGCAAGAATCTTGGTGATGTCGTCGAAGCGGTCGTAGAGGAAATTCTGCTTGTGGTGGTGCGCCATCCACTGCGCCAGGATCGCGCCGCCGCGGCTGACAATGCCGGTGATGCGCTTAGTGATCAGCGGCAGGTACTCCACCAGCACGCCCGCGTGGATGGTCATGTAGTCCACACCCTGCTCAGCCTGCTCCTCGATTACTTCCAGCATGATGTCGGCGTTGAGGTCCTCGATGCGCTTCACCCGCGACACGGCCTCGTAGATGGGCACCGTGCCAATGGGCACACAAGAATGACGCAGGATGGCTTCGCGAATCTCGTGGATGCCGCCGCCGGTGGAGAGGTCCATCACCGTGTCAGCGCCATGATGAATCGAGGTATGCAGCTTGCGCAGTTCCTCATCCACGTTGCTGGTGACCGACGAGTTCCCGATGTTGGAATTGATCTTGCACTTCGAGGCCACGCCGATGCACATCGGCTCCAGCTCGGGATGGTTGATGTTGGCTGGGATGATCATGCGTCCGGCAGCAATTTCCTCGCGAACGACCTCGGGCCCCAGTTGCTCGCGCTGGGCGACGTGCAGCATCTCTTCGGTGAGCAGACCTTTACGCGCAAAATGCATTTGCGACATATTGGTGTCGCCGCTACGTGCTGCCTCTTCGCGACGCTTCTTGATCCAATCGGCGCGCGGGTTCACTGCGGTTACGACGTTGCCGTTGCTGCCATTATCTGTGCTCATGACTTGGGACCTCCTACCGACAATCTTTCATTATACCGCCGCAACATCGAAGGAATTTTTTTGTCGGTCCAAAGGCAGGTCATCGAACCGGCGCAGGGACACCATGCTCATCGATATCAAAATGAAAGCGCGTTGCTCGCCAGAGATTTCGATGCTAGCGCGGCCAGAGCCACCCGAACGTTCCCGCCGTCAGCAGACCGTAGACGAGTCCGTCGATCGCTTCCTTGATAGTCATGCTCCACGGCTGGCCCTTCCAGATGCCGTTGCTCAGATTTCCCAGGCCGTAGGCCATGAACGCCGCGGTTCCGGCCACGCGAAAGACGACCAGGTAGTTCGCGCCGGGCGCAACCGTGTGCCCGGTCAGATAGGCGGTGAAGAAGCCGATAACGAGGCAATAGCCGAACCACATGCCCAGGAACTTGGGCATCGCAGGCAGACCGGTGGGAAACACCGTCATCGTGCCGACTGGCCCTTCCTTAAACTTTTCCTGCATGGCGGGCGACTTCATTTCCTTATGGTTGCAGTACGGGAACATGTAGAAACCGCGCTTCACGCCGGCAGCGCGCAGGGCCGCGCGAAGCTTGTCCTCATCGGGCAGCTGGTGGCAATCGCTCTGGTGATAGGGCAACAGCATGTGCATGATGGAACTGGCGACAAACACGATGACTGCCGCCAATACGATCGGCAGCCAAAGGGCGGTGAGAGGGACCATAGGTAGCCTCCTTCCGGAACGACGGCAATGCGGAGGTTTTCCTCGCGAGACTACATCCGCCCCACGCTGCGGTCAAGCGGGACAGGCGCTTAAACAAGTGCCATAATGTCGAGGCCAGCGGAGACTGAAAGTAGCGAGGTACTACATTCCATGAGCGCTGACTCGCAGACAGCCAAGGACCGGAAGACCACTATCGCCCCGATGCTCTCGGTTCGAAACGGTGCGCGGGCGGTCGAATTCTACAAGGCGGCGTTTGGAGCGGTCGAGGTGTTCCGCCTTGACGCTGAAGATGGAACGGTAGTCGCGACCCTGTCCGTTGGAGAAGCCGAATTCTGGGTCGCTGACGAGTCTCCGGAGCACCAGAACTTCAGCCCCGAGTCTCTCGGCGGCGGGTCGGTTCGAATGGTGATGACCGTGGCAGATCCGGATGCCGCTTTCGAACGGGCCGTCGCGGCAGGAGCCACCGTGGTTCGACCGGTCTGCGAGGAGTATGGTTGGCGTTTAGGACGAATCGTCGATCCGTTCGGTCACCACTGGGAGATTGGCCGTCCGCTTGCCGCTTAGGCGCTCGACGAATCAGCGCTGTGCCTTGCGTTCGTTCTCCGCGACCCGCGCCTTCACCAGCTTCTTCACCAGAGCGGCTGACGGAGGCTTGTCCACCGGAAAGCGGATGGTGCCCTTCGATGTGGGGAAGGCCTTGAGTTCGTTCTCAAGTCCTTTCATTGCGGACAGACTCCCAGGGAACAAACTGCAATGGTTCGAGAACGCGGCGAACCCCATCAGCATTCCTTTGTACTTGAACATCGGAATCCGGTAGCTGATGACCTCGGTGGCCTCCGCTGGCGCGGCGGACCGAATCGTCGCGCGAATCTTGTTCAAGGTGCTGCGGGCGGGTTCGGGGACGCCCGCGAGATATTCGTCCACGGTGTTGGGAGGGGCGTTGTCTTTTGCCGAAGCTTTTTTCATGCGGGTAGTACCGGTTTTTACTTCAAGTCGGCGCTCAGATTACCACGCAGGCGTTCGGACCAGCCGCAAAATGAGAGTGCTCGGCCCCGCCTTCCGTGCAAGAATACGGTCATGAAGCGACCATTTGCTGCGTCGGTTTGGCGCGAAGGAAACTGGTACGTCCGCAGTGCCTGGAAGTCGATGTCGCCAGCCAAGGTGAAACTGAAGAAGAGGCGCTCGCCGACCTGAAGGAAGCGCTGGAACTTCACTTCGAACCACCGCAAGACACGGCAGGACCCTAAGCAGAACGTTAACCGTCCGGCGGCCGCTTTGTTCTCAAGCAGTACAGCCCCACCCCTCCTCCCAGCAGCACCACGCTCAGCGCCAGAATCTTTGCCAACCGCCAATGCCTTGTTCAGCTCGCTTGGGTCGGGGAGCATCGACCCGAGAATCACCGCGCAGGTGGTGACGAATCCCACGCACGCCAGCGCGATGGCGACGGGCTTGCCTCCCGGTACGCGGATGACGCTGGCCTCGACTGGCTCGCGCTGCAGGCGAACCATCGCCGCGAACATGAACAGATAGGGCACGAAGTTGGTGATGATGGTCATGCTGACCAGCACCTGGTAAGCGCCGTGGACGGTGCTGCCAAATTGGCCCATCAGGATAAACAGCGCGCAGCACAGTGCTTGCACGATGAGCGAAACGTAAGGCGTTCCCCACTTGGGATGCACGCGTCCGAAAGCCGGCGGGAGAAAGCGGTCAATGCCGGCGACGAAGGGAATGCGCGAGAGCGCGGCCAGATACGCGCCAACCCCGCCCAGGATGGAGACGCAGATCAGCAGCGCAACCGCTGGCCCGAGGCCGGTCCAGCCCACACGGTCGGCGCTGCTGGAGATGGCCTGCATGATGCCCTCCAGACTGTTGACCCTGGGCAGCGCAACCAGCACGGCGACCGTCCCGAGAATGTATCCGGCGGTAATGATGAAACCGGCGGCGATCAGCCCGCGAGGAATGGTGCGCCGCGGGTCTTTGATCTCATCGCCCATGAAGGACGCCGACTCCGCGCCGCTGAAGGCATAAAGCAGCGTCGCCCATACTCCGAAATTTCCCATGTTCAACGAGGGCTTCAGCGCCGCCGCATGGAAGCTGGTCGCCGAGCCGAACTTCCACCACGCCATCGTCCCCACGACGCAAAGCAGCGCGATCGGCAGCCACGTTCCGATGGCGCCCAGGTTGCTCAGCCATTTGCCCACATCCAGGCCGACGATGTTCAGCACCAGCGCCAGGGCGATTCCGAACATCGAGAACGCGATGAAGAACGCCGGACTTGTTTGTGCCGCCTGCCACTTCGTACCTCCGATGTAGAGACCGTTGCTGGCCGCGAAATAGAGGACCGCAGGGAAATACGGGAGGTTGCTGGTCCAGTAAATCCAGCCGGTGATGAACCCGGCGAAGTCGCCGAAGGCGCGCTTGCTCCAGACGTACATTCCGCCTTCCTGCGGATAGCGCGAGGAAAGCTCCATGACGCAAAGCGCCAGCGGAATGAAAATTGTCGCCAGCCCGATCAGCCAGATCACGATGGAGCTGGGGCCGGCGCTGGCGGCGACCGCGATCCAGCGCAGACTGAGCGTGGCCACGACATAGAACATCACCAGGTCGCGCAAGCCCATGGCGCGCTTGGGTTGCGCGGGAGCTTGGGAAGGCGGGTCGCTTGTCAGTGGCGCTCGCATGAGTGTCTGTAGGCCTTGAAAGGGCACAGCTTCAGCTGTGCCGTAACGGAGATAAATAAATGGGCTTCAGCCCCGGAGGTATTTCGGTGTCTTCTTTGCGAAGGCGATTTCCCTCAGCGGCTAAAGCCGAACAGTTTCCTAACCTGAACGGCACGGCTGAAGCTGTGCCCTTTCAAAGCGTAGTCCACACCAGCTTTCTCAACAGCCTGCAAAACCGTGCCCCTGTCTGCTTACACCGGCAAGAAATATCGATAGAACTCGCGGTCGCGTTTCCAGCCGGTACTCTCGTAGAGTTTCTGCGCGGCCAGGTTTTCGATGCCCGTTTCCAGCGTCAGACCATTGGCCTGCGTGGCCTCGGCAAGTTGGCGGGCGCGTTGGGTCAGCGCGCGTCCGACGCCGAGCTTGCGTGCTTCCTCGGCCACAAACAGGTCATTCAGAATCCACTGCCGCGTCAGGTTGACCGACGAGAACACGGCATACAGATTGACGAAGCCAAGCACCCGCTCCTCCGACCGCGCCAGGAAGAGCACCGACTCGCCTTTGCTCAGCCGCGCGAACAGGAAGCGCCGCGCAGCTTCCAGGTCGGGAGGCTTGCCATAGAACTGGCGATAGGCGTCGAACAGCGGCGCCACCTCACCAACGTCGGCGGGTGTGCCCTGCACAATTTCAAAAGCTGCTTCTGCGGAATGCATGGGGACAAGGGAACACGGCAGAGGCTGGCCGTCAACCCTTTTGTGCGGCGCTGCCTGCTATCATCTCGAAAAACCAGTTGGAGAGGCGGCTTTGAAGGGGCACGCCTTCAGGCATGCCGATAACGGTGGAAGTTACCCTCGGCTTCAACCCCTGGGCTGACGCTTTTCAAACGGTGCGGAGACTTGGTTGATACATTTCTCTCTGCAAGACCTTGTCGCGTCGTACAACGATCAGGACCCGCTCGAGCGCGCGTTTACCGCTCCGGCGGCTTGGTATGTGGACGAGCGCATTGCTGAACTGGAGCGGCAGAGCGTCTTCGGGCGCACGTGGCAAGTGGTGGCGCGCGCCGACCAGTTGCGGCGGCCGGGCCAATTTGTTACCGCCGAACTGGCGGGCGAGCCGCTGGTCATCGTGCGCGGCAGCGACAACGAACTGCGCGCCTTCTACAACGTTTGCCGCCACCACGCCGCTGCGGTCGTCACCGAGGAGCAGGGAACTGCCAGCATCTTCCGCTGTCCTTACCACGGCTGGAGCTACGGCCTCGATGGCTCGTTGAAAGGCGCGCCCGAGTTCGAAGGCGTCTGCAACTTCGACCGCGCGCAGAATGGATTGCTCCCACTGCGGGTGGAAACCTGGGAGCAGTTCGTCTTCGTCAACCTCGATCCGCAAGCCGCGCCGTTAGCCGGCTTCCTGGGTGGATTGGTGAAACGAGTCACGCCGCTGAATCTGAGCGCGGTGCACTTCTTTGAGCGCCGCTCTTACAGTCTCAATTGCAACTGGAAGGTGTTTGTCGACAACTATCTCGATGGCGGCTATCACGTGCCGCACCTGCACAAGGCGCTGAACAGCGTCCTGGAGTACAAGCAGTACACCATCGAGAACGAAGACCGTTACTGCCTGCAGTCGAGCCCCATGGTCGCGTCCGACGTGGACGCCGCGACTTCCGCCACCCGCACCGGCGATCGCGCGTGGTACTTCTGGCAGTATCCCAACTTCATGATCAACCTCTACCAGGGCTACATGGACACCAACCTTGTGCTGCCCGATGGCGTGGATCGCTGCACCGTGATCTTCGATTTCTATTTCGATGATGTGAGCGCGTCCGCCGCCGAGCGCAACCGGCAGAGCATCGCCGTCGGCGAGCGGGTTAATGATGAGGATGTCGGCATCTGCGAAGCGGTACAGCGCGGCCTGCATTCACGCGCCTATGAGGCAGGACGGCTGTCGGTGCGCCGTGAAGCGGGAGAGCATCTGTTCCATCGGCTGCTGGCGGCGGATTTGAAGCGCGGACTAGAGACGGCTGCGGCGCAGTAGCCGATTCGCACTACCATCAATGGATGCTGTCATCTGAGCGCACCGCCCGCACGTGTTTCCGACCCGCTTGTTCTGCGCGAATTACCCACAGAGTTAAGCATGCACCAGCGCCGCAGGCGCGAAAGAGCTTAGCCCAGCGCTTCAGCGCTGGGTAGCTGGAAGAGGAAAGACGAGTGCCGTAGGCACGGCAGATTCTGACGTCCCTACGGGACTCTGCTTTATTTAACACGCCCACCCAGCGCTTACGCGATGTTGATTATAGGTTGTGATTATCATCCGAGCTTTCAGCAAATCGCATGGTGTAACACCACCACGGGCGAATGCGGCAATCGCCGGCTGGAGCACGGCGGCGAGGCCGAGTCGTTTTATCGCAGCCTGCAAGGGCAAGGGGCGCGCGTGGGCATGGAGGCCACGGGCGGCACACGCTGGTTCGAGCGGCTGCTGGCCGAGTGCGGCATCGAGTTGTGGGTGGGCCATCCGGGCAAAATCCGGGCGGCGGCCCCGCGCAAACAGAAGACCGACCGCCGCGACGCCGAACTGCTGCTCGACTTGCTGCTGCAGCAGCGTTTCCCGCGGCTGGCGGTGCCCAGCCCGGAGCAGCGCAATCTGCGGCAACTGGTGGGTCATCGTCATCGTCTGGTGCAGATGCAGACCCGAGTGAAGAACCAACTGCAGGCGCTGGCCATCAATGAAGGCCTGCGCTTGCGGCGCGCACTGTGGAGCCGGAAAGGTCAGGCGCAGTTGCAGGCCCTGACTCTGCCCCACTGGGCCGAGCAGAAACGCTCGGACCTGCTGCGAGCTGCTGGCCGATCTGCAGCGGCGTGGGGCGGTGCTGAACCAGGCGGTGGAAGCTGCCGCCGAAGCCAGCCCGGTGGTACGTTGCCTGCGCCAGCAGCGCGGGGTGGGGCCGGTGGTGGGCCTGGCGTACAAGCTGACCATCCTGGATCCCACGCGCTTTCAAACCAGCCAGCAGGTGGCCAGCTATCTGGGGCTGATTCCCTGCGAGCGCAGCTCCGGCGGCAAGCAGCGACTGGGGCACATCAGCAAGCAGGGCAATGCCCTGCTGCGCGGCCTGCTGGTGGAGGCAGCGCACGTGGCGGTGCGCTGGGAGCCGCAGTGGCGGCGGCAGTATGTCCGCCTGGCGATGAAAAAGAACCGCTCGATTGCCGCCGTCGCCATGGCGCGCAAGCTGGCGGTGCGTTTGTGGTGGCTGTGGAAGTCGGGACTCGCCAGCGGGCAAATCGGCGGGTCCGGTTCGCACGCAGAGCAGCCTGTTTAGCCCAGTGGGGTGCGGTCGATCCCCGACGTGCTGATTGGGCGCTCTGCCTCCCGCGGCAGCGCGGGAGTTCGACTGACTAATCATGGTGCGCAAGCCACCGCATAGATGGATGGTGGAACCGGACAAGGGCGGTTCCATCGTAGTGATTAGAACGCGAGCTTGGGTCGTGACGCGAACGAAAACCTTTTCCGCTAGAGCGAAGTGGCGCATCTCAAAACCACGCGGGGGAAGTGTGTCGCAAAAACCCATTGACATTATCGAAGTTGTCATAGATGGGCTAAGCTGTTTCGCCCCTGCGGGGCTCGTTTCCTGGCACTTCATTCCGCTGCCGCGAAGAACCAGTGCTCAACAGTCTTTGTAGCGCTGGGCTAAACCCTTACGTCCCACTTCGTGGGATCCGAATTGGATGCGAGTTCTGGACTCGGCGCCGCCCCAGCCGGAGATGGTTGTGCCATAGGCCGAAAATCAGATCCCTCGCTCCGCTCGTGATGACAATTCAAATAAGATCGCTTTTCATTTGCGCAGGTCCTTTGAAATCTCCCTCGCGGCGTTTGCGCCTGAGCCGCCCGTCAAGCCGATGCCGGGATGCGTGCCTGAGCCGCACAGATACAGGTTCTGAATCGGCGTGCGATATTGCGCCCAGTCCAGCAGTGGACGCATGGTGAACAACTGGTCGAGCGCCAGCTCGCCGTGAAAAATGTGGCCGCCGGTCAACCCGTAGGTTTGCTCCAAATCTTTCGGCGTGATCACCTCGCGGGCTTCGATCAGCCCCTGCAACTCGGGCGCATACTCCGCCAGGGCCTTGACTACCGTGTCCCCCAAGGCATCGCGTTGCAAGTCCCAATCGCCGCGCAGCTTGTACGGCGCATACTGCATGTAAATGGACATCACATGCTTGCCCGCAGGCGCGAGCGATGGTCCCACAAGGAAGGAATCGTGGCCTCGATATAGGGATGCTGCGAGAACTCACCGTACTTGGAAGCATCGAAGGCGCGCTCGAGATAGTCAACGTCAGGCGAAATCTGGATTCTGCCCGACAACAAGCTGGCAGCATCGCTATCTACGCCCTTGAACTTCGGCAGACCACCGAGCGCGAGGTTCACCTTGGCGACCGTGCCGTTCATACGGTAATGCTGGAGCCTCTGCAGAAACGACGGCTGCAGGTTCTGCGGCTCGACCAGCCCGAGCAGCGTGCGCTTGGGATCGGCGCTGGAGATGACGGCACGCGCCTCGATCTCATCGCCGTTGGCGAGAACGACTCCGGTCGCGACTCCGTCCTTTACCTGTATGCTGGCCACTTCGCAGGAGGTGCGGATCTCGGCTCCGGCTTCCGTCGCGGCAGCCGCCATGGCCATGGTGAGTGCGCCCAATCCCCCCGCAATGTAAGATGCCGGCCCGGCAGGATTCCCGTCGGCAGCGGCGCGCAACAGCAACGTCGCGCTCGACCCGGCCGACCAGGGGCCCAGGAAGGCGCCGAAAATTCCCTGCGCGGCGATGGTCCCTCGCAGCAATTCCGTCTCGAACCATTCGGCGACCAGGTCGGCGACCGCCATCGGTCCCCAGCGCAGCAGCCGGTACAAATCCTTCTCGCCCAGTCCGCGAATCTTGCGCCCGGTCTTGAGCAGCTCCCACCAGTCGGCGGCGGGATCATCCAGGTCAGGCGGCGTCATGTTCAGCAGAAGCTCGATGACCTCCGCGATCCTTGCCAGCGGCTCCTGGAACTCGGCGTAATTTGCCGCATCCTTTGCGGAAAATCTCGCAATCTCCTGCTGCGACTTGGCGACGTCGCCATACAAGGCCAGCGGCTTGCCGTCCGGCGAAAGCGAAAGCACCCGTACATCCGGCGAGTAGGTCTTCAGACCGTGATTCGCCAGATTCATGTCTGCCACAATGTCAGACCTTACCGGCCCGGCGCTGTGCGCCAGTTTGGAGCAGAGGAAGCCAGGATGGAACTCTTCGGTAATGGCGCAGCCGCCGACTGTTGGCCGACGCTCCAGCACGAGCGGTTTGAATCCAGCCTTGGCGAGGTAGAAGGCGGTGACCAGTCCGTTGTGTCCGGCACCGAGAATGACGACGCGCGCTTCGGCCATCGCTAGCTCGTCCCCTTGGTGTGCTTCAGGATTTCCAGCGCAGCCAACCGTCCCGGTGCGCCCATGATGCCGCCGCCGGGATGCGTGGCCGAGCCGCACATCCACAGGTTCTTGATGGGCGTCTTGTATTGTGCAAAGCCGGGCACCGGGACGCAGGAAGAACAACTGCTCCAGCGAAAGCTCCCCCTGGAAGATGTTGCCCTCGGTCAGTCCCCACTCGCGTTCGAGGTCGAGCGGCGTTACCACTTGCCGTCCGACGATGATGTTCTTCAGGTTGGGCGCGAACTCGGCGATGGTGTTCACCACGTTATCGCCAAACGCCTCCTTTTTCTCGTCCCAAGTGCCCTCTTTGAGCTTGTACGGCGCGTACTGCACGAAGCACGACATCACGTGCTTGCCGGGCGGCGCGAGCGACGGATCAGTGAGAGTGGGGATGACCATGTCAATGTAAGGCCGCCGCGAGTAGTTGCCGTATTTGGCGTCGTCGTAGGCGCGCTCCATGTAATCCACGCTGGGTGAAATGGAAATTGCGCCGCGCAGGTGATGTCCCTCACCCGGCAGGCAGGTGAAGTTGGGCAGGGCATCGAGCGCGAGATTGACCTTGCCCGACGAGCCGCGGTACTTGTAACGCTTCACCTCGTCGCGAAATTCGTCGCTGAGATGTTGTGGCTCGATCATCTTGAGGAACGTCAGGTTGGGATCGACGCTCGACGAGATGACCGGTGCGTAGTATTCCTCGCCGCTGGTGGTGGCGACGCCGACCGCTTTGCCGTCGCGCACAATGATCCGCGCGATCGCAACCTGTGTCTTGATCTCGACGCCGAACTCCCGCGCCGCATCGGCGATGGAGTTGGAGATTGCTCCGGTGCCGCCGCGGGCAAAACCCCAGGCGCGAAACGCGCCATCAATCTCGCCCATGTAGTGGTGCAGCAGCACGTAGGCAGTGCCAGGAGAGCGCACGCCGAGAAACGTGCCGATGATTCCCGACGCCGACATGGTGGCCTTGAGCACATCGGTCTCGAACCACTGGTCGAGGAAGTCGATGGCGCTCATGGTCATCAACTGCACCTGGTTGTACTTGTCCTCGCCGCTCAGGCCCTGGAAGCGGCGGCCGAGGAACAGCAGCTTGAGCAGGTCGCGCGGGTTCAGCGTCGTCGGATCGGGCGGCACCATGCCCAGGATCGGTTTCACGAAGCGGCACATCTGCAGCATGGCCTTGCCGAATTCTTCGTACGCCTCGGCATCGAACCTGGAATGCCGCCGGATCTCGCGCATGGTCTTGCCGTGGTCGTTGACGCGCCACAGGTAATCGCCGTTGGGCATCGGTGTGAAGGTGCCGTCGAGCGGCAGAATTTCCAGACCGTGGCGGGGAAGATCGAGATCGCGAATGATCTCCGGCCGCAGCAGCGAAACCACGTAGGAACAGACCGAGAACTTGAAGCCGGGAATGATTTCTTCCGTCACCGATGCGCCGCCGAGCACGTGACGGCGCTCCAGCACCAGGACCTTCTTACCCGCTCGCGCCAGATAGGCGGCGTTGACCAGACCGTTGTGTCCGCCACCGATGACGATGACGTCGTACTTGCCGGAGCCGTTGGCAGCCATGATGGATTTACGCAGAATGGAAAATTCTAACGGGTGGGGAGGGATTTGTCGCGGAGGGAACGCCGTCCCTGTTCGCGTCACTCAGGATGGAACTCGTGGCGAGCGTTATAAGATTGGGGTACTTTGACCACGGCCGCACAGGTTCCGCCCGAAACTGAATCCAGTCCTCCGCTTCGAATGCGGCTGCTGGCGCCGTGGTGGCACACCGCGCTGCTCATCGTGGTGCTGCTGGGGGCTTCGCTCAACGGCACGCGTGGCCGGCATCCGCTGACCGGATACAGCAGGCCGCTGCAGTATCTGTGGGCCATGGCATGGGAGTGGGTCCTGCTCGGCATCACCTGGCTCGGCATTCGCAAGCGTGTCCGCTTGCGTCAGTTGATTGGCGGACGCTGGGCGAGCATGGAAGACTTTCTGCTCGACGTGGTGTACGCCGGCGCGTTCTGGTTCTGCGCGCTCGTCGTTCTCGGCGTAGCCGCGACGCTCATGCATCTCGATCAGGCCGGCAAAATCGAAAGCATGCGCAAGCAGCTCGGGTTCCTGACGCCCGGATCGCCGCTGGAACTGGCCCTCTGGTTTTGCGTGAGCGCCACCGCGGGCTTCTGCGAAGAGATCATCTTCCGCGGATACCTGCAGCTGCAGTTCGCCGCCCTCACCAACTCGATGCTCACCGGCGTGCTGCTCTCGGCCGTCGTTTTCGGCGCGTCACATGGCTACGAAGGCGTCGCGCGCATGGTGCTGATCGGAATTTATGGATTAATGTTTGGGTTACTCGCGTGGTGGCGAAAGAGCCTTCGTCCCGGGATGATGGCGCACGCGTGGCACGACGCCTTCAGCGGTGCGGTTCTTCGCATGTTGAAATAGCCAGTGTTTATGCGGCTCCCACACACATGTCAACGAAACCTGCGAGCGCGCATCCTCGACGCGGCGGAATTTTCTCCGGCGAAGCGATGACACGCGACGACTCGCGGCAGTCGATCGGTGTGACACGACGTGCGTTTTTTGCTTGACTATTTATTTCAATAAATCTATACAACTAACAAATTGCGATGAAATGAATGTCGCAATGTTCCATGACAAATGGAAGGGAGAATAGAAACAATGGCAACCAAAAAGAAGGCAGCGAAGAAGGCAGCAAAGAAGAAGAAACACTAACTGTCTCTTCATGACCGAAACCGGGGACGCGCAAGCGTCCCCCTTCCTTTTGCGCGCGAAGTTCCGCCCGCAGCTCAGTTGGGAAATGGCAACAGTGCCTGGTCCGCTGCAGTCGCCGCCACGGCGGAGCGGTGGAGATCAGCAACTCCTGCTCCGGGCAGATGCTGTGATACGAACAGATACGGCAATGCCTGGCCGGGCTTGGGCTTCGAACTCCCCGGCGGCAATCTTCATCGCCACGTCCATCACCTTGCTTTCCGCTCTGCGAAGATCGCCCGTCGCACGAGGGTCTCGAGCCACGGTGCCGTCCCTGAGGTTGACGAATGACGAGCGACACCGGATCGAGGTCATCCTGCTTTGCGGCCAGAGCATAAATCGAAAGCTGCAGGCTCTCGTCGGCGTCGTCCTGCGACTTGGCCCGGCCAGTCTTGTAGTCGATAATTCTGACCTGGTTCCCTGCGATGCAGTCAATGCGGTCGATGCGCCCCCGCACCTGTCATTCCGCCGACGGGGATGTTGAAGTTGGATTCGTTCTCGAGAATCTCGCCCGCGGGATGCGCAAACGGGGAGCGCAGAAAGCGGCCAATTGCTCGCGGCCGTCCTGCTCGTAGCGGCGGCGTTGCTCGTCTTCCGCGATGCTCGTCTTCGCGAACTCATCGAGGAAGCACGCGATTACCTCCTCCTCGTCCGGGCGGCCGCCCCACGCGCACGCCGTCAAAGTACGCCTTGAGCGCCTGGTGCATGGCCTGTCCGTACTGCATGCGCGGCGGGGGCTCTTCTGGAATCATCCAGTCGTCTTTCAGCTTGAATGCCAACGGACAGCGGTCGTAGGAGTCGATGGCGCTGGCGCTCAGTTGGTCGAGCGCCCGTTCGTCGCGGCTCAAGCTGCACCCATTGCGAGAACTCGCGGCAGCGGGGCCGCGGACGCATGGATCTGGCGGACCGTGCTCGGCAGGACCTGACACTGCAGCGCGCCGCGCAGCGGTCCCGTCGTCAGGCTATCGAGTTCGCGCAAGTACCCTGATGGAGGCGCAGGCTGCGTTTTTCGCTGCCCGCCTTCCCGCACAGATACAGCTCGTCCATGGCGCGCGTCATGGCGACGTAGAACATGCGACGCTGCTCCTCGGCATGCAGCTTCTTGGGATCATCCTCCACGACGGAGTCGTAGGCGCGAAGCTGCTGGGGAAACTCCACCAGCGGTTCTTGATTGGCGCGACGGCAGCGATCGCGAATCAACCCGCATGACGAATACGCACGGGAACTCCAGCCCCTTCGCCGCATGGATGGTCATCATTGCACCGCGTTTTCCGGCTCGGCGCCAAGTCCTGCGGCGCCAGCGCCTGCACCGGACCGCGTCCTCGTTGTTCTCGCCAAGATGCCCGCCGGCCTCGCGAAAGTACTCCATATATTCCAGGAACTCCTGCAGCGTTTGTCTTCCGGCGATTGCTTTGGGCTTGTCGAGCCACATTCCGGCGAATCTCTGCAGGCAACGCAGCGGCGCGGAGTCGGGAAGCTGAAACGCACGCTGCGCAATCTTCAGCGCAGCTTCGAGCGATCCATTGGCGTCCGCCAGCTCACGGCGCGCCTCGCGGATGGCTTGCACCACCTCGCGTCCGCCCGCAGCTTTCTCCAGCTCCGGCTCGCGGACGCGTTCCTGTCCGGCCAGCGCCAGCTCGGCGCGGAAGTGCACCGGATCCACGTCGAACTTCGTCAGCGCGGCCACCCGCAACAGGCGCAATCAGGTCCGTCGAATCCAGGACTGCGCAGCACCGCCATCGCGTCGCGGACTTCCGGCGTCTCGAGCAGGTTGGCGCCTTTGACTTGCACCGGAATGTCGCGACGCCGCAGTTCGCCGAGCAGACGTCGTCGCGATTATGGTGCTGCGGCGTACAGCACTGCGATGTCGCTCAGCTTCATGCCCGGCCGCTGCGTGGCGCATGCGCCTCAATGCTATCGGCGATGAACTCCGCTTCCTGCTCGTGATCGGTGTACACCACGCACTGGACCGGCGAAGCCTGCGCCACTTGCGGGTCGCCCCAGCTCCAGCCGCGCGCAGCTCAGCGGCTCGCTCGTCCATCCGCCGCCTTCGATCTTCGCGCTGCCAACCTCGGGATTGCAGCGGATGGCTTCATAAGCGCAGCGCAGGATCGGCGGCGTGGAGCGCCGGTTGGCTGACATGGTCACGCGCTTGACGCGCTCGACGCCGAAGGTCGCCAGGAACTGGTCGAAGGCTTCGCTGCTGGCCCCGCGGAAGCGATAGATTCCCTGGTCGGGGTCGCCGACCGCGAAGACGTTGGCCGCTTCTCCGCCCAGCAGACGCGCCAGCTTGATCTGGGCGACGTTGGAATCCTGGAACTCGTCAATCAGGATGAAGCGCGCTCGCTTTTGCGCCCTCAACAGGACCGACTGGCGGCGGCTGAGCAGGTCCACGGCGCGGGCGATGATGTGGCCGAAAGTGCCGAGGCCGTCCTGCTGCAACATTTCCTCGAGCTGCCGATAGACGCGGGCGATCTCGCGGCAGCGGCCGAGCACCTCCTCGTCGCTGATCGCTCCGCCTTCTTGGACTTCTCGACCCGCGGCAGCGGCACCTTGCCCAGCGCGACGCTCGCCATGTAAGCGGCGTAGTCGTCGGGCGTGCGCAGCTCGTCCTGGCAACGCTGAAAGAAAGTGCAGCAGGTCATGCAGGAACTTTCCCAGGTTGGCGGACTCGATGAAGTATTCGCAGCTTCAGGCTGGCGACGCGGCGCCGCAGATAGACGAATACGTCTTTTTCGTCGATGAGCTCGAACTTGATGCCGGCATCGTTGCAGCAGGCCGTGAGCAGTAGGCGTGGAAGGTGTTGGCCTGAGGCCGCTGGACATCAGTTTGCGCGCGGCCGCATTCTGCGATCCAGGCCGGGATGCAGCAATTTCGCGACGCGGCTTATCAGCTCGGCAGCCGCATTGCGCGTATAGGTGACGGCAAGGATCTCGTCGGGTCTGGCCGCTCCGCTGTTAATGAGGTGCGCGATGCGGCGCGCCAGGACCGTGGTCTTGCCGGTGCCGGCGCCGGCCACCACCAGCATGGGCCCGTGCACGTGCTCGATGGCCTCCTGCTGTTGGCAGGTTGGCACAAATTCGTGCTGACCGTTGCTCGGCACGTGTGACCTCCGCACGAAGAAAAAGCGAAGACACATTATGCGCGGTTTGCGGCAGGATGGCAAGAGGCGGAGTGAAGAATGTTGAGGAAAACCGGAGAAAATCAGCCGTCAGCACTCAGAGCCAAGGAATGTCATCTAAGGGATTGTCGTCCTGAGCGAGTCAGCCCTCCTTTTGCGCCGACGAGTCGAAGGATCCCTATTGACTCCGGCACCCTGTCTGCCGTCTGCCGCCTGTGCCACAATGGCGATCATGAGGACAGCGATGGTCAATCTTTCGTCGGTAGCGCCCACATTTCTTGTTAACGACGTGGGCAATACGGCTCGCTGGTATGAGCGCCACCTGGGTTTTGCCGCCAGCTTCGTTCCGAAAACCGAGCCTTACGTCTTTGCGAGTCTGTGGCGTGATGGCATCGAGATCATGTTGCTCCGGCTGGAGGGTTACAAGAAGCCAGCAATCTCGCGCCCAGGAGGTCTGTGGGATGCTTACATCCGGATGCAGGGCGTCCATCAGTTCTACGAAGAGGTTCGAAAGCAAACTCCAGTGAGGAGCGAATTGGTCAAGCAACCTTACGGCAACTGGGAGTTCGAGGTGAGCGACCCTGAGGGATACGTGCTGGTGTTCAGCGAAGTCGTGAAGGCCGGAGAAAAGGGATCAGGGTAAGTATTCGAAATGAGCCGAAGATGTTTCACGAATTGTCAGTACGAGCGCCCCCGGGTCTCGGGCGCGAGGGAACTGCTGTTCGACGCCTCGCAGGAAAGCAGGTCGCTCGCTGCGCTCGTAATGACATGAGTCAGGACACTGCCGATCGCTAGAGTTTCGCCCTGGCTACCGCCAGCGCGGCGATCGCTGCAGTCTCGGCGCGCAGGATGGTGTCGCCCAGCGAGGCGGCGATCCAGTTCGACCGCTCAAAGATCTGTAGCTCATCCGCCGTCCATCCGCCTTCGGGGCCAATCGGCCAGCGCCAGCGATTGCAAATCGTCGTGCTCGCTTAGCACTTCGTTAAGCGTGAGCCTCGCGCTCGGTTTCCGCGAGAACGATCCGCAAATCGTCGGGATGCTTCGGAGCCTTCTGCCGTCCCTACGGGACTCGGTACTGTCTACCGGGTTCATGCCCTGGGCTAGACCAATTCCGGCGCTCCCCCACCCCAGCGAGCGCAAAGGCGGCGCTCGCCGGGGCCCCGGATGCGGGGCTGGCTTGCGAGCGGCTCCCGGCCACTTGGCAACTCGACCGGGCTCGCGAACATGCAGTTCCCGAGTGCCTCCTTCAGCTTTAGCGGCTCGCTGATCTCCGGAGGCGAAACTCGCCGCGACTGCTCGGCGGCCTCGCGGGCGATGCGCCGCCAGCGCTCCACGCGCTTGCCCGCGGCGGCGGCCAGGTGCTTCTCCGTGCGTTGTGCGATGACCGGAACGATGCCGGTCACGTTCAACTCGGTACATTTCTCGATGGCCCACTCCATGCGGTCGAACTTGAAGATCGCCAGCAGCAGCGTGATGGGCACAACCGCGCTGGCCGCTAGTTGCTCACCCAGCGTGAACTCCACTCGCTCGTCGCTCACGCTGGCCACCACCCCGCGCCGTAGTTGCTCACCGCAGGCAATGTCGAACTCCTGGCCCACGCGGGCTCGCAGCGTGCGCGACAAATGCGCGGCATGCGCGCCGGTCAGGGCAGCGCGCTCGTCGGAGAACTCGTCGGCAATCCAGCGGCGCCGGGTCATCGGGTGAAGAATAGCAGGGGCATAGTCTCGAGCGAAGAATATCGTCTTGAAGGAGCGCGACTTGAGCCGCGGCCTGCAGCCCGCCAACCCGGTCAAACGTGGGCCGGGGACATCTTTCTCGGTGCCTCACGCATATTTCTGGCAGGCGAGTTCCACCAACTCTTCACGCCTGAACTGCGCCTTGACGCCGGCCTGTCCTGCCGGGCACGAATTGCGTGGAAGCAAAATGGATCATTTTGAATGCGGCCGGTGGTGGTGTACGACATGGAGGTACATCCGCCGCGGCACTGGTCGCCGTGCTCGCAGCCCGCGCAATTGGGACCCAGCTTGCCATACTCGTAGTCGCGAGTGTAGGCGAAGGCGCCCGGTCGAAACCAAATGTCCCACAGGTCGTTCTTGCGCAGGTCGCCGTCGGCGAGTTCGTCGGGCATGGAGAGACAGCCTTTGATCCTGCCGTCGCTCATGATTCCGACGGCCGCAATTCCGGCGTTGCAACCGTACCATTCGGGCCCGGTCGCAAGCTCCGTGAAGTAACCACAGCTATCGGCGGCGCGCAGCTCCAGACCCACCTCGCGGCCTTTGGGGAACCACTCCGCAATGAAGCGGCCGAGTTCGAGAAACTGGTTCTCGTCAAGTTGCAGCTCCGGTCTTTCTGAGCTGCGACCGGACGGGAAGATTGGCTGAATCTGCCAAGCATGTACGCCGAGGGATTGCAGCAGATAGAAGACCTGCGGCAGTTCGGATATGCTCAGGCTGTTGACCGCGGTGATCACCGTAGGCGGAAGGCCGGCGGCAACCAGGCGCTCAAGACCCGCGATCACCAGGCGGAACATCCCGTCGCGGGCGCGGACGTGATCGTGAGTCGCTTCCATGCCATCGAGGCTGACTCCCACGCTCGCCAAGCCCGCATCCTTCATCCGGCTAACTGTATCGGGCGTAAGCCCGATGGCGTTGGTAATCAGGCGCGTGGCAATCCCGAGCTCACGCAGGCGGGCAGCGATCTTCTCCCAGCCCGGCTTCAACAGCGGCTCGCCGCCGGTGAAATCCACCTCCTGGACGAGCAAAGCTGGAAACTGCTCACAAATTGCCAAACACTCATCCAGCGAGAGTTCATTCTCGCGAGCCAACCCCGCGGCCGAGGCGCAATGGCGGCAGCGAAGATTGCAGGCCAAAGTTAACTCCCAGCCAACGATCAGCGGAAAACCTCTCGAATGCCATTTGCGCGACACCTCACTGGATCTTCGATAAGCCTGGTTCGGCGGTGCCACGTAAGCAACAAATGAGAGCAGCCCTGGGCGAGAGAGCCCGGGGCTGCTCAAGCGTCACTTGGCTGAGCCATTTTCCGCATGTGATTGTGAATGGCGATGTAATCGCCGGCCCGAATCGCAACTTGGCGACCCGCCAGGTAGTCATCGGCCATGTTCAGGATGGCCGGCGCTATGTCGGCTGGCGGCATCTCGCCTTTTTCGATGTACGCCTTGGCGTAGCCGAACGTCACATTTTCGAACTCCGGGGTAAGGTTGACGCTGATCTGGTTCTTGTCGAAGATTCGTTAACGACGAACAGGTAGAACAACCATCATCTTCCTTCTCCAGATCCAATCAGCGAGAACAACATTTATGGGTTGCATCATAATATTCTCCGCAAACTAGATGGAACAACGGAAGGTGGATTGACTTGATAATGAGTTGCGGGGCGTGCCTCAGGGGGTGCTGCATTTCCATCGATGGAAACTGCTCTTCTGGGAGGCACGAAAACTTTAGGCCCGCGGCCCCGGCGGCGTCTGTGACTGCAATCACCCGCGATCGTGATAGTCAGGCGCGGGAACGGTTGGTTCACCTCCCTGGGTAGCGGGGAGCAGCCAGTTCGGTCAGAAGGCGTGGTCGCCCGGCGGCAGTCATCGGGTGAAGAGTAGCAGAGCGATGGCAATGGCAATCGCGGCATAGATTCCGCCGAAAAGGCGGTTCTGGCTGGCCAGCGCCTCTTCGCTGAATAGGCGGCTGTTCAGCAGGAATTCCGTAGCCGATACCATGCCCACCATGACCGCCATGATCAGCCAGCGCTCCTGGCGCATTTCAGAGCGCCACAAAAAAGGAATGGCGAACACCGACAGTCCCAAATAGATGAGCCCGCCAATGCGGGCCCGCTTGCGGCGCTTGGGATTCTGGTAGCGCACCAGCATGATGCTGCGCCAGCTCTCGCGGTCGGGCCAGGCGCGCGGCCGCGGGCAAGGCGGTCACCACCAGCAGAAACCACGCGTAGATGCGGAGGGCTTTATCCAAGGACGTTTCGTCAGTGAAGAGATCAGATGAAGCGCGTCCCACTCCGTTCCGGGACGTTACGAAATCTCGCTAAGAATTGGCGCGTTTCTTCAAGTACTCCTTTTGGAACTCGTCCAGTCCGCCATCATGCGACGACTTTCGCTACCCGAGCAACTGGCTATCTATTTTAGATTACTGGTGAGATGGGAAGGGATGGCGCAGGTGGTAAACTGCCGCCGAGCGATCTCTGGAGGCAAGACTTGAAAGCGCCGATGCTTTATCGAATCGCTTCTATTCTCTTGCTGCTTTTTGACGTCGGACATACGCTTGGTTTTCGCCAGTCCGATCCCAAATGGGGAGTGGACGCGCTTCTCGCCTCAATGCGGTCAATTCATTTCGACGTGCAAGGGTTTAGCCGGACTTATTGGGACCTCTTTGTTGGGGCCGGACTCTTTGTCTCGGTGTTTCTTCTATTCGCAGCGGTATTAGCGTGGCAGCTGGCCGGCCTTCCGGCAGAAACTTTGGCGGTCATGCGCGGCACTCAATGGGCGCTTGCCCTTTGCTTTGTCGCCGTGACGATTTTGAGCTGGATATACTTTTTCACCTTACCCATCGTTTTCTTAACCCCGATTACTGTGTGTTTGATTGCTGCGGCATGGCTCTCAGGGAAGCCGGTCTGAAGCCGTTGGTTGCGTTGATGGCCACCTCTATGAGTAGAGCTTGCATACTTTTTTTCATGCTCGCGGCGTTCCCACCGATGTCCATCGCACAAACCCTGAATGCGGGTGAGGCCATCCAGCGTATCGAGAAGCACTACTCTGCGACGCTGCCGGCCAACACCGTTGATACCATCAAGGCCGGCGATCCATCCAGCCCGGTCACCGGCATCGCGACCACCTTCCTCGATACCATGGAGGTCCTGCGCGAGGCTGAGCGGCGCGGCCTCAATCTCGTGATCACGCACGAGCCCACGTTCTACAACCATCTCGACGACACCGCCTTCTTTGCCGAGGACCCGGTCTACCGCGAGAAGCTGGCGTTCATTCAGCAACACCACATGGTCGTATTCCGTTTGCACGACAGAATGCACGCGGCCTCGACCGACGAGGTGGGGACGGCGCTCCTCCGGACCCTTGGTTGGCAGAACTACACGGAAGCGGGCAATCTGTTCCTGCTCACGATTCCGCAGACCACGCTGGTCAAGCTTTCGCGTGAGCTCGCGGCGAAACTCAACGCTCAGACTCTGCGCGTCGTCGGAAATCCTGATCTCTCGCTTACGCACGTCGCCATCCTACCCGGCGCCGCCGGCCTGCAGAAACAGGTCCTCGCTCTGCGTCGCGATGACGTGGAAGTCCTGATTGCAGGCGAAGCCGCCGAGTGGGAAGCGGTTGAGTACGTGCGCGACGCCAGTGCGCAGGGACGCCACAAAGCGCTTATCCTGCTGGGCCACGAAGTGTCAGAGGAGGCCGGCATGGAGCAATGCGCCGAAGACCTTCGCGCCCTCTTTCCCAACTTGCAGGTTGTCCACATTCCGGCTGGCCAACCCCTGTGGAGCCCAGACCATCCGCCGGTTGCTGCTGCGACCAAGCCGCCCGCAAAATAAGCAGGGTGCGGGTCTGTGCCCACCGCCCAACATCAAGTCTGGGTGCCCGTTCTGCGGTGCTGGGATGCCCCACCCAAGCTTTATGTGCTTGGGTGGGCTGGTTCTATCGTCTTCGCGCGCAACGGCTGGGTGCCCCGTTCTAGCCTTCTTTTGGCTCGTGTGCGAAGTCCCGCTACGATCACCGAGGTATCGAGGACGATCCGTCGAATCATGCGACATCCTATACGATGTCACATTCTATATCATAGTTCACCGCAGCTTGGCGTACTCGGCTTTGGCTTGCTGGTAGATGGGAATGTCGGGATCGGCGTCTTTCCAGAGGGTGAGGAAATCCTGATACGACTTGCGCGCGGCGGCCGTGTCGCCCATCATCGCCTGTGCTCGTCCGAGCTGCAAATGGGCCAGCGCGCCGGTGACGAAGTTGCCTCGATGCCGGAATGGTCGAGTATTTTCTGAAACTCCGCCGCCGCCTCTGCTCCCTGATGTGCCTTCAAATATGCCATGCCACGGAGATAGGCTGGCTGCATGGTGGGGTATATGCCTTCGAAATAGGCCAGCTCGTAGGCTTTTGCCGGTTCCAAAACCTGAATCGCCTCTTCCGGGTTGTTGTTAGCTAGCGCAATGGCCCCACGGATGCACGGCAGCCAGTGCTCCTGAACGAAGGTATCCAGCGGAAATTGTTGATTGCGTTCGTCCGCCAGCTTCCTGGCCCCCGCGATGTCTCCATTCTGTGCGAGACAATGGCCGACAGCACCTTCACAGCCTGGACCGGGTTCATTTTCAACGCTTGTTCCGCTGCCTGCCGTGCCCGGGTTGCGTCGCCGATTTCCCCTTCCCGCCACGCTTCTCGCGCTTTTCCGTCGGCGGCTGTTTCTGCGTTACCCGAACTGATCGCAGACTGCACCGCCCGTCGCGAAAAGTCTCGCGCCCGTGTAAAGCGCCCAAAATAGGCTGCCGTCTCTGACTCTTCCGACAACAAAAGATCCTCTACTCCTTGCTTACCAACTGACCATGTCACTTGCTCCTGCATGGACGGAAGATCACCCTCCATAAAAGCCAACCGATATCGTGCGTCACGAAGCTGTGGGCCATAGAGGAATTTACGGGCCCGCGCTGCTTCGAATACAGACTTTGCTTCGTTTAGCTGGGCCAGCCCCAGATAGCCGTTCATCAGTACCCAATAGGCAAAAACGCCCTCTGGATATAGCCGCAGGCCCTCCTGTAATTCAGAAATGGATTTCTCGTATTGTCCCCGACTTATTAAGTTGGCGCCGAGATTGTCGTGGCCATTGGCATTTTTGGGAAACAACTCTACCCCCCGGGA
Organism: uncultured Acidobacteriaceae bacterium; assembly: GCA_963843005.1. Lineage (GTDB taxonomy): Bacteria > Acidobacteriota > Terriglobia > Terriglobales > Acidobacteriaceae > Bog-257. The sequence continues at coordinate 2,332 of CAWJIW010000045.1, read as the reverse complement.
AAGCGCCTCGCTCGCTTTAGTGGATTCGCCGGTGACCAGGTCGAAATAGTGGGCCTCCACCCCGAGGCGATATCGCTGGTTGAGCCGGTCGCGCAACTCAAACGCCTTGATCGCGTGCTGGATGGCCAGGCTGTCTTCGCCCACATTGCTGTAACAAGCGCTGAGCATGAGATAGGCGCGCGCATAGTTCGGATCGAAGGTGACGGCCCGCTGCAAATACGGGATGGCGTCACGGTCGCCCTTGCTTTCGGAAGTCCGCTTGGCCATTCATTTTTTTTTTTTTTTTTTTTTTTTTTTTTTTTTTTTTTTTTTTTTTTTTTTTTTTTTTTTTTTTTTTTTTTTTTTTTTTTTTTTTTTTTTTTTTTTTTTTTTTTTTTTTTTTTTTTTTTTTTTTTTTTTTTTTTTTTTTTTTTTTTTTTTTTTTTTTTTTTTTTTTTTTTTTTTTTTTTTTTTTTTTTTTTTTTTTTTTTTTTTTTTTTTTTTTTTTTTTTTTTTTTTTTTTTTTTTTTTTTTTTTTTTTTTTTTTTTTTTTTTTTTTTTTTTTTTTTTTTTTTTTTTTTTTTTTTTTTTTTTTTTTTTTTTTATATATATATATATATATATATATATATATATTTTTTTTTTTTTAGAGAATCATCAAAGACCGGATCGTTGGTGTGGTTGGTAAAATCAGCAAGGACAATGGAGTCCTTGTTGGTTAGCTTAATCGTGTTGCGCGAGCGCCAGTACAACCAAGCGCCCACGGCGACAGCTATGAGCAGCGCGACCACAAGCCTGTTCCAGGTATTGCGCGCGAACGATAGTTTGCTACTGCATATAGCCTCCCAGGTCAGTACGTATTTCGGCCGCGGACTGATACCGCTGCGCGCGTTCCTTCTCCAGCGCCTTGTCAATCGTGGCAGCGAGTCTTGGTGGAAGCGCAGAGTTCAGCTCGCGCACCCGAATCGGCGCTTGGTTCACGATGGCATCGTGGACAATGGCTGCCGTCTCGCCGCTGAAAGCGCGCTGACCGGTGAACATCTCATAGAGCACCAGGCCAAGAGAAAACAGGTCGGTGCGGGCGTCCAGTTTCTCGCCGCGGATTTGTTCCGGCGACATGTACGCCGCGGTGCCGAAGGCGAACCCGGTGCGTGTGAGATGCAGGCCGGTGCCTCCGTCACGTGCATTCGCGACGGCTGTGGTGAAGCCGGCGCTCTTTGACGGGATCGGCGCCAGCGGCGTTGCCATCGTCGGAAGATTCGAGTCCGCCCGCACCATCGCATTCCGTAACGTCCACCTTCTCGCGGTTGCCGCGAGTCCAAGGCCATACCCGCCAGCGCAGAACAGGCGGCGCAGCTGCGGACCCTGCCGGCGGTGCAGCGGTCGCTGCGTCAGCCTCGCTCTCCTCTGCTTCCGTGATTTCAGCAACCGCGAAGCTGCCGGTTTGGTCTACGGCCTCGCCGGCTGGCTTCTGCTTCCTCCTCTCCCACCTCCATAAGGCTGGGCCAAGCCGAAGTCCAGAATCTTCGCCACATTCTTCCTCGGTGATGAAGATGTTCGCCGGCTTGATGTCGCGATGGATGATCTCCTTTCTGTGCGCGGCCTCCAATCCCCCCGACGCAATCTGAATCGCGATTTCCAGCCCCTTCCGGCTGCGTCAGGCGAAATCCCTTCCCTGTCCATCAGCAAGGTAATCGCGCAGCGTCTTACCCTGTAGGAGTTCCATGGCGATGAATGGATGCCCCTCGTGCTCGTCTGAAGTCGTAAACCGTGCAGATGTTGTGATGGTTCAAGGCAGAAACCGCGTGCGCTTCGCGATCGCAAGCGCTCGCGCGCTTTGGGATCGTCACCCACCTCTTCCGGCAGGAACTTCAACGCGACAGCGCGGCCCAGCTTGAGGTTTTCGGCGCCAGATAGACCAGCCCCATGCCGCCGCCGCCGATGACCTCCAGCACGCGGTAATGCGATACGACTTTGCCGGTCAGGCGCCCGACTTTGAGCCTCGCTTTCGGAAGAACTTCTGCATCCGAGCCAGAGGCTTCACCCGAGGCGGAGGATTCTCCACCGAAGAATCCTCCGCAGAGCCAACCCACTCCACCGGCACCATCAGGCGGTAACCCCGGCGGGGGATGGTCTCGATGTATTTCGGTTCCTCGGCAGAGTCGCCGAGCGCCTTGCGCAGATTTTTGATGGCTGTGTTGATGCTGTGGTCGAACTCAACCACAGTATCGTTGGGCCAGAGCTTTTTCTGGATTTCGTCAGCGGCTGACGACCTCACCCGCGCGCTCGACCAGCATCAACAGGATTTGAAAGGGCTGTTCCGGCAGGACGATCTTCAGTCTCACCCAGGCGC
>CAWJIW010000044.1:0-637662 GCA_963843005.1 uncultured Acidobacteriaceae bacterium | reverse complement strand
AGCCGACGATCGGACTTGAACCGATGACCTGTCGATTACGAATCGACTGCTCTACCAACTGAGCTACGTCGGCTTGCCTCAAATTGTAACCGGGCTGGGTCGTTACCGTAAAGGAACGTCAGCCCCGGTTTTCCACCGTTTTGGGCCGATTTCCGCTTGCGCCCGAACTGATATCCGCTGATAATCAAGGCAAGCTCCGCGGACGACTCCGAGCTTTCATGAATCCATACTGTCGAGCGGACGTTCTTCGCATCCTGCGCATCACCGCCAAGCAATTGGCCGGCTGGCAACGTGCTGGATTGGTTCCGGTTTCCGAGGCTTTCACCTTTTTCGATCTCCTGCAGCTCAAGAAGGTCCGCGACCTGTGCGCTAAAAAGGTTCGTCCAGCCGTGATCCGGGAATCGCTCCAAGCCATGCAAAAGCAGGTCGCGGGCATGGAAAACCCGCTGCTGGAAGCCAGCGCCTTCAACGTAGGATCACGGATTGCTTTCCGGCATCAAGGGCACTCGGTCGAGCCTATCGCAGGCCAGTTCGTCATGGATTTCGCTCCCACCGGGACCGTCGTCACAACGTCCAAGGTCAAGCCGATAGCGAGGTTCGATACCGCCATCGATTTGTTTTCTCGCGGAGTGACCTTGGAAGAACACCCCAGTACCCACGACGAAGCCATCCGCACGTATTTGCAGGTGCTGGAAATTGAACCTGATCACGCAGCCGCACACATCAATCTCGGTACCCTGTACTACAACCGGCAGGATTTTGTCTCTGCCGAAAGGCACTATCGCCTAGCGGTGGAATCGGACCCTCGGTACGCGCTGGCGTACTTCGATCTGGGCAATGTCCTCGACGAGACGGGCCGTTTTAGTGAGGCGGTGGCCGCTTACAGGACCGCCATCCAACTCGCGCCCACCTACGCCGACGCGCACTACAATCTGGCGTTGGCGTTGGAACGGCTGCAACAGCCGCGTCAAGCCCTTCGCCATTGGAAGACTTACCTCAAACTGGATAACACCGGACCATGGGCCGTCCACGCGCGCAACCAGATTGCCCGTATCCTCGAGGGTGACAAGCTAAAGATCGTCTTCCGGCAACAAAACTAGCCGCGGACACCCCTTCCGCGAGTGCTAAAATTGAAGGTCCTCTACTATCTCCACACGGAAGGAATGCCCTCATGTCAGAAGCTGCTGCACACGCCACCGCCTCCGCACCTGCTCCCTTAGTAGCCCTTACCGAAGACGAAGTCCTCTTTCGCGACACCGTCCGGCATTTTGCTGAAGAGTCGGTCCGCCCTCATGTAAAAGAAATGGATGAAAAGGGAGTTTTCGAACACTCGCTGATTGACCAGTTTTTCCAACTTGGACTGATGGGCATCGAAGTCCCGGAGCAGTACGGCGGCGGAGGCGGCACCTTCTTCGAGGCCATCCTGGCAGTTGAGGAGCTCTCAGCCGTCGATCCTTCGGCCGGCGTCATCGTTGATGTGCAGAACACGCTGGTCAACAATGCCCTGCTGCACTGGACGACCGAAGACCAGAGGAAACGATACCTGCCGCGAATGTGCAGCGATACCGTCGGCGCCTACGCGCTTAGCGAGGCTGGCTCGGGATCGGATGCCTTCGCGCTGACGACAAAAGCCGAGCTGAAGGGCAACGATTACGTGCTCAACGGCCAGAAGCTCTGGATCACCAACGGTAAGGAGGCCGGTGTCTTCATTCTGCTGGCGACGGTCGATCCCGCGGCGGGTTACAAGGGCATAACGGCGTTCATCGTCGAGAAAGACTTTCCCGGGTTCACCGTCGGGAAGAAGGAAGACAAGCTTGGGATCCGTGCGTCCAGTACTTGCGAGTTAATTCTGGAGGATTGCCGGGTGCCGAAGAATAATGTTCTCGGCGAAGTGGGCAAGGGCTACAAGATTGCCATCGAAACGCTGAACGAAGGCCGCATCGGCATTGGCGCGCAGATGGTCGGTTTGGCGCGCGGCGCTTGGGAGTACGCGATGAAATACGCACAGGAGCGTAAGCAGTTCGGTCGCGCTATCGCCGAGTTCCAGGGCATTCAGTTTCAGATTGCCCAGATGGCGACCGAGATCGAGGCGGCGCGGATGCTGCTCTACAATTGCGCCCGCATGAAAGATGCCGGAATGAACTTCGTCAAGGAAGCAGCCATGACCAAGCTCTACACCTCCCAGGTTGCCGAGCGCGTGGCATCGCTGTGTATCGAGATTTATGGCGGCTACGGCTTCACCAAGGACTATCCGGTGGAGAAGTATTTTCGTGACTCGAAGATCGGCAAGATCTACGAAGGCACCTCGAACATGCAGCTACAGACGATTGCCAAGCTGGTGATGAAGTAAGTCGGGACATTCGGCCGGGTTCTGGCAAAGGTACGATCCTCGCCGGAACCCTCCTCGAGGCCGTGGGCGCCCGTCTCAAAGCGCCACCATGGTGGGGGCTTTTTCCTGATTCACGGTGGGTAAGTGCTCGGAACATTGTCGCAAGTTCTTGCACTTCAATTTCTGCATCTCCTATATTTTTCAAGCAAATTCGCGGAACTAAAATTGCAGAGATTAAGTTAGGGTTTGCATCTTTGCGCCTGTCCATGCGGCGAAGCTCTGGGAGGAAAGTGTGAAAAAGCTGCTGTTGGTCGTCGGACTTCTGCTGGCCGTCGGCTATGCATACGCCGGCACGGTAACAGTTAATTTCATCAATTTCAGTGGGTCCGGCTGGCAGGATGGGTACCCCTACTACGCGAACATCAATGGTGGCAACCAGATAAACGTAATGTGTGATGACTGGGCGCACGGCGGCGAGCCAGGACAACATTGGCAGGCGAATGTCACCAATCTTGGCAGCGGCGATTTGACTTATTTGCGCTTCAACCAGATGCCCGACGCCGACACTCTGTACAAGGAAGCTGGGTGGCTGCTGATTCAGACTGAGGTCCAGCCACAGAACCAGTGGAAGGATATGAACTATGCGGTCTGGCACATCTTTGACTCGCAAGCTCCGCTCGACCAGGGTGCTCAGCAATGGCTGAATATGGCACAGCAGGAAGCCCAACAGGGCTTCCAAGGTATTGACTTCACCCAGGTGGAGATACTTACGCCAACGGACCAGTACGACCAGGATCCAAATGCTCCGCAAGAGCTGTTCACCCTGGTTCCGGGTGGGAATACCCCGGAGCCGGGTACACTGATCCTGGTGGGTACGGGACTGCTGGGAGTATGGGGGCGCAGGAAATTGCGGTCGTAGGCGCCGCACCCAGACCTCACTTGAATTGAAGAAACCGCTGGCATGGGCCGGCGGTTTTTTAGTTGTATGGTTCGTGAGCGGCCGGTGCAACTTCGCCTTGCCACCGGGAACAAATCCAGCCATAATTGATTGTGCACCCCTACGCGCTCCACCCTGACCGCGCTATTACGCTGGCGGGCGGGGCTCCCCGCAAAACGGGAACCATGGGGCGTCTTACCCGGCTGCACAAATCCCTAAAACAGAGGAACCGATGTCGGCAAAGTACATCTTTGTGACCGGAGGAGTGGTGTCTTCGCTTGGCAAGGGACTGGCGGCGGCCTCCATCGGCTGCCTGATGGAGAGCCGCGGGCTCAAAGTCACGTTGCAGAAGTTCGATCCCTATCTGAACGTTGACCCCGGGACCATGTCGCCGTTCCAGCATGGCGAAGTCTTCGTTACCGATGACGGCGCCGAGACCGACCTCGATCTCGGCCACTACGAGCGCTTCACCCACAGCAAGCTGACTCGCGACAATAACTGGACCACCGGCCGCATCTACGAAACCATCATCGCCAAGGAGCGTCGCGGGGACTATCTGGGCAAGACGGTGCAGGTCATCCCGCACGTCACCAACGAGATCAAGGGCGCGATGAAAAAAGTCGCGCAGGACGTGGACCTCGTCATCGTGGAGATCGGCGGCACGGTCGGCGATATCGAATCGCTGCCCTTTATCGAAGCAATCCGCCAGATGCGGCAGGAACTGGGACGCGAAAACACGCTGTTCGTTCATGTCACCCTGGTGCCCTACATCGCTGCCGCCGGCGAACTGAAGACCAAGCCCACCCAGCATTCGGTGAAAGAGTTGCTCAGCGTCGGGATTCAGCCGGACATCCTGCTGTGCCGCACTGACCGTTTCCTCTCGAAGGACATCAAGTCCAAGATCGCGCTCTTCTGCAACGTCGAAGAGAATGCCGTCATCACGGCCAAGGACGTTGCCTCGATCTACGAAGTGCCGCTCGTGTTCGCGCACGAGGGAGTGGACCGGCTGGCGCTCCGATACCTGCACATGGAAGCGAAGGATCCCGATTTGAGCCGGTGGGAAGAACTCGTGCAGCGTGTCTATAACCCGAAGGACGAAGTCGCGATCGGCATCGTGGGCAAGTATGTCGAGTACGAGGATTCGTACAAATCGCTGAAGGAAGCGCTGGTGCACGGCGCCTTGGCCTACAACCTGAAGCTCAACGTGAACTGGATCGAAGCCGAAGGCCTGGAGGCAAAAGACCAGGGTGTGCAAGCGCAGCTTGATCACGCGGACGGAATCCTGGTGCCCGGCGGTTTCGGCAAGCGTGGCATTGAAGGCATGCTCAAAGGCATCCAGTATGCGCGCGAGAACAAAGTGCCGTTCTTCGGGATTTGTCTTGGCATGCAGACGGCGTGTATCGAATTTGCGCGCAATGTTTGCGGTCTGGAGCAGGCGAATTCCAGTGAGTTCGATCCCGCCACGCCCCATCGCGTGATCTACAAACTGCGCGAGTTGCGGGGTGTGGAAGAACTGGGCGGCACCATGAGATTAGGCGCATGGATCTGCAAGCTGGAGCCGGGAACGCTAGCCCACCGAGCGTATGGCCAGAACGAAATCAGCGAGCGCCATCGTCATCGCTACGAGTTCAATCGCGAATACGAAAGCACGCTTACTGCCGGCGGGCTGCGCATCAGCGGCTCAACTCCCGATGGCACCTACGTCGAGATTATCGAGCTTGCCGATCATCCATTTTTTCTCGGCTGCCAGTTCCATCCCGAATTCAAATCCAAGCCGCTGGAGCCGCATCCCCTGTTCCTGGGCTTCGTAAAGGCCTCGTATGAGAACCGTCTTCGGCGTCTCCATCAGCGGGAAGAGGTAGCTGTGGAGATGTTTCACCGGCCGGAAAAGATAAAGCACTAGGATCTGTGCGTGGGATGACGTCGATTCATCCGTCGGCGGGCCGGTTTTCTGGCAAAATAGTCGGGTGTAGGGGAATGTTTATGTACAGATCACGCCTTCTGCTCGTGGTCGCAACCGTTTGCCTCATGCCTGCCAGCTTGCTCTTGCGAGCACAAAGCGCTGATGAAGTGCTCCACGCGCCGGACGGCAACACCAGAGAAATGATTACGAGCATCTTCATTTCTCCCCTGGCGAATGCACCGTTTCAGGCGACCGTAACCGCGGAATGGACCAAACACCTGGCTGATGGAACCACAACCACCGTCAAGAACCATCGCCTGGTGGTGCGCGACAGCCAGGGGCGCATTTATCAGGAGCGCCGAACGCTGGTGCCGGAGGGCAACTCCCAGGAATCGCGAATCTTTCGCATCGAGATCAGCAACCCGGTGGCGCACACCAAGTATTTTTGCGATCCGTCGCTCCGGGAATGCGAGCTGCGCAGCTACGATGTGCCGGCCACCGAGCCGGTCATTCCAGTGGGGGCGATTGCGAACGGTACACGTTACCTGAGCCGGGCGAGCCTGGGCAGCAAGACCATCGAAGGTCTTGATGCTATTGGTACCCGCGAAACCATAACCACTCAGACTGGTGTCATTGGCAACAGTGCACCCGTGGACAGCACCAAGGAATTTTGGTACTCGCCCAAACTCGGACTGAATCTGCAGGTGCTTCGTCTTGATCCTCTGCACGGCGATCAACTTTTCTCGGTTACCGATCTGACACTCTCGGAACCAGATTCGCGGCTGTTTGTTCTTCCGCCTGGCTGTAAAGTGGTGGACATGCGCGGCAAAGCTTCGCAAGGCAAGTAAGAGCCAACGGCCGCAGTTACGAAACTTCTTGAATCATTCATTCCAGGTCGGCGACGTCACCATCGGCGGTGGGCAACTTTTCCTCATTGCCGGGCCGTGCGTCATTGAGAGCGAAGCCCACGCGCGAAAGATGGCGGAAGCGATCGCCGCGATCGCCCGCGAGAAGGCGATGCCCTACATCTTCAAGGCCTCGTACGATAAGGCGAATCGCACCTCGGTCCGCAGCTTTCGCGGCCCCGGTCTTGAGGAAGGTCTACGCATTTTGCGGAAAGTGCGGGAAGCTGTAAACGTGCCCGTCTTGACCGATGTGCACGAAGCCGCCGACGTTGCTCGCGTCGCGGAATCCGTGGACGTACTGCAAATCCCGGCTTTTCTCTGCCGCCAGACTGATCTGCTGGCCACTGCAGGCAGGAGCGGCCGAGCGGTAAATATCAAGAAGGGACAATTCGTTTCGCCGTGGGACATGCGTCATGCCGTGGAAAAGGTGCGCGATGCCGGCGGCCGACACGTCTTCCTGACCGAGAGGGGCGCGGCGTTCGGATACAACAATCTGGTCGTGGATATGCGCTCGCTGGCCATCATGCGCAAGTTCGCTCCTGTAGTCTTTGACGCGACCCACTCCGTCCAACTGCCCTCGGCAGGAGCCACGAACGGCGACGGCAGCGGGGTGGAGAGCGGCGGCCAACCCGAGTTCATTCCCCTACTGGCCCGCGCCGCGGTGGGGGCGGGCGTGGATGGCGTCTTTGTCGAAGTGCACGACAACCCAGCGCAGGCGAAGTCCGACGGCGCAAATGCGCTGGACCTGAAGCTTCTGCCCGAATTTCTCGACCAGATCATCGCCGTGCACGAGGCCTTGAATTAGCTCCTGCTGCGCCATCTTGTTGGCAGCAAAATGAATTAGCTGACTGCTGAGACGCGATGATGGGCTACTGATTCAATGCAAATTTACACCTTTTGCTGTCCGAATCCGCCCTTTGGCTTTAAAATATGGAAAGTTTCCGTCGCGGGTTGGTATCGTTATAGGGTAGAAGTCCTCTGACTGACCTCAGCACCACTCCCAACCGAAGTGCTTTGAGTCGCGAAACCACGTTGTACAAGGAGCTTATACTTTGTCGAAGCATTATTTGTTCACATCCGAGTCGGTGACCGAGGGTCACCCGGACAAGATCGCCGACCAGATTTCCGACGCCATTCTCGATGCCTGTATTAAAGAGGATCCTTACAGCCGGGTAGCCTGCGAGACGCTGACGGCAACCGGCCTGGTTGTGATCGCCGGGGAAATCACCACCAAAGCTTATGTGGATTTTCAGTCGCTGGTGCGCGGCGTTATCGCCTCCATCGGCTACGACAATGCGCTCTACGGATTCGACTCCAACACCTGCGCGGTCATCTCCAGCATCAACAAGCAATCAGGAGACATTGCCATGGGCGTTGACACCGGCGGTGCCGGCGACCAGGGCATGATGTTCGGCTACGCCAGCAACGAAAACGCCGACTACATGCCGACGCCAATTCATCTGGCGCATAAGTTGACGCAACGCCTCACTGAAGTCCGCAAGAACGGCACACTTCCTTACCTCCGGCCCGACGGCAAATCCCAGGTCACTGTTGAATATGACGAGAACCACAAGCCAGTTCGCATTGATGCGGTGGTCATCTCGAGTCAGCATTCCGAGACAATCTCGACTGAAGAGCTGCGCGCCGACATTCTAAAGCATGTTATCCAGGCTGCGTTGCCCGAGCAGATGCTGGACGAGAACACCAAGTACCACATCAATCCGACGGGGCGCTTCGTCATCGGCGGTCCCATGGGCGATACCGGCCTCACCGGACGCAAGATCATTGTCGACACGTACGGTGGTATGGGACGTCACGGCGGCGGCGCTTTCAGCGGCAAGGACCCGACCAAGGTGGATCGTTCGGCGTGCTACATGGCGCGTTACATCGCGAAGAACGTCGTGGCTGCCGGCCTGGCTGACCGCTGCGAAGTGCAGCTCGCCTACGCCATCGGAGTGGCCGAACCGGTCAGTGTGCTGGTCGATACCCTCGGCACCGCCAAAGTTGACGAAGGCAAAATCTCCGAACTGGTGCGCGCCAACTTCAAGCTGACGCCGAAGGGCATTATCGAGTCGCTGCACCTGCGGCGCCCGATCTATCGCAAGACCGCGGCCTATGGGCACTTTGGCCGCACCGATCCCGACTTTACGTGGGAGCGCACGGACAAGGCCGCTGCTCTGCGCGAGCAGGCAGGCCTGGCCAAACAAACCTCGCATAAGGCTGTACACGCAACGAAATAGTTTTCCAGAAGCGGGGCGGGACTTTCCGCCCCTCAACAATTTCCGCGGTTGCAAGGCAGGTACGAACCTGCGCTGGTAGAGCACCGCAAGCAAGTAGATGAACGGGAGATTATGTCAACCACACCTACTCACGTAGCCGGCGATATCGCCAACCTCGCGCTCGCCGATATGGGCAAGAAGCGCATTGACTGGGCCAACCAGTCCATGAAAGTTCTGCAGATTATCCGCAAGGACTTCATCAAGAACCAGCCTCTAAAGGGCATCCGTATCTCGGCGTGCCTTCACGTTACCGCCGAGACCGCGAACCTGGCCATCACCCTGCGCGATGGCGGCGCCGACGTTGCGCTCTGCGCCTCCAATCCGCTGTCCACGCAGGACGATGTTGCCGCCTGCCTGGTTCGCGACTACAACATCCCAGTCTTCGCCATCAAGGGCGAGGACAACGACACCTACTATTCGCACATCATGTCGGCGCTCGACCACAAGCCGAATATCACCATGGATGACGGCGCTGACCTGGTGACCATCGCGTTGACCAAGCGCACTGACGTGCTGGACGGTGTCATCGCCGGCACGGAAGAGACTACGACCGGCATCATCCGCCTGCGCGCCATGGCGAAGCAGGGCGTGCTGCGCTATCCCATCATCGCGGTGAACGATGCCGACACCAAGCATTTGTTCGACAACCGCTACGGCACCGGACAATCCACCATTGACGGCATCATTCGCGCCACCAACTTCCTGTTGGCGGGCGCCAAGTTCGTGGTCGCAGGCTACGGCTGGTGCGGTCGCGGACTGGCCAGCCGCGCACGCGGACTCGGCGCTGAGGTCATCGTCACAGAAATCGATCCGACGAAGGCGATCGAGGCCGTGATGGATGGCTATCGCGTGATGAGCATGGACGAAGCCGCCAAGATTGGCGACGTCTTCTGCACGGTCACGGGCAACAAGAGCGTGCTGCGCAAGGAACACTTCGAAGTCATGAAGGATGGCGCGATCATCTCCAACTCCGGACACTTCAACGTCGAGATTGACATTCCGACGCTGGAGAAGATGTCGTCGTCGAAGCGCACCACTCGCGCCTTTGTCGAGGAGTTCTCGCTCCGGGATGGCCGCAAGCTCAACCTGCTGGGTGAAGGCCGCCTGATCAACCTCGCTGCGGCGGAAGGACATGCGCCGTCGGTGATGGACATGAGCTTCGCCGACCAGGCGCTCTCGGTCGAATACCTGGTGAAGAACCACTCCACGCTGGAGAAGAAGGTTTACGCGGTTCCGGAAGAGCTCGACAAGCGGGTCGCGAAATTGAAGCTGGAGTCGATGGGAATCAAGATCGATCGCCTGACTCCCGAGCAGGAAGAGTACCTGGCGAGCTGGTCGGAAGGAACGTAGGAGAAAGGGCACGGCTTTCAGCCGTGCCGAAAAGGCGCAAATCCAGATTGGGGCTTCAGCCCCGTGGCCAGAGGGCGGCAGCGATGCCGCCCTTATTCTTAATTCTTAGTCCGAGCCGAGAGAGCTGCGGTTCGTATTGAGCCAAGGCATGCGCACCGTCTGCCTCTAACTGACCACCTGGCATTGCACCTGAAAGGGGGTACCCCCCTCCCCCCTACTCCTCGCAAAATATTCAAAACAAATGGGTAATCGTAAAATATTCTATTCAAAGGAGTTAAATCCAAACTATTCAATTATAAGACTTAACTCCTTTCCTGGGACGTAGACCCTTCCCGTTTCGGGAAAGCGGCAACGTCACTCTGACCCGGCAACCGACGGCTTATTCGGTTGTCAAAGAACCGAAACCCGCCGGGTTTGACCTTTCCGGCAGGCAGGGGGGTACTCAACCCGACTGAATACAATAGCATATTTAAGCTATAATGTCAAGCCACTAAAGTGTCGCACCTAAACCTTTAGGGGTCTGCAATTTATCGTGACAGACATTTCGGGTAGGCGGACCTTTGGCGCCGCTGAATGAAAACGAGCGCCGCGAAGTCTGGGAGATCTGCGAAGATCGCTACCAGACCCGTTCCACCGTCCTTACTTCCCAACTGCCGCTCTCGCGCTGGCACGAGCAGATCGGCGATCCCACCATCGCTGACGGCATCCTCGACCGTCTGGTGCACAACGCTCATCGCATCGAGATGCGCGGCGAGTCAATGCGGAAGAAACGCAATCCGCCGCAGGACGAGAAGAAAGAATGAACCACAGTCAACATCTTCGAGTGCGAAATGGCGATTTCTCACTCGCTAACTGTTGTCACGCGCACGGGTGCGAGTCAGACGGTTAGGCCTTCGGAACTTAGCGCCGGAAGGATCGTACCCCCCCGGTTTGCAGCATCCTCGTGGGGAGCAATTTCAGATAGCCGAGAGCCCTTCCACGGCTAATGCGTGTGGCGTCCAGATGAAACGGAACGGACAGGCCTTTGGTCGGATGGGAAACGTTGCTGATGGAACCGGTCGGAGGTGCTCCGCCCTCAGGCTCTGTTGGGAGGCAAGCTATGGAAGAGACTCTGCGCGCCGAGCGATACCAAGTAACTGCTTGCGCTCCATGATGAAATGCGCCGGTGGAGCAAGCAGTAGAGCGATCCATTGTGGCAGACCGTAGGGATGATAATCAGGCGCTACGTGTCCGCGCACAATCAGGCGAGTAGAGTTCGGCTTCAGCCGTTCAAGTACGAACGCCCAAGTTGTCAAATACTTGCCGCTAGGCGAGCGCCATGAGAGAACGAGGCTATGCTCGGTCTCATATTCCACGACAGAAAACACGTCGGTTGCCCCTGGGAGCGCGGGGAATACACTGCCCACCTCGATATTTTGAAACTCAGGCAGGATGCGATCGGCGCTGCGGTGGCCGCCGTTGTCAATGAAGTCGTAAGCGTACCACCCAGCTCGGCCGGATCCCATCTGGATAAGCCAGGGCCAGACGTCATGAGGAGGGCGACGAATGGTGACCGCGTGATTGACCGAGCCGATGGGCTCGGTAATTAGGCCGTCTCCCGGAAGCGTCCGGGTCTGCTCGTCAGGAGTTGCGCGGACCTGCATGCTGCCGTAAGTCACAAGTACAGGGAGCACTACCAGTGCTCCGGCGAACACAGTCAGTACTTTCTTTTTCATGGCCCTTTCAACGGATCGATGTGGTAGAGACCACTCATCAAAGACAGGATACATCCGGGAGGGGTACCTGCAATGGGGAGGAGCACCGTGGGGCAAAACAGCCAGCTGATGGGGTGCTTACCAGACGTGCGGCAGAAGGCGGTACCGCACTTTCTCGCAATAGGCCCGGTAGCCTTCCAGATCGAGTGCCAACAGCTTCTCCTCGCCAAAGATGCGCAGAACGAGGAACCCAATCGTGGCCAGACCTACAAGAAGGCCACAAACCGAGCCCAGCAGCAACGGGGCACCAACGAACATTAGAGTTGCCCCAAGATACATGGGGTGGCGAACAAAGCCATAGACGCCCGTGTCAACGACATGCTGGCCGCGCTCGGCCTGAATACGTATCAGCTGCGACGCATACGTGTTATCGGCGAGCGCGCGTAACATGAAGAAACTGCCTCCGAGGAGCAAGACGCCTCCGCATCCTTCGCTCCACAGAGGCAGACGGGGTGTCCAACCAAAGCGCATATCCAGCGCCGGCAAAATGATCGAGGCCAGGAAGCAGACTTTTAACCCGATGAGGATAACCATATCGGTGCGCGATTCACCGCCGCTGCCGGGCATGCGCAAGCGCTCGGCCAGCAGCGCAGGATCGTTATAGTGAAGCCACAAAACGATGGCGGCCATGAGGGACACCCACCAGACGCCGAAGATCCAGCCCTCCACCCAGCGCCAATCGCCCGACAGCCATACCATGAGGGCCGCGAACCCTAGAACGCCAAAGGGGGCAGCCACCAACAGAAGCCCGGTGATGACCGGTGCGGAGCGCGTCCTCCCGCTCCGGGCTTGTGCCGGCGGGAAAGCCAATGACCCGTTAGGTTGCAGCCTGCTCATCGGACTTCCGTCGATGCGAAATTCGGGAGAAGATAGATCCAAGTCTTACTTCACCCCACGCGGGAGCGATAGGGTGGCTGGAAAAAGGCCGAGAAACCTCTCCCTCCTCCAATTCCACAACTTTCCTGAACATCTGTCAGTGATCTGAGTCCCAGAGCGAAGTGACAAAACCGAAGCTGCCGTTGGAGCGAGATTTCGTAGTTGGCGAAATGTAGTACCCTATCCAATCGCGGCGACCAGCCAGGATTACCTAACAGATGGCGATTTCTCACTCGTAATCGCCGTGACCGTCGACAAAGTGCGAAGTCGCTTTCGCATTGTCCCCTTGGCCTGCGCCCGCAACGCCAGCCTCACTTCTGTCCTGGACCTTCGGCACCCGGTTTGATATTCGGGTATTTAGCGATGCTCTTTGCGTATTCGCCGACGATGCGTGCGGCCGTAGCGGTCAGCCATCCGTTGGCCGCGTTAACGTCCCACAATTCCTTAGGGTCGTTCTCAATGTCGAATATCCATAGGTATCCCGGCTCGGTTACTACCGAATGGACCACGGCTTGACCGGTGGCTACGACTGCGCCGCGCGCCGGCTCGCGCATCTTGAGGTGGATCTTGAAATTGCGCCACTTCATGGCAAGCATATCGTCGCCATAGAAAAACAACACCGATTCGCGGTTCGATTTCTCCTGGTCCCCGAACATGAAACTGCTCTGGTCGATTGAGTCGATGGGTCGGTCGTCGGGGACGCGCCCGCCGGTAACCGAGGCAAAGGTGCGGTAGAAATCCAGCATGGAGACGATCTCGTTGCTGACGCGGCCGGGCTGGGTGTGACCCGGCCAGCGGACAATGCAAGGTACGCGGATCGCGCCCTCCCACCCACTGGGGAATTCGCCTCGAAACGGGCCGGTATCCGACTGCGCTCCGTAATCCACGCCGATCCCCGGAATGGTTTCGGGTCCGTTATCACTGGTGAAGACCACTATTGTATTGGCGGCGATCCCGGCTTTGTCGATGGCATCGAGTACTCGGCCTGCATTCGCGTCGATTTCTGCCAACGCATTTTGAAATTGCGAGCGGCCGGGCTTCACGAACTCCGGGCCTGCCAATGGGGGAGTGTGGGGCAGCGTAAACGGTACATATAAGAAGAAGGGCTTGGTGGACTGAGCGTTCTTAGCAATGTAGGCTACAGCGTGGTCGGTGATCTCGCCGTCAATCAAGGGCCGCTCCGCATAGTCGTATGGCTTGACTGGTTTACTCGGCTCACCCTTGCGGCCTTCCATGATGGACTGCGATGGAGCGACAGCCTTGTCATACCCCGGCTGCAGCGGCCAAAGCGTATCGGCCGAACTTCGCGGGATACCCCACCACTCATCAAAGCCTTGATTGGTCGGGAAACGACCCTCCGACGAGCCGAGATGCCACTTTCCGTACGCCGCGGTCGCGTAACCCTCATCGGAGAGCATTTCCGCAAGCGTGTACTCCCACGGGGTCAGTCCATCTTTCGCGCCCGAGACGTCAACGGCCGAGGTACCGCTGCGAATGGGCAGCCGACCGGTCAGCAGCGCGGAACGTGTCGGGGTACACTCCGCTTCGACATTGAAGTTGGTAAAGCGCAGGCCCTCTTGCGCGAGCTTGTCCAGGCGGGGCGTTGGCATGCCGCGCAGGGCACCACCGCCATACGAGCCAAGATCGCCGTAGCCCATGTTGTCCACCAACATGAAGACGATGTTCGGGTGTTCGACCTTATGCTGGGCAGGTGCGGAGGCCGCATCGGGACGAGACTGCGCAAACCCGGTGATGCCATGGATCGCCGAGCAGACCATAGCAACCGCCAAGTAAGCCATCCGCTTTTTACCGTAGAGTTGCATCGATCCAGTCCTTTCGATACTCGAGTCGTTCACTTCTTTTTCAGGAAGTGGGCGAATGTAAAACTTGCTGCCAGGTTATCACCTTGAAAGTTGTAGACATTCCCGAACTCGAAGGTGTAGCGGAAGTCGAGGATGCCCACAATCCCGCCTTTGGCAAAAACGGGCATGTTGACTTCGGGACCAAGAGCATACGCGTGGCTGAGCCGAATGGGTACAGACGCCGGAAGGCCGGTACCGCTGTCAAGCGTGGTCTTCCATTCAAAGGAGTAAGCGAGTCCGGCGTTGGCTACTCCCCCCTTCAGGAAGGTATGGCCCACCCCTCCCTTCAGAGCCAGGAAATCGCCGACATCGATGTTTGAGTGCTCCTTGGGAAGAGACACGATGTACCACATCGTCGTCGCCGCATTCCACTTCCTTGCCTTATCCGGGTACACTGTGGTCCCGGCGATGTAATTGAACGCCCAGGAGTCTGCCGTACGGAAGCCGCTTCCAGTCGGTGCAAAGAATCCCCAACCTCCGACAAGGTCCGCGCGCTTTATGTGCCAGCCCAGGGTTATCGGTTGCACATACATATCGCCAACGCCGAGCGTGTTGTCCCGCGTGAGGTTACCCGGACCCACCGCGGCCGTTACCGCCTGATTGTTAAAGACTCCCGCCACAACACCGCCATAGTTTGCCCCGAGAAACTTCCATGGCGTAACAGCGCTGACCGCAGTCACCAGTACAGAAATGGATCCATCCTGAAACTCTGGAAAGTCATTTCCGCGCGGGCCTTTCAGCCTGTAGTAGTTCGCGCGCCAATAACTTGGCAGGACCAGGTAGAACCCGGGCGGAGCCTGGGTTCCAGACATGAGTCCGGCATCCCCTCGCGAGTTCGGGCTGACCTCCTGGGCCATGCTAACGGCTGAGGTCATTATGACGAGCCCAGCAACCATCACCCAGAGAAAAGTGAGTTGCCTGACGTCCTTCATGCTCTTCATTCCCGTCACGCACTGCCTAATTGGATTCGCCATTCAGTGCCTCCTATCCGTCTTCGTCCGGTGGGGCTACCAAATGAGCGACGGCTCACCTGCAAGAAAGAGCGGGCGCGATCGTCGCGTGTAGGAATTTTCTTTGAGAGGATTGACTTAGGCCAGTGGTAGATTTACGCCAGGAAGACCCGGGAAAAATACGGCAGGCAGGGAAAAGCTACCCGATCAACGGAAGTCACAAAATACGATTAACTGTTGTGATCAGGCCAACTCGCACCCAATCCGTCCAGAGCAGAATTATCAGCGAAACCCAGTCGTCTACTCGTCTCACTGTCCAGAAAACCGGGTTCCGGGGAGGTTGGCACGCCAATTCAAGCCCACAGGGTTTTAAGCTCTGATTTTCATAATCACGCCCTCGGTCATGGCAGGCGTCAGACCGGTTTAACGCCCCTGGAAATGGAGTACCAAGTCGGTCGGCACGGTTGCCGGGTTGCCGTTGCAGATCATAGGCAGAAACTTCCAGGTCGAGATCAGCTGCAAGGCTTCCGGGTTCAAGTTGAGGTCGGGTGAGGAATCCTTCCGGTGAAGGCACAAGGTGGGGAACCCGGGCGTGCGGAAGAATGTGTAGCGGGTTCTTATTGGCCGAGGTTTCCGGCGCGGCTGAAGTCGCGCCCCTTCGGCTGCGGGCTGGGGTGCGCTCCCGTTGAGGCTTAAGAGGGCTCACACCCTCCCGGCGAAGGTAAAAGGTGGGGAATCCGGCACCTGCAAGATCTTAGGATGGGCCACCCGGCCGAAGTCTGGGAGATCTGCGAAGATCGCTACCAGACCCGTTCCACCGTCCTTACTTCCCAAGTGCCGCTCTCGCGCTGGCACGGGCAGATCGGCGATCCCACCATCGCCGATGGCATCCTGGACCGTCTGGTTCACAACGCCCACCGCATCGAAATGCGCGGCGAGTCCATGCGCGAGAAACGCAATCCGCCACAGGACGAGAAGAAGGAATGAACCGAAGTCAAAATCTTGGAGTGCGAGATGGCGATTTATCACCAGTTCTGAAGCCAGAATGCTTATCTCGGCTCCGGCGATTCTATTCCAGGCTTTATATCCACATTGTGGTACACAACGATCTTCCAGTCGTCGCCGTCTCTCACCAGCACCTGGAGTAGTCGCGTGCGAAGACGTCCTCTTGCGTCCGTATGCAGGACAGGAGGTGGACCTGCCTTAGAGAATCCCGATACCCAAGTAAGCGTGTCAACCACCGCGACGTCGGGGCGAACGAACCGGAGAGAGACCACCTCCTGTTGGAGCACGGTTCCGCGAAATTGTCCCTTGAAGATTTCTTCGTGCCGGTCGCGGAAGGCTTTGTATCCCGTAAAAAACATGCCCTGCACATTAGTGAATGTCCCTTCTGTCGCGAAGTGCCTGGAATATCCATCTGTATCACCCCGGTTCCACGTGGTCACTTCCTCTTCCAGAATCTTTCGAATGGCCGTTTCATCTGGCTTGGTCTGGGCGTTCACAAGAGTTGTAAGCAATGACAGCAAGACAATCGACGCGATTTTCATTCCTAACCCGTTTCACAGAGCCCTCCGTGCTAGAGCGAAAACATGCTACCCCGAACGGCCAAATTGCGACAACCGTTGAGAACAGGCCAACTCGCACCCAATCCGTCCAGAGCAGAATTATCAGCGAAACCCAGTCGTCTACTCGTCTCGCTGTCCAGAAAACCGGGTTCCGGGAGGTTGGCAGGTCAATTCAAGCCCAAAGGGCTTAAGGTAGCGCTTATGAGTGGGAGTGGCCCATGAGTCCCTTCTTCTACAAAGAGGAAGCAGGGGCAAAGGGGCTGCCGCCCCTTTCCCCTGCACCCCCAATCCCCGCCGACCCGCCTCCGCTTCGCTTCGGACAATCTCGCTTGACGATTCCGAACACTTGCTCCACAATCACCATGTCAGCGTCGCTGCGCTCCGACTGCTGTTCGCCTTCGCTCCGGAATGCCGTTCGGCTTCCCACCGGAATCGATGTTCACCTTCACCGGAATACTCCCTGCGCAAATAAAAAAGTCGTTATCACTGAAATCCTTTGCCTTTTAGGCGTATAGGGGACTTGGGGAGTCAAACCACCCCCTTTGTCGCGCGCTTCGTCTGCATGAACCGAACTCGCTGCCATCCCAAGGCAGCCTTGTCCGCGCGGGAGAGAGAACCATGACCAATGCAAAGAAAGCTCCGCCTGCTTCCAAAGGTGGCCGTGTCCATGTCGTGTTGGTGCCGGGTTTCGCCGGTTTCGACGCGCTCGGCCAGGTTGAGTACTATGCGGGCGTGACGCCCCAGTTTCAGGCATGGAAAGAAACCGGCGCCAAGCGCCGCGAGCGGGTAGCGCTGCATTACTTTGATAACTTCCCGACGGCCGCCGTGCGTACGCGTGCCGCCCGGCTGCGCAGCTATCTCACCAAACGCATTACGCGCGGGGAGATCCAGCCCAACGACTCGATCGCCTTGGTAGGCCACTCGACGGCTGGGCTCGACATCCGCAAGTTGCTTTGGGACCTGGCCTCCAATCCTGATTGCACGTACCCGGTGGATGGCGCTCAGAGTTCGCAAGGTGCAGTGTCGGCCGGCGACCTCCTGGAACTGGTCCGGCGCGTGGTTTTTCTCTCCGTTCCGCAGTGGGGCACCAATATCGCGGATTGGGTACGCACATATACGCTGGGCCGGGAACTCGTGGTCGCCGACCTGCGGGCTGCCGTAGCAGCTTCGCAAGTGCCCTTTCTCGACAAGTTTGAAAGTTGGTTATCGGAGGGCGCCGCAGCAGCGACCAAGTTGAACCTGCTGTATGCCATCGAAGACGCCCTGAACGAGGCCGAGACACGTACGAGCGACAATCCCATGAAGAGGGCGATGGCACAAGAAGCCGCGTCCGAACTGGAGTTATGGTTGCGTCACATGGCGACGGATTTCGGTGCGATCGATGATCTTACAGCCAAGGCCCCCAAGGGAGATTGCTGCAGTCCGGCCCACTTCAGCCCCGAGACGCGCGCCAGCGAAAAAGCGAATTGGAAAAACATCAAGACCCAGTCGTATGCGACCCTGGGCCGGCGTCCGTTCCAATTCGAGCCCGGCCGTCCGGCACCTCGGTGGGACCTTTTGAACCCTGCCACTTATCCTGACTTCACCAAGCAGGAAGACCCAAACTCTGGGATCGACATCTCGTACCGGACTTGCTATCGCGCCTGTGCCGGAGGACCGTTTACCGATCACGATGGGAAGAAGGTGCTCACACCGACCCCGTTCATCGTTGCCTCGCAAGCTCGGCCCATCGAGCTTTGGGACAACGATGGCATTGTCAACACGGCTTCCATGCTCTGGCCGAACGGGGAAGAGACATTATTGGTGGAAGCCGACCACATTGACATTTTGGGGCATTACAAGCTGGTTCCGGCCAATCGCGAGGAAAGCCCCCGCAAATACGACGCGTACGACTTCTTCAAGTCGGAGTCGGGATTCAATGACGCCGCTTTTGCGCAGGTATGGAACCACGTGTTCGACTTTTGCACAGAAGGACTCGCGTGAAGTCGGACTCGCGAGTGTAGCATCTCGCGCGCAGAAAACCGCCCCGGCCTCTAAGACCGGGGCGGTTCGTGGTGAACGTGCTTAGGACGCTTGCTTGCGCTGGCACTTCATGCCGTCGCAGCAGTTCTTGCCTTTGCTGCCCTTCGCCATTTCGCACTTGCCATCGGCGCAGCAAGACATCTTGCCGTCCTTGCCTTTCGACATCATGGAGCACTGTTTGCCGTCTTTGCCACTGCAGCAGGTACCATCCTTGCAGCAGGCGGAATCCTTGCCACAGCACTGTCCGTCCTTGCCACAGCAAGACATCTTGCCGTCGGCCTTGTCGTGACTGCAACAGGCACAGCTCTTGGCCTGGTCGCCAGCCGGAGCGGTAGGGGTTTGCGTCGCGCTCTGGGCCATCAAGGCCAGAGCCATCATCAGCGTGCTCAAAATTACCAGTACTTTCGATTTCATGGTTTCCTCAGAATTTCGGTTGTGCGGACACTCCAAGCCCGCTCAATTACAAGCCGCAACGGCATCGAACGCCGTTACCCGGAAGCAGTGGGAACACGCGTGCTCTCTAAATCCTGAGGTCGGTTTTCAGATCGGAGACAGGTTTGACGAACGACGGGGATCCAGCCGCCACGGGAAAAGCCGAGGCTTGTTGTCGCGGGACCAATGCCGCGGTTGCTGGAGCGGAAGCGTTCAACTGCACGGAGAGAGATCGGTTTGGGACAACCAGGGCGGCCAACGGTCGTGCTGGCTGGTTGCTCACATCGCAGCAATTGGGACGGCCGGCGGAATATGACAACTGGGCTGCAATGTCCGACGGGCAGCAGGGCGACAGGGCAGAGTGCATCATATGCTGATGCATATGTCCCATTCGGGCGCACTTTAAGCTCTGGCTGTTTTCCAGGGCCATTAAGCCCATTTCCGCCCAGGATGCGAGGCTCAGCGCCAGTATCAGCGATAGGACTCTCCGTATTGCGCGCTGCGAATTCATGCCGCTTCAATCCTATTGCAGGATGCACCGCCGGTCTGTGACTTGCGTCACCCGCGGTGGTTTGACGGCTTGGTCGCAGATTAGTAATGATTCTTGCTTGTGCCCGTGCAGACCCGCAAGGTTCTGGCACCGGACCGTTCCATTTCATAGAGAGTCTTGCCAAAAGGGGATCAACTTGAAGAAACCACTGCTGTTCGCCGTGATCATGATTGTCGGCCTGCCTGGCCTTCGCGCAGTCGCACAGAATGGAGGCGCCGCGTCCCAGCCGGCCACAAGTCCTGGCAGGATCGAGGCTTCTGCAGTCTGGCAACCGCCGCAGGACTTTCTCGCCAAGGCCCACGCCGCTTGCGACCAGAGCAATCCTCCCAACTACGCCGAGTGCTTCATCGATCAGATGTCCAAAGCCGGGGCCCGAGCGGAGGCGATGAACTTTACCCGCACCTTTTTCCAGCAGAGCGACGGCCAGGTAGCCATCATGACCGGCTTCGACAAGGTCGGTCTGGTGGACATGGCGAGGGTGATGTATCCCCTACGCGCCAACGACAATTATGGCTTGCTGCTGGTCAATGGCGATCCCAAGATCCTCGATGTGGATGACCTGAAAAAGCTCGACCGTGCGCCGATGGACCAGAACCCGATGTACCAGTCGGTGAAGCAGAAGTATCCCAACACGGACCTGTGGCCGGATGACCGCAGCGGCACAAACTGGCCTCAAACAAGAGCATTACCCGATGGCGGACAGCAGTTCATCGTCGGGTATCTGCTAATCAACGGATGCCACGCCTGCGCCCACGTCGGCTCAGCCCGCTTCTCCTGGAACTTCGACCCCAAAGGAAAATTCCTGGGAACCAAGTACATTGTTACTCCGCCACCGCCGAAGATCACGCAACCAAGACGGGTGCCACCACCAGCCCCGCCTCAGTAATTCCGCATTACCGAAACGGTCGAACGCGCCCAAGGTAACATGTTTACTGCATAGCGCAGGTGCGGCTACACTCCTTTTTCACGATCTACACGGATGTTAAGAGGCTTTATGCGCAAATTACTGCTGTTTGTTGCGGTTCTCGCTCTCATCACCTCCAGCCTGGCGCAGTCCCGCCCGGCTGCGATTGGTCCCTCGGCAGTCTGGCAATTCCCGGCCAGCTTCCTCAGTGCTGCGCATGTTGCGTGCGACCAATCAGGAGATCCGCGCAAGGTAGGTGACTGCTTTGTAGGCCAGATGGCCAAAGCGGGCGCACCCGCCGACGCGGTGAGCTTCACTCGGAGACTTTACAAGCAGAACCGTGGCGAGTTCGGAATTATGTCCGGGTTCAACAAGGTTGGACCGGCGGACATCGCCTGGGTAACGTATCCGCTGCGAGCCAATCCGAAGTACGGTCTGTTGCTGGTCAACGGCCAGCCGGAGATCGTCAATGCTGAAGATCTGAAGCTACTTGACCAGAAGGGAATGGAACAGAGCTTCCAGTATCAGGACGTGCGAAACCAGTTTCCCAAAGTTGGGCTCTGGCCCGGCGACCGCGACGGCACTACCTGGCCTAACTCACAGAGCGGACCCAACGGCGGAGTGCAGTTCGTGCTGGGCTATCCGCTGCGCAATGGATGCCAGACCTGCGCAAATGCTGGATCCGCGCTGTTCACGTGGAACTTCGATGCGGCCGGAAAGTTCACCGGCACGACTTTCATGGGGCTGACTCCCGCACCCTTAACACCGGCGAGTTCCGGAGCGCCGCAACAGTAGCCGGACGCTATGGCTGGAATCCCACGCTCTGCCACAGCGGCGCGGGATCGTAGAGCACGCCATTGGCAACCACCCAGCGCACGCTGCGAATGTTGTGGATGTTCTCCAGAGGATTGGCGTCGAGTATGTCAAGATCGGCGCGCTTTCCGGCTTGTACCGTGCCGCTCTCTCGATCCACCTTCATCGCGCGGGCGGGGACGAGGGTCGCCGCTTGTAGCGCCTCCATGGGCGTGAAACCCGCCTGCACGTAAAGCTCGATCTCGCGATAGACCGAGTATCCCGGCACGGTCTGGTCGGTTCCGGCGACGATTGGCACTCCGGCGCGATGCAAGGCGCCGATGATCTGGAGATATTTCTGCACGATCTGCTGCCCCAGCGGAGCGGCTTCCGCCGGCATACCCTGCCATTGACGAGCTGTTCGCGAAGTTCGGGAGCGACCTTGGCCACGCCTGGTTCGATGTCCGTAACCGGCTTGTCCGCCGGACGATACTCCATCTCCATCAAAGCCATCGTGGGATCAATGACGGTGCCGTGCTGCTTGAAGAACTGCACCGCCTGCTTGCCTGCGTCGGAGTTCACATCAACCGACGCCACCGCCTGCATGCGCTCCTTTCGCTTTGCCTTTCGCGGGTCGAAGTCTTTCGGCAACATCAGAGTCCGCAATGTATTGAATGTGATTGATCTGGTCCATACCCAGCTTGACCCCGTCGTAGGCATTCATGCCGTTGGGAATGTGTCCGGTCACCGTCATGCCCAACGCGTGCGCGTCGGTGCAGACGGCTTTCAGGTTCTCCGGCTTTCACCGAGCTGTAAATCTTCATCTGCTGAAATCCAGAGTCGTGATAACGCTGCACCCATGTCTGGGCGTCAGCGGGCGAGTTCACGCGCGCGAATCCGAGAGCATAGGGGCTGTCGCCATCCACGATGCCGGCCAGGAGCATGTGTGGGCCTAATGCGTTGCCGCTGTTCACTGCGTCGCGCACCGCCGTGATGAAGTCGAACTCGTTGCCGACGTCGCGCACGGTTGTGACGCCCGCAGCCAGGTAAATCGGCCCCCATTCCACCTGCTCGTAGTGGGCATGCATGTCCCACAGCCCCGGGATGATGAATTTCCCGCTGACGTCGACACGCTGAGCGTCGCCCGGCACCTTCACTTTTGCCCTCGGGCCCGCGGCAACGATCTTGCCCTCGCGCGTCACGACGGTCGCGTTCGGGACCGGCGGCTTGCCCGAGCCGTCAATCAGCGTGGCGCCGACGAAAGCGAAGGCCCCGGTGCGGCGTCCCGCTGTCTGCTTGCTCAGTTCGGTCAGCGTAGCCATCTGGTCGCGAGCGGCGCTGGCCACGAACTTTGCCAGGGCTGGCTCGTACTCCTCGCGCACGGCTTCAAAGTGGTCAAACTCGGCATCGGTGGAAACCAGGGCGACCAAGTTGTCGTTGCCGTCCATCCACAGCGTTTCCAGCCCCCAGATGAGGCCGCGTACGCTATAACGCTCGACCTGCACGCTGCGCCCGCCAATGTCGATCGTTTCGGCGCCACGGTCCTGGATCTTTACTTCGCCCGTGGGCAAGGTCGCCAGTTGCGCCGGAGAACCGTGCGCCCGCCAGTAGCGCATCATGGCCATTTGCATGGCCACCGGCGAATAACCGGAAATGGTGAAGAAGTTTTGCGGCGCAGGCACGGTTCGCGTGTCTTTACCCTGACGGATGGTCGCCTTTCCGCCGCTGATATCTCACCTCGGAATCAACCTCCGACAGACGCGAGGTGTTGCCCTTGATCACGAAGCTCTGCGGCGTGTAGTCGGCACCGGCGCGCAAGGTGGCAATGAGCGGGACCTTGCTTCCACGGTCGGTGAACAGGAAGTCGGACTTCAAAGTCAGCGTCCCGTTCCCGTTCTCGCGCGTAAGGGTGTAAGTCTCCTCCCCGATCGCCTGCTCGAATTTGTGCAGGCGAAACTGGCCGGTGTCGGCCGGTTGATTTGTTGCGGTGGGAGTCTGTGCGCACAACGCGCTGCCGCAGAGCGCCAGTACTAAGAGTGTGAATTTCCGGAAGAATGACCTTGTACGCGGTTGCTCGCTTCGACCCACTTGGCCTCCTGAACCTCGGAGAATTATAGAGGGAAAACACAGTAAGAACGGATGATGTGGAACGGTGCCTTTGTCTTGGAGGCACTTTTCTTCGCCAGGTCTGCCGCATACAATGTTTCCGGAATCCAGAGCCCGGTTGTCCCATCCAATTGTCTGCTTGGTTACAAGCAAGGAGAAAAGCATGTCCGCTGCATTTCCCGAAGATTACAAGGATCTTTTTCAGAAGAAAGCGTTTGGCAGTCTAACCACTCTCATGCCCGACGGGAGCCCGCAAACCAGCCCGGTGTGGGTCGATTACCAGAACGGCGATATCTGGGTTAATTCGGCGGTCGGCCGTCAGAAGGACAAGAACATCCGGCGCGATCCCCGCGTGGCGGTGGCGATCATCGACCCGGATAATCCGTATCGTTACGTTGAAGTGCGAGGCCGCGTGCGCGAAATCACGAATGACGGCGCCGAAACGCACATCGACAAGATGGCCAAGAAATATCTCGGGCAGGACAAATATCCGTATGCTCAACCCGGTGAAAAGCGCGTGCTCTACAAGATTGGGATCGAAAAAGCCCACTCTATGGGATAAGCGGCGGGCCGCGCGCCCGCGTGTCGGTGTTTTGCGGGACTCAGCTAATCTCCGGCGGCTTCGGTGAGTGCGCTGGCGCGGTCTTGGGGCTCGACAGCAATCCCATCACGGAAGCTGACGAACTTGCCGGAGATTGCGGGTACGCGGTCTCCGGGGACAATGAACCCGATAAGATTCAGTGGATCGGCGGCGGAAATAGTCACGGTTTCGCCGTTTGCCGCTAGATTGCGCATGGCGCGCAGTGACTCGACGGCCTCCGGCAAGGCGAATTGTTCTCCCAGAAATCCGTTCACGAACCGCCCGCCGCGCACCTCGCCACGATCTTCGAGACGGCGGAATGCAATCAGCAACTCGCGCCACTTCGGCAGGTTCGACTCGCGAGCCAATACCTCGCGGAACACCACGCCGTAGCGGCGCAACAGCATCCAGGCGGTGGCTTCGACCATCTTGTTGCGATCCGAGCTTTCCGCCGGATAAAGCAGTGACCAGCGTCCCGCCGTGTGGCGCGGCCTGGTTAGCTTCGGGGCACCCACAGCATTCCGGCGCCTCGGGTTGATCAGCGAGCGCAAATTATCAAAGCCATCGGCGGTGACCATTCCTGCGGCAACCAACTCCCACAACGATGTCTCGATTTCAGATTTCAGCCGGGAAGTGCCGCGGACGATGTCGGCGAAAAAAGATGCGCCGCGACGCTGCAGAAACTCGTGCACGGTCCGGGCGGATTCGCTGAGCACGCGTTCGAGGTTCTGCTCGTCGTCGCCCAGTCGAGGCTGCATCCAGTCCGAGTCTTCGCGGACAAAGAACGTGATGGGCGCAACGCTGGTCGGGACAACGCGACGCCGGCCTCCGCCCGAATCCTCCAGCGTCGCCGGGTGCGGCGACAGACGCCCCCAGCCTACGGCTCCCGTCATGCAGAGTTGATCGAGGGCTGCAGGATCGTAGTTGTTTACCCGGCTGGAGAGGATAGGCTTCTCCCAAGCATTAGCGGGAACTTCGAACCCCTGCAACTGGCGCACCGCCTCGAGCAGCCCGCGCTCGCCGCTCAACTGCGACTGCGGAGCCACGTGTTGCCAGCGCAACAGCCAGCGCATGTACTGCGCAGCCGTCACTGGCTCGACCTGCTTGCGCAGCGTGGCGACGGTGAGGTGATGAATGCGGGCCAGCAATCGCCGTTCACACCACTCGGCGGTGTCCGGCTCATTGCCTTTGGCAAGGCCGGTGAAGTTGCCGCGGAGGATGGAGCCCGCAGCCTCCATACGCAACAGCGCTTTCTCGACATCTCCAGCCACCAGTCCAAGCCAGTACGCCAGCGCGCCTGCCGTAACCGGACCGCAGTGCGTCATCCAGCCGGTCACCATGGCGAGCAGGGCATCATCGCGCGACGCTGTGCTCGACGGCAGTTCCGGAGGCACGACCTCAAACTCCGCTGCCGGAAAGATCAACGCGAAATCTCTTGCCCGTTCGGATGGCACCAGGTAGCGCCGCTCACCAACCTGAGCACGCACCACCCGCCATCCCTCCAGCAACTCAGCAAGAAAAGGCATCCAGCCAGCGATGGCGCGCTGCCAATCGGCATCGCCGATTTCCTCCGGCATTGCAACCAGCGTCTGCAGTGTGTCATGGAGTTCGTCGCTGTCGCGGACATCGGGACGCGCTTCGTCTCGTACGCGCGCAATCGCCGCCTGGTCCAGTCGCCCGACCTCCTGCAACACGGCCTCCGGCAGGACGCGGCGCATCTGCACGGCACGCGCTCGCCGCTCTTCAAGGGGAGCGTCATCGAGGAACGCATACGGGTTCGCGTTGAGAATCTCGTGCGAAAACTGGGATGGAACTGGCGTATCCACCGCAAGGCATCGGATGCTCCCGTTGCGAATTCCCTCCAGCACCCGTCGCAATCCGTCGATGTCCATCGCTTCGGTAAGAACATCCTTCATTACCTCGCTCACCAGCGGATGGTCGGGGATATTGATGTCACCGACGATGTTTTCCTGGCACGCGGCCACATCGGGAAACACCGAGGCCAGGAGATCGTCACTCCGGATACGTTGAATTTGCGGCGGGACTTTCTTGCCCCCCTGAAAGCGCAGCAATGCCAGTGAGCGGTTGGCATCCCAGCGCCAGCGCGTCGCGAAGATCGGCGAGGCCAGTGCAGCCTGCTCCAGGATCTCCTGCACCGTTTCGGTTTGCAGGTAGTGGAAGACGTCGCTCAGCGGAAAACTATGTTGCTCGGCCAGGGCGATGTTCAGCCCGTTGTCAGTTGCGGCAGCCTGCAACTCGAAGTTGAAGGAACGGCAGAAGCGCTTGCGCAGGGCCAGTCCCCAGGCTTTGTTCACGCGGCCGCCAAACGGCGCGTGAATGATGAGTTGCATCCCGCCGCCTTCGTCAAAGAAGCGCTCAGCGATGATGGTTTGCTGCGTCGGCACTTCGCCCAGCACTGCGCGGCCGGTGACAATGTATTCGACCAGTTGCTCCGCTGCTGAATCATCGAGGCCGGCACTCATCCTTTAACCAGGCGACCGCGCTCTGCACCTCGGGACTGGATTCGATTCCGCGCAGACGGAGTCGAGCAGGCTGCGAAGAAATTGAATTCGCAGCTCTGTTCGGGTAGAGCGGGCCTTCAGGCCCGCGTCCAGGCGTGTCATTTTTTTTATTTCCAACGGGCTTCAGCCCGTCAGAAGGCGACCCTTCGCCGGCTGAAGCCGGCTGGGAAGGAGAGAAATGCGCCTCGGACGCGGACCTGAAGGTCCGCTCTACCCGAGCGTCGTCATCGCCCAGTTCGGCATTGCCAGGTACTGGCAGCGGGGCAGTGTTTGGGAGCATCGCGCTGATACGGGCGCGCAATTCGGACACGTGTTGCGACAACTCGTCGGTACGCGCTGGAGCTTCGCCACGCCAGAAGGGAATGCTGGGTGGCGCACCATGCGCGTCTTCCACCAGCATGCGTCCGCTATTGGACTCCACGCGGCGAATGCGCCATGAAGTGTTCCCCAGCAGCATGATGTCGCCAGCATTGCTCTCAACGGCGAAATCTTCGTCGACCGTGCCCACGACAATCTCGTCCGGTTGCACGACCACAGTGAATAGCGCCGTATCCGGGATGGCGCCGCCACTGGTGATGGCAGCGAGCCGCGCGCCACGCCGGGCGCGCAAACGCCGGTTCACCATATCGCGGAAAAGATACGCGCCATAGCGACCGCGCTTGGCCGCAATGCCTTGTGACAGCATCTCGAGAATGCGCGTCGTATTCCTCGCGCCGTAGCTCGCCGTAAGGATACGCGCGCCGCACGCAGTCGAAGAGCTCATCTTCATCCCAGTCCTCGCAACTGCACATGGCAACGATCTGCTGCGCCAGGATGTCGAGTGGAGAGCGCGGAATCTGGATGCGATCGAGATCGCCGTGCCTGATGGCACGTACCGCGGCGGCGCATTCCAGCAGGTCGTCGCGCGTGGTGGCGAACAGGCGACCTTTGGGAATTGCGCCCCGCCAGTGTCCCGCGCGCCCGACGCGCTGCAGGGTATTGGCAATCGAGCGTGGCGAGTTGATCTGGCAGACCAGATCGACTGTACCTATATCAATTCCAAGCTCCAGCGACGCCGTCGCGACCAGTAGGCGAATTTCGCCATTCTTCAGCTTGCGCTCTGCGGCGAGCCGCAGCTTGCGGGCCAGACTGCCGTGGTGCGCCGCCACCAGTTCCTCGCCTATGCGCTCGCCCAGGTGCAGGGCCACGCGCTCGGCCAGGCGCCGCGTGTTGACGAACACCAGCGTCGAGCGGTGCTGCAAGGCCAACTCAGCGATGCGGTCGTAGATTTCGCCCCACATTTCGTTGCTAGCAACCGGTCCAAGCTCCGATGCCGGCACTTCCACCGCGAGGTCGAGCTTGCGGCGATGTCCGATATTCACAACTGCCGGAGCAGGCCGACCAGCGCCGGTAAGAAAGTGCGCGATTTCCTCAATGGGCTTTTGCGTGGCCGAGAGCCCAATGCGTGTCGGCCGATTCGCTAACCGGTCGAGGCGTTCCAGGGAAAGCGTCAGGTGCGCGCCGCGCTTATCGTCGGCGACGGCGTGGATTTCGTCTACGATCACGGTCTGCACGTCCCGCAAGATGGCGCGACTGCTGTTGGCGGTGAGCAGGATGTACAGCGACTCCGGCGTAGTAACCAGGATGTGCGGCGGACGCTTGAGCATCTCGCGCCGCTCTTTCATGAGCGTGTCGCCGGTGCGCACGGCGGTGCGAATTTCGGGCATCAGCATGCCGCGTTGGGCGGCGAGCGCGAGAATCTCGCCCAGCGGGATCTCCAGGTTCTTCTGGATGTCGTTGCCCAGCGCCTTCAGCGGCGAAACGTAGAGGACTTCGGTGCGGTCGTGCAGCGCGCCTTCCAGCGCCTTGCGCACCAGGCGGTCAATGCAGATAAGAAAAGCGGCCAGTGTCTTACCTGATCCAGTTGGGGCGGAGATCAGCGTGGTGCGGCCTGCGAGGATCTCTGGCCAGCCTTGTTCCTGCGGCTCGGTTGGGGAACCGAAGCGGCCCAAGAACCACTCTGCAACCAGCGGATGCGCCCACGCCAGCGCGACCGGAATTTCCCCCACAGCCATGACAGGTATTGTAAGAGGATTTCTGGACTTTCGCCAATCCTTCGCCCAAGGCTCCGGCCCAAGGACCAACGATCCATTGCACGCCCAAGAAAACCCCCTCCGATGGACAGGGGCGAATTGCGCATCGGAGGGGTAGCCGTTCTACACGACCATTCTCAGGGTTGTTATCTACCTAAACCCTGCTGATGCCGGGAAGAGTTTCGCAGCTCAGAAAAAAGTATTCGAAATACGACAAACACCATTCGCCGGAGCCGCCATTTCTGGGATCGTCCCTTTGCGGCCCCAAACGAATCGCGTTACCAAAACAGAACGGATTTGTCGGGCTGCCCGAATGGAAGAATCCGGCAGAGAACCAGCATGGTTACGGGTGCATCTCGACTGAAGTGTGATAAATATCGAGTAGGCGTTTTGCACTGGGCCAGCATTTTGAGCGGGTGTGGCGCCCCGCAACTGATTCCGAAGTTCAAGCCGCAGCTTTGCTTGAGCTCCGGGGTTTTTGTTGTTGCGGGACTAGTTTCCTGTTGAATTCGACCGTGAAAGTCCGTACTATCGAGCCTTTCGCAACAGAAGAAATCGGCTGAAGTTCGGAGCAAGGATCCTCCGGGCGGCACCAGCATGTTCTACCAGGGTCTTGCATGTTAAAGCGCTTCGCCATTGCCGCACTGACTACGTTGTTGGGGCTGTTCCCGTGTTTCAACGCCGCTGCCGCTACCATTTCGAGCCATAAGGCCCACCCCAAGTCGCACAAGATAACCGAGACCACCACGGCGCAGAAGAAGATGGCGCGGCTGCAGCATAGCAGCGTCACGGTGGCGCAGCGCAATCGCAGTACCCACGTTGTTTCCAAGAAGCATCGCTATTACGAGCGGTTCTCTGCCAGTTCCTTTGCCGATAACCAGGTGGAAGGCGACATCACAGCGGGTGAAGACCCGATGGTCCGCGCCGCGGCGGTGGAGGCGCTGGGCAACATGAATGGCACCATCGTCGCCGTAGACCCCGATAGCGGCCGCATCCTGGCGATGGTCAACCAGAAGCTGGCTCTTTCCGCCGGCGCGCAGCCGTGCTCGACCACCAAGGTTGCCGTCGCTCTGGCGGCACTGAGCGAGAACGTGATCACCAAGGACACCCAGGTGCCTTTGGGGAAGTACTCGCGCATGGATCTGACCACCGCGCTGGCTCACTCAAATAACGCCTACTTCGAGGCCGTAGGTCGCAAGCTGGGATTTGAGAAAGTCAGCTATTACGAGCGCCAGTTCGGGCTCGGCGAGCTCGCCGGCTGGAACATTCAAGGCGAGCATCGCGGCACTTATCCGTCAACCGAATTGGATGAGCGGCTCGGTGGGGTAGGGAAGATGTGCTCCTTCGGCGAGAGCATATCGCTGACCCCGCTTCAATTGGCGGGGCTAATGGGCGCCATTGCCAATGGCGGGACGCTGTACTACTTGCAGCACCCAACCACGCCCGAAGCCATTACCAGCTTCACGCCCAAAGTGAAGCGCAAGCTGGATATTGCCCCCCTCATCCCGGAGATCTCGGATGGAATGTCGGGCGCTGTCGAGTACGGCACAGCCCGGCAGTTGCGGTCCAACTTTATCGAAGAGCCGATACTTGGTAAGACAGGGACATGCTCGAAAGACGGTACCCGCTTCGGCTGGTTTGGCTCGTTCGCCAATACGCAGTATGGCCGGATCGTGACCGTAGTATTTCTGGAGGGTGGCCGCCCCACCTTCGGTCCCAAAGCTGCCGAGCTCGCCGGCCGCATGTATCGCAACCTATACGACCACGAGTTTTTCGCGGTGAAACCCCCGGCTGCGCCGGTCCGCACCGCGGGAACAGCGACCGTGGTCGCTCCGCAATAAGAGCCTCAGCGCGGCCAGTGATTTTCGACGCAGAAGACCCTTCACGCGGAGCTCTTAATCATCGCCCCACTCCTGCCCACCGTATCTTCCGCTGCATTATTGTGCGAAAGGCGACGCCGACTGTGCCCGCAACTGCCGCAGCGCTTCCTGATACAGCGTTTTTGCGTTGGCATCTTGCGTGGAGGCGATCTTGTCGTTCAGCCATTTGAGCATGGCTGCCCGTGAGGGATGTGGGAAAAGGTTATCGGCGTCCGAGATTCGCCATTCATCATTGACCGCGGTGACGGTGTAGTCCACATCCTGCACTGTATTGGCCGGCTCGGGCACATATCCCGTGACCAGGTCATAGCTTCCGAGCAGACGATAATGCACGGTCACGGTGTACTTGCCGTGCCTCAGAACAGGCGCTGCATCAACCGTGTAACGCGAGATCACATTGATCTGGGTATAGTCGGGATTGGTTTTCCACCAGACCACCGGCTGAACGCTGGGCCAGCCTTGCGGATCCAGACGCGCGCCGTCATAGTCGAGACGGCAAAACTTCGACACAATCTCGCGGATTTCCGCTGGTTTGGTGCTCTCATCGGGCGTATGGCCCAGGGGCACCGGAAACTGCGCCACCAGCGGAGCGGTCGCACAGGAGGCAAACAGAATACCCACGAGAAAACTGCGGAGCGGTGACAACGGAGCTCGTCTCCTCGGAGAGATATCCCCCACACTGGAAGACTACACCGACTTTCGCGCAAAACGAAGCGCCCGGCCATGGCCGGGCGCTTGCTGCCGAGGTCCTGCTGCTAGGCTCGTGCGGTCTTCTGGTCGCTGAATACCTGTCCGTCCCGGATGTGGATGACGCGGTGGGCATACTCGGCGATATCGTGCTCGTGCGTGACCAGCACGATAGTATTTCCCTGTTCATGCAGGCGATCGAGCAGCGCCATAATCTCTACGCCAGTCTGCGAGTCAAGGTTGCCGGTGGGCTCATCGGCGAGGAGGATGGACGGGTTGTTGACCAGCGCACGAGCAATGGCCACGCGCTGCCGCTGACCTCCGGATAGCTCATTCGGCTTGTGGGTCATGCGCGATTCCATGCCAACCGAAGCCAGGGTTTTCCTGGCACGCTCGATGCGTTCTTCGGCCGGCAACCCTGCATAGATGAGCGGCAACTCCACGTTGTGCAGCGAGGTGGCACGCGCCAGCAGGTTGAAAGTCTGGAACACGAATCCGATTTCCTTGTTCCGGATGCGTGCCAGTTCATCGTCATCGAGTTCGCTGACCAACTGCCCGTTGAGCCAATAATTTCCTTTGCTCGGCGTATCGAGGCAGCCGATCAGGTTCATCAAGGTTGACTTGCCGGAACCGGATGGCCCCATGATGGCAACATACTCATTGCGCTGAATGCGAATACTGATTCCACGGAGGGCCTGGACCTGCTGCTCCGATCCCATATCGTAGGTCTTCCACAGGTCTTCGGTGCAGATAATGCACTGGTCTGGCGCAGTCAGTACCTGCGGTTCTGCCAAACTCGCCAATTGGGTTGCCATGCGCTTCTTCTCCTCAGGGGGTAGCTGGTCCGGGTTGGTCATGAGTGCGGACTCTCTGCTTTCCGTTTTACCGCTACGATTCTTCCTTCTTAGGACTGGTCGAGTTATCGACCTTGACGCTTGCGCCATTCTTCAGAGTGCGGAGCACCTTGTAGCTTCCGGTAACGATCTCGTCGCCCTCCTTCACTCCGCCGGTCACCTCAATGTCTGTCGTGCCGCTGATCCCCGTCGTCACAGGTACGAAGGCCGCTTCCTTTTTGTTCTTGAGAACGAACACGCCCTGCAACTCTTCCTTGGAATTGACACCGGGAGGAGATGCAGCCTGGACGGAAGCGGATTTGTCCTTGCCCTTTTTCTCCGGTTCAAGTTCGGCGCGCTGGCGAATTGTCAGGGCCTGAATGGGGATGGCCAATACACTGGCACGCGTTGCCGTCGTAATGCGCGCCGTCGCCGACAAGCCCGGCAACAGGTTGGGCGGAGGATCCTGCAAGGCCACAACCACTTTGAAATCTTTGGCTTCCTGGCCGCTCGAAGTGGCTTGCGCGGTCGAGACTCCGGTCGAACGCAGCACCGCGTTTCTGCCGATTTCGGTTACCGTGCCCTTGAATTTCTGCTTGGGGATGGCATCAATCGAAACTTCGGCGGCCTGGCCTAACTGCACGTTGACGATGTCGGTTTCATCTACCTTCACTTCGGCGGTGATGATCGAAGTATCGGCAATCGTCATCAGGGTGCTGCCCGGAGAGTTTTGGATGCCGGGGACGACAGTTTCGCCTTCGCGCACGGGAACATTGGTGATGACACCGTCGAACGGCGCCGCATATTCCGTCTTGCTGAGCACGTCAGTCGCATGACGGAGATTGGCGGCGTTTTGCCTGACGCGGCCCTGGGAAGAATCCTGCTGGGCCTTGGCTTGCGCGAGTTTGGCTTTGGCCATTCCCAACTGCGCGGTGGCCGTCTCAAACGCCGCCTTCTTGGTATCGAAGTCAGCCTTGGCGATCAGTTGGGAGTCGTACAAAGCCTTGTTTCGTTCGTAATCGAGCTTGGCGTGTTCAAACTCGGCCTCGGCCGAATTCCGGTCGGCTTCCGCAGTATTGACGGCTGCCTGTGCCGCAACTGCGTCGGTGCGAGCTGCGTTCAGGGCCGAGTCATTGGCAGAAACGTCAGCCGCGGGCTGGACGTTGTCCAGTTCGGCCAGCATTTGCCCCTTCTTGACTCGATCACCCTCCTTGACATACAAGTGCGTGATTTTGGCGAACGCGTTGGAGCCGATGTTTACCTGCACCTTCGGCTTGATTTCACCCGACGCGGTCACGACTGACGTCAAGTCTTCGTGGACAACCTTTCCCGTCTGTACGGTAACCACTCCCTTACGGCTTTGCAGCACGGTGAACCCAACGATGGCCAGCAAAACCACCACACCGCCGAGAATGAGCGCTACTTTCTTCCAGGTTTTCATCGATCCTCGATCAACGAACCGCTGCCGGGGCGCACTTCAAGCCACCAAGTCACTGTGTGGTACGAAGTGAGACGGCCCAAGGTTCCTTTAGAGAGCAACAACTGCGATACTCTGATGCTGCCCGTTCAACAGGATACCGGGAACTTGTGCGGTAGACGGTTGCAGAACTCTCCCAGCACTTGATTATAGCCGCTCGAATCACAGATTTTGGACAGTAATTCAGGGGCCGGGCCATTTCGTATGAGGGCGGCAGATGGGCGCATGGAATTTGCTGCCATGCTCAGCGTTTTCAGCGACTTTCGCGGGAAAGCCGGGTTTGGGGAAGATGAGGTGCTGCGATGCCTTTGCTGGTGCGGATTTTCGGTCAGGCGCCTTGCTTTCATCATCCCCAGTACATACAATTTAAATGTGCTAGGTCTGCCCGTAGGAGTCTGTTCGTAGACATGAAGCTTAGCGTCTTTCGTCCTTTATTTTCGCTGTTGTGTGCCGGTGTCTTCTTTACTGCTGTTGCTGTTGCTCAAAGCTCGCCGCAGACCCCCAGTGACAGTTCCGCTAATGCCACAGGCCAGTCCGTAAAGAGCGGCACCGATGCTGCCACGCAGGGGCAAAGTGGCCAGCAACAAGGCGATCCCTTGAAGCGGCCACTAACTGAGAAGCAGAAGAAAGCCAACTCCAAGGCCCTCAAGCAGGAGTTGAGTTCGACCTACAAGAAGTGGCTCAACGAAGACGTCCGCTGGATCATCACTCCGGAAGAAGAGGCGACTTTTAAACAGCTGTCAAACGACGAAGAGCGCGACCAGTTCATCGAACAGTTCTGGCTGCGGCGCGACCCCACACCGGATACGCCGGATAACGAGTACAAGGAAGAACACTACCGTCGCATCGCGTATGCCAACGAGCACTTTGCCGCGGGTATGCCGGGATGGAAAACCGATCGCGGCCGTATTTACATCATGTACGGTCCAGCGGACCAGATCGAGTCGCACCCCTCGGGAGGAACCTACGCCCGGCCTACGGAAGAAGGCGGAGGAACGACGTCAACCTATCCCTTTGAGGATTGGCGCTACCGCTACATCGAAGGGATCGGGCAGCAGGAAGTCAATCTGGAATTCGTCGACACCTGTCAGTGCGGCGACTACCATCTGACGATGGATGTCAACGAAAAGGATGCATTGCTGCATACCCCAGGCGCCGGACTCACGATGTATGAGCAGGAGGGCTTGTCAACTAAGACGCAGCGAATAACCCAGGGGCCTTATGCCTCCAATGCAGGACTTGGCCAGCAGATAAACAACAGCAAAGAGTTTGACAAAATGGAACTGATGGCCAAAGTCAGCGCGCCGCCCAAAGTAAAGTTCAAGGACCTCGAGGAAGTCGTCAGCCACAAGATCAACGTGAACCTCATGCCGTTTGAGGTGCGCACCGATTTCGTGAAGATCACGGACGACACGGTCCTGATTCCAGTGACACTGCAGGTCAAGAACAAAGATATTACCTTTGTCAGCAAAGACGGTATCCAGCGTGGAACCGTGAACATCTTCGGTCGCGTTACGGGATTGACGGGACGAATCGCGCAGACTTTCGAGGACACGGTGCAGGTCGACGTTCCTACCGAGTTGCTGGAGAAGACCATGGAGCATTCTTCGCTTTATTGGAAAGCGATGCCCCTGCGTCCCGGGCGCTACCGGTTGGATATTGTGGTCAAGGACGTGAACGGCGATCGCGTGGGGACTTGGAGCCACGGCATTGTTGTGCCGGAATTTGCGGAAGACAAACTGGCTTCCTCGTCGATGATTCTGGCCGATCACATGGAGAAAGTGGCCACCAAGAGCGTGGGAGCTGGAAGCTTCGTGCTGGGCGAAACCAAACTCGCCTATCCCCACTTGGACGGTGCGGATGGGAAGCCAGCCAGCTTCAGGCGCGATCAGCGTATGAACCTCTGGATGCAGGTTTATAATCTCCAGCCGGACGAGAAGACGAAGAAGACGTCGGCCAAAATCGAGTATGAAGTCGTGAATTTGGCGAACAATCAGGCAGTGGTGCACTCCTCCGAGTCCACGGACACCATGGGCAATGTGGGCGAACAGGTCACGTTGGAAAAGAGCCTGACGTTAAGCAATTTTCAGCCGGGCGTTTATCGGTTGACGGTGAAAATCGCTGATAATAACTCGAAACAGCAGATTGCCCCTTCGGTACGATTTGCGGTTGAATAGGTCTAACGAACCACGGGCGCGTGATTGCAGGGTGCGCCCCCAAGGATTTTGCTCCCTGGACCCCCTGAAGGGAGGCCGAATGATGACCCGAATACCGGGATGTTTAGCAGTCGCGGTGCTGTTGTCCGTTGCGGCGGCGGCCGGAGTCGCACCTGGCTCAATATCGGGATACGTCCGGAACTCCGCCGGGGTGGCACAAATGGGCGCGACCGTCGAATTGCTCAACAACGCTGGGCAACGCCAGATCGCCTACACCGACGCCAAAGGATTCTTCAACGTGAGCGGGCTGCTTGCGGGCAGCTATGACCTGCGCGTATCGGCTCCTTCTTTCCTTCCTGCGCTCCGCGAAGATGTGGCTCTTGCCGCTGGAGCAAGCAAGGTCCTCAACATCACCCTGACCACCCTGTTCGAAGCTGTCCGCATGCTGCCGGAGCTCAAGCGGGGCGATGACGACGACGACAGCTGGAAGTGGACCTTGCGCTCGGTCGCCAACCGTCCCATCCTTCGTTTCGACGCGGGAACGCCGGTGATTGTGGAATCGGCAGACCAGGGCAAGTCGTTAAAGGGAACCCTGGCCTTTATGGCAGGCGGCTCCAACCAAGGTTACGGCAGCACCGCCGACCTGGGAACAGCTTTCAACGTCGAACACTCCATCTTCCACACTGGGACCATCGGGTTGGAAGGAAGTCTCGGGTATGGAACCGGTACTCCCGATGGCGTGATCCGGGCCTCCTACCGCAGGCCGAACGGAGATGGGTGGACCCCGGCGTTTGCCCTGGTCGTCCGCCGCTTCTCCACTCCCGATTCGGTGCCGCACCGCGGTGCCCTGGAAGCCTTATCTTTCTCGTACGCCGACGGATTCTCTCTCGGAGA
This sequence comes from uncultured Acidobacteriaceae bacterium, assembly GCA_963843005.1. Classification (GTDB taxonomy): domain Bacteria; phylum Acidobacteriota; class Terriglobia; order Terriglobales; family Acidobacteriaceae; genus Bog-257. The sequence continues at coordinate 601,045 of CAWJIW010000044.1, read as the reverse complement.
TCTGATGGATTTCCGATTCGGGGGTGACACCGAGGCGATTCAGTTCCTGGGACGAGAGGTAAATGTGTTTCGTCCCTCCGGGACACTCGATGTTCACCTTGCATCCAATACCATCCTCGAATACCGCTATGCCACCGAGGAACCCAATACTCGTCTGAGCAAAGGCTTCGATTCGAGTCCAGCGGACCTCAGTGAGAGCGCCCCGCGCATGAGCATGGTAGATGGCAAGCCCTTACTGGAAAGCGCTCATCATCATGAAGTTTCGCTGTCGCAGCGGATGGGCAATAGCAAGATCCAGCTTGCGTACTTCAACGATCGCGTCAAGGATGCCGCTCTGCTCGGTATCGGCGACGTAGGTTACTCTGACGACGTTTTGCCCGACATCTACTCCGGGACCTTTACCTTCAATGGTGGGGACTTCGACGCACAAGGTGTACGGCTGGTCTTTCAGCACCGATTCGACAATGTGCTCACCGCAACCGTAGATTATGCCTACGGCGGTGTGCTCGCGCTGGAACAACCTAACCTCGATTGGAACCTTGTTCCGGGAGCTCTGCAGCATGCCTGGCGTCACACGGCGGCACTCAGGCTGAACGGCGCCATTCCCCGCAGCCGCGCCCGATGGATCGCCTCGTACCGGTGGACCAGCGGCGACGATGTTCTGACTCAGGTTGATCTGTTTAACGCCTCGGCTGGGCAGACCGACCCTTACTTGAACCTGTTCTTCCGGCAACCTCTGCCGCACGTCCATGGCATGCCGATGAACATGGAGGCGTTGGTGGACCTGCGGAACTTGCTGGCACAGGGATATGTGCCGGTGATCGCCCCGGATGGCCACACGGTGTATCTGATGCAGTCAGCGCGTAGCGTTCGCGGCGGATTGGCGTTCACCTTCTGACCTCGAATCAATCTGAAGAAAAAGCCCGCTCCCGCAGCGGGCATTTTTTATTGCGTATAGAATTTCCTGTCCGATCTCCGATCACGTTCAGCGCTCGCGCATCGTAGCTTACCACCAGTGCCATACCGTGACTGACTCCGATCAAACCGTTGAACTACAAGAGTTGCGAAATCAAGTAGCCGAACTCACGCGACGCGTCTATCAAATTGAGCAAGCACTACAGCAGCTCGTAGGTGCTCAGAACCTGAGTTCATCTCAGCAGGCGGGGCAAGGCAAGGTCTGGCGCGCGGGGCGGGAGGGAACTGCCGTCTTGCCGGCTACGTCTGCCGTTCGCGATGGCGGCCAGCGACCCGGGCTGAAAGCTCGTTTAGGCGCTCCTCTGCGGTCCGCAGCCTCTGGGACATCACTGGAGACACGCGTGGGCGGCCAGTGGCTGAATCGCGTCGGTATCATCGCTGTGCTGGTGGGGCTCTCGTACTTCCTGAAACTGGCGTTCGAAAACAATTGGATTGGTCCGGGCACGCGCGTGATCATCGGAGTTCTTGCGGGTAGTGGGCTGGTGCTGTGGAGCGAACGCTTTCGCAGCCGTGGATTTCCGGGGTTTGCGTATTCCCTGAAAGCGATCGGCATAGGCGCGCTTTACTTGTCGCTCTGGGCGGCGTTCCAGTTCTATCACCTGGTTCCGGCTACGGCGGCATTTCTGGCAATGATTCTGGTCACCGCGACCGCCGCGGCGCTGTCGTTGCGGCAAAATGCCGAGCTGCTCGCGGCCCTCGCGCTGGTGGGCGGCTTCCTGACGCCAGTTCTGGTTTCCACCAACCAGAACCACCAGGTCGCATTGTTTTCCTACCTGGCTGTATTGGATCTCGGAACCGTTTGGGTGGTCGCGGTTCGAGGCTGGCGGAGGCTCTTACTCGGCAGCTTTATCGGTACGGCCCTGCTGTCTGCGGCCTGGGCGGCCAGCTATTACACGGAATCGCATCTCGCCACCACGCTTGCATTCGGCACCTTCTTCTTCCTGCTGTATGCGGGAGCACCGTTTCTGGGCGCTGGGTCGGCGGCGCGGCCGTATTCCAAGGTCATGGTCGCACTGGCACTGTTCAATCCGGGCACGTATTTCTTCGCCTGCTATCTGATGATGATCGACCGCTACCGGTTTGAGCTGGCATGGCTGACCGTAGCCATCGCTGTCCTCTTTTTCGTGCTCACCCGCATGCTGCAGGCTCGCGAAGGAAACCGCGAGCCCCTTTTCGGGCCGCTGTATCTGGCGCTCGGCGTGGGCTTCCTGACCATCGCCATTCCGCTCGAGCTTCGGAGCCACTGGAATACGCTCGGCTGGATCGTCGAAGCGGGAGCGCTCTTCTGGGCGGCGCATCGCAGCGGGCGCATGCCGCTGCGCGCCTTGGGCCTCTGCGCCTTTCTGCTGGGAGTGGCCCGGCTGACCCTAGTCGATTCCTTCAATCGCGAGCCTGTGCTGATCAATTCGCGTTTCGGACTCTACCTGCTGGCGATTGGTGCGCTCGCCCTGCTGGCTTATTACGCCTTGCAGGAAGGCAGGAATCGCAACCTGCAGTGGGCCGGCGCCGCGATCATTGGCATTAACATCCTGGCGCTGCTCGCGTTGCACTTCGAGGTAATGGGCTACTTTCAGCCGCAGATGGCGGCGGCCTACTCCGGCGCCGAGCGGCAAAGCATCGCGACCATCCTCGCCTTCACGTACTCTGCCCTGTGGATGCTATACGGCAGCGTGCTGATGCTGATCGGTTTCTGGATGCGCTCGGCATTCCTTCGCTGGCAAGCCATCGTGCTGCTGGCCATGACGGTGATTAAAGTATTCCTGTTCGACATCGGAACCTTGCAGCGCGGCTATCGCATTGTTGCCTTCATTGTGCTCGGCGCCATCCTGCTGGCCGTGTCATTCTTCTACCAGCGAAGCCGTCTGAGGACGGCCGCGTAGCTCGCCTGAACCCGCCAGTTCTCACCAGAGGAACTCGCTGCAATAGTCGTCCACCCTTGAGCGGGATGCTGCAACGCAGGAGCAACCTCCGGCTTCAGCCCACCCGTTTTCGGGGCTCAGCCGTGCTAGGATGTAAGACTCGAAAGGTGCTTCCATGAAGGTTTCTGATGCCGTTGAATCCCTGCTCAATCAAAAGACCAGCAAGGCAGTGTGGTCGGTGGCCCCCGAGCAGTCCGTTTACGAAGCCATTCAGGAGATGGCTGAAAAGGGAGTTGGAGCCTTGCTTGTGATGTCCGAAGGCAAGCTGGTCGGAATCCTCTCAGAGCGTGACTATGCCCGCAAGGTCATTCTCAAGGGACGGTCCTCGAAAGATACACCGGTGCGCGAGATCATGACCAGTACCGTGATCTTTGTGACCCGCCAGCACAAGATAGACGAGTGCATGGCCATCATGACCAATCACCGTATCCGGCATCTTCCGGTGATGGAGGGTGACACCGTTCTCGGGATGATCTCTATCGGGGATCTGGTGAGGTCCATCATTTCAGACCAGGAAGACACCATCCGGCATCTGGAGGGCTACATCTCGGGAAGATATCCCGCTTGAGATAACGCCCCCCAGGCGGTCTCATTGAAAAGAAAAGCACCGGGCAATCCGGTGCTTGACAGGCCTTGTGCTCATGCGATCAGGCTTTCTTAACTAGCCTTACGATCAGCGTCAAAATCACCGCTCCGATCACGGCGACGATGATGGTGTAGATCATGCCGCCTTCCCCGGCGAATCCAAGCATTCGCATGAGGAAGCCGCCGATAATTGCGCCGACGATGCCAATGACGATGTCCATCAAGGCCCCGTAACCCGAGCCCTTCATGATCTTTCCAGTGATCCAGCCGGCAATCAGACCTACGATGATCCACCAAATAATAAACATGTTCCCTCCGCTAGTTGAATTTTCCGAGAGTCGTGGAAGTTGCGCAGCAATCAACCAGATTGTTCTGGTCCAGGGGCCCGGCAAACCAAATCGCTTAGGAGATTAACTCTCCACAGGCAAATTTGCAAAGCGTTCTACGCCGTGCCGGTTACAGGGCGATGAATTACCGCAACGCGTCTTCGACTTCGCTCAGCCAGTCGGGACGCTTCAGTACTTCGCGTGGCTTCGGCCCATCCGCCGCGCCGACGATGCCGTCTCGCTCCATCAAGTCGATGAGATGGGCCGCGCGCCCGTAGCCAATCCGCAGACGACGTTGCAGCAGGGACGTGGAAGCCTTACCGTACTCCAACACGATGCGCACCGCGTCCTGGTAAAGCTCGTCGTGATCGTCGCTTTCGCCATCGGCATTGGAGCCAGCAGCCTCCGGACTCGCCGTCTTCGCGCGGAGCCTGTAAGAAGTTCTCCGCGTACTGAGCTTGGGCTTGCGCCCGCCAGAATTCAACGACTGCAGCGATCTCCTTCTCAGTAACAAACGGAGCGTGCAGGCGGTGAACGCGGGCCGATCCGTTCGGGAGGTAAAGCATGTCGCCGCGCCCGAGGAGCGCTTCCGCTCCGTTGGCGTCGAGAATCGTGCGGGAATCGATCTTGGTCGCCACCCGGAACGACATACGGGCCGGGAAATTGGCCTTGATCAATCCGGTGATGACGTCCACCGATGGACGTTGCGTCGCCAGAATCAGGTGAATGCCGACCGCGCGCGCCATCTGCGCCAGGCGTGTTATCGAGGCCTCGACGTTCTGGCCGTCCAGCATCATCAAGTCGGCCAACTCGTCGATGATGATGACGATGAAGGGCAACGGCTGCGCCTCGCTCCCGTCCTCAAACAGGCTTGGCGTGCTGGTGTCGAATAGGCGGTTGTATTGGTCGATGTTGCGCACGCCCTTTTCCGCGAGCAGCTTAAGACGGCGTTCCATTTCACGCACTGCATTGCGCAGTGCGTTGGACGCCAGCTTCGGCTCGGTGATGATCGGCGTGTGGAGGTGCGGTACGCCTTCATAATTGCCGAGTTCCAGCCGCTTGGGGTCGACCAGGATCAGCCGGACTTCGGCGGGCGTCGCCTTGTACAGAATGGACATGATGAAGGCATTGATGGCGACACTTTTACCCGAACCGGTCGAACCCGCAATCAGCAGGTGCGGCATGGTGTTAAGGTCGGCGGTGACGATGCGACCATTGATGTCCTTGCCCATCGCCAGCGTGACCTTCGACTTCGATGCCAGAAATTCCTGTGCCTCTACCACCTCGCGCAGCCAGATGGTTTCGCGCTCGTGGTTCGGCACCTGGATGCCGACGGTTGACTTACCCGCCATGCGCTCGATCAGGATGCTTTCGGCGCGCAACGCCAGGCAGAGATCGTCGCACAGGCTGGTGATGCGGCTGTACTTGATTCCGGCTTCGGGCTTGAACTCGAAGGTCGTAACCACTGGGCCAGGGTTGATCTGTACCACCTGACCGCGGACATCGAACTCGGCGCATTTTTCCGCCAGCACGATCGCGAGGTTCTTGAGTTCGAGTTCGTTGATTGCGCTGTGTTCGTCGGCGCGGTGCAACAAAGCGGTCGACGGCAGTTTGTAGCTGCCGGCAAGGCGCGGCATCGTCGTTTTGCCATGGTGCGTACTGTCCGCACGGGATGTGACTTCGATGTCACCGCTGGGCAAGACTTCATCGATCTCGTCAGCTTCCGGCGCTACGTGCTGTCCAGCTTTTTCTGTGCCACCCTCGAACGTTCGCTCGATACCGCTCTTCAAGTTGCGTCCAGCCTGCGGTAGAGGAGTGGGCGCAGCCGTCGGTTGCGGAACTGGAGCTGGTTCCTCTTCTTCAGCTGCTGCGCGTCGCGGCACCAGTTGTGCGGTCACCACCGGCTTGGCATTCGCAGCTGCAGCGCGCTTTTTCTCCAGTTCCTTAGCGGCTTTCTTGCGGGCACGTTCCATGCGCCAGTCGGCGAAACGGTCGAGCGCCGCATAAACAAAGGCGAATCGCGTTTGTGACCAGATCTGGATGGCCCCAAAGGAGAATGCGGTCGAAAGATACAGGGCGACCGCAATGACCGCCAGACAAATCAGATAGGCGCCGACGAGGTTGAAATAATGAATCAGCGCGTCGGCAACGATCCGGCCGAGCAGGCCTTCCGATGGGATTGCGCCCATCCAGCGCACATTCCACGGCAGCAGGCCGATGAATGCCGCCAGGAACGTGACCAGCGCAATCGCACCCAGTGTTTTCGCATACGGCGAATTGATGGGACGCGAACGGAACCATCGCAGCGAGTACAACAGCAGAAAAACTGGAATCAGAAACACCGCGAGGCCGAATACCTGCAACGCCAGATCGCTGCCCATGGCTCCGATTACGCCTATCCAGTTGTGCGCCGGCTTTCCGGACGGTGGGGTCGAAGCGGTGTTCAGCGAAGGATCGAGTGGTGAGTACGACACGAGCGCGAGGACAAGGAGGACCGCGAAGACAAAGACCAGGAATCCGATCAGCTCATTGAGCCGGCGGTTGGCCGTCGGAGTGAACGCGCGCGAGATGATATTCATTTTGGCGTACGGCTTTGCCACAGAACCACGCCGGTTGCGGGGACTCATGCTGCCTGCTCCATCCAGTGCAGGCAGACAACACTGCCCGACGCGCAGCCAAACGCAACGCGTGATCCTGGGAATTGCCCGATGCGGGGTCCCCAACCCGCCCGCCGTGCGGTGCCGGCTGGAGTCCAGATACGCCAGAGCAGATTAATTATGTCAAAAAGAGGAGAGCTCCGCGACGGAAAATAAGACCTGGGGCCGTTGCCGAACTAGTCTCCCCCTGCCTTGCGGAAGTTCCGGGAAAATAGGCCTCGCTAACCCGTGATGACCGATCCACCAAAGCACCACTACACCCAGTACGATTCGGTAGATGGCGAAGACAGTAAATCCGCGGGTGCGGACCCAGTTCATGAACCACGCCACCACTCCGTAGGCAACGATGAACGAAACCACGAAGCCGATGGCCAGCACGATCCACGAATGAGCGTCGCTGGGCATGGATCCGATCGCGCTCGGCTCGCCGTGGTGAGGACGCAAGGACTTGAAAAGGTCGTAGCAGGTGGCGACTACCATGGTCGGGATGGAAAGAAAGAACGAGAATTCCAGCGCCGCCGGACGGCTCATGCCGGCCAGTTCTCCCGCCGTGATAGTGGACATGGAGCGCGAGGTCCCGGGGAAGACCGCCGAAAATATCTGGCAGAAGCCGATCCAGATCGCCTGCCAGACGGACATCTGCTCCATATCTTCGGTGAGCTTGCCGCGCGCGAAGGCCTTATGCTTCGAGCGCTCGTAAATGGCGTCAACAACCCACATCACGATGCCGCCGATGATCAGCGCCCACGCCATAATAGTGAGGCTTTCCAGGTGTTTGCCAATGATCTTGGTGAAGAGAAAAGCCGGAATCGCCGTGACCACGAAGGCGATGACGGTGAGCGTCAAGGGATGGTCAAGCACCGTCCGGTCGCCGCGCGAGCCGCGCGGAAAATCGCGAACGAATTCGACGATGCGGTTCCAGAAATACAGCGGCAGGCAGAGAATCGCGCCCAACTGAATGACGATGGAGAACATCTTCCAGTAGCCATTGGCGAGATCGATGCCCAGCAGAGACTCTGTAATGCGCAGGTGCGCCGTCGAGCTGACGGGAAGAAACTCTGTTAGACCTTCAACGATGCCCAGCAGGACAGACAACAGGTAGTCGTTCAAATCGCCTCCGCGACCATGCTTCTGGCTACAAAACTATTCCAGGGTGTTCCCGTAGGTGGGAATTTTGTTCTGCACCATATATACCAGACGCTCGGCCCGGCTGGCCCAGTCAGTGTCGTTGGGGTATTGCGAGATGAGCTTCTTGGCGACGTTGATGGCGCGGGTGGCGGAATCATCCGCTTTCTTTTGCTGATTGGCGGTGTTGTAGATGACAATCAGCGCGGAGTAGCGCCAGGCTGCCTTGTAGAGAGCTTCCGGCGCCTTGGGCGACTGCGGGTGCTCCTCGGCATATTTCAGGTAGAGCCCGGCTTCCATCTCCGGACATTTCGCCTCAGCTTCCCAGTCGCCGCAGAGCTTGTTATCGATGAAGTGATAAGCGGCCAGATCGGCCCACTTGGTATGCGGATACTTCTTGATTACCTGCTTCATGTGCGCTTCGTCGATCTGGTAGCGCAGAGCGGGATCGCGCAGCTTCGCCGACGGCCGGCTCTGCATGTCTGCAGTTTCAATCTGCCAGCGGATATCGGCAGCGCGATACAGGGACTCCGCAGCCAACGGCGAGGTGGGAAAGTACTCCGCAATTCGCGCGTAGATGCGCATGGCATCGTAGGCAGCGCCACGCCGGCCGCCACGCCGGCTCGCTTCCATTTCCGAATCGAAGGCCTCGCCGAAGAGGATTTTGTCGCCCTCAGGGTTCGTCGTAGTAATCACGCCGCGATCGAGAATCCAGCCGGTGACGTTGCGATCGCTTTCGTTTTCCGGGTCAGGACTGGTTTCGACTGTCCCAACGACATTCACCCATCCCGGAGTACGCTCCAGGACGGCAACTTCGCGCCCGCGGCCGATGTTCGACAACTTCGCCGAGGAAGTGTCCGGCGAAATGTAAATCACGGCCTCGCGCATCATGATGCCGCGTTCGGTGGCGAACGCACTCAACGAAAGAAAGGCAACGACAACCGGGATTACAACACTGCTCCAATGTTTGTGCGACACCTTGTGCTCCTGCGACTTTCTCTGACTACTCCGGCGACGCTTTCTTCCGCCAGAACTTGCGCCAACAACTCCGGTTCGACATTGCCTCCGCTGATAACTATGACCGCCTTCTTTGACTCGGGCAGTTCTTTGGCGTGGAACAACCAGGCGGCAAATGTCACCGCGCCGCTCGGCTCGGCGACGAGACGGGCATTGGTAACCATCCGGCGCATGGCAGTGCGGATTTCATCTTCAGTCACAGTGATAATGTCATCCACATAAGCCCGGATGTGCTCGAAATTCAGCGGCCCCACGGACTGCGTCCGTAGGCCATCGGCCAGGGTGCTGGAAACGCGGTCCGCCGGAAGTTGCACGATCTCCCCCTTGCGGAAACTCTGCTGCGCATCGTTGGCCAATTCCGGCTCAACTCCAATCACTTTCGCTTTCGAGCCACTCAGCTTGATCGCCGACGCGATCCCACTGATCAATCCGCCACCGCCGACGGGTACGAGCACGAGGTCGACCTCAGGGCAATCTTCCAGGATTTCCAGCCCCGTTGTCCCCGCCCCGGCGATGATGTGCTGATCGTTGTACGGAGGCACAATCATGTAGCCATGCTGGCGCGCCAGTTCTTCGGCTCTTTGCAGGCGCTCGGTGCTGGCAGGCCCGACGGTAACGATCTCCGCTCCCAGCGCGGCGGTGCTTTCCACCTTGTTCCGGGGCGCGTTGCGCGGCATCACGATGACTGACTTCACGCCCATCGCGCGCGCCGCATACGCTACTCCCTGCGCATGGTTGCCGCTGGAGTAGGAAATGACCCCGCGCTGCCGGTCTTCTTCCGTGAACGAGGCGATCTTGTTGTAAGCCCCGCGCAGCTTGAACGAGCCGATTGGCTGCAGGCTTTCCGGCTTCAACCAGAGCTGACCTGGTGCGGACTCGGATGGCACGGCAGCTTTAGCGGTTGGAGGGAAATAGGGAATCAGCGAGGTGCGAGCGGCGATACCGCGCAAACGCTGTTGTGCAAGCTGAATCTGTTCGAGCGTCACCATTGTCGGTTCATCGCGCCGTGGCCGTCACTGGAGCAAACCATACCGCGCCGGGCAAGTGAATACTTGCCTTGCTCCCCTCCGCAGCTCTTGCCTGGTGGATCATGACTGACATCCAGTGTACAAGCGCCAGCCGGTCGCGCAACGGCACCTTACTTCCGACCTCGACGTGCGTGATCGCTGGACTGATGAGCGCATCCAGCAACTCATCCTTCGGGATGTCGCGTTCGAGCCATAGCATTTCGGTGGGCGGGATGACGGTGTCATCCGAGCCGTGAAGCAGCAGTACCGGGACAGGCAGAGACTTGAGATGGCCAGCCGGCGAAGCCGCCGCCAGTTGTTCCTGCCGCCTGTCGATCTCCGCGAGAATGGCCGGCGCCAGGGCGTTCCGCTGCTTATGATAGATGCGCTGCATCGTTTCCTGATCGGCAGGCGTCATCGTTCTGGTTAGTTCCTCAGACTCCTTGCCGTGCTCTGAGAGCAACAGCTTGAGGGCCTCATGAGCGGTTTGCGCATCCTGCGGAGCGAAAAAGTCCTGGGGCTCGTCATACACCACGATCAGTGGTCCGTATTCGTGCGGCGGTAAGTGCTCGATTGTTCCGTCAGGACGCAGCGCCTCACCCGTGGCAAAGAAGTGCAAGACATGAGCGAGGTCGTAGTGCGCGCCAACGGCGGCGACCCAGGCAATCGAGCGCGAGTATTGCGAATCACTGGCCGCAAGCAAGGCCAGCCCTCCGGAAAAGCTGAGTGCCAGCACTCCAACCTTGGGCACCTCAAGTTGTTGCGCGAACTTCTGCGCGGCCGTCCCGATAAGATCGGCCGACTCAGCTTCCACGCGATAGTCGGCGATGCCGGGGACCTCGGGCGTCATCACGAAGAAGCCGCTGGCTGCCAGCGCTCGCGCGAAGTTTACCAGCCGCGGCTCGTTTACTCCCAGCTCATGCATGCCATGGACTACGACGATGCCCGGCGCGGAGGCGACATCTCGCGGAAGGTAAATGCGAGCCGGAATAGCGCTGCCCTTGAAGTCGAAGGTGGAATCACGGACGTCCACGGGGTGTACGTCATAATTGGCGATCCATCCTGTGGCATGCGGGTCGGCGATGCGCTGCAGCAACGAGGCCGCACGCAGGTAATCCTGCGCAGTCGGGTACAGAGCGATCGCAAGTCCAGCGAGAATCAGCAGGGGGAAAGCAAGCCATCTAGTTTTGGGATGGACTGCGATCTTGCCAGGGGACGGTGGTCATGGGTAGCTCGACCGCCAGTCTAGATCTCGAGAATCACCGGCATGATGAGCGGGCGGCGCGAAGTATTCTTGACAATGAAGCGCTTCAGGTCCTGGCGGATCTTCTCTTTGATCATGCCGTAATCGCCCTTCTCTTCGTCACTCGAGGACTCCAGGGTGGTCATGACCGTCTGGCGCGCCTGGTCGAGGAAGCCATCTTCATTCATGCTGCCCCCAAAGCCACGCATGACGATCTCCGGCGCACTCTCGACTTTGCCAGTCAGTTTGTTAATGGCGATGATCGGCAGCACAATCCCGTCTTCGCTGAGGTGGCGGCGATCGCGAATGACCAGGTCTTCGACCACGTCGCCCATCGAGTTGGAATCAATGCAGACGCGGCCGACGGCAATTCGTCCCGCCTTGCGCGCACCCATCTCGTCGAATTCGAGGATGTCGCCACTCTCGATCATCAGCACCTTGCCGACCGACCCGTGCATGGCGCCGGCCATTTCGGCGTGCAGCTTGAGTTGCCGGTATTCGCCGTGAATGGGGATGAAATACTGCGGTTTAACCAGGTTGATGATGAGCTTCAACTCTTCCTGGCTGGCGTGTCCGCTGACGTGTACCGGCGGGGTTGAGCCGTCGTCGTAGATGACGTGCGCGTTGCGGCGGAAGAGGTGATCGATGACACGATAGATCGCCTTCTCATTACCGGGAATAATGCGCGAGGAAAGGACGACGGTATCGCCCGGTTCGATACGTGCGTGCTTGTGGTTGTCCACCGCGGCGCGCGACATTGCGGACATCGGCTCGCCCTGCGTGCCGCTGATGAGAACGCAAACTTTAGCGGGAGGCAGATCGCGAATCTGCGCCGGATGAATGAGCAGTCCGTCAGGAACTTCGATGTAACCGAGGTCCTGAGCGATTTCGGTCGACTCGATCATAGAGCGGCCGACAAGCGCCACTTTGCGGTCATTCTCGAAAGCCATCTCCAGCGCCAGCTTGATGCGGTGGATCGACGACGAGAAGCACGTGATAAACAGGTGGCGCTCGGCGCGGGAAAAGATCTCCTGGAAGCGCGCGCGCACCGCTCGCTCGCTCGGCGTATAACCGCGGCGCTCAACGTTGGTCGAATCCTGGAACAGGGCCAGCACGCCCTGCTTGCCGTATTCGGCGAAGGAGTGCAGGTCGAAGAGGCGATTGTCAGTCGGCGTTGGGTCAACCTTGAAGTCGCCGGTGTGAATCAAAATCCCCAGCGGTGTATGGATCGCCAACGCAACGCAGTCCACCAGGCTGTGGGTTACCTGGATGGGATTGATCGTGAAGGGCCCGATCTTGAAGCGCTCACCCGGCGTGATCTCGTTCAGCACGGCGTCGTCGAGGAGAGCATGTTCTTCCAGCTTGCCTTCGACGTAGGCCAGCGTAAATTCGGTGCCGTAAACCGGGACGTTGAGCTCGGAGAGAATCCAGGGCAGCGCTCCGATGTGGTCTTCGTGCCCGTGGGTCAGCACAATCGCGCGCACGTGCGCCCGGTTTTCCAAGAGGTAGGTGATGTCGGGAACCACGATGTCCACGCCGAGCAACTCGGCTTCCGGGAACATAAGTCCGGCATCGACGACGATGATGTCGTCGCCCCAGCGAATGGCCATGCAGTTCATGCCGAATTCGCCGAGTCCCCCGAGGGGTACAACTTGAAGCTTTCCCATTGGCATCTGCAACTTTGATGCTAGCACAGGAGCACTGCTCGAGTTTGTAGCGCGGTGAAGCCTCACAGCCGCGAAACACGCCTATACTGGAACAAAGACATGGCACAGATCGACAGGAAGTCCTGGCTCCGGCGGCGATTGGAAGGCGCAATTCGCGGCGCCTTCATGAAGGCGTACAAGACCATCAAGGTGGATCCCGAAAAATACCTTGAACACCTTCGCATTGCGTACGACCTGCCCGCACTCACCTACGAAGGCGTGTATTCGGTCGATCCCGAGTTGCTCGACCACATCGCGGAGCAGACCATCCGCGCCAGCATGAAGATGGCCGCTGCCGAGGGCGCCGGTCTGGGGATGGGAGGCATGCTGACCATCGTTCCTGACCTCAGCATCCTGGCCGGACTCACCTTGCGCATGATCCAGAAGCTCAGCTTGATCTACGGCTTCCCCTACAACACCGAGGAAGAGGAAGCCGAGTTATGGGTCGCGGCGGCCAGCGCGGCCGGAGTCGACATCAGCCGCGAACTCTTGGAGAAGCAGTTGGTGTCGAAGTTCGTGCCGAGAGTCATCCAGCGCATCGCAGCCAAGGCCAGCGCCGAGATCGTGGAGAAATGGACAGCCCGCCTGATTCCCATCATCAGCTCTGTTATTGGGGCGGGGCTGAACTATTACTTTATGAAGGTCTGGGGCGAGCGCGCGGTCGGACACTTTCGTCAGCGGCATCTGCAAATTCGACGGCAACAGCTGAATAGCGGCGCTAGGAGCACGGTCATCCCAGCATCCTAGGGTCCGTGCTCTCACCCTATTGCATAACTGCTTCCTTGATTACTGCCGACGTTGTCTCCGCCCCGAATTCGCCTTCCCACTTCGCCATGACCACAGTCGCCAGGCAGTTGCCTAGCACATTCACGGCGGTACGTGCCATGTCGAGCAGTTGGTCCACGCCTAGCAGTAGAAACACCGGTTCCGTGGGAAGTCCTACGGAAGCAGCCGTGGCCAGCAGGATGACCAGCGCCGCCCGTGAGACGCCTGCCACACCTTTGCTGGTGAGCATCAGCGTCAGCACGATTAACAATTGCTGCCCGAGCGAAAGATGAATGCCCGCGACCTGGGCAACGAAGATCGCCGCCACCGACAAATACAGCGAGCTGCCGTCGAGATTGAAGCTATAGCCGGTTGGAATCACGAAGGCGACGATCTGTCGGGGAACGCCAAGGCCCTCCATGGCCTCCATCGCGCGGGGCAGAGCGGCTTCGGAGCTGGAAGTTGCGAAACGCGATGGTGACGGGCTCGGCGACTGCCGCGATGAAGCGGCGGAGTGGGACGCGGAACATAAGCGCAATCGGTAGCAGCACGCCCAGTACAAATACGGCAAGCGCCGCGTATAAGGTGAGCAGCAGCCTCAGCAGGCTGACGAGAATGCCAATTCCGGTGTGTCCCACAGTGTAGGCGACCGCAGCGCCGACGCCGACCGGCGCCATATACATGACAATGTTCGTGAACTTGAACATTGTTTCGGCCAGGCTCTCGCAGAAAACCAGCATGGGCCGTCGCTTCTGCTCGCTGATCATGGCCAGGGCGGCGGCGAAGATCAGGCTGAAGACTACGACCTCCAGCACCGCACCATCGGCGACTGACTTCGCAATGTTCTCGGGAAAGATGTGCAGGATGGTGTCCTGCGCGCTGAGCTTGGTGAGCGGGATCGTCTCGGTCGTGGTTGACGCAGGTAGATGGACGCCGACCCCGGCTTTCGTAAGGTTGATGGCGCCGAGCCCGAGAAAGATCGCGATCGTGGTGACAATCTCGAAGTAGATGATGGAACGCAGCCCAAGCCGGCCAACCTGGCGCAGGTTCGAGTGTCCGGCGATGCCCACCACCAGCGTCGCAAACAGCAGCGGTGCGATGATGGTCTTGATCAGCCTCAGAAAAATGAGTGCGAGTACGCGCAGGTTGTTGGCCACGTTAGGGAAGTCATGGCCGATCTCGGCGCCCAACAGCATGGCAATGAATATCCATGTGGTCAGAGTGCGGCGAAAACATCCGTAGACCACTAACGCAGCCAATGTGATCCAACGGAGGGCAGGGAGGAGCGGAGTTGATCCCGCCAATCGCCAGCCCAGCAACGCTGCGATGGCCGCAATCGCGGCGATCAGGAGCGCTAGATTTTCTCGCCGTTTTGAAACCTGCTGAGCCATGGTTTTTGACGGCTAACGCAGAATGTCCTCGAGTTCGACGCCGCGATCGGTGCGCTCGTCGCGATACTTTACGATGACCGGCGTGTACAGCGACAGTCCCCAATCCACGCCTTTGCCTCGGGTGATAGCGCGCGAGCCGGGCACGACCACCGCTCCTGCCGGAACGCGTAGCGGTTCGTCGGCAGTGGCGCGATAGATATCGCCGGTTACGGTATCGAAAAGCGGCGTCGAGCGCGTCAGTATGACACCAGCCCCAAGCACGGCGCGTGAGCCGACCTGCGTACCTTCATAAACCCCGCAGTTCCCGCCGACAAGCGCGTCATCTTCGATGATCACGGGTGAAGCGTTGATCGGTTCCAGCACGCCACCGATCTGCGCAGCGGCGCTGATGTGCACTCGCTTTCCAACCTGCGCGCAGGAACCGACCAGGGCGTGTGAATCAATCATCGTCCCCTCATCAACGTAGGCGCCCGCGTTGATGAACATTGGCGGCAGGCAGACGACAGAGGGCGCGACGAAGGCCCCGCAACGTACCGACGAGCCCCCCGGAACCAGGCGAACGTTGTCAGCCACCACGAAGTGGCGAATCGGATATGTGTCCTTGTCCACGAACGAGAGTGCGCGTGGATCGCCGCTTTCGGCCAGCTTTCCTATCCGGAAGCCGAGCAGGATACCCTGCTTCACCCAGGCGTTAGTTTGCCAGCGGCCTTCAACCTTCTCGGCGGCGCGAATCATGCCCGCGGTAAGTGCGTCCCGAAAGCGCGAGAATACTTCGCTGGCTCCAGGGAAGTTAGCCGCTCCTGCTCCCATCGCGTAGAGGGACTCGACTTGCAGTTTGAGTTCTTGCATCGCGGGCAGTATAACTGTTACCTTTCGCCTGCTCCAGCGGATCTCGACTCGGCTGCAGAGTCGCATCGAAAAAGACAATGGCTTGGATCGACGAATTACTCGCCCATACTCTGGTGTTGGTCGCCCATCCGGACGATGAGTGCATCGCCTTCGGTGCCTTGCTGCAGCGGATGCGCGAACCGCTGGTGGTGTTTGCAGCCAACGGCTCGCCCGAAGGCCCATATTTCCACGAAAAGTATGACTCACGTGAGGCTTTTCCGGCCGTGTACCGGCAGGAAGCCATACAGTCGATGCACGCTGCCGGGGTGAAGGACGTTCTGTTTTTGGCGGACATGCCGGGCGGTGAGCGCTTCGTGGACCAGCAGTTGTTCCGGAACCTCGAACCTGCCTTCGAATTGCTGGCCGACCTCATGCGAAGGCGCATGATCAGAGCTATCCTGACCCTGGCCTATGAAGGCGGGCATCCCGATCATGACTCCTGCAGCTTTCTCGCGGCACAACTGGCTAAGTGGTGCGCGATCCCGTGCTGGGAGGCGCCGCTGTACCATCGACTGCCTGATGGAAGTGGGGTTTTCCAGAACTTCCTCCAGCACAGCGGCGAAGAAGTTGAGGTGCATGCAACTCCCGAGGAGGAGCAGCGGAAGCGAGCCATGTGCCTCGCCTACAGTTCACAGGAAGCTTTCCTGAACCGTTTCGATATCACGCGTGAGATTGTTCGCCCGCAATTGGCTTACGACTACGCTCGCCCTCCTCATCCCGGCAAAGTGACCTACGAAGCATGGCAGTGGGAGATGACCGCAGACGAAGTTTCGGCTGCTTTCAGCGCTTTTCTGAAGCGCTCCGGTGTTCAAGAGGCCAGTCGCTAGTGCGGACCTCAGTGGATGGTCGCCGGTTGCTGTTGTAACAGTCCCAGTTCAGTCACCAGTTTTTCCAGTTTGGCGCGGTTTTCCGGCTTCATCGGCACCAGCGGCAGCCGATAGACCTCCTGAATGCGGCCCATCATCGCCAGCACGGCCTTCGCCGGGCCGGGATTCGACTCCATGAAGTTCGCCTGCATCAGCGGCAAATACTTGCGGAAGAGAAGTCGGGCGGTGTCCCACTTATTGGAGAGCGCCGCTTGCGTCATGCGCGCCATTTCCGCGGGAATCTCATTCCCTGCTACGGAGATAATGCCGACCCCTCCCAGTCCGATGATGGCGAGGGTCACGGCGTCATCTCCGGAGAAGACCAGGAAGTCTTCCGGCACGCCGGCGCAGACGTCGGCGATCTGGGAAATGTTGCCGCTGGCTTCCTTCACGCCGGCAATGTTTGGGACTTCGGCCAGGCGTAGCAGAGTCGGGGTCTCGATGTTGGTGCCGGTGCGGCCTGCGATGTTATAGAGAATCAGCGGCTTCGCCGAGGCTTCGGCGATGGCCTTGAAATGCCGGTAGACGCCTTCCTGGGTGGGCTTGTTGTAGTACGGCGTGGCCGTCAGAACGTAGTCCACACCCGGCAGCGATGAGATCTCCTTGGCTTTGGCCACGGCCTCGCGCGTATCGTTCGAGGTAGCACCCGCCATGATGGGAATGCGGCCTTCTGCGGCCTCTATCGTCAGGTCCACTACCTGTCGCCATTCCTCATGGGAAAGAGTCGGCGTTTCGCCCGTGGTGCCGCATGGGACCAGGAAGTCGATGCCCGACTCCACCTGCCAGCGCACCAGGTCCCGCAGCGCTGCCTGGTCAACGCTTCCATCCTGCTTAAAAGGGGTGACAATGGCGGTACCGCATCCACGCAGTTTCATGGCAAAAGAATAGTCCTTCCGGAGTGAAATTGTATTGCGAAGTGCAGGTCAATATTCACAGCTGGGCAAAAATATCTTTGAAATCGTAAAAGCCCTTCTTGCCCGCGATCCACTCGGCTGCCAGCACGGCGCCTTCGGCAAAAGTGCGCCGGGATTTCGCTTCGTGGGTGAGTACGATCCGATCGCCCGCCGAAGCCAGTTCCAGCGTGTGTGTGCCGGTCACATCGCCTTCTCGCTCGGACGTGATATCAACCCGCACGCCCGAGGCCTGATCCAGCAGGCGCTGGATGGCTACGGCCGTTCCGGAGGGGGCGTCTTTCTTGTGGATGTGATGGCGTTCCGTGATGTGGCCGATGTAGCCATGCGCCAGCGCCGGAGCGGCCGCCTGTGCGATCTGGAAGAACAGGTTCACGCCATAGGAAAAATTGGCGCCGAACAGGAATCCGGTTTTTGCCTGCTCTACTATCTGCCGAATGCGATCCAGTTGGTTGTACCAGCCGGTTGTCCCCACGATCATTGATTTGCCGGCCCGAACGCACGCTTCAATGTTCGCCAGCACGGCGCCGGGAGAAGTGAAGTCAATGACGACATCAAATTCGCTCAGGTGCTCCGGCGTGAGCCACGCGGCCTGCGGATTCTCATCAGCGTGGATGTTGTGCACTTTGTGTCCACGCTCGCGGGCGACCTCGGCTACCAGCGAGCCGGTCTTGCCGCTGCCCAGCACGAGCAGGTTGAGATGGCGGGAAGTCAATCGAACACCTCGGAATCCACCTCGGCGAAGAAGCGGGCATGCAGCCGCCGCACGGCTTCCGGTACCTCAGCTTCGTCAATCACGAAAGTCAGGTTGATCTCCGACGCGCCCTGCGAAATCATGCGAACATTGATGTCGCGAATGGCATCGAAGACCTGGGCCGCGACCCCTGGGGTCTCGCGAATGTTCTCGCCCGACGAGGCAGACGATGGCTTTTCGCCCTGAGTACGTCACCAACGCCAGCTTCTCGAGGTCGGCTGCGATCTGCGGAATGGCCTCGTTGGAATCCACCGTCAACGAGATGCTGACCTCGGAGGTGGAGACAACGTCAACCGCGCAGCGATGGCGGGCGAAGATTTCAAACACCTTGGCCAGAAATCCGTGCGCCATCAACATGCGCGCGGCAACGATCTCGATGATGGTAATGCGGTTCTTGGCGGCGATGGCCTTGAAGATCGAACGGGAGCGCGGGGTCCGCGACAGAATGCGCGTGCCCTCGTTGGAGGGATTGCGCGAGTTCAGGACCAGCAGCGGAATGTTCTTCTCCACCGCAGGAAGCACGGTTGCGGGGTGCAGCACTTTGGCCCCAAAGTAAGCCAGTTCAGCCGCCTCCTCGAAACTGATGACTTTGATTCTGCGCGCATCGGGACAGATACGCGGGTCGGTGGTCTTCATACCGTCCACGTCGGTCCAGATTTCGATGCGCTCGGCATTCAGTCCCGCGCCGACCAACGCCGCAGAAAAGTCCGAACCACCGCGGCCGATGGTGGTGGTCACTCCCTCACGGGTTGCGCCGATAAACCCACCCATGATGGGGACGCGACCTTGGTCAATCAGCGGCTGCACGCGGTCCTGCAGGCGGTCGTTGATCTCATCCACCTGGGGCACGGCTCGGCCGTGCTGCGCGTCCGTAATCAGTACCTGCCGCGCGTCCACCAGGGTCGCAGGCATTTCGCGCGCCAGAAACGCGGAAGTCGCGATCAGGCTCGACAGCCGTTCGCCATAGGAGACCACATAGTCGGAGGTACGAGGCGTCAACTCTCCGACGGCGGCGATGCCGCGCAATAGTTCCTCCAGGGCGTCAAACTCGCTTCCCAGCTCGCGGTGCAATTCCGTGTGCAGGCCGGTACCCAGTAATTCGCCGGCGGTGTTGTAATGGCGCTCGCGAAGACTGCGACAGATGTCCAGCGCATGCTCGCGTTCGCCCCGCCCTGCCGCGGCTGCCGTGGCGAGCAGCTGGTCGGTGACCTTTGCCATCGCACTTACCACCACAAACGGGTGCTCGTGGAGGCGGGCCTTGATGATACTGGCGACGCGATCAATGGCGGTCGCATCCTCGACCGAAGTGCCGCCGAATTTCATCACGATCACGACCGCACCACCGTCTTACGATGTGGGACGCCGCGGTTCACGACAGGTAGCCTTGCACCTTCAGGAGTTCGGCATTGAGCAGTGCGGCACCAGCCGCGCCGCGAATGGTGTTGTGCGAGAGCACGGTGAACTTGTAGTCGAGTACTCCGCAGGGGCGCAGACGTCCGACGGTGACGGTCATACCGTGTCCGCGGTCCACGTCGAAGCGCGGTTGCGGACGGTCGGGGGCATCGTCGTACATGACGGGTTGGGACGGTGCGAAGGGCAACCCGAGCTCTTGCGGAGTGGAACGGAATTGCTTGAATGCGGCGATGATTTCCTCAGCATTGGCCTTCTGCTTAAGTTTTACCGACACCGACTCGGTATGGCCATCTTCCACCGCAACCCGGTTGCAATGCGCGGTCATGCTGAATCCGGCAGGCTCGACATGATCGCCATCCAACCGCCCGAGGAGCTTGCGCGTTTCCTCCTCCATCTTCTCTTCTTCCTTGGCGATGTAGGGAATGACGTTGCCGAGAATGTCGAGTGACGCCACGCCGGGATAACCCGCGCCACTGACGGCTTGCATCGTGGTCACGAAGATTGATTCAATGCCGAACTTCTGATGCAGAGGCGCGAGCGCCACCACCAGCCCGATCGCCGAGCAGTTGGGGTTGGTCACGATGTAGCCGCCCGACTGCGTGCGCCAGCACTGCTTTTCAAGCAGAACGAGATGGCCGGCGTTCACTTCCGGGATGATCAGCGGAACATTTTCCTGCATCCGGAAGGCGCTGGAGTTGCTGACTACGGCGCAACCGGCAGTGGCAAACTGCGGCTCCAACTCACGGGCGATACCCGCATCCAGGGCAGCGAAAATGACACGCGGCGCACCCTCTGGCGAAGCGTTGGAGACGGGCATCCGGCGCACCCGCTCAGGGATTGGCGTCTTCAGCCGCCAGCGCACGGCATCGTCGTAGGCTTGCCCGGCAGAGCGGTCGGAAGCCGCCAGCCATGTCACCTCGAACCAGGGATGAGCTTCGAGCAACTGGATGAAGCGCTGACCAACAACTCCGGTAGCGCCAAGAATTCCAACGGGGATCTTCTCTTGCGGCATCGTGTGTGAAACAACAATTCTATATCACGTTGGCGGAGTGGATAGCTCCAGCAGTTGCAAGCGCGCGGCAATCTCGCTCGCAACCTGGTCCATGGTCTTGCCGCGGCTGTTTACCGTGAGATCGGCGGTGCGGTATTGCGGAAGCCGTTCCGCGTAGAGCGCGCGGAACGCGTCAGGATCGGCCGCCAGCGGTCGCATGTTTTCGATCGGGAGCTCAGTCGCGGGGCGGCAGCTCTGCAGCAGGTGCTCGATCGGAGTATCCAGGAATACGACGAGGGCACCACATGATCGCAGTAAATCCACATTGCAGGGTGGGATGAAGGTCCCACCGCCTAAGGCGATCACCGTTGGCGTGGAACTTTGCGCCAGGATGTCCCGTAATGTCTCCGTCTCAAGCTGGCGAAAATGTGGTTCTCCATGGCTTCGGAAGACATCGCGGATGCGCAGCTTCTGCCGTATCTCAATCTCGCGATCGAGATCAACGAAAGCCCAGTGCAGCAGAGTCGCCAATTTGCTGCCGACGGTGGTCTTACCAGCGCCCATGAAGCCAGTGAGGGCGACTATGCGAATGGCTGAGTCTGGTTTGCGTAATTGAGGTTCAGGGGACACGGTGGTAGATATTCGGTTGGCGCTGAACGCCGTGAGGCACTGATTCCAAACTACTTCCGGTCATGATACTAACATTCGCTGGCTGCCAAAAGTCCGGCGGACAAGACCCAACTGGCCGGACGGATGTGGTAGTCGGCTGCAACAAATGGGGGATGTTTTGCGATTGGGCTGAGGATACTCTGTCCCGCATGCAACTCATACAGATTGGCGAAAACAGGCAAAAGACGGTGCTCGATATGGTGGTGGAAATGGCCGACCGGCAGTTCGCCGAGATGCAGAAATTGAAAACTGCCGCGCACGACAGGTCGAAGACCAGAAGGACCCGGCTCTCCACTCCGCGTTGTGGCTCGTCCAACCGTCCGCAGTAGCGTCTTCTCCCCGCGGCCGGTCACATTGACCTGAAGGTCGCGTCTTGCCCGTGCGCTCCCAAACACGATTACTGGAACTCCTGTACCATCACACAGAGGTGTTCCATGTCATTTCGCAACGGAGATAAATCGCGGGAGAACCGGATTCGCAAAGCGCGACAGAGAATGCGTCTGAAAACCCGGGCACTGCAGCCCAAGACGCAAACTACCTCCGCCGCCTCGCCCAAGAAGTGATTCGCCACAGACGCGCCTCGCGAACTGCAGACCTGGCCTTTGGTCTCATGCCGCCGGGAGCCGTTGCCTTTGCCGCTAGATGTTGACTGGCTCTGGAACTCGGCGCAGTTTCCGCAAGAGCACTTCGGAGCCGCCGTTGCGATAACTGACTTCATCCATCAGGCTGCGCATCATGCAAATTCCCCGGCCGCTCTGGGTGGTGTTGGCGCCGGCTTCTGTACATTGTGTGGCGGCTTGTGGATCGAAACCCGGTCCCGGGTCGCTGATCACGATGGTGAGCGCCGAGGGATCGACCTCGACCGTGCAATGGATGGTCTTGGAAGCGTCATTCTGACAACCGTGCAGCACGGCGTTGGCCAACGCTTCGTGAAGCGCAAGCAAGATGTCAATCTCTTCCGGTTCGCTGGAACAGTATTGCCGGACGAATTCCATAACAGCGTCGCGGGCTGCGGGCATGGATTCCAGGTCCCCGGGAAAGGTGAATCCCTTGGAGACAATTTGCCGCTCCTCGCTTGAGGCGCTCCGTGCAGGGAATTTCCTCCAGCGCTACGCGGTCATCGCCCGCCGTTCGCAGTCAGTTCCTCGGGATCGCGCGCTTCCGTCCACCAGCTGGAGCGTATCGGAATGGACGATCTCGAGGACCGTATGCAGGCTGGTCAGGGCCATCAACCGGCGGACGCATTCCGATGGATTCAGGACTTTCATCAGCTTACCGCGCTGCTGCGCCCAGCAATGTAGCTCCACCAGAAGCCCCAGCCCGGCGGCATCAATTGCCTCGACGTCGCTCAGGTCGAGCACGAGGCACTGTTCCGAGCGCGCCGTTGCCATGCACCGCAAAGCCTCCGCCTCCAGGCCGAGAACGATCCTGCCGCAACAGCGGAGGGTAACGTTTTGCTGCACCGTGTAGGTTTCAATTCTCAGCATACCAAAATCCCCGGACCCTTCAGAGACCAGCTCTGGTTCCTTCTCTTACAGACGTGCGCGCTATCCATTTGGTAGCTGTAGTATGCACCAACATGATTGCAGGAAGATGAAAACCGGGGTAACCCGCGGAAACTTTTTGGGCGAGCTGCTTGTTGGGACTCGGATTCGGGGCGGCACAGTTTCTCACGTAGACTCTCCAGCCCAGAGGCACACCCAACTAATCCGCGAACACGGGCACTTCCTGCTTCTTCGCGGCCTTCTGGCGACCCCACGGGAGGTGCGCCAGTACCCAATCCTTGAAGTAATCCATATAGAGATAAACCACCGGCGTGGTGTAGAGAGTCAACATCTGGCTGACCATCAACCCGCCGACGATGGCGATGCCGAGCGGGCGGCGGACCTCGGAACCAACGCCTCTGCCGAACGCCAGCGGAAACGCGCCTAGCATGGCTGCCGCGGTGGTCATCATGATCGGGCGAAAGCGGACCAATGCCGCTTCGTAAATTGATTCATCCGCGGTCTTGCCCGTGCGCTCCACCTCAAGCGCGAAGTCAATCATCATGATCGCGTTCTTTTTCACAATACCGATGAGCAGAATGATGCCGATGAGGGCGATGACATCAAGCTGCATGCGGAACAGCAACAACGCCAGCAATGCGCCCGTGCCCGCCGACGGTATGGTGGAAAGAATGGTGATGGGATGGATGTAGCTCTCGTACAGCATCCCCAGCACGATGTAAACGGCAACCAAGGCCGCAAGAATCAGGATCGGCTCCGACGACAAAGAATCCTTGAAGGCGGCGGCAGTTCCCTGGAAACTGCCATGAATCGTGGCTGGCATCCGCATCTGCAACTCGGCCTCGGTGATCGCCTGCGTGGCCGTTCCGAGGTCTCCGCCAGGCAGCAGGTTGAACGAAATCGTTACCGCCGGGAATTGTCCCTGGTGATTGACTGCGAGCGAAGTATTGGCGGGGCCAAAGTGAGCGAAGGACGAGAGTGGAACTTGCGCCCCCTGGCTGGTGATCACGTACACGCTCTTCAACGCGTCAGGATCGAGCTGGTAGCGAGGATCGACCTCCAGCACCACGTGATATTGATTCAACGTCTGGTAAATGGTCGATATCTGGCGCTGTCCGAAGGTGTCGTAAAGGATGTTGTCGATTTGCTGGGGTGTTACTCCCAACCGCGAGGCCGTGTCGCGATCGATGATGACGTTGGCCTCCAGACCGCTGATCTGCTGGTCGCTGTTCACGTCCTTGAGCTGCGGAATGGTACGCAGCTTTTGCAGCAGCTTGGGCGCCCATTCGTAGAGTTCGTCCAGATTTTCGCCGGACAAGGTGTACTGATATTGGGCATTGGACATGCGCCCGCCGATCTGCAAATCCTGTACGGCCTGGAAATAGAGGCTGGCGCCGGGAATATGGGAGAGCTTGGGGCGCAGCCGGGCGATCACCTGGTCCACGCTGATCTTGCGCTCATTCAGGGGTTTCAGTACGACGAACATGCGACCCTGGTTTTGCGCGGCATTGCCGCCCACAAATGCCAGAACATCCTCGGACCGCAGGGTCTTGGCCGACGATACGGATGAACTCGTTGGTCTTGTCCCTCATGGCAACGAACGAGACATCCTGGTCGCCCTGGATGATGCCCATCATGCGTCCGGTGTCCTGCTGCGGGAAAAACCCCTTCGGTACGATGATGTAGAGAGCGACATTCAGCGCCACCATGAAGATGGCCACGGCGAAGACCAGCCGTTTATGGCGCAGCACCCAGCCCAACGTTGTCTTGTAGCTGCGACTCAGCCAGAGCCATCCACGCTCACTCATCAGATAAAGCACGCCGTGACTGCCGGGATCGTGGGCCTTCAGAAAGCGGGCGCAGAGCATGGGAGTGGTGGTCAGCGAAACCACCAGCGAGACCGCGATGGCCGCGCTCAAGGTAACGGCGAATTCACGGAAGAGGCGTCCGACCAGGCCGCCCATGAGCAGAATCGGGATGAACACGGCGATCAACGACGTGCTCATGGAGACCACGGTGAAGCCGATCTCGCGCGCCCCCAGCAAGGCTGCCGGGAAGGGCTTCATGCCGCCCTCGACATGACGCATCACGTTTTCCAGCACCACGATGGCGTCATCCACCACGAATCCCGTGGAGATGGTAAGCGCCATCAGCGAGAGGTTGTTCAGCGAGTAGCCGCACAGGTACATGATCCCGAACGTGCCGACAATCGCCAACGGCACGGCCACGCTCGGAATCAGGGTGGCGCGCACTTCCCGCAGAAAAACAAACACCACCAGCGTGACCAGAATGACCGAAATAATCAGCGTGCGTTGCACATCCTTCACCGACGCGCGGACCGTCGTCGTGCGGTCGAGACCGACCTGCAACTTGATGGCCTTGGGCAGGGACGCCTGCAGGAAGGGCAGCGCTTCGATTACACGGTCAGCGGTAGCAATGATGTTCGCGCCAGGCTGGCGGAAGATGACGACCAGAACGCTCGGCTTCCCGTTGAAGCTGCCGGCGTTGTAGATGTTGGAGTAGGAATCTTGAACATCGGCTACGTCGCTCAGTCGAACCGGAGCACCGTTCCGGTAGGCCACGATGAGGGGCCTGTAGTCCTTCGCTCTCTTCAGCTGATCGTTGGCCCGGACCACCCACATTTTGCTGTCATTCTCGAGTGAGCCCTTGGCCACATTGACATTTTGCGATGCCACCGCGGCGCGTACCGCTTCCAAACCGACATTCAGCTTGTTCAGGAGGTTGGGGTTCGCCTCGATGCGCACCGCCGGCTGCGACGATCCCCATACGAACACCTGGCCCACGCCCTCAACCTGCGAGAGTTTCTGGCCCATGATCGAGTCGGCGGCGTCGTACATCTGGTCCTGGGTCAGGGCATCGGAGGTCATCACCAGGATGATGACGGGCGCGTCCGCGGGATTGATCTTGCGATAAGTGGGATTGCTGGGCAGATCGGCGGGCAGATAGCCGCGCGCGGCATTGATCGCCGCCTGTACGTCACGCGCAGCCGCATCAATGTTGCGGTCCAGATCGAATTGCATGGTGATGCCGGTGGAACCAAGCTGACTCGACGAAGTCATCTGGTTAATGCCGGCGATGCGGCCAAACTGCCGCTCTAGCGGAGTTGCCACCGAAGAAGCCATAGTCTCCGGGCTGGCGCCGGGCAAGGCCGCGCCCACGGAGATCACCGGGAAATCAATCTGCGGCAATGGCGCCACCGGCAACTGCATGTAGCCGAGTGCACCCCCCAGAAGCAGGGCGATGGTCAGCAGCGTGGTAGCGACGGGCCGTTCGATCGCGGGTGCGGAGATGTTCATTTAGCCTGCATTATTCGGGGCGGCTGCGTCCGCCTTCAAAACTCACTGCCCTTCCAAGCGTCCGAGCCGCCGCTCGTGCGACTCCGCAACCGTTGCCAGTTGTGCCACCGTTCCCGCCAAGGTCGCCACAGTTGAGGCCAGACGGTCTATCCGCTCAGTCACTTGGCCTATCCGTTCAGTCACTTGTGCGAGCTGTTCTACGGCGCGCTGCTGCGCTTCCTCCAGCCGCGTTATGTTGCTGTACAAGCGGCCCAGCGCCGCCCAAACTTCCTCGAAATTTTCAAATGCCGCCATTTCGTCAACCCTCCGCTAAGGTGTACTACCAGGTACATAAGGAAATCGCGCATTCATCGTTGCACAACTTTTACGCTGCATCTCGCTAGTCTCCGAGGGCCTCCGCGGGTCTGGGCGCGCGCAGGTGCCGCAGCGCTTCGCCCAGCCGGTCAAACCAGAGATAGACAACCGGAGTGGTGTACAAGGTCAGCAACTGGCTGACCAACAGGCCGCCGATGATGGTCACACCGAGAGGGCGGCGCAGTTCGGAGCCGGTCCCAGAGCCGAGCGCAAGGGGTACAGCGCCGAACAGCGCGGCAAAGGTCGTCATCATGATGGGACGGAAGCGCAGCAGACATGCTTCGTAAATGGCGTCCATCGGTTTCTTGCCTTCCTTGCGCTCGGCTTCCAGCGCGAAGTCAATCATCATGATGGCGTTTTTCTTCACGATACCGATCAGCAGGATGATGCCAATCAAGGCCATCACCCCCAAATCCATGTGGAACAGGTTGAGCGCCAGGATTGCGCCCACGCCGGCCGAGGGCAGGGTGGAGAGAATCGTGATGGGGTGGATGTAGCTTTCATACAACACACCCAGCACGATGTATACCGTAACGATGGCGGCCAGAATCAGCCAACCTTCATTAGCCAGCGACGCCTGAAAGGCACGCGCCGTTCCTTGGAACGCCACCTGGATACTGGGTGGTAATCCAAGCTCAGTCGCAGCCCCCTGAATCGCCTTGACCGCGTCACCCAGAGAAGCGCCATTGCCGAGATTGAAAGAGATGGTCACCGCCGGAAATTGCCCTTGGTGGTTGATGGTCAATGGTCCGGTGGTGGTTTCAAAATGTGCAATGGCGCTAAGTGGGACCTGCTGCGCGGTCGCACCCAGAACGCCTACGCTTGGACTGTTCGCAACCGGGGCGTTTCCGCCTTGAGCTGCTGGGCTCTGGCCACCCCCGGCGGGCACATAAATGCTCTTAAGCGAATCCGGATCGGCGCGGAAGCTGGAATCCACTTCCAGCACCACGTGGTACTGGTTCAACTGCGTGAACATGATGGAAACCAGCCGCTGGCCGAAAGCGTCGTACAAGGTATTGTCAATCGCAGCGGTGCTTATACCAAGCCGGGAAGCGGTGTCGCGGTCAATCACGAGATTGGCCTGGGCGGCGTCGTTCTGCTGGTCGGTGGCGACGTCGCGCAGCTCGGGCAGCGTCTTCAGCTTGGCGACCATCTTGCTGGTCCACGATGCCAGTTCTTTGGCGTCGGCGTCTTCCAGGCTGAACTGGTATTGCGTGCGGCTGACGCGGTCTTCCACGGTAAGGTCCTGCACCGGCTGCATGTAGAGCGTGATTCCTTCGACCCCGGCGATCTCCTGTTGCAAGCGCTTCATGATCGTGGTCACGTCATCGTCGCGCTCATCGCGCGACTTCAGGTTGATCTGCAGGCGTCCGCTGTTCGGAGTGGTGTTGGTGCCATCCACTCCGATGAAGGACGACAGGCTCTCAACGTCCTTGTCCTTTAGAATTGCGGCCGCCAGGGCCTGCTGCCGTTGCGACATGGCCGCAAAGGAAATACTTTCCGGAGCGTCCGAGATGCCCATAATCACGCCGGTGTCCTGCACCGGGAAAAATCCCTTGGGCACGGCGATGTAGAGGAGAATGGTCGCGACCAGCGTGCCGATGGTAACCAGCAAGGTTGCGGTCTGATGGTTGAGCACGAACTTTACGGTGCGCCCGTAGAACGCGATGGTGTTGTTGAAGGCGCGTTCCGACCATTCGTAAAAGCGCCCGTGTTTCGCCTGGTCTTTTTGCCGAAGCAGCAGAGAACACATCATCGGCGTGAGGGTCAGCGAAATGACCGCCGACAGCAAAATGGTGACGCTCAGGGTGACGGCGAATTCGCGGAAGAGCCGGCCGACGATGTCGCCCATGAACAGAAGCGGAATGAGCACCGCGATCAGCGAGACGGTCAGCGATACGATGGTGAACCCGATCTGGCCGGAGCCGCGCAGCGCGGACTCGAGCGGCGTATGACCTTCCTCGATGTAGCGATCGATGTTCTCGATCATCACGATGGCGTCATCCACGACGAAGCCGGTGGAAATCGTCAGCGCCATCAGGGAAAGGTTGTCGAGCGAGTAGCCCAGCAGATACATCACTCCGAAGGTGCCCACGAGCGAGAGTGGCACCGCAATGCTGGGAATGATGGTCGCCGACAAGGTGCGCAGGAATAGGAAGATGACCATCACGACCAGCGCGACGGTGAGCATCATTTCGAACTGCACGTCCTTAACGCTGGCGCGGATGGTGGTGGTGCGGTCAGTCAGGACGGTGACTTTCACCGAGGCCGGCAGATTCGACTGCAACTGCTTCAGCCGCAACTTGATGCTGTCCACGACCTTGATGATGTTGGCCCCGGGCTGGCGCTGAATATTCAGGATTACGGCCGGGGTCGTGTTCATCCAGGCTGCCTGGTTCACGTTCTCCGGGCCGGTGATGACGGTGGCGACATCGGAGAGCCGCACCGGATTGCCGTTCTTGTAAGCGACGATGGTGTCAGCGTAACCCTGCGGGCTCAGGAGTTGGTCATTGGCGCCAATGGTGAAGGATTGCCGGTTGTCCTGTAATTGCCCCTTGGCCTGGTCGACATTGACCTGGGCGATCACCGTGCGCAGTTGCTCCAAGCTCATGCCATAGGAAGCCAGCGCCATGGGATTCGCCTGGATGCGCACTGCGGGCTTTTGTCCACCACTGATGCTGACCAGGCCCACGCCGGGCAGTTGCGATATTTTCTGCGCAAACGTTGTATCCGCGAGGTCTTCCACTTGCGGAAGCGGCATGCTGTCCGAGGTCATCGCCAGCGTGAGGATCGGCGCGTCAGCGGGATTTACCTTGCTGTAGATCGGCGGCGTGGGAAGGTCGGCGGGAAGATAGGTCTGCGCAGAGTTGATTGCCGCCTGCACCTCCTGCTCGGCGACATCAATGTTCTCTTCCAGAGCGAACTGAAGGGTGATGACCGACGCTCCAAATGAGCTGCTCGAGGTCATCTGGCTGAGGCCGGGAAGTTGCCCGAATTGCCGTTCCAGAGGCGCTGTGATCGAAGATGCCGTAACGTCGGGGCTCGCGCCAGGATAAAACGTCACCACCTGGATCGTCGGATAGTCCACCTGCGGCAAAGCCGAGATCGGCAGTTGCTTGTAGGCGACGATGCCCACCAGCAACAGCGCCGCCATCAGCAGCGACGTGGCGATGGGCCGGAGAATAAATATCCGCGAAATATTCATGTCTGCGATCCGATGTTGTCCGCCGCCTGCTGTTTCTGGCGGGCGGGCGCTTGCGGAACCACGCGGCTTCCGGCTTGCAGTTTCTCCTGTCCGTCGGTGACAACCCGGTCGCCGCCTTGCAAACCCGTCGCGATAACGACCGTCCTGCCCTGGGTCAGCGCGATTTGCACCGGCCGCATCTGCACCGTGTTGTTGCTATCCACGACATAGGTGAAGTTGCCGTCAGGGCCCCGCTGGATCGCGCTCGCCGGCACCGTGATGGCATTCTTGCGCGTTTCCAGCAGCAGGTGAACGTTGACGAACTGGTTCGGCCAGAGGCTGCTGTCCGAGTTCTCGAAGATCGCCTTCAATTTGGCCGTGCCCGTCGTCTGATCAATCTGGTTGTCAATGGTCAGCAGCTTGCCGCTTCCCAGTTTCGACTGATCGTCGCGGCTGTAAGCGTCAACCACCAGCGCTCCCTGTTTCATCTGCTTGGAAACAGCCTGCAGTTGGTCTTCCGGCAGGGTGAACACGACGGCAATGGGCTGCAGTTGGGTGATGACCAGCATCGGCGTATTGCCGGCGGCGGTGACGTAATTTCCCGGATCCACCTGGCGCAGGCCGACCCGACCGTTGATGGGAGATCGGATGCTGCAGTACGTCAGGTTCAGCTTCGCATTTTCGATGGCAGCCTTGTCGGCGGCGATGGTGCCTTCGTAGGTCCCAAAGGATGCCTGCATCGTGTCGAGGTCCTGCTTGGCGATCACTCCCTGCTCGTACAGCACCTTGTTGCGCTCGTATTGCGCTTTGGCGTTGTTGAGTTGGGCCTCGTCCTTTTGCAGATTGGCCTGCGCCTGTTGCAGCGCCACCTGGTAGGGCCGCGGATCAATCAGGATCAGCAGTTCTCCGGTCTTGACGTCCTGCCCTTCCCGGAAATTTACCTGCATGATCTGCCCGTCAATGCGGGTCTTCAAGGAAACAGTATTAAATGCCTGGACGGAACCGAGTCCGGTTAGATAAACGTTAAAATCGCCCTGCTGAACGGTGGCAACCCCGACCGGAACCGCCGGCGGTGGCCCGCTGGCCTTGGCGCTCTTAGCCTGCTGTGAACTACAACCAGCAAGCAAGGCGCAAATGGCCAGCGTCAGTCCCAGGATCCCCTGTCTTTTCACGAACCCTCCTGCATACCACAGACGCGGCCCTTCCAGAGAAGTCACCGCGCCCGCCTTCGCCCCGCAACCGCAATGTACCGCGCCAGTTGCAGTACTATTACATCCAATAATATTAGACCTGATAGACCTCTTGACGGCCATTAAGAGTGGGTGAAGGAAGGTTAAGTTTTGTGAAGGGGCCAGCCACATATCGCAACAATTCTTCACCGCAGACGCGCGCAGGAAAAGGCAAAATGAATCCTGTGAACCGTCTGCTCATCGTGGATGACGACCAGAAACTGGTGAACCTGCTGAAGCGCTTCCTTGAAGGCGAGGCCTTCCAGGTGGATGCCGCCTACGATTACGCTTCGGGACTTGCCGCCGCGCTTGCCGGTGAGCACGAGTTGATCATTCTCGACGTCATGCTGCCGGGCGGCTCCGGATTCGAGCTACTGAAGGCGCTGCGTCGTCAGTCGGCGGTTCCGGTGCTGCTGCTGACCGCGAGGGGCGAAGCCATCGACCGCATTCTTGGGCTGGAGATCGGCGCCGACGATTATCTCGCGAAACCGTTTGACCCGCGTGAGCTGGTAGCCAGAATCCGCGCCATCTTTCGCCGCACGCGCGAACCCGCTCCCGCGAGCACTCGTGCCGAGCACGATGAGGTGCTCACGGCGGGTGACGTCAGGATGTCGGTCGGAAAGCGCACCGTGACATCCTCGAACACGCCGATCGAGCTTACCACGGTGGAGTTCAATGTTTTGGAGCTGCTGCTGCGTCGTGCCGGCACCGTCGTTACCCGGGAGCAGATCGCCGAGATCGCGCTGGGCCGGCCCTTGAGCGCCTTCGATCGCAGCGTGGATGTCCACGTCAGCCACGTGCGCAAGAAATTGGGCGTGGGTCCCAGTACGGAAGACATGATCCGGCCGGTTCGCGGCATCGGATATTTGCTCGCCGCCGAGACCCGTGAAAAGAGCAGCGTATGAACCGGCGCCTGTTCTGGAAAATCTTCCTTCCGTTCTGGGTGGCGCAAGCCCTGCTGCTCGGGGCCTTGTATCTCCGCATTCATTACCGCATCTCCTCCGAGCACCCCTGGTGGATCCAGCCGGAACGGCGTGAAATGCCGGTCCTCGCCGATCTCGCGGCGCAGACCTTCGAACAAAAGGGTCAGGTCGGACTGGTGGACTTGCTGGATCGGCTGGCTCTCCAGAACCGCTCGCGCTTCTGGCTGGTGGATGCCAGCCGCAACGAGCTCTCCGGCCGCCCCATCCCGCAGACGATCCTCGACGACGCGGCGCAAGCTGAGAAAACCGATGGCCTGCATCGCTCCTACGAAGCCAACGTACTGGCGGCGCGAGCGACAACTCCCAAGGGTCAATATGTCCTCATTGCGGAGCTGGTGCCGCCTCCGTTAAAGGAGCGCGTTCCCGGAGACATTCTCTGGACGTTGAAGCTGGGGACATTCTTTTCGGCGATTATCTGTTTCCTGATCGCACACTACCTGAGCAAACCTATCGAGCGCCTGCGCGACGCCACGCATGAGCTGGCGCGCGGCAACCTCGACATCCGCGCGGGAGAAAACCTGGGAAATCGCCGCGACGAGATTGCCGATCTGGTGCGCGATTTCGACTCGATGGCGGGTGAGCTGCGCAACCAGATCCAGAGCGAACGTAGCCTTCTGAGCGGTGTCTCGCACGAGTTGCGCTCGCCGATTGCGCGCATCCGCCTGGCCTTGACGCTGGCGCGTCGCGCCGACGTCCGCGAACGCGAGGAGATGCTCGACCGCATCGAGCAAGACACCATCCAACTGGATTCCATGCTGGAGCGCATCCTCACCGTGTCGCGGCTGGAGAGCGGGCAATACAAGCCTCGCTTCGAGCGGATGTCGCTGAACGACGTGGTTGACGACGTCTTGTACGATGCCAAGTTCGAAGCCGCCGCGACCCACGCGACCATTACCTACCACGGCGATGACAATATTCAGGTGAATGGCGACGCCGGCCTGCTGCGCAGCGCGATTGAGAACGTGGTGCGCAATGCCATCTTTTACTCGGGGCCGGGCGGCAAGATTGAAGTCGAGCTGAGCACGGCTGCCAATTCTGCGATATTCTCCGTTCGCGACAATGGCCCCGGTGTCCCGGCCGGCAAAATGGAGTTGATCTTCGATCCGTTCTACCGGGTGGACGACTCCCGCGGAACCAGTACCGGAGGAATGGGCCTGGGACTGGCCATTGTGCGCAATGCCGTGGCTGCTCACGGAGGAAGCATCTTCGCGGGACCAGTCGAGCCCCATGGCCTTGATATCAGGTTGCGAATTCCCATGCTGCCGGACCCGCTGGCAGGCCGCACTTCGGGCGCGCGCCGGCTGGTCCAGACCGTCAACAAGCCTGAGTAGCAGGCTGCTCCAGCCAATCTCACAGACAGGCACCCACCGCCGGTGGTAGGTTTATACCTTTCTGAGAGGACGCCATGTTCATCAACGATCTACTGAAAGGCAAACGCATTCTCATCACCGGCGGCGGCACCGGCATTGGCCGCGCCATGGCCGAGCGGTTTTTGCAGCTCGGCGCAACCGTATTCATCTGCGGCCGGCGCGCTGAGGTCGTCCAGCAAACCGCGACGGAGCTCTCCTCGGCCTCCACCGGCGGGACCATTGCGGGCTTTCCCTGCGACGTGCGCTATCCCGAGGATGTCGAGCGCTCATCGAGCAACTGTGGGCGAACAGGCCCGCTCGATGTGCTGGTGAATAATGCTGCCGGCAATTTTCTGGCGCGCACCGAAGAGCTTTCACCGCACGCATTCGAATCCGTCATCGGCATCGTGCTCCAAGGCACCATCAACATGACCATGGCTTGCGGACGCCGCTGGCTCAGCTCCAAACACAAGGGCGTGGTGCTGAGCATCGCTACGACCTACGCTGACACCGGCTCGGCATACGTTGTCCCGAGCGCTGTCGCCAAGGCCGGAGTGGTCGCGCTGATGCGCAGTCTCGCCGTGGAGTGGGGCGGAAGAGGCGTTCGCTTCGTCGCCATTGCTCCCGGCGCGATCCGCACCGAAGGCGCTTTCTCACGCCTGCTGCCGACGCCTGAGCTGGAGAAGAAACTGCTGGACCACAATCCTCTGCACCGCCTGGGGACGCTGGAGGAGATCGCCAATCTCGGTGCGTTCCTGGTCAGCGATCAGGCGGGCTACATCAACGGCGATATGGTCTACATGGACGGCGGCGAGATGCTGGCGGGTTCCAGCACCTTCAGCATGATGGGACGGCAAATGCCGGATGCCGCCTGGGAGATGATGAAGCCGAAAAAGAAGTAGTCAGTAGTCAGTTGTCAGTTGCGATAGCAGTTCAGTTGAAAGTAGGCAGCGGTCAGGCATGAGTTCCTGTTACTACATTGCAATTGGCAACTGGCCACTGGCAACTCACTTGACCCCGGTGATGAACCAGACATCCCGGTAAACCTGTTTCGATTTCGTCTTGCGAAAGCCGCAGGATTTTAGCGCCTCGACCATTTGTCCGCGAGTTGCCAGTCCAAAACCCGAGCCCGCAAAGTGCTCAGCCAGGCGGGCCAATGGCTGACAACCGTCGTCGGAAATGATAACGGTCCACGAGCACGACCAAACCATCGGAAGGCAGCTTTGGCTAAGCCTGCTGCAGGAGTTCGGTCGATATCGGACCTATGTCGCAAAACATGATTACGTCGTAGCCGACAGGGAACTCCCGGCGGATGTCTCCCGTTTGCGCGCGGATTCGGCGGGACAGCTTCGCCCGGCGCACGTTCCGGGCAGCAACTCTACAAACGGGCGCAATATCGAGAATGCAGGCCTGCAAATGCGGATTCTTCGTCGCCAGCGCAATCGACATCACGCCGGAGCCGCCTGCGACATCCAGTAGTTTCCGATGCCGCGCCAGATCGAGATAACCGGCCAGTGCCTTCGCATCTCCCTGATGCAGGTAAAACAGCATTTGTGTGAAGTCTTCAGCCTCACGCGGGTTCCGCTTCATGCGTTCCAGGTAATCCGGCTTGGCGAGACCTTTGATCTGGTAGTGCCTCTTTCCGGAGGCGAGGGCTTCCTCCAGGACGGTGAGCCTCTCGTACGCGGTCACGCACTCGCTCGAATACCGCCGAGTCCAATAGATTGAGCGCTCGTCGATGAAGTACTTCTCCGCAAACCGCGTGTTCCAGTAGCTGTCGTTCCGTTTGTGCAGCAGCCCCATCGACACCATCGTGTTTAGAAATGGAACGCAATACAGCCTGTGAAGTCGGAGAGATTTCCCAATCTCGTCTGCGGTCATGCTTTTGTTGTGCAACGCACGAAACAGTTGCAGCCTCTCCGCAGCGACAATCAAGCGAGAAATGATAAAGGCCTTCTGTATATCAATTTTCGCGAGAACGCGTTTGGGGAACTTGTCGAGGGTAAGAAGTTCCATCCGGGACCACCTAGGCTGGTTGTAGAGGCTGGCCACCAGCATGGCGCTTGATGCGGGGCTCGAGGAATTTCGCTCTAAGAGCGCCACAGAGACACCAGCGCGGAGTCGATTGGGTTGACACCCGTTTTCTCTAGCTGAGAATGCGCTCTCCGTGCCTCGGTGTCTCCGTGGCGAACCGCAGATCCTTCGGCAGCGGACGCGGCAGGTTCACCGCGTCCGCGCTCCGGATGACGCCCACAAGCGGGGCGTTAATTCAACACATGAATGTTCTTCTTCTCGCACATCTCCTTCAGCACCTTCGGCCACACTGTGACGCTGACTTCGCCGAGGTGCGCTTTGCGCAGCAGCAGCATCAACGTCCGTGACTGCCCGATGCCGCCGCCGATGCTCAGCGGAATCTCGTGATTGACGATGGCCTGGTGATAGGGGAACTTCAGGAAGTCCGTCTGTCCCGTGAGCTCCAATTGTTTCTTCAGCGACTCGGCGTTTACCCGGATGCCCATGGACGACAGCTCATGCCGCCGCTTGGTCACCGGGTTCCACACCAGGATGTCGCCATTGAGGCCGTGCCGCACGTGGCCGTCGTCTGACTTGGTTTCGGTGACCCAGTCGTCGTAATCGGCGGCCCGCATCTCGTGCGGATAGCCATCCTTCAACGTCCACCCGATGCCGATGATGAATACCGCCGGATATTTCTGCAGGATCGCCGTCTCGCGCTGCTTGCGTGGCAGTTCCGGATACATGTCGAGAATCTCCTCGGCATGCAGGAACTTCAGGTTCTCCGGCAGGTTGGGATAGCGCGGGTTGCGGAGC
This sequence comes from uncultured Acidobacteriaceae bacterium, assembly GCA_963843005.1. Taxonomy (GTDB): domain Bacteria; phylum Acidobacteriota; class Terriglobia; order Terriglobales; family Acidobacteriaceae; genus Bog-257. The sequence goes on along the minus strand of CAWJIW010000044.1, from coordinate 565,087 downwards.
TGCGGGAAGAACTCCTGCACGTGGCGCTCGGCCCCGACCGATCACCTTCCAGATCTTGCTGACGACTCCTTTCAGGAAGTTCAGGTTGCGCTGCTCGGGCGTGATCACGCGCTCCCAGTCCCACTGGTCCACATAGGCGCTGTGATCGTGGTCGAGGAAGTAGTCCTTGCGCACGGCGCGCATGTCGGTGCAGATGCCTTCGCCGGGCTGGCAGTTGAACTGCTTAAGCGCCATCCGCTTCCACTTGGTTGCGGCCTGCACGACCTGCGCGTTGATGGGGTGCTTCTCGCGATCGTTGGAGATGTGGAACTGGATCGGCGTGCGCGATCCATCGCGGTCAAGATAGTCGTTGACGCCCGTCTCCTCATCGACGATAAGAGGCACGGTGACCATCATCAGGTTCAATTCCTTGCAGAGGTTTTCTTCGATGTAGTTTTTCGCCTCGAAGATTGCCCTCTGCGTCTCTTTGGGTGACAGCAGCGAGCTGTAGTCCTCCGGAAGTACGCGTTCCAGCTCTGTGTAGTCGCCAATTCCGGGGCCAGCGAGGTCCGCTTTTTTGTCAGCCATGCTGTTCTCCTTAATATGCGGTCGACGCGCTGGCAGAAACCCTCTGCCGCAAAACGAATCCGGGAGCGCACGTCGCCACCTTAATGAAAACACCGTTTGCACGGGAGGGCAGTAACCTACGTCACCTAACCGTGTGTCTATCAACACCACCCGCCAAAACGGGTATAGTTATACGCGTTAGCAGGCAAGTCCCGTGTTGCAGGAGATTTCTGTTCCGGGCGCGAAGCCCCCTGCAATGCATGAGGAGAATGACTCCATGGCATCGACAGCGTCCCCGGAGCAGGATTCCAGGCTGATAACCAGCTTTGATCTTCATCTTTTCAATGAGGGCAAGCACAATCGGCTCTTCGAGAAGTTTGGCGCTCATTTGACCGAACTCGACGGCAAGCTGGGCACCTACTTCGCGGTTTGGGCGCCCGACGCCGAGCGCATCTCGGTGGTGGGCGATTTCAACGGCTGGAACCCCGATTCGCATCCCATGAATCCGCGGGACAGTTCCGGAGTTTGGGAAGCGTTCCTGCCCGGCTTGGGCAAAGGCTCGGTTTACAAGTACCACATCCGCTCGCGCTACCACATGTACGAGGTGAACAAGGCTGATCCATACGGTTTCTTTCATGAGGTTGCGCCGAAGACCGCTTCGGTCGTCTGGGACCTCGACTACAACTGGGGCGACGGGGAGTGGATGCGTACCCGGCACGAGCGCAACAACTTCGAGGCGCCCATCTCGATCTATGAAGTGCATCTTGGCTCCTGGATGCGTGTGCCGGAAGAGGGCAACCGTTCCCTGAGCTATCGCGAGATGGCCGCCAAGCTGGCCGATTACGTGACCGACATGGGCTTTACGCATGTCGAGTTCATGCCCGTCATGGAGCACCCATTCTTCGGCTCGTGGGGCTATCAGGTGACCGGCTACTACGCGCCCAGCAGCCGTTACGGCACCCCGCAGGATTTCATGTACCTGGTGGACTACCTGCACCAGCGCGGCATTGGCGTGTATCTCGACTGGGTCCCATCCCACTTTCCCAACGATCAGCACGGGCTGGCGTATTTCGACGGAACCCACCTGTACGAGCACGCCGATCCCCGCAAAGGCTTTCATCCTGACTGGAAATCGGCCATCTTCAACTACGACCGCAACGAGGTCCGCGGGTTTCTGATCAGCAACGTAATCTTCTGGCTCGACCTTTATCACGCCGACGGCCTCCGCATGGATGGCATCGCGTCCATGCTTTACCTTGACTACTCGCGCAAGGCGGGAGAGTGGATCCCGAACCAATATGGCGGGCGCGAAAACCTGGGTGCGGTGTCACTCCTGCGGCAAATCAATCAAGACGCTTACCAGGAGTTTCCTGACATCCAGACCATCGCGGAAGAGTCCACGGACTGGCCCATGGTTTCGCGCCCAACGTACATCGGCGGGCTTGGTTTCGGCATGAAGTGGGACATGGGCTGGATGCACGACACGCTCCTCTACATGTCGAAGACCCCCATTCACCGCAAGTATCACCACAACAAGCTCACCTTTCGTGGGCTGTACGCGTTTACCGAGAACTTTGTGCTGACGCTGTCGCACGATGAAGTTGTGCACGGCAAAGGTTCGCTGGTCGGCAAGATGGCGGGTGACGAATGGCAGAAGTTCGCCAACCTGCGCTTGCTGTATGGATACATGTTCACCCAGCCGGGGAAGAAGCTGCTGTTCATGGGTGGCGAGATTGGGCAGTGGTCCGAGTGGAACCACGACGGCAGCGTTGACTGGCACGTGCTGCGATATCCGACCCACCAGGGGCTGCAACGCTGGGTGCGCGACTTGAATACCTACTACCGCAGCGAGCCGGCCCTTTATCAGCGCGACTTCAGTTACGACGGATGGCGCTGGATTGATGCTGACGATTCGGACAATAGCGTGCTCACCTACTTGCGGCTGCCGAAAGAACAGAATGCGTCAGTGTTGGTGGCCTGCAACTTCACTCCGGTTCCGCGGCGAGGGTATCGTGTGGGCGTTCCCCATGAAGGACACTGGAACGAGGTGCTGAACAGCAACGCAGCGATCTACGGAGGCACCGATGAAGGCAACTTCGGCGGATGCACCGCCGATCCCATTCCGACGCATGGCTTCGATCACTCCGTGCTGCTCAACTTGCCCCCGCTGGCGATCGTGCTGCTAAAGCAGCAGTAGCGGCAAGGTCGGAATGATCATTCGCTCCTGGCTGCTGGCTGTCGCGACGTTTCTCGTCCTCAGCTTTCTGCTGCATCGCTTCCCGGGCCCAGGACAACTACGAGATCCAGGTTTATGGCTCGGAGACGGTTCCACCGAAAACAACCATGGTGGAGCTGCACAGCAACTTCCTCTTCCAGGGATCCAAGACGACGCAAGAGGGCGTCCTACCTACCGAACACGAATTGCACGAAACCCTCGAAATCACGCAGGGTTTCACGCCTTGGTTCGAAACCGGTTTCTACGTTTTCACGACGGTGCCGAACGGTCAAGGCTGGAAATGGGTCGGCGACCACATCCGTCCGCGCGTGCGTGCGCCGGAGAGCTGGCATTGGCCAGTCGGCGTCAGTTTGTCGGCAGAGTTCGGATATGCGCGTCCCATTTTCTCCACCTCAGTCTGGAGTCTCGAGATCAGGCCGATTGTGGACAAGCAGAAAGGACGACTGTACTGGTCAATCAATCCAGCATTGGAGAAAGCTTATACCGGGCCAGAGTCGCGGCGGGGATGGGAGTTCTCTCCCGACGCCAAGATCTCGTGGAACTTCACCAAGGTTGTTGCCTTCGGGTTGGAGTACTACAGCGGCTTCGGACCGGTGGGAGGAGTCGATCCCTTTCCGTACCAGGCACAACAGTTCATTCCGGCATTCGACCTGGATGTCTCGCCGAAGTGGGAGATTAACTTCGGCGTCGGTGTCGGCGTGACTCGCGCCACGGACCACATGCTGGTGAAAGCGATCATCGGCCGGCGATTCGACTGGAGCAAGCCGCATCCGCCCGCGAAGCAGGAAGGCCCTCAGCAATGATTACAGTGGCGTTACAGCGTTTCCAGGATTGCTGTATCCGGCTTGTACCGGGTAGAGCAGGCCTTCCTTCAGGCCTGCATCTGCGGCGCTGAAAGAAAACTGCTTCAGCCGCTGAGGTCGTCGACCTCAGCGGCTGAAGCTGCGAATTGCGAGCATCAGCTTAACGCGGGCCTGAAGGCCCGCTCTACCCACGCCATGGTCACTCTGGAACTGCTGTAGGTCATGAACGAGAGCTGTCTTAGGACGGCATCGCGCTCAGCACCGTGATGGCGTCGCCCACCCGAACGACCGCGCCCGCTTGTTCTGGCCGGTAATACTGGCCGAAGGCGACACCTTCGCCTTTGCGGCGGAACGTGGCCAGCGTCTTTAGCGGCTCGGGGCCGCTCGGAACGCCCGTGGCCTGATCGACGGTGGTGATCACGCAGCGCTCGCAAGCTTTCACGGCGCGGAAAACGGCATCCCCAATGGCGATCCGCTGCCATCCATCCTCATCAAACGGCGCGGCGTCGCGAACCACGAGGTTCGGCCGGAACCGGTTCATCGGAAGTGGCGCCGCCAGCCTGCGGTTCAATTCCTCCAGCGACGATTCGCTGATGATGAGGATGGGCGAGTCGTCGTGAAACGCAACTTCACGGCGCACTCGAAACACATCCGCCCGGATGGACAGCAGCCGGCAATTCACGCCGAGTACCGCGCTCGAGCGCCTGATTGATGGACGAAATGGCGGCCACTCCAACATAGGAATGCCCCCAGACGTCCACCACGACCTCGTCATTGGTCCAGCCGCCCGCGTCGTGCGGAGCGAAAATCTCCTGCGTGGCCCGGCGCGTCAATACGCAGACCGTCGGCATCCACCCGCGGTGTAAAGGTCGCCACCAGCGGACATTCGCGCTGGGTAATCATGTGGGCATCAAGGTCCACCAGCATCCATTGGCGATCGTGCTGCAGACCGTAGGAACACACCGGCGCCTGCTCGACGGCGCAGCCGCGCAGTGATTTCACAGGATAAAGATTGATGGCGGAAATGTTCATCGTTACACCCCACACGCGGCGATTCCCGCCTGGCTCGGATCATCCGGGCGCGGGATGGTCTCTAGCGGCCGCCGCGGAATTCCGTCGTGTTCGTGATATAGAGTTCGTGGACCTTGTGATCGATCTCTGCGAGCGTAAGGCCGGCCGACGCCATGTAGTTTCGCATCTCATTTCGTTTATTCGCGTCAACCGTGACGTCGGGTATCCCATCAACGAAGACCTTGACAGCGGATCCTGTCCTCACCAGCCGATAATTGTGCATGTCTCATTGTAGCGGGTAAGCCTCTGGGCTCGCCTGACAGCCGCGGCCGTGATACAGTTTTGGCCGCCCACGGTTCCCGTTGCAGGAAATCCCATCCAGCTTTTCGGAGATGTTTATGAGCAGAGCAATCACACAGTTGATGAATCGCATTATGCTCGGCAAGACTGCAGTGGCAGTTTTGGTGACGTGCCTGGTTGTTCTTTACGGCCCTTCGAGCTGCGCCGGTCAGGACGCCGGGCAGGTCAAGTTTGTGAATTCGTGCAAATATAACCTGACCCTGCTCTCGAATGGCCAGCCGCTTGCCAGGCTCGACCCAGGCGGTCAGAAATCTGTTGCTATCTCCTCCTTCAACGCAGGAGCTGCGTACAACATCATCGCTTATCCCAACCTGGCCAATAATCAATGCCCCGATTGCGACAAGTGGACGGCACTCGGCGGGGCTCCCGGCACCATCCAGCGCCAGGGTTGGATGTGGGAGGGCGACAATGCCAAGTACGCGGCCTATTGCAATCCCAGCCTCAGCGGGTTTGGTATATGCGCGGTCCAGAAAAATTGCTGCGGTACCGGCATGGTCCAGGATGGAGGCTTCGGCACCTACTGGGAGTTCACACCCAACGGCGGGGGAGGAAACGACTACCCCGACTTGAGCACGAACTATGGCTCGGGGCCTCATTCGCCACCGAAACTTTGTGGCCCTGGAGTTGATCCGAACGACTGTGTCGCCAAAGCAGCCAACATCCTCTTCAATGTCCCGCTGGCATGGACAACCAACTTCGATTGTTCTTTCACCACGAAGGGCACCCAGATCAAAGGCGCGAGCTGCCTCACCGCGAACTGTGCGGATGCCTACCAGCACCCGACCGATGACAAACAGGTAGCTTGTCCCGTCAACCCCAAACGCGGCTATGTCGTGACCTATTGTCCTGCCGGGTCAAACACTGCCGGATCCCTAAACCATTGGTTGTGGGTGCGAGAGTGAACACCAACATGAGCAATGCGAGCGGAAGGGAACCGGCCGCCCGGAGAACCAGAACCGAAGAAGCGCGGCGTGTTTCTGCGCTCTCTCCGCTTCGTCTACACGAACTACCTGGGCGTCCACGCCTCCCCGGCCCGAGCAGGAACGGACGGTCGCCGTGGTCCTGATCCATCCATCATCCTCTTCCTGGTGGGTCGCGTGTGGCTGCTGCTCTTCGTGTGGGAGACCATCGGCAAGGCCTCTGGCGGGCGCTGAGCGGCCCTCTCAGGACTGCATGCCGTCATCCATCCACTGTTTGAGACTTTTGGCGACTTGCTCTTTCGGCCAGGGATCGTCGCAGGGCATGCTGCCCTCCTCGACGGTCCGATAGATGGCATCGGCGTGGGCCTTCACCTCGGTATAGGACGAAAGATCGAGGTCGTAGGCTTTCATCATCTCCACGTCAGGGTCGTCGCGGAACGAAGGACCGAATGCCCTTCGCAAAACTGATAGCCATGCAATCACCTCCGCAAACGCGTCGCCTATCTCTTGCCACGAACCCCCGCGCTAGTCGATCCTGATCAGCTCCACGTCGAAGACGAGCGTACCGTAGGGCGGCTGCTTGCCCTTGTACGCCAGCCTCTCCGGGATCCAGAAGCGCACTTTTTCGCCTTCCACCATTAACTGACGCCTTCGGTCCATCCGGCAATGACGCTGGTCGAGCCCGAAGGTCGAGGGCTTGCCGCGCGCCACCGAGCTGTCGAACATCTTGCCGTCGGTGGTCCAGCCGGTGTAATGCACGGTGACCGTAGTTGCTCGGCTTGGGATGGCGTGTGGCCGGTGCCGGGGCGTCAGTACCTGGTAGGCGAGTCCGCTTGGGAGTATGCTTGGCGTCGGACGGCGGCGCCTTCACATTTTCGGGCGCGCGTGGGTCGGGATATCAATGAGGGTGACGTCGAAGCCAGCGTCCCCGCCGGTTTCCCTTGCTGGCCTTTGTAGGCGAGCGCCTCGAGGAATCCACATGCGGCGGGTTTCGCCTGGCCACCATCATCTGAATGCCCTCGCTGAAGCCGGGTATCACGCGGCTGACGGGGAAGGTCGCCGGCGTGCCGCGGGCGACCGAGCTGTCGAACATCTTCCCGTCCGTCGTCCAGCCGGTGTAATCAATGGTGACCATGTCTTCTTTGCTGGGATGAACCTTGCCGGTGCCAGGCTTCACCACTTGGGTGGCGAGGCCGGAAGCCGTTTTCGCGGCGGCAGCCGGCGGGGCGGCGACATCAGCCGGAGCCGGAATCTGCGACGACGGTGTCTGCGCCCAAACGGCGGCCACAAGCAACAGAAATAGAGCGATGGAGATGGGAATACGCATGTGAGCATTATAGCCGCGGCATGACAGCGCACCCGATCGCGCAGGGTTACGCGCGGCGTCACGCCGCCAGATGCCATGCTGGGACCTGACTACCCCTCCCCCTTTCCTTTAATCTTTAGAATCATCGGTTTACAAGCTTTCTCCGAGTAACATCTTGATTCCAGATCGATTTATACGTAAATTCTTCAAACAGCAGTGACTTATTTATAAAGACAAATTGGCTGCCAAGAGGATTTGCTCGATGACGGGAGGGAGGGCTGCGGATCAAACGGTCAGACAACGCCGCTAGCCTGACAACCGGTAACTGCCCACTGGCAACTGCTTTTCAAAGAGCTTTCCGGGCCCGCACACTGGGTGCAGCCTGCGAAGACACGTCTACCTCATCCTCGCAAATTGACTGATACTGCGCCGAACCTGGCTACCGCAAGTGTGCCGGTCACCTTCGCGTGTGGAGGCCGCCAAGTATCGGGTAGTGGCGCTTCAGCGCCGCGTCCATGAGTTCATCATAAAACGGCCTTTAGGCTCGGAGGTACATGCCGCGATGTCGCTAGGACGCGCGTGTTTTCGCGGCGTTTGAGTCGAGGTACCTCAGCGGCTTGAAGCCGGTTTTCTGTAGTGCTCACGCTTGCGTCCGCTCTGCGCAAGTGGAATAATTCCCGCATTTCAGAGAGGAGATCAACCCACGAGCGACAATATCGCCTTGGTCCAGAGCTTGCACGCCGCCTTCCAACGCGGCGACATACCGTTCATCCTTGAGCGCTTCACTCCCGACTGCGAGTGGGATTTCGAAGGCCCCGCCGAGGTTCCGGCTGCCGCTCATTGCCGCGGTGCCGGCGAAGTCGCGAAGATCTTCCAGGCGATCGCCGCCAAGGAGACAGGCCACAACTTACAAATGACCGAGTTTGTCGCCGACGGCAACGTTGTCGTCAGTTTCGGTACCTACACGGGGCGGCCAAGTCCACCGGACGCACCCACACCATACCGATGGCGCACGTGTTCCGGATTCGCGACGGCAAGGTCTATTACCACGGAGCTTACGCCAACACTCATGCCTGGGCCAAGTCCCACGAGGAGCAGGCCAGCGCCGCGGGACGCTGAACTGCCCGAGCAATGACTACTAACGAGAAGCTGCCGTTGATACGCGGCCTGGGCGAGATCGCGCTCCGCGTCAACAATCTGGACGCCATGCAGAAGTTCTACGAGGAAGTCATCGGTTTGCCTCTAATGACGAGGGTTCACAACTATGCATTTTTCAAAATTGCGGACGGCTACGATGGCCACACTCAAGTGCTGGCCTTATTCGACCGCTCGGCGGACCCCGGCTATCGCGGGCCAGATGCTGCATCTTCCACGATTGACCACATCGCATTCGAGATAGCCCTAGCGGATTTCGCAGGTGAAAAGAAGAGGCTGGAAGCGCTCGGGCTTCATGTTGAGACCGCCGAACACGCATGGGTCCATTGGCGCTCGCTGTATGTTACCGACCCGGAGGGAAATCTAGTAGAGCTAGTGTGCGTTGATGGTAGTGTCTAAGGGCCAAGCGAGCTCGGTGCACTCGCGTCAGAATCCCACCTACGCAAAGAGGCTTGGGCTCCGCCTGAGCATACTCGAAGGGTCGGGGCTTCGATTGTGACGCCCTACGGTGTGAGGATTGTCGTCTCCCACCTTTCGCAAGAGCGAGCGAAAGGTGGGGCACTCAGGCAGAAGATTTTCGTTGAGCCGAACCGAAAAGCCCCAATCAAGCAAAAGAAGCTTGAGTGGGCCACCCGCCGGCGCAAGAGGAGATGAACTTCGTTGGGGATGTGCTGGACCGCTACCGGCTGGTCGCATGCCAGAAGGCGGGCGAAGAAAACACCTTCAAGTTTTATCAAATGGACATCGGACTTCGCCGCTGAAGACGCAACGGTCTTGCGGGACAGTACATGGAAACAGATCGGGCAGAAGATTGTCGTTGCCCCGAACCGAAACGCCCCACCCAACCAAAAGAGCTTGAGTGGGCCACTCGCCCTAGGCGGCTGAGAAACCGCACCGGTTACGATCCGAAAGGGCACGGCTTTATGCGCTGCTGAGAAACTCGTGCGGGTTACGCCTTGAAAGGGCACGGCTTAGGCCGTGCCGTTCCGTGTGCGTGGGGAGTCGGGCTTCAGCCCCTGCGGGAACTCGCACTTCGTTCTCAACCCTGAAGTCCCTCCGTGGCTAAAGCCGCCATGATGACAGCTTTGTACGGCACGGCTTCAGAGGTTAAGAAAAGTGTTTTGCAGGGGGAGTTTCGGGTAGTGCGGCGCTTCAGCGCCGCGTCCATGAGCTAATTACGAAGCGGCCTTTTTGGCCCGGAGGTGTATGCCCCGATCTCGCTAAGACGCGCGTGTTTTCGCGGGGCTTGTGTAGAGGTGCCGCAGCGGCTAAAGCCGGCTTTCATGAATTACTCTTAACGCCTGAAGGCCCGCGCTACCCTGGAGTGTCCACATTGAGTTTTGCCGCAGCCTCTGCAGCCGTGCCGTTCCGTGTGCGTGGAGAGTCGGGCTTCAGCCCCTGCGGGAAATCGCACCTCGTCTCAACCCCGAAGTCCCTCCCGTCGCTTAAGCCGCCATGATGACAACTGTTTACGGCACGGCTAAAGCCCAGTGCCCTTTCAAAGCTTGCCCAGGACCTTCGACTTCGCTCGGCAGGCTCCGTCCTGGGTGCGAGGGATTAAAAACTGCGGAGTCCCTTCAGGGACGGCAGAGTGACACGACAAAGCCGGAGTCCGAAGGACGAAACAAACGTAGCCCAGGACGTCAGGGTAAGGATTCAAAACCCTCGAGTCCCTTCAGGGACGGCACATGGAAACAGATCGGGCAGAAGATTTTCGTTGCCCCGAACAGAAACGCCCCACCCAAGAAAAAGACTTGAGTGGGTCACCCGCCATTGTTGTTTACTCCATCTCATAAGTCTAGGTTTTCTGGCTTTCGCTCCCACTCTTTCGCGACGGCAGGAAAGGATGGATCGGGCATGTCTACTGAGTAGTCCCGAGGGAAAGAACGAATTCCTTGATCTTAGTTCCTGGTTCAATCACTCCAAAACTGCCAACACCCACCACCGTTCCCTGTAGTGGAGAGGGCTGAGGAATGTTGGGGCCAGACATCATCACGGGTTGCCCACCAGCGGTAATGGTTATGTTTTGCTTCGGTCCTTTCGACACGAGACCCGACAATAGCGGCCTTTTGCCTGTTGAAATGCCGCCGTCCCGGTCGGCCCCGGCTGGGACGGCGATTACCGGTCCCCCGCTATTTCCTTCGTTCAAGTTAGCGTCAACCATGAAAACGCCATGAGCGTCCGGGGTTTGGATCGACCCAAGCGATAATGCCGCTTCTACTACAGCGCGAACGAGATATTCGTTCCCAACAATTCCAGGATAGCCTAGGACTATGACAGAACTTCCTTCGTAAATGTCATCAGACGACGCCATGTCGGTCGGCCACGCTGCCTGAAATTGATGGGTGTCGGGGTTGGCTGCGTGAGCAAAGGTCTCCGGCATCGCGATCGCAGCAATGTCACTTCCATCCTGAGGCGATGTCCAGAGGTCACCGCCAGCGCGAACCAGAGGAAGTGGAAGGCCGAAATCTGAGTAACCGACTGACCCTCCTCCCATGCAAAACGCACGTTTAGTGTGTCGGGATGCCAATTCTGGCTAGGGTCGACGAACACATGCTTGGCCGTGATGAGGTAGGCATTTTGTGCGTATCCGTGGCAACGATGAACCCAGTCCCGATCACTTTATAGAATTGACGTCCGTTTCGATCAGGTATGACTCGACCGAATGAGATTGTGGCCTGTTCCAGTTATCAAGCCAATAGCTCCCCTGGGGCGATTTTCCGAGCCCCGAAATCTTTGCTCCACCCGATAACTCTGGCCCCTCCCGAGATCTTCACCCCACCTTGGGGCTGCGTCTGTGTTGGCTGCTGCTGCGTTCCGTCCTGATTGGCATCCCCAGTGTCCGCGCCGACAGAATGTCAGAATTCGAACAGAACTACTGCTGAGAACAATTGCGATGGAGACCTTCTGTCTCTACTCATGGTGCTCCTATGAGACTCAACGCCGCTAAGTCTTTTTTGCTAAATGGAAAAAGAGGGCACGGCGTGGCGTGCCCCCTACACAGTACGTTTATCGAGTTTAACAACATTAGAATCCAAAAGCAGATTCCTCGCGGACCAAACCCGTATCGATTTTTACGGGATGTCGAGGATTACGCTGGAATCACCTCCATCGAACTTCGCCTTGGCGCGTGCAATCGCCTCCGGGAACGCTCCTTCTGCCAAATAGATTCGCCTCCAATAATTCCCAGCTATTGAAGGACGGAGCAGCACTAGCGTGTGCCCCAGTATTCGCCGGCGGTAGTTCTGTTTTTTATGAACTGGGAGCCTGCCTTATGCAACATTAGTCGCCTATTCACTAAACCTCCAAAATTTCCGTGCCCTCTGTGTTCTCCGTGGTGAAAAACGCTTACGAGCACCCGCTGGTGCTGCCGCAGCTCATGCAGCGGTAGCAGCTACCGTTGCGCGTCATGATAGAGCCGCAGACTTGGCAGCTGGGCGCGTCGCCCATGTCAATCAGTTCCTTCAGCGCGTCGGCGGCGTGATGGTGTCCGACCAGCGGGCCGCCCACCTTCCTGCTGCCATAGAGGTCCTTCGACTCCGGCGGCGCGGCGCCGCCTCCGCTCAGGATGACATCACCAAAGAGAGGCGCGTACTCGAACCAAAAGCAGGTCCCTCGGCTTCGCCTCGTGATGACAACCCTGAAGGGATGACGACGCCGTAGCCATTCTCATCCGGCATGCCCGGCGGCGGAGCGTTGATGTACTTGGGACGCAGGCCGTCGAACAGCGCCTGCTGCTGTCCGGTGAGGAAGCGCAACTGCAGCCAGCGGAAGATGTAATCCATGATGGACTTGGCGTAGCCGATGTCCTGGTTATTGCTCCAGCCGCTGGGCTCGAAGCGGGTATGCGCGAACTTCTCGCACAGCAGCTTGAGCGGCACGCCGTGCTGCAACGCGATGGAGGTGGCGCAGGCGAAGCTGTCCATCAGGCCGCTGACGGTGGAGCCTTCCTTGGCCATGGTGATGAACAACTCGCCCGGCATGCCGTCCTTGTAGAGGCCCACGGTGAGGTAGCCTTCGTGGCCGCCCACCTTGAATTTGTGGGTGATGGACAGGCGCTCGTCGGGCAGGCGATGGCGCACCGCACGCGGCGGCGCGGCGGCCTCGTCCACGATCTTCTTCCCACCCTGTCCTGCGGACAAGGATGGGGCACCCACGGCGTCGCCCTTCTGCGACTTGTGCGTGGCCGATCCCATGGAGCTGAGCGGCTGCGCCTTCTTGGAGCCGTCGCGGTAGATGGCGACTGCCTTCAGGCCCAGCTTCCATGACTGGATGTAGGCTTCCATGATTTCGTCCACGGAGGCCGACTCGGGCATGTTGATGGTCTTGGAGATCGCGCCCGAGATGAACGGCTGCGCCGCGGCCATCATGCGCACGTGTCCCATGATAGTGAATGGTGCGCGTGCCCTTCGACGGCTTGAAGGAGCAATCGAAGACCGGCAGGTGCTCTTCCTTGATGGCGGGCGCGCCTTCGATGGTGCCGGTGGCGTCAATGTAGCTGACGATGGCGTTGGTCTGGTCCGTCGTGTAGCCCAGCTTGAAGAGCGCGGTCGGCACAGTGTTGTTCACGATCTTGATCATGCCGCCGCCGACCAGCTTCTTGTACTTCACCAGCGCCAGGTCGGGCTCGATGCCGGTGGTGTCGCAGTCCATCATGAAGCCGATGGTGCCGGTCGGCGCCAGAACCGTGACCTGCGCGTTGCGGTAGCCGAACTTCTCGCCGTGCTTGAGGGCTTCGTCCCAGGTGTCCTTGCTGGCTTCGTAGAGCGCGGGCGGAACGCTGGTCCGGTTGATGTTGTTCACCGACGCGCGATGCATGCGGATGACGTCGAGGAAGGGCTCGCGATTGATGTACCAGCCGGGACAGGCTCCTCCTACATTTTCGCGAGTATAGGGGTCCTTCGACTCGCTTCGCTCGCTCAGGATGACAGCCGTCTTTTCAGTCGCCGGAGCCAGCGGCTGGCAGAGTTCGGCAATCTTCGACGATTGCAGATAGGCTTCGCCGCACATGATGGCGGTGACGCAGGCGGCGTAGTCGCGTCCGGCGTCAGAGTCGTAAGGCAGGCCCGCGGCCATCAGCAGCGCACCCAGGTTGGCGTAGCCGAGTCCCAGCGGCCGGTAGTCGTGCGAGTTCCGGGCGATGGATTCCGTGGGATAGCCGCTGTTGTCCACCAGGATTTCCTGCGCGGTGATCATGACGGCGCAAGCGTAGCGATAGGCTTCGACGTCAAACGTGCCGCCCAACCCCGCCCCGCCAAAACCGGGCGCGGCGGGGGCCCCAGAACCACCGTGCGCGAACTTCATCAGGTTCAGACTGGCGAGGTTGCAGGCCGAGTCGTCGAGGAACATGTACTCGCTGCAAGGGTTCGAGGCGTTGATGCGCGCCGTGTTCTTGGAGGTGTGCCAGCGATTGACGGTGGTGTCGTACTGCATGCCGGGATCGCCGCAGTGCCAAGTGGCGTCGGAAATCTTGCGCAGCAGATCGCGCGCCTTGAAGGTCTGCACGGGACGGCCATCCTTCACAGCGCGAGTGGAGAAGTCGCCATCGCGCAGCACCGCATACATGAAGTCGTCGGTCACGCGCACGGAGTTGTTGGCGTTCTGGAAGAAGATGGACGAGTAGGCCTCGCTGTCGGGCCCGCTGCCGTCGTATCCGGCTTCGACCAGCGCCCAGGCCTTGGCTTCCTCCTTCTGCTTGCACTCGATGAACTCGACCACGTCAGGATGGTCAACGTTGAGGATGACCATCTTGGCCGCTCGACGAGTCTTGCCGCCGGACTTGATGACGCCGGCAAAAGCGTCGAAGCCCTTCATGAAGCTCAGCGGGCCGCTGGCGGTTCCGCCGCCCGAGAGCGCCTCGGTGGACGAGCGCAGCGGCGACAGGTTCGTGCCCGTGCCCGAGCCCCACTTGAAGAGCATGCCCTCGGTCTTGGCCAGTGTCAGGATGCTGTCCAGCGAATCGTTGACCGAGTTGATGAAGCAAGCGGAGCACTGCGGATTCTTGTAGCCGACTGCGCTGTATTCCACGCTCTGCGCTTGCGGGTTCCAGTGCCAGTTCTGCGCGTCGGAGTTATCGATGCGATCGCAGCCCACGTTGAACCACACCGGCGAGTTGAACGCCGCCTTCTGCTGCAACAGCAGATGGGCGAGTTCGTCGTGGAAGATGGCCGCGTCTTCCTCGCTGCGGAAGTAACCGCCGGCAATGCCCCAGTCGCGGATGGTCTCAGCCACGCGCGTCACCAGTTGGCGAACGCCGGTCTCGCGCTCCGGCGTTTCCAGCGTGCCATGCAGATACTTGCTGGCGACGATGTTGGTCGCCGTCATGGACCAGTCTTTCGGAGTCTCGACGTCCTTCTGCTCGAAAATGATGCCGCCTTGCGAGTCGGTGATCTGCGCCAGGCGCAGCTCCCACTCCAACTCGTCGTAAGGCGAGACTCCTGCCTTGGTGAAATAGCGCTTAAAGGTGAGGCCGGGCGCCTTCTTCTTGGGGGTGGTAGATGCGGCGCTGGTCGTTATGGTGTTGGTGGTTACTTCGGCCATCTCTCGTGCTCCTGACTGATGTATTAGACCCTTATGAATACGCTTTCGATGCGGGTCTAAAGGCCCGCTTTGTTTGTGCCGTCCCTGAAGGGACTCGGAATGTCTGGTTCTGCCTACCCAGCGCTGAAGCGCTGGGCTATCTTCTTCCGTCCCGCAAAGCGGGACTCGGTCCGTGCCTCATCGAACGCCCGATTCGATTGACCCAGGTTCGTGAGTCTTCTTTTCTTACATCGTCGCGGTCCTAAGGACCCGCTGTATCAAATTTCCGCCCACAAGGTTGTGGGGGCCACTTCGTCTGCCAGCCTATTCTGGGCAGGGAAGCGACCCCCGGTTGTGTGTCTGCTCGCGGTCACCGCAAAACAGAACCCCGTCAAACGAGCAACTCGCTTGCCGGGACTACCTTGACTTGGAAAGGAACACCGCTGATGCCATCGTCTTGCGATGGCTCCGTCGGCCCAACCGCCGCCCGCCTCGCCGAACTGGCCAGAAGGACGTTCAACCCCACCTGCTGAAACCTGCCCTAAACAGGAGGAATCAGGCAGAACCAGGGACCCACAATACCCGCCGAAACGGTCACCTCTGCCGCTTCGGTTTTTGGGGGAGGGGAGCTTCCTTCAAACTCGCTTGGAAGACCCAAAACAACCACGTGGAAAGGAACAGTACTCCCGACATCTTGTGGATGTCAAGAGGGAAACGCTACATATGGTATTTTACTCCTCCGGGACAATAACCAAAAGGGTTACAGGGCGGTTTTGGAGCTTCTCTGCCGCGCCGCCTTCGTCCAATCCGAATGGAGGGATTCGTCGCCCCCTTCGATCCACGCCTCCCTCGCTGAGGCTTCACTCCGGACTGTAGCCCTGCTGTGCGCTGGGTTCAATGCCCGTTCTCGGTGCAGCTATGTGGATGGTTGTGGATTGTGCGGAAAAACGGGCGGCAACTGTGCGCTTGCGGGCAAGCTCATGATCCACCCGAGGATTGTTACCGAGACGGAAGCAGAAGGCTGGCTCCCACCGGCGGCATCGGTAAAATGGACGGACCTTAGCGTCTCTCATGCCGCTTCGGCGTTCTAATATCTTGAGGTCACCTGGAATGTGCAGGAATATCAAAACCCTCTTCAACTTCGATCCGCCGGTGACGCCGGAAGAAGTTCGAGCCGCGTCGCTCCAGTTCGTGAGAAAGATCAGTGGATTTACCAAGCCGTCCAAGGCAAACGAAGCTGCCTTCCTGGCTGCGGTCGATGAAGTAGCCGCCATCTCGACGCGCCTTCTCTATTCGCTGGAAACCAACGCGCCGCCGAAGAATCGCGACGAAGAGGCTGCCAAAGCCAAGGCCCGCGCCGCCGAGAGATTCGGCGCTTGAGTCTGGGGACAGCTTCCGAATAGGCAAAATCTTAAAGAAAAAGGACTTACAGCGCCAAAATTCCCCGTAAGTTGTTGGAAGTTGGCCGGAAATTCGCAAAATACAACAAGATACCGGGGGTACAAAGCAGTTCTCAGTTGCCAGTAGCCACTAGCCAGTCGCCAACCGAAGCGTCGCTGAGGACGCACAACCCAAGAAACGAGGGCCCTATTAACCAGCCATCCACCGGGGAGCGCCGAAAGTAGCGGCCTGTTTTACAATAGTGACAGTTCTGGTGGTAGCTTGTTGTTCACCTCGTCGGCTTGGGCGGAGGGTCTCCACGCTCAGGCTTGTTTTGCGCCGCTAAGGTTGCGAAAGTTCCGAGGATCTCCTCGGGAACCCCGCATCTATAGGTAACGGAAGGCGCCGCATGGCCGTCTTAAGACTAGCGGCTTCTCTGCGTATTCATCAACGTGGCAATAAAACTGAAATTACCTGATGACAGGCGTTCGGTCCGAAGCGCGCCGAGGCCAGTTTCGCCGTGGCGCGAAAGGGAAGAACTCCCAGTCCCATCATTTCTCCCTTGAGGACCCGCTGGTGAAGTTGTTGGTTTCCGGCTTCGTCATCGCCGGCATTCTGCTCATCGCGTTCTTTGCCTACTTCTACGTGAAGTACGAGAGGATTGTGGACCGCCGCATGGCAGGGCCGGTCTTCAGCAATGCAGCCAAGATTTACGCGCGCCCGCAAACGGTCAAGGTGGGCGAGAAGATTGACGCGCAGGAGATTGCCACCGAATTGCGGCGCGCGGGATACACGCAGGAAGGCAAAGAGAGCGACTCGCCGATCGGCCACTACCGTTTGACAGGGCGTGGAATTCAGATCACTCCCGGTCCCGAGTCCTTCCACGCCGCCAATGCGGTTGTCATCTCATTCGAAAACGGCAAGATCACCCAGGTTGCCGAAGCCGGGAAGCAGGACGCCGAAGCTTACGAACTCGAGCCGCAGTTGGTGACTGCGCTGTTTGAAGGGCCGGAGCGCTCCAAGCGCGCCCTGGTCACGTTCGACGAGATACCGAAACCTCTGGTTGACGCGGTGCTGGCGATCGAGGACCGCCGCTTCTTCCAGCACGGCGGAGTGAATTACTTCCGGCTGATGGAAGCCGCCGTAGCTGATGTCCGCGAAGGGCGCCACGGGCAAGGCGGTTCGACCATCACCATGCAGCTTTCGCGCGGGTTCTTCCTTTCGCCCGAGAAGACGATGAAGCGCAAGCTGGTGGAGATGTTGATTGCCATCGAACTGGAGCACCGGTTCTCCAAGCAGCGCATCTTCGAGATGTACACCAACGAGGTGTACATGGGCCAGCGCGGCTCGTTTTCGATTAACGGCTTCGCTGAGGCTTCGCACGCCTACTTCAACAAGGACATCAAGAACCTCACCTTGCCCGAGGTTGCGTTGCTGGCTGGAATGATCCAGCGGCCGAATTATCTGTCTCCCTACAGGAATCCCAAGCGCGCTCTGGAACGCCGCAACCTGGTGCTCGATTCCATGGTGGAAACGGGAGCGATCACTCGCGAGCAGGCGGACCGAGCCAAAGCCACGCCGCTGAAGCTGGCCACTCCCAACGTCGAAGCCAGCGATGCTCCGTATTTTGTTGACCTGGTGAAAGACCGTCTCTCCGAGCAATTCAACGAAAGCGAACTGAACGACCACTCCTATCGCGTCTATACCACGCTCGATCCCGACCTGCAGCGCGCGGCCGCCGAAGCCGTGGAAGAAGGCATAAAGGTGGTCGACGAGCAAGTGGAGAAGCGGCGGACCCATAAGACCAAAATCGGCACCGGAAGCACCGCCAGGACGGAAACCAAGGTTGATTCCGGGCCGATGCCGCAAGTGGCTCTGGTGGCGATCGATCCTCACACTGGCGAAGTTCTCGCGCTGGTCGGCGGCAGGAACTACGGCATGAGCCAGTTGAACCATGCCATCGCGAAGCGCCCGACTGGCTCAATCTTCAAGCCCTTCGTGTATGCGGCTGCGATTAACACCGCAGTCACTGGCACCCCGCTC
Organism: uncultured Acidobacteriaceae bacterium; assembly: GCA_963843005.1. GTDB lineage: Bacteria > Acidobacteriota > Terriglobia > Terriglobales > Acidobacteriaceae > Bog-257. The sequence continues at coordinate 546,808 of CAWJIW010000044.1, read as the reverse complement.
AAGGCGGTGGATGCCGATGCCAACACCGACGCCGGGAACAGCGCCGTATTCACGCCGGCGACGCTGGTGGATGATTCGCCGGTCAGCATCACTTACGGCGACCAGGTGTATGAACCGCGCAACTATCACGACAACTACAACGGTGAAGTAACGGCGCGTTATGCGCTGGCGCTCTCCTTGAACAACGCGACCGTCAGAGTGGGGCAGGAAGTGGGTTTCGACCGGGTTGCGGCGCTGGCCAAGGCTGCCGGAATCAGCAGCGTGAGAGCCACGCCCGCCATCGCTCTTGGCGCTTATGACGCCACTCCGCTGGAAATGGCCGGAGCTTATACGGTGTTTGCCAACGGCGGAACGCGCATCGCACCCCAAATCGTGAAGTCGGTGCGCGACTCTCGCGGCGGCGTCCTTCAGGACTACCACAACGATGCGAAACCGGTGCTCGACCCGCGTGTGGCCTACGTCCTGACCAGCATGATGGAAGCGGTAATCAACAACGGAACTGGCTCTCCCGTCCGCGCCCGCGGCTTCGTGGGTCCGGCGGCAGGCAAGACCGGGACCTCGCACGATGCCTGGTTTGCCGGCTATACGAGCAATCTGCTGTGCATCGTCTGGGTGGGAAACGACGACTACACCGATCTGAAATTGAGTGGCGGCGCGACCGCTGCCCCCATCTGGGCCGAGTTCATGAAGCGCGCGGTCAAGCTGCCGCAGTACGCCGATACGAAGGGTTTCCCGGCGCCCTCGGGCGTGGTCGAAGTCACTCTGGACAAACTCACCAACCTGGTCGCGACCCCGACGTGCCCGCAAACCTATACGGTTGCGTTTATCGCCGGCACGGAGCCGAAGGACACGTGTGATCAGGCCGACCGCCGCGGCTTTTTCACCAAGATTCTCGGACTGGGTTCGCCTCCGGTTGCGGCACCGACGACCACCAACGGTGTTGTACAGCCTGCCCCGAGTGGCAACCCTCAGGCCAATGCCCAGGCAGACACCGCGGAGCAGGCTCCATCAAAGAAGAAGCGGGGCTTCTTCAGCCGGTTGTTCGGCAAAGGCGACAGCGGTGGCCAACAGCAGGATGGCGGGACGAACCCCCCAGAAAATGGGAACAATACTCCGCCCAAATAGGTCTAATATTAGGCAATACTACGGGAGTTCGGGGGTCCAGCCATGGCGCGTCTTCAATCGTCGCGGAGACTGCTACAGGAATCCACTCTCGTAATCTGCCTGCTCGTTCCTTTCTGCCTCCTGGCGCGGGATGACCAGCAGGCCGCTCCACCCGCCCCCGTTCCTGATGCGAACGCCTCCGCCGATCAATTGGAATTGAAGGGTGACATTCTGCGGGCGCAGAAGCGCTATCTCGACTCGATTGACTTCTACAACGCAGCGATGGCGAAGCATCCGACTGCCTTGTTATGGAACAAGGAGGGCATGGCGTATCTGCTGTTGCAGCGTTTTCCGGAGGCGACCAAGTGTTTTGATCGGGCCATAAAAGCCGATAAGAAAGCTCCGGAAGGATACAACAACCGCGGCTATATCGAGCAGCGGGCGAAGAACTATGACAAGGCGATCAAGTACTATCGCAAAGCGGCGATGTTGCGGCCCGACGACGCCGTCTTTCACTACAACATGGGCACTTCGTACTTCGGCAAGCACGACTTCGCGCAGGCTGCGAAGGAATACCGGACCGCCTATCAGCTCGACCCGACCATCTTTGACCGTGTCTCGAAAACAGGCGTCATGGCGCAATCGACTTCACCCGAAGATCGCGCCGCCTTCTCCTTCATGGTGGCCAGAATGTACGCTCAGGCGGGCGATTTCGAGCACTCGCTCGAGTATCTGCGGAAAGCCATGGAGGACGGTTACAAGGACATCAACAAGGTATACACCGAGTCCGAGTTCGCCAGCTTGCGTGCGGACAAGCGCTTCACGGAGCTGATGGCGCAGAAACCGCAACCTATACAGTAGGCTGCGCAGGCCTCAGCAAACGGCAGATAGTCGCAATAATCAGCTAGAGCAGATTCAGAGTTGCTGTGTCCTAGTAGTAGCAGGCCTTCAGGCCTGCGTTGCGCTCTTGCTGCTTTGCCCCGTGGCTTCAGCCCGTGTCCTCGGGCTGAAGCCACGAACCTTTTGGGCGCGTCTGGACGCGGCGCTGAAGCGCCGCTCTACCCAAACAATCCAGGGATACAGCAATTACGGAACTGCTCTAAACCGTTTTTTTACTCTCCGGCTTCGCTTTAGCTTCTCCCCGTTTGCGCAAGAACGCTGGAATCTCGAGGTCGTCGGCGTCATAGCTGATATCGACGCCACCGCCAACGGTTTCGATCGCGAGTGGCTCGTTCCGTCCAGCAGCCGAAGAACGCGCCTGGAAGTCCTCCAGCGGCTCGGCATGACGCACGATTTCCGAATCGATATCATCGAGGTTCTCGGGGACATATGGAACGGCGCGCGGATGCTCCGAGACTCGAGGTGGCTCAGGTTCCGAGTGCCAGACTGGCTCGGACCTTGCTGGCGCCGCCTTCGAGACGGGTGGTTGTGGCATCGCCGGCACTTCATAGGTTGCGTGCACACTGGCAGCCGCAGTATGAGCTCTATGCGCCGCTTCGGTCGCCGGGGTCGTTTGTCCAGGCCGCCGCGCGACATCTTTGAAACCGGTGGCAATCACCGTGATCTTGACCTCGTCCTTCATCTTCTCGTCGAGCACGGCGCCGAAGATGATATTGGCATCCTCGTGCGCGGCGCTCTGGATGATGGTGGACGCCTCGTTTACTTCCGCCAGCCGCAGTGAACTTGAGCCAGTGACATTGATCAGGATTCCACGCGCACCATCGATGGCTCCCTCTTCCAGCAGCGGTGAGGCTATGGCAGCTTGCGCGGCCAGAGTCGCCCGGCCCTCGCCCTTGGCGGTCGCGGTTCCCATCACGGCGTAGCCCATACCTGCCATGATGGTTTTCACGTCGGCGAAGTCACGGTTGATGATGCCGGGAATGGTGATGATGTCGGAGATGCCCTGCACCGCCTGCCGCAGAATGTCGTCGGCAACGCGGAACGATTCGAAGAAGCCGGCGTCCTTGGCCACGGCCAGCAACTTTTCGTTGGGGATGACTACGGTGGTGTCCACCGAATCGATCAGCTCCTGCAGCCCGCGCTCCGCCTGGTTCTGGCGGCGCTTGCCCTCAAAGGCGAACGGCTTGGTAACGACGGCGACGGTCAACGCGCCCATTTCGCTGGCCAGGGAAGCGATGATCGGCGCCGCGCCAGTTCCGGTTCCTCCGCCGAGGCCGGTGGTGACGAACACCATATCAGCGCCTTCCAGCGCCTCGATGATTTTGTCGGCATCCTCGAGCGCGGCTTTGCGCCCGACATCCGGATTGGCGCCTGCTCCTAATCCGTTAGTGAGTTTTACGCCCAACTGGATCTTCACCGGCGCATTCGAGAGTTTCAGCGCCTGCAGATCGGTGTTGGCCACCACGAATTCCACGCCTTCCAGGTGGGACTCGATCATGCGGTTGACGGCATTACCACCGCCGCCGCCAACTCCGATGACCTTGATCTTGGCGCTGTTGAGCAACTCATCGTTGAAGTGAATGCGAATGTCGTTTTCAGGACGGGCTTTGTCGTTGAAGTCTTCGATCATGTTCAACCCCAGTCAGCGCCGCTGCGGCGGTGCTGTGCAATGAATTTGGTTAAGCGTTCTGCCTTGCGAACAGTGCTTTAAGCTTGGCCCCGAGGCCACGATCAATATTCATTCGGACCTGGCGCGCTCGATGTCCATAGAGCACCATGCCGATGGCCGTGGAAAATTCCGGCTCGAGCAGGCTCGACGGCAATTTGGCGATGGGAACCGGATATCCCAACCGCACTGGCCGCCGCAGTATATCTTCCGCCACCTCCAGCAACCCATTCAGGCGCGCGCCGCCGCCGGTGAAAACCAGCCCCGCTCCCAGCAATTCGTGCACACCGGCCTGGCGAAGGTGATCGCGTAGCAACTCCATAAGCTCACGCGCGCGCGGCTCGAGGATCTCGCCCAGCATGCGCTGCTGCATCAAGCGCGTCGGGCGATCGCCAACGGAGGTGACCTCGATCTCGTTGCCTTCCGGAATGCGCGTGACGATGGCGCAGCCAAACATCCTCTTGATGTTTTCCGCATCAGTGATGGGCGTGCGGAACCCGACACCGACATCATTAGTGAAATGGTCCCCACCAATCGGGATGACGCCGGTGTGGATCACCACTCCTTCGAAGTACACAATGAGGTCGGTTGATCCGGCGCCGATGTCGGCCAGGCAAACGCCGAGTTCGCGCTCATCGCTTTGCAGCACCGAGTCGGCGCATGCCAGGGCTTCGAAGACCGTGTCGTCCACGTGAATGCCGGCGCGGTTCAGCGCCGCGACCAGGTTCTGGGTCGCTGTTCCGCCGGCTGTGACGACGTGGACGCGCACCTCAAGCTTCTTGCCCATCAGCCCGGCAGGATCGTGGACGCCGCCCTGCCCGTCGAGAATGAATTCCTGCGGCAGCAAGTGCAGCGCCTCGCGATCATCGGGCATGGCGATGCTGCGCGCCTTTTCGACCGCCTGGCGCACGTCGTCCCGGCTGATCTCACGCGAACGGGAACCCAGCACGATTCCACCGTGGCTGTTCAGACCGCGGATGTGCGAGCCGCCTATGCCGACCAGAGCGTGTTCCACCGGAGCCTGCGCTGTGTTCTCAGCCTCCTCCACCGCCTTCTTGATGGAGTCCACCGCCTTGTCGAGGTCGGCAATCACGCCCTTTCGCATGCCCCGCGAATCGGAGATGCCGTGCCCGCGATAGCGCAGGGCATAGTCGTTCACTTCGGCGACGATAGCGCACGTCTTGGCACTACCGACATCGATGACCGTAAGCAGGTTTTCCGTTTGGCTTCCCATTGTTCGAGACTATTTCTTCGCTTTACTCGCTAGTGCCGTCTTCCCCTGTCCGGGTTTCGGCAGCTTCTTCCGCAGTGCCGCCGTTCGCCGACTCAGATCGCTCGCTGCCCCCAACATCAGGATTAACGATCACCTGGTGCGGAAATCGGAGATCCACAGATTGCAGCTTCTGGAAATGCGACCTCCACTCCTGCACGTGCGTCACATACACCTGGAAGCGATCCAGGAAATTCGATGAGCCGAGGTGCACCAGCACCGCCCCTTGCGGATCGGTCACCGTCGCCTTCACATCGTCGGGATCGGAGAGATCAATGTCACTCAGATCGCGCGAGTAATGGGCCCCGCTACCATCCAGCTCTTTCATAAGCTCGAGGTACACCTTCATGCGCGCCGCGCGCATCGAGAGCGGCTCGTTGTCCGTCATGCCCACGATAACGGGGAACGAATATGCGGTCAGCGAATTTGCAGGCGGCTCCATGATCACGCCACTGGCATCAATCAGCTCGACATGCGAGTTGATTTCGACAAACGCTACCGGCGTACGCTCCTTGATGGCGATCTTCAGCCGGTTGGGCAGCAGGCGCATCACCGACGCCGATTGCACCCACGGAATCGACTCCAACTGTTTCTTTCGTTGGTCGAGCGGTACGAAGAAGACGTTGCGGTCGATATCGCTGGCCATCACGTCGAGCACCTGCGCTCGAGTGACATTAGTGGTACGGGAAATCTGAATATTGTCGCTGGTATCGATGCGAAAGCGCCAGGAGGTCGTCGCGTACTGGTGAACCGCGATCCCGATAAGGGCGACGGACCCGACCACCAGAGTCAGGATGAAGGCGATCTTGATGCGGCTGGCGGCTTTGCGCGGAATGGCGCCGCGACGCACCGGAACCCGCTTCTGGCCGCGTAAAAACGGCGACTCGGCCTCGTCGTCAAGGTCGAGCATGCGGGCATCGAGCGGCGAATCATCGTAACCGCGCGAACGAACGGCGGACTCGTTCTCCGTCACTTCGAGTTCTTCTTCCGGCGTTGTAGTTGAGTTTTTCCGCGCCATGAAAACCGGTTGAAACGTCCCAAACTCCGACTATCCGCCTCACTATAACTGTTTTTGTCAGAATTGCGGAGACGCTTTTCATCGGTTTTTGTGCGGATGTGCTGGGTTTGAAAACAGTAGGCGCATCATAGGCAGCAGGGGCGCGCGATTCCAGACGATTGACGAAGGAAGTCACTCTTCGGCGGACGAAAACGAACCAGAATGGTAACGTGCGCCGGTGCACTCGCTTTGTGCAGAAACCTGCCAGCGAAGAGACGCCCGGCACCTATCCGCGGAAACTCTCCACCTTGCGGCTTTCCAACTCTTGCAATACCTTGGGCCCCAACTGCCACACGCTTCCCGCGCCGAGAGTGAGAATCGCGTCTCCCGATTTTGCTGCACTCGCTGCCAGCGCGACAGCTTGCTGGAACGTGGGCGCATAAAGCGCCTCCTGGCCCCCAGCCTCGGTGATGCGGTTCACCAGCAGCTCGGACGTAATCCCGGCAATCGGCTGCTCGCTCGCCGCGTAGATATCGAGGACGAAAACGGAGTCGGCATCGCAGAATGCGGTGGCGAAATCATCCAGCAGCAACTGCGTGCGGGTGTAGCGGTGCGGCTGAAAGATGACATGCAGCTTCGCGAAGCCGCATTGGCGCGCGGCCGCCAGCGTCGCCCGGATTTCCGTGGGATGGTGCCCGTAATCGTCAATCACGGTCACGCCACCGGCACTTCCCAGGCGCTGGAAGCGGCGGTCCACTCCGTTGAAGTTCTCCAGCGCGTGGCGGATTTCCTCGACCGGCACATCGAGTCCGAAGCCGACTGCAATCGCCGCCGTCGCGTTTCTTACATTGTGTTCTCCGGGAACGCGCAAGAGGAATTCGCCGAGATTGCTAGCGCGATAGGTGACGTGAAAGCGCTCAGCACCGGGCTGTTCTCACGAGGACCGCAGCGCACATTCGAAATGTGGAAATCCGATCCCTCGCGCGTTCCGTAGCTGAGAGTGCGGCGCTGTACCGCGGGGAGGAGCCGCCGCAAGTCGTCGTTGTCATTGCACGCGACGACCATGCCGTAGAACGGCACCGAATCCATAAACTCGAGGAAGGTCCGCTCAACATCATCCATGTCGCGATAGCAGTCCATGTGTTCGCGATCGATGTTGGTCACGACCGCGAGAATTGGCGAGAGTTTGAGGAACGAGCGATCGCTTTCGTCGGCCTCGGCCACCAGGTATTGCGACTTTCCGAGCCGGGCATTGGAGCCCATGGCGTCCACCCGCCCGCCGACCACCACGGTCGGATCCAGTCCTCCCGCCGCAAGCACTGCCGCCACCATGGATGTTGTGGTGGTTTTCCCATGCATGCCGGCGATCGCGATGCCGTATTTCAGGCGCATGAGTTCGGCGAGCATCTCCGCGCGCTGAATCACCGGGATGTGCTGCTGCTGGGCGGCAAAGACTTCAGGATTGTCAGGAGTAATCGCGGAGCTGACGATGACCACATCCGCCCCGGCAATGTTGCCGGCGCCGTGACCTTCGCAGATCATCGCTCCCATGGCCGTCAGCCGCTGGGTGACAGAGGAAAGCTTCGTGTCAGAGCCGGAGACCTTGTAGCCGAGATTCAGCAACACCTCGGCAATGCCGCTCATGCCGATGCCGCCGATACCTACAAAATGGACGCGCTGGATTTTCGCAAACATGGGAGAGGCGAGCTCTAGGCTACCGCGTGTTGGCCCGGGACACCAGCGACCCGGGCGGCAAGCGCCGCAATCCTGGCTGCGGCGTCAGGATGCGCGAAGCGCCGCGCCGCCTCCGACATACTGGTTAGTCTCTGCCGGTCGCGCAACAGCGACGCGATTTCCTTAACCAATCGCTCACTGGTGAGTTCGGACTGCGGCAGCAACCGCGCGGCATCGGCTGAGGCAAGCGTCGCCGCGTTATGGCGCTGGTGATCATCAGCAGCGGTAGGCAGCGGGATAAAAATAGCTGGCTTTCCGGCCGCGGTAATTTCAGCAACCGTGCTGGCTCCGGAGCGGCAGACCAGCAGGTCGGCCTGGGCGAATGCACCGGGCATGTCATCGATGAAAGGTGCGACCTCTGCCGAGATCATGCTGCGAAGATAGGCAGCTTGCGCTTCGACGTAATCCTTCTCGCCTGTCTGATGGATGATGTGGATGTCAGGCACCGCCTCGATCAGCCTGGGCAGCGCATCCAGCACCGCTTGATTGATGGCGTGCGCCCCCTGGCTGCCGCCGAAGACCAGCAATGTAGGGCGGGCGTCCTTCGGCCGCGGAGGAACGTTGAAGAATTCGCGCCGCACCGGCACGCCCGTGACATGGCAATTGCGAAAATAGTGACAGGTTGCCTCGAAATGCACCGCCGCGGCGCTTACCACGGGCGCCATTATGCGGTTCGCCACACCCGGAATCACGTTAGGCTCGAACGCCAAGGTGGGAATGCTCATCAGGCCCGCGGCCAGCATCGCCGGTCCGGAAGCGTAGCCGCCAACCCCAATCATCACGTCAGGGCGAAACTCGCGTATCAGTCTGGCTGACTCAACCATTGCGCGTGGCAGGTCCAGCAGCGTCTGGATGCGGGTCGCCAGATCTACGCGGTTCAACGCGCCAACTTTGATGAGATGCAGTTCGAAACCGGCGGCTGGAACCAATCGCGTCTCGATTCCACGCTGCGTTCCGACAAACAGCACCTGCGCCTGGTAGCGCATACGCAACTCTTGCGCGATTGCCAACGCAGGAATGACGTGCCCGCCGGTACCGCCTCCAGCCACGATCACGCGCATGGCTAGTCCGTCTGCTGGCTGATGTTGAGCAGGACTCCGACGCTGGCCAGAGTGATGAACAGCGATGAACCGCCGTAGGAGATAAACGGCAACGGGATGCCCTTCGCCGGCATGATGGCAAGTACCACGCTGATGTTGAAGAGCGCCTGCACCACAACCATCGCGGTGATCCCGGTGGCAAGGAATTTCGCGAACATGTCTTCCGTCCGCAGCGCGATTCGAATGCCTCGATACAGGAAGACGCCGAACAGCACGACCACCAGCAGCGAGCCCCACAACCCTAACTCTTCCGCGGTGACCGCGAAAATGAAGTCGGTATGCGGCTCCGGCAGATAGAAGAGCTTCTGCTTGCCTTCCATAAGACCGAGGCCCGCCAGGCCGCCAGTGCTCACAGCAATCATGGATTGGATGATGTGGAAGCCCTTGCCCTGCGGGTCCTTGAAGGGATCGAACCAGGCCTGGACGCGTGCCCAGCGCCACGGCACCCGCACGATGAGGAAGTACAGCGGCACCAATGACGTTGCCAGCCCGTAGCCGAGATACTTCATATTCATCCCCGCCACAAACAGCACCGCGGCGGAGATGGCCATGCACGCAATCGCGGTGCCCAGGTCCGGCTCCTTGACGATGAGCAGGGCAAACAGAATTGTGGGCGCAGCCGCCGGCACCAGCACGTGCTTCCAGTCAGCGATCTGTTGCCAGCGTGATTCCAGGAAATAAGCCAGATAGAGAATGGTCGCAGGTTTCGCCAGTTCCGAAGGCTGGAAGGAGAGACCGCCAAGCTTGATCCAGCGATGCGTGTTATGAGAATCCTTGAACAGAAATACCGCAATCAGCAGCAGGGAAGTGAACCCGACAAAACTGAAGACCACCGACGGGCGCCGGAACTTGCGGTAGTCAATGTTCATGATGGCGACCATGGCGAGGATGCCCGCGCCTGCCCAGGCCATCTGCCGCAACAAGAACCCGTAGGGGGAGCCGAAACGTTCTTTGGCCATCACCGCCGAGGCGCTGAAGACCATCACCAGCCCAATGAACACAAGCAGCAGCGTGACCGTGAACATCCACTTGTCGACACTGACGCGTTTGGCCATTATTCTTTGCCTCCGCGCGCGCCACTTCCAACCTGATCGCGCTCGTGCTCGCGCAACGCGAGCTGGCGGACAAGCTCTTTGAATGCGCGTCCACGATGTTCGTAGCTATCAAACTGATCGAAACTGGCGCAGGCCGGAGCCAGGAGCACCACGTCGCCCGGAGTCGCCGCTTCGCTGGCGCGCCTTACCGCGGCTTCGAGCGTGCCGGCGCTAACGACTTCGGTACCGCGCACCTGCGACTCGATTTTTGCGGCGGCCGCGCCCACCGTGTACACGCGCTTGACCCGCTCCTCCAGCAGCGGATTGAGCACGCTGTAGTCGCTGCCTTTGTCTTTGCCGCCAAGAATCAGGTGAATCCGGCCCGGGAACGATTCCAGCGCTTTGATGGTGGCGTCAACATTCGTCGCCTTCGAATCGTTGTAGTACTCCACGCCGCGCACCGTGGCCAGGTATTCCAGACGATGCTCGACAGCCTTGAACCCAGCGATGGCTACACGCATCTTCGCCGGTTCAATGCCTACCAGCATTCCAACACAGACGCCCGCCAGCACGTTCTCGAGATTGTGCGAGCCCTTTAACGAGATATCGCTGACCGGCATGATTTCGCGTTCCTTCTTACTGTCGCGCCAGAAGATGCGTTCATTGCGCACAAAGGCTCCGCGCTCTATCTCCCGCAACCGGCTGAACCAATACACGGCTGCGACGGCCTTTGCGGCCATGGCAACGCAAGGCTCGTTGTCAGCGTTCAGCACTGCGAAATCCTGCGCATTCTGGTTTTCAAAAATCCGAGTTTTGGCGGCTGCGTAGTTCTCAAAGGTGTAATGGCGATCCAGATGGTCGGGCGTGACGTTAAGCACAACCGCGATTTTCGGATGGAAGGTCTCGATGGTTTCCAGTTGGAAGCTGCTGATCTCCAGCACGACCCAGGTATCGTCGGTGGAACTTTCGACAAAGCTGATCGCGGGCGTTCCGATATTTCCACCGACCAGCGCCTTGGCGCCGCCCGCAGAAATAATCTCGCCCGCCAGCGTCGTGGTCGTCGTCTTGCCGTTCGATCCGGTAATTGCGACGATCTTGCCTTTCAGAAAGCGCGCGGCCAGTTCGACCTCACCGATCACGGGGATGCCCATGGCGCGGGCCTGCACCAACTGTGGAACATCGTAAGGGACGCCGGGGCTGACCACGATAAGATCCTGATCGCGAAAGGTCCGCCCGCCGTGCTGTCCGGTTTCAACGCTGATGCCATGATCGAGCAGCACGGGAATCTCCTCCCGAAGCTGCTCCTCCGACTTGGCGTCGGAGACGGCAACCCGCGCGCCGTGCTTCTCCAGAAAGAGAGCACTGGCCACACCGGACTTGCCCAGTCCGACCACCAGCACGCGCTTGCCTTTGACGTCCATCATTGATTCCAGCGCGACCATTGTGCCACGTTTCTCCGCATGATTAGCGCAACTTCAGCGTGGTGAGAGCAAAGAGTGCAAACACCAGGGACGCGATCCAGAAACGCACAATCACCTTGGACTCACTCCAGCCCAGCAGTTCGAAATGGTGGTGAATCGGCGCCATCTTGAAAATGCGCTTCTTGCGAAGCTTGTAGGAGCCGACCTGGAGTATCACCGACAGCGCCTCAATCACGAAAATGCCGCCGATAAATGGCAGCAGCAGTTCTTGCTTAATGATGACAGCCACTGTGCCGATCGCTCCCCCGAGGGCCAGCGATCCCACATCGCCCATGAAGACTTCCGCGGGATGCGCGTTGTACCACAGGAAGCCGATGGCAGAACCCACCATCGAACCGCAGAAGATGGTCACTTCCGACACCTGCGGCATTTTGGAGAGCTCAAGATAATCCGCAAATACGGCGTGACCGCTTACATAGGTCAGCACGGTGAGAGCGCCGGCGGCAATGACCGTGCAGCCAATGGCCAAGCCGTCCAAGCCATCCGTGAGGTTCACGGCGTTGCTGGAGCCAACCAGGATGATGGCCACAAATGCGATGAATGGCAGGAACGCCAGCGGCGACAAGTATCCATGATGCAGGCGACTGATGACCAGGTCGGGGCGAAAATGTTTCAGGAACGGAACAATCAGCCTGGTCGAGTACAGTCCATGTGTTTCCAGAGCGCTCAAGATTGCGGCCACCACGGCGGCGGCGAGGAACTGGTAGCCCAGCTTGGCGCGGGCGGTCAGCCCGAGATTGCGGCGATGCACTACCTTGAGATAGTCGTCGGCAAAGCCGATGGCGCCGAACGCCAGCGTCGCCAGCACGGCAATCCACACGAACCGGTTGCTGAGGTCGGCCCACAAGAGAGTCGGAACAATCATCCCGACAACGATGAGCACACCGCCCATGGTCGGAGTCCCGGCCTTCTTCTGGTGGGCCTGGGGGCCGTCCTCGCGGATGTATTGGCTGACCTGGAAGTCACGCAGGCGGCCAACCACGGCCGGCCCGATCAGAAGGCCGATGAAAAGCGCAGTGAGGCTGGCAAAGGCGGTGCGAAACGTCAAATAGCGAAAAATTCGGAACGGGCCGATATGAAAGACGACAAATCCCTTCTGGTAAAGCAGCCAATAGAGCAAATTTCCCGTCCTGAATCTTGCGTGAAAGACTAATGTGTAGTGGCCGGGACCTGACCCGTCCAGACCTCGAGTGCGCGCTCCAGGCGCACGCCCCGCGACGCCTTCAACAACACCACGTCATCCGGCCTGACTTCACGTTGCAGCCATTCGCCGGCCTCGTCTGGAGTGTTCACAAACTCGGCGCGCATCCCAGCCCTGGTTGCACCCTCGACCATCGCCTTCGCCAGCCCGCGGACACCGAGTAGCACATCGATTCCGCAATCCGCCATGTACTGGCCGCAATCGCGATGCATGGCTTCGGCAGCGGGACCGAGTTCCAGCATCTCACCGGCGACAACAATTCGGCGCCGCGCTGGAATTTCCGCCAACGAACGCACCATGCTGTCCAGCGCCTTTGGATTGGAATTGTAGCAATCGTTAATGACGGTCGCCCCTGCGTAGCTGAGGACTTCCCCACGCTTGTCAGCGGCCGAAAGCGTTGCCAAAGATTCGGCAGCCAGCTTCAGGGGAACTCCGTACTGCAATCCGACGGTGACCGCGGCGAGAACGTTGTAGATACTGTGTTCACCCAACAGCGGCAGAATTGCGCGCGCTCGTTCGCCGTTAGCGAATATGTCGAATGCCGACCCGAGCGGTCCGCGCCATTCGATGTTCTGCGCGGAGACATCCGCAGACTTGCGCAATCCGAAGGTCACGACTTTACCTGGAAAGTCACGCCCAAACTGCGAAACGAATTCGTCATCGGCGTTGAGCACGGCGATTCCGTCAGCCGGCAGCGCTTGGATGAGTTCATATTTAGCGCGCGCGATCGCGGCTACGGAATCGAAGAACTCGAGATGCACTGGGGCGACCAGCGTAACCACGCCCCAGTCAGGCTGCGCCAGCCTGGCGAGGGCTGTAATCTCACCGGCGTGAGACATGCCCATTTCGATTACGGCGATGTCGTGCTCGGGCTCGAGCTTCAACAATTGCAGCGGCATGCCAAAGTGGTTGTTCAAGTTTCCTTGTGACTTGAGGACGTGGTGCCGAGTCGCCAGCACGTGAGCGATCGCTTCTTTGGTTGTTGTCTTGCCTGCGGACCCGGTGACCCCGATGAGCGGCTTTCCCCACGCTCGGCGGACGGCCGCGCCCAGACGCTGCAGGGCAGAGAGTGGATCATCCACCACCAGCAGCCTGCTCCGTTCCGGAAAGCGCGAGTACTGGGTCTTGGCAACCACAGCGCTTACAGCGCCTCTGGCCAGAGCGGCTTCGACAAAGTCGTGGCCATCGAGCCGCTCACCGCGCACTGCGAAGAACAGCTCACCCGGTTGCAAGGTGCGGGAATCGATGGAATAGCCGCCGGCTACGGCGTCAGGATGGAAGTCTCCGGTGGCCTGCATGAACTCGGCAGCGCGCGACAAACGCAACTTCATGATTTTGCCGAGTGCTCCGGCTGAGCCGCCCCGTATCCCGCGATCTGCAATGCGTGCCGCGCCACTTCGATGTCATCGAAGGGCACCGGTCCTGCGTTGGTGACCTGGACTTTCTCGTGCCCTTTGCCGGCAATCAGCACAATGTCCCCGGCACTTGCCTCTTGAATCGCAAGATTGATGGCTTTGCGGCGGTCGGCCTCCAAGGTGTAGCGAACTCCGGTGCGCTGCACACCCGGAAGGGCGTCGTTCATGATGTCGAGCGGGTTCTCGCTGCGTGGGTTGTCGCTGGTGAGCACCACGAAATCACTGCCAACACCCGCGGCTTCGCCCATCAGCGGACGCTTGCTGCGGTCGCGATCTCCTCCACACCCGAAAACCGTGATGACTCGCCCCGGGCCACCGCGCTGCGCCAGAAAGTCCTTGGCCACCGCCGTGAGGTTGCGCAGCGCCTCATCGGTGTGGGCGTAGTCCACGATCACGGAAAAGGGTTGCCCCATGTCCACACGCTCGAAGCGCCCGGCCACTCGCGCCAGCTGGTCCGCGGCCGCGGCAATGGCGCCGGGCTCCACGTTGCGCGCGTAAGCAGCCGCCGAAGCGGCAACCAGGTTGCAGACGTTCACGCGCCCCAGCAGCGGGCTCCAGATGGGGAACTCTCCCTGCGGCGTGACCAAACGGAATTTCGTTCCACTCTTCTCGACAGCCAGGTCTTTCGCGTGGAAGTCGCCGCGATCGACTCCGTAGGTAATCAGTTCTTCCTGTTTCTTGCAGAGCTTGATCAACCGCTGGCCGTATTCATCTTCGATATTAATCACCGCGGCCCGCGGCGGCTCGGCTCCAATGCCTTTGAACAGAATTGTCTTGGCCTCGAAGTACTGTTCCATGGTGCCGTGATAGTCGAGGTGGTCACGGCTCAGATTGGTGAACACGGCTACATCGAAAGGCACTCCGAACACTCGCTGTTGCTCCAGCGCGTGAGAAGACACCTCCATTACCGTCTCCGTGCAGTGCGCCGCTACCGCACGTGCGAGAAACTGGTTCAGTTCCAGCGCCTCGGGCGTAGTGTGCGGAGCAGGATGGACCTCAATTCCAATGCGATACTCGACCGTTCCTATGAGTGCGGTTTTGCGTCCACCGGAGCGCAACATGGCGCTGAGAATATACGCGGTCGTGGTCTTCCCATTCGTGCCGGTGAGTCCGGTGATGAAGAGGTGCTCGGCAGGACGGTGATAGAAGTTGGCGCTGAGTCGCGCCAACGCGCGTCGTCCATGCGAGACTTGTGCCCAGGCTACTCCCGGCCTCGGAGGCAAAGAATCGCTGACAATCGCCACCGCGCCGGCATGCAAGGCGGCATCGATGTATTGGTTGCCGTCAGTCTTCTCCCCCCGCATGGCGACAAAACACCAACCCGGCTTCACCCGTCGGCTGTCGTAATCCAGGCCGGCAATGGGAGGGTTGCCCTGCTGAGCGAGATATTCGGAGCCGTCGAGTAACTGTAGGAAGTTCATTCTACCCGCATTATAGCCGTGCTCAGGGGGCGCAGGGAGCCTAGCGAAACGCACGGGAATCCCATTCTGGGACTTCCCAAGTTGAACCACCAACCGCTTAGTGCGTGAAGCGGACCGTGATCTTCTGTCCGGCAGCGAGATGACTGCCGGGCGCAGGCAATTGCTCGCGTGCCACGCCGCTGCCGACCGCGTTGATCTCCAGCCCGGACTGCTGGGCAGTTTCCACCGCCGACCGCAATGATTTACCTAAGAATGACGGTACAACCAAGCCACTGTCCACATCCAGAACAACGGTGCCCTTGCCAGCCGCCTGCTCCGCCGGAGTCGCCTGCTGGGGAGTTGCAGCCTGCGCCGGTTCGGATCCACCGGCAGGGTGCGCTGGCGGTGGCGAGGCCCCCGAGGCGGGAGGAACAAAACTCGGCCCATTCGCTTTCGCCGTGGCTGGCGCCGCAGGACTCGCCTGGGTCGCGGGGTTGGCCGCATCGGTCTCAGCCATGGGCAGACCGGCGCCGAGCCGGTCGGAGGTGTCGTCGTTCGCATCCTCCTTGTCCGCCGCTGCGCGCAGGTTCTGTCGCTGCGGGTTCTTGACATCGACATCGTGCGGCACGTGCATGTACTCGAGCACCTGCTCGGCAATGCGCTTGAACACCGGCGCCGAAACTTGCCCGCCCTGGTGTAGTCCGATCGGGGAATCAAGAATTACCGCGATGGTTATGGCCGGACTGTTCACAGGCGAGAACCCGATGAACGACGCCACATACTTCGTCTTGGAGTAGGCTCCGCTCCCCGGTTCCACTTTCTGTGCAGTTCCGGTCTTGCCGGCGGAAGTGTAGCCGTCGAGGATCGCGCGTCGGGCAGTGCCAAACAGGACTACGCCTTCCATCATCTTCTTCATCTCTGCCGCCGTCATGGACGCGACCACGCGATGCTGCTGGGCAGGATGGAAGACCACCGGCTTTGGAGTTCCGTCGGGCGGAAGCTCCCCGGCCACGATGCGCGGTGGAGTGTAAACTCCGTCATTCGCGATGGTCGAGATCACTGAGATGACCTGGATGGGGCTGACTCCGATCTCCTGTCCCATCGAGATGGCTCCAATCGAAACCTTCGACCAGCGACTGACCGGCTTGGTCAATCCCCGCGTCTCGCCGGGAAGCTCGATTCCCGTCTGCGCACCCAGGCCGTATTCGCGAATGTAGTGATAGAGGCGCTCGTCACCGAGCCGCATACCCACCTTGATGGCAGCCACATCGCTGGAGTGCGCAAAGGCTTCCGCGATGCTGATCACACCCAGGCTTTCATGATCGCGGATGCGCATGCCGAAAACGTCGATCGAGCCGTGCTGGCAGTCGATCGGGTCCTCCGGCTTCACCAGGTGCTGGTCGAAAGCCGCGGAATAGGTGATGGTCTTGAACACAGAACCGGGCTCATATACATCGCTCACCGCCCGGTCTTTCAGCGACTCCTGCGGAACGTTGTTGAACACGTTCGGATTGAACGTTGGCCGATTGGCCAGCGCCAGGATCTCGCCGGTGCGCGGGTTCTGGACGATCACCGTTCCAGCGATGGCCTTCGTGTCTTCCATGCCGCGTTCCAATTCGCGCTCAGCAATGTACTGGATCGTCTGGTCGATGGTCAGCACCAGGTTCTGCCCGGGATCGGGCGGCCTCTCCACTCGGCCATACCACTTGCGGCGGGCGTCAACCGAGATCAGCTCCTGGCCGGGAATTCCCCTCAGATCGTCATCGAACTCGCGCTCTAATCCGCCCAGGCCCTGGTCATCCATGCCCACGTAGCCCAGCACCTGCGCGGCCAGTTCGCGCTTGGGATAGAACCGCTTCGGTTCCTTGCGGAAGTAAATCCCACGCAAGTTCAGCTGGCGAACGCGATCACTGCTCTCGGCATCGACCTTGCGCTTGATATAAGCGAAAGAGCGTGACGAATTCAGGCGGGCGATGATCTCCTGTGGGGCCATGTCCAGGACCTTGCCGAGGAGCATCGCCGTGGTTTCCTGATCGTGGACTTCGCTGGGCACGGCGAACACCGAATCCACGTCAATCGACATCGCCAACGGGTGGCCGTTGCGGTCGTAGATGTTTCCGCGGCGGGGTTCAACAGGAATGGTGCGGTTCTGCTGGCGATGCGCGAGTTGTACGAAGAAGCCGTACTTGACGATTTGCAACCGCACCAGGCGGAAGCAGACCGCCCCTATCCACAGGCAGAGGAGCGCAGCAAGGATGTAGAGCCTTCGCGATGGCGTTCTGGGAGCGCTCGCCCGCATTCCCTCTTCACTCCGTTTCTGCTCGACCGGCGCGCGCCGGAGATGGATGGCTTCTGCTGCAGTTAGCGGTTTACATACAGAAGGCGGTCCGTTGCTGGCGGACCGCCACTTTGATCTCCGGGACCTGGTTAGCTTCCCTCGCAAGCAGGGGTGTCTGGCCGCATCCTACGGTTCCGACGAGACCACCTTGATTTCGTTCGCCTTCGCCAGGACGGAGGTGGAAGTATCGGCGGACCCGCTCTCCATCGGCTGCCACTGTCCCTCAACCGGTCGATGCATGCCCAATTGTTTGGCCAGCCGATCAATCCGCGCCGGGTCCTTCAACGAGGCCTCTTCCAGGCTCAACGCACGGATGGATTCAGAGGTTGTGTCCCGCTGCGCCTTGAGCTGCTCAATGCGATAGCCGTACTCGATCGCGCTGAAGTGCTGCCAGAGGTACACCATGACGAACAGGAAGAGCACGCTTAACGTGATGCCGAACGAAATCATCTCGCGTCGTCGCTTGGGGTCAGAGACCCTGACCACCCGCGAGTTATCGATGCGCTTGGTGAAATAGATTTCCGGTGTGCCGATGAACGTGCTGCGCGGCGGCGTCGCCGCCTGTCCGCTCCACTCACCAGCTTCTGCCATACTCGGGTAAAGTACTCCGGCTGCCATCACTCTCTCCTGCCGAAAGGCCTTTCGTTTTGGCCTCTCCGGCTCCAATCTTTGAAGCACACGGACCGAATTTCCGGGCCATTGAACTTATTCACAATCTTCACAGCTTTTTCCGCAGGCTGTGAATCTTTCCTGCGAAACTTGCTCTACCCCAACCTTCAAATTCTTTCCGCGGCTCGCAGCTTGGCGCTGCGCGACCTCGGATTGTGATCGACCTCTTCTTCGTCGGCAGTCACCGGCTTCTTCGTCAACACGCGGTAGATGCCATCCCGCGCTCCCTCGCGCAACGCATCTTTCACGATGCGGTCTTCCAGCGAGTGGAAACTGATAACGACCAACCTGCCGCCTGCTCTCAGTACTGTTGGCGCCGCGCCGGTACTCAGCAGCGCCCGCAGGTCGTCAAGTTCACGGTTCACCAGAATTCGGAGTGCCTGGAAAGTTCGCGTCGCCGGATGAATGCGCCGTTCCGCTTGGTTCATTGGCCGGGCCGCAGCCGATATGACTCCCGCAAGTTGTGCGGTGGTTCCGATCGGCCGCGCCCGAACAATGGCTCTGGCGATTCTCCGCGACCTCCTTTCCTCACCGAATTCGTAAATCGCATCGGCAAGCTCGCGCTCGTCGAAGCGGTTTACCACTTGTTCGGCAGTCAGCCCAGACTGCGGATTCATCCGCATGTCCAACGGGCCTTCCGCCTGAAAACTGAATCCACGCGAGGCATCTTCCAGTTGCATGGAACTGACGCCCAGGTCGGCCAGCACTCCATCCGCGGTTGCCGGCGCCACATGCTGCGCGACTTCTGCGAATGAGGCATGCACCAACTCCACCTTCGGCCACTCGGAACTCAATTCCGAGGGCGGGTTCGTCAGCCGCTCACGTGCCCGTTGCAACGCTGCCGGGTCCTTATCGAAGGCAATCAAATGACCCTGTGCGCCGAGGCGCTTTGCGATTTCCCAACTGTGCCCGCCTAAGCCCAGGGTTGCGTCGATATAGGTCCCGCCGCGCCGGACGGCCAGGAATTCGATCGCTGGTTTTAAAAGAACTGCCACATGGCCAAACCGCCCGCTCTCGCCATGTCCGCGCCCAGGGGCGCTGTTCGTGCCTGCAAACTCTTTCTCCATTCACTCCCGCTTCGAGATCGCGAATGGAACCCGAAACCTTGTTAGCCTTAAATCCCCAGACGATCCAGTTCTTGTTCATCCTCGGCAGTGAGCGGCTCGTGCACTTCCGTGCGAAGCGTTTCCGCGTTTTGAACTTCCAGAAACTTCACGCGTCCGCTGACCGCGACTTCGCCCTTCAGCTCTGCCGACTCGCGCAGAATGGAAGGCAGTAGCAGACGACCCTGTCCATCCATCTCCACCGATTGGCCGTAATAGCTGGTGCGCTTGAGTAACCGCTGCTTGGACTTGTTGAAACTGGATACCGCGCTCAATTTGCGCTCGATCTCTTCCCACTCGACAAGGGGATATACTTTGGCACTCTGCCCGTCCCAGCTGGTGATGTAAAATTGTCCGCTGTAGTTCTCGTCGAGCAGGCGCTTGAATTCCGCCGGCACTTTGAGGCGCCCTTTTTCGTCCAGTCGGGTTAAATGTGTGCCGCGAAACATAACGTTCGGCCCTGATTTGCTGGGCCCGTACATCGAGTCCTAAAAGGGAGGTAAACATCACCGGCCCCTCATGGCAGCAGCGATCCGGTTGCATGGCGTTTTGGGCGATGAAACCATTTCAAACCACTTGCTCCCACGGGAGCTATCTTTACCCCCACAATGGACCACTTTAGACCACTTCTTTCCACGTATCCTACGCTTAAACGGTTCCGTGTCAAGAGGAAAACCACAGCACCGCACAATTTTTTTGGGGGCCTCGGATGCCAAAAGCCCGACAACGGGAACCGAGAAGCATCACCAACGAGGGGTAGTGTTCCGACCCAACGGACTACACTAAGGATTGCGTTTACTGCTAAGGTTCCACCTCTTAGTTAGTCGTTCCTGCAGTAGTGAGACGGGAAGCAACCATGAGTCAGCGGTTCGAATCCGAGCAGTGGATTGCTGCGCCGCTGCCACGCGTGTTCGCGTTCTTCGCCGATCCCGCCAATCTGCCGCGGATCATGCCGCCCAGTCAGGGGGCGCGCCTGGTCAAACTAAACCTGGTTCCCGCGCGTTTTACGGCGGTCGGGATTCCACCGGGCGCCGAACGCATGGCCGGAGTTGGCACCGAGATCATCTTCAAGTTCCGCGCCATTCCGCACCTGCCCATTCACGAGAGATGGACCGCATTGATTACCGGGTTCTCATTGAATGAAAACTTCAGCGACACGCAGAAGCAGGGGCCATTCCGCCGCTGGGACCACAGGCACTCCTTCGCCGCGAAGACAATCGAGGGCCGCGAAGGCACGCTCATCCGCGACGTTGTGGAATACGAAGTCGGCTTCGGCACGATTGGAAGAATGCTGGAGCAGCTCTTCTTTCAGCGTAGGTTGCGAACGACCTTCGAATACCGGAAGACCGCGCTGGAGAAGATCTTCGATCCACGCCTGTAAGCCTTCAGAAAAAGATCATCCTGTCTGCTTGTCTCTGTGCCTGGGTGGTGAAATGCTCTATGCTTCGAGCATGGACGTTTTCGCCCTTACCTGCAAGCTGATTGATATCGAATCCACCACCGGACAGGAAGCCGCAGTCGGCGTGGCGCTCGCGGACGAGTTAACCCAACTCGGCTACGAGGTGGAGCGCATGCCAGTCGAAGGCGACCGCTTTAACGTTTGGGCGACGCATCCCGGGCATCCGAATCCTGAACTCGTGCTCTCCACCCACATGGATACGGTGCCTCCGTTCATCGCTTCGTCGCAAACGGCCGATCGCGTCTATGGACGTGGGTCGTGCGATGCCAAGGGCATCATCGTGGCGCAAATTGCTGCCGCTGAGAAGCTGAAGGCTGAAGGCATTCGCGTTGGCCTGCTCTTCCTTGTGGGCGAGGAGCGCGACAGCCAGGGCGCGCAGGTCGCGAACCTGCAACCGCGCGGAGCGAAGTTCCTTATCAATGGCGAGCCGACGGAGAACAAGCTCGCTATCGCCTCGAAAGGTACGCTGCGCGTAGAACTGGTGGCGCGCGGCAAGATGGCGCACTCGGCCTATCCTGAGCTGGGCGAGTCGGCGATCGAGAAGCTGCTTGATGCACTTGAGAGTGTGCGCCAACTCAAGCTGCCGAATAACCCCAAAGCCGGGCCGTGCACCATGAACATCGGTTTGATCGAGGGTGGCCGTGCGCCCAATGTCATTCCCGACTATGCCTGCGCTCACTTGCTCTATCGCCTGGTTGGCCCTGCGCAGGAATTGCGCCGGCACATCACTTCCGCTGCAGGGAGCAAGGGCGAGCCTAACTTCATACTCGAAATCCCCTACATGGAATTCACGACGGTGCCCGGAATCGAGACCATGATCGCGGCTTTCACCACGGATATCCCCGCCCTCACGAATTGGGGGCAGCCGCTGCTCATCGGGCCCGGCTCGATCCATGTGGCGCACACCGAAGGCGAGTACATCGAGAAAAAGCAATTGCTCGACGCCATTGATCTGTATGCGCGAATTGCCCGTGAGTTGCTGAGCCGGAACTGAGTTGCGAAAACGAGCTATTCGCAGGCCAGACCTCCGTGCCATTTTCTGTGACGTCTACACTTGTCGCGACCTCCGCTTTCTGTTATCCATCCTGTTGGCTCGCATCGGACACCGTTGACACCCATGAAACCTCGCCCTCAGCGTCAGCCCAGGAAATCGTCTGCAACCTACAGTTCCGCTTATCAGATCAGCCGTGGAACTCCTTTGCCGCTGGGCGTTACCGTCCATCGTCATGGGGTGAACTTCGCGATCTTCTCGAAGTACGCAACCTCCTGCAGGCTGGTGCTGTTCCAGCCCGGTACGGAGCAACCGGCCATTGAGTTTGCGCTGGATCCCCATGTAAACCGCACCGGCCAGGTGTGGCACGCATTCGTCGAAGGCGCCGATTCGGGTGTGCAATACGGTTACCGCTTCGACATGCAGCCCAATCCAAACCCGCAGGTATATCGCTTCGACCCTTCGCGAGTGCTGCTCGATCCGTACGCGCAGGTGCTCTCTGGCGGCGCGACGTGGGGCGCCAACGTTGCCCGAAACCAGCTTCGCCGCAACAGCGTGGTGACCGAGAACCATTTCGACTGGGAGCACGACCAGCCGCTCAATACTCCGCTGGTGGACAGCGTCATCTACGAGCTCAATGTGCGCGGCTTCACCCGGGATCCGTCATCGGGAGTCCAGCACCCCGGCACGTTCGCCGGGCTCATCGAGAAAATTCCCTATCTCAAGCAGCTCGGTGTGACCGCGGTTGAGCTGCTGCCGGTCAACGAATTCGAAGAGGCCGACCTCGACCGCGTGAATCCGTTTACCAGGCAGCCGCTGCTGAACCTGTGGGGCTACCAGCCGACCGCGTTCTTTGCTCCTAACACGGCGTACTCTTCAAATCGCGCCGATGGCGAACAGGTGCGCGAATTCAAGCGCCTGGTGCGCGCCATGCATCAAGCCGGTATTGAGGTCATCCTTGACATGGTCTTCAACCACACGGCCGAAGGCGACGAGCACGGGCCGACCTGGTCGTTCCGCGGCATCGACAATTCCACGTACTACATGATCGATCCGGAGACCGGCAAGTATGTGAACTACAGCGGTTGCGGCAACACCGTGAATTGCAACAATCCGGTAGTGCGCGACTTCATCGTGGATTGCCTGCACTACTGGGTGATGGAGATGCACGTAGACGGCTTCCGCTTCGATCTTGCCTCCATCCTCGGCCGCGGAATGGATGGCTCGGTGCTGAAGAATCCTCCGCTGCTGGAGAGCCTGGCGTACGACCCAGTGCTCGCCAACTCCAAGCTCATCGCCGAAGCCTGGGACGCGGCCGGGCTCTACCAGGTCGGCACGCTTCCCTCCTGGGGACGGTGGGCGGAGTGGAACGGTATCTTCCGCGATGACGTGCGCAAGTTCGTAAAAGGCGATGCCGGGATGACCTCGGCGCTTGCGACCAGGCTGGTAGGCAGTCCCGACCTGTACCTTACCAGCGCCCGCGAACCCTATCACAGCATCAACTTCGTGACCTGCCACGACGGTTTCACCTTGAACGATCTCGTCTCCTACAACGAGAAGCACAACCTCGCGAACGGCGACAACAACACCGACGGCACCAATGCGAACTTCAGCTGGAACTGCGGAGTCGAAGGCCCGACCAGCGACGCCGCCATTGCCGAACTGCGTGCGCGCCAGCGCAAGAACTTTGCGGCCATTCTGCTGTTCTCCCACGGCGTGCCCATGATTCTCGCCGGTGACGAGATCGGGCGCACCCAACAGGGCAACAACAACGCCTATTGTCAGGACAACGAAATCAGTTGGTTGGATTGGCGCATGGCCGAGAACCATGCCGGCCTGCTGCGCTTCTTCCAGTTAATGATCGCCTTCCGCAGGCGCTGTCCGCTGCTGCGGCGCGAAAGTTTCGAACTCAACGGGGAAGGAGGGTTCCACATCTCCTGGCACGGAACAAAACGCATGCAGCCCGACTGGGGACACGAGTCGCGCACGGTTGCCATGCAATTGACCCAACTCCACAGCGACGGCTCACGCGATGACGTTCACTTCATCGCCAACGCCTATTCGGGAGATCTTGACTTTGAGCTGCCGCAGATCGGCCACCACGAGTGGTTCCGGCTGGTGGACACGGCGTTGCCCTCGCCGCAGGACATCGCGGAAGAGGGACTGGAGTTTCCTCTGTTGTCGCAGGAAAGCTATAAGGTGCAGGCGCGGAGCGTAGCGATTTTTGTGGCCAAGTAAGCGCAGCAACGATTGATTCAGCATCCCTGGGGTAGAGTCGCCGCCGTCAACGTCCGCCCCGCCTTTCTCATACTTTCCGAATTGGGCCGGGGTACCGTGCCACCAGAGGATCAATGGTCAGCAGGGCAATACCCTCAAACGTGGCCTGCGCCACCAGGACGCGGTCGAAAGGGTCCCTGTGGATCGGCGGCAAGTCCTCAATGGCAACCACGTGATCGCTGACGATCGGCAACTCATTGTAGCCATTGTCCAACAAACCACGGCGCAACAGTCGCGCGTCCACCTGAAAATCGCGCCGGCCCAACCCACGTTTAATCGCGATCTCCCACAAACTAGCAGGACTGAAGAATAGCTCGTTGCCCGCATCATTGATCAACGCCCGGGCGCTTGGGGACAGCCGCTCGGGTTCACCGGCCGCCCAGAGCAGAAGATGTGTATCTAACAGCAGCTTCACGGCCCACCCTCGAAGACTCGCTCGATCTCCTCGCTACCCATCCGGTCGAAGTCCTCCGGCACCACAATTTGTCCCGCCAGAAAACCTAGCCGCCGAACTTCAGCACCTGTCGGGGCGCTCAGTGCGGTCACTTTGGCGACGGGTTTGCCTGCCTTTGCGATGATGAAGGGTTCTCCCCTAGCTGCCTCTTCAACCAATTTCGAGAGCTGTGTCTTGGCTTGGTGGATGTTCACTGTTTTCATTGGATTTCCATAAACTAAGTTTAATTAGTTTAGTCCATATTGGCACAAAGGGCAAATTCTTGGATTCGGCAGGCGAACTTCGTCCCGCGCTTTATCGAAGCGCGCCTCACGACGACAGCGGTAGTTGGACAGAACTCTGCCTTAGTGCTGGCCAGGCCCGGGAGCACCGCCGATGATCTCAAATCTTCCGCTCTCGGGGTCGGCCGCCCAGATGGATCCGTCGCCAATGTCGTAAACCCAGCCGCGAATGTCCACCTCTCCGCGGGTGACTCGCGCTTGCACGCTGGGATGGCTCTTTAAATGCTCGATCTGAGCCAGCACATTGTACTCGGTGATCAGGCGCAACTTCTCCTCTTCCCCGGCATCGTGGTGATCGCGCAGGATGCGGTGCCGGACCTCTGACGCGTGCCGCATCCATTCCTGTACCGCCGGCAGGCCCTGCACTTGCTCCGAGTGCAGCAGGCCCTTCATCACGCCGCAGTCGGTGTGTCCGCAGATGATGACCAGCGGCACCTTCAGCACCAGCATGCCGTATTCGACGCCAGACGAAACGCCACCCACGAATTCGCCGTAATGCGGCACGAGATTTCCGGGGTTTCGCTCGATGAAGATCTCCCCCGGTTCAGTCTGCGTGTAAAGGTTGGGCACAACCCGGGAATCCGCGCACGTGACGAACATCGCGATGGGCTGCTGCCTGCTTTTCAGCCTCTCAAACATCTCGCGCTGAGCGGGATAGACCTCGGCTTGAAATCTCGCTACACCCGCTACGAGTTTTGCCAAAGCTTCCTGACTGTTCACATGAAACTCCGGTGACGACTCTCCCATTACCACTCGACTTTATCGCCTTCGTCAAGGCCGGCTGGACAAAACCATGCACGGCCCCCCTGCTAGACTGAACGCTTATGACTGAGCCAACCAATTCGCTGGCGCGCGCGTCCTCCGCTTATTTGCGCTCGGCGATGCACCAGCCCATCCAGTGGCACGAGTGGGGCGAGGAAGCCTTCGCCACCGCCCAGCGCGAGAACAAGCCAATTCTGCTCGACATCGGCGCAGTATGGTGCCACTGGTGCCACGTGATGGACCGCGAGTCGTACGAGAGCGCCGAGATGGCTGGCATCATCAACCAGCATTTCATCGCGGTTAAAGTCGATCGCGATGAGCGGCCTGATGTGGACAGCCGCTATCAGCTCGCCGTTTCCGCTATTTCCGGTACCGGGGGCTGGCCGCTCACTGTTTTTCTGACGCCCGACGGGCACCCATTCTACGGCGGGACCTACTTCCCGCCCGACGATCGCTGGGGAAGGCCCAGCTTCAAGAAGATCCTGCTGGCGATTTCCGATGCCTATCAGCAGCGGCGCGACGAAGTCCTGAAGTCGGCTGACGAGGCCATGAACATGCTGGCAAACGCCGAGGCTTTCGCCGGACGTCATGCCGATTTTTCGCCGAGCATTGTTGGCATCATGGTGCAATCGGCGCTGCCTATTTTCGACGAGAAGAACGGCGGATTCGGCAGCGCGCCCAAGTTTCCGCATCCCGCCTCGCTCGATCTGCTGATGGATTGGTACGTCCGCACCCGCGAAGAGCGCGTTGCCACCGTGGTGACCACCACGCTCACCAGGATGGCGCAGGGCGGCGTCTACGACCAGCTCGCGGGCGGGTTCCATCGCTATTCGGTGGACGAGCGCTGGATCGTTCCCCACTTCGAGAAAATGTCGTACGACAATTCGGAGTTGCTGAAGAACTACGTTCACGGATACCAGGTGTTCGGCTCCGAGTTCTATGCGCACGTTGCCCGCGACATCGTCCGCTGGATGGATGAGTGGCTGAGCGATCGCGAGCACGGCGGCTTCTACGCATCGCAGGATGCAGACATCAATCTTGACGACGATGGCGACTACTTCACCTGGACGGCGGAGGAAGCGAGATCGGTCCTGACCGAAGACGAGTTCCAGGCGGCGGCACTGCACTATGACATCGGCGAAACCGGGGAGATGCATCACAATCCGGCCAAGAATGTGCTGTGGATAAGCGCGTTGCCGGAAGAGGTGGCTTCGCGCATGGGGCTGGAAGTCTCGAAGGTGCTCGACCTGCTCGCGTCGGCCAAGATGAAGATGTACGCCGCTCGCTTGCAGCGGCCGACCCCGTTCGTGGACAAGACGGTTTATGTGAACTGGAACGCGATGTGCGTTTCCGCATACCTGCAGGCCGCCCGGGTGCTTCAACTCGATGAGGCGCGAAGGTTCGCGCTGCGCTCGCTGGATCGCGTGCTCGCCGAGGCGTGGGACCCGCAACGCGGCCTCTCCCACGTGATCGCGTACGCCGATGCCAAGGCGGAGAAGCGCTTCGTCCGCGGGTTGCTCGACGATTATGCCTACACCACCCTGGCCTGCCTCGATGCCTATGAAGTGACCGGCGCGATGAGCTACTTCCGATTCGCGCAGCAGATTGCCGATGAGATGGTCCGCCGCTTTGCCGATTCCACCTCGGGCGGGTTCTTCGATACCGAGGCCTCACTGGAAGAGAAGCTAAAGCTGGGTGCTCTTTCGGCGAGGCGCAAGCCCTTTCAGGATGCGCCGACGCCGGCCGCCAATCCGAGTGCGGCGATTGCGCTCTTGCGCCTGTATGCCTACACCAACGACCCGAAGTATCGCGACAAGGCCGAAGACACGCTGGAAGTCTTTGCCGGCGTTGCCGAGCAGTTTGGAATTTATGCGGGAACCTACGGCATCGCCGCGACCTGGATGTCGCGGCCGCACACGCAGGCGGTGGTTGTGGGCGAAGACGAGAAAGCGCGGGCCCTGGTAAACGCCGCCGTCGCGCCGTTCGCGGTCAACAAGTCGGTGGTCCATCTGACTGACAGCGAAGCGGTGGCGCAGAACCTGCCGCCGGTGCTGGCGGAGACGGTGCCGAATCTTCCGGCGCTGAAGGAGAAGAAATCGGTGGCGATTGTGTGTACGGATTTCGCCTGCCGTCCGCCGGTGGAGAACCCGGAAGAACTGACGGCGTTGCTGCGCGAAGCGATCGCTGCGAAGTAATCCTTTGCTGGGCCGCTGCCGATGTGGGAGTCATGCAGCGGTAAGGCCCAGCAGCGATGGGCGGCATCGCGAGACAGCCCATTGCCAAACAAGACAACACGGGCGCTGCGCAACTGCACCGCCCGTGTAGGGCCCTGTATCAGTAGGCTTCGTCCAGCAACTCGACCACGTGCGCCACGCGGGCGTTCAGTCCTTTGCGCTTCATCCCCGCGGCGAACTGCAGCATGCATCCCACGTTGGCGGTCGCCAGGATTTGCGGCTTGACGCTGGCCACGTATTCCATCTTCTCGTCCAGAATCTTCATGGAAATCTCGTTCTGCACCACGTTGTAAACGCCTGCGCTGCCGCAACAGGAGTCGGCGCGTGCCATCTCGACCAGCTCGGCGCCAATCGTCCGCAACAAATCGCGCGGGGCTTTGCGGATGTTCTGCGCGTGCGCCAGATGGCACGGGTCCGCGTAGGTGACGCGGGCGTTTAAGCTGCGCTTTGGCTGCAGCAGCCCAACCTCTCCCAGGTACTCTGTTATGTCCCTGACTTTGGCGACGAACTCCCTTGCCCGCTGCGCGTATTTCGGGTCGTGCTCCAGCAGACTGGCGTACTCCTTCATGACCGAACCGCAACCGGCGGCGTTGGTCACGATGGCGTCGAACTCCGGGCAAGCATCGCGTCAATGTTCTCCCGGGCCTGCACCCGCGCCAGATCGAGAAAGCCGCCGTGGACGTGCAAGGCGCCACAACAACTCTGGGCTTTCGGGATATGAACCTCGATGCCGTTCTTGGTGAGCACGCGAATAGTGGCGCGATTGAGCTCAGCAAACGCCACACTGCCGACACAACCAATGAGCAACGCCACGCGTCCGCGACGAGCGCCCTCGGCGGGACAGACTTCGCCAAGATCGACGGAACGAGAAGTCACTCTCGATGCGCGGCGACAAAGCGTCAAGGTCGGCGACACCGATGAGTTTGAGCACTCCCGTGCCACGCGCCAGGCTCTGCAATCCCGAGCGCTGATAGAAGCGCAGGAACTTCGCGTGTCTCGCCAGACGTTCGAACGATGGCAAGACTTTGCCGTAGAAGTGTTCGCGCAATTTTCGCTGCAGCCACGGAGCCCGGTAGTTCTCGATGATCTGCGAACGCGCGCGCTCCAGCAGGCTTCCATACGGAACGCCGGAGGGACAGGCGGTCTGGCAGTTCAGGCAGCCGAGACAGCGGTCAATGTGAGTGACGAACGACTCGCCCAGCGCCAGCCGTCCTTCGTCCACCTGCACCATCTGATAGATGCGGCCGCGCGGTGAATCCATCTCCGTTCCCAGCGCGCGATACGTGGGGCATTGATCAAGGCACAGCCCGCAATGCACGCACTTCGAGTACAAATCCCAGGTCGGCTTCTCGCCGGGAGAGAAGTTTGAGACTGGCTTTTCCGCAACTGGAGTTGTCGCGCTCAAATCAGAAATCTCCCGCGATTCAGAATGTCTTTCGGATCGAGTGCCAATTTCACCGTCCGCATGCTTTCAATGTCGGTGGGTGTCGGCCCCCACGCTGTGACGTGATGACGCGCCTCGGGCGGGCAGCGGAGAACTGCCATGCTGGCGTCGCGCGGCAAACGGTGGCGCAACCCAGAAAGCGCATTCACGAAATTCTCCAGCGTCACTTCGGCGTCGTGCCCGGGCCACAGGGCCATCAGCAGGTGACCAACTCCCACGCGGCCGATTGCCGCCAAAGTGAAGCTGTTGGTCTCGGCGACGGAGGCGGCATCGTTCAAGACCGGCCCAACATCTCGTACCGGAAGTGCAATCGAGATCAGCAAAGAACTCGGATGCTGCTCGTAAGCGATGTGCGAGAAATCTGCCACCGCTCTCCACAGATCGTGCTCGTTCTGGCCTTCGACTTCGCGCGTAACCGCCGCGCCCAACTCCGTCCGGTACCGAGCCAGCACGGCATCGCTTCCGGCAGCCCGCAGACACACCACCCAGGTTTTTGCATCCGCCATTTCCGGCCGCAGGACTCCTCTGGCCTCCGGCGAAACCAGTTCCAGGCACATCGGCGACAGGGGCGAGTGCAACACGCGGTCGCGAAATCCGATGGCCTCCGTCGCGCTGGAAAACTCTGCGAGGAACGTTCGCGTCTGGCGTGGCGCGGGAAACAGCTTGAAGCTGGCGCTGGTGATAATGCCTAGCGTTCCCTGACTTCCAATCAGCAGCTTCATCAGGTCGTAGCCGGCGACGTTCTTCACCACGCGGCCGCCACCCTTGGCCTTGCGGCGCATCGCCGGTTACGAACCGCACGCCGATGCAATAATCGCGTAGCCCGCCGTAACCGTGCCGCTGCGGTCCATTCATCCCCGTTGCCAGCAGCCCGCCGACGGTGCACCGTTCGGGCATCGGAGGATCGGCAGCAAAGCACAAATGGTCAGCGGCCACGATCGAACACAGTTGGGCAACCGTTCGACCTGCGCCGATACCGATGGTGAGATCGCCGGGATCGTAATGCTCCACCTCGGTGAGACGAGTGGTGTAGAGCAGAACGTCGGCCTGCGGCTGCAGATTGCCGATGTGCTGTTGCGTGAAACCTCCGGCAGGAACAACGTTCAACCCGTGCTCATTGGCGAAGCGCAGGATGGCGACGATTTCATCCGCCGAACCCGGCGTGACTGCGACCCCGGGAGTCGAGGTTAGGGTCACTGCGGCCGGCAGGCCGGCAATATGCTTATCACGCAGTTCAGGGGGGTCCTCGACCACGTACTCGGCGCCGCAGATGGCGCGGAATTCGCGCCCCAGCTGACTGGCCGTGGTCGTGGTACTCACAGCCCCTCCTGCACCAGCACCGGATTTCGCGCCGGCCCGGTGATTTCCCGGCACATGCGGGGCGTGGGAAAGAGCTTCTGCGGGTTAAGCAGGTCTTCGCGATTGAAGGCATTGCGCAGGCTGATCATCACGTTGAGATCAATTTCCGTGAACAGCAGCGGCATCAGATCGCGCTTCTCCATGCCGACGCCATGCTCGCCGGTGATCGAGCCGCCCGCATGGATGCACCACTCCAGTATCTCCGCACTTGCCGACATCGTGCGGCGCAACTGGTCGGCATCGCGCATATCGAAAAGAATCAGCGGATGGAGGTTTCCGTCTCCCGCATGGAAGATGTTGCCGATGATCAGATCATATTTCTTCGCCACATTTCCGATGTGCGCCAGCACGGCCGGAATCTGACTGCGCGGCACTACGCCATCCTGCGTGTAGTACGACGGACTGACGCGCCCGAGCGCTCCGAAGGCAGTTTTGCGGCCCTTCCACAACAGCGCACGCTCTTCTTCAGTCTTGGCGCGACGCACCTCGCGCGCTTTCTGCCGCAGACAAACCCGCTGCATTGCCTCCGCCTGTTCTTCCACCACTTCGCGCAAGCCATCGAGTTCGATCAGCAGTACGGCCCCGGCATCAAGGGGATAACCGGCGTGACAGTATGCCTCGACTGGTACGCAACGTCCATCCATCCAGCATCTCCAGCGCGGCAGGAGTAACGCCCTCGGCGGTGATCGCCGCCACCGTTCGCGCCGCATCGTCGATTGATTCGAAGACGGCCAGCAAGGTTGCGACCTTCTCCGGCTTCCGCATCAGCTTCACCGTGATCGCCGTGGTGATCCCGATCGTTCCCTCCGAGCCGACGAAAAAGCCGGTCATGTCATAGCCGTAGGACTCCGCCGCCTTGCCGCCAAAGTGCACGACTTCGCCGCTGGGCATCACCACTTCCACCCCGGTGACGTGGTTTACCGTGACGCCATACATCAGGGTATGCGGCCCGCCGGAGTTTTCGGCGACGTTGCCGCCGATGGTGCAGGCCTTCTGGCTGGACGGGTCAGGCGCGAAGTACAGCCCCAGATGCGCCACCTGTTCGGAGAGCTGCAGGTTCACCACCCCCGGTTGCACCACGGCGCGCTGGTTCTCGACGTCCACCTCGAGAATGCGATTCATGCGGGCGAAGGCGATGACAATTCCGCCCTCTTGCGAGATCGCGCCACCGCTCAGCCCGGTGCCGGCGCCGCGGGCCACCACCGGAATGCGCGCGGAGGTCGCCAGCCGCATGATCTGCGAAACCTGCTCGGTTGTCTGGGGGAAAACTACCGCGCCGGGCGTGCTCTTCCGGATGCCGGCGTCATATTCGTACAGCATGAGGTCTTCAGGCCGGTCGAGTACGGCGTCGCGTCCAGCTATCTTCCGAAGACGGTCGATGACTTCATGCAGGTTCATTGGAAGCAGCTTGCTGCTAATTCTAACTCGACGAGGTCTGAATATACGCGCGCATCATGTCGGCTTCACCGGACGCTACTTCGAGGTGATGAAACAGCAGGTCGCGCAGCGACAGGAAGCCCACCAGGGTGTTGCCATCGCATACCGGCAGGTGGCGAATGCCATGGGCCTGCATCATGACCATGGCTTCTTCTGTACCGGCCGTGGGGGCGACGACGGTGAGCTCGGTGCTCATAACTTCGGCAATATACGTGGTAACCGGATCGCGTCCCTGGGTCACCACCCGGCGCATGATGTCGCGCTCCGAGAAGATACCCACCAGCCTGGTGTGGTCGAGCACCGGGACCGCGCCCACGTTGCATTGCACCATGTAGTTGGCAGCCTCAAACACCGTTTGCTCGGGCTGGACGTAGTAAATGGTGCGGCCACCCATCAGATCTCGGACTGTCGCCATAATGCCTCCGCTGGTCTTGCGTTTGGGCGAGGGGTACCCTCGCAGCGCCCACTGGCATGGATTTCTGCAGTCCCGCGCAACCCCGTCGAATTCGCCAGCAGCGCTTCTATCCGGTTCCTGGGACGAGCCAGACCTCGGGAGCGTGGAGCGGAAGCGAGTATATTCCCAACCGCAGACGCAAGCAATGCAGAATCGCAGTTTGCGGGAGGGAAATGCGGGATTGGGGCGATCTGGGGCTTTGGAAGCACTGCCCCCCGCCTGTCATCCCGAGCGAGGAGCGCAGCGACGAGTCGAGGGACCCCTATACCGCAAGAACTGCCGGCTGCTTCCTCCCGAATAGGGATTCTTCGACTACTCTCGGGCGCCGAGCGCCCTCGCTTCGCTCAGAATGACGCCGGGCTCGATCCATGCCTGCCGGCGAGACATTCCCGCTCTGCGGCTGATATCCTCAAACATTTGGGTTGTGACGGCGCGGAGGACACACAGCGAATGTCGAACAGTTTGCAGGGGCGCACCGTGGTGGTATTCGGCGTCGCCAACAAGCGCAGCATCGCCTGGGCCATCGCCCAGCAGATGCAGCAGGCTGGAGCGCAACTGGCCATCACCTACCAGAACGAGCGCCTGAAGCAGGAAGCCGACGACCTGATCGCGGCCCTGCCCAATTCGCAGGCCTTCCAGTGCGATGTCAGCCGCGACGAAGAGATCGCGCAACTGTTCGAGCAACTGAAGTCGAGTTACGGCAAACTCGACGCCCTGGTGCACAGCGTCGCCTTCGCGCCCGCCGAAGACCTGAAAGGCGAGTTCGCCGATACCAGCCGCAATGGGTTCGCCGTCGCGATGGACATCAGCGTCTATTCCCTGGTCGCGGTTTCCCGCGCCGCGCGCCCGCTGATGACCGACGGCGGCAGCATTATGACCCTCACCTATTACGGCGCCGAGAAAGTCGTGCCACGCTACAACGTGATGGGCGTGGCCAAGGCCGCACTGGAGGCCAGCGTCCGCTACCTCGCCTACGATCTCGGCAAGAACAAGATTCGTGTGAACGCCATCTCCGCCGGCCCCATCAAGACGCTGGCTGCGCGCGGCATCTCCGGCTTCGGCGACATGCTCGGAGCCCAGGCCGAGCGCGCTCCCCTGCAGCGCAACGTGGATGTGAAAGAGGTCGCCACCACCGCCGTCTTCCTCGCCAGCGACGCCGCCACCGGCATCACCGGCGAGACCATTTACGTGGATTGCGGCTACAACATCATGGGGTTTTGAAGCAGTTGCCAGTGGTCAGTTGCCAGCGGTCAGTTTCGAGTTTGCGACCCGGGGCGAGCAGGCCGGCTAGGGTTGTTCTCGCTCGTCTCCTTAAACTTGTCATCCTCAGCAGAGCATTCGCGCTCTTGGCGAATGCGGAGTCGAAGGACCCCTATCCCTGCAACAAGGCCGGGATTTGATTAGCTATAGGGGTTCTTCGACTGCGCTCATCGCACGGCGACTCGCTCCGCTCAGAATGACAACCGGTAATTTTGAGTTGCGCCGCAACCTCCCGCGAGAGGAAGAGTTATGAAGAGGCTTACAAAAGAACAGAAGCGCGAGATCGCAGCCATCGCAGCAAAGAAAGACGAAGACATCGATCTTTCCGGGATGCCGGAGGTCATCGACTGGAGCGGAGCCGAGGTGGGCTATGCATTCAGCGGAAGTACGGAAACTCGATTAAGGCACGGAACCACTGACGTACCCAGCTTCCATCGTTCTGCCGTTCTTCCATGAGTAGCGCCGGTTTTGACTTTTCGATCGCGGCCCAATTGCCATCGGCAACACCAACCAAGTCCTCAGCCGATACCGCCCCTGTGCGGAGCCGAAACTCGGTGTCGGCAAACCAGTACATGAACTGACGCCAGCCGAGTGCCACCCACGCTTTCTGTGCTGGTATGTTTTCGAGGATCGCAGAGGAGAACGGATTCTCTGTGGAAGCTGCGCTGAGTAGCTCACGGCTTCGGACGCGCAGCAAATCAGACTGGCGAAGGAACGCGAGAAGGGACTCCTCGAACCAATAGCCCAACTGGCCACCGCCTCCGCCATTCGGCTCGTCGAAGCGGGAGATCGTGAACCGGCGGAGGTTGAAGAACTTCCCCGTCGCGCAATTGGTGGCGTTCGCCGCCTTCCAAAGGACCATCTCGGACGAGGAAGACGCTACTGTGACGCGTTGGTCGCCGGATTCAAGCGTGGCGATCAACCGCATCGCTCCCTTCAATTCCTCCGGGTCGGCGAGTTCACGACGGGGCTCAGTGTTGCCGACCAGCACCAGAAGACAATCGGAGATCCGAGACTTCGAAATGATTCCGGCGATAGTCATGACGCGCCCGATGGAGGTGAGATCGGCCAGGTTCACAACGACAGTCTGTATTGGCTTCACATTCGTGCCGCGCAACGCTGCCTCAAGCCGATTGCCGTTCTCGATCAACTCGAGAAAAAACTCGTTGGGGAATGTCTTTGGGACAATAGCAGGTGAAGATACCGCTGTCGGCTCCAGCTCCACGGCAGTCTTCGCTACCTTCTCGACAATTCCTGCCCACCATTTCTGATTGAAGTCGGCCGTGTCCACATCCTTTGGATAGTACTCCCACTCCGGCAGGCACATGCGCTCGCTCTGTGGCCGGTACAGGTGGGGGTCTAGGATGGTGACAAAATCTTTCCTGTCTTTTAGTCGCGTAAGCTGCGCAGCAACGTCAGAAGGGCCGTAATTCAACGGGCTGAGGATGGCGCCGCCGAAGCGCTCAAGACCGCCCTCAAACATCAGATTTTCCGAGTCGTGACCGATTTGGTGAAACGCAGGCATCAGTCGTCCTTTTGCTTAAGCCACGCAATGAGCAGCGCATCCGGGGTGCGGACACGCTGAGCCGACCACGGCGCCACCATTTTGCCGAGCACAGGCAGCTTCTTGTCTGCGACTAGCTGCATGAACTTCGCAGATGGCCCGCTGCGACCTGCAACGCGTCCGATGGCCTGTCCATCATCTTCGCCACCTTCCCGATATGGATGGAGGCCGAAGTGCGAAACTGCAAGCGTCACACCAATGGCAAACTGGTCTGTGCGCCAGTCGATCAGATCCTTTTCGTTATTGAGCTGCTCCGGAGCAGCAAAGAACGGTGTGCCTGGCCCGATCAGGAGGTAGCTCTTCGTGATCGACTTCTTCGTCAAATCGCGAACGAGGCCGAAGTCGCCGACGACAGCTTCTGCACCTGCTGCCGGATACATGATATTCGCCGGTTTGAAATCGCGGTGCACCAAGTCGTTGTCCGCGATGTGACCGACTGCACGGATCAGCTCGTCACCGAGGGCCAGCAACTCATCGCGGCTGAGCAGGCCCTTCTTGAGACGATCATCTAACGTACCGCCGTCCATGAACCTCTCTACCAGGTACCCGCACTTCACGCCAGCGTGCTCGAACTCGGCGAGTTCCAGCAGGGCGATGATGTTCGGGTGCACACAACGCTTCATCGCGTCGACTTCGCGATTGCTCCGTTCGGTGGAGCAGCCCGGCCTCAAAACCTTGACTGCTAACTTCGTGCCGTCGTCAGCCTTCGTAGCGAGATACGTTTCCTTGAACGTTCCTTGGCCTATTCCGCCACCGAAGGTATACCCAGAAGCGGCGCAAATCGCCTGCGCGACTGATTCCAGTGTGTAAGTAGACATGAGCACTGCCCTATTGCAGGCTTACCTGTGAAATTGCCTCTGATGCTAACCAAGGCTCTAGTGGAGGAGCGTACGGTGAGTCTTGCAGCACGACGAGCTGAGCACCGTCAATATAGCACAGGCCGACGCCGCGCCTTTCGAACTCGACGAGGAAGCTAAACGCAGTCAA
Organism: uncultured Acidobacteriaceae bacterium; assembly: GCA_963843005.1. GTDB lineage: Bacteria > Acidobacteriota > Terriglobia > Terriglobales > Acidobacteriaceae > Bog-257. The sequence continues at coordinate 510,433 of CAWJIW010000044.1, read as the reverse complement.
TGCCATTTGCTTGGGTAACAGCACAAACGACCGATGCGCAAAGCAAGTGTTGCGGTACGCCTGGTGCAGCGCGCACTTCCAGTCCTTCAGTTTCGCTTCGACCGCGATCACCGTGTCGGCGTTTGAGACAGCAAGGACATCGGTGCGCCCACGTGAGTAATCAAACTCGCGAGTAAAGCGCACTTTCCCCCATGGCGTTCGATTGGCTTCCAGCAGGCTGACGAAGGTGTCCACGAGCATCTGTTCCGTCGCGAAGGTCATGGTAGGTGCCGCGCTGTAATCGCTGCTCGCCCAATCTAACCCTGCCGCGGCCACTTTCGCAACCTCCGGGTGCTTACGATGTATGTTCGGCACGGACTCCCTGCTGGTTGAGGTGTCGTCATCAAACTCCTGGTTCGGTCTGCTATCTCGATCTGTGATTCCAGCTACCTTCGCTTCACCACAATCTTCCGTTCCATGTCTGTGACGCGCTCCAGGCTGATTTCCACGTCGCGCTCGCGCTCGAAACGGGGAAACCTCTCGCCCCACTCTAGCAGCACCAGGTTGCCGTCGTCGGCGAAGAGTTCGTCTAGGCCAAGGGTGTCGAGTTCGCGCGGCGTGTCTATGCGGTAGAGATCGACGTGGAACAGGTTCACCTCGGGGCCGCGATATTCGTGGATGAGGGTGAAGGTGGGGCTGGTGACGTTGTCCTGCGAGGCGGCGTGAAGGCCTTCCGCGATGCCCTTCACCAGCGTGGTCTTGCCGGCGCCGAGCGTGCCGCGCAGGATGACCATGCGCGCGTTCTTCAACGTAGGCGCGAGTTGGCGGCCCAGCGCGATGGTCTCTTCGGCCGAATGCGTGATGTATTCGTGGGAGGTCATCTCAGAGTGCGGAAGGATCGGCTGGATTGGCAAGGTGGAACAGCCCTAACGGAACGAAACCATCATAGCTCAGCGCGTAATCTGCGCGATGACTGGGCATAATTCGGCAAGGTACGGGTAGAGCGCCTTTCAGGCCCGCGTTAAGGTCACTATAGAGAATCAGAGTGCCGTAAGTACGACACACCTGTTTCGTGTGCCGCCCCCGGCGGGGCTCAATTCTCGGAATGAGCCCTGCACGCAGGCCTGAAGGCCTCCTCCACCAGTCGCAGACTTGGTGGAAACGCCACCAACGTCACCTGGTTACCGAAGTGCGGAACGTTGGATTAGCTGGTTACTCAAGTTTTGGCGAGGGCTGATTTTGTTTGGTTCGGGACTACGCACTGGCGTAGCGTGATGAAGTGGGCCCAGTGTCCATCCAAGGGAAGAGCTGCGCCTCCGGAAAAAGTTCTTTGACAATCCGTAAGCAGAAGGCCGGAATATAGCCTTCAGCGACAACCTACGCCCCAAGGAAAGGCGTACTTTACGCACCCGCATGATAGCGAGCGACGGCGAAAACGACCTAAGTCTTTAGTTTTGACTATTTTCCGATAAGCCAAGCGGAATCAATATTTTGCGGGGAGTAAAGTAAATTTGCGTTTTGTTTTCAATATTTTGCGGGAAAGAGGGGGAGGGGGTACCCTTCACTTGTCAGCGGTCAATCCGATGCTGACCGTGTTTTCCCCCGCCTCTCGCGTCGCCCGGCGGAACGCCTCGGGTAGTGCGCGCAGCAGATCGGTGGCAACCAGCGAGTGCTCGCCCATGGTCTCGGCGGCCACGTCGCCAGCCAATCCGTGCAGGTAGACCGCGGCAATGGCTGCCCGGGAGACATCCTTCGGCATCTGCCCGAGAATACCGGCCGTCATGCCGGTGAGAATGTCGCCGGTACCGCCGGTGGCCATGCCGGGATTGCCGGTCGGATTCACCCAGGCGGTGCCGTCGGGCAGGGCAACGATGGTGCGGTGGCCTTTCAGCACCAACACCAGGTGGTGCTCACGCGCGAAGGCCCGCGCCAGGTTGAGGCGGTCGGCCTGCACCGCCTTGATGGAAATGCCGGCCAGACGCGCCATTTCGCCGGGATGAGGCGTAAGCACCAAGGGGCGCTCGCTGCCATTGAGCAGGTCGCTATGACCCTGGAACGCATTCAGGCCATCGGCGTCGAGAACCAGCGGAACTTTAGTTTTGCGCACCGCCTGCTGAACAAACTGCGCCGTCTCCGGATTGCGACCGAGGCCGGGGCCGATCGCAACGACATCGACCGGCTTCACCAAATCCTGGTAACGGCCGCTCTCGATAGTGGCAAGCGCGATAGTGCCGGCTTCAGTTTCGGGCAGCGGCTCAGTCATTAACTCGGCGGCAAATCCGGCCACGCTGGAGAGCACGCTTTTGGGGGTTGCTATCGTGCTCAGCCCGCAACCGGCGCGCAATGCCGCCATACCCGCCATGGCTGCGGCTCCCGACTTCCCCAGCGAGCCGCCGACGATCAGTACATGGCCGTACATACCCTTGTTGCTGTCGGCTGGGCGCGGCGCCAGCAGCGCGTCAAAATCGTGCGGGGTCGTCAGCTCGAGATTCAGCTTGGAGACGATGGCCTCCGGCGGCGAACCGATGGGAGCGATAACCAGCGGCCCGCGGGTGAGGTTTCCAAAGACATGTGCGGGACGCGGCGCGGTGAAGGTGACGATTGCGTCGGCCCGCGCGATGCCCGAGCCCGATTGTGTTGCCATCGAGTCGGAATCGGCGCCCGACGGGATGTCCACCGCGACCACCGGCTTGGCGCTGTGATTTATCGCCGCGATCGCATCGGCGTAAAGGCCTTTGACCGGCGGCTGAAAGCCAGTGCCGAGTATGGCGTCAACTAGGAGGTCACAGTTGGCAAGACTGCGCGAGGACTCGGCATGGAGTTCTTGCGGATTGCGCAGCACGATGGGCCGAAGCGGCAGGCGCTCGAACATGGCCAGCGCATCTCCGCGTAGATCGGAGGGCGAGGCGAGCAGCAGCACTTCGACCACGCGTCCGGCACGATGCAACTTGCGTGCGACCACAAAGCCGTCGCCGCCGTTGTTGCCTTTGCCGCACACTACCGCGATGCGGTTGGCGTTGCGGTAGTGCTCCAAGATGAATTGCGCGATGGCCGAACCCGCGTTCTCCATCAGCGTGAGCGAGGGCACGCCGAAGCGTTCAGTAGTTGCGCGATCGATCTCGCGCATCTCAGCGGCGGTGGTGATCTTCATGCCAGCACCGTGGCCGAGTCTTCCAGCCGGCGCAAGCCGTCGGGCTCGCCCATCACGATGAGATGGTCACCCGCATGAATCACCTCGTCGGGCGCGGGATTGAAGCGCATAAGAGAATCTTCGCCTTTGATGGCGAGCACGATGACGCCCATCTCCTGGCGGATGCGCGAGCTCTCCAGGGTTTTGCCGACCATGCGCGAGCCCGATTGCACCTGCACCTCTTCGATCTCCAGCGGGTGCTGGTCCCGCAGCATGGCGGTGTCGAAGAAGTCCACGACGTGCGGCCGCAAGAAGCTCTGGGCGATGCGGTATCCGGCGAAGTTGTAGGGAGAGACTACGGAGTCAGCGCCGGCGGTGAGCAAGCGCTTTTCGGCATCTTCCTCGCTGGCGCGCGCGATAATCTTGAGCTTGGGATTCAGTCCACGCGCGGTAAGGATAATGTAGACGTTGGTTGCGTCGGTAGTTGTCGCGGCGACGAGGCCGCGAGCACGCTCGATGTGTACTTCGCGCAGCACCTTCTCCTGGGTAGCGTCACCGACCACGGTAAGCCAGCCTTCGTCAGAGTAGCGGCTCAGCTTTTCCTGGCTGCTGTCAATGATGACGAAGGGCGCCGGTTTCCGCGCCAGTTCGCGCGCTGCGCTGCGCCCGACGCGTCCGGCGCCGCAGATTATGTAGTGCGCCGACAGCCGGCCGATGTCGCGCTCCATGCGTCTCCTGCCGAATACCGATTGCAGCTCGAATTCTAGCAAAGCCTGGGTGGCGACTCCGATGAGCAGCAGCGCGAGTCCCACGCCGGCGACGATGATAAAGGTGTTAAAGATTCGGCCGGCATGCGACAGGGGATGGGTTTCGCCGTATCCGATGGTGGTGATAGTGGTCAGCACCATGTAGAAGCCGTCGAACCACGACCAGCCCTCGATGTAATGAAAGCCCGCAATGCCGATGGCCATTAACGCGACCAGCGCCAGCAGAATGATCTTGAGATTGCGCAGGGCTCTCATGCCAGCCATTGTGTCGCGTTGCGGCAGGTTGCGCAATGACTAGGCGCATACCGCGCCAAGGCTGCAACGGGCAAACAAAAATGCCCTCCTGCGAGCGAGGGCATCGGCTACGACGAAGAGAGCGAGGCTAGTCGCCCGCGACCTTTACCGCGTCGGGAGCGACTTGCTGCACCCGGCTGTGGTAACGGCCGTAGGAGAAATAGATCACCAGGCCGATGATGAGCCACACGATCAATCGCGCCCAATTCACCCATCCCAGCTTGTACATCATATAGCCGTTGAACAGGATGCCCATGATAGGAATGAATGGCACCCAAGGCGTGCGGAACGGGCGGTGCTGTACGGGGTTCGTGTGCCGCAAAATCATGATTGCGATGCACACGATTACAAACGCCAGCAGGGTACCGATGTTCACCATCTTGCCGATATCGTCGATTGGGGTCAGGCTCCGACGATGGCTGCCAGCAGGCCAACCAAAATAGTGTTTTTGTAAGGCGTGCGGAACTTGGGATGAACGGCAGCGAAGAAGCCGCGCGGCAACAGGCCGTCATTTGCCATCGCATAGAGCACGCGCGTCTGGCCCAGCAACATGACCAGCATTACGCTGGTCAGGCCGGCAAGCGCGCCCATGGTAATGAGGTACGAGGCCCAAACCAGGTTGCGGTCGAGGAAGGCGCGAGCGATGGGCGCCTCGATATTCACGTCCTGCCACGGAACCATACCCGTGAGCACAGCCGCCACGGCGATATACAGAACCGTGCAAACGACCAGCGAGACGATGATGCCGATGGGCAGGTCGCGTTGCGGATGCTTGGCCTCCTGCGCGGTGGTCGATACTGCGTCGAATCCGATGTACGCGAAGAAGATGTAGGCCGCGCCGGAGCCAATCCCGGAGAGGCCATACGGCGCAAACGCGTGCCAGTCGTGCCCCCAATTGGAGGTGTTGACGTAGCGCGACCCCAACGCTATCACGAACAGCACCACTGTGACTTTGACGGCGACGATGGTCGCGTTAAAGCGGGCGCTCTCCTTAATGCCCACCACCAGAATCCAGGTGATAATTAGAGCAATTACAAATGCCGGCAGATTGAAACCGATCTCGACGCCGAACAACTGCGGTGCGTTAAGCAGTGCATGGGCACGTTGCACCAACTCGGCCGGTTGCGCGTGCTTGATCGCGTCCACGGCCTGGATGAATGCCTGCGTGCCGACCAGGAGGTCGGGGTGCTGCACGCTGGTCATCTGCCGCGCCACGATGTCCTCTGCGGTGCGAAGCCCCGTCCAGTGGTCGTAGGCCATCCACAACGGCATATGGATGTTGAAGATCTTCAAGAACTCGATGAAATGATTCGACCACCCTGACGAAACCGTACTGGCGCCCATAGCATACTCAAGCGTCAAGTCCCAGCCTATGATCCACGCAAACAGCTCGCCCAGCGTGGCGTAGGCGTAGGTGTAAGCGCTGCCTGCCAGCGGAATCATGGCGGCAAACTCCGCATAGCACAGCCCGGCGAAGGCACAACCGAGGCCGGAGAGTACAAACGACAGCATCAATCCCGGACCGGCGTAATGCGCTCCCAGTCCTGAGAGGACGAAGATGCCAGCGCCAATAATGGCGCCGATGCCCAGTGCGACCAGTGAAACCGCGCCTAATTCCCGTTTCAGGCTGTGCTCACCGTGCTCCCCTGCTTCGGCGAGCAACGTGTTCAGCGGTTTCGTCTTGAACAGATCAGCCATTCAGCCTCTTCTCAGGCTCGCGTATTTACTTGCTGGTTGCGCTTCGACCACAGGAAATACACGGGAATCCCCAGTAGGACGATAATCAGGCCGGGCCACGTGTACTGCGGTTTATAGCGCAATAAGACTACATCAATAAAGACGGCCATCAAAATATACATTGCGGGCAGCACGGGATATCCGATGGCGCGGTAGGGGCGCGGCTCGTCGGGGCGCTTGACCCGCAGCACGAACAAACCCGCGATGGTGAGAATGTAGAACACCAGCACGGCGAAGATGATGTAGTCAAGCAGTTGCCCGTAGCTGCCCGAAATACACAATACGCAAGTCCAGATGCACTGCATCCCCAGCGAGTGCGCCGGAGTATGGTACTTGGGATGGAGTTCACCCGCACTGCGGAAGAACAACCCGTTCCTGGCCATGGCGTAATAAACGCGCGCACCGGCCAGAATCAGTCCATTGTTGCAACCAAAGGTTGAGACCAGGATGGCGACAGCCATGATCTGAGCGCCGACCGGACCAAAAATCTGCTGTACGACAGCGGTGGCAACCCGGTCCTCCGGAGCGTGCTGGATGCCGGCCAGCGGGAGCACACTCAGGTACACGAAATTGGCGAGAACGTAGAGCGAGATGACTGCTCCCGTGCCCAGAGCCAGCGACAGCGGCAGGTTGCGCTGCGGGTTGCGGACTTCGCCGGCGGTAAAGGTCACGTTGTTCCAGGCATCTGCCGAAAACAGCGACCCAACCTGTGCCACGGCGACGATGGTGATGACGCCTACCAGCGCAATCGGGCCTCCCACGCCCACCTGCACCGGATGCAGCGAGTTCCATCCTGCGTTGCGCCAGAAGTTCGCACCGAAGTTGGCGGCAATGGCCTGAGCGTTGCGTCCTAAGAAAATGCCGAGCAGCACCAGGCCGAGCAGCGCTGCGGTCTTCGCGAAGGTAAATACATTCTGCACGGCTGCGCCGGTCTTCACGCCGAAGATATTGAGCACTGACAGGAAGACCACCATCAGGATGGCGACCAGGTTCTGCGTATTCAGGCCAACGTCCATATTGCCGAGGACCATCGGACCGATCGGGATGGGCGGAACGTGCCCAATGTGCAGTATCCAATTGGTGGAGGAGATGGACGAAAAGAAGACGCCGAGGAATTTCCCGAACGCCACGCCGACGGCGGCGATAGTGCCAGTCTGGATGACCAGGTACATGGTCCAACCATAAAGAAATCCCCAGAGTGGCCCCAGGGATTCGCGCAGGTACACGTACTGACCACCCGCGTGGGGCATCATCGCCGCCAGTTCGCCATAGGCCAGGGCGCCGGTGATGGTCATGAACCCGGTCACGACCCAGGCAGCAATCAGCAGCACCGGGGAATCCACCAGGCGGGCAATGTCGGCCGAGACAATGAATATGCCGGAGCCGATCATCGAACCCATGACCAGCGTAGTGGCGCTGGTCAGGCCCAATCCTTTGACAAACTCGTTCTCGCCGGGAGCAACGGATACGGTCTTCGCTTCGGTCGCCAAGGAACCTCTTTCAGACGGAGAGAGTGTTGGCAAGAATTTATACCAAGAGGCGCAAAAATTCCTCTGCAACTTTGGTCGGGGAACTTAGTAAGTCAGAGATTACGGCGACGGAGTCGGCTCCCGCTTCGATCACCGAGCGTGCATTGCCCCGCGTGATCCCGCCGATAGCCACCAGCGGCTTCGTGGTCGCCGCACGGGCCGCGCGGATGCCTTCAATGCCGACGATGGGATCATGCTGCCGCTTCGACGAGGTTGGGAACACCGGGCCGTAGGCGATGTAATCCGACGGACCAGCATCAGCTTCCTTCAACTGCTCGAGATTGTGGGTGGAGACACCGAGCAGCCGGCTGCCGCCGATCACCGCGCGAGCGCCTTCGGCCGAAAGATCGTCCTGCCCAACGTGAACGCCCTCATATCCGGCGGCAATGCAGATGTCGGCGCGATCGTTCATGATCAGGGTCACGTCCGTCCCGAGCGCACGGCGGATCTCGCGCGCGTGTGCCAGCATTTCCCGTGTGCTGCCAACTTTGTTGCGATATTGCAGCAGGGTCACGCCACCGGTGGCGAGTTCTCGCGCGTACTCCAAGATTGAAGCCGTGGTCCGCAGTGGCGGCGCAAAGCAAGCAACGTCAAGAATCGCATAAAGCCTGGGTAACCGAAGGGGATCAGGCATGGGAGCTATTTCACGGCCTCTTTTACCGGGGCCAGGAAGCGCTCCATGAATTTTGTGTCAAAGTTGCCGGCCTGGAAGTCGGGGTCCTGCATGATACGGCGGTGCAAGGGGATGCTGGTATAAATGCCCTCGACCACGAACATCTCCAAGGCACGCGACATGCGGGAAATGGCTTCGTCGCGGTCGCGGCCGCGGACAACAAGTTTCGCAATGAGGGAATCGTAGTAAGGGGGAATGGTTCCCTCGGCATACGCCGCAGTGTCCACGCGAACGCCGGTCCCACCCGGGATGTTGAAGACTGTGATCTTCCCCGCTGACGGGGTAAATCGATCAGGATGCTCGGCATTAATGCGGCATTCGATGGCATGCCCGCGGAAACTTACCGGGTAATTGATTACCGTGCCCAACTTCTCGCCCGCGGCAATCATGATTTGCGACTTCACCAGGTCCACGTCGGTGGTCATCTCGGTGACGGGATGTTCGACCTGGATGCGGGTGTTCATCTCGATGAAGTACAGGCTCCCGTCTTCATCCATGAGGAACTCGACCGTACCGGCATTCATGTAGCCGATGCTGCTGAGCGTCTTCACCAATATGCCGCCGATACGTTCGCGCAGCTCCGGCGTGACCTTCACCGAAGGCGCTTCTTCCACCAACTTCTGATGACGCCGCTGGATGCTGCACTCGCGCTCCCCCAGGCTCATCACGTTTCCGTGCTCATCGGCAAGCACCTGAAACTCGATGTGGCGCGGGCGCTCAATGAACTTCTCCATGTAGAGGTCACCATTGCCGAACGCCGCCGCAGCTTCCGACTGTGCAGCATGAAACAGGTTGGGCAAGTCCTCCGGGTCACGAATGACCCGCATTCCGCGCCCGCCGCCTCCAGCCGAGGCTTTTACGATCACCGGAAAACCTACGCTGCGCGTCCATTCCAGCGCCTCCTCGGCCGAGTCGACGATTCCGTCCGAACCCGGCAGAATGGGCACGCCTTCCTTTTTCATGGTGGCGCGTGCCTTTTCCTTTTCGCCCATCAGCCGCGTCACCTCGGGCGGCGGTCCAATGAACTTGATCCCGCAGGCCTGACAAACCTCGGCGAAGTTGGCGTTCTCGCTCAGCAGGCCGTAGCCGGGATGGATGGCCTCCACGTTGGCGATTTCGGCGGCGCTGATGACGGCCGGAATATTGAGGTAGCTCTCGCTCAGTCGCGGCGGGCCGATGCAGATCGCCTCGTCGGCGAACTTCACATGCAGGGAATTACGATCGGCCTCGCTGTAAACAGCCACGGCTTTGATGCCCAGCTCTTTGCAGGCGCAAATGACCCGCAGGGCAATCTCCCCACGGTTCGCAATGAGGATCTTCTTAAACATGAAATAAGGACTTGGAGTGGCCGGACATGGTCATGCCGGCTACTTTCTGCGAATGCCGAACAACGGCATTCCATATTCGACCGGGCTTCCGTTAGGAACGAACATCTTCGCAATTTCGCCCGAGACCTCCGCTTCAATTTCGTTCATGAGCTTCATGGCCTCGATAATGCACAGCACCTGCCCCTCTGAGACCATGTCGCCGACCTTCACGAAGGGCGGAGCACCAGGGGACGGAGCTTCGTAGTAGGTGCCGACGATGGGAGATTTCAGGATAAACAGATCAGTTTCCGCTGGTGCTTCGGCGGCGGGGCCAGAGGGAGTTCCAGCCGCGACGCTGGAGGAGTCTCCCTTACCTGCTGGCTGCACAGGTAAAGAGGTGAAGGGTGTTCCTGGCACCGGAGAAACCGGGACGGCGGCGACCGCGGGAGCAACGTGCATAACCGGCGTGGGCTGTGAGGCCCCACCACGTTTGATATGCAGCTTGAGATCGCCGCGTTCCATTTCGAACTCGGCAATGTCCTTCTCGACCAAAAACTCGATGAGTTCCCTGATTTCTTTCTGGTTCATCTGATTCCGTTCGGCAGGATGATGTTTGGCGGCTTCCGATCCATTCTATTCTGACGCCAACCTCAGCGCTTTTCGCAGGGTAAACGCATCTGCAATCGATTACAGCTCGATCAGTTCTTTGCTGACCGGAGTTAACACTCGGGATCCTCTGTCCGTGACCACCACCATGTCCTCTATGCGGATCCCGCCTTTGCCAGGTATATAAATTCCGGGTTCGATTGTAATGACCATGCCCGCTTCCAGCAGCTCCGCCCCGTGCCGGGCAAGCCGTGGCGGCTCGTGAATCTCTAACCCTACTCCATGACCCGTGGAATGCGTGAAATAACGGTCGAGCCTAGCTCTGCGAAGTAGCTGGCGCGCGGCCTCATCCACCTCGCCTGCCGTTCTGCCAGGAACTACCGCGGCAATTCCGGCTAACTGCGCGTCCAGTACCGCGTCGTACCACCTGCGCTCTTCCCGGCTGACAGGGCCCACATGCACCGTGCGGGTCATGTCGGAACAATAGCCCCGAAGTATAACACCCGAATCCACCACCACGAATCCGCGCCTGGGGATCGGCTGGTTCGAGGCCCGCCCATGCGGCAACGCTGAACGTTTGCCAGCCGCCACGATGGTTTCAAAGGACATACCGTCGGTGCCGGCCTGGCGGGCGGCGTACTCCAATTTGCCGGCGACTTCTGATTCCCGCGCTCCGGGTCGAATCGCGTTCAGCGCCTCGCTATAGACGCGCGCTCCCACTTTGACGGCCTCGCTGATGAGACGCAGCTCCTCCGCATCTTTGATCATTCGCTGCCGGAGGACCAGGCCCGCCGCTGGTTTCCATTGGGTCTTCCGGTGCGTCAACTTCCGCATCTCCGCTGCGGTCGAGACGCTGGTGTAATCCCCCTCGAAGCCGACCGTGAGGTGCCCGGAGTTCCCAAGCAGTTCGGCAACTCCGCCCAGGAGCGGGCCCTTCGCGATCACTACGCGGGCACCCCGAACTTCCTCGCGCGCCTGCTGCGTGTAACGACCGTCCGTAAAGAACACCCGCCGCCCTGCCAGAAACAGTAGCAGTCCATTGCTTCCGGTAAAGCCGCACAGATAGCGAAGGTTAGCCGGATGGGTTACTACAAAGCCGTCGAGGTCTCGCTCGACCAGCATTTGCTGCAACTTTTTCTGTCGTGACAGGTGATCCATCGGCTCCTCTATCGTAGGGCGAATGGAAGCGGAACAGCGATTCCGTTCGCTTATTGCTGGGTCAATTCTAGGTTCTTTGAGGTCTCTTTCCGCGCGCGATAGATGTGATGGTTGCCAGTCCAATGGCCGACGGCGTCGGCGTGAATCGTGTAGCTTCCCGGCCCAGGACTGGAGCCAAACGGAATCACCTGGTCGGATTTCGGTGGCAGCTTGAATTGCTGATATCCGAGGGCGGTCGCCCGACCGATGCTATTCACCGCGACTACGATGACGGTGAGGTCAAATGGGTGTTCGGTTTGGTTCGAGACTACGACCGACCCGGACAGAGTCGTGCCCTGCACCTTAGGGTCCTGCTTCCAATCGATCGTGAGTCCGGCGATCACCGTGATGACCAGGTCACGCTGCGCCCGCAGGTGAGGGATGCTGGAGTCGGTGACCGCAATCGTAAAGTGATATTCGCCGGGGACGGTCGGGACACCTGAGATGGTTCCGGTGTGCGGGTGCAGCTTGAGCCCCGGCGGGAGGTCGCCGCTGATTCGCTGCCAGGAGTAGGGCGCGAAGCCGCCCGTCACGACCAATGGCAAGCGGAATGTCTCTCCGGCAATGGCCGGTTGTGGTGATTGTGTGACGACGTTAAGCTGTGATTGATCGGGAACGGGAGCTTGCGCCACTAACCGGCTCGCAAGCAGCGCTAGGAGCACACTGCGTCGGGCGTAAGCTCGCCACATGGTGGCTACAGTATATCTGCGACTGGATGACACATTGACTGGGACGACCTTGCGGAGCGAGGAACTCAGTTATTCGACCGCAAACACGAACTGAAATACCTCGGCTCCAACCGGCACCCGCACGCGCACCAGGCCGCTCTTCTTGCCATGCGCGGATGCGGAACCGTCGCGCGACAGCTTCGGCATCGGATAATAGAGGACCCCACTCGCATCGTCTTCTGGCGAGATAGTGTTGGCCAAAAAGGCGCTGTCCTCCACGTATTCGGGCGTGTTTTGGCCCTGCAACCGTTTCAGGACATCGGGGTCTGTGGCCTCCCGGCTGCGCAACTGGCATGGAGTGTCGCAAGCAACGCCCGTCGCAGCGCGCGAGTGCACTCTAACAGGCGGCTCAGGATTTGCAGGCCGGTTTGAACTCACGATCAAGGCACCTTTGGCGGAGGGATTGGGTTGTACTTCGAGAGGTCGCATGGTGTCCCCAAATTGTGGGCCGAAGTTGCCGGAAGATCCGATCTCTTCCGAGCCTCCCCCAGCCATGGTGACTCCATAGCGCGCCCAATTTTGCGGCCGCCGCATTCGTTTGGCCAAGTCCACGCCCGAAACCAATCCCAGAACGCGACCTGACATGACGTCTTCCACGGAGACCTCCTCCGGCTTGATCGTCACCGATTGCTGGCCCACGTTCAGTACGCGCACTTTCAATCCCAGGTATTTGCGATTGATGACCGAGTGGGCAGCAGCCACGACGGTGCACTCCGTCCCGGTCAGGTACTGATAAGCAATCCCATTGACATAGAAGGAATCGCTGTGGACATGGGGAACTTCCGGTATGGAAGTGCTGTCCGCGGCAAAGGCGGAGCTGCCGAGCAACAAGACCCAGAGATAGTAGCGCATGGGGGACCTCCCGGTCCGTCGGGCCGGGCGGACCTGAGAAGTCTATCGGCATTCGAGGGTGCGACTTGATGCGGACCTAGTGATTGAGCAGCCCAAAAACGGCTACTCCGGTCAACGTACCTATGAAGACTTTGCCGTTCACAACCACTGGGCTGTTGAATTTCCATCCCCCGCCAAATTGGTCGCGCGACCCTGCCTGGTTGCTGTTGTACAGTTCATGCGCCAGGTTGCCGGCGTCGTATGCGTGAAGCACGGCCGGAGTGCTGTTCTCCACAGCCCATACGATTCCATTACGTGTCCCGTTCGCGGATACGCTGGGCGCTGCTCCCGGGTAAGTGAAGGTGTTGGCGGTTTGTGATGTTGGCGAGGTCGAGAGCTTTGCATTCGTTATGCTGAAAGCCTTGAGCGTGCCGTCGACGTCTCCGTAATAGATCGTGTTGTTGAAGTATGCGGGCGTTCCCCAGACCCCGCCCGGGAGCGCACCGTCAAGTTCTTGATAGATAGCACTGTCATTGTTGGGGTTGAATTTCCCCAGGCTGTCCCGGTTCACAACGTAGATATTGCCGTCCTTGCCAGCCCCGACCGCCAAGTGATGGACGAGGCCCTTGCTATCGGCCAGATCGGGCAGTAACTTGGCGCCGCCCGAGCCGAGGTCCTCATCGGCGTCCGACTCGTCCACCGTGTTATACATGGCGAAATAATCCGCCACCGCGAGTTGAGGAGAAGTCGCCACCTTCATGAACGAGTTTCCGTAGTCGCCGTTCACGGGAAAGCCTTGGGCGTTGAGTGTCGTATCGAATGTGCCGTTGCCGTCGAGGAAGTAGATATAGCCTTGCGAGTCGGCGGCCAATCCGGTGCCGGACATCCAGATCGCGCCCGAATCGCCATTCGGTGTAAGGTTCAGCACCGACGTCTGCGCCAGTGTCAGGGCATCGTAGGCCATCAACCATCCGGTGTAAGGCCGGTAATCGCAATGCGAAGTGAAGGCCAGATAAATCTTCCCGCCCAACGCCAGTAGGCCGACGCGCTCGGCATATTGTTCAGGATCGAAGATGACCTGACCGTTCTGGCTGTTGTCGCCGGATCCTGGGTAGGTGGCCTGGATCTCTTTGGGACCTCCGAACAGTTCCGCGCCGGTCGTCAAATCCAGCGCGTGCAGCCGCTGATGGTAGTGGCCGGAAGAATCCTTGGTCATCGCGACCAGGTAGATTGCGCCGTGAGGTCCTCGCAGAGCACTTCCAACTGAAGTTACCAAGCCGGCGATCACCAGGAACGAGAATGTCGCGCTCCGTTGCTTGCGCATGTGTACTCCTTGGGGAGATTTCTGAGGGGCCTGCCGGAAGAACGAAAATATTACAGAACGGAGACTGGTTTGTCCGAGGTCTCCGGAACAAGGAGGCCTTTGTTCTGCTGTTCTGCTGTGCGTGTTGCAAACGTATCGGCTATCGCTTTGGGTGGAACCCGGGATGATGCAGCCCGGTGGCCGCCACTGAATTCCGGCCGGGTTGCTCTCATGACTCCGCAAAAGCCTCTATCATTTAGGATGTTCTCCGGCAGGAGGCCTCGTGGTCTGCAGCGCTTGTGGATATCAGAACCAGTCTGGGCACCGCTTCTGCGGAATGTGCGGCACTCCCTTGCCGCATCGGCCGCTGACCACTCCAGGGGCGCAAAATACATGGAACCTCACCCGGGTGCCGCTGGAAAATGCCAGACGCGTCGTACCTCGTTCCAATTCCTCGGTGGAAGCACCGATTCTGCAGAGCAGCCGGACCGCGACGGATCTGCAAGGACGAGAGCCCGCCGCCCAAGACGTCCCGGACGAAACAACCCAGGAATTCCTCCCGACCTCGGCGGTGCCCGAAACCCCCGCCACCCCAGCTTCCAAAGGTGCGACGGACGAGCCTCCACCGCAGGAAATGGTCCCTGAAGTTTCCCTGAACGAATACGTTAGTGGCTTCCGTTACGTGCCGGTAAGCCAAGCCGAGGAGCTCAGCCATACGGGGCGAACACCCCGTCCTGGGGCGGGAAGTTCCGGCTCCCGAAGGTGGGCCTGCAAGCACTTCTGCTGAAACCGTCTCGGCAGAAGCGATTCCCATCGCTCCTGCTGAAGATGTCATCGAGCGGTTGGGGCTGGAGCCCATGGAAGACCGAAGCGATCGCCCGCGCTTCCTCGATATTAACCATGCCTCCCCGCCCCCGCCCGCGGAAAGGCCAGCAGAGCGAGCATCGTCGATTTCCACCCCCTCATTTCTCGGTCTGAGTGATACGTTGCCGATCGCCCCGGAAAGCGGCGCAGAACCTGTCGAAGAACCCCAGCGGGCAAAATGGCGAGTGTGGTTTGCCGTCGCCGTGGTTCTGGTCTTGGCTGCTCTCGGGATCCTCCAATGGCGTTCGCAAGTGCGCCACGCCAATAACGGCCCAGTCGAAATCGTCGAGATGACGATCCGCGACCTTCTTCAGGTCGAATCGTCCAGCCCGAGCGCCAAGACTACTGGGCCCGGCGACGCCGCAAGGACCGAGATGCAGGCCCAACAGTCACCTGAGACAAAGACTCAAGATCAGAGCGGCGCGGCGAACGTACCCGGTTCCAGCGAAACTAACAATCAGGTGCCTGCTTCCAACTCGAAGGCTGGGACTCCCAACATGACTGCTGCGCCGGTTAATCAGCCGGAGACAGGACAGAACGCGGTGGCGCCATCGCAACCGGCCGCGATTACTGCGACACAACCGTCAACTCCGCCGGACGCCGCCCCGATCAAGTCGGATTCCCCTGCAAGCGGCTCCAAGGGCACTGCTTTGCAGCCAGGAACCATAAAGGCCCAGTCTCCGGCTCCGCCTCCGGCCGAAAAGCCCAAGCCCAAGCCGCCCGCCGACGAGGATGCCGCGGTCAGGCAGCCGATTCCTGGTGAGGAGGAGATGGCGAAGGCAAGAAACGCCAGCGATTCAGCTGCCCAGGCAGCGTGGCTGTGGAAGGCCACCGCCAAAGGTAACCCCGAAGCGCCCGTAACGCTGGCCAACATGTTCATCAGGGGTGACGGCGTCCCCCGCAGTTGCGAACAGGCCCTGGTGTTGCTGAAGAGCGCCGCGGCCAAGCAGAATGCGCGCGCCCGCAACCGGCTGGGTTCCATGTACGCCAGCGGCGTATGCGTCCAGCGCAACCCTGTCGAGGCTTATCGCTGGTTCAGTTCTGCCCTCGCGGCCAATCCTAATAGTTTAAGGGCGCAGGACAGCCGCGCTCTCGTCTGGCAACAAATGACACCGGAGGAGCGGGCCCTGGCAGAGAAGTATCGATAAAGCGGGGGCCATTCGTGATGTCATGAAACCTAGGTTCTTCACCGCGCAATCTGCATTTCGAGCCTGGCTCGAATCGCAGCACGATACCACCCGCGAACTTTGGGTTGGGTTCTACAACAAGCAATCCGGCAAAGGCGGTATTACCTATCCCGAAGCCTTGGACGAGGCTCTTTGTTTCGGCTGGATTGATGGCCTGCGCAAGCGCGTGGACGACTCCAGCTACACTATCCGCTTCACTCCCCGCAAGCTCGACAGCATCTGGAGCGCCGTCAATATCCGAAGAGTTGGCGAACTTATTGAACTCGAACGGATGCATTCCTCGGGGATGAAGGTATTTCAGGAACGTGATCAGGAAAAGTCCAACCAGTATTCCTACGAGCGGGAGAACAGCAAGCTCGAAGCCGCGCACGAGAAGCGCTTCAAAGCTAATAAGAAGGCGTGGGATTTCTTCCAGGCGCAAGCTCCCTGGTATCGGCGGACCGCTACCTGGTGGGTGGTCAGTGCGAAGCGAGAACAGACCCGGCTGAAACGCCTGGCCACTTTGATGGAGGATTCGGAGAAGGGACGTCGGATTGCACTCCTGACCGCCCAGGCTCAGAAACCGTCAGTTCGGCGTCGCAAAGCCTCGCTGCCACTATAATGTTGGTCGGGGTAAGGCATCGCGTCTATCCCGCGGTTTTGAAACCAGCTTTTGTTCCCTAGCATCAACTGCCAACTGGAGGAAAGATCAGAATGGCACACGAAGTTCCCGCGCTGCCGTACGACTACTCTGCCCTTGAACCCTACATTGACACTCAAACCATGCACCTGCATCACGACAAACATCACGTGGCCTACGTGACCAATCTGAACGCCGCACTGGAGAAGGCTCCAGAGTTGCAGAGCATGAGCGCTGAAGAACTGCTCAAAGGCCTGGAAAACGTGCCTGAGGCGATCCGCAACGCGGTCCGCAACAACGGTGGCGGCCATGTGAATCACTCCATGTTCTGGAAGATCATGGGTCCCAACGCCGGGGGCGATCCGACCGGCGTCCTGGCGGACGCGATCAAGAACGCATTTGGAGATTTCAACAGCTTCAAGGAGAAGTTCAACGATGCCGGATTGAAGCAGTTCGGCAGCGGATGGGCATGGCTGGTGCGTGACAAAGGCGGCAAGCTGCAGGTCATGAGCACTCCCAATCAGGACAGCCCGTTCAGTCAGGGGTTTTACCCCATCATGGGCAACGACGTATGGGAACACGCCTACTACTTGAAGTACCAGAACCGCCGTGGCGACTACCTGAAGGAATGGTGGAACGTCGTCAACTGGGCGGAAGTGAGCAAGCGCTTCCAGGACAGTCAGAAGTAGAAGCCGTCGATATTGCGACAAGGCTGAAGAGGGTGCGGCGACCGCACCCTCTTGTTTGCCGCCCGTTTGGAGATGGATGAACAAATGAGAAAAGTTGCATTTGCGACCATACTGGCTGCGCTGTTGTGCATGGCAACCGCTTACAGCAGCTCCGCAGCACCCGGTAACAGCGCAACCAAACAGCAGCAGATTGCTCATGGCGAGTACCTCGTCAAAGGCATTGCCGGCTGTCCCGACTGCCATACTCCCATGAACGAGAAAGGCGAGTTCATCCAGGGGAAATGGTTGCAAGGCACGAAGCTTACGTTTGCGCCCACGGTCCCCATGCCGGTCTGGGCGGACACCTCGCCTAACATTGCCGGCCTCCAAGGCTGGGACCACCAGAAAGCCGTCCAGTTCCTCATGACCGGCCTTGCGCCGAACGGCCAACCAGCGCGTCCACCCATGCCGCAATACCACATGAATCGCGCCGACGCCGAGGCGGTCGTTGCTTACCTGGAGTCGCTGAAGTAGACACCGCAGCCACTTGATGCTCAGCGAGCCTGTTGCTCTGCAGCCAAACGGGCTTGCAGCAGATGCACTGGCACGGTCGAAGCAGCGGCCGCGCAGACCGCTTCCAGCACCGACTTGAGCGATTCGGCGCGGCAGACGGTATCAACCAGAGGACGCATCGCGGTTGATGCCTGCGAATCGGTGCACAGAAGAACGACCGGAACGCTGTTCCGGAGCAGCTTCAGTCTCGCCATCCATCCGATGGCATGATGCTGGCTCAGGATGACGATCACGTCCACTGGCTGACCGCAGTGTGCAGCAAGTTCCTGGAAGCCGTGAGCAACGTGCAGTCGAAACCCTGTGCTGTGCAGCGCTTTCAGGACGGGAGCACTGGTTACGCAATCGTCGCATACAAAAAGGACCTCGTAGCGGGGCATGATACCTCCATCTACCAGGTCTGGAAGTGCATTGATTCAATCACATCAGCCGGTGACCGCGATGTGACGCCCGTCACCTTACATTGGTTCCTTCGAAGCAGCGTGGCGGTTCACCATGGCGTCGGTTGCCAGGGAAGGCTGCCGCCCTCGACGATGGCCGCGGGATTTTGTGTAACCAGGCCGTCCGCGATTTCGGCCCCTGCGAGTTCCAGGACTGCATCGCGAGCCTCCGACAGCACCGGCCTTCGTCGCGCAGGATCATGCGCGTCGCTGGCAATCACGTGAATAGCTGCGCGCTTCGAGCAGCCACTCCGCCATCTTCTTCGAGCGCTTCCCCCAAAACCCGGTGAACGAGTTCGCCGTCACCTGCACCAGGCAACCTTGCTCCACGAACTCCAATACCATCTCGGGTCTGCGCAGCAGTATCTGGTTGCGTTCCGGATGAGTGATCACCGGCACCATGCCGTTGCTCATCAGCATGAGCAAGTCCTGGGTCACGGTGGGCGGCAGGCCAAAGTCGCTGAACTCGACCAGCAGGTATTGCGAGTCACCGATGGTATAGCGCCGCGGATGCGCGAGCGCATCCTGAATGTTGTCGGAGGAAAAGTGAAAATCACAACCCAGGCTGAAGGTCAGCTTGCCATCGGCGGCATCATGCAGCGGTCCCAGCATCTCGGTATAGCGGTCGCGATCGTAGTCATACACATCGTTGCTGTGGGGCGTGGCGACCATGTGAGTGATGCCGTCCTGCGCAGCCATGCGGCACATCTCCACCGTCATCTCCCACGACTTCGAACCATCATCGATTCCGGGAAGAATGTGGCAATGAATGTCGACCATACCCAACTTCGAAACATCTGCTTTGAAAGGGCACGGCTTCAAGCCGTGCCGTTTGCAGCGCGAAAGTATTCGGCTTCAGCCGCTGAGGGAACGCCTTTCGCTTTCCTCGTTGGACTTCGAGAATCTCGACGCTGAAGCTCGGTGCCCGTTGTGGCACAGTCCTCAAATCCAACCGAACTTCTCTAGTCCACGATTCGAAATTCCTATCTGTAGCGCTCCCGCATGAAGTCGGTCATTGCCTGGTAGGCCGCGTTGAGCACCGGTTCCGGCGGCAGAAATACGATGCGCATGTGCCGCGTGCCGGGCTTCTCGCCGAAGCCGGAGCCGTGCACCACCAGCACATGCTTCTGCTTCAGCAGGTCGGTGACGAAGGTCAGGTCCTCCTCAGGAATGTCCAGCGTGGGATGCGCATAGAACGCGCCTTTCGGCGCCACCAGCTTTACCCGCGGCGTGCGCTTCGCCCAATCGACCGTGATCTGGGCGCGCCGGCGCAACTTGTCGCAAACTTCGACCAGATGGTCCTGCGGCCCTTCCAGCGCCGGACGGATGGCGTGCTGGAACGGATGCGGTGCCGACAGGCGCGCCCGCAACAGCCGGTGCACCGCTTCCATATACGGATGCAGAACCTCGCGCGGCCCGGTTGCGATGGCCCACCCAATACGCCATCCGGGCACGAGATACGCTTTGGACAGACCATTAAACGTCACCACCGGCACATCAGTGGCCAGGGTTGCGATTGAAATGTGCTTCTCGTGCGGATCAAAGATGAGCTTCTCGTAAATTTCATCGGCGAAGACGACGAGCCCATGGCGGCGCGCCAGCTCCAGAATTTTCTCCAGCGTCCGCTTCGAGCACACCGCGCCGGTCGGGTTATTAGGATTGATCAGCAGGATGGCCTTGGTGCGCGAGTTGATCTTGCGCTCCATATCGGCAACGTCCGGCTCCCATCCGTTGCCCTCGTCCAGGTCGTAGTCATTCACCGGGCAGTCCAGCTTGGCCATGATCGCGCCGTAGAGCGGATATTCCGGCCTCGGCGTCAGCACGTTGTCGCCCGGATTCAGCAGCGCGGTCAGGCACGAGTCAATGACCTCGCCGCTGCCGTAGCCAATGAAAATGCTCTGGATGTCGCGAAACCCGTTGCGCTCCGCCTCGCTATGGATGGCCTCGATCGCTGGCTTGATGCCCAGCGAATCGGCGTAGCCGTTGTGGCCGTCCACCATGGCCTTGAGCACTGCTTCAATCATGTGCGGGCGGCGTGTGGAAGTCGTACTTACACGGGTCGCCGATGTTGAGGTAGAGGATCTTGTGGCCTTCGCGCGCCACTTCGTCGGCCACGACGGCCAGATCGCGGATGGCATAGCGCACATTGGCCATGCGGCTGGCGGCCAGCACTTTCGAAACTTCTTGAGTAGCCATGAGTACGTTCCTGTTTCGCTTTTTGCTCATAGCCATTAGCTCTTAGCTGTCGGCTGTCGGCTATCAGCGAGCACCGTTTACATTTCTGTCATCCCGAGCGAAGACTCCAGTCCGCGTCACGGGGCCTGCAACGCATTGAAAGGGCATGCCTTCAGGCGTGCCGTCAGTTCTCAAACTACGACCGGCTTTAGCCACTGAGGATCGTGGCGTGCTCGCGTGCCGGTTTCGTAAAGCGAGTCTCCCAAGGGCTAAAGCCCAAGTTCTAATTGCTCTTAACGGCACAGCTGAAGCCGTGCCCTTTCAAAACCATCCTAGCCACGACCGCAGATCCTTGACTCCGACGGCCAACCCGGGCCGCCTTCACTCAGGATGACAAATTCGCACAGGTGCCCCACCCTTGTCGCCTGATTTTGGCGACAGGGCGGGAAAAACCACAGATCCTTCGACTCCGGCGGCCAACCCCGGGCTGTCTTCGCTCAGGATGACAAATTCGTACGCGGTGCCCCACCCTTGTCGCCCTGATTTTGGCGACAGGGTGGGAAAACATCTTACTCCGGCCGGTCGATCTGCGCCTTCTGCAGCTTGTCGGAGTAATCCACGTACACCGCCTTCCACTCGGTGTAGAAATCGATGGCGCCGATGCCGCCTTCGCGATGGCCGTTGCCCGTGGCCTTCACGCCGCCGAACGGCAGATGCACCTCGGCGCCGATCGTCGGCGCGTTGATGTAGGTGATGCCGGCGTACAGGTCGCGCATCGCGGTGAACGCCTTGTTCACGTCCTTGGTGTAGATCGCCGACGACAAGCCGTACTCGATGTCGTTGGCGATCTCGATGGCGTCCTCCAGCCCATTGCACGGGATGATCGAAACCACCGGGCCGAAGATTTCTTCCTGCGCGATGCGCATCTTGGGATCGACGTCCGCGAACACCGTCGGCGCGACGAACCAGCCGTGGCTGTACGCCTCGCCTTCCAGGCGATGGCCGCCGCACAGCATCTTCGCGCCTTCGTCCTTGCCGATCTTGATGTACTTCAGGTCGGTCTCCATCTGGCCGGAGTTGACCGCCGGGCCCATGTCCACGCTCTCGTCGAGGCCGTTGCCGACCTTCAGCTTCTGCGCGCGCGCCACCAGTTCATCCACGAACTTCTTGTACACGCCCTTCTGCACGATGATGCGGCTGGTCGCGGTGCAGCGCTGTCCGGTGGTGCCGAACGCGCCCCACAGCGCGCCTTCCAGCGCCAGGTCGAGGTTGGCGTCGTCGAGCACGATCATCGGGTTCTTGCCGCCAAGCTCCAGCGAGCAATGCTTGAAGCGTCTTCGCGGCTTCCTGGCCAACGACGCGGCCGACGGCCGTCGAGCCGGTCAAGGAGACGGCGCGCACCTCGGGATGCTCGACCATCGGCGTGCCGACTTCGCCGCCGAAGCCGGTGACGATGTTGACCACGCCCGCGGGAACGCCGGCGTCGTGCAGCGTCTGCACGAAGTTGAAGGTCGAGAGCGGCGTGTCCTGCGCGGGCTTGATGACGGCGGTGTTGCCGGCGACCAGCGCAGGGAAAAGCTTCCACGACGGAATCGCCATGGGGAAATTCCACGGCGTGATCATGGCGCAGACGCCCAGCGGCTGGCGGATCGCCATGGCGAACTTGTTGGGCAGCTCCGACGGGACGGTCGGCCCGAACATGCGGCGGCCTTCGCCGGCGGTGTAGTAGCCGCAATCGATGGCCTCCTGCACGTCGCCGCGCGTCTCCTTGATGACCTTGCCCATCTCGCGGGTCATGTCGCGCGCGTACTGCTTCTTTGCGCTGGATCAGCAGCTCGGAGGCCTTGTAGAGGATCTCGGCGCGGCGCGGCGCAGGCACCAGCCGCCACTTCTTGAATGCCTGCCTGGCGGCCTCGATGGCCTGGTCCACATCTTCTTTGCCGGATCGCTGGAAGATGCCGACCACCTCGCGGGTGTCGGCGGGATTGAGGTTCTCAAAGGTGCGATCGGTGCGGCTTTCGACCCACTCGCCGTTGATGAAGTTCTTGAAGACCCTTGTCTTGGCGGCGGTGGAAACACTTGCCGGAGTTTGTTCCGTAGTAGCCATAAGATTGCCCTCCACAGCGAACTGCAAACCTTCAATCGTATCGGTCGGGTAGAGGCCGCGCAAGTTCATGGCGGAAGACGAAGAGATGGACCAAATCGTATTTCGCCCGGCAATCCATCTAACATTGTCATCCCGACCGAGCCCGCCCTTCAGGCCGAGCGGAGGGACCTGCTTTTCTAGCTGCCTGTCGTGGTACACCTGCGCCATTCCTTAACTCAATGTGCATCTTTCGGGCAAATGTCCTGAGAGCTACCCCCTCCCCCCTCTGCATAATTCTTTATAATCAGTAGTTTACGGGGAAATTCCCGGCAAAATTTGAGCCCTCGTGATTTATACGTAAAATCTTCACCAGAAAGGAGTTACAACGAAAATCTGCCTGAATTCTGCACTTTGGGAGGAAGCGGCCACCGGTTGAGCAGCACCTTTTTCAAAGATCACAGGCGCAGCGGAACGTCGTCACGCTTCGCGGGCGTTGGAGACACTAAGCCTCACGCCCCCAGTGTACGGCGCTGTTCGCCGAGGTCAAGTTACGAAAGTACATGTACCGAGGTGGGAGAGGTGCCGGTCGGCTATTTGCAAGGCTTTAATCGGGTCGAAGCACGAGTGCATGTGCGGTCTGCATATCCTGGGTGAGCAACAGCAGGTCCCTCCACTCGCTACGCTCGGTCGGGATGACAATCTCGCTGACTGGGTCGGATAGCAATCTCGCCTAGCTCGATCGGAATGAGAATCTTCCTTCGCTCGGTCGGGTAACAGCAGTGGGAGTACATGCCGAAAAAACCCGGCCGTTGTTTCGTGCTGCGACTGCGTCCCGCTCTATTCTTCCGCGTAGTACCCTCTCGTGGTCTGCACGATGAGGTCTTTGTTGGTGGTGGTCAGATTGATCTTGTGATAGCCACAGCGCCGGCGACGGCTTTATCGGGGAGTAGCCCAGGTTGTACTGGTTGCGCAGCTCCTCTTCGATCTGGGTGTAGATCTGGCTGATCGGCTCTTTCTTGGACACTTCAAAGAAACGGCCGCCGGTCTCCCGCGAGATCTGCTGCAAGACTTTCTTGCCGTCGGGATGCGACGGCTGCTGGGGATATCCTCCGCCTCCGGGACCGCGGCCCATCGCCACCCCCTGGCCACCCCAACCGCCGGGCCGGCCCATGCCTCCGCCCCCCATGCCGCCGTGATAGCCGCCTTGGTGGCCGTAGGCTTCCGGATCGGCGTACAGGATGGAGTACACCAGCGTGTTGGCGCGCTGCGCCGTCTCGATGGCCCGCGTCAATGTGACTCTGCTGCCGGTATCCACTCCGTCGGAGAGAATGATGAGCGCCTTGCGGCCCTGCTGCTTTCTGCATCAACTCGTCCGAGCCGAGGAAGACCGCGTCATACAAATTAGTACCTCCGCCACCGTGCCGCGATGTCCGCCGCCGCCACCTCCTGGAGATCCTCCTCCCCCTCCGCTACCACCGCCTCCATAGCCGGGTGCAAACTGCGGATTGTCCAGTTTTTCCAGCGCGGCGTTCAGCTTCTGGCGGGAAGAAGTCAGGTCCTGCAGTAATTCGACCTCCCAATCGAAGTGGATGACGAAGGCCTTGTCCTTGTCTTCGCGCATCAGGTTTTCCAGGAAGCTGTAGCTGGCGGTGCGCTCCTGCTCGATCAAGCGCCGCTGGCTCATGCTGGTGTCCACCAGCAGTCCCAGCGTGAGGGGAAGGTCGGTATCTTTGGAAAAATAGCGGATGGTTTCCGGATGGCCGTCCTGTTGCAGCTTGAAATCGTCCTTGGTCAGGTTGTTGACGATTTGCCCGTGCTTGTCGCGCACGGTGGCCAGCAAGTTGACCACTTTCACGTCAGAGGAGAAGGTTGGCACGTCCTGGGCAAGCAGGAGAGGGCCTGCCAGCAGGAGAAAAACCACTGCGAGAAGCGGGTGCTTGAACTTGAGCATTCTGGTTCGATTATGCCGGAATCCTTCCAATAAAACCCTCTCGCGCGGCAGAAGTTGCCGAACGAAGGTCGCAGAAGTTTCCGGAACTGCCGGGCCCTGAAACGATGAAACGAAACTAATATGGCCATTCCGCAGCCTTGAATCCAAGCTCCTTCCTGCGAGGCAATTGGGGTGAAGTGGCCGGTTTTGCTTCCTGCCTACTCCAAAGTAACATTCTCTTGTGCTACGCTCAGGTGATACTCTGGACACAACGGTGCGAGCTGGCACGTATTCCACCCGCAGGACGGACTTCCATCCGGCGACATTCCTCGGAACACTAGCTTCGATCTTTGCGGGATTACGGCATCGGTTACGTGCGGGCGTGCGGTTTGTGCATGACTGGGATGTTCCCAGGCTTCGCCGGTGGCGAGGAACGGGGTGTCCGCACCGGTCCATCATACTTAGAAAGAATTAGCTTTAATGTCATCTAACGGCTTTCATAGCAGTTCCTCGCGGTTCGGCAACATGCGTTCGCTGTTCAGCATGTTCTCCAGCGATCTTGCCATCGATCTGGGAACGGCCAACACGCTGGTCTATGCGCGCGGCAAAGGCATCGTGGTCAACGAGCCCTCCATCGTCGCGATCAACAAGAACACCGGTGAAGTCGAAGCTGTCGGCAAAGAGGCCAAGGAGATGCTTGGCCGCACGCCGGGCAACATCGTCGCCATCAAGCCGATGAAAGACGGCGTCATCGCCGACTTCAAAGTCACCGAGAAGATGCTGAACTACTTCATCCAGAAGGCGCACAACCGCAAGATGCTGGTGCATCCGCGCATCGTCATCGGCGTGCCTTCGGAGATCACGCAGGTGGAAAAGCGCGCGGTCATGGACTCGGCCTATCGCGCCAAGGCCAGCGAAGTGCACCTGGTGGAGCAGGCCATGGTGGCCGCCATCGGCGCCGGTCTGCCCATCACCGAGCCCAGCGGCAACATGGTGGTCGATATCGGCGGCGGCACCACCGATATCGCGGTGATTTCGCTTGAGCGGCATCGTGTATTCGCGCTCGGTGCGCATGGCGGGCAATCAGATGGACGAAGCCATCATGAATTACCTGAAGCGCAAGTACAACCTGCTGATCGGCGAGCGCACGGCGGAGCAGATCAAGATCGAAATCGGCTCGGCCTATCCGCTGGAAAAGCCGCTGACCATGGAGATCAAGGGCCGCAACCTGATCGAGGGCGTGCCCAAGACCATCACCATCGACGACAGCGAAATTCGCGAGGCGCTGAGCGAGTGCGTTTCCACCATCATGAACGCGATTCGCGTGGCGCTGGAGCGCACGCCGCCGGAGCTGTCCGCCGACATCAGCGACCGCGGCATCGTGCTGACCGGCGGCGGCGCGCTGCTGAAGAATCTCGACAAGCGCATCCGCGAAGAAACCGGCCTGCCGGTTTCGATCGCCGATGATCCGCTGTGCAGCGTGGTGCTGGGCACGGGAAAAATGCTGAGCGACTTCAAGCTGCTGCGCAAGATATCGATTGACTAGAAATCGGGTGGCGTGGGACTTCAGTTCGTGCGCCACCCGAGGTCCCAGTGCGCACGCGAGCGGCAATAGTATGGACACATTCCTCGGCCGCTATAAGAACCTGATTGTGCTGGCGGCCATCCTGTTCGCCCAGATCATCGCTCTCGCGGTGCAGGTGCGCCGCCCGGCGCAGGCGGGCGAGACCCGCCTCATCCGCTTGTGGGCCGTTTCCGCCGTTACTCCGATCGAGAAGGCCGTCGTGCATTCGCAGCAATGGGTACACGATACCTGGCAAAACTACGTCTATCTGCGCGGTGTGCGCCGGGAAAACCG
Organism: uncultured Acidobacteriaceae bacterium; assembly: GCA_963843005.1. GTDB lineage: Bacteria > Acidobacteriota > Terriglobia > Terriglobales > Acidobacteriaceae > Bog-257. The sequence goes on along the minus strand of CAWJIW010000044.1, from coordinate 483,955 downwards.
CGAGCTGCGCGCCCAGATCGAGCGCATGAAGATCGAAGAGGCGCGGCTGAGCGAAGACGCGCGCATGGCGCGGCGCGTTCAGGCGCTGCTCGCCTTCAAAGAGCAGTACGTCGAGTCCACCGTGGCGGCACAGGTGATCGGCACCAGCGGCAGCGAGCAGTCGCGCGTGCTCTACATCGACAAAGGCTCGAAGCGACGGCATCAAGACGGACATGGCGGTGATTACGCCGACCGGCATCGTGGGCAAGATCGTGCAGGTCTTTCCCGACTCGGCGCAGGTGCTGCCCATCAACGATCAGTTCAGCGGCGTGGGCGTGGCGTTGAAGGACTCGCGACTGCAGGGCATTCTCAAGGGCACGCCCAATGGCGCGACCACCGTGCAGTACATCATGAGCGACGAGAAGGTCGTGCCCGGCGAAGAAGTCATCACCAGCGGCGGCGACCGTATTTTCCCCAAGGGTTTGCCGGTGGGCAAAGTCGTCGCGGTCGAGCCGGGCAAAGACTTGTTCCTCAACATCCGGGTGCTTCCCTCGTGCCGTCTGGATCGGTTGGAAGAGGTGCTGGTGGTGACCAACATCCAGGAGAAAACACCCGACACCAAGGATCTGGGACCGCTGCGCGCCTCTGACATTCTGGCCGAGCGTCTGCCAACCGTTCCTAACAAGCCGGAGACGGGAGCGGCCGCTGGTTCCAAGCCCGCTGCCGCGGGCACAGCTCCAGCAGGGACCGCCGCCGGACCAGCCGGTGCGAACCCGGCCCATCCGGCGGGAACAGGACCTGCTACTGCCAGCAAGCCGGCAGTCGGGACGACCGCGCCCGGCGCCAAGCCTAATGCTTCTGCCCCGCATGGCGTTGCAGCCGGCGCAACCGCAGCCACCACCGCGCCTCCGAAACCGACTCCAGCGACCGGCACGCGTCCTGCCGGCACTATCGCGAAGCCGTTGAACGGCGCCGACTGCGACCGATACGACCTCGCCAAAGCCGAAGCCAGCCGCCCCAACCACGACGACCGGAACCCAACCATCAGGCGATGGCGATAACGCAACCTCTGCGCCTAAGCAGACCCCTAAGCCAGCACAAGGACAGGCGCCGGGCGAGAATCCCAACCAGCCTGCGCCACCCGCAGGAGAGCAGCCGCAGCGATGAGCAGCCGAGTCACGCACGTTCCGCGGAAGCGTTACCTCCCGGGAACAGATCGCGGTCTACGAATTCAGTTGGGCGACAGTGATCTTTGTCCCGCTGGTTGCCGTCCTGATCCAGATCTTCATTCCGGTGAAGGTGCGTTTCTTTCCCATCATTGACCTGCCGTTGATGGTGACCATCTTCTTCGCCGTGGCCCGCCGCAACCCCGTCAGCGGGTGCATCACCGGATGCGTTATTGGCTTGCTTCAGGACCTGTTTGCGGGACCCCATCATTACCTGGGCATGTACGGCATCGCGCTCAGCATTATCGGATACCTGGCGTCATCGCTGGGAGTGAAGATTGATGTCGAGAATCCCGGCTCGCGCTTCCTGATCACCTATGTCTTCTTTGTGCTGCACCAGGGGATCTACTACGGTGTGGCGCATGGACTACTGCGCGAGACCCAGGTGTGGAGCTGGAGCCACGTGGCGATCTCTGCCCTGGCCAATGCCGTGCTTGGCCTGTTCGTCTTCGCCCTTCTGGACCGATTCAAGCAACGGTAGGCGTTCTCTTCCCCTGCCCGGCGGCGCCAAATCGGGCTACAATGAGGCAGAGTTTCTCATCCTGCAACGGTTCAAACGGCACAGGCGAAAGTTGTAATTGTTGATGTTCGGTCGCGACGAAAAGGTCTCACAACTCCGGCTCACCGCAGTGCAATACGTGCTGTTGGGAGTGTTTCTGGTTCTGGCGTTTGGGCTGTGGCGCTTGCAGGTCGCGCGCAACGATTACTACAGCACGCTGGCCGAACAGAACCGCATCAAGCAGGTCCCCATCCTCGCGCCGCGCGGCAAACTCCTGGATCGCGAAGGCCGCATCATCGTTGACAATTACCCGTCTTTCTCCGTGCTGCTGTTGCGCGACCAGAACCGCAACCTCGACTTTGATGCCGATAAGATCGCCGATGGGCTGCACATGCCGCCCGACGAACTGCGCGCCCGCCTGCGGCGCATGGCCGCGGTGCCCGGATATCAGCCACTCTTCCTTAAGGACGACATCACGCCCGATGAGCTGGCGTTCATCGAATCGCACCGAGCGGATTTGCCGGAACTCGACATCATCACCGTCCATCGCCGCTTGTATCCCAAGAACGGCTTCATGGCGCACATCATCGGCTATGTGGGCCAGGTCAGCGAGGAGATGCTGACGCAGCCGCAATGGGAGCTATACAACCCCGGCGACATCGTGGGCATGTCCGGCGTCGAGCAGTACTACAACGATATCCTGATGGGCAAGAACGGCTCGCGCCAGGTGCTGGTGAACAGCCGCGGCAAGGAAGTGGGCACGCTCAGCGACGTGCAGGCGGTGCCGGGCAAGCAGCTCAAGCTCACCATTGATCTCGACCTGCAGATTGCGGCGGAAGAGGCGCTGGAAGGCCGGCCCGGCGCGATCGTGGCGATGGATCCACGCAACGGCGAAATCCTGGCAATGGTCAGCCGCCCGGCTTTCGATCCCAACGCGTTTGCCGTGCGCATTACCCGCGACGAATGGAACAAGCTGGTCACCGATCCCGGCAAGCCGCTGCTCAACAAGGCCATCCAGGCGCAGCTCGCGCCCGGCTCCGTGTTCAAGGTCATCATGGCGACCGCCGGACTGCAGGAAGGCATCGCGCAAGACCTGGTAGTGAGCTGTGGCGGCGGAAAGAGCTTCTACGGCCGCTTCTTCAAGTGCTGGATCACCTCCCAGCACACCACCCACGGCAGTGTGGGTATCAGCAAGGCCATCTATCAGTCTTGCGATTCGTACTTCTACACCCTGGCCGAGAAGCTGGGCATCGGACGCATCGCGAAGTGGGCCACGTTGCTTGGATTAGGGCAAAAGACCGGGATTGATTTGCCGCAGGAAGTCAGCGGCGTGATGCCGTCGGAAGAGTGGAAGATCAAGAATTACAAGCAGAAATGGTATGCGGGCGAGACCATCTCCGTGGGCATTGGACAGGGCGCCGTCGCCACCACGCCGATTCAGTTGGCGCGCGCGGTGGGGGCGGTCACCAGCGACGGAGTTCTGGTGCGTCCGCATGTGGCATTTCCCGACCAGTTCCCGCCCGGCTTCAAGCAGGTGGCGAACTACAGGGACAAGACGAACATCGGCCTCGACCAGGAGAACTGGATGACCATCACCGACGCGTTGGCGCAAGTGGTCTCACCGGTAGGCACCGCGCCCAGCGCGCGCTTGAATGGGATTGATTTCGCCGGCAAGACCGGGAGCGCACAGACCATCTCCAATGACCTGAAGAAGCGACTGGGCATGGAGGGCAAGCACTTCAAAGACAATGGCTGGTTCGTCGGCGTCACTCCGCGCCGCAACCCCGAAATTGTGGTTGCCGTGCTGCTCGAAGAAGGTGAGCACGGATATTACGCTGCTCGCGCCGCTTCCAAGGTGATCAAGGCTTACGTCGAAAAGCAGCGTAACCGCCAGACTCAGGTCGCGAAGAACCAACCAGCGACGGGAACCAAGCAGGCAGAGGTCGCTGCCGTTTGGCACGACGGCGACGCTAAACAGCCCGACAAGATGCAAGCTGGACGCTTCACTGTCGCCACCGATGGCGCAACCAAGCCGGTGAAATCTGCGCCGGGCATGGAACCGGCGGAACGGCCTAAGCGTGCTGCCGAGAACGATGCAGCGGAATCGCACGACGAAATGGCCCGTCCCGAAGCCCGCGGCTCCTGCCTATCGAGAGCTCCCCGCCGCAAGAGGCCAACCCGCAGAACAGAAGAAGCCTGCCGACAAGCCGGGCATCGCTCCGGCGGCCGCAGTCCTTCCCGGGAGACAGCCCTGAGCCGCTACGTCTCATTTCGTGATTTCGATTGGGTACTGCTGGTGCTCGTCCTCATGATTTGCGCGCTGGGCGTGGTTGAAATCTACAGCGCCACGCTGAGCACCAAGTTCATGGGCGTTCATATCAAGCAGGTGTACTGGATTCTGGGCGGTGTGGCGCTCATGTTCGTGGTGAGCATGTTTAACTACCATGCCCTGCTGGAACGGGTTCCCCTGATGTACCTGATTTCGATTGCTTCGCTGGTGGCCGTCGAGGTGTTCGGAAAGAAGTATCTCGGCGCTCGCCGCTGGGTGCAGATGGGCTCGTTCCATTTTCAGCCGTCGGAGTGGGTGAAGCTGGTGCTCATCCTGGCGATGGCAAAGTATTTCGCCGACACCAAGTCGGAGTGCACGGCCCAGGACATTGTGAAGGCGGGAGCGTTGGTGGGGGTTCCGATGGTGATGGTGCTGGCCCAGCCGGACCTGGGTACCGCGCTCACCTATTTTCCAATCGCTATCATGGGCCTGTTTCTCGGAGGAATGAAGGCCAGGCACGCCATCATCATCCTGATGCTGGCGGCCTTACTGGCGCCCGTCGGATGGCATGTTCTGAAGCCGTATCAGCGCGACCGGCTGACCAGCTTTATGGAGCCCGAAGCCGACCCGCAGCGCCGCGGGTACCAGGTCATTCAGTCGCTGGTGGCAGTGGGCTCGGGAGGCATTTTCGGCAAGGGCACGGCACAAGGCAGCCAGACCCAGGGTCAGTTCCTGCCGGTGCCGCATACTGACTTTATCTTCGCTGCCTTTGCCGAGGAGCACGGATTCATAGGCGCTATGGGCGTGCTGCTGCTATACTTTATAGTACTGATGCGCCTGATTCAGAACGCTCAGACGGCCCCGGACCGGGCTGGTGCCTTCGTGGTCATGGGAGTGGTTGCCGTACTGGCATTCCACATCCTGGTCAATGTGGGCATGGTGGTTGGATTCATGCCGGTCACCGGTATTCCCTTGCCGTTAATGAGTTACGGAGGATCGTCAGTACTGTTTATGTTCCTGGCGCTGGGGATTGTGATGAACATCCGAATGCGCCGGTTTGTAAACTGAGGTCCGAGCGTTTGTTGTTGCAGGGATCTATCGCGCCGTGGGGCGCGTAACCGAGACTGCCGGTTTCATCCGCCGGGGAAATTGTCAGAATTGTTCGGATTTCCGAAGGATGACAACAAGATTACGAACGCCCTCACGTACGAGGGCACATGCCGGCCAAACAAGACTGGCCGGACAGGATTGCAAAGCGCGTTGCTCCAGGCGGGAAACGGCCCCTCAGTTGAAGCTGAGTGCGAGGCCACAAACCTTGAACAGCGTGCTCTATACGGTGCTTAAGATTCCACATATTGTTGCTTTACGAATCAGGCCTGGTTCCCATCCGGACGAGAGTCCGGGTGTGCCCGCGCCCAGTCACCCATAGAGTTTTTCCTGTCCCTCCTCGCTTGATCGCGCCGGCTCAACCGGAGCATCCATGAACAAAGAACTTTACGTGTCCTCGACGCCACACGAAACCAAAGTGGCGTTAATGGAGGACGACCAGCTCGCCGAAGTTTTCTTCGAGCGGGAAAACGAATACACTCTCGCCGGTTCCATCTACAAAGGCCGGGTCACCCGCGTGCTTCCCGGCATGCAGTCCGCCTTCGTTGACATCGGGTTGGAGCGGGACGCGTTCCTCTACGTCTCCGATTTTCTGGAATTGTCGAGTGAGGACGAAGACGAAGAGTTCGGCAACATTCCCGCGCCTCGCACCACCGTCGAACTGAGGCAGCCGGTGGTCCAGGAAATGCCTTCCGCCGGAAGGCGAATTCGCGGTATCCGAACTCGAGACCGAAGAAGCATCCGAAACATTGATCGAGGAATTCCCGGCGCCGGGCGAAGAACTATCGGCCGTCGAAGCGGAAGCCGCTCCCGGCGAGGAGCGTGACTCTGGAGAAGGGGCGCGCCGCTGGCGCGGACGCCGCCGTCGCGGAGGACGCCGCGGTCGCGACGATGATTTCCAGGATCGGCCCGAACCGAAGACTGAATTTGCGAAGCCGTCTCCAGCCGAAGCCGCGCCGGTGAGTGAACGCCCGCGCACGGATTTCGCTCCCCCTCCGAGATACAACCCCATGGTCCTGCCGGGCGAATCCATTTCGAAGTATCGCAACCTTGCCCAGCAGCCGGCTGCGGAGGTCGCGCCACAGGAGGAGCTTGCCAAGCCGCAAGAGATAGCCGCCGAGCAGCAGCAGGTTCAAGCGGATGAGGCAAGCGAAGTACAGGACGCTCATGAGCGTTCTTTCAACCCGGAAGCAACCCATGCGACAGCGCCCGAAGAGCGGTTTTCAGATCTGCATCAGGAAGCCGCTCATCACGAGCCTGCCTCACCGGCGGAAATAACTGCGGCCCTGGCGCATGGGGAAACTGAGCGCACGGAAGCTCCTCGTCACCATGAAGAGCAGGAGCGCCCCAGCGACCTGGACGTTGCGCCGCTGGAATCTTCGAATCACCAGCCAGAAGTGCACGCCCCCGAAACACCCGTAGCGACAGTGGCTGAGACTTTTGCCCCCACTCCCCGGCACCAGGAAGAAATTCCCGCGGAGACGGCAGGACACTTTCGAACCGCACGGTGCCGACATCCCTTCCGGCGGTGAGCAGATTGAAGCCGAGTCTTACGGGACGGCCACTGCGACCCAGCCTCCTCCCTACCAGCAACTAGCCGCGCCTTCGGTTGCTCCGGAGGGGCGCACTCTGGAACACGAGGTGCTGGAAGACGAGGAGATGGAATTTCATCCCGTACCGGATGACATCAGCGCGCTGAGCGAAGTCGCGGGGGACGAGGAACTCGTGCTCGAAGAAGAGACCCTCGACTCCGATAACGGCTACTCGGACCGTTGGATCCCCACGATTGCCGATGTTGACGAGGACGAAGTGGTCGCCGCCGAGATGCGCGGCGAAAACCTTTTCGCAGCCGAAGCGGACGAGGAGGAAGAAGACGAAGAAGCCGGCGAGCAGGAGGAGACCAATGGCCGCGCCGAACTGCGCGCAGCCTCTCCCACTGCCGGATATCAGCAGCGTCAGCAAGGTCGCCCGGGTTATGATCGCCAGTATCGCGATCGCGGCCGTCGCGGCGGTCCACGCCGCAATCTGCGCGGCCGCCCCAATACCAACCGCAACCAGCCCCTCATTACCGACCTGCTGAAGGAAGGGCAGGAAATACTGGTGCAGATTGCCAAGGAGCCCATCGGCAAGAAGGGCGCCCGCATCACCAGCCACATCGCTCTGCCCGGCCGTTTCCTGGTGTACATGCCGACGGTGAACCACGTTGGCGTGTCACGCAAAATCGCGTCCGAGGAAGAGCGCCAGCGTTTGAAGCGCATCGTGACCAGCGAGCGCGAAAATGGCATCGGCGGATTCATCGTCCGCACTGCGGCGGCGAACATCAAGGAAGAAGATCTCCGCGCCGACATCCGCTTCCTGAAACACCTATGGGCGGAGATCAAGAGTCGCGCCGACAGCGGCAGGTCACCGGCGCTGATCTATCACGACCTCAACCTGGTGGAGCGCGTGTTGCGCGACCAGGTCAACGCCGACTTCTCCCAGATCTGGGTGGATACGGAAGACGAGTACGAGCGCGTGGTTCGCTTCGCCAACCGCTTCCAGCCATCGCTGGTCAGGCGCATCAAGCTGTACACCAAAGACACGCCGCTCTACGAAGAGTTCGGCATCCAGGACGAGATCAACCGCTCGCTGAAGTCGAAGGTGTGGCTCAAGAGCGGTGGCTCCATCGTCATCAACCAGACCGAAGCGCTGGTCGCCATTGACGTCAACACCGGCAAGTACGTCGGCAAGACGCAGCGCCTGGAGGACACGATCGTGAAGATCAACGTGGATGCCATCCGGGAGATTGTGCGGCAGATCCGGCTGCGCGATCTGGGCGGCATCATCGTGATTGACTTCATCGACATGGACGAGCGCAAGAACCGCCAGAAGGTGATGCAGGCGCTGGACGAGGCCCTGCGCAGCGATCGTGCTCCGTCCAAGGTGCTTCAGTTCAACGACTTTGGACTGGTGGCCATCACCCGAAAGCGCGTAAAGCAGTCTCTGGAGCGCACCTTGGGCGAACCGTGCGCTTATTGTGCGGGCGCTGGTTTCGTGAAGTCGGTCCCGACGGTGTGCAACGAGCTCTACATCGAGATGCGCAAGATGGCGAAGGTCCACGACAAGACCGACATCACGTTGCGGGTCAATCCCGAGGTCGCCAAAGCGCTGAAGGCCAACAACGGCAAGCTGATCAGTGAAATGGAAGATCTCACCGGTAAGACGATTCTGGTGAAGAGCGACCCCATGTTGCATCAGGAGAACTTCGACATTCAGTAGCAATCGGGCAGCAGGAAGCAGTCAGCGATCAGCCAGCGCGCAGGTTTGCCGCTGGCTGATTTCTTGCAGAAGGAATTTCTGATGCCCAGCGCTTACGCTGCCGGCGGCACCCTGGGGACATCCAGCATCCCGAGCTTTTGTTCGAACGGCAGAAACACGGAGAATACGGTCCCGCTCCTCCCTGGTCGCACCGAGCTGCTGATGTGGATCGTTCCTTCGTGCTTCTCCACGATGCCGAGGCTCACCCAAAGGCCCAGGCCCGTTCCTTTCTCGCCTTTGGTGGTATAGAAGGGAGCAAAGAGGTTCTTGCGCACGCCGCCGGGAATCCCCGCCCCGGTGTCGAGCACAGTAACTCGCACACCCTTGCGCTCCGGGTCTGAGGCGAGGCTCGACTCGCGCACGTGCAGGATCAATCTCCCGCTGCTCGGCATGGCCTCAATCGCGTTGCCCACCAGGTTGGAGAACACTTGCCGAAGTTCACCGGGATACCCTCGCACGGCGCGCTCCGTCTGGAAACGTTGCTCCACGGTGATGTGTGCCCTCTTGATCTGCGGCGCATACAAGGTCAGCACACTCTGCAGAACTTCGGTGAGACTCACCTCCGTCGGACTCTTGGCCTCGCGGTGGAAGGTCAGCAACTGTCCCGTGATCTGCGCGATCCTCGCCAGTTCATCGCTGGCCATCTCCAGGTACTGGGAAGAAACCAGATTGGGTTCCTGCTCATATCGCAATAAGTAGACCAGGTTCGAAACCGTGTCGAGCGGATTGCGTATCTCATGCGCGATGGTCGCCGAGAGGCGGCCAGCCTGCGCCAGGCGGTCGCTGCCCCGCAAGGTCTGCTCGGTTTGCCGCCGCTGAGTGATATCGCGAAAGACCACCACGACGCCCGCCAGTTGACCGCGCTCATTGCGGATCGGCGACCCTGTCAGTTCGATGGGATAATCCTCCCCCGAGCGGCTACTCATAATCAGGCCGTCAGAATAAGCAATCACGGTTTGCGTTTGGCGAATTGTCTCGACGGGATCGTCAATAGCCGCGTGAGTCTTTTCATCCACCAGACGCAGGACCTGCTTGAGTGGCTGCCCCTGAGCGGCCACATGGTCCCAGCCCGTCAGCTGCTGGGCTACGGGGTTAATGAACGACACCTTGCCGGCGGAGTCGGTCGAGATCACCGCGTCCCCGATGCTTTTCAAAGTCATCTGGAACCATTCGCGGCCTTCCTGCAATTCCTGGCTCTTCTCCTCCTCGGCCCGCAGGTGCTTTTCGTAGCTGGACGACAGAGCGAACAGCTCGCGGCGCGTCAGGGTAAACAACAGAAATCCGGTAAGGAGCGACAGCCCTGCAGCCGTGCCGATGACGACCCGGCCCAAGGCCGTGGAATGGTGATAGCGAACATCATCCTTGTGGTTCTCTGCATCGAGAAAATCACGCATGTTGGCCCGGATCTGGTCCATCAACTTCTTGCCCGACAAATATTCCTGTGATGAAAGCGGATCGCGCGTGTCGACTGCTGCAACAGCTCATCGGCATATTGAATCCAACGCTGGTCGAGATCGCTGATTCTTGCGAGGCGACGCTGCTGTGCGGGGTTATCGGCTGTGAGTTGCTGCAGGGACGCGAGCTGCTCCGCGACGTGCGGCTTTGCGGCTGTCGTAGGAATCCAGGAAGGCTTTGTCTCCAGTTGCATAGTACCCGCGAAGACTCCCCTCCATGTCCAGCATGTTACCCATCAACTGGCGGGCACTGGCAATGATTTGATCGGTTTGGTCCACCCAGTGAAGAGAGGCGGTAAGCGAAACGATTTCCACCACCAGGGTTACCGCCAGCAACCCAAGCAATACGACCGGTATCAAAACCGTCCGGCGCAGCAGTCTTTGGAAACTGCGTTGATCCATATGGGCGCGTGAGACGTGCGCGAACGTTCGATGATACCGCAACTTTCCGAGCGGGAGAGGAAAAACTAGTCGCCGGCGGCGGGGCTTCCTTCGATGCGGGCGGAGGTTCGAGGCTGTTTGGCACGGTCGGCTGAACGTGCGAGCACGACCACTATGATCCGGTAGAACAACAGGACGCCCAGCACGGTTGCGTAGATCACGGGCGTGCGCACATCCTTCTTCACCAGCCAGATGTAGTGCACTACTCCGGCGATCGCGCTGACGTAGATGAGGCGATGCAGCGCCTGCCAGCGTTTGCCCAGCCTGCGGATCGCCGCCTGGGTTGAGGTAAGGGCCAGCGGAATCATCAGCACGAACGCGGTAAACCCGGCGGTGATGAAGGGCCGCTTGAGCACATCTTTGTAGATGCTGTGCAGGTCAAAGAACTGGTCGAGCCAGATGTAAGTGAGAAAGTGCAGGCATCCGTAGAAAAATGCGAACAGCCCCAGCATCCGCCGGTACTGGATGAGCCAGTACTGCTTCGTCAGCTTGCGCAGGGGCGTGATGCTGAGCGTCACCAGGAGAAAGACCAGCGTCCACGTGCCAGTGGAGAAGGTGATGACCTGGATGGGGTTCGCACCGAGCGCGGAGTTCAGCGCCTTCCAGCCCAGGCGGCCCAGAGGCACGAGGCAGGCGAGAAACACAATCGGCTTGAGATATTTCGCTTTCACGGTTCGATCAGAAGTTCTTTTTCAGGTCCATGCCTGTGTACAGTGACGCCACCTGGTCGCCGTAGCCGTTGTACATCAGGGTGGGACGCTTGAAGAACTCTCCGATGCGGCGCTCCTTGGCCTGGCTCCAGCGGGGATGGTCCACGTTCGGGTTCACGTTGGAATAGAAGCCGTATTCGTTGGGCGCCGCTTGGGTCCAGGTGGAGATCGGCTGCTTCTCGACCAGCTCGAATCTTCACGATCGCCTTGATTCCCTTGAAGCCGTACTTCCATGGAACAACCAAGCGGATGGGCGCTCCATCCTGGTTCGGCAAAGTGTCACCGTATAAGCCCACCGCCAGGATGGTGAGTGGATGCACCGCCTCATCCAGGCGCAAGCCTTCCACGTAAGGCCAATTCAGCACGTTACGCTGCTGCCCGGGAAATCGCTTGAGGTCCAGCAATGAGGTGAATTCGACAAACTTCGCCTTGGAATTTGGCTGCACCTGGTCGAGAAGCGACTTCAGCGGGAAGCCGATCCACGGTATCACCATCGACCAGCCCTCGACGCAGCGCATGCGATAGATCCGCTCTTCCAGAGGCATCTTCAAGAGCGCTTCAATGTCGAAAGTTTGCGGTTTGTTCACCAGACCTTCGACGCGCACCGTCCACGGACGGGTTTGGAAGTTCTTCGCCAGGTCGGCCGGCTCGTACTTGTCGGTGCTGAACTCGTAGTAGTTGTTGTAGTGTGTGATGTCCTGCAGAGGCGTCTGCTTCTCGGTGGTGCCGAAAGGGCCGTTGGTGTAGTTGAGCTTCGTGCCCGCCATCGCCGCCACAGAGGGAGAGATGACGTCGCGCAGTCTGCTACCAAGCAGCGTTGCACCCGCCAGGGTAGCAGCCCCGGTGAGGAAAGTGCGCCGGTTAAGGTACACGCTTCTGGGCGTAATCTCCGAGGATGAAATATCAGACCGCTTCTTGATCAGCATCAACCACTCCTACCAGCGCCCAAACTCTCCGGTACTCGATAGGATTCGCCAATCAGGAATTTGATTCATGCCCCCTCGGGCTTCAGCGCTGAGCAATGCGTGACGTTGTGCGTCGAGCAGTAATTTTTCTTGAAGCTGACGCTGAGAGTTCACTCGTGAAGTGATTCGGTGCAAACGAAAAGGCCACCCGGCAACAGGGCGGCCTTCTCTTCAAGGGAGAATAGTTCCAACGGAGGCTAGACCGTCAAAACTTTCTGCACAAATACTAGGGTTACGGAAAGGGCGTGTCAAGCAATTTCTAGGACTTAAATTGCTGCATTTTCAATAAGTTACGAGGAATTCATGGAAACAATGGAAAATGGCCGAAAAGAGCCAGGTTTCGGCAAAAACAAGATAACTACTCTGTTTTCATCTACTTATTGGAGGTGCTCTCTTGCCGCAGATGCAACTGGATGATCTCGATATCTTGCGGCCGGTCGAAGACTCGCCCGGGGAAAAGCTGCTTCATCAGAATGCGAATGCCTCCGAAGAATACGCCGAAGATGATGGAGATGAGAAGAATGATTCCGATGAGCGCAAACACGCCGAGGATGAGGTTTCCGATATTGTCGCGCTTGCTCACCGAGGTCGCTTCGTTCCACGTGACCTCGGCTTCGTAGTTCACGGAGTTAAGAAGTTGCTGTGCTTCACTGCTTCCGATCGCTCCCGTTACGACGTCAACCAGCGGTCCAGTGCGTCTGGCAAGCAACGGCACCGGGCTGGACTGCGCGCTGCTCTGCAAGGCGCGAAGGCGCTCACCTGCGATCTGCGGCGTGGGATATTGAATCAGCATCAGCGTCAGAGGGCCGCTCTTCGACGAGTAATCCTGGCTGAGGACTTCGGCATCATGGCTGAAGTCAACCTGCTCGGGCGTGAGCGGGACCTTCGACGCCAGTAGCGCTTGCGGACCGAGGATATATTTTGCCGAGTTTTCCACAGCATCGCTCTTCGGCAGGTATTCCGGAAGCGTCGGCAGATTCTCAGCTGATCCTTTGGCGGCAGGTAGCAAGCCCGCGAGGTCGCGCAGTTCGGCGGCGGACATTCCGGTCAGGCGGTCAAAGCTGGCGTCCACCAGTACATTGTCGCGAAAAAACAGAATGCGTTCGTTGGCCGAGGCAGCCTTGGTGCCGATCTGTTCCGTCCGCATCGCGGGCTGGCGGTAAAAAGTGAACGCTCCATAAGCACCGGTTGCATCGTTGAAGCGGGCAGCCTTGACGACGAGCTTGCGTCCGTCGGAGCGAGTGTAAGTCGCTGTCTCAGCGTCGGTGAAGCCGTACTCCTTCAGTACGGCAGGGTAGGCGGCATCGATTTTTCCCGCTTCCGTGGTCGCCTGGACCGCGCCGGACTGGCTCCATCCCGCGAAAGACTTGGGCAGGAAGGTACCTTCGTCTGCCAAGGCAAAACCAACCAGCGACAGGCAAACAAGAACGGCGCTAAAGATACGTTTCATTGACGGAGAACTGCAACCACGAAAGAAGATGCACCCATTCACATACTTTAGACTACTGCGAAGGGGCCAAAGTTTCCAAGAGGCAGCCAGCAATCAGCATTCGGCACTCAGCCATCAACATGACCGGTCCGACACCAGCAATTTGGCTTAAGGCACAGTGGCCCTGAACTAATGCATCGGATGCTTTTTTGGCTGAATGCTGATTGCTGCCTCATTCGCCGCTGGTCTTGGTGAACTTCGCAGCCACTTTCACGCCGCTGAGACCGCCCGCGTAGTGCGCGATTCCCTTGTACATGGCGTCGGCAATTTTCTGCCGGTACTCAGGCGTCTCCAGTTTGGCCGCGTCGGTAGGATTGGAGACGAAGGAGATCTCGGCCAGGATGCTGGGCATGTTGGCGCCAATCAGCACCACGAACGGTGCTTTCTTCACGCCGCGATCGCGCAAGGTTGAGTGCTTGCCAGCCAGCCCGCTGTAGAGCGATTGCTGCACGTCGCCGGCCAACTCTCGCGACTCCTCGATCTTGTCCTTCAGGGTGATTTTCTTGACCAGGTCCTGAAGTTCGAAAACGGACTTCTCGGAGACCGCGTTTTCCCGCGCTGCGACTTCCAGGGCATCGGCATTGGTCGTGAAATTGAGGTAGTAGGTCTCGATGCCGCGGGCCGATGGGTCTTGGCTGGAATTGGCATGCACGGAGATGAACAGGTCGGCCTGGTGTTCGTTGGCGATTGCAGTCCGCGTCTCCAGCGGGACGAACGTATCGTCGTCACGGGTGTAGATCACGTCGGCGCCGAGCCGCGTTTCCAGCAGCCGGCCCAGCCGCAAGGCCACGTCGAGTACCAGGTCTTTCTCCATCAAACCGTTTGGCCCGATTGTCCCCGTGTCGTGACCGCCGTGTCCGGCGTCAATAACGATGCGTCCGATCTTCAGCCCGAGGGCGCGCGTAAGGCTCCGGTCTCCAGCCGAAGTTGGCGCGGCCTCATGAGTCGAGGGCGCCTCGGTTGCCGCTGCGGTGCTCGTCTTCTTGCCTTTGCTGGCCTTCGTGCGAGGCGCCACCTCGACCGCGGTTGGAGCGGTGGTCGGCTGACTCATGGCCTTCAGGTCAGGGTCTGCCGCCCCGCCGGAAGCAGACGAGAGCGGGTCGTTGGAATTCGCCGCACGAGCCGTGGTAGTCCCACTCGGTTTGTTTGCTTTATTGGTTGAGGCCGTGCCATCGGTCGAGCTTCCAACACCTTTAGTCGGCGGTGACGGAGTCGGGTTGTTAACTGTCAACTTCGAACCTTGAGCGCTCGATGGCGTCGGCTTTGACCCCGCTACCGAATCACTGCCCGCAACCTCGGCGTCCTCATCCACGACAACTTTCTTGGACGGCGCGACGGCGACTGGCTTGCCCGAGGCCGCAGTGGCATTAACGGGTACAGTCATGCCATTGCCGCCGGCGGTTTTCGACGCACTCGCAGGCGGCGATTTCGTATTCAAGCTGCTGGTGCCCACGGCCTTCGCAGGAAGCGCCGGCGAGGAGCTCTTCCCGCTACTCGGCGCAAAATCCTCATCCTCCGAACCTACAGGGGGCCCCGACTTGGCAACCTGTGTCGGCGAACGACCCTGGCGCCCGTGAATGTCAATGATCAGGCGGTAAGGATTGGGCAGCAGGAACGCCGAATAGTCGGATACATCGGCCACTTCCAGCACGACCCGGGTGGATCCCGGATGATATTGGGCCACGCGGATTTTCTTCAGGAACCCGTCCTGCACGTCAAAGCTCTTGCCCACCAGCACCGACGCCAGCTTGGTATCGGGCAAATCGAAGAAGATGCGGTCGGGGCCGGAGACGCGTCCGACTTCGTACTTCACCTCGCGATCCACATCAATCGCCACGCGGGTGTAGTCGGGAGTGGACCAGTGCCGGACACCCGTCACCATGGTCAGACCCGATTTCTTCTGGGGCGTGGGGGGCGCGAAAGTCTCTGCGACCGGAACCTCAGCCGGCTGCGCGTGCGCCTCCTCGACCGGTTTCTTCTTTGTCTTCGGCTGGTTCAGTTCAGCCAGCGCCCGCTTCGCCTCGGGCGCCAGCGAATTGCGCGGATACCGGATCAGGAAGTCCTCAAAGGTCTTGCGTGCGGCTTCGTCATCACCCAGATCCTCGGTGTAAATCTGGCCGATGGTAAACAGCGCCTGGAAGCGGTACTTGCTGCTGGGGTACTCACGTCGCAGAAACTCGTATTCGCGAATGGCCGATTGCAGGTCTTTCTCGCCGGGTTGAAACTGGCGTCCCATCTCGGCCAGCAGTTCAGCCGCCGCGACCACGCTGGCGTCGGCTTTGCCGGAAGCGGATGCCACGTAGTAGACCTTGCGGTAGGCGTCCACCACGCGTTGATAGTCCCGCCGGGTACGCTCCGCCTCGGGACGGCCGTTCAGCGCCTCGCGCATCTGCTCAGCTTTTTCGAACTGGTTGGCAGCCTCCTGCTTGCGGGCGGCCGAGGTGCGGGCAAAGCTGTCAGGACTGGTGCCCATCAGCACGGCAAGCAAGGCTACAGCTCCCAAGATTCGGATGCGGAAAGCGCGATTTACGGGTGAGGAAAGGGGGTGGGCGCAACTTCTGCCGCCGCGTCGTTCCGAGCAGAGGTGCAGCATGATGACAAGCTTCCGAAAACCTCCCGGCAACGGCCGCAACTTCGTCACGGCGGCCCAGAGACGGCGTCCGGCGGAGAATGTATCGTACAGAGCACCTTGATTATAGGTGGCAGGGGAGCGCGAACAAGCAGCGAAAGAGAAGCGGAATCAGGGGAGTGACCCCACCAGAAAGACGCACTCCCTGGAGCCAAATGTCAGGCGCGAGGTAACGCCGGCGCGCTCCCCTGGAAGTAGGCCCTGATTTGCGGCTGTACCAGGTACCAGATAATCACCACGTTCACCGCCGTTCGGAGAAGGCGGATATCCGCCGAAGAAACAATCCGAAGTGCAGGCCCATCAGCAACAGTCCGGGCAGCGACATCAGGATCGAGATGACGGCGAGCACGATGCACAGGATGCGCCCCCACTCGCGGAAGGTCCAGACGCCGTAACCGGCGAGCGCGGCGACTAAAGCGAAGACGAGGGTAAAGGCGGCCCCGAGTACGCCGACGAAGAGCCCCAGTCCCATCCCGCCGATCGCGCTTCCCCTGAAGCCGCCGAACATGGCGCCCAGCACGGTGCCTCCGACCGCCAGTGTAACCGCCAGCAGAAGCAGGAACGCCGCACCGATGAAATGATAAATAGCGATGAGAACAACGCCAGTTGGGCGCATACCATCTCCTTATGTTGTATTCAGGCGGACAGTAAGCGAAGGGCGGGAGCAAGTCAAGCGCAACTCCTTGGGTATACTCTTCTTACACCCATGCCCACCAAGCTGGAAGAGATCCTGGCCGCCACCCGCGAACGAGTTGCCGCTGTCAAGGCTTCGGCCGACCTGCGCCTGTTGCAGGTTGCGGCTGACCGGCACCAGCCCAGAGGGTTTGGCGAGAGCCTGCGGCGCGGGGCAAAGCACGGGACCGCGATCATCGCGGAGTTGAAGAAGGCATCGCCCTCCAAGGGATTGATCCGCGCCGACTTTCCGGTGGAAGCACTGGCCAGCGAACTGGAGCACGCTGGGGCGGCAGCGCTTTCCGTGCTGACCGACGAGCGCTACTTCCAGGGTTCGCTGCAAAACCTGGAGATTGCGTCCACGGCCACCCGCCTGCCGTGCCTGCGCAAAGACTTTATCCTGGACGAGTTTCAGTTGCTGGAAGCGCGGGCGCACTGTGCTGACGCCGTGCTCCTGATCGTGGCGGCCCTGACGCAGTCCGAATTAACCAGCTTGCATCGCCGCGCACTCGAGTTGCAGCTTGACGTCCTCTGCGAGGTGCACGACGGCCCGGAGTTGCAGCGTGCCCTTGATGTCGGCTGCGAAATCATCGGCGTGAACAATCGCGACCTGCACACCTTCCGCGTTGACCTGAATACCTCGCTGCGACTGGCCGAACGAATGCCTCCGGGAGTGGTGAAAGTTGCGGAAAGCGGCATCGAGAGCGGAGAGGACATTGCCCGCCTTCGCCAGACTGGCTACGATGCGTTCCTGGTCGGCGAGTCTCTGATGCGGGCGCCAAGTCCGGGAGACGCGCTACGAGAATTAATGGCGCATGCGGTCGCTGCTCGATGACCTGGGTAAAGATCTGCGCTACCACCAACTTGCACGACGCGAAGATGAGCATGGCCGCGGGAGCGAATGCGCTGGGGTTCATCTTCGCACCGAGCGCGCGACGGATTGAGGTTGAGCAGGCAGGGGAGATTATTGCCGCACTGCCGATTGAGATTGAGAAGATCGGCGTGTTCGTGAATGAATCGCCCGAGCGCGTCGCGGACATCGCTGAACGGGCAGGACTGACAGGTGCGCAGTTGCATGGCGAAGAGCCGCCGGAGCAAATGGCGGAGTTCCGCGGAGCATTGGGCCAGCGCCGGATCATCAAGACGCTGCAAGCGCGGGAGCTTTTGGCGAATGGCGGTGGTCGGGTCCTGCAAGCTTATTTGGACGTGCGGGAAAATATTGACGCCATCCTGTTGGACTCGGGTTCATCCGCGCACCGCGGGGGGACGGGAGTTCCGTTCCCTTGGGAAGAGGCCGCACCGCTCGCAGCGGCGACTCAGGCAGACGTGCCCTTGATTATCGCCGGTGGTCTGACAGCCGGGAACGTGAGCCAGGCGATTCGACTATTCAATCCCTGGGGGGTGGATGTGGTCTCGGGCGTCGAGCAGACAATCGGGAAGAAGGACGAAGCGAAGCTGCGGAGCTTCGTCGCCGCGGTGAGGCGTGCGAACGGACAGATTCTTCCGGGATCATGACAATTTTTGGGCCGGACAGAATGCTTTGGCAGCATGTCCACCTTGCAAGATACATGTGCGCACGTAAGGGTGTTGAAGATTACGTGTCTATCCTTGCGGCATAGGTTTTTTCGTCTCGGCGAGTATTCCGGAACCGCGACAGACGAGCCGCGCAGCGGCGGCGTTGAAGTTAGCCCGGCGCGCAAGCGCCGGGTAAAGTGGGAGATGGTACTGAGCCGCGTAGCGGCGGCATGCGAGAAGTGATATAGGGGTCCTTCGACTCCGGCGACCAACAGAAGGTCGCCGTCGCTCAGGATGACAGCAGTATTCTGACGGAGAAATCCACAGTAGAAGGTAAGGATGCAAGAAACGAGCAGCGAAGTCCAAACGTCAACGCCATTTAAACCACCGCGACGGCCGCGCGCCACTCCGGGGCGCTTCGGCGTCTACGGCGGACGGTACGTCCCCGAGACCCTGATGGCCGCCTTGCAGGAACTGGAGACGGCCTACGCCCAAGCGCGCAAAGATAAGACCTTTCGCGACGAGTACCACCGGCTTCTGGCGGACTTTGCCGGTCGTCCCACTCCACTGTTCCTGGCTGAGCGGCTGACGAAAGAATGGGGCGGCGCCAAAATCTATCTGAAGCGCGAAGACCTGCTGCACACCGGCGCGCACAAGATCAACAACTGCATCGGGCAGGCGCTGCTGGCGCGCCGCATGGGCAAGCATCGCATCATCGCCGAGACCGGCGCGGGACAGCACGGCGTTGCCACCGCTACCGTGTGCGCGCTCTTCGGCATGGAATGCGTCGTCTACATGGGCACCGAGGACATGCGTCGGCAGGAGCTGAACGTCTTCCGCATGCGCCTGCTCGGCGCCGAGGTGCGCGGGGTGGACTCGGGTTCGCGCACCCTGAAGGATGCCATCAACGAGGCCATGCGCGACTGGGTGACCAATGTGCGCACCACGCATTATCTGCTGGGCAGCGTGCTGGGAGCGCATCCTTACCCCACCATGGTGCGCGATTTTCATCGCGTCATAGGCCAGGAAGCGCGCAAGCAGATCCTCAAGGCGGAAGGCAGATTGCCTACCGCGGTGATCGCCTGCGTGGGCGGCGGTTCGAACGCGATTGGCGTGTTCTACGAATTCATCAAGGACCGCGAGGTTAAGCTGATCGGCGTCGAAGCCGGCGGACGAGGTCACGCGCTCGGCGAGCACGCAGCCCGTTTTGATGGCGGCGGTCCCGGCGTATTGCAGGGAACCTATTCCTACATTCTGCAGGATACGGCTGGGCAGATTGCAGTCACCCATTCGGTCTCGGCGGGTCTGGATTATCCCGCGATCGGCCCGGAGCACGCATGGCTGCACGATCAGGGCCGAGCGGAGTATGTCTCGGCCAGCGATCAGGAAGCGCTCGACGCCTGCCTGACCCTGGCACGCATGGAAGGAATCATTCCCGCGCTGGAGTCGGCACATGCCATCGCCGAATGCAGGAAGCGTGCGCCCAAGATGGAGAAGTCGGACATCATAATCGTGAACGTCTCCGGTCGCGGAGATAAAGACATTGGAATTTTGCGGGAGAATGTGCAGTTCTAGTCCCATTCGCAAACATGGCAATTACTTTCAAACAACGTCCCGGCTTGGTGGCCTATATCACGTGCGGCGATCCCTGATCTCGACACCTCGCGCGACGTCGCCCTGGCGGCGATTCATGCCGGCGCCGATGTCAGTCGAGATTGGGCGTGCCCTTCAGCGATCCCGTGGCCGATGGCCCGGTGATCCAGCGGGCCAGCGAGCGCGCACTGCAACATGGAACCAACCTGGCCGGCGTTCTGGAGATAGCAAAGCAAATCCGGCAACAATCCCGCGCAGCGCTCATCATCTTTTCCTATCTGAATCCCATCCTGCAGTTTGGGCTGGACAAGTTCTGCGCGGCTGCCGCCGAGGCCGGGGTTGATGGCGCGCTGCTCACCGATCTTCCCGTGGAAGAAGCCGGTGATTACCTGAAAGCGATGAAGCAGCACAAACTCGCGCCCGTGTTTCTGGCCGCGCCCACCAGCACGGAGCAGCGCCTGCGCGAAGTGGCGCGGCACTCGCGCGGATTTGTCTACGCGATTTCGCGCACCGGCATCACCGGCACGCGTCAGGAACTGGCAGGCGATGCGCGATCGCTGGTCGAGCGTCTGCGCGCCTATACCAAGCTGCCGATCGCGGTAGGATTCGGTGTCTCGACGCCCGAGCAGTTCGCCGAAGTCGGAAGCTTTGCGGACGCCGCAGTCGTGGGCAGCGCCATCGTGCAGCGCATCGAGGAAAATCCGGGACGGGAAGCTGCCGCTGTGTCAGAATTTCTATCGTCGCTGACCGGTGCCGGGCAACCGGCCGGGGCTGGCGGCTAGGCCGCGACGCATCGCCACAAGGCGGAAGGCCTCATGGATATCGAAGGCTGGCGCAAGAAGATCGACGAGTTGGACCGCAAGCTGGTGGAGTTACTCAACCAGCGCGCCCACTGCGCTCACGAGATTGGCAAGCTCAAGCGCAATTCGGACATGCCGATCTACGAGCCCGACCGCGAAAAAATCATCTTCGAGAGCATTGCGCGCCACAATACGGGACCGCTGTCCGATCGGCAACTGCGGCAGGTTTATGAGCGGCTGGTGGACGTGATGCGGCAGATCCAGCGCGAGGAGATGGCGCCCGAGCGGGAAGTGCAGGGAGAGATGACGGAACTGGAGCCGAACGATTAAGAGCAGTTGTCAGTGGTCAGTTGCCAGTTGTTAACGGCGGATGCGACAGTAGCGAGCCCCGTAGGGGCGGCACAAATAGTCTGAGCGTTAATAGGGGTCCTTCGACTCGTCGCGCTAACACCGGCGCGGACTCGCTCAGGATGACAGGACGAAAAGCGAAAGGCGAACGCGAAGAGCCAAACCATGATTGTTGCGATGTTGGAGAGCGCCAGCGAAGACCAGATCCAGCAGGTGACGGATCACCTGGTGAAGATGGGCTTCGAGATACACCGCAGCACCGGTGCGCGCCAGACCGTGCTGGGAGCGGTGGGCCGCCGCATCGATTTCGACATCCGCGACATCGAGGTGCTCTCCGGTGTGCAACTGGTGCACCGCATCAGTTCGCCTTACAAGCTGGTAGGGCGCACTTTCCGGCCCGAAGGCACGATCATAAATCTCCCCAATGGAGCCGAGATCGGCGGCAAAGAAGTTGTAGTGATGGCCGGACCCTGCTCGGTTGAGTCGCGCGAACAGATTTTCACCGCGGCTGAAATAGTGAGCCAGGCGGGCGCGAAGGTCCTGCGGGGCGGCGCTTTCAAGCCGCGCAGTTCACCGTACACGTTTCAAGGCCTTGGACTGGACGCGCTGAAGCTGTTACGCGAAGCCGGAGACAAATACAACCTCATGGTGATCAGCGAGGTCATGGAGATCTCGCAGATCGAACTCATGCTGCCTTACATTGACATCTTTCAGGTGGGCGCGCGCAACATGCAGAACTTCAATCTTCTGCGCGAGCTTGGCAAGGTGCGCAAACCCGTGCTGTTGAAGCGCGGCATTGCGGCCACCATCGAGGAGTTGCTGTTATCCGCCGAATACATCCTGTCGGGCGGCAACTATCAGGTCATCCTCTGCGAGCGCGGCATACGCACCTTCGAGACCTACACGCGCAACACCCTCGACATTTCGGCTATCCCCGTTGTCCACAAGTTATCCCACCTGCCCATCACCTCCGATCCTTCGCATGGCACGGGACTGCGCGACAAGGTGGCTCCCATGGCGCGGGCCTCGGTCGCCGCCGGCGCCGACGCGCTCCTGATCGAGGTGCACCCTTCGCCTGACCAGGCGCTGTCGGATGGCGCACAGTCGCTGTATCCACAGCAGTTTTCCGAGCTGATGGTCCAGTTGCGCGTA
Source organism: uncultured Acidobacteriaceae bacterium (assembly GCA_963843005.1). Taxonomy (GTDB): domain Bacteria; phylum Acidobacteriota; class Terriglobia; order Terriglobales; family Acidobacteriaceae; genus Bog-257. The sequence goes on along the minus strand of CAWJIW010000044.1, from coordinate 461,810 downwards.
ATCGCTCGCGCCGTGGAGCGTACCATCGGATAAGCATCGGCACTCTCATCCCATGGCAATTCGGCAGATCACGATCGTGGGTACGGGCCTCATCGGCGGCTCATTCGGACTGGCCCTTCGCCAGCAGGGATTTGCCGGAGAGATCATCGGCTGCGACAAGCCGGAGGTGCTGAACACCGCAATCGGCCGTGGCGCCATTGATCGCGGGTCGACCGACGTTAAAGATGCGGCCCACGGCAGCGATGTTGTGGTCTTCGCCACTCCAGTCGGGACTATCCTTTCGCTGTTCGAGCGGTGGGCGCCGACGCTATCCTCCACTACGCTGATCACTGATACCGGAAGCACCAAGCAAGACTTCGTCGAACGTGCGCAGATGGTCTTTGGCGAGTCGGCCGCGGAGCGCGTACTCCCCGGACATCCCATGGCGGGTAAGGAGCAGGGTGGAATCGAAAACGCCGATGCGGAATTGTTTCGCGGCGCCGCCTGGTTAATCACTCCAATCGACACCGACCAGTCGTACACGGCGCGCCAGCAGGAGTACGTTGATCTCCTTGCCTCGGTTGGGGCGCGGGTCATCGCCATGGATGCGGAGCGCCACGACCGGCTGTGTGCCTGGGTCAGTCACTTGCCGCAGATGATCGCCACCGCGCTGGCTTCAGTTCTGCGGGAGGAACTTGGCGACGATGAAGCTGTCCGGCAGATTGGCGGCCGCGCCCTGCAGGAGATGACCCGAATCGCCGGCAGTCCGTACTCGATGTGGCGTGACGTCGCCTACACCAACCGTCAGAACCTCGACGAGGTGTTGTTGCGCTTCGAACAGCAACTGGCGCACTTGCGGGAGAACCTGCGCGGTCCGGGTCTGCGCGAGTTGTTCGAGAGTGCCAACCAATTCGGCAAGAAGCAGTAGCCAGTAGTCAGTTGTCAGTTGTCAACAACCGCACCTCGAAGTAGTCGGCTGATGAACTACGCGGAACCAACGAAAAGATTTTGCGCCAACGCGATGCACGTCGGTACAATCGCGGGTCGGAAACAAACGCTATGCCAATGAACAAAGTAGTTGCGAATGCGGACGAAGCCGTCCACGACATCAAGGATGGCGACACGCTCATGATCGGGGGCTTCGGCCTGTGTGGAATTCCCGAGAACCTTATCCAAGCGTTGGTCAGGAAAGGCGTGAAGAACCTGCACACCATCAGCAACAACGTGGGGGTGGATGACTTCGGTCTGGGCCTCATGCTTGCCGCCGGGCAGATCACGTCGCACAAGGGAAGCTACGTCGGCGAGAACCGTTTGCTGGAAGAGATGGTACTGACCGGCCGCATTGATCTGGAACTGGTTCCGCAGGGCACGTTGGCGGAGCGCATCCGCGCCGGCGGGGCGGGCATCCCGGCATTCTTTACCCCGACGGGATTCGGCACCGTCGTGGCCGAAGGCAAGGAGACGCGCGAGTTCGATGGGCGTCCTTATGTGCTGGAGCGCGCACTGCGCGCCGACTTCGCGCTGGTCAAAGCATGGAAGGGCGACCGCTGGGGCAACCTCGTTTACCGCAAGACCGCGCAGAACTTTAATCCCATGATGGCCACCGCAGCGAAGGTGACCATTGCTGAAGTCGAGCACCTGGTGGAACCCGGAGAGATCGAGCCTGACCAGGTGCATACGCCCGAGCGTTTACGTGCACCGCATCTTCGAAGGCGCCGATCATGAGAAGCGCATCGAGCGGCGCACGGTGCGCAAGGCATGACGCATTCCGGGCAACGTTGTTTGAACTTAAAGAATCAGGATTAGACCTTTATGGCGACCCCTCCGAAGATCGACAAGCAGAAGGACACCGAGAAACGCGACCGCATCGTGAGACGTGTGGCTCAAGAGTTGCGCGACGGCTTCTACGTGAATCTTGGCATCGGCATGCCCACGCTGGTGGCCAACTGCGTGCCTCCGGGAATTGAAGTGGTGCTGCAGAGCGAGAACGGCATGATGGGCGTCGGGCCCTATCCTCTCGCGGGAGACGAAGACGCCGACCTGATCAATGCTGGAAAAGAGACCGTTACCGAGCTTCCCGGCACGGCATTCTTCTCCAGCGCCGAATCGTTCGCCATGATCCGCGGCGGTCACATTGATCTCAGCGTGCTGGGCGCGATGGAAGTGGATGAGGATGGCAACCTTGCCAACTGGATGATCCCAGGCAAGATGGTCAAGGGCATGGGCGGCGCCATGGACCTGGTGGCCAGCGCCCGGCGGGTGATTGTGGCGATGGAGCACACAACGCGCGATGGTGCGCCGAAGATACTGAAACGCTGCACTCTGCCCATTACCGGGCTGCGCGTGGTGAACACCATTGTCACCGAGATGGCCTATATCCGGGTTACGCAGACCGGGTTGGTGCTCGAGGAGATCGCGCCCGAACTAACGCCGGAGGATGTGCAGCGCGCAACCGAGGCCCCGCTCATCGTCAGCCCCGAGCTCAAGACGATGGTGATTTCGTAATGGGAATTCAGCCGGGTCCAGGTTTGTCCCAAATCGGGAAAACTGTCGTAAGTACATCCGGATTGTGACGCCTGTCGCAGACCCCCGCGCCACGTCGGGCCCATAGTGGAGTGTTGTAGCAAGAAGACTTTAATGTGAAAGAAGGCCATTATGTACTCTCGTAAATTCTTGTTTGTCGCGGCCCTGCTGTTGACACTGTCGGTCACGCTGGCCGCGCAGACGAGTTCGAATTCTCAACCGGCACAAGCGGCCAAGCCTACAGTAAAGAAGGTCCCCGCGGCCTACACGAACCCGACTTCCGGCAAGGAAATGTACCTTGCGTACTGCGCTTCCTGTCACGGCACGGATGGGACCGGAAATGGTCCGGCAGGGCCGGCGATGAAGACTCCGCCCACTAACCTGACCAAGCTTACGGCCAACAATGGCGGCACCTTCCCCGTCGCTCATGTGGCGGAGGTCATCAAGGGAGATAGACTCACCACTGCTCACGGGAACAAGGACATGCCCGTCTGGGGGCCAGTGTTCCTGAGCATGGGACAGCACGATACCGCGCAGCTGCAGCTACGGATCAGCAACCTGACGAAGTACCTGGAGTCCATCCAGCAGAAGTAACGACTGGTGCAGTTCCGGAGGGGCTGTCTTCCAGGAAGAGCAGGCCTTCAGGCCTGTGTTTCATGCTTGTTTTGTTGCTCCATGGCTCCAGCGCCCCCAGGCGCGGGCTGAAGCCATGGAGACCATTGGGTGCGTCCGCACGCGGCGCTGAAGCGCCGCTCTACGCAGACAATTCAGGAACACAATAATTGCCCACTGCTCCAGCCAACGGGTCAGCGAAAGCGTCGTTTCCAGCGCTTATTTCTTCCGGTGGAAATCGAAGTGCCCGGTGCTCAGCTTGCCCTGCTGATCCATGTACCCCCACTCCTCGATGTGATGGTCGGGGCCGTCGAAGATGATCGTTAACTCCTGCATGTGGCCGTCGTGCGGCCCGATATTGGTTCCATCCTTGAACTTGAAGACCAGGCGATTGGGGTCGCTGCCCGGCTCGGCGATCATGCGCGGCTGGTTGTGCGCCGAGCAATAATGCGTTGCCATCAACTCTTTGCCGTCCACGTGGAAAATGGTGACCATCTCATAGGGTGAGCCTTCCCCAATCCAGGCCATTATCGCCGAGCCATCTGACACCATCTGGAAGCGCGTGTTCGCCGGATACTGCTCCTTGCCGTCGACGGCGGTTCCAACCCATGCGCCTTGAAGTGTCTTCATCTTGTCGAACGATGCATTGGGCGCAATCGCCGACTTGTGTTCGTCTGCGGACGCAACGAGCGCGCAGAGCAGCAAGAACAGTAAGGGAACGATTCTGCGATTCATAAGGACCTCCTGGATCGACTGGATTGTAGCTGAGTGCCCGCCCAGAACGCGACAGCGCCGGATACCGGACCTGCTCGCCGAACTTCGGGTCGCCGGCCACCGACTCGAAACTTAGGTCGCCGGACTACCAATAATGCTAGTTGAAACTCCCTCGGCAAGCTTGTACAAACTCAAAGGTGGAAGGGGACGCCTGGCCAGGGATGCGATCACTCCTCAAATTCATATTGCCCATGGTGATCGCAGCATGTCCGCTGGCCGTGGTTCGCGGCCAGGACCTGGCTCCGCGGGCGTACGTTATCACGGCGGTAAAATCCAATTCGGTTACCCTTACCTGGTCTTTCTACGACGGCAACATTGATTACAACGGTGCGCTCCCCGTCAGCGGCGCCACCGGGACATACAGCGTACCGATTTTCAGCTACTACCACTCGTTCAGCTTCTTTGGCCGCTCGGCCAACATCGTCGCTTCGTTGCCTTACGCATTTGGGAACTTCCAGGGAACGGTGTTCGGCGCGGAGAAGCATCTTTACCGCTCCGGTCTTCTGGATTCGGTCTATCGCTTCTCCGTAAACCTGAAGGGCGGCCCGGCCATGCCGGTGCAGAAGTTCATGAAATGGCACCAGAAGATGCTGCTGGGCGCCAGTCTCAAGGTGTCGGCTCCTACCGGCCAGTACGACCCGACGAAGCTGATCAACTGGGGCGCCAACCGCTGGGGCTTCAAACCCGAATTTGGCTACTCCCAACGCTGGGGGGGCAGATGGATACTCGATGGGTACTTTGGAGTGTGGTTCTTCACCACCAATAATGACTTCTGGTCGCGCAACATGTACTACGCGGGCACCAGGAATCAATCGCAAAACCCTATTGGGGCCTGCGAAGGGCACCTGAGCTATGACTTCCAGAAGTCCCCGCGTCTATGGGCTTCTCTCGACGGCAATTTCTGGTTCGGCGGGATAACCAGTGTGAACGGTGTGCAAAATTCGCTTTCCCGTCAGACGAACTCCCGCATCGGCGGCACCTTCTCGTTCCCGGTAAGCAAACACCAATCTTTCAAGGTCAGCTACAGCGATGGCACGTATATTCGGTTTGGCGGCAACTACCAGAACATCTCCGTCGCGTGGCAATACTCCTGGCTCGGCACCCACCTGCGATGACTTGTCCCACGCCCTTCCTCAGGGAAGCTGTTGCACGATCAGCGACTTGACGACGTTGAGGTTAGCCGCGGAAACAGCATCGGTGAAGTTGCCGTAATTCGCCGCCTCGCCTCCGCAGGGAAAGCCAAACGGGTCAACCGTCGCGCCTGCGACCACGCATTTGCCATCGTAGGCGTTGTCCAGGTTCGAGATCACGCCCCAGTTGGTTGTCTCGCCGGTGCAGCCCGACAAGCTTGAGCCCGAGTCCGTCAGCGCCCACATCGAGACACCAAGCACCGGATAGGTGCCGCTGCTGGTCTGAGCGTTGAGAATCGCGCTTTGGTCGCTGGTGTAGTGTTGGCCGCGAACCGCTTGCGTCGGGAAGTCGGCGTCGTTCGTGGTATGGCAGGTATGCCAGTAGGAATCGGCATTCGCGCTTGAGCCATACCAGATGTAAGCTGGTTTGCCGGCCTGACTGTAGGGGAGCAGGGATGTCGAGATAGTTTGCGGTTGCGCCGGATCGTAGTTGGTGGAGATGACATCCACACCCGCATCCGAGAAGGCTTGTATGACCTGCGGGCGGATGCCGAAGGCGCCAACGCCGCCCAAAGCCACGGGCCCGAAGATGAGATGGTTGGTGTCATAGGCGCGGATGGAATTGACCTCGACCGACTCAAACTGGAAGGCGTAGTCGTATAGCAGTTGGTTAAGGTCAGTCACGACGTTGGCGTTTGCGCTGCCGTCAATCAGATAAGGATCTCCGCCCATCCACGTCGTGTGTCGGCCGTCCTCGTCGAGGACTCCGGTTCCCGAACCCCATCCTCCGGCATCGCCGAATGATGTGTAGGTGCTGCCCCAGGCGGCGTTCAGGGCGGCGATGGAGCCGTACTTGTTCTGCAGGTAGGCGATCCAATGCTGCTTGCTGAACAGGGAAGATCCGCTTCCGCCGTTGTAGGCGAAGTTCGCTACGGCAATCAGGTAGCCCATGTGAGGATAGGCCGTGCCCAGATGCTGGGTTCCCGTGCCTTTCAGCGCCCAGATGTAGTCGGCGTCCTCGGTCGTGATCCCCAACAGGTACTTGTTGTTGTTGAAGTTGCTGCCCTGGAAAATTGTCTTGAGGTTCCCGACCTCATAGGTCACGCACGCCTGAAACATGGGATCGAACAGGTCAATCATGGGCGTGCCGTAGTAAATCTGGCTTTGGATGGTCGAAGTAAGCCCTTGCAGGATGTCCTTAATCGGCTGGGTGTAGCTGCCGCAACTCGCATAGTGCAGTTCGGCATCCTTGGTGGCGTTCATCATCAGGACGAACGGCATCTGAATCGGAAGGCTGCTCCAGGTTCCACCCGGCCAACTGTCGGTGTGCCCGTATTCCGCGACGGTATTGAAGCCGTAGGACTGGATGCGCTGCAGCGAGTGCGTAATCCACACGTCGCTGCTGCCTCCGTAGCGGTTGGTCAGCACGCTGGACTCCAGGTTTCCATACGTAAGGTCCTGCGCCCCCAGAAGGTAAAACGCGTTGCATTGCGGGTCGGCAAACATCCAGCGATTTCCTACCTGCTTGAGCTGGAAGTAGCCACTCGAAGCGCATCCCGGCAGCGGTGCAGCGGTAAATCCGCCATATGGATCGGTGCCAATGATGACGTTCATCGCGTAGGGAACTGTCTGGTGTGCGCCCAGCGAATCGGTAATCAGCACGGAGAAATTGAAGGCGCCGGTATCGGTTGGGTTGCCGTTGATGGCTCCATTGCTGGCCAGCGAGAGTCCGGGCGGAAGGGCTCCCGATGCCAGCGCATAGTTATAGGGGCCCGTACCGAAACTCGCTGTGAGGTTGTAGGAGTAGGCCTCCTGAAATCGGGCAACCAGTACGCTGGAGGGCGCAATCGTCAAGCTGAGGGAAACAGTGGCCGCGGAGGAGGCTGCGTCGCTGACCTTCAGGGTGAGATTCGTCGTACCTGCCGCGTTGGGAACGCCGGCAATGTTTCCCGGAATCAAGTTCAGCAGACCGGGCAACGAACCGCTGGTCAGGCTCCATGAGTAAGGCGGCGTGCCCCCGGTCGCAGCCAGCGGCGCGTTATAACCCACGCCAACCGTGCCCGACGGCAGCGTACTCGTCTTGATGCTCAGCTGAACCGGAGGAGGAGCAGGGGGAGGCTGGACCTGGGGCGAGGAATTACCGCCGCAGGCAATCAGCATTAAGCAGGCAATGATTGCTAAACCCAGTAAAACAGGGGCCTTCGATGACGTCATCAATCTCTTTCGGAAGCTGAAAGCAACTCTGGCGCTAAAAAGCTTCTCACACACACTTCGCCGTTACAACTCCGCAGAGCCGAAAAAGAGTAGCCACGCTGTGTGCAAGAGTGCTGACTTTACGAACACCGCCCCGCCGGCGAAGTCGCTGCCAGCCGGAAACGTGCGCGATCCATGATCGGATGGTTTACCTAAGGATACGTTTTCTCTGCCTTGTCACAGTAAAACGGAAGCACCCCAAAGTTGTGCACTTCAGGGTGCAGTCACCTCCGTGCGACTAGCGGACTAATCCGAAGTGCTTTGGGGCGGACGGGCGACGGTTGCGCGCAGCCAGGTTGCGGTCCTCGCTTTTCGCCGACAGCCGCTTGAACTCTTGCACGGTGAAGCGAAGACCTCCCGCCAGCAGCAGGGTCACGAACAATATCACGAAGAACAAAGTAAGAACATTCATCTGGGTACCTTCCTTCCGACAATCGATTTGATAGGCAAACCGTCACGGCCCGAACTGCTCCTCCGAAGTTGCTACTTCGAGAGGACAAAGTCAGCCTTGCCGCTGCCGGCAACATCCACCGGTTTGGTCTGCGTTTTGTCGCCTTCATGCCAGGCGACGACGTTGTACTTGCCATCGGGAACGTTCTCGATCTTGTATTCACCGCTGGCGTTGGTTTGAGCAAAATACGGAGTTGGGCTGACGACCACGTATCCGGACATCTCGGGGTGTACGTTGCAAAGCAATGGCACCACCCCGGGCTGGTCGAACTTGAAGGGGCGCTTTTCGCCCTTTGGCCAGGTGCCGAGGTTATGGCCCAGTTTCTTATTGCCGCTGATCGACGGCCAGAACACGTTGTGCTGCACCGTGTCGTCGTTCTGAAACTCAACTGTTGTGCCTGCCTGCACGACCAGGACGTGCGGGCTGAACAACAGGCCCTTCTGGTCCATCAGGGCCTGCTGCGTTGGAGCCGGGAAAGTCTTGCCCGCAATAGCGTCCACGTATACGACGGAATTTCCGGGCGAGACCTTTCCTTCAATCGTGCCGGCGAAGGCGGTGGCCGTTGTGGCGGCCGCAAGTACTAGGGTGAAAAAACTGCGCGTCATGAACACTGTTCGTCTCCTGGTTCATACATCGTTGAATTGGGTCGGCTAATAAGCAAAAGTCAAACCGAGTACGAGCGTATTGGTATGAAACGGGTTTAGTGCGACCGGCAAGCCCGTCAGCGGATTGGTTGCAATCACGACTGACTGCGACGGCCGGAACTGGTACTCAAACGACGCCTTGATGTTGGGGTGGATGAGGAACTGCACTCCGGGCGTAATGCGATTGCGGGTCGAACGGAATGGACCATTGAACGGCGCCCCGGTGAAGCCGGAACCGTCGTCGTTCCTTATCAGTCCGTTGATGCGATCCGAAGTCGAATTCACGCCGTCGTAGCGCAGCATCACGTACATCCACGGGTAGGCGAGCCATTCGACGTCCGCGAAACCGCCGCTGAAAGTTGCGGAAGTGCTGCGAATGAAACCCACCGGCACGGCCTCGCTCAGGCTCTGCAGGGGAATCAAGCTTCCGCTGGCATCAATCGGCAGCAGGTTCATGTCGTGCCCATACATGTACAGGGCATTGAACTGCAAACAGCAGCGATAGTTGAAGGTGAAATTGCCGCCGACTCGATAAAACGGTTCCCGCGCGGTGATGACGGTTGCTGTGCCATCGGCGGCCGCGCCCAGCAAGCGCTGCACGGAACGTCCGTAGAAGTAGAAACTGCCGAGGTTCAGATAGGTGTGGTCACGCGGCCCGGTGGGACCGGCAGCCTGTATCCCATCACGACTCTGCTTGTCCCGCTCCAGATTGAAGCGATAGTTGAACGTGGCGTAGATGTCCTTGAAGTTCGCGTCGGAGGCGACGCCAACGCCGCCATTGTTGCTTCCCGTGGCCTGCGGCACGTACGGACTTCCGGGATTCGAGTCCTGTCCCACTCCATTTGTGGTCTGGTTGATGATGGCAATCGAGTAGTTGTAGCCGCCGGTATGTCGTCCACCGCTGAACTCGATGCCTTGTGCCGCCGAGTCCATGGTGAATTGGTTATTGACGAACTGCTGCAACGGCACCATCGAGTTCATGGCGCCGATGGCGGATTGGGTGTAGATGTCGTAGGGGCTGATCCAGATTGACTTGGACTGCGTGAACGGCAATTCAAGTTCAAACTGCCCCACCCGCAGATTCAGCGCGTACTGTGGCAGCTTCAACAGACGGCCGATATTGACGAACTTCAGGTAGGCATCCCCCAGGCCGGCATTGGCGTTCGCTCCGCCGACGCTGATGTCGTTGTCCACCCAGAAGGCAATATCGCTGCCGAAGTTCCCGGCGGTAAAGAAGCTGAACAGGCCGGTCTCGAAGTCGGTTCTCGGGACAAAGGGCGGCAGGGTCCCCGCCGGGGTCAGGGAAGCGAATTTTCCGCTGCTGGTTCCGGTGTACTGGAAGTAGTTGCTCATCTGCAAACCGATTGGCGGGATGCCTGGTATGCTGCCGGGCCAGATGGCCTTCGGCCACAGCTCCGCGTTCGCCGGCGCTCCCAGCATGACTGGCGGAATCTTGATCATCGATTCGTCGTCTTTTGGGAATTTGAACCCGGCATCCTTGAACGCCTTCCCGAAGTCGTTGAGCTTGGGAAAGTCAATATGACAAGTACTGCAACTGGTGCCGTACATACGGGCGAACGCCGGAATGGCGAAGCATTGGCTCGCGAATATCATCGTGAAGCAGACAATCGCCCCTGCAAGCAAGGCCCGGTGAAGCGTGCGGAACGGAACCCGTAACATGTCATCGTCCTCCTTTTTATGTTGAAACCGCAGTTTCGTAACTCGGTGTGTCATCGCGAACCGACTTGCTCCGCCGGCGCTCTGCCTTCAGGGCCCGGCTTACCCTCAGCGTTGCTGGCCAGGGTCCGGCGGCTCCGCCCCTTGTGCTCGCCGGCCGCACGTTGAACGGCTGGAGGATTCACTGGATCAAGAGTTGCCCACGGGTATGGCGGGTAGAGCGTGAGGTACAGGTACACATCCGCCGCTTCGTCCTCGCTCAAATAGCCGAACACCGGCATTCTGCCCCGATAAGGCAGCGGTGGCGTGCCCATGGTGATCGGTGCACCCTGGGTGACCTTCCGGATGAACTCCGACCGGTCAACGCGCGAGGTGAGCGTACTCAGGGGTGGGACGGCTCCCTCCAGAAGCTGCTGGGGATTGGGATTTGGTCCAGAAGCGCTGTGGCAGATGTGACAAGTGGACTTCACAATATGCTCGCCCACTCGCACGGGCGATTCTCTTACCGCTACCTGCTCCTTCTCTGCGCCGGAGACGCCAGCCAGTTGGTTCAGGTAGCCGACCAGCGAATGGATCTCCGCTTCGCTTAGGTGGGGGAACGGCGGCATGTCCTGCCCTCCGTTGTGAAGCCGTTGCAGCAGGGCGGTTTTGGACTGCTTCGCGAGCTCGGCTGCGTCTGTGCGGCTGATATCCATGCCGACTTTCTTCATCCGCTCCATAACCGCCGCAACGGAAGTTGCGCGAACCGGGTTGATGACGGAGTTGATTTCCGGGGGCGCGCCGAGTCCCGATTCGCCGTGGCATCCCTGGCAATTCAGGCGGTACAAGTCCGAACCACGAAGAGTTACCGTCTGAGTCGCGGAACAGAGCGACAACGACGGCTGCCAGGGAGGGGTTTCCTCTCCCGGCATGGGGGCGGGCGGCCCCAGCCGCCCCGTCTTACCCATGCTGGTTTCGTTGAACGTCCGGTGAAGGTGGTCGAGCCAGCTCTGCCCTGCCACCGATGTCACCGGAAGGTCTTTGGCGCCGGTCGCCTGACCTGACAATGGCGCGACCATCAGGGCCAGCACCAACAGACCCATGACTAAGGCCCGCGCGCAGTGAGCGCGACTAGTTGAAGATGCGATGGTTCGTTGCTGCAGCATGGCCGACCTTTCGTAACGATTACGAGCATGGCGTAGCGCGCAAAAGCAGTTGTCACTTGCGTGTAGCGACTTTGTGAAAGTCTTGTGATGTCTTGAACATTCTTGGAAGGGAATCCGGCGAGTCCGAACGTGCGCTATTGAGGATCGGGTAGGCTACCTGATGTGTAATGGTTTGGATTCGACCTTACCGACATCGCAGACCAGTCGCCGATTGTTGGACACGGAGTTTCCAATTGCCGGATTGCCAGTCGACTCAGTTGACGAGAACAGGGCATCGCTTGAGCTGAGGTCTCAAACTCCCGGTTTGCTCGTCATACGAACGGACTCGACTCTGAAGCCCAGCTAACTTCCAGAACCGGGCTTGTGGGGAACTGCTCGTCTCACCGCCATCGAACCAGCGATGCAATCCAGATTCCGTTCTCGTGAGGAGTTCAGGGTTGCTTGACAACGAACGCCGCTCGATAGGCGATGATGACCCGGAGCAACAAGTTCCGGCGTCTTCCGTCCGAGAAGAACTGCACCCATTCGGCGGAATGCATTGACTCTCCGCGAATTTGCTGATTACCATCACACATCCATCTCAACGGGCTCTGCTGGTATGGACAACACCATCTCTCACTACCGGATTCTGGAAAAGCTCGGTGGTGGTGGCATGGGCGTGGTGTACAAGGCCGAGGACACGCGCCTTCACCGCTTTGTCGCCATCAAGTTCCTCCCCGAGGACGTAGCCCGCGACCCGCAGTCTTTGGCCCGTTTCCAGCGCGAGGCGGAGGCAGCCTCGGCCCTTAATCATCCCAACATCTGCACGGTTTACGACATTGGCGAGGCAGACGGCCGTGTCTTCATCGTGATGGAATTCCTTGACGGCGCGACTCTGAAGCACCGCATCGCCGGGCGGCCGCTCGAAGCGGAAGACCTTCTTCCCATCGCGATCGACGTTGCTGATGCGCTCGATGCGGCGCACGGCGAGGGCATCATCCACCGCGACATCAAACCGGCGAACATTTTCGTCACGAGGCGCGGCCACACCAAGATTCTCGACTTCGGTCTGGCAAAAGTGACTGGGAAGGCCCCTTCCGCCAGCGGCGAATCCGAAACCGTGATGGCAGGCTCGGACGCCCAGCACCTGACCAGCCCGGGAGCGATGCTGGGTACGGTGGCCTACATGTCCCCGGAGCAGGTGCGAGCTAAGGACCTGGACGCGCGTACCGACCTGTTTTCCTTCGGAGCGGTGCTATACGAGATGGCGACGGGCAAGATGCCTTTCGACGGCTCGAGTCCGGGAGATATCTGCGGCGCGATTCTGCACCAGGACCCCCAGCCCGTGTCACAGCTTAATCCGCAGGCTTCGCCGCAGCTGGAAGTGATCATCCACAAGGCGTTGGAGAAAGATCGTGACGTGCGCTATCAGGTCGCTTCGGAGATGCGTGCCGACCTGAAGCGGCTGAAGCGCGACACGGAATCCGGTAAATCCGTGGAGGCGGAGAGCCACGGCCTCCCACGGGCGAGCCGAGCGTATCCGCGAAGGCGGTGGCGCACCTCCAGAGCGCTGGCCCTTTTGAGTCTCACGCTCGCCGTGATTGCGGTTGGCGCTTATGTATTTGTGGGCCGGAAGAAACCTCTCGTTCCTTTCCAAACGATGACGATCGAGCGGCTCACGACCAGCGGGACAGCACAGAGGGTCGCCATCTCGCCGGATGGCAAGTATGTAGCTTACGTCACGGGGGAAGCCGGGAAGCAGAGCCTCTGGGTGCGACAGACAGCCACTCGCAGCGATATCGAGATTATTCCTCCGGCCGAGGAGCATTTCTATGGTGGGCTTACCTTTTCACCGGATGGGAACTACGTCCTTTACGTTCGAAGCCCGAACGTCTACGGGTCAGGCGCGCTCTATCAAATCCCCACTTTAGGGGGTGAGTCGCGAAAGGTAACCGACCGTTTGGACTCTCCAGTTGCTTTCTCCCCCGACGGCAAGCGACTAGCTTTCGTAAGGGACAACCCCGGGTCAGAGACGGTTTTGGTGGTGATGGAGGCAGATGGTACCGGAGAGCGGCAACTCGCTACACGGAAGATCCCAGACCCCTTCGCTGACTCAGGCCCTTCCTGGTCCCCCGACGGCAGAAGTATCGCCATCGGAGCTTATTCCGGCGGTGAGTGTTATGTCATGACCGTGCGGGTCGCAGACGGGTCGGTGAAGCGGGTCGGTTCCAAAGGATGGCGTCACGTTTTGAGGGTAGCTTGGCTGGCGGATTCGAGCGGGTTCGTTCTGGGGGCTCAAGATTCAGCGAACGGGCCCCGTCAACTGTGGGAGCTTTCCTACCCTGAGGGCCAGGCGCGCAGGATCACCAATGACTTAAATGATTATGTGGACTTGGACATGACAGCAGACTCGGGCGCTCTGGTAACCGTGCTGCGAGAGGTCCGTTCGAACCTCTGGCTTGGTTCCCGCGATGCGCTAAGTCAGGCACGTCAGATCGGTTTCGGCGTGGCAACGCAAGAGGGACTGTTCGGCCTCACTTGGACGGCGGAGGGACGCATTGCATACGGCTCGTTGGCGAGCGGTCGCCGCGAGCTTTGGGTGATGGACGCCGACGGCAGTCACCCACGACAATTGACGTCCGGTGCGGACCTCCAGTTCTACTCTTCGCCGTCATCTTGCCCTGATGGGAGCATCCTTTTTGCGTCCGGGGTCTACGGCGCGTCGAACATTTGGAGGATCGATCCGGACGGCGGCAACCAGAGGAAGTTAACGCGCGAAGGCACGAACGGCGCCCCGTCCTGTTCGCCTGACGGAAAGTGGGCGGTTTTCAACGCCTCCCGCGGTGGAGACTATACGCTGTGGAAGGTTCCCCTTCAAGGTGGTACTCCAGAGCAACTCACCGATTACGCCTCGTCCTTTCCGGCCATTTCGCCGGATGGGAAGTGGATTGCCTTCGACGACTACGCACAACCCCGGGCCAACAAGATCGGCGTGATTCCTTTCGCTGGTGGCCAACCTCTTCGGACCTTCGACTATTCGGCCTCCAGCACGCCGGGATATCCCTTACTCCGCTGGACCCAGGATAGCCGCGAGTTGACCTACCTTCTAGAGAAGCAAGGTGTCTCTAATATCTGGATACGGCCCTTCGACGGCGGCCCACCGAGACAACTCACCGATTTCACCGCTGGCCAGATTTTCAATTTTGCCTGGTCGCAGGATGGCCGGCAAATGGCACTCGCGCGTGGCTCCATGACCAACGACGTCGTGCTGATCCGCAGCGTCTTAAGATAGCGACAGGGTGAACGTGAACGATGATGAAACTTATTGCTTGAACTCAACCCCTCATCTTCCCAGATGCTCAAGATTCCTTGCAGTTTGCCGACGATCCGCCCCGAAATTTTACAAGTTACCAGAACGCTGTTCTCGCGAGTCGGAGGAGAAAACAGCCAGTGACCCGCGGTCGGCACCACCCAGCATTTTCTATAGTAGACTTGCCCCATGATTCGTCAGATCGCGCCTCAGTTCTTCACCCTGGACATCCCCGGCACCCTTGCCTATTACGAAGCTAAGCTTGGCTTCAAGTGTCTGGGCACGTGGCAAGACCCGCCGGTTTACGCCATCGTTGCGCGCGACCAGCAGGCGATCCACTTCCGCTGTGCCGAACCTCCCACCGCCAATCCCAACAAGTATTCGGACGAACTGCTCGACGCGTACGTATTCATCGAAGATGCGGACGCGCTTTACGCTGAGTATGCAGCTCGAGGAGTGGAATTCACGCGGGGACTTGCCAACTTGCCATGGCATTCGCGCGAGTTTGTGGTGAAGGATCGCGATGGCCGACTGCTTGCCTTCGGTGCGAAATTGTGATCTTGTCTCGGTT
This sequence comes from uncultured Acidobacteriaceae bacterium, assembly GCA_963843005.1. Lineage (GTDB taxonomy): Bacteria > Acidobacteriota > Terriglobia > Terriglobales > Acidobacteriaceae > Bog-257. The sequence goes on along the minus strand of CAWJIW010000044.1, from coordinate 446,762 downwards.
ATTTCGCCCCAAACGCTACTCTGACGGTGCACCACAGAGTGACTGTCCATAAGCGGCTTCGCAAGGTCGTACCCGAGCGACCAGCAAACCGGAGATTGAGGTTTCGGCGCTTCCCGTCGGACACAAAGCAGCACCGCGGGCTGGAGTTGCCAACTCCTGGATTGCAAGGATGCGTCCGCTGGTGGATGGTCGGCCATCCAACTCGCTATAGCAACGCTTGAACCGAGGCGCATGTCGCAAATAGGATTCCAACGTCCTAGCTAACGTCCAATCAGCCGTCACTGGCGCATGGCCAAGCGTGGAAGCACCTTTTCGAGTTGATCCCGCCAGGAGGAAGGCAAAGTGAAACCGCGACGAATTTCCAGAAGGTTCTTGAAGTCTACTTGCTCACTTCCCCTCGTTGGCTTTTTGCTGAGTTGCGCGTTCTTGCCATCCGCTAGCGCTCAATCTTGCGGCTCGCAGGGCGTTGCGGCCCAAGTGCTTGGCTCCGGAGGGCCGGAGTTGCAAGACAAGCGCGCTTCCAGCAGCTATCTCGTATGGAGAGACGGGCAAGCGCTGGTACTGGTTGATGCGGGCGGAGGAAGCGCTCTTCGATTTGGAGAGAGCGGGGCGCAAATGTCTCAACTGGACGTGCTTTTGTTCACTCACTTCCATGTCGATCACAGCGGCGACTTTGCCGCGCTGATCAAGTCGTCCTGGTTCGAAGATCGCAAACGTCCCCTGCCCATCTACGGGCCGCCGGGAAATGACTTTATGCCGTCAACTACAGAGTTTGCATACGATTTCTTCGGAGACAAGCACGGCGCGTATCGGTATCTCAGCGAGTTGTTGGTCCCCGGAGAGGAAGGCAGCTACAAAATGCAGCCCCACAACGTAGTGGCAGGCTCAACCCCGGTTGCTGTATTTCGTAGCGGCGATCTAGCCGTGTATGCGGTGCGCGTTTTTCATGGGCCAGTTCCAGCATTAGCCTGGCGGGTGGAGGCTGGTAAGAAAGTCATCGTGTTTAGTGGAGACACAAACGGCCAGGACCCAGGACTTGTGCGATTGGCGATGAACGCTGATCTGTTCATTGCTCACAACGCAGTGCCTGAAGGCGCTGTCGGAATCGAGAGGCGCCTGCACATGCCTCCTTCCGTGATCGGACAAATCGCCGGGGACGCCCAAGTCAAGAACTTGGTTCTGTCTCATCGTATGCTGCGGACATTGGGGAAGGAGGATCAGACCCTGTCTGAGATCAGGAAACGATATTCTGGCCCAATAGAGTTTGCAAACGACCTCGACTGCTTCCCGGTGAGATAAATGTCTACGACATTGTTTATCTTCCGGTTAATGTACTTTCGTAACTTGACAAACCGCGACCCAGACGTACTCTGGTACGTTGGGCTGAGTGTCCAATGGCTGCTGGAGTTATGTGTGTTCGGCAAGCTGGAGGCTCTTTGACAAATCGGTGCTGCCGGGAAAGAGGCCCTGTTCTTAGGGGCAGGGTAGTCTAAGTCTTTCAGGCTCTATATTTTACATGTTAAGTCCTTCAGAATCTATATTTTGCGAAGGCGATGAAACAACTCCCTTGTTATCTATATTTTGCGAAATTTAGGGTGGGGGTATCGACGCGAATTCAGCCTGCTGCGCAGTCTTGCAATTCTGGGAATATCGGCTTGGGCGGAGCGCTGGCGCTGGGCGCAAATTCGGGCCCGACAAACAGAAAAGGCGCGACGGCGCGCGCCTTCTTCCCGGTTCGACTACTATCGGCTCAAGGTTGCGGTTGATTACAACGCGCAAGGCTCGTGCTTGCAGTCGCACTGAATTTCCACTTCATGCTCGCCGTGCGCATCCTTGCAATAGTCGCTGCAATAGTGCTCGGTCACGGGAATCATGCACTGGCACTGGGCATAGTTACATTTCTTCTGGGCCGCGCTTTCCATAAATACTCTCTCCTCAGGTCACAGGTTGGATGAATTTAGCTACTGGTGCGGGCTTGCTGTTTGTAGTTGAAGACCCCAAACCCTGTCAAGAGCCGTTTCCGCAATCGGCTACCTGAGCGTGTCGGCCAGTTTTCCACTGGCGATTAGTTCGGCCACGCGTTCAAAGTCCGGGCTGAAGATGCGGTCTTCGGTGATGGTGGGAGACACAGAGCGAATGGCCGCGTGGGCTGCCACGCCGCGTTTGCCGGTTACCAGCGGAGCGCGGAAGTCAATGGCTTGGGCCGCGGCCAGCGCTTCGATGGCCAGCACGTTGCGCGTATTGGTGACCACCCGCAACAGCTTGTTGGCGGCGGTCATCCCCATGGAGACGTAATCTTCCTTGTTCCCTGAGGTGGTGATCGAGTCCACCGACGCGGGATGCGACAGCACCTTGTTTTCGCTGACCAGGGCCGCGGCCGTGACTTGGGCCATCATGAAACCTGAGTTGAGGCCGGCGCCAGGGGCGAGGAAGGGCGGCAATCCTTCGTTCAGCGCCGGATTGACCAGTCGCTCCAGCCGCCGCTCGGAGATGCCCGCCAAAGCGCTGAGCGCGATCGCCAGAAAGTCGAGCGCGAACGCCAGTGGCTGGCCGTGGAAGTTACCGCCGGACAGGATCTCTCCGGGGACCTGCGCACCCATCCCGCGTTTCGGCGCACCCACCTTTTTCTCTTCCGGGAAGACCAGGGGATTGTCCACCGCCGAATTCATCTCAACTTCAAAGACCTCGCGGCAATACGTCAGCGTGTCGCGAACCGCGCCGTGGACCTGCGGTATGCAGCGCATGGAGTAGGCATCCTGCACCTTCTGACACTCACGATGCGACTCGCGCAGCAGGCTGCCTTCCAGCATGCGGCGGAGGTTCCGCGCCACCAGCAACTGTCCGGGATGCGGCCGGGCCTTGTGAATGCGCTCGTCGAAGGCCACGTCTGTGCCTCGCAGCGCGTCGAGGGTGAGGGCTCCAATAACGTCGGCCGTGTCCGCGAGTATCTCGGCCTGCAGCAGCGCAACCAAGCCGGTGGCAAGCATGGCCTGGGTGCCGTTGATGAGCGAGATGGCTTCCTTGGCTTGCAGGACCAGTGGCTGGATGTCGGCCTGTTGCAGCGCGTCCGCGGCAGACATGCGCTTGCCCTGGTAAATCGCCTCGCCCTCGGCAATCAGCACCAGCCCAAGATGCGCCAGCGGAGCCAGATCGCCGCTGGCGCCCACACTGCCCTGGGATGGAATGACGGGATGCACGCCGCGGTTCAACATCTCGCACAGCGTGTCTATAACCACTGGGCGCACGCCGGAACAGCCCTTGGCCAGTGAATTGGCGCGCAGCAGGATCATCCCGCGAGTCACGTCCTCGCCGAGGAGCTCACCTACGCCGGCGGCATGCGAGCGCATCAGGTTGACTTGCAGGGTGCGGATCTCATTACCCGGGATGCTCAGATCGCTGAGCTTGCCTACACCCGTGTTCACGGCATAGGCAATGCGGTCGGTTTCAAGTAGATCTTCGACCACGGCGCGGGCGCGATCGACAGCATGGCGCGCTTCCGGCTCCAGCAACACGGGGCAGCGTTCATAGACGACCTGCCGGAAGTCGTCCAGCGTCAGATCATTTCCGTTGATGTGCAGTGCTCGCAACGCTCGGGCTCCTTAGAGCTACAGCAAAAGCAAGATACCAAATTGCTCGAAGCAAGCTGGCGCGCCGCTCATACTTTGCCCGCCGCCTTCAAGAGTGACGGGAGATATTTCTGCGATAGGCGGATCCGCTTGAAGTCCGAGTTCACTACCAGGTGAATCGACTCGCCTTCGGCGAGAACGGCGCCGTCCTCCTCTCGCACGACTTCGTATCCGAAATGCAAAAGGGAATCACGGACCTTAACCAGGTGAGTACGGAGGACGACAATATCGTCGTAGAGGGCGGGCGCTTTGTAGCGGCAACGCACGTCCGCGACGGCAAGGTGGATTCCGTCCTGCTCTTCCATTTCGCGATAGGAGAAGCCGAGCTGGCGCAACATTTCGACGCGGCCAATCTCAAACCAGACGATGTAATTGGAGTTGTAGACTACGCCCATCTGGTCGGTTTCCGCGTAGCGGACGCGAAGCTTGGTCTCGAACTCCTCGGGCTGGGCGGGCGTGCCCTGGAGCTGCCTGTCTTCGATCTTCAAGCTTGACGCTCACTGGGACAGGAGTGCGCAGGCGCACCCCAAATTGAAATGCCCGGCCCGATCGCGCGCTGCTCGGATGGTGACTTCACTTGGTGACCGGAGCCGGCTTCGGCACGTCCTTGCCGGCCGGCGGATTGCCGCCCGTCGTTGGCGCATTGCTGACGGTCTGGCCCTTCACCGGCTCGCCCACGGCGACCGGCTTGCCGTTGGCGATGTAGTTGTTGAACTGCGCCGGCAGCGGGTCAGGCGTGGGGAATCCGGCCGTGTTCTGGAACTGAAAGTGTACGTGGGGGCCCGGAGAGTTCCCGCTGTTTCCGCATTCCGCGATCGGGTCGCCCTGCTTCACCGCGTCGCCTTTCTTGACTTTGGCGCTGTTTTGCTTGAGGTGATCAATCGAGGAGAATTCTTTGTTACCGTGGGATATCACGATCAAGTTTCCGTGGGGCGAGTCGCTGGAAGGCTTGCCGGGCGGATTATCCACGTAGCCGTCCTCAACCTTAATCACAGTGCCGTCGGCGGGCGCCAGAATGGTTTGGCCGAAGCAGTAAAACGACTCATTCGCGCTGGAATCGCCTGTATAGGCGTGCCCGTTCTTAAGCAGCACGAAATCGAGCGCAAACTTTTGCTCGTCCGTCTGCATGTAGTTATTCTCAAACACGGTGTGCCCGCCCTGAGCGACAAACCATTCGCCGTTGAAGGGCAACCTCAGCTTGGCCGTGTCTTTATATCCTGCGTACCGGCCTTCTGGTGGCCCCTGTTCCGGTCCAACCAACAGGTTGAGCACCTGTCCCCGCTCGTCGAACGCTATGGTTGTCGCGACTGGCGTTGGAACCTTCGAGTATTGCGAAAGCCGGTTATAAACAGTGCCCGGAGTCAGCATGACGGCACTTATGTCCTCATTCAGCATCTTGCTCTCGGTACCGAGCCGCTCTCGGAGTGCTTTGGAATATGCCGCAAACTTCGCTTCGCCTCCCGAGTTCTTCTTGAGGTTCTCCGCGAACAGGGCCCACAGAGCGCCGGTCTGGCCTGAATTCCACATCTCGAATATCTGCCGTCCGCGGGCTTCGGCCGCTTTGCTCAAGGCCGGGTATGGGCCGCCTGGCGCTGGGCTGGACACCTGCGGGGTTGCCACAGGTGGCGAAGCTTGGGCAAAAACCATCGTGGACAACAGCAGAATCACAACCATGGTGTAGAGACGAAAGGTCATCAGTACTATTCTCCCTGTGTTCGTTGCGGTTGCACGGGGCGAGCAAAGAACCCCGTTAGCTCGCGGAAGTCGCCCGCTCTTCCCGGACGTGGCGCTCCCTCATGACAGCCGCGGCAATCTGTCTGTGGATCTCCGACCATGAATCATGCTTGAAGTAACGGCTTGTGGCAAGAGATGTGGAACCGTTGTGCTCCAAAACCGTCGCGAGTCCAGGCACTGCCAAATTGTAGCTGAAACAGCACTGCTCCTGCAGAATGCGGCCGATTGCCTCCGTGGATGCGCCCTACTTTCCCGACCAGCGGGGCTTGCGTTTCTCCAGGAACGCAGTTACTCCCTCGCGGAAATCGTCGGTGGTGCGAATGCGCGCGTTCTCGTCAACTGCCGCAGCAATTTGCTCACCGAGATCGGGAGAAGAGTACTGCTTGAGCAGGCGCTTGGTCGCCAGCAGCGAGGCTGGACTGTTCTGCAACAGGCCCGCTGCCAGTTCGCGCGCGCGAGCCAGAAGTTTGTCGGCAGCCACAATCTCGTTTACCAAGCCGATCCGAAACGCCTCCTCCGCGCCGATGATGCGACCGGTCAGTAGCAGGTCGCGCGCCTGCTTCTCGCCGACCTGGCGCAGCAGGAAGGTGGAGACGATTGCCGGGACGAATCCGATGCGCACCTCGGTGTAGCCGAACTTAGCTTCGGTCGAAGCCAGCGTGAAATCGCACAAGGTGGCCAGCCCGCAGCCACCAGCGATCGCCGGCCCATTGACTGCAGCGATCGTGACCTTGGGGAATTCGTAGATTGTCAGGAAAAGGCGGGCCATCGTCTCGGAGTCGGACAGGTTCTCTTCTTCGGTGCGTCCGGTGATGGAGCGCAGGTTATCGAGGTCCATGCCGGAGCAGAATGCTTTGCCGGCGCCGGTCAGGATGAGGATTTGCGCGGCTGAGTTCTCGATCTCGACCAGGGCGCGCAAAAGCTCGTCGATCAAGTCATAGCTGATGGCGTTGCGCTTGTCGGGTCGGTTCAGGGTGACGATGGCGAGCGGGCCATCGTAGGCGACGGTGAGCGTGGCGTATGAAGCATCTTGGTTCAGCATGATTCTCTCGGCGCTGACAACTGACAACTGGTCACTGGCAACTGCTTCTTACATTTTCGGCCCGCTAAACCGGGTTGCAATCTCAACCGCTTGCCGGAATGGCTCGGTGATCGGCTTCTTGAGCGGCTCGACGTTCCGGCTCTTCAGCGCCTCCAGCAATTTCTCGGTCGGAATATTCCCCACCAGCACGTCCTGCGCAAAGGGACAGCCGCCCATCCCGCCGATGGCCGAGTCGAATCGCCGGCAACCCGCATCATACGCGGCGAGAACTTTGGCCGCCGCTTCATCGGGACGGCTGTGCAGATGCACGCCGATCTCGACCCCATCAAACTTCTCCAGCACCGGGCCGAGCAGATCGGCAATCTCCTGCGGCGTGGCCAGCCCGACCGTGTCGGCCAGCGAAATGGCCTGCAAATCCATGTCGGCGAGCAAGCCGACACCCTCGATCAGTTCATCCGCGTTCCACAGGTCGCCATACGGATTGCCGAACGCCATCGAAATGTAAGCCACCGTGTCGAGCCCGTTGGCATCGGCCTTCAGCTTCACCTTTTCCAGAATGTCGAGGTTCTCCTCCAGCGTCTGGTTCTGGTTATTCTTCAGAAAGGTCGGCGAGAGCGAATAGGGAAATCCCAGCGTCCGCACCGCCTCGGTCGCAATGGCGCGCTCGGCTCCGCGCTCGTTGACCACGATGCCGATGATCTCGACGTCATCCGGGGGATCGAGTTCACTCAATACACTTTCCGAATCCGCCATCTGCGGAACCGCTTTGGGCGAGACGAACGACACTGCATCAATGTGCTTGAATCCCGCCGCGACCAGCGCGCGCAGGTACTCGACCTTGATCTCGGTCGGGATCTGGCCGGGCAGACCCTGCCAGGCGTCGCGCGGACATTCGATGATTTTGATTTCAGCCATTAGCAATTAGCAACAAGCACCTGCAAACGACGGCCCGCACCATTTCACAGATGAAACAGCTTGGACGCGATCATCACCATTCCCAGCGTGACCACCGCGATTACGGCTTCTCCAATGGCGCCCACCGCGAACGGGCGCAGCCCCTGTAGTTTGAGCTCTCTGAAGTTGGTCCGCAATCCCACCCCTGCAAACGTCAGCAGGAACGCCCACCTCGACAGGTTTCCCAAGCTGCCAATCTGCGCCTTGTTGAAGATGCCGGCCGTGGCCAGCGCGGAAATCAGGAGGAACCCGAGAACGAATTTCGGAAACTTTCGCCACAGAAACGAGGCCTTGCCTTCGACTGCGTGCGCCTGTCCCTTGCTTGACCAATAGATTGCATATCCAAGTACGACGAAGCCGATCATCGCGTTGCGCGTTGTCTTCGCCAGGACCGCGACCTTGCCCGCTGCATCGGAATACAGCGCCCCGGCAGCGGTGGCTTCCGCGGTGTTGTCGACCGCGAGACCCGCCCAGAGCCCGAAGGCACGATCGCCAACATGCAGCCAGTGTCCAATCAAAGGAAACGTGAACAGCGCGATAGCGCCAAGCGCCAGAATCGCGGCGATGGCGTAGGAGGAGTCCTCGTCGTCAGCGTCATTAGCGCCTTTAGTAGCGATGATGGCTGACACGCCGCAGACCGCCGAGCCCACCGCAAGCAAGCTGGTCAGCTTCGGCTTCAATCCAAACCATCGTCCCAGCAGCGTCATCAGCGAGAACGCCACCGCCAGTTCCAAAACCACCAGCGTGAGGCTGATGCCCCCGAGCTTGAGGACATCCCCCAGAAGGAAACGCGAACCGAGCAGGACGATCCCGGAGTTGAGCCAGAATTCGTAGGTCGCTACGCCGGGCTTGAAAACATCCGGGACGCCGATGGTGTTCGAGATCGCCAGTCCGATCAGGATGGCCCACAGCACATACTCGATGTTCGGAAGGGGCAGATGATGCGCCTTGCCATACGCCGACAGCGACTGCTCGCAAAATTTACCGAGGCAGCCGATCGCGGCCAACAGTAGAACTCCGGGTACGAGCTGACCCAGCCATTGCACGGGACGAAGCGTTTGAACTTGAGGTAGAGCGATTGATCCTTGTGCCACCTTGCTTGCTCCTGATGGGCCCGAGACTGCGTTGAACGAATTGATTACCAGGGTACCCGGTGAATTAAACCCAGACGGACAAGCAAAGCGAGTATGAGTGCGGTCGTTACCGCCCATCCGTCGGTAGTGAGTTGAAAACTCTTACGTTGTGGTACTTTCCCTTTTTCCGCCATGAATGCCTGGCTCCTCCATGAAACGCATAGCTGACAACTCTTAACTAGAACTCATCTCATAAATACCAAGTAGCGGTCGAAGGCGTCACCTCAGGGGCTAAAAGCCCAGTGTTTATGACACCCGCAGCGGCACGGCTGAAGCCGTGCCCTTTCAAAACGGATTTATGAGATAGCATCTAGCAACTGACAACTGGCTACTGCTTCACGTCTGCAACACTCCCACATTAAACTTCGGGACCTCGGGATTCAGCGAGGCCGCCTCCAGCGCGGTAATGATGGCGTCGCGCGTCTCCGCCGGATCGATGATTTTGTCGAGCCACAACCGCGCTGCGCCATAGCGTGGGTCGGTCTGCTCGTCGTAGGTAGCCTTGACCTCGTCGAACAGCTTCTTCTTGTCTTCCTCGCTCAGCTTCTTGCCGCCGCGCTCCAGTTGCTTGATCTTGATTTCGACCAGCGTTCCCGCCGCCGCCGAGCCGCTCATCACCGCGTACCGCGCCGAAGGCCAGGCGAACATGAAGCGCGGGTCGTAGGCTTTGCCGCACATGGCGTAATGACCGGCGCCGAACGAGCCGCCGACAATGACCGCGATCTTCGGCACCACCGAGTTCGACACCGCGTTCACCATTTTTGCGCCGGCACGAATGATGCCGCTCCACTCCGCATCGCGCCCGACCATGAAGCCATTCACATCGTGCAGAAAGACCAGCGGCACCAGGTTCTGGTTGCAGTCCATGATGAAGCGCGCCGCCTTCTCCGCCGACTCGGTATAGATCACCCCGCCAAACTCGGTTCGTTTGTTGCCGGCATGGTCAACCTGCTGCACATGGGTCTTCTGGTTGGCGACAATGCCCACTGCAAAGCCGCCAATGCGGGCGTAGCCGCAGAGCACCGTCTCGCCGTACTCTGACTTGTACTCGCCGAACTGGCTGGCGTCCACGATGCGCGCGATGATCTCCTTCATGTCGTACTGGCGCGACGGGTCGCCGTCGAAGATGCCGTAAATTTCTTCCGCCGAATACAGCGGCTCCTCCGCTTTCTTGCGATCGAAAACGCCGAGCTGCCGGTTGCCCATCTTGTCCACCAGCAGGCGAATGCGCGCGATGCAGGACTGGTCGTCAGGCTCGCGGAAATCCACCGTACCGCTGATCTGCGAGTGCATCTTCGCGCCGCCCAGTTCCTCCGCCGAATACTTCGCCCCAATGGCGGCCTGCACCAGCGCCGGCCCGGCGAGAAACAGCCCACTGCCTTCGGTCATGAGAATGTGGTCGCACATGAGCGGGAGATAAGCGCCGCCGGCGACGCACATGCCCATGATGGCGGCGACCTGCGGAATGCCCATGGCCGACATCACGGCGTTGTTGCGGAAGACGCGGCCGAAATCGTCGGTGTCGGGGAAGACATCTTCCTGCAGAGGGAGGAAGACGCCGGCCGAGTCGACCAGGTAGATGGTCGGAACCCGATTGTCGATGGCGATGTTCTGCGCACGGATGACCTTCTTCGCCGTCATGGGAAAGAACGCGCCGGCCTTCACCGTGGCGTCGTTAACGATCAACATGCACAGGCGTCCCTGCACTCGTCCCAGGCCGGTTACCACTCCCGCCGAAGGCGCGCCGCCCCACTCTTCATACATGCCCCAGGCCGCATAGCTGCCTAGTTCGAAGAACTCGGTGCCTTGATCGACCAGCAGCGCGATGCGCTCGCGCGCGGTCAGGCGTCCCTTCTTGTGCTGCGCTTCAATCGCCTTTTCCCCGCCGCCCAGCCGGATGATCTCGTCCTGGTTGCGAATGTTGGCTACCAGTTCGGCCATGGCGGCCAGGTTACGTTCGAAACGCGGCGAGTCGGTTTTCACCTTGGTGTGGAACGGGGACGGCGATCCGGAGTGGTGGCGATGGTCAGTCATGATGGTGTTGGAGTAAACCTTTAACGATAAAGCAGGGAGCGGCGGGGCGCAACGCGAGCGTCCCCATCTGAAGGTGCGTTTGACCCGTCTGAAATCAAACGCACTCTAGCGCCTTCGCAACCGGATCATCGGCAATCGCGTCCACAAGCCCTATCTGCAACGCTGCCGTGGCGTGCAACTTCTCTGCAGCGAGGAACATCTGCAGCGCGCGAGCTTTGCCGACGAGTCGCGGCAGGCGCTGCGTTCCTCCCCATCCAGTGATGAGGCCGAGGGCCGCTCCCCGATGTCCAAACAACGCATGAGGGCCGGCAATGCGGCGATGGCACGCCAGCGCGAGGTCGAGGCCGCCACCCATGCAATACCCGTGGATTGCGGCCACCGTTGGGGAAGGAAAGCTGGCGACGGCGTTCATTAGCCGCTGGCCCATCTGCGCAAATTGCAAAGCCTCCGTCCCGGAGAGCGCCGCGATCTGGTTGAGGTCGGCCCCGGTGGAGAAGAAGTGACTATTGCCGGTGATGACCAGGCGCGAGGGGTTTTGCGACGCAAGCTCTTCGACCGCAGCCGTGAGCGCCTGCACCCGCCCGCGTGTCAGACGGTTGGTGCCGTCGGCTGAGACCAGGCGCAGCACCACGCCGTTCTCCCAATGCTCGATTTCGTAAGGTGTTTCCAGGACCGGGGAGTTCACCAGTAGGCCAGCGTAGCAGAGATGAGGCAGAACAAAGGACAGGGTTTAGACCTCCGCGCGGTCGCTCCCACCGAATCCGCTGCAACCTTCATGATTGGGTAAAACTGGAAACGGCATTAAGATATCCGACAGTGCGCAACGAGGTGCGTGAACCATGCCGCAAGGTTTTTCCCGGAGATCATTTCTTCAGTTTTCGAGCGCTGTGTCGGCGGCAATGGCGATGCGCATCGTCACCGAGCCGATGCTCGCCTACGCCGAGTGGCCAACTTTCCCCAAAGACGCGGTGCTGCTCAACTCGAATGAGAACCCGCTGGGGCCATGTCCTGCCGCGCGCGCAGCGATAGCCGCCATCACGCCGCAGTCCGGCCGCTACCTGGACGAACACACCGTCGAGCTGGCGAAGACATTCGCGCAGATGCAGGATCTCAAGCCGGAATGCGTCAAGGTATTCGCTGGCTCGGGCGATCCCCTGCACTTTGCCGTGATGGCCTTCAGCTCGCCCGCTTCCAGTTACGTGACCGCCGATCCGGGATACGAAGCCGGAATGATTGCCGCCAAGGCCTACGGCATCCGGTTGGTGAAGGTTCCGCTGACCCCGACTTACGCCCACGATGTGAAGGCCATGCTGGCCGCGGCGCCCGATGCCGGACTGTTCTACATCTGCAACCCCAACAATCCCACGGGGACGCTGACCAGCCATTCCGACATCGAATACCTGGCCGACAACAAGCCGAAAGGCTCCGTCGTCCTGGTGGACGAGGCTTACCTCCACTTTTGCGATGCGCCGTCGGCGATCGACTTGGTGAAAGCCGGCAAGGACGTGGTAGTGCTGCGCACGTTTTCCAAGCTGTATGGGATGGCAGGCCTGCGGTGTGGAATCGCGATTGGCCGGCCAGACCTGGTCTCGCGCCTGGTGAAGATTGGCGGCGGTAATCCAATGCCCGTGACCGCTATCGTTGCAGCGTTGGCCAGCCTGAAAGAGCCGCAACTGGTGGCGGAGCGCAAACAAATTAACACTCAGATTCGGGAAGAGACCTTTCAGTGGCTTGATCGCAACGGGTATTCCTATATTCCATCGGTATCCAACTGCTTCATGCTGGACACAAAGCGCCCGGCGAAACAAATGATTGCCGCCATGGCCCAACAGAATGTCATCGTTGGCCGGGTATGGCCGGTCATGCCGACGTACTCCCGCATCACGGTGGGAACCCGCGAAGAAATGGCGCAGTTCCAGGCGGCGTTTCTGAAGGTGATGAAGGGTACCGTGGTGGGCCGGCTTCAGCCGCAACCGGAACTCAGGACGCGAACTATCGATGGATATGTGCTGCCGAGCTGACTGAGCGAAAATTACCGCAGATCCCTCGACTCGGACTGAAGTCCTCGCTCGGGATGACACAATCGCGAGCCCCAACCTTCTCGCGTCGCAGTACCGACTAGGTAGTGGCCGCCACGCCGCGCGGCTTCACGTTGCCGCGGATGAACTCGATGATGGAATCCATTGGCGTGCCCGGCTGAAAGACCGCAGCTACGCCGCCCTTTTTCAATGCCTCAACATCCTGATCGGGGATGATGCCGCCCACCAGTACCAGCACGTCGTCCATCTGGTTCTGCTTCAGCAACTCCATTACGCGCGGCACGATAGCGTTATGCGCGCCGGAAAGAATGCTGAGCCCGATTACGTCCACGTCCTCTTGCAGCGAGGCGTTGACGACCATCTCGGGGGTCTGGCGCAGGCCGGTGTAAATCACTTCCATTCCGGCATCGCGGAGGGCGCGGGCAATGACTTTCGCGCCGCGGTCGTGGCCATCAAGGCCGGGTTTGGCAACCAGTACACGGATTTTGCGGTCAGGGGACATGTGCGCTCTTTGTAGCCTTTCGCTCTTCGCTCTGTCATCCTGAGCGAGACCGCGCCGCCGTTGCGCGGTCGAGTCGAAGGATCTGTACTTCACGATCAGCCTACGGCTCTCAGCTGAACACGGAATCATAAACCCTATACAGAATCGACGTCTGTGACGCACGACCAAACCACGAAAAGGGGAGGGCAGCGCCCCTCAGGCGAACGCGGTCTCGGTATAGGTTCCGTACACTTCGCGCAGCGCCTGGCAAATCTCGCCAACCGTCGCGTAGGCTTTTACGGCGTCCACGATGAACGGCATGGTATTGGCCGGGGAGATCTGGCCGTTTTCACCGGCCTTCGGTTCCTGCGCGGCGGCTTTCTTCAGCGCATCGAGACAGCGGCGCACTTCCTCATTTGAGCGGCGCTGTCGTAGCGCGTTCAGCTTCTTCGTCTGCGCCTGCGCGACTTCCTCGCCGATGTACAGGATGTTGGGTGCCGGCTCCTCGACCACGAACTCGTTAGCGCCTACCGTGATCTTCTCTCTGGCTTCGGTGGCACGCTGGAACTGGTAGCTCGATTCGGCGATTTCCTTCTGCGGGTAACCCTTCTCGATAGCGCTTACCATGCCTCCCATGGCGTCGAGCTTGTCGAAGTAGTCGAAGGCACCCTTTTCCATGTCGAGCGTCATACGTTCGACGAAGTACGACCCGCCCAGCGGATCCACGGTCTGCGCCACTCCCGATTCATAGGCAATGATTTGCTGCGTGCGCAGCGAGATGCGAACCGCTTCTTCCGTCGGCAGCGCTAGGGCTTCGTCGTAGCTGTCGGTGTGGAGCGACTGGGTCCCGCCCAGCACGGCAGCTAGAGCCTGTATGGCCACGCGCGCGATGTTGTTCATCGGCTGCTGCGCGGTGAGCGAGACCCCGGCCGTCTGGGTATGGAAGCGCATCAGCCGGGTGCGCTTGTTCTTCGCACCGAAGCGGTCTTTCATCAGGCGATACCAGATTTTGCGCGCAGCGCGGTACTTGCCAATCTCCTCGAAGAAATCGTTATGGGCATTGAAGAAGAAGCTGAGGCGAGGTCCAAACTCGTCCACATCGAGCCCGCGACGTCGGGCCCACTCGACGTATTCCACACCGTCGTAGATGGTGAATGCCAGCTCCTGCAGCGCGGTCGAGCCGGCTTCGCGAATGTGGTAGCCGCTGATGGAGATCGTGTTGAACCTCGGCGTGAACTTGGAGCCGAACTCGAAGGTATCAATTACCAGGCGCATGGAAGGCGCCGGCGGATAGATGTACTCCTTCTGCGCGATGTATTCCTTCAGGATGTCGTTCTGGATGGTGCCGGAAATCTTCTTCCAGTCGGCGCCCTGCTTCTCGGCCACGGCCAGATACATCGCCCACAGTACCGACGCGGGCGAGTTGATGGTCATCGAGACCGTCGTCTTCTCCAGGTCAATTCCGTTGAACAGGATCTCCATGTCTTCGAGCGAGTCGATGGCGACGCCGCATTTTCCAACCTCGCCCTCGCTGAACGGGTGGTCGCTGTCGTAGCCCATCAGCGTGGGTAGATCGAAGGCCACCGAAAGTCCACCGGTGCCGTGGGCCAGCAGATACTTGTAGCGCTCGTTGGTCTCCTCCGGCGAGGCGAAGCCCGAGAACTGGCGCATGGTCCACATCTTGCCGCGATAGCCCGAGGCGTGGATGCCGCGCGTGTATGGCGGCTGGCCGGGATAATTCAGGTACTGCTCGTAATTCCAGTCTTCCGGAAGATCGGCCGGGGTGTATAGCCGGCCAATCGGCATGCCGGAAATGGTGGTAAAGCGAGCATTGCCGTGCTCGTCGAGATTGACGCCAGTAGGCGAGCCAATCGGCTTCTCCGGGGTCCTCTCCAGCGAGGGAGCGAGGGTCTTCTCGGCCCATTGCTTCTCGGAGTCGGAAGGATGGCGGCCATTCTCGAGGAGATCGACCGGCGATTCGGCTACAGCTTTCCCATTGCGCTTGGTGCTATCGGACATGAGCTACCCCACACTATGACGGAAGAAAACCCTTAATGGTAGTAGATGCGGAGAAGGGGAGCAAGGAACGTTCACAATTGCTACCCCTGTTGCTTGCTCTTCGCAAGTGCTATTCATTTTGCTTGCGGCCAAGCTCCCACGCCTTGGCGTATTTCCAGCTCACGTATTCCTCGTGGTAGAGGTGCAGCAGCAGGCCTTCGCGGCCGTCGAGGAAGCCGCCGCGCAGAACGTAGTTGTAGAAGAAAGTCAGGCGTGGGCGGATGACGATGTCCATGAAGCTGAAACCGCGGGCGCTTGCGCCACTCGCCATCTGCGCGCCCAGCGACGAGTAGCGGTTCATGTGGTCGAGGTAGCTGTCGAGCGTGGGATAGGCGTGATGAAGGAGATGATGCTTCAGTTTTGCGGTCGGGCCGTTCACGCGAACGTCTTCGTGTACCAGGCGATCTTCGAACTGACCGGCGCCGCGGCGGAAAAGGCGCAACTTGGGATCGGGATAGAACCCGCCGTGGCGAATCCAGCGCCCGAGGAAGAAATTCTTGCGCGGGATAAAGAAGCCTGCAATCGAGGGATTCGCGGCCAGGCTGCTGCGGATTTCGTCCGCCAGCGCGGGCTCGACCTCTTCGTCGGCATCGAGCGAGAGCACCCAGTCGCACGAGGCTTTCGACAATGCGAGGTTCTTCTGCGCAGCGAAGCCGCGCCACTGTTCCATGTGGAACTTGGCGTGGAACGACTCGGCAATCTCGCGCGTGCGGTCGGTCGAGCCGGAGTCAACGACGACGATCTCGTCGGCCCAGGCGACGCTTTGCAGCGTGCGCGGGAGATTCGCTTCTTCGTTCAGCGTGATGATGACGACGGATAAGCTCAAGCAGACAATGCTAATCGTCGGAGAGTGCAGCGGGAAGAGAAAACGCTGGCGTCGCCGCTACGCGGCTCCGGACAAATTCCGCGCTCACCCGGGGCCTGCGCCCCGGGCTGAACCCGCAGCCGCCGCTTCGGGGCCGGCTCATTGCCTCAACAACGGTATGCCGCGATACGATTTGGCGCAAAGCCGTCGCCTCGTCACTGCGGAGGCTGATTCTGCGGTGGCGCCGGCGTGGTCACCCCCGGAACCGGTATAGGCTTCACCACCGGCTGGGTTAGATCGTTGCTATCCGCCGGCACTACACCCGGCACCCTCGGCAGGTGCTGTACCTTCGCCGCCTCCGCGTCCGTCATCTCGATACCAAGCCTCTTCAGCGTTTCAGCGGTTGACAGGTCAAGCTGCACCTTCGACTTCTCATAGTTGGTGGCAGCCACGAGAACATTGGACTCCGCTTGCGTCAGTGCGCTCGAGGCCTGTAGTACCAGCGTGCTGGTGGAAGCCCCCATGCGCAGCTTCTTCTGCTCGGCATCCAGGTTTTGCGCGGCATAATCGCGGGCCGCAATTGCAGCCTGCAGCGCGACATAGTTTTGCTGCAGCGCAAATTGCGCCTGCCGAACCTGCAGCCGGATGGTGTTCTCCGTCTGCTGCAGGCTCATCTGGGCCTGGCGGTACTCCAGCACGGAGCGCACCTGATCGGCCTGGGTCTGGCGGTTGCGCAGCGGAATGCTGATGTTGACGCCAATACCTTTATCCGGTGCTGTGCTGTTGAACAGGTTTTGGAAGGCATCGCTGTAACCGGTGGTCGCGATGGTTCCGGGCGGCGGACAGAAGCTGCTGTTGCACAGCGGGTTTTGAGGGCCGGCCAGGGCGGAGGCGCCGTAGAACGCGTAAACGTCCACCGTGGGCAGCAACTGGTTGCGAATCGATTTGCGTGAAATTTCGTTGTTGGTGAGGGTAAGCCGCGCCGTCGCGATTTCCGGGCGTTGCTGCAAAGCCTCATTGATCAGGTCCTCGACCGGAGAGATTTGATATTGTTCGGTGATATTCAAAGTGTCGGTGGGAATCACCGGGGCGACGGCCAACATCGGGTCAGCCACATTGCGGGTGATGGCGTTTTTCATCAGCAATTGCTGGAGCTGTAAGTTCACCTGTGCGGCAATCAGGTTCTGCTGCGCCGTCGCAACCGCGCTTTGGGCCTGCACCACGCTAAGCGGCGCGAGCGTTCCGGCCGCCACCTGCTTCTGGTTGTCGGACAGCGTCTTGTTGGTCAGATCCAGGGCGCGCTGCTGTACCGTCACGTTGGAGTACGCGTTGACCAGGTCCCAGTAGATGTTCTCGATCTGCGAAACCGTCTGGATGACCTGCAACCGGAAGGTCACATCTTCAATTTCTTTGTTGTTTCGGGCGATGCGAATCCAACGCAGGTTGGGATCGAACCCGAACCCCGACAACAAGTGCTGGCGCAGTTGAAAGCGGAAGCTGGGGCCCAGGGTTGGATTCAGCGTGTTGAAAGCCGAATTGGAGGCAACGCGGTTGTTATTGAAAGCCACGGTCATCAAAGTCCCGGTGGAGAATCCCTGGGTGTAGAGGAAGTTAGCCGTGGTCGTGTTCTGGACGAGGCTCGGAGTGCCCGTGAATACCGTGTTCGCTTCCGGTGTCTTGGCACGCTCCCCAGATACAGTCCCTGAGATCACAGGATCGAAGCTGTCGATCGGGGGACCTTCTCCCTGGGTGGAGGCGACGATACCTCCGACGCCAGCGCCGGCGCCGCCAACGCCGATGGTCGTGCCGCCCGCGCCCCCGCCAGTCGATCCGGTGGTGGAAGTGCCCGTGCCGCCGGCCGAGGTCGTACCCGTGGTTCCACCGGGCGTGCCCTGGACCAAGCCCGCGTTTACGCCGAGCGCGACGGCGCCCGAACT
Source organism: uncultured Acidobacteriaceae bacterium (assembly GCA_963843005.1). Lineage (GTDB taxonomy): Bacteria > Acidobacteriota > Terriglobia > Terriglobales > Acidobacteriaceae > Bog-257. Next base: position 428,919 of record CAWJIW010000044.1, on the reverse strand, counting down.
GGTCCGCAGGATATCGGTGTCAGCAATCGACAGGTTGTAGCGCTGAATGCCGATGTCGAGGTTGTCTTCCAGTGCCATGGCCACCGCGTCGTTGAGCGACAGATACATCTTGCCGTCCTTGAGAAGCTGGTCGACGCGCGCGCCGTTGGCCACATTCAGCGGCGCAACCTCCCGAACCGTGTACACGACAAAGGGGTTGGGCCATTGCCTTTTGCCCCTTGCGTAATCCTGATCGGAATAAAGATGAGCGTTGCGCTGCGGCATCGGTGTTTGCGGCAGGGGTGTAAGCGGCGGGCCGGGAGGTGGCGCCGCTTGAGGTGCTGGATCCTGGGCAAAACCTGCGGCAGCAAGCAAACAGAATAGGACCATGGACAGCATTCTCTTGGGCAGGAGATTCACTCGCTTAGAAAAAGACATTCCTTTGTCTCCAGGAATTGAGGCTTTAAGTTCTGTGTCCTTCATTAGGATTCGCGCTTCCAGTCGCCAATCTCTGATGCTGGAAAAGCTGGCGAAGAATCATTCGCAAGATGACATTCGCAGGGGAACGAAATTGATTTCAGCCTCGTAAGCTGAGGGAATGGCATAGTATAGCTGACGCGCGACCGGCATCAGGCAGGCTTTACATAGCTTTACTTTACGTAACAGTCCGTTAACGGAGCGTGTTCGTACAGTTTATGGAGACGATGTGAGCCGCAACCTCAAGATCACGCTCGCCTATGACGGGGCAGAGTTTTACGGATGGCAAGTCCAGCCCGGACTGCCCACGGTGCAAGGCACACTCGCGGAGTGTATTAAGCGGGTCACGGGAGAAGATGTATTGCCGCAGGGTTCAGGGCGGACCGATGCCGGAGTTCATGCGCTGGGACAAGTTGCTTCGGTCCGGCTGGAATCTCCCATCCCGGAGCTGAACCTCGTTGTCGCCCTCAACGATGTCCTGCCGTCCTCGGTGCGGGTGAATTCCGTGGAAGTGGTCGCCGACAGTTTCCATGCGCGCCATTCTGCCCGGGCAAAAACGTATCGTTATCGCATTTACCGCCGGGATATCTGCCCGCCATTTCTCGCAAATTTCGTTTATCACGACCCTTATCCGATGAACGAGGAAGCCCTCATGCGCTCGTCGGAGTACGTTGTCGGGACGCATGACTTTACGTCCTTTGCCGCCTCGGATCCGGAGCGCAGCGCACGCATGACAGCCGAGGAGGCTGCGGAAGGAGCACGGTCCCGTGGCAACGTGCGGACCATTCACTCCTCACAGTGGATGAGGACCGACGAAGAGCTGGTATACACGGTGCGCGGCGATGGGTTTCTCCACCACATGGTGCGCAACCTTGTGGGTACGTTTCTGCAGGTCGGAAAGGGCGCATTGAAAATTGCCGATGTGCCGGCGATTCTGGCCGCCCGCAATCGCAGCGCTGCCGGACCGACCGCCCCAGCTTGCGGACTTTACCTGGTGAGCGTTGAATATTAAGCAATATGGTTACCGAAGCAAGAGTCGTAGCTAAGAGCACAATCGTCACCTCGAATCCGGCGACCGGAGAAGTTCTGGCCGAACTGGTGTGCGCCAGCGGGAGTGAAGTGCAGGATGCAGTCCTGCGGGCGAAGCGGGTCCAGCCCGAATGGGAGGCAACCCCGGTAAGGGAACGGATTGCCATGCTGCGGCGGTTCCAGCAGTTGCTGAGCGAGCGGCGAGATGAGGTTGCGAGGTTGATTTGCCGCGAGGCCGGCAAACCCACAGTCGAAGCGCTTAACACCGAGATTTTGGTGGTGCTTGATGCCGCGCAGTTCTGCATGCGCACGGCGCATCGTTTCCTTCGCAAGCAACCGCTACCGCACGGCAATCCGGCAATGAAGACCAAGCGCGGACATCTCGTTCGCGAGGCTTACGGTGTGATCGGCATCATCGCGCCCTGGAACTATCCCTTCTCGATCTGCGCGGTGGAGACGCTGGGCGCATTGGTCACCGGCAACGCGGTCGTCCTGAAGCCGTCGGAGCTCACGCCCCTGGTCGCGCTCGAGTTGCAGAAGCTGCTGCTGGCCGCCGGGCTGCATCCCGATCTCATGCAGGTAGTCATCGGCGAGGGCCCAGCGGGAGCGGCGCTGCTCGAATCGCCTATCGACAAGCTGATTTTTACGGGGAGCGTTGCGACCGGCCGGCGAGTGGGGGAAGCGGCGGCGCGCCGATTGCTGCCCGTGGTGCTGGAGTTGGGCGGCAAAGATCCTCTGATCGTGCTGGAGGATGCGGATGTGGACATCGCCTCCAGCGGTGCAGTGTGGGGCTCGTTGATGAACGCCGGGCAGACGTGTCTCTCGGTCGAGCGATGCTACGTGCATCGCAGCCTGTATGACGCTTTCCTTGAGGCGTGCCACAGCAAGATCGCCCGGTTGCGCGTCGGCAACGGAATTGATTCCGAAGTGGAGATGGGGCCGCTCATCCACGAACGCCAGTTGCATATCGTGGAGGGTCAGGTGAACGATGCCGTAGAGCGTGGCGCACGCTTGCTGGCGGGCGGAAGGCGCCTCAGCGAACTGGGGCCGAATTTCTATGCCCCAACCCTGCTTGCGGATGTGACAAACGATATGCGGGTGATGCAGGAGGAAACGTTCGGCCCGGTGCTCCCGGTTGCGCCGTTCGACTCCGATGATGAGGCTATCCGGCTGGCCAACGACAGTGAGTTCGGGTTGGCCGCCAGCGTGTGGACTCGCAACCGACGCCGCGGAGAGGTAATGGCTGAGAAGCTCAAAGCCGGGACCGTGATGCTCAACGACATGATCTCCTGCTTCGGGATTGCTGAGGCGCCGCACGGTGGCTTCAAGCATAGCGGCATCGGCCGTACACACGGCGAGATGGGTCTGGCGGAGATGGTACAGACCAAGTACGTCGACGTAGACTTGATCCCAGGCATGCCGAAGGTGTGGTGGTTCAGATATGGGCGGCAGTTCCAGCAGCAGATGGATGGCTTTATCGACCTGCTGTTTGCCAGAAGCTGGGGCTCGAAGCTGAAAGGAGCGTCGCGCTCCGCCGGACTGCTGCGCCGCTCCAATCGGATCTGATTTCTCGCAGCCAGTCCCGCTTGCTGGTGCTCCGAACCTGTAGATAACTGATGGATGACGTCACGCTTTACGTCATACTCGTCGTTTTTGTCGCCACGCTGATTCGATCCGTGTTTGGATTTGGCGAGGCGCTCGTCGCTGTTCCCTTGCTCGCTTTACGCCTTCCTGTTGAAGTTGCTGCCCCACTGGCCGTGCTCGTTTCGATTACGGTTGCGGCCGTCATCGTGGCGCAAGACTGGCAGAAGATTCACGTGCGCAGCACCGGATGGCTCGTGCTTTCCACGCTGTTCGGAATTCCACTGGGTCTCATGCTTCTGACCACAGGGAATCACCGCGTAGTCAAAGCGGCTCTAGCAGTCATTATCATGGCCTTCTCGGCGTATGCATTGATCGGTCGCAAACCGCCGGAGTTGCACAGTGACAGTCGAATATGGCTTCTCGGCTGCGGATTCTGTGCCGGCGTGCTGGGAGGAGCTTACGGAATGAACGGGCCTCCACTCGCAATCTACGGAGCGATGCGCCGTTGGTCCGCTCAGCATTTCCGGGCAACCTTGCAGGGATACTTCCTACCCGCCAGCATGATTGGCATGGGAGGTTACCTGCTGGCCGGCCTGTGGGTTCCCGCCGTCACCCACTACTACCTGCTATCGCTGCCGCTCGCCATCCCGGCAATATTGCTCGGCCGGGTCGTGAATCATCGCCTGCGAGGTGAGACCTTTCTCAAATATGTTCACTTCGGCCTGGTATTGATTGGAGCGGCCTTGCTGATCCAGGCGATCCGCAGCTAGTTCCTCGGTTAGCGGTGTGCGGTATTGAGATATTCGCCGCGACAGGCGATACTGCTTTCATGCCTGAACCCGTGCAAACTGAGGCCCCGCAGCTCCCGAAACATAAAGTGAAGCACAAGAAGGCGTTCCAGCGTGCCTGCAACGAGCCCGATGCCAAGGGCAAGCTGTGCGGCGGACACTTGAAGCGCTGGTTCTACCTGGTCGATGTGCTGGAACAAGCCTGCGGCGATGTGCGGCAAGCCTTCGGCGATAAGGCGGAAATCTATCGTTGTGAGCACTGCAAGACTTTGTATCTCCCGAGCGAAGAGGAGCCGCGAGGTAAGAATGTTGCCGGTCTGGGACAGCAGTCCATATTCGGCCTGACTCTAACTGCCGAACCGGGCGAAGAAAAAGGCAAGCAGTAGCCGATTTCGCCGTGATAATTTGTAGCGCAGCGGGCCGAGTTCCGCATCTTTCCAAGTGGGGCCGGCGCAGTGGGCGCCGGATACGGGGTGTCATTAGAAAACGTGTCGGTCAAAATCTCTGATCTGATCTACGACTGGAACACCATCTATGCCCGGTCCATGGTGCCGGCTGGAAAGGTGTTGCTGAATGATGAGTCGCTGCGCGACGGCCTGCAGTCGCCGTCGGTGCGCGATCCCTCCATCGAAGAGAAGATTGAGATCCTGCACCTCATGGAGCAGGTTGGTATCAACATGTTGGATCTGGGGCTGCCCGGAGCAGGCCCGCGCGCCTTGGCTCACTGCGAAGCGCTGGCGCGTGAGATTGGCCGGGCGGGCATGAAAATCAAGCCCAACTGCGCCGCTCGCACCCACGAGAACGACATCCGACCCATCGCCGAAATTGTGCAGCGCACCGGCGTTGCCATCGAGGCGGCGACGTTTATCGGTTCAAGCCCAATCCGGCGCTATACCGAGGATTGGACCGACGACTTCCTCCTGCGCACCACCGAGAACGCTGTCAAGTACGCCGTTTCGCTTGGTCTGGACGTGATGTACGTTACCGAGGACACCACCCGGTGCGATCCCGAGACCATCCAGCGCATGTACGGCACGGCGATCCGCTGCGGCGCCAAAGCCATCGTAATTTGTGATACCTGCGGGCATGCCACCCCGATGGGAGTGGTCGCGCTCATGCACTTCGTGATGAATGAGGTGGTCAAGCCTTCGGGCGAGAACATTCGCGTGGAATGGCACGGGCACTGCGATCGCGGGCTGGCGGTTGCCAATGCGATTGCTGCGCTGGTTGCCGGGGCTGAGGTCGTCCATGCAACCGCTTGTGGCATCGGCGAGCGCGTGGGCAACACGCAAATGGACCAGATGCTGGTCAACCTCAAGCTTCTCGGCATCGAGCCGTGGAAGAGCCAGGACCTTACCAAGCTGAAGGATTATTGCGAGGCGGTGGCAAAAGCGACCGGAGTTCCGATTCCTAAGAACTATCCCGTGGTCGGCGAGGATGCCTTCCGCACTGGCACCGGCGTCCACGCGGCGGCGGTGATCAAGGCTTACAAGAAAAACGATGTGCTACTCGCCAACAGTATTTACTCGGGCGTACCGTCGCACTTCTTTGGCATGGAGCAGGTCATCGAGATCGGGCCCATGAGCGGCAAGTCGAATGTGCACTTCTGGCTGGAGAGGCACGGCATCGCCGCCACTGACGAACTGGTGGAGCGCATCTACCAGCGAGCCAAGAATTCCGACCAAATGCTGACCGACGCCGAGATCCTGGAGTGCTGCCAGGCGTCACCGGGCGTACAGTCTTCGCTGGCCTCGTAGCCGGGCAGCGGTGGACGTGATACCAGCTGTGCTCTCCTTCCGTTGCCCACTACTGTCGTATTAGTATTGGGCATCCTCAATGGGCTTGGGTCCTCCAGTGCGCGCGTTTTCCGGGGAACCGTTATCGTTCAGCGAATCGCAGTCCTCCCGCTCGGCCCAGCAGCAGGTGGCGGCGATTGCCGAGCTGCGCCGGGTGCATGAAGCGTTTGCCTGGTTTCGCTCCCACGAGCGCCAGCTCGAAGACTTGCAGCTGGAAGTGACAGCCATCCCAGCTCCGCTTTCGGGCGAAGCCGTTCGCAGCGGTTGGATGAAGCAGCACTTCGAACAGGCCAGCCTTTTGGAAGTGCACCAGGACGACATCGGCAATGTCTTCGGCATCCGTCCAGGAACGGATGCGAGAGCTCCTTACATCGCGCTGAGTGCGCATCTGGATACCGTCTTCCCTCCGGACACCGTGATCGAGGTGCGACGCGACAGCGACAAGCTCTACGGTCCGGGTGTTTCCGACAATTCTTCAGGCATCGTCGCACTGCTTGCGATAGCGCATGCGATGCGCGCAGCCAACATCCCGAACCGGGCTCCGATTTTGTTCATCGGTAATGTGGGCGAGGAAGGCGAAGGCGACCTGCGCGGGATGCGGCACATCTTTCAGCAGCCTAAGTGGTCCGCCGCAATCGCTTCGCTGGTGGTACTCGACGGCGCTGGTACCGACACCATCATCGCCGAAGGACTCGGCAGCCGGCGCTATGAGATCACGATTCGCGGCCACGGCGGCCATTCCTGGAGCGACTTCGGAGTCGCCAACCCGATCGTTGCCTTGGCGCGCGTGATTGACCGCTTCACCCGTGTCCCAGTCCCCAGAGCGCCGAAAACGACCTACAACATCGGCATCATCAGCGGCGGAACCTCGGTGAATTCCATTCCGGAGTCGGCAACCATGCGGGTGGACACCCGTTCAGCGTCGCTGGAAGAGCTTGACCGCCTGGAGCGCGCGCTTCACGAAGCGGTGGACGAAGTGATTCCCGAACTCACCGGCCGCAAGCGCCAGGAATTACTGACGGCCGAAGTCCGCATCATCGGCAATCGGCCTGCGGCGGACTTGCCGGCGGAGTCGCAGCTGCTCAAAGCTATACGCGCGGTGGATGCCCAACTGAACAACACCGCGCGTATTCAGCGCGCTTCGACCGATGCTAATGTCCCGCTCTCACTCGGCCGGGAGGCCCTCGCTATCGGAGCAGGAGGCAGTGGCGGCGGCGCCCACACCATCCACGAATGGTATGACCCTGCCGGGCGCGATCTCGGCCTCAAACGCATTCTGCTGCTCACCCTCGTACTCGCTGGAGTGTCGGAGGAATGAAACTCGCCCTGCTGCTTTGTCTTTTGGTGACCACCTTGGATGCAAGTCCCTTCGCCAATTCCTCCTCGGGTAAGGCTTCCACCAGCGAGGCGCCCGACCTGATCTTCGTCAATGGAGACATTTACACCCAGGCCACGCCGGCGCGGGCTCAGGCGATGGCAGTCCGCGATGGCCGCATCGTCGCCATCGGGTCGAGTGAAGCCATTAGCAAGCTGAAGGGCAGTCGCACCCAGGTGGTCGATCTCGGCGGGCATTTCGTGATGCCGGGATTCAATGACGCCCACGTGCATCTATCGAACGGCGGTTTTCTTCAGCTCAACGTGGACCTGATCGGCGTCCAATCGATTGAGCAGATGCAGCAACGCATCGCGGCGCGCATGAAGACAGCGTCTCCCGGCGAATGGATCGTGGGCCGCGGATGGGACCACACTTTGTGGCCCGGCCAGAAGCTGCCGGCGCGCCAGGATATTGACTCCGTCACGGGCGACCATCCCGCAATGTTCATAAGGGTGGATGGACACATCGCCATCGCCAATACCGCTGCATTGAAGGCAGCGGGAATCACCTCTAAGACTGCCACGGCGGCTGGGGGCAAGATTGACCTCGGTCCCAACGGCGAGCCCACCGGAATTGTGCGCGAAACTGAAATTGAGGTGATCAAGGCAAAGGAGCCCTCGCCCAGTCCCGCGTTACGCCGCCGCGCCGCCGAGTTGGCCCTGGCTGATGCCGCGCGCTGGGGTATCACCTCGGCGCAGGACAACTCGTACTGGGAGGATTTCCTGGTCTACGAGGACCTGGAGCGCGAAGGCAAGCTCACGCTGCGCATCAGCGAATGGCTGAGGTTCGATGATTCCGTTGAACTGCTGGAGAAGCATCGCGCCCACCATCCGGCGAACGATCCCATGCTGCACACCGCCATGCTGAAGGGATTCATGGACGGCTCGCTGGGCTCGCGCACTGCCGCCTTGCTGGCGCCGTTCTCCGATGATCCTGGCAACTCGGGCTTGCCGCAGTACGAGCAGGGCAAGCTGGACTGCATGGCGATCGAGCGCGCGGCGGCGGGCTTCCAACTGGGCTTTCACGCCATTGGCGATCGGGCGGCGCAAATGGCGCTCGATGCCTTTGCCGCAGCCGAGCGCAATGCCAAAGAAAATAACCGTACGCGCGACTTCCGCTTTCGCATCGAGCACGACCAGGTAATCGCGCCCAGCCAGGTCGCGCTGTATCGCGCGCTGGGCGTTATCGCGTCGGTGCAGCCCAGCCATCTGCTTACGGACATGAACTGGGCCGTAGAGCGCATTGGCCCGGAGCGCGCCAAGATGTCGTATCCGTGGAAGACATTTCTCGACAACGATGTCCGCCTGGCCTTTGGCACGGACTACCCGGTCGAGCCCATCAATCCGTTCCGCGGAATTTATGCCGCAGTCACGCGCATGAATGAAGAGGGAACCAAGTCGTACTTTCCGGAGCAGAAGCTCACGATTGAGCAGGCACTCGCGGCCTACACCACTGGGGCCGCCTACGCCCAGTTTGCCGAGAAAGAGAAAGGGACGCTTGCTCCGGGCATGCTGGCAGACTTCGTCGTGCTCGATCGCGACCTCACCAAGGTTGCGCCTCCCGAGATCCTGAGGACTCGCGTGCTACGGACAGTGGTTGGCGGCAAGACGGTGTACCAGGCAGCGATTAGGAACCCCTAGCGCCACCCTCCGATCGTCATGCACCCGCCACGGCCGGCTGTATTTGTTTCATCTTCAATACCCTCCCAGTACGAAATATCTTGAATTGTTCAGCATCGTATCCGCCTAGATACTCAACCTCGTTGGTTCCGGTCCCTCGACAGGTCAGAGCTACATACCGTTGAGTCACTATGCCCTCGCCGTCCTGATACTCGAGGAGCACAATGCGTTCGGGATGGTATGTCTTGACCCATGTGATATCGGGGAAATGGCTAACGTGAGGATGCTTCGGACGTTCGGGCAGCCGATTTTGCGGGAATGCGCCTTGCTGAATGAACTCCATCATATCGGCCTCGGAGATTCACCGTCACGCCGATCTGCGCAGCTCTGTGAGCTTTGTGGTGTCAAACCGAGCCGCCACTAAATAGTTCGTGTCATACGTTACGTGCTCTGTGAACTTTGCATCAGTTCGAGATTCGATGAGCGCGACTGCTTCACTGCGCGGCATGGACAACGTACCAGTTATCGCAACCTTCATCTCGAAATCACCTCCAGATGCTTTCCCATCGCGCGTGACCGCGTATCGGTCGCCGCCTTACAGTGGCCGGTACATTCGACGAACGAACACTGGGTGTACGTGGTGTTCGAAGATCTCAGCGCCATGGAAGTCGAAGTGGCAGGCGATAGAGAAGTTAGCGACGCAGGGCTTGAGGTCGCGCAAATCGGTCGGTACCGTGAGTTTAAGCTCGTGCACTTGGATGCGACCATCGTATTTCGCAGCTACTGCCGGGGTTACCTCGATACCGTCGATCTCGAAGGCCTTCGAGCCTGGAAAGGAGAACCTGCCAGTAATATTGCGTAGGTACCTAGATATGCTGAATGACACGTTCGTTTTGATCAGAAGATGCGTGCGCATGTGCAGCCAGATATTGCCTGTACCCTTTCCTGTACGCTCGAAACTCGTAGTTGGAGAGTTTAATGGACATGTGACCTGCCTAGAACCGGCCACGGGCGGCCCAGACGAGGTGCCCCGACGATTGCAGTGTGGATACGGTCGCATTATAACGTCACGTATGATTTGTCGGGCCTGATTCGCAAGCCCCTCGCGCAGGCATGATATTCTGTTATCTACAGCTGCGACCCCTCTTGTAGGCAATTTCCCCGCAGTCCTCGTAAGAAAAATCATGATCTCAGTCAGTAATGTATCTATGCGCTACGGCGCTAAAGTTCTGTTCGACGAAGTGTCCACCGCCTTTACGCCCGGCAAACGCTACGGCCTGACCGGGCCAAACGGGGCGGGGAAGTCAACTTTCATGATGCTGCTGACCGGCGAGCTGGAGCCGCAGAAGGGCAACGTGGTGCGTCCGCGCAAGCTGGGCGTGTTGAGCCAGGACCAGTTCGCGTTTGACGCCTATCGCGTGATTGACACCGTGATCATGGGCAACAAGCGGCTGTGGGCGGCCATGGAAGAGCGTGAGCGAATCTACGAGAAGCCCGAGATCACCAACGAAGATGGCATGAAGCTGGGCGAGTTGGAGGGAATTGTCGGCGAAGAGGATGGATACTCCGCTGAGACCGACGCCGCCATCCTGCTGCAAGGCCTGGATATTCCCGACGAAATGCATCAGCGCCCGATGAGCGAGTTGCAGGGCGGGCAAAAAGTCCGCGTGCTGCTGGCGCAGGCGCTGTTCGGTCATCCCCAGGCGCTGCTGCTGGACGAGCCGACGAACCACCTTGACCTGGACTCCATCCACTGGCTGCAAGGCTTCCTCAATGAATATGACGGAGTCGTGATCGTGATCTCGCACGATCGCCATTTCCTGAACCGGGTTTGCACCCACATCGCCGACATTGATTACGAAACCATCATCACCTACACCGGCACCTACGATGAGATGGTGATTGCCAAGACGCAAATCCGTTCGCAGATCGAGAGCCAGAACGCGCAGCGGGAAAAGAAAATTTCGCAACTGAACGAGTTCATCGCGCGCTTCTCCGCCGGCACCCGCTCGAGCCAGGTGCAGTCGAGGCGCAAGGAAGTGGAACGCCTGCAGGTCACCGAACTGGCGAGGTCCAACATACAGCGCCCATTCCTCAAATTCGAGCAGAAGCGCCCTTCCGGGCAGACACATTCTGGAAGTGGAGGCTGTGTCGAAGTCGTACGGTGAGCGCGAGATTATCCGCAACTTCACGGCCAGCGTGACCCGGGGCGAGAAGATCGCCTTGATGGGCCGCAACGGGGCCGGCAAGACCACGCTACTGAATGCTCTGCTGGCGAACTCGCCGACGATTCCGGAGTCCGAGTTGCGCAAAACCAGCGGCTATGATGGTCCGTTCTTAAGCGAAGGCAACGTGGTATGGGGACACGAGGCGGCGGTAGGATACTTCGCCCAGGACCACCGGGCGCTCATCGAAAAGGGAAAGACCGCGTTCGAGTGGCTGCATCAGTGGGACCCGGGTGCTGCGCACGAGGACATCCGCGGCTTGTTGGGCCAGATGCTGTTCGCGCGCGAGGACGGCAACAAGCGCACCGGCGTGCTTTCCGGCGGAGAGGCGGCACGGCTGCTGTTCTGCAAGCTGATGCTGCAGAAGCCGAACGTCCTGGTGCTGGATGAGCCCACCAACCACTTGGACCTGGAGTCGATTAACGCTCTGAACATCGCGCTGCAAAGGTATCCGGGGACCGTGCTGCTGGTAACCCACGACCAGGACCTGCTGGAGGAGGTCGCGACCAGGATCTGGCATTTCGAGGGCGATCACGGCCTGACCGACTTTAAGGGCGCCTACGAGGAGTACGACGCGGCCTGCGCCGCCTGACTTCCCGGGGATATGAGATTTGGTGACCAATTCCCTGGTGCTCACGTCTAATGGCGTGAGAACCCCCAGTGAATCCCCTCACAATCAGTGGCTAAGTTGCGCCGACTGTATAATTTCCATTGGGCTCGTTAGCCGGAGGACAATTACTTGATGGATCCGCACGTTTCAGGTTTCAGGCAAAAGTTGAAGGCCAATCGCTTTGCCTCGACCTTGGTCATCCTGGCGACTCTAACGCTAGGTATTTTGATTGGCACGGTGGTTTCGGCCGGCGTGAAGGGCAAAGAGCAGAACCCCTCCTCGGATGCCACACCGCTGAAAGTCCCATCACCGGTGAAGATGTCGAATGAGTTTTCCCAGATTGCTCGCCAGCTCGAGCCTTCCGTCGTCAATATCAATACGGAATCGACGGTCAAGAACCCGCATCGGCGCATGATGCCCCCGGGTGGTCAAGGCGGCCAGGGAGAAGAAGGACCGGGCGGCGGCGGTAACGGCGATGAAGACAATCCCTTCCAGGACTTCTTTAACCGCTTCTTCGGCGGACAGGGCGGTCAGGGCGGGCCGGACGGCCCCAGCGATCTTCGCGAGCGGTCCCTGGGGTCGGGTGTCATCGTCGATCCCAAAGGCTATATCGTTACCAACAATCACGTCGTCGAGAAAGCTGATCGCATCCGCGTGAAGCTGATGGACGATCCCGCAACGGTCACGTATGACGCAGTCGTAGTCGGCGTGGACAAAGAAACCGACCTGGCAGTGATCAAGATCAACGCCAAGAAGCCTCTCCCCGCAGCTAAGCTGGGCAACTCTGACAGCATGGACGTTGGTGACTGGGTCCTCGCCATTGGCAGCCCCTTCGGTCTGGAAGAGACTGTGACCGCCGGCATCGTTTCGGCCAAGGGCCGCAACATCGTTCCTGGCCGCCAGTTCGAGTCGTTCATCCAGACTGACGCCGCGATCAACCCGGGTAATTCCGGCGGCCCGCTGGTGAACATGAACAGCGAAGTGATCGGCATCAACACGGCCATCTTTACCAGCGGTGGAGGCTATCAGGGCGTCGGCTTTGCCATGCCTTCCAATACCGTGGTGCAGGTGTACAACCAACTGATCGGGCCGGAGCACAAGGTGGCGCGAGGCTCGATTGGAGTCGAGTTCAACGCCGTGGCTAACCCGGCGGTGGCGCGCGTTTACGGGGTCTCCAGTGGCGTGACCATTGCCAGCGTCACTCCCAATGGCCCGGCGGAAAAGGCCGGCCTGAAGACGGGTGACACCATCGTCTCGGTGAATGGCAAGCAGGTTAAGAATGGCGACGAACTGGTGGCGGAGATTTCTGCTCTGAAGCCGGGAACCAATGCCAAGCTTGGCTATGTCCGCAATGGCAAGGAAACGACGACGGAAGTGACGATCGCCGACCGCTCCAAGCTCTTTGCCAGCCGCCTTGGCGACCAGGAAGAAGCCGGTGAGCAGGCGAAGCCGCAGGAGAGCAAGTTCGGCATAACCGTGCGGGGCATTACCCCGGACATGGTCGAACGCTACAAGCTCCCCAACGGGAAGGGTGTCATCGTACAAGAGGTGAAACCCGATGGATTCGCCGATACCGCTGGGTTAAGCCGCGGTGATGTGATCCTTGAGATCAACAAGCAGCCGGTCAACAGTGAGGACGATTTCCGGCGTCTCCAGGCGCAGGCCAAGAGCGGCGAGGATGTCGTCTTCCTGGTTCGTCCGCGGGGCTCCCGCGATAACACGACGGTGTTTTTCGGAGGAACTCTCCCATAGCCCGACAGTAACGACATGGCGCTTTACGGGCTGAGGGGCCCAATAGCGGCGCGAGTGCATCGAAACCGAACGCGATCCCCCGCGCCGCCACCGTTTCATTTTTGGGAACCTGGCGTCGTTTTCTTGTTTCCCTTTCGGTTACAGCTTCATTACAATAGGCCGTTATTCTGGATTTCATAGATCTATGGTTGAGGTGGTCGTTGTCTATCGGGAATCGTAGATTCCAATTCGTTAGTATGTTTGCCGTCTTGCTGCTCTTGCCAGGGGCGGCGTCGGCGAGCACAACAACGACAACGACAAAGACGAAACCCAAGTCGAGTACAACGTCGGCCAGCCATTCTTCATCGGCAAAGACGAAATCTAAATCAAGTACGGCGTCAGCCAGCCATTCCTCCTCCAAGCAGCATTCCAAGAAGCACAGCGCCAAGACGGCATCGCACGGCCAGCGCGGCATCGACGAGCAGCGTACCCGGGAGATTCAGGCGGCGCTCATAAAGGAGCACTACCTGTCCGGTGAACCGACGGGTGTGTGGGATGAAGCCTCGAAAGACGCCATGATTCGCTATCAGGGCGACAACGGCTGGCAGACCAAGCTCACGCCTGATTCGCGGGCGCTGATCAAACTCGGCTTGGGGCCCGACCACAAGGGCCTGTTGAATCCCGAGACCGCCAATATTCCTTCCCAGCATGAACTCGGCACGGACAACGGAGCCCAGCCCGGAGGCGCAGCCGACCAGCAGTAAGATTTTAGGTTTGGACACTCGAAGACGCGGACGCTCCGCGTCTTTCTTGTTTTTCTGCCACCTGTTCGAAAGGGCGGTCGAGGAGAAGCTAATCTTCGACTCGGACCATGTGCTAATCTCATCCCGCGTTCTTACCAACTTCACGAGGCGAACATGAGTCAGCAAGAGCACAATTTGCAGATGGACTACATCGAGTTCCCGGCGACTGACATTGCCGCGACCAAGGCTTTTTACAACCAAGTATTCGGTTGGCAATTCCAAGACTGGGGCCCGGGCTACACCAGCTTCAACGATGGCCGGCTGGGCGGAGGTTTCAACAGCGAAACAAAGCCTGCGGGCGCCGGCAGCGGTACCTTGGTCGTGATTTACGCCACGCACTGGACGACATACGCCGGAAAGTCGTCGAGGCGGGCGGGAGAATCGTTCAGGAGACCTTCGAGTTTCCCGGAGGCAAGCGCTTCCATTTCGCCGACCCGAACGGGAACGAGCTCGCCGTTTGGAGTGAATAGGCCCAGGAACTGCTTGTTCCACGGGTCAGGCCGAGGTTGCAGGTGTGCAACGGGAGTCAGTTGCTCGCAGACTTGACGTGGGCAGCGCCTTCTCGACGATCCACGTGCCACTTTCGACCGGCTCTCTTAAAGTAAAAAGTAATGGTATTGTGCACGGGAGGGATCTGGCGCCGCTCCTTTAAGACGTAGGTTAAGGTCTCGCGACAGGTCCACTCCGCCGTGTCGCCGGAAATCGCAGGCAGGCCGTCGCAATCGTCATTCAACCGGACCGATGTGAGTCCTACGAAAGTTGTCTTAATGGCATCAGCCTGGGTTTGGGTGAGAGAAGGCCACTCTCGCCTCAGCGCATCGATATCCATGGAATCGTAGGCTCCCTTGAATCGGGCCATGGTTTCTCTAATGCCTTGCGCATCCAAGCCTCCGCTCATCGCCCCAGCCTCCAGCAATTTAGGACTGACGGCGAGGTACACCTTGGCGGTTGTGCTCCCGCCACTCCCCCTTGCCGTCAAAATGTAAGTCGTGCTTTGCGCCGGCGAGACGTCTCGCGACCCGTTAGGCGAAACGGTACCTATACCGGGTTCGATCCGAGCCTCGGTTACATTTTCGGTGGACCACTTGAGGCTGGTGGCATGCCCTGCTTCAATCTTTGACTGGCTGGCACTGAAGGACACAATCGCCGGAGCAGATGGCTTCAGTTCGGCCACGAGGTACGTCTTGGCACTCGCCTTCGCGGTTACGGTGGAGGAGTATGGGTCGTATCCACTCAAGCTGGCCTGCACCAAGTGGGTTCCGGGACTAATTTTGATAGGGAAAGCGCCGTTGCTATCCGCAAAGCCCGACACTTTTCCGTCGATGCGGATTTCCGCGCCGGGCCGGGACTTGATGCTCAGATACGTGGCGGCCGGAGTCGATGATGAATCTCCTGACGGCGCGAGAGTAAAGCTAAGCTGGTTTTCCTTGAGGGCGATGACTTCGGTTTGCTGTTCCGGAGAATCCTTATAACCTGATTTCTTGAGTTGTATCCTGTATGTCCCTTGGTTCAACGGGATCCTCATTGTGCGGTCAGCCGGTTCTGTAAAACCCTTCAACTGTCCATCGACCAGGACGTCCGCTCCGGCGACGTTGCTCCGCACCAACAGGCTACCCTCAGCGGCAGTAGGCGGTGGCGGCGGCGGTATGGGGTTCAGCGCCGCGACCAGGCTCTGTCGCTCACCATCGTTCGCGGTAATGCTGGTGGAATAAGGTTCGAACCCATTCAAGCTCAACCGTACCGAGTGCTTGCCGGGAGATACTTTGACCGCAGCTGTCCCATCGGCGCCCACGGTTGCTGACGCCTTCTCGTCAACCAGGACTTGGGCCCCGGGATTGGTCTGAATTCTTACATCAGCCTCCGCAACATGACGGATTGTGGCTCGCCACCACCACACCCCCAGAATCGCCATTACGGTCAATGCCAGGGCCCCTGCGCCAAAAGCAAGAGTTCTCTTGCTCATTCGCGGGTTCAGTCCTGGCGGGGCTGCTGGTTCGGCTGGCCTGGGCACCGCTATTTCAGGTACCGATTCGGCTGACTCATCAGGGGTCACAATGAATGCAGGCGAAGACTGTAGGTCACGCCTGACGCGCTGTAAATCACAGCGGAGGTCGGCCGCGGTCTGATACCGGAGATTGCGGTCCTTTTCAAGGGCCTTGTTGATGATGGGTTGTAGCTGCAGCGGCATGTCCGGGTTGAGTCTGGCTACCGGCAGTGGAGACTTGTGAAGGATGGCATCGAGGGTCCCGGCGGAGGTATTTCCCGCAAAGGCCTGCCTGCCGGTCGCCATCTGGTAGAGCACGGCGCCAAAAGAGAACAGATCGCTGCGAGCGTCCAGGGTCTCTCCCAACGCCTGCTCCGGCGACATGTAAGCCACCGTGCCCAACGCCATCCCCGGCGTTGTCAAGTGTTCCTTCGCAACGAGGTCAGCAGACAGAGTCCCTGATACTAGGGTCTCCGACGCGTCTCCAGGATCGGCGTTCAGTTTGGCCAGCCCGAAGTCGAGCAACTTTACGTAACCATGTTCCGTGACGAAGATGTTTGCCGGTTTGACATCGCGATGGATAATTTCCGCCGAGTGGGCCGCTTCCAGACCGCTTACGATTTGGATTGCGAAATCCAGCAGCTGGTCACGCCGCATTGGCTCCCGGGCGATCCGGTCCCGAAGAGTCATGCCCTTCAACAGCTCCATCGCCATAAACCGGCAGCCGTCGATCTCGTCGATCTCGTAAATTGTGCAGATATTGGGATGATTGAGGGCGGAGGCTGCCCGCGCTTCGCGTTCGAAGCGATGCAGTGCGATGGGGTCGCGGGAGTACTCAGCCGTGAGGAACTTAAGCGCCACTTTGCGGCCGAGCTTCATGTCCTCGGCGGCGTAAACTACACCCATTCCACCTGAGCCCAACTTCTCCAGCAGCCGGTAGTGCGAGATTATTTCGCGATCCATGCCAAGCCCGTTCCGCAATACTAGCCGCGGTTCTTGCCGCCGATGTACGACAGCAGAGCCAGAACCGCTTGCGGTGCAGGGGAACGTCCGGACATGTTCCGTCCAACTACGGGCCCCCTCGTATCTTATTGGACGTCGCTCACTTTACCGCCCTTGAACGTGATCTTCATGTCCGGGTACACGTAGATCTTCTTCGTTCCCAGATCGATCACGTTTTTTGGCGCCCCCAGCTCTGAGGTAACCTGATCGACCGTCTGTCCCAGAGAGATAGTCACCGGAGCGGATGGCGGAGCTGGCGCAGACGCAGGCGCAGGCGAACCGGTCGCTACCGGACTCGGAGGTACTGCGCTGGCCAACTCCTGCTCAGCCTGGTCCGCGGCGTGCGTTTGTTGCGTGATTTCGTTAGCGACATTCGGATCCGGCGGAGGAGCGGCCGCAACAAAGGCCGCCGGAACCGGCGCGGCCTTGGCGGACGGCGGCGCGGTCAGGCAGTCCACCTTGCCCCTGCTTCGATTGCAGGTCGCTCAGACCCTGATCGATGCTCTCGCGCATGTGGTTCTGCATCTCCTGCAAGTCGGCGAACGCTACCGATACTTGAGTAGACTTGCCACACTCGTTTCCGCCCTTGCTGCACAGGACGACGGCCGTCGCCGCGTTGGCGTTCGGAGGAGGCGCTGACATGACTTCCAGTACATCCCCCTGGCTGATGGCGCACTCCTGCCCCGTGGTCTGAACCACATCGAGACTAGTCCCGGCAATGAACACGTGGGGCTGGTTGTCGCTCAGCATCCGCGCAATCCCGCTGGATGCAGGATCAACGTCCTGGTTCTGCGCATTCGACTGGGCTTCTACGTTCTCCAGCGCAATCTGGCGCCGAACCTCATCGGAGATCATTTGCTTCACTTCCGGCGTGACGGCGAGCGGTCCACCTGTAGCACCCGCCGCCGCAGCAACTTGAGCGTCAACCCGTTCCTGATACGCCGCCGCCAGGGAGGTCGAAATCACATAGTCGGTCAACCAGAACGCGGCGCTCGGGTACACCGGGTAGGGCGCAAAGTACCAGCCGTAGTATCCATACCAGGGATACGCTCCCCATCCCCACGAGTACACGATGGGCGCAGGCCATGGGTTGTACGCCCACCCGTAGAAACCGGGGGCGTAGTAATAAGCCGGAGCATACCCGTAGATATAACCGCCGCGATAATAGTATCCGCGATAATAATTATTGTAGTAGCGTCCGTTGTAGTAGTAAGTCCGGCGGCCGTAGTCGCGGCCACCGTACCTGTACCCGCGCTCGACGTACCCTCGCCCTCCTCGCTCGGCAACAACCCGCGAACCGTCCTGCTGCCTCGTCGAGACGGTCCGGCTTCCGTTCAACCCGTGATGAATATCCATGTTCTGCTTGGCAACGTGCACGTCGCTGGGTTTACCGTTAGCGCGCGTGGTCACCGTACTGCCATTCGCGGCGTTGCGCGTTGTGCTCCCCGCTGGCGTGGGACGGCCTGCTGAACCAGAGCCCGAGACACGGGATGGGGTGCCGGCTCCCTCCGGTCTACCGGTGTTCGCGACATGGCTCCCGCCGCCCGCTGTTCGCGGTTGACCTCCCTCCCGGCGGGATTGCTGGTGGTTACCCTTGTTCCGCTGCTGGGATTGCTGGTGGTCGGACCATGGGAACCGCCGCTGGTTGCTCTCGTTCCCCCGGGGCTGCTGGTGGTTGCACCGTGGCTTGTGCCGGTGGCGGAGGTACCATGGCTTGCGCTGCCGGCAGTCGAGCCGTGGGCCGCGCCGCTGGTGCCCGCAGGATGGCTGGCGGACGTAGCTGCAGGCTTGGATGGGGTGGCCGCGGGTTTGGCGGGCGTAGACTTCTTGTCATCCGCGTGGGCCATCGAGCCCACGCACCCCAGAATCACAAAAACTACAGCCAGGCAGCTGGCTGTCCTCATTGAGCGAACGAATGAGCTGTACAAAGCAATCTCCTCTTCTCGTTCCTCCCGCGACTTGCTCGAACTAACCGGCAGGGGAAGCTACTGAACGTCCGCGACCTTTTTATTGATAAAGATCACCTTCATGTCCGGGTAAATATCAATCTCCTTGGCGCCCAGATTGACCACTTTGGTAGGCTGCCCGAGGATCGCCACCACCTGTTCTTTTGTCTCTCCTTTTGCAATCGTCTTGGGGGCTGCCGGCGGCGCATCTGGCGGCGGTGGCGGTGGCGGGATCGGCGCCATCACCGGTTCTGGTTGGGCCGGCGGCGGAGGTGGCTGCGGCGGGGCATTTACGGCGGCGTTGTCGTCGGGCTGTACCGTCACCGCTTCAGCGATGGTCTTCAACACCTGGTCCGCGGGAGGCATGACATGTTTTGGGAAGGGAAACTTTAATTGCCCGTAGTAGCGAACATCCTGGTACGGATCGCTGTAGAACTTGAAAATCACGCCATCGTCCTGGATGGTAAAGGCCAGTAACCCAAAACTTTTCCCCCGCCACAAACTTACGTTGCGGAACCTCGCTGGAGTTTCTTCCTAGCTGCATGCTCCATGCCAGGTCGGACCCAAAGCCCATGGAGATCTTCCCGTTCTTGTAGTTGCTGGTCGGCGGGACGGGGGTGTCGAGGCTGCACATCAACAGTCCGTCCTTCTGCAGCACCAGAACGGCACCGGGGGTAACGATGTCGTTCTTGTCCGCTGTTGTCTTGGTCAATCGAAATTGCGAATTCAGCGTCTGCTGGAGTAGAGCTTTCTGGTCCCCGCTCTGACCCTGAGGCGCAGGAGTGGCACTCGCCGAAACAGGTGGGGAAGCCACTGGCTGACTTGGGGCCGTCGAGGTCAGCGTTGCCCGCACCCAGTGTTTTTGTTGGTTGTCAATGAAGGCGTGTCCATCCCACTGTGCTTTGCCGACAAGGGAAGGCGAAAAATGCAATGTAAGCGTGTATCCGTTAAGGTCCCAGGCTCCTTCGAGATGCTGGCCGTTCTCGTCAATCGCAAATTGACCGTCAGCGCGCAGTTCGAAATGTTCGTTGGGATTGGCGGCATTGCTCCAGAAACCAACCACTGAGGTGCTGTTTATCTGACTGGGGGACTGGGAAAACGCCGAAGTCAAAAGGAGGCACAAGGCTACTGCCAAGGACCCGTAGCGAAACATCGATTCACCTCCGAGCCGGCCAGAAGTGCCAGAGGGGAGTAGACAGCGCATTTTACTCGCGATCAGAGTTGCTGGCAAGAATGAAGATGGGCCCAAAAATGCAATCTCGGCAGGCTGACGGCGGGAATCTCGTTGCTGGAAGCCGTTCTGGCCGCTGAAGTTTTGGCCAACCATCCCCGATAGTCAGTGTAGAATGTGCCCGGCGGGACTTGCTCGCTGAATTTTCAGCGGGTTCCCTGAATTGCGGTCATTTGAACTTGAATACCTCGGGGGAGGGGAGACTCACCGTGAAGAAAATCCTGTTCGGCATACTGATTCTACTCAGTTTCGTTGCCCCGCAAGCGGGCGCGCAGGACACGCTGGCGAAGTCGCCAGTGCGCAAGAAGCGCGTTGCAATCTTCGATTTCGACTATGCGACGGTGCAAACCAGCAGCGCCGCGCTTTTTGGCACCAATGTGGACGTCGGCAGGGGAATCGCGGACCTGCTGGTCAGGCACCTGGTACAGGACGGCACCTATTCGGTGATCGAACGCAAGGCCATGGACAAAATTCTTGCCGAGCAAAACTTTTCGAATAGCGATCGCGCCAATCCGAACTCGGCGGCAAAGCTCGGTAAGATCCTGGGCGTAGATGCCATCATCGTGGGCAGCATCACGCAATTCGGCGGTGAAAACCAGAACACCAAGGTGGGCGGCGGTGGCGGCAATTGGGGCGGATATGGGCATTGGTGGCTTCTCCCACAAGAAGAGCAAGGCCATCGTGGTTGTGGACGCCCGCATCGTGAACATCGACACTGCGGAAATCATGGGAGTGGCCGACGGCAAAGGCGAATCTTCGCGCGAGAGTACTTCGCTGCTGGGCGGCGGCGGCAACTGGCACGGCTGGGGTAACGGAGCCGTGGATTTCGGCAGCAGCGACTTCCAGCAGACGATCATTGGCGAGGCCGTAAATGCGGCGGTCACGCAGATGAGCACGGAACTGGTTGCCGACGCCCCCAAACTTGAAGCGCGGACCGTGATGGTTGAAGGCCTCGTCGCCGCGGTGGACGGCGGCCAGATCGTTCTTAACGTGGGCTCAAAGGCAGGCCTGAAGGTCGGCGATCAGCTCACCGTGCAACGCGTGACCAAGGAGATCAAGGACCCATCAACCGGTGCGGTGATTCGTCGCATGACTTCGCCGGTCGGCGTGATTCGCCTGACCGACGTGGACGATGGTTCCGCCGTCGGGACGGCAGTGTCGGGCTCCGGTTTCAAGATCGGCGACGCGGTCAAAACTGTGACCCAGTAGCTCTCGAAGAACTGACTATACTTCCCGGGCGAGCGGATGGCGAGGCAGCCTTCCGCTCTTTCGCGGAAGATTTGCGTGCTAAAGCCACCACAAGGCGGGTGCAACTCGCCAGGGCCAGAGAAACCCTTCTCTGTGCTAATCTCCATAATTCGTGTTTTCATCCACTCAACCTCGGACGGTGACCAGCAAGCTCAATTTCTATCTCGTCAAGAGCATCATCGTCGGTGCGTTAGGCGGGTTACTCTTTGGCTTTGACACCGCCGTTATTGCCGGCACCACGCACCAGCTAACCCAGGTCTTCGCGCTTTCGGCGCGCCAGCTTGGTTTCACCGTTTCCATCGCGCTCTGGGGGACGGTCATCGGCTCCATGCTCTCCGGAGTCGTAGGCGACCGATTCGGTGGCCGTGAAAGCCTGCGCATCCTGGCGGCGTTCTACGTGGTTTCTGCGCTGGGCTGCGCTTTTGCCTGGAGCTGGCCGGCCTTGCTGTTCTTTCGCTTTATCGGCGGCCTGGGCATTGGCGGCTCATCGGTGCTGGGGCCCGTGTATATCGCCGAGATCGCACCGGCGAAGTGGCGTGGCCGCCTGGTCGGTTCTTTTCAGATCAATATCGTAATCGGCATCCTGGTCGCGTACCTGTCGAACTACCTTCTCGGGCTCGCCGGGTTGGGTATCAACGAGTGGCGATGGCAACTGGGGGTCGCCGCCATTCCCGCGATCCTGTTTCTGGTGATGCTGTTCGGCATTCCCCGTAGCGCCCGCTGGCTGGTCACCAAGAACCGCGTCCCGGAAGCACACACGGTGTTGGAGAGATTGGGCTCGGCTGATCCCGCGGTCGAGTTACAGGAGATCATCGATTCTATCCACGTCAACGGCGTTCCCCATTCGGAGCCTCTGTTCCAGTGGAAGTATCGCTTGCCCATTTTTCTCGCGGTCACGGTGGCGGCGTTCAATCAGCTCGCCGGCATCAACGCCATTCTGTACTACCTGAATGACATCTTCGGGATGGCTGGTTTCAGCAAGCTCTCCGGCGACATCCAGGCGGTCGCGGTGGGCGCCATGAACCTGTGCGCAACTTTGCTGGGCATGTCGCTCATCGACAAGATTGGCCGCAAAACCCTGCTGCTGATCGGCGCGGTCGGCATGACGTTCTGCCTGGCCGGCGTGGCGACGGTATTCTTTACCCATCAGCACCAGAGTTTGCTGGTGTGGCTGCTGGTCGCCTACATTGCGTTCTTCGCAATTTCGTCGGGAGCCGTCATCTGGGTGTATATCAGCGAGGTCTTCCCCAACCGCGTGCGCTCCAAGGGGCAGAGCCTCGGCAGTTCTACGCATTGGGTGATGAATGCCCTGATCTCGGGAGTTTTTCCGGTGCTGGCAGTGCGATCTGGGGCGTATCCTTTCGTGTTTTTCTCGGCAATGATGGCCCTGCAGTTCTTCGTCGTGCTGTTCTTCTTCCCCGAAACCAAAGGGATCACGCTGGAAGAGATGCAGCACAAGCTGGGGATCGAGTACTAGCGGATAGCTTCCTGTGTAGGGAGGAGCCGCCGGGCAAGCCCGAAGGGCGGCATAATCATAGCCCAGGACGTCAGTCCTGGGTGTCTGAAACAGAGAGGCCAGAGTCCCGCAGGGACGGCACACTTAAGCGAGCCGACTGGAATGGTTGTTGTCCGCCGGAGTTAAATGCGAAGACTCCAACCGCGTGCCGTCCCCGGGGGACTCGGTCTTGAGGCTTACCCACCCAGGACTGACGTCCTGGGCTACGCTTGTGTCGCCCTGCGGGCTGCACCGCGATCTGAACTACCCTTCCAAAGAAGGGATAACTCTCATGAACCGCACTTGTCGCTTTCTGTTTTTCTTTTTCATTGCCGCCTCAGCCCTCGGTCAATCTCCCACCCCTCCCGCCGATCCTTACACGCCGGTCCTCGACCGCCTGCAGTCCATCACCGCCATTCCGTTGCCTAGTTGGTACGCGCACGCTGCCGATCTTCCGCACGGAGAAGATCCGGCGCTGAGCCACTTCGGACTGGCAACAGGTGAAGCTGAAAGAAGACTGGCATGGCTCGCGCTGGTTGCGTCAGACCTTCGAGGTCCCGGTGCAACTGAATGGGTACAGTCTGCAAGGTGCTCGCGTCGCGCTTGACCTGCACGTTGGCAGCGACGACGCCATCCAGATCAGTGTCTTCGCCAACGGCTCGATGGTCGCGCGGACAGACGAAGACGGCCAGGTGCCGATCACGCTGATCGAGAATGCCCAGCCCGGTCAGAAGCTCGTGATCGCCATTCGTGTCCTGGACTCCGGCGGTGGTGGCTGTTGTGGCGGTGACGCAACCAGGCTGGAGCACGCCGAGCTTCGGATTCAGCCTCCGGCCGACCGCCCTGACCCCGCACTGATGCGACTGGAGATTCTCTCGGCCGAGCCACTCGTTGCCGCCTACGCCGATGGCAAGTCCGAGCGCGAGCAACAACTCGACGTGGCGGTGAAGGCCATCAACCTCCCAGCGCTCGACCACGGCGATCAGCAAGCCTTCGATGCATCGCTGCGCGACGCGCAGAGCAAGCTCGACGGGCTGCGGCCCTACATGAAGCAGTTCAGCATCGCGGCCGTGGGCAACAGCCACATTGACATGGCCTGGCTGTGGCCGTGGACCGAGACGGTCGAGGTCGTCCGCGACACCTTCGGCACCGCGCTGCAACTTTTGCGCGAATATCCCGACTTCAAATTCACCGCCAGCGCCGCGCAGGCTTACGAGTGGATCGAAGAAAAATATCCCGCGATGTTCCAGGAGATCCAGCAGCGGGTGAAGGAAGGCCGCTGGGAGGTCATCGGCGGTATGTGGGTCGAGCCCGACCTCAATATGCCGGACGGCGAATCGCTGGTGCGACAGATTCTCTATGGCAAGCGCTATTTCCAGCAGAAGTTCGACAAAGACATCAACATCGGATGGAACCCGGACTCATTCGGCTACAACTGGCAACTGCCGCAAATCTACAAGCGCTCGGGCATTGATTATTTCGTGACCCAGAAGCTGCTCTGGGCTTCCGAGTTTACCAAGTTTCCCTATCGCCTGTTCTGGTGGCAGGCGCCCGATGGCAGCCGCCTGCTGACCTACTTCCCCAGCGACTATGCCAACCCGATTGATCCGCAGAAGATGGCGCGCGACTCGGCGACCTACGGGCCCATGATGTGGAAGTACAACGGCGGCACGAACTCCGCGCCCGCCGGTGCTCTGGACATGATGTACCTGTACGGCGTCGGCGATCACGGCGGTGGGCCGACACGCGTTGACCTGGACACCGCGCTGCGCTGGCAGAAGGGCGACCTCGTCTATCCGCGGATCAACTTCTCGACGGCGACGCAATACTTCGCCGATCTGGAGAAGAACAAGAGCGAGCTGAAGATTCCGACCTGGGACGGCGAACTCTACTTCCAGTATCACCGCGGCGTGCAGACGAGCCAGTCGGAGGAGAAGCGGGGCAATCGTCAGAATGAAGAGCTGGTGCTGAACGCCGAAAAAGTGGTTTCGATCGAGACGCTGTTCGGCGCGGCCTGGCCGCAGCAGAACTTCGACATCGCCTGGAAAAATATTCTGTTCAACCAGTTTCACGACATCCTGCCGGGCTCGGGCATTCACATCAACTACGTGGACGCTGCCCGCAAGTATGACGAGGCGGCGCGCATCGATCGCGACATGATTCACGCCGGGCTGAACGACATCGCCTCGCGAGTGAAGTCCGATGGCGTAAGCGTACTGGTGTTCAATCCGCTGTCATGGGTGCGGACGGACGAGGTTGACGCTGACGTGCAGCTTCCGGCCGAGCTGCGGCAATTCCGGCTGGAGGACGCCGACGGGCCGGTGGCCTACCGGGTCATCCACTCCAATCCAACCAATAACTGGATGAGGGTGCGTCATACTGGCGAAGAATGTGCCGGCCACCGGATACAAGCTGATCAGGATCGTGTCTGGGACGGGCCCTTTGTCAGCAAGTCCGGCCTTGACCGCCACGCCTGACTCGTTGGAGAACGAGTTCGTTCGCCTCAAGGTCGATCCCAAGACCGGCTGCATTACCAGCCTCTTCGATAAGCGCAGCAACACCGAAGCGCTGGCGCTGCCGGTCGCCAGCGAAGGGTCGCCGGCGGCATCACCCGAGGGGCTGCCGTGCGGCAATCTGCTGCAGGCCTTTGTGGACAAGCCCAAGCGTTGGGACGCGTGGAACATTGACGCCGACTTCGTCAAGCAGCATTGGGACCTGATGCAGGCCGACGAAGTGAAGCTGGTTGAGGACACGCCGCTGCGCGGCGTCATCCGCGTGCGTCATCATTTCCAGAAGTCGAGCTTCGTGCAGGACATCACCATGTACCCCGGCGTGCCGCGGGTTGACGTGCACATGCAGGCCGACTGGCACGAGCAGCACATCCTGCTGAAGGTCGCATTTCCAGTGAACGCACGCAGCGATAAGGCCACCTACGAAATTCCATACGGCAGCGTCGAACGGCCGACCACGCGCAACACGCCCGCCGAGCAGGCGCAGTTCGAGGTTCCGGCGCTGCGCTGGGCCGATATTTCCGGCCCCACCCTCTCGCCAACACCGGGCGAGAAAGGTGGGGCACCCAAGGAAGAGGGTGGTCCCACACATGGTTTTAGCCTGCTGAACGACAGCAAGTACGGATACGACGCCAGGGACAACGTGTTGCGCCTGTCGCTGCTGCGTTCTCCGACCTGGCCTGATCCTGAGACCGATCAGGGTCGTCACGAGTTCACCTACTCGCTCTATCCGCATGGCGGCACCTGGCGCGAGGCGCTGACCGTGCACCAGGGCTACGAACTGAACTATCCGCTAATGGCAGTCACCACGGGACAACATCCCGGCCCGCTGCCGGCTGAGAAGTCGTTCTTCGGTACGGCGGAAGACAACGTAGTCATAACAGCCATCAAGAAACAGGCACCGCAACCGCCTGTCGAAGCCTTCTATGACGGCCAGCCGCGGAGCGTGCATCCCGAGGAAGGTGGGCTCATCATTCGTTTCTATGAATGGGCGGGCAGGAAGGGCGACATCCATCTCCAGTTGCCGCAGGCTGGTGTGGCCGCGTGGGAGATGAACCTGATGGAGGTCGCGCAGACTCCGCTTTCGCTGGCCGCAACCCCCACAGTGCTAACCGTGCCGACCAACCCATATGAGATCAAAACGGTGAAGGTGCACTTCGCAAGTCACTGATCCACGTGATCGTAATCGCGGAATGGCCTGCGTGCCGCGATGACCTCGAGTACTCCCGGCGTCATCATCCAGGTTCCGGGCGTGGCTTCGAGTTCGGTGAATACTTGCCAGATTGCCTCGGCACGGCTTGGAGTCAGATATTCCATCTCTACCAGGCGTCGCCTTCCGACTTCGATGAATGTTCGTAACCAACTCCAGCTCATGTGACCGGTCTGGACAATGCCAAGGATGGGACGAACCGACAGAAGCTCGAACCCGATTTCCTCGAGCCAATGTGGCACCATCAAAGCCACATTGGGCTCACCGCCGTTGTCTCGCCAACTCGCCATCACCGCACTCACGAATTCCTCTACTTCTGGACACGGCGGCGCTGTCCTCCAGGTGGCATAGTCGAAATATTCATGAAGGACGATGACACCTCCGGGGAGGAGCGCTCCTGCCACGTGAGCGAGCACATTCCGAGGGTCTTTCACGAATGAGAGCACCCAGCGGCACCACGCGCGATCTGCTGTGGCATCGGGAAACACACCCTCATCAAAATCCGCCCAGCAGGTAGTGATGTTGTCAATTCCGCGCTCATGGCAGGTCGCATCCAGGCACGCAAGAAACCGCTCCGATTTGTCCATGGCTACTACGCGTCCGCTGGGCCCCACCAGTTCTGCCAGATCCAGCGACGCGAAGCCGGGACCGCATCCGACATCCAGCACAGTCTGACCAGGGCCGAATTCAGCCGCTTGCCAGGCCGTGAGGGCGCGCGACCGCCACGCGCGGTGTTGCAATCCGAGCCGCGCAATCTCCTCGTCATGAGTGCCGAGGACGTAGTCTGTTTTCGACATCACTTCTCTCCGTTGTTCGCAGTCAAGGATGCGTTACCAAGTCCAGCAGGGAGATTCCTGGAGTCCCTTCTCAGATGCTATCCGCTTCTTGCCGCTAAACGCGCTTTTGATTGGCTCGTTCTGAGAGCGCCGGTCTCCTTTCCGCTCACGTGGTTACTTTAGTTTTTTCTGATGCTGTTTTGCCGTGAAGTTCGTCAGGCTGCCGGAGCAAGCTAAAGAGCGGTAAACACCTGCTGTGGAAGACGAGGTGCGGCATGCTTCGCCGACTCTAGTGAAGGGTGCGGTTGACTCATGGCTATGAGTCAATTAAACTGATACTATGGCTAAACGGTTGCAGGTAATTCTGAAAGACCCGGAATATCGGGAGATCCAGCGGGTGGCGCGATCACGCCACATGTCCCTTGCCGAATGGGTTCGGCAGGCGCTCGAGTCCGCGCGCCGGCAGGAGCCCACGGGCAGCATGGGCAAGAAGTTGGAATCCATTCGTATCGCGGCGCAACACGAATTTCCTGCCGGAGACATTGATCACATGCTGGCGGAGATCGAAGCAGGCTACGGCGCCGGTGTGCGCCCGTGATTCTGGTGGATTCGAATGTCCCGATGTATCTTGTTGGCGCGCCGCATCCGCTCAAGATAGATGCTCAGCGATGGCTGGAGAAACTGGTGCGGGAGCGTCAACGCCTTGTGACCGACGCCGAGGTGTTGCAGGAGATACTGCATCGCTACGTGGCGATTGATCGCCGGGACGCAATCCAGCCAGCTTTCGATGCGCTATTGGCCGTGGTTGATGAGGTGCTGCCGGTCAATAACACGGCGGTCGAACGCGCCAAGCAGATTGTTCTGGAGTATCGGCGCCTTTCGGCGCGTGACGCCGTCCATCTTTCGATCATGGAACAGCATGGCATCGAGAGGATCCTGAGTTTTGATTCGGGGTTCGACTCATTTCCCGGCATCACGCGGCTGATGTAGGCGCGTGCGCCTCCAAGAAGCGCCAAGGGAAGCGTCCACTTGAGAGACCAGCTGAGGAATAAGAAAGCATGACCTTCACCCTCCTCGACTGGTCGGCCATCGTTGCCTACCTGGCGATCACGCTAGTGATGGGCCTGTGGTTTCGTCGGCGCTCCGGGCGGAGCGTGGACGACTATTTTGTTTCCGGCCGCAACGTGAATTGGTGGCTGGCCGGGACGTCGATGGTGGCGACCACTTTTGCCGCCGACACGCCGCTGGTCGTAACCGGCTTGGTTTACTCGCAGGGCATCTCCGGGAACTGGTTGTGGTGGGGCTTCCTGCTGTCGGGCATGATGACGGTCTTCCTGTTCGCCCGCCTGTGGCGCCGTTCTGGCCTGCTGACTGATGTGCAGTTTGCCGAGATTCGCTACGCCGGCAAGCCCGCGGCATTCCTGCGCGGATTCCGCGCCATCTATCTTGGCTTGCTGATGAACTGCGTCATCCTCGGCTGGGTGACGAAGGCGATGACCAGCATCGTCGGCACCACGCTGGCGAATACGCCCATGCTGATCAATGTCAGCGGCTTCATGGGCGGACACTTCGGCTCGGTGTGGAGCGGCAACGACGGCGCGGCGCTGGCCATCTGCGTCTTTTTCCTGATTCCGTTTACCGGGCTTTACGTTGCGCTTGGCGGCCTCTGGGGTGTGCTGTGGACGGACCTCTTCCAGTTCGTGCTGAAGATGTCCATTGTGATCGCCGTCGCCTACTTCGCCGTCGTGGCGTGCGGCGGCATGACGGCCATGCTCGACAGCCTGCGCAGGATGCAGGCGGATGCTGGCGCCAATGCTGCCAATCCACTTGGCTTTTTCCCGGAATTCTCGCGCGGCCTCACCGCCGAGCCGCTGTGGATGGTCCCGGTCGCGAGCTTCCTGGTGTTCATCGGGCTGCAATGGTGGGCATTCTGGTATCCGGGAGCGGAGCCGGGCGGCGGTGGCTACATCGCGCAGCGCATCTTCAGCGCACGCGACGAGAAGCAGGGCCTGCTCTCAGTGCTGTGGTTCAACATCGCGCACTATGCCATTCGCCCGTGGCCGTGGATTATCACCGGACTGGCAGTGGTCGTTCTGTATCCCGGGCTGCAGCATCCAGAGAGCGGGTACATGCTGGTGCTGAACTCGCATCTGCCGCGCCAGTATCGCGGGATTGCGATTGCGGGATTCCTGGCCGCATTCATGTCCACGATTGCGACGCAACTGAACTGGGGCGCGTCCTACCTGGTCTCGGACTTCTATCGCAGGTTCGTGAAGCCCGCCGCTTCCGAGCAGCACTACGTTCTGGCTTCGCGGTTGTGTACGGTGTTGCTGGTCATTGTTTCCGCGTGGGTCTCGGTGCAGCTCGGTTCCATCGCTTCGGGATGGCAGGTAGTGCTTCAGATTGGCGCCGGCACCGGCGCGGTGTACATCCTGCGCTGGTACTGGTGGCGGATCAATGCCTGGAGTGAGATTTCCGCCATGGCCTGCGCGCTGCTGGTCACTGTCGTTCTGAACCGCTGGCAGCCGTTTACCGGCAACGGGTCGCTGGTGTTCGCCAAGGGTGCATTGGCGACGACCATCGTGACGACGATCGTGTGGCTCACCGTAACGCTGCTGACCAGACCTGAGCCAGATGAGGTGCTGGCTCGCTTCTACCGCCACGTGCGGCCCGATGTGCGCGGCTGGAAGCGCGTCGCTGCGCTAGTGCCCGAAGTTGCGCCCTACCGGGACCTCGGCAGCAACCTGATGGCCTGGGCGCTGGGCTGCGCGATGGTTTACACGTGCCTCTTCGGAGCAGGGAAGGTACTGTTGCATCAGCCTGCAACGGGAATGCTTCTGCTGGCTGGCTCGGCGATTTGTGCCTTACTGCTCTATCGCAGTGTGGTGCGCAATTTCAGAGTCGAAGTAGAAGAATCGGCGACCGGCGCTTCGAAGTGGATTCCGAGCGTACGCTCGATGCATTAGTTGGCATTAGCAGTCTAGAATTGGAGAGGAAATCGTCAGAAAAATGGGGAAACTGTGAAACTCCCCCGAAAACGACAGAAGCGATATGACATGCATTGATTCTCCGGCACCTCGATCGGTCGCATAACATTACTGAAGAACGTGCAGATGGTGGAGCTGATGGCTGAAGTCCCAGAAGTGGCGCGAATCCCCGGAGCAGAGGAACGCAGCGTTATCTTGGACGGGGTAACCTGGCGCTATTGGTACGCCGGCTCCGGTCCTCCGCTCCTGCTGATACACGGTTTCATGGGGTACTCATTCTCCTGGCGCTTCAACGTCGCCCCCCTATCCCAGCACTTTTCTGTGTACGCCCTTGATTTGCCGGGCTGTGGCTTCTCACAACGTATGGAGACGCCCGAATGTACCCTCGCCAGCGACGCTGAAGCCGTTTTGCGTTTCATGGACTATTTGGGTATCGAAGTGGCCGACATCGTGGGTTCTTCCCGTGGAGGCGGGCTGGCCATTGTTCTGGCAGCCCTGCTGGCAAAGCCACAGGCGCTGCATCGCATCCGGAGACTGGTGCTGGTTTCGCCGATCAACCCCTGGTCAAGCAATGGACGGATGATAACCCGGATATTTGCCACCAGCCTCGGCGGCGTTGCCGTCGTCCGCGTCCTGCCCAAATTACCGATCATTCTGCGGCGCTACTTGAAGGCACTCTATGGCGATCCGAAGCGCATTTCTCCCGGAACCATCGAAGGCTACGCCGCCGGTCTGGATGAGCCTGGAAGTTTCGAGCATCTGCTCCGCATTGTGAGGTCCTGGCACAACGACCTGGCGCGGATCGAAGAGTCGCTGACGGTAGTCAGCGAAGTTCCCACGCTACTGTTTTGGGGCTCACGCGATACTGCCGTTTTTCCGTCGTCCATCCATCAACTACAGCGGCGGTTGAACAACAGCGCCCTGGTTTTGCTACGTGCAGTAGGGCATCTTCCGTACGAAGAGGTCCCGGAAGACTTCAACCGGGTCGTGTGCGACTTCCTGCTGAACCATACTCCCCCGACTGCTTACGAGGTAGCTGCTACCTCGCAGCCGATGCCTCCGCTTTCCGCAAGTACAGTGGAGGCGGGGGATTGAGGATGCTGCTCCGACGCCGTGGGGAGTTTCGGGATAGAACGCTGAGCGAGGAAGCTGGCTGGTTGATCTCCGCAGCAGTTGATTTGGCGACTCGAAGCTGTTTTTCCGAAAACCCAACCTCGGTAATGTATAGACTATATTCCTACCAAACGTCCTGGCGGCATGGCATTGCGGACTGAGAAGGAGAATGCCTGATGGGTACGACTGGCATGTGGCTGCGCAAAATGGATACCCCATCGACCGGCGAACCGCTCGTGCTGGTGGTGGTGGAAGGTACCGATCGCCGCACCCTTGTGCTGGACCATTTTCCCTTTACGATCGGCCGTCGGACCGACCGCGACCTGGTCATGGCGGATCCGCGGGTTTCCCGTGAGCACGCTCAGTTTGCTCGCGAAAGCGACGGAACCTACATCGTGGACCAGGGCAGCCGTCAGGGAACGTTCGTGAACGGCGAGCGCATCAACCGGCGCAAGCTGGCGCGCAACGACCGGATCGAGTTTGGCGTGCAGGGTGCGGCGTATGTGCTCTTCAGCCCTGACCGGTCTCCCTCGAGCGCCGCGCAGCAATTTCTCAGTCAGTTCTCCACCTGGAAGCCCGCCGCCGGAGCTGGGTCCGACCTCGAGATGCTCAATGTCTTCCTGGAGGCGGCGCGCAAGCTGAACACCGTCGGCGTGCTGGACGACGTTTTGCACACGCTCCTCGAAGCGGCCCTGCGGCTGACCCATGCTGAACGAGGATTTGTCTTTCTCCGCGAGCCTGATGGCGAACTGCGCCTGGCTGCCGGCCGCGACAAGACCGGCGAGCGCATTGACGATGACAGCACGATCTCGCGATCGGTGCTTCGCGACGCGGCCAGGAGCGCGTCCGAATTCCTGGTGACGGACACCGACGACACCGGAAAACTGGCCGGACGTGAGAGTGTGGTGGCGCACAACCTGCACAGCGTGATCTGCATTCCGCTGCGCAAGACCCTCATCCAGGACAAGATCAAGGAAGAAACCAAGCCCGGTGGGTCGGATGTTCAGGGAGTTTTGTATCTGGACGCGCATTTCCTCTCGGGCAAGCTCTCGTCGGTGAGTCACGACATTCTCCGCACCATCGCCAACGGTGCCGCGACCCTGGTGGAAAACGCCGCGCTGGTGCAAGCCGAGGATGTGGCAAAGCGAGATCGCCAGGAGTTGGCGATTGCTGCCCAAATTCAACAGGGCCTCATGAAGGTGACCGTACCGGACGTGCCCTACGCCAGGGTCAACGCTGTCAGTTATGCCTGCAAGGAGATTGGGGGCGACTTTTTTGACCTGGTTTACACCGAGAATGGACTTTCCTTGATCGTTGCCGATGTTTCAGGGAAGGGAGTTCCGGCGGCAGTGGTGGCCTCGATTCTGCAAGGCATGTTGTATTCGCAGTTGGCCCGCGACTCACCTCTGCCGGAGATGATCGCTGCTGTGAATCGTTTCCTGTTTGAGAAAGTCGGTGGCCAGAGGTATGCCACCCTGGTGATCGCCCGCCTAATGGCGAGCGGTGAGTTGGAGCTGATTAACTGCGGACACGTGCCCCCGCTGCTGGTTTCCGGCGGTTCCATCACCAAGCTGGAAGAGGGCAACCTGCCGGTGGGTTTGGTCCCCGGGGTGGAGTATCACGCCTCACGTCTGCAACTCAAGGCGGGAGACCGTCTGCTGCTGGTGACCGACGGCGTCACGGAAGCGGAAAACGCTGAGGGCGAGTTCTTCGGAACTGAACGCCTTGAAATCTGCTGCCTCCAGGGTTTTCCGGCCATCGAAGAGGCGGTCACCGTGTTTCGCGGTGGCACGCCATTGACCGACGACTGCACTATCACTGAAATGATGTATCGCGGCGGAACCGACAGTGCCGCGTAGC
The DNA here is from genome assembly GCA_963843005.1 of uncultured Acidobacteriaceae bacterium. Lineage (GTDB taxonomy): Bacteria > Acidobacteriota > Terriglobia > Terriglobales > Acidobacteriaceae > Bog-257. Next base: position 395,541 of record CAWJIW010000044.1, on the reverse strand, counting down.
CGCCCGGATATGGCGCTTACAGTATTGAGCGAAGAGCTGCCCAACGGAAGTGACAGACGCATGCCCACCTTAGAGCCAGTACAAGGCTGCCGGAAATGCTTTGCTACTGGCTGCTTCTATGGTGTAATAAGAGTTTCATGCTGATGCACGGTTTCCCAACCGCTATGCCTTCTTCGTCGCTTGGTTTCCGGTTCCCGGCTGGGGCCGCGGCTAGTCGCATGTCGCGTTGCTCACGGCTGGGGTTGCGCGGTGCGGTTTTGCTGTGCTCGTTTGCCATGACAGCCGCTCTTCCGGCGGCTGCGGTCACTCCTACTGCGAAGCCGACTGCTGCGAAGTCGCGCCGTACTCACCACGCGGCCGTCTCCCATGCCGCCGTCCCCCGTGCCGCTGTCTCTTCCCGATTCCATTGGCGTTTGAGCAACTGGAATCCCATGTTCCCGGGTTCGCACGAGCTCCTGGTGCAACAAAATGAAGAGCTCGACCGCTCTCAGCTGCCGCAGATTTTTGATGAATACGAGCTCATGCGTTTTGAGCTTTCCCAGGACCTGGTGCCCGTGAACGAATCGGACGCCCTTAAGATCGCCGACGACCTGTCAAACAGCCGCCGCTACTGCCGTCCCTGGACCCGCGATTTTCTGCAGGATTTCAGCCAGGCATTTTACGACGAGTTCCACGCGCCGTTGCAGGTCAACTCGTTGGTCCGCACCGTCGAGCAGCAGCACCGGCTGCGACGTTACAACCGCTTTGCGGCGCCGGAATGGGGCGACAACGCGTCCACTCACATAAGAGGGGTGGCCTTCGACCTCTCCCGTCGCGGGCTGACACCCATGCAGTACGCGTGGATCCGGAGCTACCTGCTTCCATTGAAAGAAGCGGGCATGGTCGATCCCATCGAGGAGAGACAGCCGGTGCTACACGTAGTGGTGTTCGAGAAGTACTCGGGCCGTTCCGAAGGGAGTGTTTCTGACGGAAGCAAAGGAAGTGTTGCTGACGGAAGCAAAGGAAGCGTTGCTGACGGAAGCAATCCCTGGTCAGAGGCGAATGAGCCGACTGAAATGAGCATCGTCAGCAGTGCGGGCGGGTCTCAGCCCTAAGCCCTAAGCCGTTTCCAACCTTCAGCGCAGCGCCATGACCAAGAGCTTGCGCTCGGTCATGTCCTCAATCGAAAAGCGCAATCCTTCGCGGCCCAAGCCGGAATCTTTCACGCCGCCATAAGGCATCTGGTCCAAGCGGAAACTGGGCACATCGCCCACAATGACGCCACCGACTTCCAACTCATCGAACGCCGACTGGATAAGCAAGGCATCGCGCGTGAGCACGCCGGCTTGTAGTCCATAAGGCGAATCGTTGACCTGGTGGATCGCCTCGCGAAATTCGTCGTACGGCTCGACGGTCACTAACTGGAGCAAACACTTCAGCGCAGTTGACGCGCATCTTGGGTGTGGTGCCAGTGAGCACGGTGGGCTCCACCGCAGAGCCAGTGCGCTTCCCGCCGCAGAGTACTTTGGCGCCACCCTTTCACCGCCTCCTCGATCCATTCCTCCACCCGGATGGCGTCCTGCTCGCGAATAAGAGGAGGAACATCAGTGCTCTCATGCATGGGATCGCCCACCTTCAACTTGCGGACGTCGTGCACCAGCAGGTCGGTGAACTTGTCGAATGCGGGACGGTGCACGAGGATGCGCTGCACCGAGATGCACGTCTGTCCCGCGTAAGAGAAGCCGCCGGCGGTGCAGCGTTGCGCCGCGTAGGGCAAATCGGCATCGCTGTGCACGATTACGCCGGCGTTGCCTCCGAGCTCCAGCGTCACCCGCTTCTTGCCAGCCTGGCTCTTCAATTGCCAACCCACCGCCGCGCTTCCCGTGAAGGTCAATAACTTGATGCGGTCATCGGTGACCAGCAATGCGGCATTTTCGTTGGACAGAGGCATCACTGCGAATGCGCCAGCTGGCCATTCGGTTTCCTGCACGACCTCGGCGAGCAGGAGCGACGAAATCGGAGTCTGCGGCGCCGGTTTGAGAATGATCGGGCAGCCGGCGGCGATCGCAGGTGCGACTTTGTGGGCCACAAGGTTCAGCGGGAAGTTAAACGGGGTGATGGCGAACACCGGCCCAAGCGGAAAGCGACGCAGCAAACCCCAGCGTCCAGTGAGTGGACTCGATAGTGTCGAGCGGGATGTACTCGCCGTAAATGCGCGAGCTTTCTTCTGCCGCGATTTGGAAAGTATTAATGGCCCGCTCCACCTCGACGCGCGCAGTCTTAATCGGTTTGCCGGCCTCCTGGCAGATAGTTCGGGCGAACTCCTCGCGGCGAGTCGAGATAGTATCGGCAATTTTATGGAGGATGCTCGCGCGTTGATGCGACGACATCTTGCGGGTAATAGCGAAGGATTGCGCCGCTGACTGGATCGCGACCTCGACATCGTCACGACCGGCTTCACACACGACCGCAAGTACGCTGTGGTCGTAAGGCGACGTCACCACTGCTTCGCGTCCGTGGGTGCTCCAGTCGCCGTTGAGGAAGAAACCAAAGCTGCGGGTAGGAATTGCTGTCGTGTGGCTCATACGGACCTCCTCGACATGGCAAGCGGTTTCGCAGGCCAAGATTACGGAATTCCGGCGGGGAATTCAACGCAGCTTCCAGCAGTCGCGAGGCGCGAAACCGCCGAAAGGCTCCCAACTGGTTGAGTTTGGAAACGCGCGGAGGGTCGACAGGAATAGAATCGCGGTCAGCATGGCACCGGCGCAGCGAACAATCTTTCATGTGGACATGGACGCATTCTTCGTGTCGGTGGAAGAACTGTTCGAGCCGTCGTTAAAGGGCAAGGCGGTTGTGGTGGGCGGGCGGCCCAACGAGCGGGGCGTCGTGTCAGCGGCTTCGTATGAAGCCCGCAAGTTTGGTGTGCATTCGGCCATGCCCTTGCGAACTGCAGCCAAGCTGTGTCCGCACGCGATTTTCGTGGACGGACATCCGGAACGTTATCGCGAATGGTCCGCCAAAGTTTACGACGTGCTGAACCGCTTCTCGCCCAAGCTGGAGATGGTCTCCATCGACGAGGCTTACGTAGACATGACGGGCACCGAACGCTTGCATGGTCCGCCCTTGCGGGCAGCCGATGCGCTACATGCGACGATGAAAGCTGAGACGCGGCTGAATTGCTCTATCGGAATTGGAACATCGCGGCTGATTGCCAAAATCTGTTCCGACCAGGCCAAGCCCAACGGCATTCTGTGGATCGTTCCAGGCGGGGAATTGGAGTTCCTCGCACCCCTCGACGTTCGAAAAATTCCTGGCGTCGGCAAAGTGATGGAGAAACGGCTTCAGGAGCGTGGCATCCGCAAAGTTGGCGATCTGGCTGCATGCGAGGAGCGCTGGCTCAAAGAGAACTTTGGGGCTTTGGGAATGGCGCTCTCAGGCAAGTCACGCGGTCTGGACGCCGGTGGCTGGTTTGATAGCGATATCGGCCAGAATGAAGGGCCGCTCTCGATCAGTCATGAACACACTTTTTCCAACGACACCGCTGATCGGCAAATCTTGGAGGCGACGCTCGCTCGTTTGTGCGAGATGGTTTGTCGCCGGCTGCGCGAGCAAAACCTGCATGCTCGTACGCTGCAGTTGAAGCTGCGTTCTTCCGATTTCCGTACCATCACCCGCGCCCACACGATGGAACGGCCGAGTTCCGTCGATTCGGAGGTCCTGGCGATGGTTCGCGAACTGTTCCGGACGAACTGGAATGGCGATGCGGTCCGGCTGCTGGGAGTGGCCGCGTCACACTTCGAAGAAGAAATCGAGCAACTTAGCCTGGGAGGAAGGACCAGCCACGAGAAGTGGAACCAGGCGCTCTCCGCCGCCGACCGGCTACGCGACAAGTTCGGCGAGAATGCGGTGTCGCTGGCCACCGGCCTGAAAGCACGATTCCGCGAGCGCACCCACGAGAATCCGGCCAGTCTCCCGGGCAAGAAGCGCAATTCCTAGCGTGTTTGTGTTGGACCGCAGGGAAGGGGTAAACTCCGCAAACGGTCACAGGTCACAGACACGTGTGACGAGCGCGTATAAGCTCAAACTGATGGCAGGCGATCTCCAGCGCGTGCGGGCCACGATTCGCGGCGCAGTGCAGGGCGTCGGTTTTCGTCCCTTCATCTTTCGTCTTGCTGAAGAGATGGGCCTCAAGGGCTGGGTGATCAATGACACCCAAGGCGTGTTCATCGAGGCAGAGTCTACGCCGGAGGTTCTCCAGCAATTCTTACTGCGCATCGAACGTGAGAAGCCCCCAATCTCGTTCATCCAGAGTTTCGAGTACGTCTTGCTCGACCCGGTTCATTACGCAAATTTCGAGATTCGCGCGAGCACAGACGGGCCCAAGTCTGCGCTGATCCTGCCCGACATCGCCAGTTGCCCGGAGTGCGTGCGCGAGATCTTCGACCCGGCCGACCGCCGCTATCGCTACCCGTTCACCAACTGTACGAATTGTGGCCCGCGGTTCAGCATCATCGAGGCGCTGCCGTACGACCGCCCGCGCACTTCGATGAGGAAGTTTCAGATGTGTCCCGAATGCGAAGCCGAGTACCTTGATCCGCGCAACCGGCGGTTCCACGCGCAACCGAACGCTTGTCACCGCTGCGGTCCGCAGCTTGCTCTATGGGACGAGAAAGGGGAAACGGTTGCGCTTCGGAATGAGGCGTTGCTCCAAGCCGCGAACGCAATTTTTGCGGGCCGGATCGTCGCGGTAAAGGGACTAGGCGGGTTCCACCTGATGGTGGATGCTTCCGACAACACGGCCGTGCAGCAGTTACGCCTGAGGAAACGTCGCGAAGAAAAGCCGTTGGCAGTCATGTTCCCCTCGCTCGACTCAGGTGCTCGACTACACACAGGTGGACGAACTGGAAGAGCGCATACTGCGCTCCCCCGAGTGCCCGATTGTGCTGCTTCGAAGAGGACAGCATCGCGATCTCGCGCTCGAAATTGCGCCCGGAAATCCGTACCTGGGGGTTTTGCTGCCGTACACCCCTCTGCATCATTTGCTGATGCGAGAGTTGGGTGCGCCGGTGGTGGCCACAAGCGGCAATCTCTCGGATGAGCCTATCTGTACCGACGAGCATGAAGCTGTCGATAGGCTGAAGGGAGTTGCCGACCTGTTTCTCGTGCACGATCGGCCCATCGTTCGCCATGTGGATGATTCCGTGGTGCGTGTCATGGCCGGCCGCGAACTGGTGTTGCGGCGGGCCCGCGGATTCGCTCCCTTACCGGTGCTGCTTGAGCACGACGCCCCCGATATTATCGCGGTGGGCGCTCACCAGAAGAACGCCGTCGCTGTTTCGGTTGGCAAGCAAGTTTTCAGCAGCCAGCACATTGGCGATCTGGAGACGGTTGCCGCCTATCACGCTTTCGAGCAGGTGATTGCCGATTTCGCCCGGCTTTACGAATTGGAGCCCAAGACCATCGCTTGCGATGAACATCCCACGTACTTTTCGACCCAGTACGCGCACAAGCAGGACGCAACGCCCGTTCTTGCGGTGCAGCATCACTATGCGCATGGCTTGTCGTGCATGGGGGAGAACCAACTCGGACCGCCGGTCATGGCCATCACATGGGACGGTAGCGGCTATGGGCCGGACGAGACGGTCTGGGGTGGAGAATTCCTGCGAATCACCAACAAGGGCTTCGATCGCTTCGCACACCTGCGAACGTTTGAGCTTCCAGGTGGCGAAAAAGCGGTTAAGGAGCCCCGGCGCGTAGCCCTGGCGATCCTGCGTGAGACGTTTGGCAAAGACCTCGGTGAACTCCGGGATATTCCGACTATGCAGGCTTTCACCGGGCCGGAGCTTCGAGTGTTCGGCCAAATGATTGATCACGGTATCCACTCGCCTCGGACTTCCAGCGCGGGACGGCTGTTTGACGCGGTAGCCTCGATCCTTGGCGTGCGCCAGGTGTGCCGGTTTGAAGGGCAGGCAGCAATGGAGCTGGAGTACCTGACCCATGAAATCTGTACTGCTGAAACTTACGACTTTGCTATGAGGAATGGCGCGGGGCCGTGGGTCGTTGATTGGGCGCCTATGATCCGCAGCATCGTTGCCGAACTGCGAAACCAAGTGAACAAGCCATCGATCGCCGCACGGTTCCACAACACATTGGCCGAAATGATGGTGCGGGTTGCGCAGGCTGCCGGCTTGGAGAAAATCGTGTTGAGCGGCGGCTGTTTCCAGAACCGCTATCTCACCGAGTGCGCCATTAGGCGGCTGCGGGAAGAAGGCTTTCGACCCTATTGGCACCAGCGTGTTCCTCCCAATGACGGTGGGATTGCATTGGGACAGGTGCTGGCAGTCGCCCGTAGGGAAACGCAGACATTGCAGGAAGGAGCAAGCCCATGTGCCTTGCAGTTCCAGGGAAAATCCTGAGTGTACAAGGGGAAGATTTCGCGCGGACGGCGCGGGTGACCTTCGGAGGAATCGTGAAAGAGGTCAGCCTGGCCTATGTTCCCGAAGCCAACGTTGGCGAATACGTCATTGTTCATGTCGGGTTCGCGATCAGCGTTCTGGACGAAGCCGAGGCGCTGCGTACCTTCGAAATTCTCAAGCAGATGGGTGAAGTGGACGAACTGGAAACGGCAGGCGAAGCGTGAAGTACGTCGAGGAGTATCGCGATGCCGCCGCCGCCAGGCACTACGCGGCGGAGATTGCGCGGACGGTTACTCGCCCGTGGACGATCATGGAGATCTGCGGCGGGCAGACGCACACCATCGTGAAGTACGGTATTGACGATCTGCTGCCGAGAGCGGTCACGTTGGTACACGGGCCGGGATGTCCAGTTTGCGTTACGCCCGTGGAGCTCATCGATAAGGCTTTGCAGATCGCCGCGCGCCCCGATGTGATCTTTTGCTCCTTCGGCGACATGCTCCGTGTGCCGGGGACCCGGGGTGACCTCTTCGGCGTGAAGGCTGCTGGCGGCGATGTGCGCATCGTCTACTCGCCGACTGGACGCCGTGCAGATCGCCAAACAGAATCCGGGCAAGCAGGTGGTGTTTTTCGCGGTCGGATTTGAGACCACCGCTCCAGCCAATGCCATGTCGGTGTATCAGGCCAAGCAGTTGGGGCTGAAGAACTACTCGGTCCTGGTTTCGCATGTTCTGGTACCGCCCGCGATGGAGGCAATTCTGAGTTCGCCGGAGAACCGCGTCCAAGGCTTTCTGGCGGCGGGTCACGTGTGCACGGTGATGGGTTACGAGCAGTATTATCCGATTGCCGCCCAGTACCGCGTGCCGATCGTGGTCACCGGCTTCGAGCCGCTCGACCTGCTGCAGGGCATTTACATGTGCGTGCTGCAATTGGAGCAGGGGCGCTTCGAAGTCGAGAACCAGTATGCGCGCTCGGTCCGGCGGGAAGGGAACATGGTTGCGCAGGAGCTGGTTGCGAAGGTATTTCGCGTGGTCGATCGCAAATGGCGCGGACTGGGCGGCATTTCGCAAAGTGGTTTGGCTTTGGCTGCTGAATATGCTGAGTTCGATGCGGAGACACGCTTCGGGATCTCAGAGTATACGGCGGAAGAAGACCCCGAATGCATTAGTGGTTTGATCATGCAGGGCGCGAAGAAGCCGGAGGAATGTTCTGCTTACGGCACCCGCTGCACCCCCGACCACCCGCTGGGAGCGCCGATGGTCTCGTCGGAAGGAGCCTGCGCCGCGTACTACCGGTACCGGCGTTTGCGGACGGACGAGCGCGTCACCATTGGAGATACGGGCCGTGGCTGACACAAAGACTTTCCAATTGCAGTGCCCCGCACCACTCAATGACAACGAAACTGTGCAGCTTGCCCACGGCGGCGGCGGACGTCGCATGCACGAGCTGCTGGAGAAATTACTGCTGCCAAGCTTCGGCAACGACATGCTGCTGGAGCGCCACGATGGAGCGACTTTCAGCATAGCTGGAGCGAGACTGGCTTTCACCACCGACTCCTACGTTGTCAGACCGTTGTTCTTCCCCGGCGGCGACATTGGCACGCTGGCCATTAACGGCACAGTTAACGACCTCGCCATGTGCGGCGCGCGACCGTTATACCTCAGTTCGGCGTTGATTCTCGAAGAAGGTTTGCCGATGGAGACGCTGCGGCGCGTGGTTGAATCGATGCGCCTGTCGGCCTCGGAGGCCAAGGTGCAGCTGGTCACCGGAGACACGAAGGTAGTCGACAAGGGCAAGGGCGACGAAATCTTCATCAACACGGCGGGAATCGGCGCGGTGGAGCACGGTCTTGCCATATCGCCCAGGAGCGTGCGCCCGGGCGATGCCATCCTGCTTAGCGGCGATATTGGCCGCCACGGCATTGCCATCATGGCAACGCGAGAAGGATTGTCGTTCGAAAGCACAATCGAGTCGGACTGCGCGCCCTTGTGGGCGCCCGTCGAAGCCTTACTGGCCGCCGGGCTGGAGATTCATTGCTTGCGCGATCTGACGCGCGGCGGACTGAGCAGCGGGCTGATCGAGATCGCCGAAGCCGCCGGCTTGTGCATTTCGATCGACGAAACGTTGGTCCCAGCCCGCGAGGAAGTTGTTGGGGCGTGTGAGATTCTCGGTCTCGATCCGCTGTATCTTGCGAACGAAGGGCGATTCATAGCTTTTCTTCCGGCACGCGACACGGAGCCGGCCCTCCAAGTCCTGCGAAGTTTTCCAGTAAGCAGCGGAGCTGTCCGCATTGGAGAGGTCCTGGAGCGGCCCGCTGGCTTAGTCACGATGAAGAGCCGGCTGGGAACCGACCGCATCCTTGACATGTTGAGCGGCGAACAGCTCCCGCGTATCTGCTGAGTACTGAGTCACCACGCCAGCGCACGTCACTGCACCACGTGAGGCATCGCACATCCCAGCTTCACGAAAAGGGCTATGCATAGTGAGTGGGGAACGAAACACCCGCCGTGTTCCCTGCGGCAACAGCGGGGAGCCCACATCGGAGGGGATGAAGTGCACGGGATCCTGGTCATCGGTTACGGGAATCTGCTGCGCGGAGATGATGCGATAGGGTGTCATGCTGCGCATGCCTTGGAAGAGCATTTCCGGGACGACCCCCACGTCGAGGTCATTGCGGCTCAGCAACTCACGCCGGAGATGGCGGACGATCTTGCGCGTAACAAGTTCGTTCTTTTTCTAGATGCGTCCTGTGGCGAGGAGCCCGGGACCATTCGGCAGGCTGCCGTCTTCCCGGAACCCGGGCCGGGCGGCTTCAGCCACCATCTCACGCCATCTTCTCTGCTCGCCGCTGCCGGACAGCTTTACGGGGACACCCCAGACGCGATGACGATCACCATGGCAGGCTGGTCGTTCGATCTCGGCAATAAATTATCACCAGGTGCGAGAAATTGCATGGCCGAGCTGATTCGGCGGGCGAAAAACATCATTGAGAGTCATCGCCGCCGGGAGGTACCGTCCAGGAATTTTGTACAAACGCGATAGCCACTGCGGGAGACATAAACAAGAAAGGCACATCAGTTCCGATGTGCCTCTGAGTCGATGAGTACGAACTAAGCGCCGACGAGCTTCTCCAGTATCGGCTTATTGCGGATGGTGAGCGTTGACCCCTTCAGCACCGCGATCTGCCGCTTGCGGAAATCGGCGAGCACGCGCGTGACAGTTTCGCGCGAGGTGCCGATGATCTGGGCGATCTCTTCGTGCGTGAGCGCCAGCTTCACCTTGGGTTCGGTCTGATCCGGGCTGGTCGCCGTCCACTCCAGCAGCAGGCGGGCCAGGCGTTCCGGCGCGGAGTGCGAAAGCCCCAGGCTGCGGATTTGCTGGTAAGCGCTCTGGCAATCTTTGCTGAGGTGCTGGGCTGCTTTCAGGCAAGCATCGCCGTGTTTCTGCAGGAAATTTAAGAAGTCGTCGCGCTTGACGAAATTCAACTGGCAGGGCTGGCCGGTCTCCGCCGTGATCTCATAAGGCGTACCGGAAACCGTCGCATGCATCCCCAGAACTTCGCCTGGTTGAGCGATCTTCAAGATGAGCGTCTTGCCCTCAGCGGAGGTTGTGGAGAGCTTCACTCGCCCTTTGCAGAGCATGTAAATGCCGCGCGGCGACTGCCCTTCGACAAACAGCACAGCACCGGCCGGATAGGACGCCGTGTACTTGATTCGATCGAAAGCTTCGAGTGCCGATTTGGGAAGAGAACAGAAAAAACTGTCGGTGCGGAGCTTGCAAATGATACAATTTTCCACCAACTCAAAGCCGTAAGGTGACCCCACGTTCTCCTCCGAAGCTACCTCTTATGCTATCACCTAAAGCAACTTACAGCAGAATTTCTGGTACCACGAAAGGCGCAGGGGGCGGAACGGCTTGCCGCCGGCCGCCAGCCGGCTGCTGATTTTGGGCCCGGAACGTTGCCTGGTTTCTCGCCGGTTTCAGGCTGGAAAAGTCCTGTAGTGACGGGCATCACACGCGCCCGTATCGCCGGTCACAGACCCCGGCCCATGGCGCGAAGGACAATCTCGCCCACAACGGCTCAAAAAGGCGGGAGGCGAAGGTCTTAATAACTTCATCCTGTCGGGCCTGATCGGCGAACCCAAGTTCTCGGTTAGGAGGCTGGAACGCAACGTCCCAGCTTGCGGATACGCACCTTCAGTCTGGAGCTTCTTGACCACTCTCCTCTACCCCAAGTCGCCTCCCGCCGACGGTTTTGTGACTCGGCCTGATCCAGCCCAGACCAGACCAGGCAGTGGTGGTTACGCAGCGACGAAGGTAGAGATGCGAACGGAACGACAGTGATCGGCAGTCCCAGGGTCCTAGAGTTTTTCCTTGAAGTGTTGAGGCTGAGTCTCTTTAATAATCTCGATATTGCGCAGACGAGCGCGCGAAGCCTCCATTTTGGAAAGGATGAACGAGATGGCTGATGTAACAGACGCGGGTATCTGCAAAGAATGGTGGGCCAATCCGGCGGTTATCGGGCTGATGGGTTTCGGATTGACCACGATGGCGACAGGCCTGCATAACGTAGGATTCTGGGGCCCCGGACCGACCCTGGCATTGGCGATCGCCTTCGGCGGCACGGCGCAATTCATTGCGGGGATTGTGGACCTTCGGAAAGGGAGCATCTTCGGTGGGTCCGCCTTCATGTGCTATGGCGCCTTCTGGTGGTCACTCTTCGTGCTGCTGTACGTACAGCCAAAGACGGGCATCGCAGCAGGTCCGCATGAGCAACTTGGTTTCTTCCTCATGTGGACGCTGTTCACCTTTGGCTTTTGCCTGGCGGCCCATAAAATCGGCAAGTATCTGGCGGTCCTGTTCTGGCTGCTGTTGCTGGCCTTCCTCTTACTTGACGGCGTGGTCCTCGGGATCGTTTCCCCGAAACTTGCAGGTTGGGAGATCTTTATCGTGGGGTTCATCGCCTGGTATATCGCCACGGCGACGTTGGTAAATGCATGTCACGGCAGGATGGTTCTGCCACATGCGTAGAGTCCGGGATTCATGCGAAAAAGAGGACACCCGGAAGCGCGACTTGGTCACGGCGCAACGTCACGCTCTCCGGGTTAATCGGTCGAGTTGAATCCGGCGGCATAAACGTTTTTTGCTCCGAAAGAAGGGAGAAATGATATGGGCACAGCAACAGCAGCAGACGTTCAGTCGATTGAGATAGGCAGCACTGGGTTGAACCGTTGGTGGCGTGTCGTCGGCGGGATGTCCATGAATCTCGCGCTGGGTACCCTGTACGCGTGGAGCGTGTTCGTGGCTCCGTTGGAGAAAGAGTTTCATTGGAAGCGCGCCGATACCTCGACGATCTTCACCATCGCAGTGGTGGTCTTCGCCCTGACGTTTATCGTAGCCGGGCGGCTGCAGGACAAGTTCGGCCCCTTCTGGGTATCTCTCACCGGCGCAATACTGGTGAGTCTGGGCTTCTTTTTGTGTGCGTATACCAGTAGCCTGATGTACCTGTTCATTTGCTTCGGCGTGATCGGCGGATTGGGCAACGGCTTCGGCTACTCCACACCTATTCCGGTCATGTCCAAATGGTTCCCCGACAAGCGCGGTCTCGCAGTAGGACTGGCGGTGGGCGGCTACGGGGCCGGATCCGCCATTTTCGGCCCCTTGTCCGCCAGCTATCTGATCCCCGCTTTCGGCTGGCGCGCCACCTTCCAAATCCTGGGCGGGATCTTCCTGGTGATGACCATCATCGGCGCATTCCTGCTAAAGAATCCTCCCGCCGGCTACAAGCCTGCGGGCTGGGTGCCCGCCGCGAGCTCGAAAGCTGCGGCGACCACCTATGACTTCTCCCCCGGGGAAACGCTGCGCACCCCTACCTTCTACTTCATGTGGATTGCGTATGCGTTTGGCTGCACGGCTGGTCTCATGGTCATCAGCCAGTTGGTGCCTTTCGCCAAGAGCGTCGGCATCCCCAGCACCATGCTGGCTTCTCTCGGCCTGGTGGTGGGCGCAGTCGGCAACGCTTCCGGACGTATTCTCTCCGGCTGGATGTCGGATCACCTGGGCCGCATCAATGTGTTGCGTTTGATGATCGGCATCTCCATGGTGGCCATGCCGATCTTGTATGCCGTGGGCGGCAATGTAGCCGGCTTGTTCGTGATGTTGTTCATCGTTTACTGGTGCTATGGCACGCAGTTGTCCGTAAACGGCGCAGCCGCTGCCGATTTCTGGGGCACGAAGAATGCCGGAATTAACTACGGGATGCTGTTTACCGCGTGGGGCGTGGCCGGCCTTCTCGGTGGCCGCATTGGCGGGAAGCTCTTTGACAAGTACCACAACTACCAGATGGCGTTCTATACCGCGGCGGTGCTGGCCGCGGTGGCTCTGGTCGCCGAATTAATGGCGCGCCGTCCCAAGCATATATGAGGTCGTGGCCGGACGCCTTAGCGTCCGGCCAAATCTTGGTTTGATATTGGCGGGTAACCAGACCGCCGCAATTGGGTTAAAAGGAGTCTTTATCCTATGGCTACCGCAACGAAATTATCAGAACCCCAGGACGTAACAAAGGGAGCAATTGAGGAACACACCGCTCATGCCGCCACTGCACCACCTGGTCAGTCCGGTTACGCAGAAGTGGATCGAAGAAGGCAAGCAAGATCCGGAAGGTTTTTGGGGACGGGCAGCGGACCAGCTGCCGTGGTTTCGCAAGTGGGACAAAGTGTTGGAATGGAATCGACCCACCTTCAAGTGGTATGTCGGCGCACAGACCAACCTCGCCTACAACGCCCTCGATCATCATGTAAGACGTGGCTGGGGCGGACACACAGCGCTGATCTACATTAACGAACGCGGCGAGCGCCGCGTCTATACCTACGCCCATCTACTTTACGAAGTCGAGCGGGTGGCGAAGGCGTTGCGCGGCATGGGCATCAAGAAGGGCGACCGCCTCACCATCTACATGCCGACTTCTCCGGAAGCCATCATTCTTATGCTGGCGACGGTCCGCATCGGCGCGATTCACTCGGTTGTCTTTGCAGGTTTCGGCGCGAAGGCGCTGGGCGATCGTATCCAGGCCAGCGGCTCGCGGTTGGTATTTACCGCCGACGTCACCTATCGCAAGGGCAAGGACACGCGGCTGAAAGAAATCGTCGATGAGGCATTGCAGAACGCGGGTGACAAGGTTGAGCACGTCATCGTTCTGAAGCGAACCAGTGGGGAAACCCCAATGCGTCCCGGACGTGACCTTCTGTGGGAACAGTTTCTGGAGCACGGTGCTGGGGAAAGCGGCGACTATGTCACGATGGAAGCCAACGAGCCGGCGTTCATACTTGCCACTTCCGGAACGACCGCGACACCGAAGCTGGCCATCCACACGCATGGCGGCTATCAAGTCCACATTCACAGCATGGGACAGTGGCTGTTCGGCTTGAAGCCGACGGATGTCTGGTGGTCAACGTCCGACATTGGCTGGATCGTCGGTCATAGCTACATCGTGTACGCACCGTTGATTGCGGGCGCGACCACGATCGCCTTCGAAGGCGCACTTGATTATCCGACTCCGGAAGGCACTTGGAAGACGTTGATGGAGGAGTATCGCGTCAGCGGCATTTTTACCTCGCCGACGGCGGTACGATTGCTGATGCGCTACGGCGATGGGCCCTTCGGAAGCATCGATTACAAGTATCTGGAACGGGTGTTTTGCGCGGGCGAGGTTCTGAATGCGCCGGCGTGGGATTGGCTGCAGAAGAAGGTTTTCAAGAACCAGATTCCCGTCATCGACCACATGTGGCAGACCGAAACCAGCGGCCCAGTGTTCGGCAATCCTTATGGGTTGGGGATGTTGCCCATCAAGCCGGGATCCTCGACGATCCCCATGCCCGGCATTGATGCCGAAGTCGTGGCGCTCGACGGCACGCCGTGCGGCGTCAACGAGAAGGGCATCATGGTGATCAAGCGGCCTTTCCCGGGATTGACCCCGGAGTTGTGGGGTGAAAAGGAACGGTACGGGCGCGATTATTGGCAGATCATTCCCGGTGTCTATTACACCGGCGATTCGGCGCAGATCGACGAAGACGGTTATGTGTGGTTTGCTGGCCGTGCCGATGAGATCATCAAGATTGCCGGACATCGCATCGGCACGATCGAGGTGGAAACTGCGCTGCTTGGCCATCCCGCGGTGGCAGAATCGGGCGTGATTGGCCGGCCCGACGAGCTGCGCGGTGAAGTGATCTCAGCGTTCGTGATGCTCAAGCAGGGCTTCATTCCCTCGGAGCAATTGAAGCAGCAACTGCTCGATCAGGTGCGCCGCGAACTAGGGCCGGTGGCCGTCATCGGCGAATTGAACTTCGTGGACATGCTGCCCAAGACGCGCAGCGGCAAGATCATGCGGCGCGTGCTGAAGGCTGTGACCCAGGAGAAGAACCCCGGCGACATCACGACCATCGAAGACGAAGGCTCGGTGGAGGAAGCCAGGCATGCATGGCATCAGATGAGGGCGGCGCTGGACAACCAGCCGTTGCCAGCGGGGCCTTCCAAGGGCAAGTGAACCAGGCAGCAATGGAATTTCCGGCCCGCTACAATGGCGGGCCGGGCCATGTTACGCTCCACCTGTAATTTTCCGGGGACGGGCGAAAATGGATTACATCGGCCAGCCAATGCAGTACAGTATTAACGCAAATACAGCGGACATATATCTATCAACAACGCATCACAAATTCAGAAATCTAAGGAGTGACTGATATGGCTCGAACTCTTCCAAAGCAGAATGCGGTGGTCGAGACCAGCGAGGCTCAGATCGCAGTCCATTGGCGGGAGGAAGAATACTATTATCCTTCCGCGAAATTTGTCGGCCAGGCAAATCTGACCGATCCCGACATCAACGAACGCTTCAGCGAGAAAAATTTCCCGGAATGCTTCCGGGAGTACGCCGATCTGTTGAGCTGGGACAAGTACTGGGACACCACGCTCGACACCAGTGATCCGCCGTTCTGGAAGTGGTTCGTGGGCGGCAAGATCAACGCCTCGTACAACTGCGTGGACCGGCACCTCGACAAGTACAAGAACAAAGCGGCGATCATCTTTGTCCCGGAACCGGAATCCGAAGCGCCCGTATCCGTCACCTACCGCGAACTCTATGTGAGAGTGAATGAATTCGCGGCGCTGCTGCGCGATTTCTGTGGTCTGAAGAGCGGAGATCGCGTCACCATTCATATGCCGATGGTCCCCGAGTTGCCGATTACCATGCTGGCATGTGCCCGCCTGGGGGTGATTCACTCCGTTGTGTTTGGAGGCTTCAGCGGCGAGGCTTGCGGCCGGCGCGTCGCCGATTCGGGCAGCCACATCCTGATCACGATGGATGGCTACTATCGCAATGGCAAGCTGCTCGACCACAAAGCGGCCGCCGATATATCGCTGGACATAGCCAAGCAGGAAGGTCAGGTCGTGGAGAAGGTCCTGGTCTGGAGGCGTCACCCAGGCCAGAATGCGTCCGCTTCACCGTTTGTGGAAGGGCGCGATTTCTTCGTTGACGAGATCCTCCCCAACTACTCGGGTGAAATCGTGCCTCCCGTTCCCATGGATGCGGAGGCGCCGCTGTTTCTTATGTACACCAGCGGCAGCACCGGAAAGCCCAAAGGCTGTCAACACCGCACTGGCGGCTACCTCGCCTATGTGACGGGCTGCTCCAAATACATCCAGGACATCCACCCCGAAGATGTGTACTGGTGCATGGCCGACATCGGCTGGATTACCGGTCACTCGTTTATTGTCTATGGACCTTTGGCCCTGGCCGCCACCAGCGTCATCTACGAAGGTGTTCCTACCTACCCCGACGCCGGCAGGGTATGGAGAATCGCCGAGCGCCTGGATGTCAACATCTTCCACACCTCGCCCACGGCCATCCGCATGTTGCGCAAGTCCGGTCACGATGAACCCACCAAGTACAACTATCATTTCAAGCACATGACCACGGTGGGAGAACCCATCGAGCCAGAGGTTTGGCGCTGGTATTACGACACGGTGGGCAAAGGTGAGGCAGTGATTGTGGACACCTGGTGGCAAACCGAAAACGGAGGATTCCTGTGCACCACCAAGCCGGCGCTGGATCCCATGAAGCCGGGAAGCGCGGGCCCAGGTATGCCGGGCATCTACCCCATGATCTTCGACGAAATGGGAGAGGAAGTGCACGCCGGTTCGGGGAAGGCGGGGAACATCTGCATTCGCAATCCCTGGCCCGGGATCATGCAAACCATTTGGGGTGATCGCGAGCGCTTCGTTGCCCAGTACTACGCTAAGTACTGCAAGGATACCAACAGCAAGAACTGGCAGGACTGGCCATATTTTGCCGCGGACGGAGCCGTGCTGGCCGTGGACGGCTATTTCCGGATCTTGGGACGCGTGGATGACGTCATCAACGTGGCCGGCCACCGCCTGGGCACAAAGGAAATCGAGTCTGCGTGCCTGACGGTTCCCGAGGTGGCAGAAGCGGCGGTGGTGCCGGTGGTGGACGAAATCAAAGGCCGCGTGCCCGAGGTCTATATCGTCCTGCAGCCGGATGTACTGCCGACTCAGCATCAGGAGATCCTGGCCAAGGTCAATCACGTCATTGAGACGATGATTGGCAAGATTGCCCGCCCGCGCAGGATTCTCATTGTTCCGGATATGCCAAAAACACGGTCCGGCAAGCTCATGCGGCGTGTTCTCGCGGCCCTCTCCAACAACATGAACACGGGAGACATCACCACCTTGGCCAATCCTGACGTGGTGGAATCGGTCCGGGTAATGGTTCAGGGCAAAGAGGCGGTGGCGCTGGTTGATGGACCGGAAGACCTGAAACAGTTTGGATCATCGGAGTGAAGGTTCAGACTGTCGGAGGTGTTCCTGCGACGGGGCGCGTTCTGCGCCCCGTTTGTATTTGTAGTGACGATTACGCGTCCGCTGGCGGCAGCTCCGTGTCAGGGTATAGCCCCAGCTGAGGATCGGGTGCTTCCACCACTTCTACGAGCGGTGGAGCTGGGAGTTCTGCCAAGCCAGCGGGAACTATCTCGGCACGACGCTCATACCAGACGGTAGCGCTTGCCAGTTGCCACAGCCGAGTCGCCACTTGCACCAGCATCACCAGTTCAAGCAGAACAAACGTTACCGGAATGGCCGTCGGCGGCAACTTCGTCCAGATGAAGAAACCCACCGCCAGCGTAATCCATGCCACGAGGCTGATGCGAAGGTACATCCACAGCAGGGTCCAACGCTCCTGCCAGGAGATTCCTAAGGCCTTCCACAGGTTGTGCCACATGCCGCGCTCGTTCTGCGCGACAGCACGTACTTTCGCGACATCGAACCACAACCGCACGAAGAGAACCAGAGCCGCCAGAACGATGCCACCGGCCAGTTGAATGAAAAAACCGACCTGATCGGCGATAACTTTGTCTCCAATGTAGTCCGAAAACGTTTCGAGTTGCTGATACAGAGACCCCAGGAAGACAAACGGAACCAGCGAGAACAGCGCGAGCCGCAGGAATGGCCAGAAGTACGCGCCGGAAGCGGCAAAGAATTCACCCGTCGTGACCCAGCGATCCTGGCGATAGGCCTCCAGAATGCCGCCGCTGACGAACAGTATGAAAACAGCGAACAGTCCCGCAAACAGGTAGGAGCTACTCCTGGTTGCCAGCAGTCTGAAGTCGGGCACCCTCTGCAGTTCATTGAACATTCCGTAATCGAAGCCGTTGACAAGCTGTTGGCCGGCGAGGCTATGCGACAGAGCACGATGAAGCACCGCAAACGCCGGAGCGGTGCCGAGCGCGGCCAAGCCGGCGTTTACCAGAAACACCCACCACAGGATGCTCTGGCGACGCCAGACCAGGTTCGCTCCCGCAGACTACCAATCCCTTCTTCCCGTCGGCCAGCGAACTCTTCGTCATACCAGCCAACTTAGTGCGTGAGCCAACAACTGTGTCAGGAACATCCAGTACACCGCAATCTTATGGATCGCTTTCCGCTGTGGACTCACTGGTCTGACTGTTATTGAGGTAGTTGCGGTCCATCGTGACTTTGTGGTCCGGATCAATCTCCACGGAAACAACCTTTGCCTTCTTGTGATAGACGTAGCGTACCCAGCGGTCCTTTCCGTCCCAGCGCTCGCGCGTACTCTCTCCATTGTCGAACTTGATTTCGGCTTCGACGGGAAAGATGAAGTCGCCCTTGCGCTGCAAGATTACCTGCGTCTCGTAAGTTGTCTCGCCCTTCTTCTCGGTCGCGTCCTCTTCGTACCAGTTGACCCGGATCGGAGGTGGCGCGCGCGACGTTATAGTCCAGGACCTGCGTCCCGTACACCGCCTGGTCCCAGTACCACTTCAGGTCTTGCCCGACGACCTCGTTTACGGTGCGGAGAAAATCTTCCTGCGTCGGATGAGTAAACCGGTACTTCATGAAGTATGTGTGCAGCGCGTTTCGCAGCGCCTGCTCGCCGACGATGGCTTCCAGCGTGACGCAGCATGGTCGCGGTCTTACCGTAGGTAACGGCGCCGTAGGATCGAGGCGCTCATATCCGTGAAACTGATGCGGGACAGCGGGTCGGTTTCGGCGCGGCCAAGATAATAAGCCCTGCAGGAACTCGCCGATCGCCCGCCTGCGCGCCCAACCATGTCAATGGCGCTGGTATTGCTGGCCGAACAGGCTGTCCATCACCTTCACTTCGGTATAACTGTTGATGCCTTCGTCGAGCCACGCATTCTCAAACTCGTTTGTAGCCACCATGCCGTACCAATATTGGTGGCCGAATTCGTGCTCGGTCACGTCTTCGGGTTCGTCGCGATCTGCCCTTTGAGAGCGAACCAGCTTGAGCCACCGGTGATGAACGTCGGGTACTCCATGCCTCCAGCCTCATCGGCCCCGTGCGGGGGGTCGACAATCGTGAGCTGCGCGTAGGGATATGGCCCGTACCACTCGTCGAAGCGCTGCATGGTGCCCTGGGTGACGTCGAGATAGCGTTGCCATGAACTCTTGTGGCCAGCATACGTAAGCAGGCGGATATTCACCGGGCCGACGCTGCCGTCGAACCGGCCTTCGACGATCTTGAAATTCGGGTCGGCGGTCCAGGCGAAGTCGTGAACGTCTTCGGCATGGTAGGCCACCGTCTTCGTACCGTTGCCGTTGTCCGTGTCGCCGGTCTGAACGCCAGTTGCGCCGGTGATGTAATTCTTCGGCAGCGTGATCTTCACATCGAAGGTGCCGAAGTCAGCAAAGAACTCGGTGAAGGCATGGAATTGATGGCAGTTCCAGGCGCCATGCCACCACACTCCGACCTTGGGGAACCACTGCCCGGCCAGCAGGAACGTGCGCTTGTAACCAGTGCGCGCGACGACTTCGGGGAAGGTCGCTCGAAACTTGATTTTGAACTGCACATCCTGCCCGGGCGCGACCGGATGCGGCAACTGAACTTCAAACACAGTCTTGTCGTCGGGATTGCCGTCGTCAGGCGAGATGAACTTCATCTGCCTGGTTAGGTCTCCCATACCGACGACCTCGAACGATGTGACCTCATTCGATCCGGCGTCCTTAGGGTCCCATTCCTCCAGGCTGCTGCTTCGGAAGCTCCCATCGCGATGCGCCTCATGCATCCACGTGGACTTAGGCTGGAAGGCATTGAGGTAGAGGTGAAACGGGAACCGATCCAGCGGCTTACCGGTGAGGTTGTGGTAGGTCAGCGTCTCCGTGCCGTCAACGGTATGTTTGGCCGGGTCGTACTTCGCGTCGATCTGGTACGCCACCACACGCTGCGACAGCGGTCCCGAAACCTTCGGAGCAAAGGTACTTTGTCCGAGCGCTGATGCGGACCAAAGCAGCACGGCCAGTATTGGGAAGAAAACTCTTCGTCCTGTCATCAGCGATCTCCGCGAACTAGTTGTTCATCTGTCGGGAATCGGGTCGATCAATCCCATCGCGACCTCTACCAGTTCCGGATCCACCGGACGCGTTTTGTTGATGGCGTCCACAAGAGGGATCGTGGTGATGTCGTTGCCGCGCAGCGCGACCATCACTCCGAAGATTCCCTTGTGCACCTGGTCGATGGCGCCAATCCCGTAGCGCGAGGCCAGCACGCGATCGAAGGCACTGGGCGTGCCGCCCCGCTGGATATGCCCCAGGATGACGCTGCGGGTTTCGAGTCCGGTGCGGTGCTCGAGTTCACGCGCCAGGAGCTCCCCGATCCCACCCAGCCGGACATGGCCAAACTCATCTTTGCTCAGGGCAGTGACCACCGGAGCGCTGTCGGCGGCAAATTTCGCGCCTTCCGCGACCACGACGATGCTGAAATAGCGGCCGCGCGCATGTCTCAAGCGGATGCGCTCCGCAACTTCTTCAATGTTAAAGGGAAGTTCGGGAATGAGAATCACGTCAGCGCCGCCGGCGATTCCGCTGTACATGGCGATCCACCCTGAGCCGCGGCCCATGACTTCTACCACGATGACCCTCTGGTGCGCCTCTGCGGTCGTATGCACGCGATCGATGGCCTCGGTCGCCGTGTTGACGGCGGTATCGAAGCCGAAGCAGAAATCGGTTCCCATCAGGTCGTTATCAATCGTCTTGGGCACGCCCACCACGTTTCCCCCCAGCTCGTACATAGCATGAGCGATGCTCATGGTGTCGTCACCGCCAATGGCGATCAGAGCATCGACGCGGTTAACCCGCAGGTTCTCAAGGCAGGTCTGGAGGCCGCCTTCGCGCTTGGCCGGATTGGTGCGCGAAGTGCGCAGGATGGTGCCGCCGCGCGGCAGGATGCCTGAGATGGCATCCATATCCAGCTCCATCGTCTTGTTCTCAAAGACCCCGCGCCAGCCCTCCATGAAACCTATGACCTGATCGCCGTAGTGCATGACTCCCTTGCGCACTACCGCCCGTATGACTGCGTTCAGTCCGGGGCAGTCCCCGCCCCCCGTCAAAATGCCAACTCTCATCTATGCCTCCAGGAAAATACTACTGGTATCGCGGAATTTCTGCAGGAGGAGTACACTCTTGCGCGACGAACTGCTCTTAATTTGTTTTGAGGATTTGCCGGAAGGGCGCTGCCATGACCGAGCCGCGGATGTTTCGTTCCTATGACGAGTTCTTTGCCTTCTATCTGCAACAGCACAGCGACCCGGCGAACCGCTGGATGCACGCCATCGGCACAACCCTGGGACTTGCGGTCGCGATCACGGCGTTGGTAACTCACCACCCCTGGTATGCACTGTTATTTGTTCCAATCGGTTACGGTTTCGCCTGGACCGGTCACTTCCTGCTGGAGAAGAACAAACCTGCCACCTTCGGCCATCCGTTCTGGTCGTTCATCAGTGATTTCCGAATGCTGGGGCTGATGTTGACCGGACGGCTGAATTCGCGACTACGGGCACTCGACGCCGAGCGGCGATCCTAGTTCTCCAGGTCCGCCAAGCGGCAAATAAATCCCCACCCTCCGCCGAGTTCGCTCACGGCCAGCATCAACTCGTTGCGACCCTTCTTCAGCGGAATGTAGATCGCGTCATTCTCAGGGTTTACTATGCCCAGGAACCCGGGGTCGCGGAAACCCTGGGCGCTGCGGCCCCGGAAAAGGATCTTGTCATTCAGGAACACACTGACGTCGTCGCTATAGCCGATGTAGAGCTTTTTCACTTGGTCGCGGTCGGAATCGATACTGGTGCGTGCATACACCACCTTCATTCCCGGCTGGGGTTCAAGGCGCTTGGAAAAGTCGCCCTGAAACGTGACCTTCAGATGCGGGGCCTCGCGATAGCGGTAGATGACCACAAAGCCGGGCGGTTCCGCCTCTACGTCCTGCCACTGGATGGCGTCGCGCTCGGACGGTGAGAGCGGCCGTTCGAGATTGCGCGCCAGCGCATCGTAGGAGGGCGACAGGCTCCACTTGGTCAGGGTGTCGGCAGGCATCGGCGGAGGGTGACGCTCCCAGGGCGCATCGGGCGTTGTCCGTATTTCGAAATTCGAGAAATAGGTCGCGCCGGTCAGGACATACAGGGCTACCTGGCCCTTCTGAACGCCGCTTTTCAAGTCGTTCATGACCAGCGCGGGCTTATCCATGTCGTTGACATACAACTTTGCCTGCGCCCCTACCACCTCCAGGCGCAGGTGGAACCAGACATCTTTCGGTATATCGACTGCACCGGTGAAGCCCGGCCCATTGTAGATTTGCCAGTTGGCGCCGGTGTTGAGAACCGGCGTGTACTGCATCGCATCGGGAAGGCCGGACTTATGCTGGCGAAGGTAAACCCATTCGGCGTTGGCGCCGTCGTTCGCGATTCGAAACTGGATGCCGAAGAATCCGCGCTTGGCCGGGGTTGCGACATCGACATCGATAACGCCGTCACGCATCTCCAAGTCTTTCAGGGTCGCCGCTCCCCCGTCGAGGTAAAGGCACTTGCGGCCTTGGTATTCGGTTGTCTTGGCCTGCCCCTCCAATTCCCAGCGGGGCGAGTCCGGTGGAACGGACAGGGTCTGCGACGGTTGCGCATAGACGCTGGAGACGAACAGGAGAGCGCCAGAAAACAGGTGCCCCGCGAGGCATTTTCCCGTAGCGCGGAAGTGTCGGCGACAAAGGTTGAGTGGCAGCATACTTCCGACTACGTGCAAGAATGTGGCCAGCTTTGGCCCCTAAAACGAGTGGCTTACGTGCAACGGGATTCGCCGCTGCGTCCAAGTATGGACGTCTGCGTTCGGTTATGGACGACGACGCCGGCGATGTTTGCGGCCGCAGGCGCTATGATTTCTATGTAATCGGTTACGTGGTCATACCCGAACACGTGCACTTCCTGATCAGCGAGCCTGACGGAGGGACGCTGGCCAGCGCGGTGCAGGCCATCCAGCAGCTTTAGGAATTATGCGACCGGGGAAGAGGGCGTGGTTGAGATTGAGTCTCCGTGGAGCGGGAGAAGACGTGAGCGCGCGGGAATGGTGCCTCGGTGAAGCTTACGACACCAACAACGTGGGGTGTGTGACGGCCCCGCCCTAGCCAAAAGGGGGCTAAACGGAGCACCCAGATTCGATTTTGGCCCAGGCCCAAAGAAGAGATGGAACGGGGCACCCAGCGAACAGCAAGTCCCTCGACTCGGACTAAAGCCCTCGCTCGGGATGACAGATGTTCGAGGTTTTCACGCGCTATCCGTCCAGCAGCATGGTCAGCAACGCCATTCGCACATATAGGCCATTGGCTGCCTGGCGGAAGTACAGCGCGCGCGGATCGTCATCCACCGTCTTGTCCAACTCTACGGTGCGCGGCAGCGGATGAAGGATCATCGCGTCGGGCCTCATACGCTGTAGCACGCTCGAATTAATGGCGTAGCGCAGCGAACCCCTCGGCATCCGTTCGGGCCGAATGCGGGTCTGGTACACCACGTCGACCTCGCCAACCACGCGGTCAATGTCCGTTTCCACTTCATAGCGGACACCGTGCCGGTCGAGGTATTCCAGGATGTCGGGTTTCATCTGCAGCTCAGGCGGGCTGACGAAGAACACTTTAACGCGATCGAACTTCGCCAGCAAATACGCCAGCGAGCGCACCGTCCGACCACGGTCAAGCTCGCCGATAAACGCCACGCTCAGGCCGTCGAGCGGACGCTCGCGGTAGATGGTGTACAGATCGAGCAGCGCCTGCGTGGGATGCTGGCCGCCTTCGCCATCGCCGGCATTGATGACGGGAACGGGCGAGACCTTTGCCGCGCGCGCTGCGCCTCCGGTTTCATTGTGGCGGATGACAATCACGTCGCAGTAGCTGCTGATGATGCGAATCGAGTCTTCCACCTGTTCGCCGACAACCTCCGATGAAAAAGCGGCGGCATGTTCGGTGGACAGCACGCGTCCCCCAAGGCGATGCATGGCGGCTTCGAAGGAGAAACGAGTGCGGGTCGATGGCGCATAGAACAAGCTGGCAAGAATCCGGTTCTGGTAATCCAGCGTCCCGCCACGGGCGACGACGCGCTCCATCAATCGCGCACGGTCGAACAGCTCCATCAGCAGCGGAAGCGTGAACTGTTGCGACTCGATGACGTGCTTCAGAGTCATACAGGAATGCCCAGGCGTGTCGTCCAGCAGTCTAACGGGTTGTTCAGTGGTTGACATGGCGCTCACCGGCTAACCGGCTCCTCCAGTTCCTGCCACGCAGCGTCCAAGTCAGGCCCGGCATCGGGGACAATGTGCGTGCCCGCCAATCCCTGCACTGCGTCGCACAGGTGTTCGTAAGAAGTAATGACCGCTTCCTTGCCGCCACCGCACAGAAAGCGCAATACCGACTCCATCTTCGGGCCCATGTTTCCCGGAGGGAACTGCCCTGCCCGGCAATAGGCGTCCAATTGCGAAGCGGTCACGCGCGTCAACGGAGTCTGGCCGGGCTGCCTGTAGTTCAGGTAAACGTATTCCGTATCGGTGGAGATGGCGAACAGGTCCACGCCTAGTTCGACGGCCAGCAGCGCGGAAGCGCGGTCCTTGTCGATGACCGCGTCAACCCCTTGCAGGCGGCCGTCGACGCGCATTACGGGGATGCCGCCGCCGCCGGTGGAGACCACCAGCACACCACGATTCATCAGTGCGCGAATGACGTCGGCCTCCACGATCTCGATGGGCTTGGGTGACGGAACCACCCGGCGCCAGCCGCGGGCCGCGTCTTCAACGATGTGCCAGCCCAGCAGACGCTTTTTCTCTTCGGCATCGGCCCGGGAATAAAACGGGCCAATCGGCTTCGACGGATCCCGCATTGCAGGATCGTCCGGCGACACCACGGTTTGCGTTACCACGCTGACGACCGGGACATCCATCGCTGAGGCCGCAAGCGCGTTGTGCAGCGATTGGGCGAGCAGGTATCCGATCTCGCCCTGGCTGGCAGCGCCGCAAACATCGAGCGTCTCGCCATAAACTAGGTCGGAGGCGCGTTCCGAGCGCAGCAGTTGCGCGCCCACCTGTGGCCCGTTGCCATGGGTGATGACCAGGCGATATCCCAGCCGGACGAGGCCAACGATGGCCTCAGCCGTCCGGCGAGCATTCGCCAACTGCTCGGCGATGGTCCCTTTTTCGCCGGCACGGATGAGCGAATTGCCGCCAACCGCAACCAGCGCCGTCTTTGACATAAAAATGGCCATTCGCTTTTCGCTGATCGCTATTCGCTCTTGGCCTTTGGCTCCTAGCCTTTAGCTCCTAGCAGTCGCCGCCTTAAGCCTTCTGGCGAAAAGCGAAAAGCGAAGAGCGAACAGCGATCAGCGCCTCGACCGGCAGACGGGAGGCGACCACGGGAAGGAGAAAAACGTGGTCTGACTCCCATCTGCCAGTTTCGAGTCAGCGGCTTACTTCACCAACTCCAGCATCGGTTCGCGGAGGGCCTGTCGCTCCTGTGCAACCCCGCCCATCAGTTCCAACATGATCGCCTTCTGGGCATGCAGCCGGTTCTCTGCTTGCTGGAAGACGAAGGAACGAGGTGAATCGATGACATCGTTGGTGACTTCATCGCCGCGATGCGCCGGCAGGCAATGCAGGAAGATCGCGTCGGGCCTGGCGCAATCGAAAAGCTTCGCATTGACCTGGTAGTCCCGGAAGACGTTGCGTCGCGTTTCCGACTCCGCTTCCTGACCCATGCTCGTCCACACGTCGGTGTACACCACGTCCGCCGCGGAGACCGCTATCTTCGGATCGTTGGTGACGGTGCAGCTTGCTTTGGTTTTGGCGCCGCGTTTTGCCGACCACGCCACCGCTCGGGCATCGGGCTCATATCCCGGCGGCGTGGCAACCCAGACATGGGCGCCCAATTGCGCGCCCGCAAACATCAGCGAGTGCGCCACATTGTTGCCATCTCCGACGTAAGCGACCTTCAGCCCGGCGATGCGGCCTTTCACCTCGAGCATGGTGAGATAGTCCGCCATCGCCTGGCAGGGATGGCTGTAATCGGTAAGACCATTGATTACGGGGACGCAGGCGTATTCGGCCATCTGCTCCACGATGTCGTGGGCGAAGGTCCGGATCATGATGCCTTGCACCATGCGCTCCAGGTTCCGGGCGATGTCATACACCGACTCGCGCTTGCCGAGACTGATCTCGGCCGGCGAGAGATACAGCGGATGCCCGCCCAGTTCCTGGATGCCAACATCGAACGTCACCCGCGTGCGCAAGGAGGGCTTTTCGAAGATCATCGCCAGCGTCTTGCCCTTTAGAGCTTCGGCATAAGCGCCGGGGTCGGCCTTGATCTGGCACGCCCTATCAATGAAGTGCCAGATCTGCTGCGGTGAGAAGTCGCGGATCGAGAGGAAATCCCGCGCAAGCATGGCTACCTCCCTGCACCGGCAAGCTCTGGCTTGCGGGCCTGGGTGAACTGCTCCAGCATTTCGGTGATCGCGGGTCTGCCGATCTCCTCCACCTCGTAGCTCACCCGCACACTGGGCTTGTCCAGGTTGATGACCCGGGCAAGATCGATCGGGGTCGCAATCACCACCAGATCGCACGGTACGCGCTTGATGGTCTGTTCAAGTTCGTGGCGTTGGGTGTCGTTGTAGCCCATAGCCGGCAGAACTCTCCAGAGGTGGGGAAACTTCTCGAAGGTTTTCTCGATCGAGCCGACCGCGTATGGACGTGGGTCAACCAGGCAGCCCGCGCCATAACGATTCGCCGCTAACACGCCGGCGCCGTAAGGCATGTCGCCGTGGGTGAGCGTCGGGCCGTCTTCGATGACGAGGACGCTCTTGCCCCGGATTGCCTCAGGATCGGCGACGGTCAATTTGCAGGCTGTCTCGATGACCTTTGCCGTGGGGTTGTTTAACGCGATGTTCTGCCGCACCGTCTTGACTCCGTCAGGATCGGCCGTGTCCACCTTGTTGATGATGAGCACGTGCGCCGTGCGGAAGTTCACCTCGCCGGGGAAGTACGCCAACTCGTGGCCGGGCCGGTGCGGATCGAGTACGACGATATCCAGATCAGGACGATAAAAAGAGGTGTCGTTGTTGCCGCCGTCCCACAGAATGACGTCGCCCTCTTTTTCCGCCTGATGCAGAATGCCCGTCGTAATCCACTCCTGCGTAGACCGTGGTCCCCTCCATGATGTGGGGCTCGTATTCTTCGCGCTCTTCGATGGTGCACTGGTAGCGGTCCAGATCGGCCATGGTGGCAAAGCGCTGCGCCCGCTGGGCAGCGATATCGCCGTAAGGCATGGGATGACGGACCACGACCGGGTTCCAGCCCATGACCCGTAATTCGGCGGCGATGCGGCGCGAGACCGGGCTCTTGCCGCAACCGGTGCGAACGGCGCAAACGGAAATCACTGGCACCTTCGCGACCAGTTGCGTGCGCTCGACACCGAGCAGCCAGAAGTCGGCGCCCACCGCGACCGCACGACAGGCCAGGTGCATTACGGTCGAGTGAGAGACATCGCTGTAGGAAAACACGACAACATCCACGCGCTTCTCGCGGATGTACGCCTCCATCTTGTGCTCGTCGAGAATAGGGATGCCATCTGGATACAGGTCGCCCGCCAGTTCGGCGGGATAACGGCGGTCGATAATGTTGGGGATTTGAGTAGCGGTAAAGCCTACGACTTGGAATTCAGGATTGTTTCGAAAAACTACGTTGAAATTATGGAAGTCTCGGCCGGCAGCTCCCAGGATTAGCACCTTTTTCATAGTGTGCTCAAAAGCGTCATTAGACCCATGAAGTGGGGACACTTTTCTCCTGCCCCTATGGTGCGCCTAGACCGGAAGCGCCGCAGTGAGAGCGGTCACATGAGTCGTGAGACATGATGCCACGCTGCCAGCTCAGAACGAGGAGTGCTCCGGACCGCTCGGGGTTCAGGCCAGATGCAATGCTTCGTTTTGTCGGTTTATAATGTGGATTATATAGTTCACGGGAGGCTCTTCATGCCTAAGCTGAAGATCACGACGGTTGGCGCATCTGCAGGAATCATCCTCAACAAAGAGGTAATGGCCCGGTTGAAGGTAAAGAAGGGTGATTTGTTGTACCTGACGGACGCGCCTGGTGGCTATCGGATTACACCCTACGATCCGGATTTCGAACGGCAGATGAATCTGGCCGAAGAGATCATGCACGACGACCGCGAGATCCTGAAGGCGCTCTCCCGGTGACCGCTTGGCGATGGGTCCGCGAGGACGTGGTGTATGCGATCCACGACGCTCCAATTGGCCGAGCATGGAGGCTTATCGGGGCTGATCGACGGCGGGCGTCTGGAGGCGGCCCTGGGTCGGCCGCTGAACTTGGCGACTTACGGAAACCCGGACGCGGCGACCCTCGCTGCCAGCTATGCCTACGGCCTGGTCCGCAACCATCCTTTTGCCGACGGCAACAAGCGAACGGGCTGGGTGGTTGCCCGTCTGTTCCTGGCCGACAATGGCCATCACCTGCGCTTTGATCCGGCAGATGCGGTACGCGCCATGGAGTCGGTCGCCGCCGGCACGCTCAGTGAATCTGAACTCCCGGAGTGGTTCCGCCAGAGAATTCTCAGTCCCTAACTGAGTCAGACCGAATACAACCGTGTTACGGGGCGAGAGGCTCGGCGCTGTGGCCTTAAGCCACTGCCACCTTTTGCCCTTTGACACGTGCGGGAACCGGCGAATTCTTGGCCGCCTCGCCTTCTGCGCTTGCCACAGGTCATACTGCATCTGCATCTTGAGCCAGAACTCAGGCGAGGTGCCCAACGTCACCGAAAACCCCAGCGACATCAGAACCGACATTCCCGGCATCGGGACCAAAGACGTAGCCCGAGTTATCGTTTTGGAGTTCGGTTCAACACGATGACCAGATCTGGCCCCCCTCCTCCACCTCCACCGCCTTCACTACTTTGCTCCTCCTCGAAAGTAGGAGAAACCGGGCCACTAAATGGTACATATCCATTCTTTTCGACTCGCAAGCGGAACCTCGACGTGGAAGGTCCGGAGAGCGATAGTAGGTCTTGCAATACGATGTCAAATGAACCTTTATGCATTAGTTACAACAGAATTAGGTCTACCCCCTTCGCCCGCTCCAGTAGCTACCACTTCAACCAACGCATCACTGACTGGCGTCTTCGTATTCGCGTCTAGTACTTTCCCGCGGAACTCGAACTTGTTGTGAACGACAATTCCCGGTAATACCGGCGTCGTTCTAACGTTAGTCAGACACTTCTTAATGTTCCCTTTGGGATCCTCCAGCAATCCGAGAGTCACAAAAAAGTTTAAATTCCTACAAGCTGCCTGTTGGTTTCCAGTCTTGATCGCCTCTATGACAAGATTAGACTGAGATCGCTCGTGCTCCATCTCGCTTGAGGTATAGTTGTTGTATCGTGCAACAACTAGGTTTCCAATAAGACCAATAGTGGCCGCCAAGAGTCCAAGTACGGTCGGGTTAGACCACTTAGGTTGCGACGACGTATTTCGTTGTTCCTGCGGTTCAGCTTTAGGATTCGCATCGCTCATGTTTGCATCCTCTTCCTGAGTTTTGCATTCCTTCCCTTGGTCTGCCCCTGACAGCGAGGCGGGGCAGAATCGACCACAACTTGCGTTGGACTCCAAAGCAGGTACCCAGTGTATATCCCATCTCGCCGGGTACCCCACCCCGAGTTCTCTTTACGTGGGTGGCCCCCCCCCCCAGCACGCTGCTATAATGCCAGCATGCCAGCAAGCAAGCAAATCGCAGTACTTTCCGTCAGACTGCCCGCACCCGAGCTGCGCCGCATCAAGAGCCTGGCCGCGAGCCGTGGGGTGACACTGCAAGACGCAGTCCGTCAGGCCCTTGAAATATGGGCTTCTCGTCTCAAGCCGGCTGCCGGACTGCCTTTGGAGGTGCTGCAGGGTTCTCTCGGGCGCGTCGACGTAGAGAAACTGATGCGGCAGGAACGCAAAGCCGAACTCGCCAAAGACCGGCGCTGGTCCTAGATGCGCGACCTGGTCCTCGACGCGTGGGCGGTCATGGCCTGGCTCAAAGGCCAACAGCCGGCTGCGGACCGGATGCGCGCCTTGTTGCAGGCAGCCGACCGCCGGGAAGGCCGGCTCTCGATGAGCGTCGTGAATCTTGGTGAGGTGTTCTATCTTTCCGTCAAGGCCCGCGACATGGCCTATGGCCGACGGGTCCTGGAAACTCTGCATCCGCGGGTGATGACCATCTCAGCCCATGACGAACTGGTCATGCTGGCCGCCACCCTCAAGGCCCGACATCCCATTTCTTACGCCGACGGTTTCGCTGCGGCGACGGCCCTTTTGCAGGATGCTCCCCTGGTGACGGGCGATCCAGAGATGAAGGCCATGGCGGTTACGGAAAAGGCGCTCCAACTGGAGTGGATCGGTCGCTAAGCAGGCTGGCTTCGGTAAGAATGACACCGCCATTCCGCGAGCGAATGGCGAAAAGCGAAAGGCGCTTCCGTCTGAATGCCGCTGTGCACACCTCACACCGCCATGTGACGGCTATCACTTCCCGTTGGGCCGGACATCGGCAAAAATTGAACCATCGTTCGGTGCTCGGTGAGCATTCCAACCGCAACGTAATCCAGGTGCGAAGCCAATCAAAAGATGCCGCACGTCGCGGCCTTACCTTCTGAACGGCACGATAGGAAAGGGCAACAAATGGCCAAAGGTTCGGTGCAGATCGTCGTGGAGCGCTGTAAGGCCTGCGGTTTCTGCGTGGAGTTCTGTCCTACTCACGTATTGGCGCTCTCCTCCGCTTTCAACGCTAAGGGTTATCACACCCCTTACATGGTCCATCCGGAGAAGTGCAGCGGTTGCGACTTGTGTGGCATGTATTGCCCTGACTTCGCGATCTTCGGCCACAAGCTGGCGGCGGAAGCGAAGGAAGCTGCCGCCCCCGCTCCGCCACCGGTCCCGGAGATAGCGGAAACAAAGGAGGAGCAAGATGCACGCTGAAGCTGCCGGAGTCCTGACCGGCACCCATTTTCTGGACGGCGACCATGCCTGCTGCGAAGGTGCGCTGGCGGCGGGCGCCAGATTTTCCGCCGGCTATCCCATCACGCCTTCGACCGAAGTCGTCGAACGCTTCTCAGCCCGCGTACCCACGGTCGGCGGGACCTTCATCCAGATGGAAGATGAGCTCGCCGCCTCGATCGCGATTCAAGGCGCGGTCTGGGGCGGAGCCAAAGCCTTCACCGTCACCTCGGGCCCGGGCTTCTCGCTGATGATGGAGCACATCGGGCTGGCCATCATGACCGAAACGCCATGCGTCTTCGTTGACGTGCAGCGCGGTGGTCCTTCGACTGGGTTGCCAACCCTGCCTGCGCAAGCCGACATGATGCAGGTACGCTGGGGCTCGCACGGCGATTATGAAGTGATTGCGCTATGTCCCAACTCTCCGCAAGAGTGTTTCGACCTGACCATTACCGCCTTCAACTATGCCGAGCAGTATCGCTGCCCGGTGTTCGTCATGATGGACGAGGTCGTCGGTCACATGACCGAAAAGGTTGTGATTCCCCCGCCCGAGCAGATTGAAGTTACACCGCGGCGCTACACCACGCTTCCGCCCGGCGAGTTCCTCTCGTACCATCCGCGCGAAGATCTGGTGCCCGATATGCCGCGCACCGGCGAGGGCTACAACGTCCACGTTACCGGACTGACCCACGATGAGCGCGGATATCCCGACATGACGCCGGGCACGCAGGACAAACTGGTAAGGCGGTTGCAGGAAAAAATTACGAAGAACGCCGACAAGATCATCCTGTACGAAGAAGATCAGATCGAAGGTGCCGACGTTGTTGTGGTGTCCTACGGCATCACCTCGCGTGTAGCGCAACGTGCCATCGAGATGGCGCGGCAGAAAGGCCTCAAAGTTGGCAAGTTCCGCCTGATCACTGCCTGGCCGTTTCCGCAGAAGAAGATTGCGGAGATCGCCGCCAAGGTGAAGGCCATGTGGTGGTTGAGCTGAACCTGGGGCAGATGGTGCGCGAAGTGGAACGTGCCGTCGCCGGTAAAGCGACGGTCCGCTTTGTGGGGCACGCGGGAGGCAGCGTGCATCGTCCTGAAGACATTCTGCAAGCCATTCTGGAGGTGGCACGATGAGTGAGCTGAACGTTCAGAATCCCGTGGAACAGTTCCTGCGGATGGATCGCATTCCGCACATCTGGTGTCCGGGCTGCGGCATTGGCACCAGCGTCAACTCCTTTGCCCACGCGCTCATTGATGCCAAGATCGACACCAAGAACCTGGCCATCGTGTCCGGCATCGGCTGCACGGGCCGTGTTGCCGGGTACGTCAATCAGGATTCGTTTCACACCACCCACGGCCGCGCCATTCCGTTCGCCACCGGACTGAAGCTGGCGAACCCCAAGCTGAACGTAGTGGTCTACTCCGGTGACGGCGACCTGTTCGCCATCGGCGGCAACCACCTGATTCACGCGGCGCGCCGCAACGTTGACATCAAGGTCGTCTGCATTAACAACCTGATCTACGCCATGACCGGCGGCCAGACCGCGCCCACCACGCCGGGAGACGTGGTCACCTCGACCAATCCTTATGGAACCTACGATCCCTCGTTCAACCTGCCTTACCTGGTGGAAGCGGCGGGAGCGGTTTACGTGGCGCGCTGGACCGCGTTCCATGTCCGCCAATTGGCGCGCTCCATGCAGGAGATGTTCGCCAAGAAGGGCTTCAGCTTCATCGAAGTATTGTCGCCTTGTCCGACTCTCTACCAGCGTCGCAACAAGATGGGCGACGGCCTCGACACCATGAAGTTCTACAAAGAAGGTCAGCAAGGTGCGTCACGGCGCGCCGACCAAAGACGTCGCATTGACCAAGAGTGGTGAAATCACGGTCGGCAAGTTTGTCGATCGGGAGCGCAGCGATTATCGCGATCTCATGCACGACCAGTTGGTCGAATCGCTGGGAGACGATTACGTGGAAACGGAGGCGTGTTCATGCCAATAAGCGAGGTACGCATCGCAGGATTTGGAGGCCAGGGCGTTATCTTGTCGGCCATCATCATCGGCAAGGCTGGTTGCATCTACCAGCCCGGCTACTCCACCATGACGCAAAACTTTGGGCCGGAGGCGCGCGGAGGAGCCTGCAGCGCCCAGCTCATTCTCTCCGATACTCCCGTGCTCTATCCCTACGTGCCCCGGCCGGACATCCTGGTCGTGATGTCGCAGGAGGCCTACGCGCTGTTTGCTCCGCAGATCAAGGACGAAGGCATTCTGATCATTGAAGAGGACCTGGTACGGATTGGCGAGTTGCCGGCGGGCGTCCGCGTTTATAGCGTCCCGGCGACCCGCATCGCCGAAGAACTGGGCAAGAAGATGGTGTTGAACATCGTCATGGTCGGATTCTTCGGGGCCATCACGCAGGTGGTCGAGGCCAGATGCGCTGCGCAACGCCGTGGCCGATTCCGTGCCCGCGGCCTATCGCGAACTCAACCTCAAAGCCTTCGACCGGGGATTCGAATACGGAACGAAGGCACTGACTGAAGTCATCATCAAGCAGGATTCGCAGGTCGCCGTCGGAGCCATCGAAACATATAGCTTCATCCATAACTCCCTACCGAAGCCGGCAATGATGCCGGCTTCTTTTTCCACACCTCACATCACGTTGTGATGGCCATCACTTCGAGTTGGGCCGTAGCTAGGCAAGAATCGAATCATCGTTCGGTAGTGGGTGAGCTTCCCAACCGCAACGTAATCCCAAGGTACGACGCCAATCGAAAACGGAAAATGCCGGTTAGCAGCTGCCATTCCCTTCAGAGCGGCGCGAGCAAGAAGGACAGCAATGGCCAAAGGTTCGGTGCAGATCGTAGTCGAGCGCTGTAAGGCCTGCGGTTTCTGCGTGGAGTTCTGTCCCACACACGTCCTGGCGCTCTCCTCCGCTTTCAACGCCAAGGGCTATCACACGCCCTACATGGTTCATCCGGAGAAGTGCAGCGGTTGCGATTTGTGTGGCATGTATTGCCCTGACTTCGCGATCTTCGGCTTCAAGCAGCCGGTCTCCCGCGCAAGGAGGCGCCGCCCCTGCTCCGGCACCGTCCCGTGTTAGCGGAAGCAAAGGAGGAGCAAGATGCACGCTGATCCTGCTGGAGTCTTGACCGGCACCCACTTTCTCGACGGCGACCATGCCTGCTGCGAGGGTGCTCTGGCTGCCGGCGCGCGCTTCTCCTCCGGTTATCCCATCACGCCCTCGACCGAAGTGGTGGAGCGCTTCGCGGCTCGCGTTCCTACCGTCGGCGGAACCTTCATCCAGATGGAAGATGAGCTTGCCGCCTCCATCGCGATTCAAGGCGCGGTCTGGGGCGGAGCCAAGGCGTTCACCGTGACCTCAGGTCCGGGCTTCTCGCTGATGATGGAACACATCGGCTACGCCGCTAATGACCGAGACGCCGTGCGTCTTCGTTGACGTGCAGCGCGGCGGCCCGTCCACCGGATTGCCGACGCTTCCCGCGCAAGCCGACATGATGCAGGTGCGTTGGGGATCGCACGGCGATTATGAAGTCATTGCGCTGTGTCCGAACTCTCCGCAAGAGTGCTTCGACCTGACCATTACCGCGTTCAACTATGCCGAGAAGTATCGCTGCCCGGTGTTCGTCATGATGGACGAAGTCGTCGGTCACATGACCGAGAAGGTCGTGATTCCTCCGGCCGAGCAAATTGAAGTCGAACCGCGCCGCTATACCACCCTTCCTCCCGGCGAGTTCCTCGCCTTTGAGCCGACGCGAAGACCTGGTGCCCGATATGCCGCAGAACCGGCGAAGGCTACAACGTACACGTGACCGGCCTGACCCACGACGAGCGCGGATATCCCGACATGAGGCCCGTGCGTGCAAGACAAGCTGGTGAGGCGGTTACACGAGAAGATCCACGAAAAATGCCGACAAGATCATTCTCTACGAGGCAGACCAGATCGAGGGTGCCGAAGTGGTTGTGGTGTCGTACGGCATCACCTCGCGTGTGGCGCAGCGTGCCATCGAGATGGCGCGGCAGAAAGGCGTGAAGGTCGGCAAGTTCCGCCTCATCACCGCCTGGCCGTTCCCCGAGAAGAAAATTGCGGAAATCGCCAGCAAGGTGAAGGCCATTCGTC
The DNA here is from genome assembly GCA_963843005.1 of uncultured Acidobacteriaceae bacterium. Lineage (GTDB taxonomy): Bacteria > Acidobacteriota > Terriglobia > Terriglobales > Acidobacteriaceae > Bog-257. The sequence continues at coordinate 360,149 of CAWJIW010000044.1, read as the reverse complement.
GTGGCTGAGCTGAACCTCGGTCAGATGGTGCGTGAAGTAGAACGCGCCGCCGCCGGCAAAGCGCTGGTCCGGCTTCGTGGGGCACGCCGGAGGCAGCGTGCACCAGTCCTGAAGACATTCTGCAAGCCATCATGGAGGTGGCGCGATGAGCAGAACTGAACGTTCCACAATCCCGTGGAACAATTCCTGCGGATGGATCGCATTCCGCATATCTGGTGTCCGGGCTGCGGCATCGGCACCAGCGTCAACTCCTTCGCGCACGCGCTCATCGATGCCAAGATCGACGTGAAGAACCTGGCCATCGTCTCCGGTATCGGCTGCACGGGACGCGTTGCCGGCTACCTCAACCAGGATTCGTTCCACACCACGCATGGCCGCGCGATTCCGTTCGCCACCGGCCTGAAGCTGGCGAATCCCAAGTTGAACGTGGTCGTGTACTCCGGTGACGGCGACTTGTTCGCCATCGGCGGCAACCATCTGATTCACGCCGCGCGCCGCAACGTGGATATCAAGGTCGTCTGCATCAATAACCTGATCTATGCCATGACCGGCGGGCAGACGGCGCCGACCACGCCGGGAGACGTGATCACCTCGACCAATCCTTATGGAACGTACGATCCGTCTTCAACCTGCCTTATCTGGTGGAAGCGGCGGGAGCGGTTTACGTTGCGCGCTGGACAGCGTTCCATGTCCGCCAACTGGCGCGCTCCATGCAGGAGATGTTCGCCAAGAAGGGCTTCAGCTTCATCGAGGTGTTGTCGCCTTGTCCGACGCTTTACCAGCGGCGCAACAAGATGGGCGACGGCCTCGACACCATGAAGTTCTACAAAGAAGTCAGCAAGGTGCGTCAACGGCGCGCCGACCAAAGACGTCGCATTGACCAAGAGTGGCGAGATCACCGTCGGCAAGTTTGTCGATCGTGAGCGCAGCGATTATGGCGATCTGATGCACGACCAGACTGGTCGAGTCGCTGGGGGACGATTACGTGGAAACGGAGGCATGCTCATGCCAATAAGCGAGATCCGCATCGCAGGATTTGGCGGCCAGGGCGTTATTCTGTCGGCCATCATCATCGGCAAGGCTGGCTGCATCTACCAGGCCGGCTACTCCACCATGACGCAAAACTTTGGGCCGGAGGCGCGCGGCGGAGCCTGCAGCGCGCAGCTCATCCTCTCCGATAGCTCCGTGCTCTATCCCTACGTGCCCCGGCCCGACATCCTGGTCGCGATGTCGCAGGAGGCTTACGCGCTGTTCGCTCCCCAGATCAAGGACGAAGGCATTCTGATCATCGAAGAAGACCTGGTGCGGATTGGCGAGTTGCCGGCAGGCGTGCGCGTTTACAGTATCCCGGCGACCCGCATCGCTGAAGAGCTGGGCAAGAAGATGGTGCTGAACATCGTGATGGTCGGCTTCTTCGGGGCCATCACGCAGGTGGTCGAGGCCAGTGCGCTGCGCAACGCCGTGGCTGATTCAGTGCCCGCAGGCCTATCGCGAACTGAACCTGAAGGCCTTCGACCGGGGATTCGAATACGGAACTAAGGCACTGACTGAAGTCATCATCAAGCAGGATTCGCAGGTCGCCGTCGGAGCCATCGAAACATAGAGCCTCATCCATAACTCTCCTACCGAAGCCGGCAATGATGCCGGCTTCATTTTTCCGGGGGCTTCGCGGGTGCCCCACCCAACCTTCTTTTGGTTGGATGGGATATTTCGAGATGTCCACAGAACCGACTCAAGACGTCCTCATGAATTGTCATCGTAAGGCTTCCTCATGATTTGTCGTCGCAAGAGCTCTCTTCTTGATTTGTCATCACGAGGAGACGCGAAGGATGTCGCCATGGCGACCGACCGAGCGCGACGAGGGATCTGCTTTTCCTCAACCGCATTTCCCCTTGTCCTAACAGCAGATTCCTCGCTGACTAATACCCCCCTCATCGCTTTTATTTAGAATCAACAACTTACGCCGGCAATAATATACTTCACTGACTAACTGTGCTAAGTTGTTGAAAACCCTTCCGCCAAGAATGTCACGGGTGACTTCGGCCAGTTCACCGATTTTATGAAGCGTCTAGTGGCCGTTCCCGCACTAGCGAGATCAAGGCTCAACTGGACGCCGAGAAGAAAGCGAAAGCAGAGAAACGCGCTTCCCGCGTTTCTTTCTCCGGTGTTAAACTCTCTGTTTAGCATTTAATCTTAGAATCGCCGTTTCTCCCACCTTGCCTGTTACCTCAGCGTAAGTCAGGCGCTTTCCTACAATCTGCGACAGAGCCAATATGAAGCTGTCCGCATCATCCAGCGGATTGTCTTTGGTGGCACGATTGTTGAATCGAAAATCCTGCTCGTCTATGTATCGTTCCATGTGATACGGTTCGACTGCAACATAGGTACCCTTCAGGGTTCGCTTGAGCAGGCTCCAGAAGTTCTCGATGCCATTGGTGTGAACCTGCCCATCAACATACCGCTCCGCGTGATTCACAACCTCATGCACGTACTTTTTGCTCAGCGCACTGTAGCCTACCCACTCATCAGTGTAAACCCTTGAGCCGTGCCTCACTTCTCTTAGCATCTCGCTCTGCAGGGTCTCGCGCTTCACATTCGGAACGACAGTAGCGCGCACCTGCCTCAGATCGCGATCAAGCATTCCCATTACAATGGTTTTCTTGTGCGATCCCGCCACTCTTTTGCTCATAGCGCATTCTTGTCTTTGTGCATATTCTTGAAAGCTTGCCGCCGATAAAAGTTTCATCCACCTCCACTATTCCGCCAGTTCCGCCCAGTTTTATGCCGAAAGCGTTGGTTTTCACCGCAAGGCGGATGCGATGCAGCATGAACCATGCGCTCTTTTGGGTCACACCCAGAGCGCGGTGAATCTCGTAACAGCTTACTCCGTTCTTGTCAGTTGACTAGCAACCACAGCGCAGGAAGCCATTTCTCTAAGGGAATCGCTGAATCCTCTAATACTGTGCCAACCTTGAGTGAGAACTTCTGTTTTGAGTGCTTGCCCTTGCACTTGTACACACGCGCCTTTTTCGAGATAGGTTACTTTGTCTGACTTGCAGACGCGGACATTTCACATTCCATCCGGCCAGCGATAGCAACCATGAGCTCACCGGCAGTTCTCGAAATCTGAGAAGTACTGAATCGCTTCCTTGGAGAGTGCTCTGTGTTGTCCATGACATTTGACTCCGGTTCTAGTTTTAAGGTATTACACTGACCGTCAGTCTGTCAAGTATATTATTGCCCTTCACTCCTACCGCTCCTCGCAAATTATAGAGCCCGTGCGACTTAGTTGTAAACTATAGATGTCTAATGACTTAACTGCCAAGAACCGGAATTTTGTAAGGAAATTGTATAATACTATACATACAAGTATGTGTCATACTACACATACAAGTCATGCAAGTCTAGCGCCCCAGGGCGCCTTGCAGCGTGTCCCACCCATCCAAAAGACGGAGGCGAACCTGGCATCAGGCACCGGTTTTCACGCACACGCCTAATGACTCAAGCTATGGAGCGTACTCGGGCGACCTGAAATCCCTCGGGCTCGACCCTCACCATGCCCTGGTAAGGACGATCAATGTCTGCGATGGCTACCAGCACCAGCGAGATCAGAAAGCTGAGCACCAGCACTTGCAACAAGTGAAAGCGGAAGTTCGGAACCCCGAAAAAGCACGCTGACACAACCGTAATAATGCCTCCCGCCAACAGCACCGCCCATATAATACCGGGCAGAGACTCCCGGCTTTGCATGACCCGAATGCGCCGGTATTGGGTCAACCCGCGCAGCTCCTCCATGAGCTGGTACGCCGCGATGGCGTCGGGTTGCGCATGTGCCTGGGCCTGTCCCGCAAGCCTCCAGAACTGGTTGATCATCTCTCCACCTTCGGGCGGCATCTGCTCCTTCTCCATGGCGGGCCACTCCCGGTCCACTGCGTTGTCCGCATAACGCACGCACAGTTCCTCGATCGCTTTGGCATTAGGATCCTGGAGTTGGCTGGCGATGCGGAAGACGTTCACCAGCGCATTGGCTTCCTGCTCTTCGTTGGCCTGGGCCTGTTGAAACATTGCCCAGACGCCCGCCAGCGTGAAGGCAAGGATCACCGCATACGTGGTGCCAATCACGGCAACGACGGCGCCAGTAAAGTCGTTGGACTCCTTGCGCGAGGGCGCGGAGGAGGTGCGGCTCACCAGGTAAAGAAACGCCATTGACGCCGCGACACACCCGACGATGCTTAGAATGTTTGCCAGCATGAGGATTGGTCCGCCTGAGTTCCGAAGCGATGAAAGAGTTTACACCGAAGCTTCGGTGCTCTGTATCGCCGCCAGCACTCATCAGCAGGACGTTAGAGTCTGTGTGAGAACCTCTCCCGCCGCTACGCGGCTTGGATCAATTTCCCACTCTACCCCAGGGCTTGCGCCCCGGCTCACTTCACCGCCGCCGCTTCGCGGCTGCATCTGCGGCCGTCCAAGTGCCATCATTGGCAGAAGTCTCCGGGGGAATTCAGCGAAACAATGCGGCGAAATCGCTTGCGGAGACGATTCGCGTGGTTTGGTGGCGGTCAAGGGAGAGCAGACCGCTCTTGTCCCCCGTCACCAGGTAGTCGGCCTTACCCGCCTCGGACAGGGCCAGCAGAAAATCGTCGGTTGGATCGGGAGAGCGTTTTACGCGCGGTAGTGGGCCGATGTCCTCGGCAAGCTTCCTGACTTGGTTCACCAGACGGCCGGCTTTGTGGGGGCCGATGAGTTCGGCGACCTGTGGCTTTTGCAGCGTGGCCCGCAACTCGTCAAGATGTTCCGCGCACGTCAGAAGCGTAAATTTACCGTCTTCCCAAGCGTCGTAAATGGCGGCGGGATGGCCCGTCGGGGAGATCAAGGCGGACACCAGGATGTTCGTATCGAGCACCGCGCGCATCAGGCTTTTTCAGCCTTCCCCTTGGCGCGGCGTTCCGCCCGGACCTCGCGTACAGCGTCGTCAACCATGCGCTGCAGTTCGTCCGGGTCGGCGTCGGCGTTGCGTGCCTTGATGTCCTGAACGGTGCGATGAAACACGCGCCAGCGGACGGCCTCTTCAATGAACTTCGACAGGTCGCCTTTCTTCATGCCTCTGGCCCCCAGAAAGGTGCGCAGGGTGAGATCGGTTTCCTTCGAGACCTTGATGTTCCAGCGGACGGCCTGTTCTTCCATTTGGCACCTATACACTCAAGCAGATAAACGCTTATACACCTATTGTAGACTGGAATCAGGCGGGAGGCAATGGTTTCCGCTAAGCCCAGTTGGGTGAACTTGGGGGGCGATACACTTGGCAGCCAGGAAGGTGAAGATTGAATACAGCGGCCGGAATATGGACGTCACGCCCCCAGCGTCAGCACTTTGTGCTCGGGGCAGCGGGTCTGGGCCAGTTCGACGAGGCGGTTGATCAGCTCGGGGCCGTACTTCGCATAAAAATACAGTCCCGCGATTTCCCGCTCCTGCAGAGACTTCTTGGGATACAGCGCATTCTCGATCTGCGCGGCGTGTCGCGCCACAATCTCGGAACGCCGCAACTCGGCGTGGGCCGCGCGCTTCTGCAGCCGGTCTATCTGATATCGCATCTTGCTGGTGGCGCGGGAAGCGGCTTCCACCAGCGTGGGATCGAGCGTCTGCAACGACTCGCTCACGCGTTGCATGGCATCTTCCACCGCTCGCCTGGCCTGCTCGAAATTCTCCTTGAGTGCGGACGGAAGTGACCGGGCAGCGATGCAGTCGCGCAGTTCGCACTCTCCGTGGAACAGCTCGGGCAGCTCGACCTGATATTTCGTCAGCAGCCGTTCGATGCGCGGCTCGATCAAAGTCGCGCTCATGCGCGGAAAAATGGGGGTGATGCGGCCCAGCAGCTTCTCGTAAACCACGGCACCCTGCGCGAAGTATGCGACTTCTGCCGGACCACCAATGTAGGCCAGGGTTGGAAGCCAGTAATCCTGCAGCACCGGCCGCAGCAGGACGTTGGCGCTGAAGTTTTCCGGCGCCGCTGCGATGCGCCGCTCCAGCTCTTCGCCGGAGAGGCGTTCCTTGCCAATCGCAAACACGCCATTGGCGCGGTGCACGGGAACGCGCGCTCCTTCCACCAGCGCAAACAGCGGAGTGGATTCGCGCGTGACCTTCACTTGCTCGTGGTAGCCGCCGTCGCGCAACTCGCGATTGCGCTCCAGCACCGCCTGGTCGAGTTCGGCGGAGCGGCGCAGCGCGTCCAGAAACAACGGGGTGGCGATGCGATGCAGCTCGGCATCTGCGGGATCGAGCAGGATGAGGCCGTGCTCGGCAAAGATGCGGGTGTAAAGTTTGGCGAACGCGTTGGAGAACGTCTCGCCCTCCACGTAGCTCTCGCGCAGGTAGTCGGCAGCCAGCGATTCGCCCAGCAGCTTGGCGGCCTCCGCGACCAGTTCGTTCGTTCCGTCCGCGAACCGAATGTGGGCCACGGGAGAGCCCGCAGTTCCAGTGGTGTTGGCCTTGAAGGGCGCAAGCTGAAAATCGTGCGTCAGAAACAGCGCCTGGTTCACTTCGTCGAGATCGTGATCTTCGGTTGCGAGCCAGAACACCGGTACGCAATCGACACCGGACTGCTGCACCTGCTTGGTCAGCGCCAGCGCCGACGCGATCTTGAACAGCGACATCAGCGGGCCGCCAAAGAGTCCGACCTGCTGGCCGGTAACGACGGCGAACGCGCCCTCGCGCAGGCGTTGAATATTGCGCAGCGTCTGCTCGGACGCTCCCCAGGCCCGGTTCTGTTTCTCCAGCGCATCGGCGACCAGCGCCTGCCGTGCGAGATCGCGCTGGCACGGACTTCGCCAGGCGCAATCCTGCGTCGCGTTCGGCGGCGTGGGGAAGAACTTGCGGACCGCGGGAGAGTAAGAAAGGAAATCGCTGAAGATGCGGGTGGTGTGCGGGATGGAGTCGAAGGAGATACAGTCGGGAATCACGCGGCCATCTCCGTACCCTCGCTCCTACAGCAGCCGGCTTCTGTGCCGTGCAACCGGGCCGGGCCGGTTGCAGTCAGTTGGATCAGCTTCGGCATGCACACTCGTATGAGACTAACAGGACAGCAAAACGTTTGGATGATTTCCCGGGGCGCGGGATGCAGGAGTCGCAGCTTCGGCGGCTGGCATCTATATTACTGGTGCGATTGACTTCCCTGCCCGGACTGGTAGAGTGAAGGTGATCGTGTTTCACTTCGGGGGCGTCACGGCTTCGACGGAAGTGATTGCGGTAAAGAGGCATACCGGAGTGCATGCATCCGTAATCGTGTGCAAAAACACAATTGCCAACCAAACACTGGCATACGCAGCTTAATTAATTAAGTTGCCGTCCTCCTCAGCTTTGCTCATGGGCTGAGAAAGGGCGTCGCACAGTGAGCTGGCTGCGAACTCTCCACCTGTGAGTTCGCGGCGAGATTATCAGGTTGGCTGGCTGCGTTTCTTGTCCGCTCTGAGCGTGGCTAGCGAGAGTGCCGGGGTAACTCCCGGCGCATGAACGTGACTAAGTATGTAGGCTCTTTGCTGACAGCATTTTCGGACGCGGGTTCAACTCCCGCCGCCTCCACCAATCCTTATTTTCAATACTTTACATGCAAGTCAGCGGGCTCCAGCCCGCTGGTTTCAGTTCCAAAACATCAAGCGGTTCACGGCGCAGTCGTCAGGCTGAAGTAATCCTGCCAACCTCTCCGTCGCACGGTAGGGTACCTGTCACACAGGAGTAATCCGTAACAAGACCGGCATTTCGGTGCAGCACTCTACGTAACTTACGGAGCTCTTAGGAAGATCAGTCGCTCGACTTCTCCTTTATTTGTGGGTTGGACCCTTTGTTCCAGGAAGAGACAATAGCACAGAATCCGTTAAACCTCCCTTGCTTTCGAGCGACTGGCGGACCTTTCGCGCAACCAGCACGACGGCAACAAAATTTTCCGACTCATTCTCAAAGAAAGGAGATGAACTCTCACTCGTACCATCCCATGGAGACATAAAAACCAAATCTCGCCCGTCCAACACCTTAACCAGCTGCAGAGATACTAAACTATCAACAGCAGTCTTCGGAGCCAACCTGATTCTCGTCCTACCGGCTACGTCCGTCGGCGGCCCCAATGCTCCCTCTCCTTTAGTGCTGAGAATGACGCCTGAAACTGGCCGGTCCTGCGGATCGGTAACTTGCACGATAAGTACACGGTCCTGTGTCCACGCCGCAATAGGCGTGAGAGACGGACCAAAGTGCAATACACAATAGACAAGAATATAATCTCATCCGATTCACTAACGGGCAGTGAGAACTACAGTTGCTGGTTCGCCTCCAGCTGGGTGATATTGTTCAACGGTCACGTAGCCTTGCTTCTCTACTCGTAAAAGTACCTGCTGGCCATCCGTGGCATGGGTAGGCAAAACGAACTGTCCATCTTTCTGCGTTGTTGCTGTGTCCGTTTCATACCCAACGGCCTGGACGATTGCCCCTTCGATTCCTTTCTCTGATTCACTAATCACAATACCCCGTATGGGAGCCAGCTCTGCTTTCTGGAATTGCACAACTGCCGTAGGGTTATAGTTACTCTCAAGCGCTAAATCGGTTCGGGCCGGCAGGTACATCGAGGCGTGCGCTGCAAAAATAGTAAGTTTCCCATCTGAGGGCTTAATCGATGCCGGAATATCAAACTCCCAGCCAGCAGAAACCTTTTTGGGCTCTCCGCCCACAGAAGACCATACCTGAGCTTGTTCAACTGGTACTCCGTCAGGACCGATAACAATTATCCTAACCCTATATACACTTGTATCTTTCGACCTGAGGCGGAAAACGTCTACGTAAGCTGCAGAGAGTATCGCTCCAAGAACCAGAACCATAATACATACCCAACCCAGAATCGGAACTCTTCCGCGCTTCTTGAGAACTATATACAAAACAGCCGCGACACCAAAAGCCGCTAAACTCCACGGATTATTTATCCTGCTCGCATATTGGAATGCGTCGTTCATTGTAAGTAACGCAGTGGGTATCTGTTCTCTATCTATCGCGCCGAGGCTACTGTTTTTTCTCTCGCTTTTGCACGTCAGCCAAGTTGGCGAGAATCTCTTGTGTGGCCGGATGATCGGGGCCAAGAGCTGCCAAGTCAATGCGAAACGCCTCTTTCAAGAGAGGCTCGGCCTTAGCATACTCACCTTGGGCGACCTCAAGTGCCGCGATGTTATTCAGGGTCGCCGCCACGTCAGGATGGTTCGCACCCAAAGCGTGCTTTCTGGTTTCTAAGGCTTCGCTGAATAGAATACTCGCTCGGCGGTAGTCGCCGAGTTGCTGGTAAGCCGCTGCTAGATTATTACGAGTGCTGGCAATGGCGAGGCTATCTGATCTTCCAGAACTCTGTAGGATATCGAGGGCTTGGGCGTAATAATTGGTAGCATTTTTGACTTTCCCTTCATCGTAGGAAAGGACCCCCAGGTTGTTTAACGTTTGCGCCACGTCAGACCCGTAGGCAGCAGGGTTGGTCTTCGCCAGTTGACGACGGATGTCCAGCGCTTCCTGGTAGGCGACCTCGGCTTCCTTCGGCCGCTGGGTTTCCCGGTAGAGGACCCCCAGGTTGTTTAGCGTTTGCGCCACATCAGGCCGGTAAGCGGTAGGGTTGCCCTTCGCCAGTTGGCGACGGATGTCCAGCGCCTCTTGTAAGGCGGCCTCGGCTTCCTTCGGCCGCTGAGTTTCGCGGTAGAGATTCCCTAGGTTGTCAAGCGTTATCGCCATTCCTGGAAGGTATCCGCCAGGATTGGTCTCTGCCAGTTGGCGACGGATTTCCAGTGATTCCTGGTAGGCGCCCTCTGCCTCCTTCATCCGCTCGGTTTCGGTGTAGAGGGCACCCAGGTTGTTCAGCGTCTGCGCCATAGCCGGCTGGTAGGCGGCGGGATTGATCATCGCGAGCTGGCGACGGATGCCCAGCGCTTCCTGGTAGGCGCCCTCTGCCTCCTTCATCCGCTGGCTATCGGTGTACAGGTTGGCCAGGTTGTTCAGCGTCACGGCCACAATCGGCTGGTAGGCGGCAGGATTGGTTTTCGCCAGTTGGCGACTGATTTCCAGTGACTCCTGGTAGGCGGCCACTCCCTCCTGCAGCCGCCCGGTTTCGCGGTAGAGGCTTCCCAAGTCGTTGAGCGTCTTTGCCACCTCCGGCTGGTAGGCGGCAGGATTTGTCTTTGCCAGTTGGCGACGTATGGCCAGCGCTTCCTGGTAGGCGGCCAGTCCCTCCTGCAGCCGCCCGGTTTCGCGGTAGAGGCTCCCCAAGTCGTTGAGCGTCTTTGCCACCTCCGGCTGGTAGGCGGCGGGGGCCTTCTCGAAGATAGCCAGCGCGCGTCGGCAGAGCAACTCCGCCTGCGCATACCTCCCCTCAAACCGATAGAGGGCGGCCAGGCTATTGAGGCTCAGTGCCAGATCAGCATTCTCGGGCCCCAGGGCCTCCTGAATCGCCAGCGAGCGTTTCAACAACGCTTCTGCCTCGGCGTACTTTCCTTCCATGCTGTACAGGTCACCCAAGCTGCTGAGGCTGTGCGCTACCTCAAGACTCTCTGCTCCTAGGGCCTTCTCGCGAATGGCCAAGGCACGCTTGTACAACTGCTCCGCCTCGGCGTACTTTCCTTCCATGCTGTACAGGTCACCCAAGCTGCTGAGGCTGTGTGCTACCTCAAGACTCTCTGCTCCTAGGGCCTTCTCGCGAATGGCCAAGGCACGCTTGTACAACTGCTCCGCCTCGCTGTATTTCGCTTGGGCAGCCAAAACCACCGCTAAATTATTTATGAGGGTTGGATCGTCGTTGTGGACAGCGATTACCTTCCTTAAGGCTGACTCGGCTGCTGCATAGTGTCCTTGCTGATACTCGGCGCGTGCCAACGGGATATATCTGTCAAGAACATCTACCGTCGAAGAGGCAATTGACTGGGAAATATACTGGCTGGCGTCCGCATACCGTCCCTCGAAAAGGGCTGCCAATCCCTTGTCGTAGAGATCGTCGACCGACTTGACCCAGATCTCGACAGCTGACTCAAGCTCCTCGGAAGAGAAGCCCATCTCCTTCGCCTTTCTTGCGGGAACTTCATCTCGTACTGGTTTCGTCGCAAACTGAGAGGCTTCTTCTTCAATGACGCATCCGATGATGGAGACGCTCGCTTTGGCGGACTTGAGCCTCGGGTCGCCTGGCCGCACTACGAAAAATTCAATAGGCGCCGCTGTGGGACCGCGGAGGTAGGTTCGGCCGTTTCTCAACTCGCACGGTTTAAGTATGATCCAATTCTTAACGTGAAAAACGGCCGGCATGCCCACTTTGAGATTTCCTGTCATGGCCAACGTGAACTCACCGGAGTCACTGGTCAGAGTCGCGCCCGCTCCTTCGATCCACACTTCGACGTGCGCAACCGGCGGCCCGTCTACTTTGTGGACGATGCCGGAGATCGAGGCCTTCTGCTGGCCGGACACCGCCGCGCAGAAGATGGCCCATGCGAAAACAATCCGGACCAGCCATCGTTCTGGGAAAGACATCCGCGCTCCCTTGTCTGCAGTAATGTTCACTCGATTTGAGCAAAAGGACAAGCGATAACCTACATTCGGTCGATTAAGATGTGGATCCCTGCACAGCTGAGCACGACTAAGCCGTGCACCGCTTCAAAGTGCCGGTCAACGATTTGCCCACTTTCGAGTGTTGTGCGTTTCGTGCGCCCTAATCGTGTTGGCACGACTGCGAAGAGAAGAACAGAAAGCGAAGATCACGCGTGTGTAATACGTGTGTGGATAAGGCGAATCTGGCGTGTTGCGAGTTTTGTGCGTGCTTAGTTTTCAATAACTTGTTTGTTTGCAATGCGCCTGTGCAGTCCAACTCCCGCCGCCTCCACCAACCCTTTTTCCCAATACTTTACATGCAAGTCGGCGGGCTCCAGCCCGCTGATTTCGATCGCTAAAACCAATCAGAAGAGGCTTCCACTTGCGGAGGTTGCGGGTTACGCTGAGCACAGCTAAATTAGGTGCGAGAGTTGGAGGTGTACATGAAAAGGCCCGTCCCAGTGGAATCTGCCTCTGCATTAATCGACGAGAAAATCATTGAACTTGGGGACTGGCGCGGGAAGACGCTCGCGAAAGTGCGCGCAAATCGTACACGAGGCCGACCCTGAGATCGTCGAAGAGTGGAAGTGGATGGGGACTCCTGTCTGGTCCCACGGCGGCATCGTCTGCACGGGAGAGACGTACAAGAATGTCGTCAAGATGACGTTTGCCAAGGGAGCTGCGTTGAAGGACCCTTCAGGTCTGTTCAACTCCAGCCTCGAGGGGAATGTCAGGCGCGCCATCGACATCCACGAAGGCGACAAGGTCGATGCGGCGGCCTTGAAGGATCTCATCCGCGCTGCCGTGGCGCTTAATCTCAAGGGCAAGAGCAAGCCGAAGCCCCGGCGAGCGAGCAGCAAGCGGGCCGACTAGCTTCATCGCAGGTTCCGGTCATATCTCCTGCCATACATCTTGCGAAGAAGATATGCCTCGATTTCTGTCCTGCCTGCGTGTCTCGCCCAGTCGGCCGGTGTAGCCTGCCAAAGGATATCCTTCAAATCTAATCGCGCACCGCGTTCGACGAGAAGTCGGACTACCTCATCATGGCCGCCCCCAGCAGCTTGGTGCAGCGGTGTCGTGTGGGAATGGCCCCCGACCGGGTTGTATCGGTTTGGATCTTCGCCCGCGTCAAGCAACAATCGAACGATCTCGACATGACCAAAATCCGCTGCCACAGTGAGCGCCAAATGGCGGTCCTCACTGCTGGCACCCGGAAGCAACAGACGGGCCTCGTCCAAGCGCCCCAGAGCCGCCGCAACCGGCAGATCCATCCGGGCACCGCGCCGGATCAAAGCGTTCACCGCTTCCAACTCGCCGTGCAAGGCGGTTGCGTGGATAGCGCTGTCGGGATCCGCTCCGTGATCGCAAAGGAGATCGATTAATGGAAGTTGCATTCCACATTCCCGCGGCACACTGCCAGTCGAGACGAGCATGAGCGTCTCGTTCAATGCGGATTGTTCAATGCCGGCATCGAGAATGACCTTGGCCACCCGAACAATGTTGTCCGGCAAAGTGCCGCGGCGCACCGGATTCTCTGCGACGAATTCCAAAAGTGTTGGATTCCGAAAGTAGTTTCCGCCTTCGAAGGCAACGTGCTGACGCACAAGATTCGGATGTTGATTCAGGTACGCACGCAGACCAGCTACGTCACCTGCATCGAGGAGTTCGACGGCACGACGAAACGCAGGGTCTTCAATTCGCTCATGATGAGGCAGATCCAATTGATCCGAGAGCGCTGGTTTCTCAATATGCGCTTTCAATCTGGCCCAGCTCGTAAATCCATACTCGCGAGCGATTGCGAGCTGCGCATCACTAAGGCTCAGCCGGGCGTCGAAGATCTCAGCGTCCGTGGCCTTACTGAAATGCGGGTGAAATTCCCTGACCCGCTGGGCTACTCCTGGAGTGCGAGCGGTATGCTCCTTGAGCAAGTCTCTCGCTTGATATTTCAGGTGATCGAGGTTTGGATTCGATGGGAGGCGTCTTACCGGCATGACGAACTTCCTTTCGTATGCCCGAGGTCCGCATTCATGGGCAGAAAGTTAGTTCGTGAAATCGAATTGTTGCAATCAGGTGGACTTCTGTCCTTCCCGCGGACCGGATGCGCCCTTTGCGCTCCGGCGATCTTACCACGACGGAGGAGGGCTGGACACTATGTGGCAGCACCCATGTACTATCCCAAGATTGCGTGCGTGATAGTGCGCCACCAGGGAGGGTTCATACGCCACATGTATATCGCAAGGCTTTGACCAGCGATCAACGCGGGCAGCGCATAGCGATACACCTTATGCACACGCCGATCGACAACAACATCGCGCAGGACACCGAGTGTGATCAGAAGGTCCACGCAAAGAAAGAAAAGACGATGGTCGAACACAAAGTCAAAGCGGGCAACGGCTGCGTCCATGAGCCCGCAGGTTCCGACAAACATGAGCCGACGATGGAAGTCCGGCCTTTTCCTCCGATAGATGGCAAGCGCAATGATCACGCCAAAGGCAATCATGCCGTAGAACGGGATCGCCAGAAAAGCATCCGTGTCACTCTGATGGAGTTGAACTGCGTCAAAGCGCGTCATGATGATGGCGATAGCAGTGCCCAGCGGAACCAGTTATGGTGCTGCTGTTATGTGTAATGACCAATTAACGCGTTGGAGGATGCACAACGATTTCTTCACACCGGCCGATGGGCGTGATGCGCGTCTTCCAGTTCCCATCGTCAGCAAAATACTGCTGCGTACCGTAAGCACAGCCGCTGACATTCGGATCCACGGACACCGACGAAAAGTCACCGAACCTGCCTTGGCTGCTGACGTCCCCGGAGGCGTCGATCGTGCCAGGGCCCGCGATCGTCACGAGCGGCTGACTGGCATCCCCGGAGGCGAACACATCTGAGGTCGCCGTCCCGGCCGGGGTGTCGGTAAACGCCCAGTTGAGAAACACCCTCTCTCCTCGTGGAGTGAACCCCACCGCGAGAGAAGAATTGAAGTCGTCGCTGCTTCCGCTGTGGAATGCAAACGTTGTCGCAACGCTGTTGTTGCGGGTGTCCACGCGCCCGTACCGCACGGTAGGAAAGCCATCATCGTCCCCATCATGGGTGAACCAAATGAACGTGCCGTCGAAGTACGGGAAGCTGGTGATGTTGCCGTCAGAGGGATCGAGTGTGTCGGCGGTACCGGGCTGATTGACCCTTCGCGATGGTTTCGAGAATGAATCGCTGATAGTCGTCTTGGTCAAGCTTGCACCGGCACCGCCACTGTTGGTCAGCCGGTACAGCTTGTATCCGGTGCCGGGAACTGCGGCCAGGAAGCAGCTGACCGGACTGGCGATCATGGGCTGGCCGGCATTGGTGACCGGCGCGGTGAGTGAATCTACCTGGAAGGCGTTGAAGTCCACGTGCGCGCCAGAGTAGATGGTGGATTTGGGCAGTCCGAATACCGTGAAGACCGCGCCGTCCGAGTTGAAGCAGTTCTTATTAGGGAGACAGGTCCTGAGCGAGAGCAGCAGGGCATTTTGGTCCTGACCCAGCATCGGAAAATCCAGAAACGCGCCCGTGGGGTAGGGATCTCCGTGAAACGTGAGCCGATAGATGAACCAGCTACCGCAGGGGTCCTGAGTCTCGGTGGCCGCTACATGCATAGCGGGCGTGTCTGAGGCGCCTGGATTGCTGACAGTAACCGACAGACTAAAGCGCTGATTCACGTCGTCAAACTGCACCCGTGGATCAGTCAGGCTGTCGGTGGTCCTGAGGAGGCGCTGCAGAGTCACGGGGCCACCGCACTGCACCGCACCCTTCCTGTTTGTGACCTGGATCAGGTCGTTGACAACCTCGACGATCACGCCTGCGCCGACGGCAGCGTTAGGGTCCGGTGGCAAACCGCAACTGGCGCAATTGTCTTGCACGACGCCATCGAATGAGCAGGGAAAGATGGCAACGTTACAGGGACGGATGAGCGAGGCCTGCGGGCCTGCGGCAGGGGCCGCCGCTTGCTTGCGGGTACCGGAGGTGGGTTTAGATGGCAGCGCTGGCTCGGTGCCACGGTCGAACACCGGTCGGTTCGTCGCCGGTACTGTTCTGGCGTCCGGCGACTTAGCCGCCTCAGCGAAGTTTACGCGTACCGCGTCGCCGCTCCCGGCATTTTTCGACCCATGGCAGCCACTTATACCTATAAGGATCGACATCAGGACAACAGTCAGACAGTCGCGCTGGCCCATAACGACCTCCAGGCTTGGAATTCAGCGACCGTTGGGCATTCTACACCCGCTTCATTCTCCCGGAGGATATTTTGAACGGAGTTCCATCCCCGAGGCCGCTCCCAACCGTCTATGATCCGCACCATCGCGAGTGAAGTACCCTCGCATCCCGCCCACTCCTGCAACATCTCTTCCTTCACTAGTAGTCGACTCTTATCGCTAGTAACCGCAGCGAAAATCGGCCTGAGCGGCGATGTGGCGGGCTCCAGCCGCCGATTTTCAATTGACGGTTGAGCTATGCCGGACCGTTCTTTGTTCCACTGACGATTAGAACCTCAGCCGGGAAACTCATCCCACGGTCTGTGGAATACTCACGAAAAGCTTCGAGCGCCTGGCGCTTCACTTCATTCACCTGCTCCCTGGAAAGCATGGCGATCTTTCCCCGAAGCTTCTCAGACATCTCGCATCGCAGTGTCCAAAAGTCTTCCACTGAGATCGGCGCTTGTATGGGGAATTGAAAGAGGCGCTCGGATGCCGCCATCACTCCGGCCTCGTTAAGAACCTCCGCTAGCTTGCCAGGACGGGCAAAGCGGAATGCGTCCGGCGCATCCGGCGCAAGTGGTGGGGAATCGACATACCGGTCCATGACTCGCGACAGCGTGTAGTGGAAAGGATTTCTTTCGGCGAAATGCCAGACCGCCAAGGCCAGTTTCCGCCCGGGCTTGAGCACTCTCAACATCTCGCGAATCGCGTCCACAGGAGAGGGAAAGAACATCACGCCGAAGCGGCTGATCACGGCATCGAAGGTATCGGCTGGAAACGGGAGATGGTCTGCAAAGGCGACGTCAAATTGTGCATTCTTTAATCCCAGACGATCTGCCGCTCGACAAGCGGCTGCCACCATCTCGGGAATCGGATCGATGCCAACGATCCGGCCTTCAGGCCCGACCAGGACAGCCACGCTCAATGCCGGCTCTCCGGGACCCATAGCAATATCCAGAACCGCGTGCCGACTGCTAATTTGAGCATCTTCGACAAGAGCTTGCGTAATGGGCGCAAACATCTGCCGGATGATTTCGCTGTGCTTCTCCCAGAACGGAGCGGAACCGCTCCATCGGTCAATAACCTCTTGGTCAGGTTGCATGAGTAGAAGTATAGATACTTCGCCTCGTGACTCGGGACCAGTTGCCGAAAACCGATAGAATTGGGAACGCAGGCAGCGCGTATGCATTCAAGGGAACGGCTGGCGAATGACCTTCGCAGGCTGGGCGTTCGATCCAGCGATACTGTCATGGTGCATGCCTCGGTGCGCGCGGTTGGAGAAGTTGCAGCTGGGCCCGATCAGATTCATCTTGCCCTCAAAGACGTGTTAACCGCAAGGGTGGACGAGTTGGAGATGCGATGCCTTACCTACTACACGCCGGCGCCGTGCTTGATTTCGCTCTGCCTCTCATGAAAGCTATCGCGGCAGACCCCCTCGCGACCGACTGCTTGGAAGAACGGTGTGAGCATCGATAACTCCCCGTGCATCGGATACTCGGTCTATACTTTCTTCTCCAACCACCGGAAAGGAAACACCAATGAAGACATGTTTGGTTGCTTTATTGTGCTGCATCACAATGGCTGGGACGCTCGCCTATGCGCAAAATGCGGACGAGGGCTACCAGATGGCCAGAGTTGTCTCCTTCGAGAAACTCGCGGCTGACGCCCAGCATATGGAGAAAGCGGATCGCTACAAGATTTCTATGCGTATGGGTGATACGGTCTATGCCTGCCATGCCAGCGCCCCCGCTGCAGTTTTTGTTGACTGGAGCGACGGGAAAGAATTTCCTGCCAAACTAAACGGCAAGATATTGCTGGTGAAAAGCCCAAATGGTCAGGTCGTGGAACTGAACATTGTCGGCAAGAAAACCGCAAAGTAAAAACACCTTGGGTGCCTTTCGCGCCGTTTCGCGAATGAGTGGGAGTCGTGGGAATTACAGTGGGGCTCGACGGACAATCGCTGGATGAAACCTCCCACCCAGCCAAAGGAAGGTTGAGTTGATTGGATAAGAGCGAAGGCTCGCGTTCTATCCTGAGACGTCTTTTGCGGTTGAGGACCAAGAAAGACGCTGGGGAAGAAAGGAGCCTTCGATGTTTATTGTAGGTTGTGATTACCATCCCAGCTGGCAGCAAGTTGCCTGGTTCGACCCCGAGACTGGGGAGATGGGAGAACAAAAGCTAGGGAACGGCAATGGAGAAGCGGAACGATGGTATCGACAGCTGGCGGCGCCAGCGCTGATCGGACTGGAAGCCACCGGTAACAGTCAGTGGTTTGTGGACCTGCTGCAGCAGCTGGGGCATGAAGCGTGGATAGGCGATGCGGCACAGATCCGAGCCAGCTATGTGCGCCAGCAGAAGAACGATAAACGGGATGCGGCGCATGTGCTGAAGCTACTGCTGGAAGGCCGCTTTCCGCGGCTGTGGGTACCCAGCAGCGAGCAGCGCGATCTGCGGCAGCTGCTGATCCACCGCCACAAGCTGGTGCAGATTCGCAGCCGGGTCAAGAACGGATTGCAGCATCTGGCCATGAACCAGGGGATGCAGAAGAAAGCCCGACTGTGGAGTGCGGCGGGACAGAAGGCCTTGCGGGAGTTGCGGCTGCAAGGCTGGGCAGCACGGCGTCGTCAGGACCTGCTGCAACTGCTGGCGGACTTGGACCAGCAGATTGCGCCTCTAGATCAAGCCGCCCAACAAGCGGCCGAGCAGAACTCGGAGGCACGATTGCTGCTGACCCAACCGGGCGTGGGGCCGATTACAGCGCTGGCCTTCGTGCTAACCATCGGCGACGTCAGCCGCTTCCCGCGCGGCAAGCAGGTGGCCAGCTATCTAGGACTGATCCCGCGCGAGCGCAGCTCGGGTGGACATCAGCGGCTAGGGGCCATCAGCAAGCAAGGCAATCGTTTCGTGCGCATGCTGCTGGTGGAAGCGGCGCACAGCGTGGTTCGGCTGGATGAAGGATTTCGCAAACCGTATGCTCACCGCTGCCACCGCAAGCCGAAAGGCGTGGCCAAGGTAGCAGCGGCGAGAAGGTTAGCGGTACGACTCTACTGGATGCTGCGCACGCAAACGCCGTATCCGGAGATCGTTCGCATCGAGAGCAGCCCGCGGGTGCCCCTGGCCGGCGCAAGCTAGGCCGTTGAGTTGATTGGGTGCTCTCGCATCCCGACGGACCGGTGCAAAAGATGGCCTGCGGCCTTGGAAATCGCGTTGCGATTTCCACTTTCGCACCGGCGACGGCGACGGGATGTTCGCATAGAAGAATCATGGTCGAAGTTAGGGGCCGCATCGATGGTTGGTGGAACGATGGGTTCCACCGTGTACTGATCAATCGCGAGTTCTCCAGTGATCTTGGTCCTCAACCGCGCTGGTAGAAAAAGCGGTGCTCACGCACCGCCTGGGAGAGATATCGCTTGACAACGCCTTCGCTCTTATCGAGGGGCCACCCGGCACTTGGCCGCGCGCGCCGAAGGCATCTGGTGCTGCCTACCCCTTGGCGGCGGGTGCCGGAGGCACTGGCAGGATGATCTCGGAGGCGACCTTCCAGTCCTTCCCGACTTTTATCCAATTTATAATCATCAGGAATGGCTTGGGCGTTCCGTCCTGCCCCGCATAGGAGACCGTTATACTCATGGGGACATAGGACTCCGCAATATCTTGCGTCAGACCGACGACCTTGAGCTTCGAATAGTCCGGCTCGAGCACGACCGGGCCAGAGGTGCCGATGTCGTGTAGCTTCTGATCAATAGCCTCGTTGCCCCAGAAACCTGCCCAGTTGCCCTCGGAGGGGATCGCGTTCTTCGCCACAAGAAGGGTCGAGGGGGATTGCCAGAACATCTCGTGCAAAGCCTTGAAATCGTGCCGGTTAGCTAGTTCCATGAGCTTGCTGAACTCTGATCTGATCGTGTCCAAGGTCTGAGCGTCCAGCGGCTCTTTGTAGGTGGCAGGAGCAGCCGCGAGAGATCCGACGGAAACGGTCAGGGCGATGACCGCGGCTAACAATGTCTTGTGCATCTCGGCATTCCTTTGTGGGTTCGATGATGGTGTCGTTACGGCTGATCTCGCAGAGTACCAAAGTTGGATGAGACCGAGCAGTCCCTGGATGCATTACGGAATTACCGCTTCTATGAAGACAACGAAGACAACGCCCGGGACCGTCGGTCGCATGGCCGGGGTGCCGCAAGAATTACAGTAGCGCTCGACAATCGTTGAATGAAATCTCCCACTCAACCAAAGCCAGGCCCGTTCTACCATGCCGCCTGATCAGCCCTAGTATTGTTCGTCGCTGACCTGTTCCATCCAGTCGACAACCTTGCCGTCGAGCTTTTCCTGAATCGCCGATGTGGGTTATGGCAGTGGTCGGCGTAGCCCCATGCCAGTGCTTCTCTCCGGGCGGGAACCAGACCACGTCCCCTGGCCGGATTTCCTCGATAGGACCGCCCCACCGTTGCGCGCGGCCACATCCAGCCGTGACGATGAGCGTCTGACCGAGCGGATGAGTATGCCATGCAGTCCGCGCGCCCGGCTCGAAGGTTACGCTGGCGCCTTGAACCAGTGCCGGATCGGGTGCCTGGAAAAGCGGATCGATGCGGACGGTCCCAGTGAACCACTCAGACGGTCCTTTGGCGGAAGCTTGCGAGCCGGCCCTTTTGATTTCCATTTTGTCTGTCCTCACTCGATCGTCTTACGCCTTGTGTGTTCGCGGTTGAGAGGGGCCTAGCAGCCGAGTTTCTGCACGATCACCGCTTCTGGGCAAGGACGGCAACGTCGAACTTTGAATAGTACTTTTTCACGTCGTTAGCCCCGTACTTCCCACGGAATTTCTCAACCACGGACGACACCTGTGCGGCGTCAGTGATAGGGACAGCCTTGAAATCGGCTTCGGCATCCCGCGCGGCGATCCGAATCAACGGGTCATTGAGTACGTTCTTGTACCACTGTGTGTCCGACCCCTGAACCGGCAGCAGGTACAGGTTGTTGTCGTCCAATACGAACCAGATTGGTATTGAGATGGTGCGTCCTGACTTTCGGCCAGTCACACTAATCTTAATTTCGCGATACCGGGAAAGCCGGTCTTTTAGAGCATCGTTCCTCGTTGGCATTTGCACCTCCTGGCCGTAGTTTCAAATACCGATCATGCGGCGGGCGCTCGGTCGCGAGCCGGATCCTTGAGTTTGTCGCTACTCCGCGCGTAACTGAACACGACTTCATGTCCAGCTCGCGCGAAGATCGCTCCAAGCTTTCCGCCATCCCACTTCCGTCGCGTTCCGTTGCTTAGCGACCGACCATTTTCATCAGCTTTTCCGGATACCGCGCTCCCTGCACCGTGATCATTGCGGCGGCGGTATTGATCTCACGAAGGTCATCGGACGTAAGTTCGACCGCGAGCTGCTCCGATGTTCTCGTCCAGGCGATGCAGCTTGGTGGTGCCTGGAATCGGAACGATCCACGGCTTCTGAGCCAGCACCCAGGCGAGCGCTATCTGGGCGGGCGTCGCCTTCTTCCGCTCTGCGATCGCGCCAATCAGATCGACCAGCGCCTGATTCGCCTTCCGCGCCTCAGGCGTGAAGCGCGGCAGGGTGCTGCGGAAGTCGGTGCTGTCGAGCGTCGTGGTTTCGTCGATCTTGCCCGTAAGGAAGCCCTTGCCCAGAGGACTGTAGGCAACAAAACCGATTCCGAGTTCCTCGATCGTCGGCAGAATCTCCTTCTCATGGTCCCGGAACCACAGCGAGTATTCGCTCTGCAGCGCCGTCACCGGCTGCACGGCGTGAGCGCGACGAATCGTCTGTGCGCCTGCTTCCGAAAGACCGAAGTGCTTGACCTTGCCTGCTCGAATCAGTTCCTTCACCGCGCCGGCAACGTCTTCGATCGGCACGTCCGGGTCAACCCGGTGTTGGTAGTACAGATCGATGACATCGGTCTTGAGTCGCTTGAGCGAGCCTTCGACGGCCTGCTTGATGTGCTCCGGCCGGCTATTCAGGCCTGCCGCTCCCGGCCGATTATCGCTACCGCCCAGATCGAACCCGAACTTGGTGGCGATCACCACCTGATCGCGGATCGGAGATAGCGCCTCGCCCACGAGTTCCTCGTTTGTGAACGGGCCGTAGACTTCGGCGGTGTCGAAGAACGTTATGCCGCGCTCAACGGCTGTCCGGAGCAGAGAGATCATCTCCGTCTTGTCCTTGGGCGGACCGTAAGAAAAACTCATTCCCATGCAGCCCAGGCCGAGAGCCGAGACTTCCAAATTGCTTTTTCCAAGTTTGCGTTTTTGCATCGCTACTCCTTCCTAAAATAGTGCCTGGTGCCCCAGGTTCGCCGGTGTTGGGCCAACCTGGGGTCAACGCGATTCCTTAAGAATCGTAGCCGGGGCCGCCAGGCGACCCGCACTCTTTCCACAGCTTTTCCCAATTCCAGATCCCGTACCCCACCTCGTTCGGCAACGGGAATCCGAGCTGATGCGCGAGCATACACACCTGCCCGCGATGGTGGGCTTCGTGAGAAAGCATGTAGCACAGCATTTCCAGGCCAACCGGCCAAGGCCGAGCCCAGCCGTCTCTGCGAAACTTCTCGACGCGGCCCCCACCACCGCCGAGCGCTTCCGCGAGCATCTCCGCGCAGCGAGCGGCGCTCTCGGCCAATCCCGCACGGGCCTGCTGCGGCGTGCAGTGCGCGCGGTTGAGCTGTGGTGGAACCTTCAGGTGCGGAGCTGTAAGCCTGACCCACTTGCAGCGGACATTGTGCATGTGCGTGAAGATCGCCGCAATGGTGCGGGCCTTGCCGGGCGGTTTGGCTCTCCAGGCGGCAGGGTCAAGATGTTCGATAAGAACCTGGTTCATGCGATCATTGGCGGCAAAGATCTGGACTGCGGCTCGGCCGAGTTGAGTGTGAACCTTGGGTTGACGCGTGGTCACGGCTCCCTACTCCTTGCCCTATCATACTTCCCGGCCGTCGGCACTCGGAGGTTATCCCACCTGTGGGTGCCTTGGGGAGAGGCGCGCGGAGGCGTCAAGAGGAATCGACGTTCGCAGGTTACGAAAGGACGAGTCCTTCCCAAAATGGACATGTACCTTCGTAACCGGCGCGACGAACGAATTCTCTTGCGAGCTTGCCCCGTGCGCGCTAGGGTCGAAATGAAACGTTTCGTGTGTCGGAGCTGCACACCGGTACTGGCTGCCGACGGGCCCTTGGGAAGGCCAGCGAGGCGCGTGGAAGCTTCCACCTCAGTTTCCATGGAGTGGCAAGCAGGAGAGAAAAGCCAGAGAAGACAGAGCGAAAACTGAAATCCGGCTGAAAACAAAGGACAACGCTCAAAGAATGAGCCGATAAAGAAGTCATCCAGCTCGCTCCGGCAGCGCACCCCGCGCTAGAGGTGCGTGCCTCCGCGCCAAATTTTCGCTGTAAACACATGTCGCGTCCAGCTAAACGATCGCCGCTGGCCGGAGACCTTAGTCGGCAGGAGTCCAAGTCTTGTCGGGGTTGTATTCGGACATGCCGGCCGCA
Organism: uncultured Acidobacteriaceae bacterium; assembly: GCA_963843005.1. Classification (GTDB taxonomy): domain Bacteria; phylum Acidobacteriota; class Terriglobia; order Terriglobales; family Acidobacteriaceae; genus Bog-257. The sequence goes on along the minus strand of CAWJIW010000044.1, from coordinate 336,840 downwards.
AGCTTTTCTGTGTCCTGCCCAAGGTCCTTTTCGTAGATCACGCCATCCTGGTTGACGATGAAGGTCACGACCCCGGAATTGCGATATTCGGCGGGATAGGCCACGAAGGCGAAGCCGCGAACCAGTTCCCCGTTCACCAGGTAGTTGCGCGCGCCGCCTTTGGCCGCGGCTCCCTGCGCGGTGAGCATGCGGCAGTAGTAGCCGTGGAACGGCGTCTGCTGGCCCTGTTGCATGTTGTAGCCTTGGCCGGCGGCATCCACGAGCAACGGACCAATCGGGCTCGGAGTCTCGTTGTCGCTGGTCTTCCAGTAGAGTCCGTTGTGCTTGCCGTCATCGCTCACGAATTTGAGCGCGTAATGCTTGGTCTTGTCGCCGTCCTGCAAAGATGATGCATACTCGCGTTGGGCCGCGACCAGGGTGTGGAGGACGTCGATGGCGTCGTTCTCGTTGGCGCCAATCCGCCGAAAGAGGATTTCCTTCATTCCGGACTCGGTATCGAAGTACCATGCGCCGCTGCTGTTCTTGACGATGGGGATCGGCATCGGCCAATTCTCCGCGCCCACGTAGAGGGTGGCAGTCTGGTCCGGCTCGATCACAACCCGATGCATCTGTTCGTATCGCCGAATGAAGTCGGTCGCCATCTTTTTGTCTGCCACCTCATCACCGGTATGTAGGACCTGGCCCGCGTTCGAGCCCAGAATGGCGTTCAAAGTCTGTTGATCGCCGGACTTCACGGCGTTGTAGATAGCCAGCACAGCGTCGCTGGGTGAGGCGAAGGTCTTCTCATTGCCTTGCTGGGCAAAAGAGCGCGGGACCAACAGCGTGACCGACAGCATAAGTACTGTCACGATAAGCGGGACGAAAAGACTCCGGCGAGAACTAATCAGCCTGTAGGAATGCGATACAGATTTCATAAAGCGTATGCTCCTGCCTTCGAACGGGATTCGACACCAACGGGGTTTGCACTCACGGCGAGTTACCGGCGGCGCCCACCGCCCCCGCCGCCGCCACGATTCGCAGCAGCGCCGCCTCCGCCGCGATTCTGGCCACCTCCTCCGCCTCCGCCGCCTCCGCCGCGAGTTCCGGCCAGACTCTGCTGTCCGCGGGCGCTATTGGTGCGGGTGTTCCCTCCCTGGCCGTAGTTGCTGAACGCGCTTTTGCCGGAATTCGGAGCAGGCTGCTGTCCATAGCCGCGCTCCGCCTGCCGCTGGTTCTGGTTGAAATTTCCGCCACGTGCCTGGTTTTGATTCAGGTTCCCGCGGTTCTGTTGTTGATTGACGTTACGCTGGGTCCCGCCGGCTCGGTTCTGTTGATTGAAGTTGGGTTGGTTGCCGGCCGCGCGCTGTTGTCCCAGATTTCCCTGGCCTTGGTTTCGATACTGCGACTGGTCGTACTTTTGATTGAAATGCGGCGTACTGTAGTTGCCGCTGTTGAAGTTGTTGGCCCGGTTATTGGCGTTGAGGTTGTTACGATTAACGTTGTTCGCATTCAGGTTGTTGCGGTTGAAATTATTGGCGTTGATGTTGTTCCGATTAATGTTATTCACGTTGCGGTTGTAGTAATTGTTGCGATTCACGAAGGTGTTGGAGTTGGAGATGTAGGTGTTGTGGTTGTAGACCACGGTGGAGTTGTTCCAACCGCATCCCCATGAGTTGTATCCCCATCCGCAGCATCCACCGCCGCCACTGATGGCGGCACCCACCGCGATGCCGACTCCAAAGGAAAGCAGGCCGGTGGCCACCATGGCGCCGGTCGAGTATCCCGGATAGGCGGCCACGGGCGCTCCATAGACGACCGTCGGGTTGTAGGTGGGCACGTAGACAACCTCGGGCTGCGCCGGCTGGATGATGATCGTCTGCGGCGGAGGCTGCACGACCGTCACCTGCTGTTCCTCCCCTGCGGGCGTCGGAGGTGGCGCCGCTCCGGGAGCCTGGTTCTGCACGGTGATGTTCTGCTGCTGGGTGCTCTTCAGATTTCCCGCCTGATAAGCGCGCTGGCGCATGACCTGCACGGCGTTCATCACGCTCTGGGGAATATTGTAGTAAGCATCGCCCAGAGCGGAGGTCCAAGAGAGATTGGTCGCCATCTGACTCAACACGTCAGAAAACTGCGTCAGGCCCTTCACGCTCGCGTCCCAGGGCTGCTGATTGGCCGCCTCGGTAAGCTGCTGGCCCTTGAGGTTCGCGTTCTGCTGCAGCCATTGATACGCAGCACTGACCTGGTCCGGATAGGTGGAGGCTGCCAGCACCATGGCGACCAGGTTGTCGGGAAAGAGTGCGATGGGAGCAACCAGCTGATAGAGCTGGTCCGCCGTAGGCGCGGCGTAGGTGGTGGCCGGCGCCTGTCCCTGTGGCGCTTGCTGATTTGCGGCAGGCTGCGCCTGCTCCGCCTTCTTGCTGCAACCGTCCAGTCCCATAACGCTAACGATCACACTGATGCTAAGAAATACCGAGAGAGCTTGCTTAACGATTGGCATAGCGATGCCTCATTCATCGAGTAGAACAACAATATAGCGCAGTAAAATCCTACACGTATAGCAGGCGCTACGCACGCCGTTGGCTCGCCCGTGATTGGCGTATCGGGCTCGAAGCCCGTCTGTGACCGATGTGACCGCGCTGTGTGACAAGGCGGCGTGAGTCGCGCCCTTCGTGTGGTCAATACGCGGTCAACGATTTGTTACATTGACTACGGTTTTCTACCAAACCGTGCATGTGCGGTACTTACTTAGCCGGAACCGAGAGGTCCTCGAGACGAGCGCCCTTTTTGGCAATGTAGAAGGCCAGCGCCTTCACAGGCGCGCTGCTGCTGGCATTCTTCACGTTGTGCACTTCGCCGGCCGCAGTGCTGAACGTCTCGCCTGCCTTCAGGGTCACTGCGGGCTTGCCCTGAACCTCAAAGATCACCGAGCCCTCCTGGATATTCACGATCTCGTTGCCCGACTGCGTGTGCTTGCCGCTCTCTGCGCCGGGTGGCACGATACGCTGCACCAGGATGGCTTCCCACCCCGGCGCGCCCTTCAGTGCCGTTCGTTGCAGTACGGTGCCGCTTTTCAAATTGTCCTGGGCGCTCAACGTCTGGCTACCCAGCAACCCCAGCGCGACTCCCAGCGCCAATGTGACCCCAACCAAAAAGCTGATGCGCTTCATGGAGGCTCCTTTTTTAAGTCAGCGCATACTAACACGGAAGACCGGCTCATCATCAATCGTCATAGGAACGCACAGATGTAGTTCGCGCGCGAGCTCGTTTGCGGTCTTATGGGATCTTGGGGTTTAATGTCGCACCAGCGCCACTGCAAGTGAGTTTTGCCATCAGACTACCTTCAGGAAAGGTGGAAGTTATGGCGCGATTGTTGTCGGTTAACGTGGGCCTCCCGCGCGACATCCCTTGGGAGGGAAAGACTGTATACACGGCTGTGTGGAAGAGTGCGGTCCCGGGCCGGCGCATGGTGCGACGGCTCAACGTTGACGGCGACGGCCAGGGCGATCTGGCCGGTCACGGAGGAGAGCACCGTGCAGTCTTCGTGTATCAGACTGATTCCTATCGCTACTGGGAAAAGCAGCTTGGGCGAAACGACTTCACCTGGGGGCAGTTCGGCGAGAACTTCACCGTCGATGGCCTGGCCGATGACGAAGTTTGCATTGGCGATCGGTATCGTATTGGGAGCGCACTTTTCGAGGTGACGCAACCTCGGGTTACCTGCTACCGGGTTGGCCTCCGGATGAACGAACCTCGCATGGCGGCCCTGCTTGTAGCGCACCACAGACCCGGCTTTTACTTCCGCGTGTTGGAGGAGGGCGAAGTAGGAAGCGGGGATGAGATCGTCAAGGTCGCCGAAGATCCTGTGCGCATGACCGTGGCCGAGACCGATGCATTGCTGTATCTGCCTGGCCATTCCCGCGACCAACTGCAACGCGCGCTGAGCATCCCGGCGTTGAGCCCCGGTTGGCAGGCTTCCTTTAAGGCCATTCTTCAAGAAGAGGAGCAAGGGGGAACGGCGACCGGAAATCCAGGCCTGGGGCCGGCGAGCGAGCCACCACCGGCGTGGCCGGGGTTCCGCCCGCTGCGGGTGTCTGCGATCAATCGAGAAAGTAGCAGCGTGCTCTCGCTGGTGCTGGAGGCAGCAGACGGAAGCCCGCTCAGCCCCGCTCTACCAGGTCAGTTCGTGGTCCTGCGAATGCGCCCGAAGCCAGACGCGCCGCCGCTGCTCCGCAACTATTCTTTGTCCGATGCTCCCAGTGCTAAGCACTACCGCATCAGTGTGAAGCAGGAAGTGAATGGAGCAGCCAGCACCTATCTGCACACACAGGTCCGGCCTGGTGATGTTCTGGACGTAAGCGCTCCTCGAGGCAGCTTTACCCTGCGGCCCGGTGATGGCCCCGTGGTCCTGCTTAGTGCGGGCGTCGGAGCGACACCGGTGTTGGCGATGTTGCACGCACTGGCTGCCGAGTCTTCGGCGCGCCAAGTCTGGTGGTTATATGGAGCGCGCAATCGCGACGATCACCCATTCGTCCAGGAGTCGCGCCGCTTGCTCCAGGGACTGGAACATGGCCGGAGTCACATACGGTACAGCAGGCCTGGTCCACAAGACCAGATTGGCTCCGACTTCGATGCTCCCGGCCACCTTGACGTGGCCGTGATCGAGCAACTTGGTGTGCCGCGTGACGCCGATTTCTATCTGTGCGGTCCGCCTGCGTTTCTCCATGACCTGACTGCAGGTCTTGCGGCTTGGGGCGTCAGTGCCAATCGAGTCCATACGGAGATCTTTGGTCCCGGCGAAGCGATTACGCCGGGCGTGGCTACTACGGCCTCGCGACCGCCCCATCAGCCCGCCGGGCCGGCCGGTGCGGGACCGCGGGTCTCCTTTGCGCGCAGCGGTATCACTGTCGCGTGGGATGCGAAATATCAAAGCCTGCTGGAGTTGGCTGAGGCTTGCGATGTTCCCGTGAGATGGTCGTGCCGGACGGGCGTCTGCCACACCTGCGAAAGCGGCCTGATCTCCGGCACAGTAGACTATCGGCCCGACCCGCTTCAGGCCCCAGCCGATGGCAATGTCCTGATTTGCTGCAGTCGACCTCGGGAGGAGGTAGTTGTAGACCTCTGAGTTGGAACGGCTACTAGCGACGAACTCCGTTCCAGTGCCACTTCAAACCGATGCATCGCCTGTGGGCCCGCCAGCGTTCCGAGACAGAATCAGTTTAGTAGCCGTAAACGCCGAGCGCCGCTAGGCGCGGAATTGCAGTTAGCCCAGGGCGTAAGCCCTGGGTAGGGCCGTTATATGATCCCCGAGCCTGCTTCAGCCGGCGCCACAAGGAGAATGTGTTGCCGTCCCGAGGAGCTTCGCGGATTCCGTGGTTGCCACGTGCCCACAGTTTCCACTGTGGGCTAATCAGTGTCGTCCCCAGCCCAAAGTCGCGGAGCCATTGCAGCGCTGTCAGTGCGCGCCGTCTGCACGTGATCGCCTAGGACAAGCACATTCGAGCGACAGAGATCGCACGGCTTGAGGAGAATAGAGCTACAGCCTCGGCTGGGGTGGTTTCTCGCTCGCACCTTCGTCGGCACGAAGCGCCTTGATTACATTCTCCACTTGCGCTTCGAATTTCTTCGGATCCTGCCCCCATCCCGTGAAGTCGGCTGCCAGGCGTGAGAGAACAGGCTTCGCCTTCCCACTTTTCCACTTGCCACTAAGCAAGTGACCGTCAAGGTTCAACGGAATCAGGGCCAATACCTTCTGCTTGGCGCTCTTTCATAAGCTGGCGTTCCTTCTCGAATGCGGTATCAATCTCATTGTCAACCCACCAGCTTGCCAGCGAGTGTTCGGAGCAGCAGAGCAGGACCTTGTCCCACAACCGAATGCCACGGTCAACCTGTTCGTAGATGTCGTCGCCCGGCAGGAGCTGCTTTTCGTCCAGCCAGCAGCGTATACCGCGGCCTTGCAGCGTATCGTGCAAGCGGCGGGCAAACGAGCTTGTCCTCATGACTGTAGCTGATGAAGCAGCAGTAGAACTCGATGGAGCTGACCACTAGCGAGCCCATGTATTTGATGAAGTTCTCGGGCACGCCGCAGCCGCGCAGGAAGACCTCGGGAATCTTGCCACGCGATTTGTAGATGGTGTCAATGCTGACGTGGAGGGCCCACCGTGGTGGATGGTTTCCAGACCTTTGGCAACGCTCAGATCGACATCGGCAAAATTTATTCCGGACACCTGAGCCGTGGTGAAGTCCGCCCCGATGAGATTTGCCCCCCGGAGGTTCGCCTCGCTGAGGTTCGCTCTGCTGAGGTCCGCCCAGTGAACTCTGCCCCGGTAAGGTCCGCCCGGCGAGGTTCGCCTCTCTGAGTGGGCGCTTCAGTCCGTGGGGCACATGCCGAGAATAGTTGGCAGCGGAAAAGCTGTCAGTGACCAGCGCCGCCTGCGGACGTGACCGCCCCGCCCTAGCCAAAACCGGGCTAGACATGTCCTGAGCGAAGTCGAAGGAACGGGGCACCCAGATTTAGGTTTGCGATGTGCGAGGTCTGATAGGGTGGGCCACCAGCCTTAGTTCTGTCCTCGCACCTGCGCTGGCTGGGCGATGAGCGACTCCAACCGCAACAGCCGTTGTTGAAATTCTTCGTTTTGTTTTTGCAGCGACTGAATTTGCTCCTGCTGGGTTTTGATCATGTCCTGCTGCGTCGCAACTACCGCGTGCTGCTTCTGCAATTCGTTCAGCAGCATGGGAGCGAGGTACTGGTACTTGACCGTGTACGGTTCGCCCGCTCTGTCGTAAGCCACCATGTCAGGATAGACCTCGGCCACTTCCTCCGCGATAAGGCCATATTGCAGCAGGTGGGAGCCATTGTCGTATTGCGGCTTGTAGAAGAAGGTCACCGGACGCAACTGAAACAGACGGCTGCTGCTGTCGCCCATGTCGATGATCTGTTCCTTGAATCGGCGAGAGGAGCTCGCGCACCCTGAGTCTCCTACGCCGTAGAGCAATCCAACTGAATCGACGCAAACGACCTGAGTGGGGGGCGTAAGTGTTCCGGTCGAGCCGTAGATGCCCGCGATATAGGTGACGGTCTGCCGGCCGTAGCCAGTATCGCCCCCGATGCGGATCGTGCTGTTTTCGGCACAAGGGTAGGGGCAGCCCGGATTTCCGATGTCGATGTTGTTGTTACCGCTCACGTTGTTGTTACCCGCCTCGACACCGTAGAAGGCGTTGTTGTTGCCGGTCGTGTTGTGGAAGCCAGCGTCAAAACCGTGGAAGGTGTTGGACCTGCCGGTGGTGTTACTGGGGCCAGCCTCGGTGCCGTAGAAGGTGTTGGCGCCCCCGGTGGTGTTGGCGTGGCCAGCCGTGTGGCCGGAGAAGGTGTTGTTGGTACCGGAGGTGTTGCTGTATCCAGCCTCCTCGCCGAAGAAGGTGTTCGTCCCACCGCTGGTGTTGCTAAAACCAGCCTCGGCGCCGTAGAAGGTGTTTCCGCCTCCGCTGGTGTTGTGGAGGCCGGCCGCAGCGCCGTAGAAGGTGTTCAGGGACCCGGTGGTGTTGCTGAGGCCAGCCTGGTAGCCACCGAAAGTGTTGCTCCAACCAGTAGTGTTGCTAAACCCCGCCCCGTAGCCGGAAAAGGCATTCTGGAATCCTTGCCCTGCTATATTGCTCGCGCCTGATCCAACGCCGAGAAACAGGTTGCTGTCAGCGGGACTGCCAATACTCAGGACGCTGCTCCCGCCGATTCCATAGGTCGTGGCGCTGTTAATGCTCCCGTTGACGTCGAGCGTTGCTTTCGGTGTTGTTGTCCCGATGCCCACGTTCCCGCCCGTCTGATAGATGGCCGAACTGCCCAGAATGTAGGGGTTCAACCAAACCGGTACGTAATTCGTCAAGCCTCGCCCGTTCAAATAGCCGGGCTTTGTTCCTACGGATTCAATCGAGCTGGTCCCGTTGTTTGTCCCGCTGGATTGGCCTGTCGTTGGAGCCCGCAGAAATGCCGACACCGGCAGCCCGCCCAGAGTGTCCGCCTCATGCGCTTTGAAGGCATAGGGCACGCTCACCAGCAAGACGCGCGGTTGCTCGGCTTGTCCTTCGACCTTCACGCCCAGCCAACGCTCTTCCTGTTGCGAAAACAGGTCGCCCGGCACCCCTGTGGCGGTCGTGCTTCCCAGCAAAACGCTGTATTGACCATCTCTGCCGAGGGTAACGTTTTGCGTTTCCATCCAGACGGGCGCCCCGCCCTCCTGCTGCTTGTAGATGGCGAAGGTGACTCCGACCGTCGCAGATGAAGTCGCCACAGTCTCCGTTTCCTTCAACGTTCCGCTATAGCGGATGAGGTTGGGCACGGACGTGGTTGATGTCTGCTGAGCTGAGCCTATTGAGACTGCAACGAGACTTGAGAGGAGGAGGGAGATACTTATGAACCGACGCATGTGGCGCTCCTTATCGTGCGTGGAAGTCCGGGGTTCTGAGCGGATGGTACCTGATGCGTGCGCCTAGTCGGTGATGGCCGACACTGACCAAGGTGATGATGCGCGCGGCTCCCTCGGTTGCTCACCACCGATTCGGGTAACGAGTCTTTCCGTGTTCTGTCTGCGGCTTGCTCACATTGAACGGTGACAAAGTCGCTTGGTCGCACCCTGGTCGCAGCGTACAATTGCGATGGAAGAATGGGGTGGAGTTGTGTTCGGGCGCGGCTCCCCGCATTTCCTCCAAAGCGTGACTGAGTGACTCGACGCCAGCGCTGTTCGTCTTATTGCCCGCTGCTGCAGACTTCGCAAGACCTTACCCCTTCTCATTCCCGAAATATCTCGCCTAAGTCTTTAATTTTGAATATTTTACCCGTAACCCCTTTTGATGGAATATTTTGCAGGGAGCTCACGAAGCAAGCCATTTGTTTTCAATATTTTGCACATAGTAGGGGGGGGAGGGGGTACCCCCCTGTGAAATGGACTTTTCTCCGATCGCAGTAATTGTTCAGGGAGCAAGAACATATGCCAGTCATGGATCGTTTGCAGACGCAGGAATTTATCCAGCTTGAAGAGCGCTACGGAGCTCACAACTACCATCCTCTCAACGTAGTCGTCGAGCGCGCCGAGGGTGTATGGGTGTACGACGTTGAGGGAGCCCGCTACCTCGACTGTCTGGCTTCCTATTCCGCGGTCAACCAGGGACACTGCCATCCCAAAATCCTGAAGGCCATGATCGAGCAGGCCGGCAAAGTCACGCTGACCTCACGGGCATTCCGGAATGACCAGCTTCCCTTGCTCTACAAAGAGCTGCACGACCTTACCGGCTTTGAGATGGCGCTGCCGATGAACTCCGGCGCCGAAGCTGTCGAGACGGCAGTGAAGGCGGCGCGCAAGTGGGGCTACAAGGTCAAGGGCATACCTGACGGGCAGGCCGAAATCATTGTGTGCGCCAACAATTTCCACGGGCGGACGGTGACCACCATTAGCTTCTCCTCGGACGCGCAATACCGTGATGGCTTCGGGCCGTTCACGCCGGGGTTCAAGGTGATTCCGTTCGGCGACGCTGCGGCCCTGCGCGGGGCGATCACGCCCGACACCTGCGCTTTTCTGGTGGAGCCGATACAGGGAGAAGCGGGGATCATCATTCCGCCCGCCGGATTCCTCAAAGAAGCTGCTGCCATCTGCCGCGAGAACCGCGTCCTGCTGATTGCCGACGAAATTCAGTCGGGGCTCGGCCGGACGGGCAAGCTTTTCGCCTACATGCACGAGGGCATCACGCCGGATGCCGTAATCATTGGCAAGGCGCTGTCAGGCGGGTTCTATCCCGTGTCGGCGGTACTGGCGTCGAGGGAGGTGCTCGGCGTCTTTCATCCCGGCGACCACGGCAGCACCTTTGGCGGAAATCCACTGGGCTGCGCTGTCGCGCGGGCCGCGCTGCGCGTGCTGGTGCAGGAGAACCTGATTCAGCGCTCAGCGGAACTCGGGGACTACTTCCTCAAGAAACTGCAAACTATCTCGAGTCCGCATCTGCGCGAGGTCCGCGGTAAAGGCCTGTGGATCGGCATCGAATTGGATGTGCCCGCGCGTCCGTATTGCGAAGCGCTTAAGGCACTGGGAATTCTGTGCAAGGAAACACACGAATATGTCATTCGCGTAGCTCCTCCGCTGGTCATCACGCGCGAGGAAATTTTCTGGGCATTTGAGCGGATCAAGAAGGTGATCGAAAAGTAAAGATACTCGGAGGTGACGACACAGGGTAGAGCAGGCCTTCAGGCCTGCGTCCAGGGCAGAAAGAAAACGGCTTCAGCCGCTGAGGCCGGACGACCTCAGCGGCTGAAGCCAGCAATTGTGCAGCCTTAACGCGGGCCTGAAGGCCCGCTCTACCCGATGTCAAAAACTGCGCTAGTATTTGCGCATGTGGATTTCGGCGCCGTTGCGCTCGAACTTCACTTCGTCCATCAACTGGTTGATGAGGTAAATGCCGCGGCCGTGGTTGGAGAAAACGTTCTGGCCGTTACAAGGGTCGGGAACCTCGATGGGATCGAAGCCGCTGCCGGGGTCGCGGACCACGATGAGCATACCGTGTTCCTCGTCACAACCCACGCAACATTGGACTTTCTTGTTGGGGTCGTTCTTGCAGCCGTGCACAATGGCGTTGGCCAGCGCTTCGCGCAGCGCGGTCTCGATTTCAAACTCTTTACCCGCCGCGCATTCCAGCCTGCGCGCCATCTCCATGATGCCTTCCACCACCGGACTGATGGCCGTGGGATCGGCGTTGAGCGTGACCTCGATGCGTATCATCAGCGTGTTGGGGTCGAACTCTACCTTGGGCAAATCGTGGCGCCGCATTGCCTCGCCCCACAGTTTTATTTGCGCTGGCTTACTCTTACAGAAAAGTGGGGACGCGGTCAAGCAGGAATGCACGAAGTTGTCACAAAGAACCAGCATCTTAGTGGGGTGCGAGCTGGGAAGCCGCAAATCGTGCCATAGGCTTGGTCACGTGGTGAAAATTGAGGGAAAAAGCATGCAGACATCAGGGATTGCGAAGAGGAAGTTCAGCGCCGCAACAGGAGCGCTATAGATTCGTTAGCGATCAACAATTTGATATAACCTTGCATCGAACTTGACCGGAATATTGTTGCTGTCCTCAAGCTGATGCTAAGAGCCTTGGTGTCCATTGTCCTGTTGAGCTTGTTCGTTCCTGCAGCGCTGGCGCAGGAGATCACGGTCGCGGCCGCGGCCGATCTGAACTACGCGTTGAAGGATCTCGGCGCGCGCTTCGAGAAAAAAACCGGCAACAAGGTGACGCTCTCGTTCGGTTCATCGGGCAACCTGTTTGCGCAAATTGAGAGCGGAGCTCCCTACGATCTTTTCTTCTCCGCGGACGAAGCGTATCCCAAAAAGCTGGCCGCTGACGGTTTCGCCGAACCCGCTTCGCTGCGAACCTATGCGATTGGCCATCTGGTGCTCTGGGTCCCGAATGGCTCGGGCCTGGACCCGCAGAAACTGCACATGGAGTTGCTGGTCCAGCCTTCGGTGCAGCGCATCGCCATCGCCAATCCGGAGCACGCGCCTTATGGCCGCGCGGCCATGAGTGCGCTCGAGCATTTTGGCTTGCAGGACAAAGTGACGCAGAAACTCGTCCTCGGCGAGAACATCAGCCAGGCCGCGCAGTTCGTGCAATCCGGCAACGCGCAGGCTGGACTGATCGCGCTCTCGTTGGCCATGTCTCCCGCGATGAAGGGCGCAGGGAAATACTGGGAGCTTCCACTGGATGCCTATCCTGAACTGCGGCAGACTGCGGCAATAGTTTCCGCCTCGAAGCGCAAGGCAGCGGCGCAATCGTTTCTGGATTACACTGCTTCGCCGGAGGGCGCTGCCGTTCTGGAGCAATATGGGTTCCAAGTACCCTCAGGCAAATGATCATCCAGGCACTCACGCTTACGCTGCGGTTGGCGATTGTGGTTTCGGCCATCCTGATGGCCATCGGTCTGCCGCTCGCCTACTGGCTGACGTTTTCGCGCTGGCGCTGGAAGTTTTTCGCGGAAGCCATCGTCGCCTTGCCGATTGTGCTGCCCCCCACCGTGCTTGGCTTTTACGTTCTGGTCGCCATCGGTCCTCTCAGCCCGTTTGGACGCTGGTATCAGGCGCTCACTGGGCACAGTCTGGCATTCACATTTGAAGGCCTCGTGGTTGGCTCAGTGCTGTACAGCCTTCCGTTTGCGGTGCAACCGATGGCTGCTTCGTTTGCTTCCGTTGACCGCAAACTGCTGGACGCCTCGGCGCTGCTGGGAGCTTCGGCGTGGCGCACGTTCTGGCGGGTGGTGTTGCCGCTGAGCTTGCCGGGAGTGCTGACGGGATTCGTTCTGAGCTTCGCGCACACTCTGGGCGAGTTTGGGGTCGTGCTCATGATTGGCGGCAACATCCCCGGAGCGACGCGAACGGTTTCGATCCTGATTTACGACCAGGTCGAAGCGCTCAACTACGCGACCGCCAACCGAACCGCACTCATCCTTCTGTTGCTGTGCTTCGTGCTGCTAACGGTTCTCTACGGTTTGCGGCGTCGCGGAACATGGAACCTCTGGGAGTGGAAATGAGTGCTTCCACGTCCGCCGAACAGCTGAATGTGCGGCTGAAGAAATCCTTTGCTGGACCGGTCGGCCCCGGTTTTAACCTGGAAGTTGAATTCGCAGCTACTGCAGGATTTACCATCCTCTTCGGAGCCTCAGGAGCCGGCAAGACCACGCTGCTCGACTGCATCGCGGGTTTGCAAACTCCCGACGACGGTCAAATCGCTATCGGACAAACCGTCCTCTTCGACTCCGAATCCCGCACGAATGTCCCGCCCAGCCGCCGCTCAAGCGGATACCTGTTGCAATCGCTCGCTCTGTTTCCCCATATGACGGTCCGGCAGAATGTGCAATACGGGCTGGCTGCGCTCGAGAAGTCGGAGCGAGAAGCCCGCAGCCGCGAGGCTCTGGAGTCGTTTCGGATTGCCTCGCTGGCTGACCGGCGACCGGGCGAGATTTCTGGCGGAGAGTGCCAGCGGGTCGCATTGGCGCGCGCTCTGGTGACTCGCCCACGAGTTCTGCTGCTGGACGAGCCGCTCACCGCGCTCGACGCCGTGACCAAGGCGCAAATCCTGGACGATCTCCGTGCCTGGAACCAGCGCCATCAGATTCCAATTCTGTACGTGACCCACCACCGTGAAGAGGTATTTGCGTTGGGCGAAAGCGTAATCGTGATCGAGTCAGGACGCATCATCGCCCGCGGGCTCGCCGCACGAGGTATTGCACCGGCCAGAGGCTGAAACGGTCGCACAACTGGCCGGGTTTGAGAACATCTTCGACTGCTCCGTGGCCGGCTCGCATCCCGAGCAAGGAACCATGACCTGCCGCATTGCCGGGACGAGCCTCGATCTCGAAGTTCCGCTGACGCGCGTTGCTGCAGCGCAACCGCTGCGGGTGGGAATCCGGGCGGGCGACATCCTGGTGGCCTCCGCTCCGCCCCAGGGCCTGAGCGCTCGCAATGTGCTGCCGGGAGTCATCACTTCTCTGCAACAGCAAGGCGCGATGGTCATAGCCAAAGTGGATTGCGGGCCGGAGTTTGAAGTGCACCTCACGCCGGGCGCACTCCAATCGTTGCATCTGGAGGCTGGTGTCCGGGTCTGGCTGGTGTTGAAGACCTACTCGTGTCACCTCCTGCAGTAAGGCTCCTGGCGGCTACGTTCATTCCTCACATTAAGCGGTGACCGGGCTCACTGCACCTTGGGTTGCAAGGTTCATACTGGAGGTGTTCATGGCTGCCCTGTACGCAGCGTGGGATCGGCCCAGGTTGCAGTGAAGCCGGGCTGGTGAGTGCTCATCGTCGCGGCTTCGTGGGCGGCAGCAATTCCCCGATCGGAGGTTGAGGAATGCCGACCGTTATTGATCCTAAAGTTGTTGAAGAAGAAAGTTCGCAACTCGTCGCCCCGGCCAGCAAAGAACCGGAGCTCTTTGCCGCCGAGGTTGAGATGGAAAGCAAGAGCTCCAGCTTTCTGCCCTTGCTGCTGGTGGCAGGTCTGGTCTTTGTAGTTGGCGCGGTCGTTTTCTATTTCGTGAAGGGCGCTCGCGACGTTTTGACCGTTCCCGTAGCTACCACCAGCATCAACCAGATACTTGCTGCGCAAGGCCCAGCGACTGTCCGCTTCAGCACCGGCGCCGTGGTCTCCAGCGTCAACGAGAAGCCGATGGATCCCGCATTACAAGCTGCTGGCGAAGATTGGGATCGTCACCACCAAGCCGAAAGGCTACAACTCGCTGTATGTCACTCTGACAGATTCGGGCGAGAAGCTGTTGAGCACGATCGGCGGAGTGCAGAAGGCCACCAACCCGGACAAGACAGTCACGTATCTTGTCCCCCTGGCAGAGCGGAAGCTGGTTGACATCAACAAGGTCACCATGATCAAGCCGCACCTGGCAAAGGTGGAGTACACCTGGAAGTGGGTGCCCAACCGGCTCGGAAATGAGTTCGACGCCTCCGGCAGCCTGGTAAAGAGCTTCAACAGTTGGGACCGCGCGACCTTGATCAAGACCTATGGCGCTGATTTCTTCGGTGCGGCTCCGACCAAGGCCAGCATTGTTCTCATGGAGACCAACGACGGGACCTGGAAGCCCTACACGGAGTAACCTCGAGGTTGGTTGCATCGTCGCTACTCGGAGGGGAGGAGCCAAGTGCTCCTCCCTGTTTTTTCAGTAAGGGACGAAATTCAGCCAAACCAGGCCAATTGCCAAGGTGAGAATGGTCACCGGTACTCCAATCTTCATGTACTCGACAAAGCTGATGTGAGCTTCGGTACGCGCTTTCTCCACCACGATGATATTTGCCACCGAGCCAGTGATGGTGAGATTACCTGCCAGAGTGCTGGACATTGCCAGCAGCAGCCATGCGGTATGAGGGTCGTGAAATTGCGGCACCAGCCCCTTGAAGAGCATTACCGTTGGAAGATTGCTGGCAATGTTCGACAGCAGGGTGACGACGGCAGCAAAGATGACGGAGTTGTGCAGGTTCAAGCGTTCTGCGAGGCCGAGGAGTTCCTGTGTGATGCCGGCCTGTTCCGCTCCGCCGAGAATCAGGAACAGTCCTAGGAACAAAACCAGCAATGACCAGTCGACGTCGCCATAGATTGCCTTGGGATGGCGATGACGCTGCACCAGCAACAGCGCTCCTCCCGCGGCGGCAACAAGCGACGGTGGATATCCCAGCAGGAAGCCTATCAACACGGCAAATGTGACCGTTACCGGCCATGCCGGATGGATTTCGGGCTCTCTTGTTTCCAGCGCGGGCGCATCATGTAGCGGTTGCGAACCCACGGTGTCGCTGCGCAAGAATATCCAGTGGAGCAGCGCCCAATCCACAAAGAGGCCGAGAAATGCCACTGGTCCGAGGTGAGCGAGAAAATCACGGTAGGGAATTCCAGAAACGGAGCCGATGAGAATGTTCTGCGGATTGCCCGTGATTGTGGCTGTACTGCCGATGTTCGAGGCCGTGGCCAACGCCAGAAGGTAGGGAAGCGGCTTCACGTGCATCCGCTTGCAGATATTCAGGACCAGGGGAGCCATGACCAGGCACACGACGTCATTTACGAGGAATGCCGAAAGAATGCCGCTGGTGAAGACAATGCCGGGCAACAAATGCTGGGGCTTGAGATGCTCGATCACGAGGTGGGCAAACCATTGGAAGAAACCGGCGAGATGCAGAGTGGCGGCGATTAGCATCATCGAGAAGAGCAGAACGATGGTGGCAAAGTCGATGCTCTCGATTGCCTGCTGCGGCCCAAGCACGCCGAAGACAAACATCGCAACCGCCCCGATCACCGCCATAGCGGGACGATCGACTTTGGTGCCCGGCAGCCGTCCAATCGCGAAGACCAGGTAGCTCGTCAGGAAAATGAGCCACGCAGTCACGATGTGCCAATGCGAGAAAAGAGGCGCAATCACTAAAATCGTCAACAGGCAGCCTTCATCGCCAGGTCCGGTACATCCTCTCGGAACGAGCCCGATTGCGTCAAACGTTACAGCTGGAGATTGGAAGCGAAACCATCGCTACCGGTTGCATTGACAATTCGTCGATGAACCATCAATCTCATGGGCGTTCTCCAACGGAAACGTCGTCGGCCAAGGAGGCTTTTCATGGTCCGCCCGGTAATTATCTTCTGCAATCACGGCAGTTTTCCTGGCCGGTTCAAGTCTTGCCCAGAGCGTGCAAACGTCGACTGCTTCCCAAGCAGGGAGCCATTCCTCTTCAACCGTAATCGTGACCGCCCAGGACAATGGCAAAGAAGTTGATCTTCCGCAAGGTGGAACACTGGTGGTGCGGCTGGAGGCGAATCCGTCAACCGGTTACAGTTGGACGGTCAAGGGCGATCCTTCACCGCTCAAACTTGTGAAATCGAGTTACAGGAAAAACAACTCGAACAGCGCGGCGGGTGCGCCGAGCACGCAGGAGCTGCGACTGGCGGCCACTTCATCCGGCATAGTTTCGCTTGACTTGGAGTATCGCCGGCCGTGGGAATACAACGCCGCGCCGGCCAGGACTTTTCGCATCCAGGTCAACGCCCGGTGATGTGACGGGACCTCGAGTGTCCGAACTGCGATTACCAGGTGGACGGCAAGGCGTCACCGAGTTCTGTGGTGAGCGCCCACTCGATGGTTCTTTGTTGCTCGGCCGTCAGTTTCAGTCCGCCGGAGGTGAGATAGAAGACGTCATGCGCCATGGCGCCTTCGGTGTCAATCAGCGCTATCTCGATACTGCAATTCTCGCTGGCCAGGGTCGAGCTGATGGTGTGCAGCAGCCCGGGCCGGTCCTGGGTGATGACCTCCAGCAGGGTGCTGCCGGGGGAACACTCTTCGTCGTAGTGCAATCGGGTCTCGATCTTGAGCTTTACCGGCTTGGTATCCGCTTTCAGGCGCGACTCCAACAGGCGCTCCAACTGGGCTTTGCCGGTCAGTATCTCAACCACCGACTTCTTGAAGCGATCGCGCTCCGGGGGGTTTAACTCCAGCGTGCGGAAGCGGTCCTTGAAGTAGAAGCTGTCCACGATGACACCGGCGCGATTGGAGAAGGCGCTTGCCTTGGTAATGTCCATCCCCCAGCCGTAGAGAATCCCGGCCAAAGTTGAGAACAGGCCGGCACGGTCAGTGGTCACGACGGTGAGTTCGTTTTGCCCGCTGATGTTCCGCAGCCCAAGTTGCACCGGCTCCGCGCGAATGCGGCTAGCCATATCAAAGTGCTGCAGAACTTGCTCAGGAGTGTGAGACGTGAGATAGCGCTGCGGCAGTCCATCCAGGAACTTCAACAGTTGTGAGCGGCGCTTCGGGAGCAAGGCAGCTATCCGCTCCACCTGTTCGCTGCAGACGTTGGCATGAAAGCGCTCTTCGTCCACGCTGCGGGTAAAATAGTTGGCAGCGCCGGTGTAAAGCCGCCAGAGGTTCTCGGCCTTCCACGGCGTGAGCGCTTCCGGGTTCACCGCCTTGACGTCAGCCAGCGTGAGCAGCGTCAGCATCTTCAGTTGCTCGGGAGTGCCCACTCTGTTGGCCAGTTCGCGGACGGTCTGCGGGTCGTAGATGTCGCGCCGGCGCAGGGTTGACGACATCTCCAGATGAGTCGCAATCAAAAAGCACACCGTCTGCGCGTCTTCGCTGGGAAGGCCCATGCGCTCCACCGCTGCGGCTGCCAGTTGCAGGCTGCTGTGCACGTGGTCTGTGCCGGCCAGGCCCTTCCCGGTGTCATGCAGCAGCAGCGCCAGGAAGAGCAGCTCGGGACGCTCCAACTCTGCGAGAAGCTCGCCGAATGGCTGCAACCACTCCACGTCTTTGTCCTTCAGGCGATGCAGCACCTCGATGGCAAGCAAGCTATGCTCGTCCACGGTGTAGCGGTGATACAGGTCGCGCAGGACCAGGGAGTCGATGGTCTCGAACTCAGGAATAGCGACGGTCAGCAGGTTCAGCGAATGCATGGCCCGCAGCGCCTCGGCAGCATGGGGCAGGACGAGGATTTCACGCAGATGTTCCCACAGGCGGGCATCTTGGGGCATCATGTCTGCCAGACCGCGGCGCGCATTGTTCAACCGGCGCTCGGTATCGAGGCTCAGTGCGACCCCGTGGCGTGCGATGAAGGTGAACAAGCGCAGCATGACCGCCGGGTCGCGCGCGCCAACCGCTTGCTGGAGATAGACCCGCCCGTCCACAACCGAGAACTCGTCATTGGAAACGCGCGACCTCCAGCGCTGGAATGAACGGTAAAGCGAGGACCTGTCCCGCGGGACCTGATCGAGCAATTGCAAGGTGGTGCGATGGATCGCCCGCGCATGACGAAAATACAGACGCATCCATTCGGCCGACGCGACCGGCCCTGACTTGGTAGCCACGCCCCGGGCCGCAAGTTCTTCCTGTGCTTCCCAACTGATGGTGTTCTCGTCACGATTGCCGCGGTAATGCAGATAGCAACGGCTGGCGGACAGAAAATCCATCGCGTTCAGAACTTCTTCGACTTCCGAGTCCGGATGCGAACTGACAGGCTCGGGCCACTTACGCGCGGAATCGAGTGCAGCGATCAGCTCCAACCAGCGTGAGACGTGGAAGTCGCGCAGTCCGCCGGGCCCATCTTTCAGGTTCGGCTCCAGGTGGAAGATGGTGTTGCCGAACCGCAGGTGTCGGGTGTGCGTGACCTCAGCCAGCCGTTCCACCAAGACGTCGCACTCGCGCGCTACCAGCTGAGGCAGGCTTTTCTCGCGAAGGCGCTCAAACAGAGGCAAGTCCCCGATGAGAAACCGGCAGTCGAGCAGCGAGATGGTGAACTCGACATTGTCCTGGTCGAAGCGGGCGCAGTCGTCCAAGGTGCGGGTGGTGGGACTGACGCGCAGTCCGATGTCCCACATCTCCTGGCAGACGCTGCGCACCTGGTCCTTGACCCGGCCTCGTTGCGCCTCGTTTTCCGTAAGGAAGAGGAGGTCCACGTCGGAATAAGGAAAGAGTTCGCGGCGGCCGAATCCGGCTAGTGCGACTAATGCCAGGCCGGATTGGGTCGAGATGTGCTGGTTCCAGAGATCGCTCGCCAGCTTGTCGACAACTTGCGTGCGTTCGGCAATGGCGGCCCTGCCCGATCCGTTAGCTGCGAATTCACCACGCAAGCGCTCGAACTCCTGGCGGTAGAAGGTGCGTAGCGTGGAGTCGGCCGCTGGGCTGGACATGGTCATTCCAAAGCGCTTCGGGCGTTCACAGCGCGGTTTCACCGCGCTCGTCATTGCGAATGCGAATCGCGTCATCGATGCGCGAGAGAAAAATCTTTCCGTCGCCGATCTTGCCGGTGCGGGCCGCATTGGTGATCGCCTGGATGGCGGAGTCCACCAGGCGGTCCGGCAAAACCGCCTCTATCTTCACCTTGGGCAGGACGTCGACCGTGTACTCGCGGCCGCGATAGAACTCGGTGTGGCCCTTTTGCCGCCCGTGTCCCCGAACTTCAATTACCGTCATGCCCTCCACCCCGATTTCGAGAAGAGCGTCTTTCACGTCTTCGAACTTCGAGGGTTGAATCACTGCTTCCAGCTTCGTCATAGATTGGCCTTCAGGAATTCGTAATAATGTGCCTTGCTTGAGACTTACGCCGCGTAATTAAGGCATCGAAGTCTCCCAGTAGTAGCCTTCTTCGCCGTGCTGCGTGATGTCGAGCCCCTGGGCTTCATGCTCGGCGGAGACCCGCACGCCCACTACGAGATCAACGACCCTGAGAATGATGTAAGTCCCCACTACAGCCAATACGATTGCGAATACAACCCCGACCAGTTGATTCAAGATCTGGCGATAATTTCCATCGATCATCCCCATCGCAACCGCAGTTCCCTGGGCGTCTTTGAACAGCGGGTTGATGAGCTTGCTCGCGAACACGCCGGTGAGCAGTGCGCCTATGGTTCCGCCGACCCCATGGACACCGAAAGCGTCGAGCGAATCGTCGTATCCGAGCGACGCTTTGACGCGCGCGACCATAAGGTAGCAGCCCACTCCGGCGATTAAGCCGATCAGCAGGGCCGGCATTGGGCCGACAAATCCTGAGGCCGGCGTGATGGCGACCAGTCCGGCAACGCAGCCGGAGATTGCTCCCAGCGCGCTGGGCTTACCGTTGCGAATCCACTCCGCGCCAGCCCAGCCAATGGCTGCCGACGCAGCTGCGAAATGGGTCGCGACGAACGCGCTGGTCGCCAAAGCGCCTGCGCTAAGCGCGCTGCCCGCATTGAATCCGAACCACCCCACCCACAGCAGGCATGCGCCGATGAAACTGAGCACCACGCTGTGCGGCATCATCGTTTCTTTTGGGTATCCAATGCGGCGCCCAAGATACGTCGCGCAGACGAGCGCCGAGACACCCGAAGTGATGTGCACGACGGTTCCACCGGCGAAGTCGAGGGTAGGGAAGCGCCCGCCCAGACTGGCGTTCAGAATTCCGCCCTTGCCCCACACCATGTGCGCCATGGGCGCATAAACGAACAGCGACCACAACCCCATGAACAGCACCATGGCGCTGAACTTCATGCGCTCGGCAAAAGCCCCGCTGATGAGCGCTGGAGTAATGATGGCGAACATCAGCTGGTAGATCATGAACGTCTGCTGCGGGATGGTGGCAGCGTAGTCGGGATCCGGCTGCGCCCCCACGCCTCGCAGAAACGCGTGGCTAATCCCGCCGATAAAGCCGGTTCCCGATCCAAAGCAAAGGCTGTACAGGACGGCGGCCCACAGCACGGTGATGAGCGCCATCATTGCGAAACTTTGCATCATGGTTGCCAGCACATTCTTCTTGCGTACCAGGCCGCCATAGAACAGTGCCAGACCCGGGCCGGTCATCATCAGCACCAGCGCCGAACTGACCAGCATCCAGGCGTTGTCGGCCGAGCCCTTGGCGTCCGCGATCTGCTGTTGCAACTGAGCAATGCGGTCGCCTTGCGCGGAAGTATCCGAAGCGCCCTGCAGTGACTGCGCCAGCAGTGGGCCCGTCAACAGAAAAATTAGAAAAAAGAGGAACCCTAGATGTCTGCGAACAAACCGCATGAAGAACTCCGGTTGACAGTGCTGAAATGATCCGAACGCAAATCGCCCGAGAAGCATGTTTCGGGACTCAAGAAAACGAAATCCACCGGCGACGAAAGGGAAAAATCCTATTTCTACAGACCGGGGACACCGATCCACTCGTAAACGGTCGTATGAAGGTGATACCTGCTTTTGGGACGGATGAGAAATTCAAACTATTTATGGACGGTATTAGTTAGGGTTATCGCTCAGATTGCGCGGGGGATCCTCCCGCTTTCCCGAATTGGTAGATCGAGATGGCGGCTGGACTTCATGCCCGCCGAAGGCACCTCGCCCCGCTCTGGCGGTGCAAGCGGAGCCCGCGCTCGAGTTCGAAGCGGCGGCCCGCGGTTGCACGCCGATATGTTGGGGTGCCCAAACCCATCCTTTAACTCGGGTCCGAATGGCGGGGCGCCCGCCCATTTTGGGAGGCGCGGGCATAAGGTTTTCCCCGATGTTTGCATGTCACAAAAGGCTGTGACTTTGGTCGTTGCCACGAGCCGGGAAAGAGTTAGAATAGAGTTGGAATTGAAAATGATTTTCAACTTCATATTCGGCCGCCGCAAGCAGCGGTACAATCGCAAGGCCAGCGCTCTGGCCGATCTGCACCTGGGAGAGACCGCGATCCTTGGCGACATGGAACTGGCAACCCCCGTCGCCGAACATCTTATGAACCTGGGATTTGTTCCCGGCCTGGAGGTCACGGTGGCCCGCAGCGGTCCCGGTGGCGATCCTCGTGTGTACCGTGTGGACGGCGCTGAAGTCGCCATGCGCCGCGACGTCTCGCGCCACATTCGCGTGGAGCTGATCGGGGCGCCTGCCTTTGGAGACTGATCCATGGGAGCCTCGGCGATGACGTGCCATACGGTGGCGCGTCCCACGGACGAAACGCTTGGCAGAGCGTACCGCACCGTTGCCGTGGTGGGCCCCCCGAATTCCGGCAAGACCACACTCTTCAATCGCCTTACCCGCCTGCGCCAGAAGGTCGGCAATTTTCCCGGCGTCACGGTCGAACATCACACCGGTTACGTGCGCGACTCCGAAGATCGGGAAGTTGCATTGATTGACCTTCCCGGTGTCTATAGCCTTACGCCCAAGTCCGAAGACGAAAAAGTTGCGGTGGATGTGCTGACCGGCGACATGCCGGGCACACCCCGTCCTGATGCCATCATCCTGGTGCTGAACTCCACCAATCTGCACAGCCATCTGGTGCTGGCGGCGCGTGTGATTGCGCTCGGTACGCCCACACTGGTTCTGCTGAACATGGCTGACGAACTGCGCAAACAGGGTGGCCATGTGGATGTGCTTTCTCTGGCGCGGCAACTGGGAACCCCGGTGGCGCTGATTAGCGCCGCCACGGGTGAAGGAATCGTGGCCGTTCAGAATTTTCTGTCTTCCGCGGTGACCAGCCCGGAACCATTGGAACTGCCAGTGGTAGGAAGCACGCGCGGTTATCGCGAGTGGGCGGTGCGCGTCGGAACGAATGCCAAGTACCAGCGTCCGGCAAATCCGATTTGGACAGAGCGGCTGGATTCTGTGTTCTTGCATCGAACCTGGGGCCCTATCGTTTTCGCGGTAGTCGTGGTTGGGGTGTTTCAGACGATCTTCGCTGTGGGGCAACCGTTATCCAACCTGCTGCAGCATTTTCTGGATGTGACTGGCGCGCAGCTAGGTACTCATTTGCCGCAAGGCATGCTTCGCTCACTCGTCGTCAACGGCGTGTGGAAGGGAACCGGTTCGGTACTGGTGTTCCTGCCGCAGATCCTGCTGCTGTTCCTGGTCATTGGCATTCTTGAAGACTCAGGATATTTATCGCGGGCGGCGGTCATCGCCGACCGCACCATGTCGCGCGTAGGACTGAATGGCAAAAGCTTCATCCCCTTGCTGTCGGCGTATGCGTGCGCCGTTCCGGCGATCATGGCGACGCGCACCATTGAGAACAAGCGTGACCGCATTGCGACCATCCTGATTGCGCCCTTCATGACGTGCTCGGCGCGCCTGCCGGTGTACACCATGGTCATAGCAGCATTCCTGCCGAACCGTAGGCTACTCGGCGTTTTCCTGGGTACGCGCGCGGTGGCAATGCTCGGACTTTACGTCCTGGGATTCCTGATGGCAGTGATGACGGCGCGCCTTTTGAAATCCACCATCCTGAGGAGCAAGGATGCGCCTTTCATTCTCGAGATGCCGCCGTACCGCTGGCCCAAGCTTTCGTCGCTGGCTTTGCGGCTGGTCGATCGCGGCAAGGCCTTCCTTTACCGCGCCGGGACCGTCATCATGCTGGTATCGCTGCTGTTGTGGGCAGCCACCAACTTCCCCATGCACCATGGACAGCCGCCTGAGGTTCAGAACAGTGTGGTCGCGTGGGTGGGACATGCGATTGAACCCGTGATCCGTCCGCTCGGTTTCGATTGGAAGATCGGGGTAGGTCTCATCACTTCGATGGCAGCGCGTGAGGTGATCATCTCCACGCTGGGCACGTTACACGGGGTTGATGCCGAATCGCATGCTACTGACCTGCAGGCGGCGCTGCGGCACGAATTGACTCCGGCAGCTGCGGTTGCTCTGCTGGTATTCTTCGCCTTCGCCATGCAATGCATGTCCACCATCGCGGTGGTGCGTCGTGAAACCAATGGCTGGAAGTGGCCCGCCCTGCAGTTCGGCTACATGACCGTCGTGGCCTACGTTGCTGCGTTCGCGGCATACAATGTAGTTGGCCATTTCGTCCGCTAGGCTCAGCGGGAGGGAAAAATGGAATCCGATCTTGCGCAGAAGCGCCAGCAAGCCCATGCATTGCTTGACAGGCTCCCGGCCGAGAAGCTGAACGCTGTGCGTGTGCTGCTCGAAGCGATGGTGGAACCGTTGGGGCGCTCGCTGGCGGCGGTTCCGGCGGAAGAGGAAGAGATCACGCCGGAAACGGTGGCGGCACTAGAACGGGCCCGCGCATCGCTGGCCAGGGGAGAGAATGTTCCCCACGCAGAGATCCTGCGTGAATTCGGCCTGACCAAATGACCGAAGAGTCCGCTGCGCAACGGATAGCGGTCATCTGGTCTGCGGAAGCTCGTGGCGACCTTCGCGCGATTGACCGCGAAACCGCGATGCAGGTTCTTCACTGTCTGGATCGTTATCTGACTGTCCGTACTGGCGATGTCAAGAAGCTCAAGCCCCCTCTAACTGGCTTTCGTTTGCGGTGCGGCGACTATCGCGTGTTTTTCGACCAGA
The DNA here is from genome assembly GCA_963843005.1 of uncultured Acidobacteriaceae bacterium. GTDB lineage: Bacteria > Acidobacteriota > Terriglobia > Terriglobales > Acidobacteriaceae > Bog-257. The sequence goes on along the minus strand of CAWJIW010000044.1, from coordinate 312,587 downwards.
AGAACGAAAATACCATCGCCATCCTCGGCGTCCGTAACCGCCGTGAGGCCTACCGCTGAGGGAGGAGAAATCCGCTCAGTTCCACTTACTTCTGAAGGCCACAAATCTCCTTGACCAGTCCGGGCAGCACCTCTCCCGCTTTTCCTTCCACTACCTCATCAAAGAACCTGCTGTTGGCGGGCGCCTCCGGGCCGATGTAAATGGCACGGGCTTGATTCATGCGCGCCATCCGGACGAAGCTGGCAGCCGGCTCAACCACTCCCGAACTGCCAATTGTAAGCAGCACACTACAGATCCTGAGCTGCTCAAAGATGCGGTCCATGCCGAACGGGACTTCGCCAAACCAGCAGATATGCGGGCGCAGCAGGGCCCCGCATTTGGGGCAGGTGGGAATTTCCGCCCTGGTCAGGTACTGGCGCTCATCGTCAAATGGAGCGGAGTGGCAGGTTTCGCGCGAGCAGCGGGTCTGCATCAACCGGCCGTGCATGTGGATGATGCGCTGCGAACCGGCCTGTTCATGTAGCGAATCCACGTTCTGGGTGCACAGGAAGAAGCGATCCTCCAGCGCCTTTTCAAGTTCGGCCAAAGCGCGATGAGCATTATTGGGCACAACGCTGGCGTGGCGTCTGCGGCGTTCGGAATAAAACTGCCATACCAGATCAGGATGGTCGCGGAAAGCTTCTGGCGTGGCCACGTCTTCCACGCGATGGCCCCGCCAAAGTCCATCCGCGCCGCGAAACGTGGGCAGGCCGCTCTCGGCGCTGACTCCCGCACCGGTGAGCACGAAGACTCGATCCTGCGGCGACAGAGGCTTGATCATCTACTCCGCGAAGGCGCGTTTCCGCAGGACGCGCCAGTAGGTTATGCATTCCAGACACTATATACTGAACGGTTCGGTCGCCACTCGTTCTCGGTTCAGGAGCGGGTGGGCGCATCCGTCCGGCCGGCAGCGAATCTACAACTCATACCGTCTGATGACTAGAAACAGGTCAGGGCTTCGCGACGCGGAAGCCCGACCGGGGAGCTTTTGATCCTTGTCCACCGTAATGATGAACGTTGACAGCGAGAAACAGGAGCGCGTGATGGACGCGTTCCGCCGCTGGGGTTATCTGCAGGCGAATCTTGATCCGCTGGGGCACTTTGCTCCGCTTTCCCATCCCGAACTGGACATCTCCGGCGCCGACGCCGCCCGCCGCATCTATAGCGGCAGCATTGGCGTCGAGTTCATGCACATTCCTGATCCCGAGCGCCGGCAATGGATACAGGACAGGATGGAGTCGGAGCAGCCTTACCTGGTTGATCGCTCCCGGGTTCTCGACCGCTTGGTCCGCGCCGACATCTTCGAGCAGATGATCCACTCCCGCTACATCGGCACCAAGCGCTACTCGTTGGAAGGCAACACGGCGCTGATTCCGCTGCTGGATGAGATCCTCAACTCGGCTTCAGAAAACGGGGTCGAGCAGGCGGTGATGGGTATGAGTCATCGCGGACGCCTGAACGTGATCATCAACATCGTCAGTCGTCCACCGGCGGAAATCTTTGCCGGATTTGAAGACGTTGATCCTCGCAGCGTGCTCGGCGGTGGTGACGTGAAGTACCACATCGGCGCCACCGGCTTATTCACCGGCACCAGCGGCAAGCCGGTACGTATTCACCTGGTATCGAACCCGAGTCATCTGGAGGCCGTGGATCCTGTCGCTCTGGGACGTGCGCGGGCCAAGCAGACGCGAATCGGGCGCGACGGCAAACTCAAAGTGCTGCCCGTCCTGATGCATGGAGATTCCGCTTTTGCGGGACAGGGTATCACGGCCGAAACGCTGAATATGGCCGCTCTGCGGGGCTACAACGTCGGGGGAACCGTCCACATCATCGTCAACAATCTCATCGGATTCACCACCAATCCAAGTGACGCGTATTCCAGCCGCTTTTCGTCGGACTTGGCGAAGCGTCTGCCCATCCCGATCTTCCACGTCAATGGCGAAGATCCCGATGCCGTGGTGCGAGCCGGCCGCATGGCAGTCGAGTATCGCTATGATTTCGGCACCGACGTGGTCGTAGATCTGATCGGCTTTCGACGGCACGGTCATTCGGAAGTGGATGATCCGACGATCACGCAACCCATTCTGTATCGCAAGATTAAAGATCACCCGGTGGTTTACCAGATCTACGCCAAGAACGTGGACCTCGACCCGCAACCCTACGTCGAGAAGTTCCAGGCAGAGCTCGATGCCGCGCAGAAGGCTGGCAAGAGCATGGCCAAGAAGCCGGTCATGCGCCAGTTGCCCAGCTACTGGGCCCCGTTTCACGGCGGTCCGTACAATCCTGCCGATGAAGTGGATACGGGTCTTCCGGCGGAGCGCTTGCATGAGATCACCGACGGATTGGTGAAATATCCCGAAGACTTTCATATCCACCCCAAGGTGCAGAAGCTGCTCGAGCAGCGCCAGGAGATGGGCTATGGCAAGCGGCCGCTCGACTTCGGCATGGCTGAAGCGCTGGCGTTCGGCTCGCTCGCGCTGCAGAGCGTCCCGATTCGCCTGAGCGGGCAAGACAGTCGGCGCGGCACCTTCAATCAGCGGCACTCGGTGCTCATCGACGTTGTTGACGAGAAGGAATACGTGCCCTTGTGCCATCTGGCGCCAAACCAGGCACGGGTCGAGATCTACAACTCGGAGCTCTCCGAAGCCGCAGTCATGGGATTCGAGTACGGATATACCCGCGACTATCCTGAAGCGCTGGTCATGTGGGAAGCCCAGTTCGGCGATTTCGCCAACGGCGCGCAGATCATCATCGACCAGTTCGTCGCCGCGGGTGAAGACAAGTGGGACCTGCTTACCGGCCTGGTCCTTCTGCTGCCCCATGGCCACGAAGGACAAGGGCCGGAGCATTCCAGCGCGCGCATTGAGCGATATCTGCAATTGTGCGCGCGTGACAACATGCAGGTGTGCCAGCCCTCCACCGCGGCGCAATACTTCCATCTGCTGCGTCGACAGGCGCTGCGGAAGTGGCGCAAACCGCTCATCTGCTTCACGCCCAAGAGCATGTTGCGCCATCCCGAGGCGCTGTCGCCGCTTTCCGGACTGGAGCAGCCGCGCTTCATGAACATCATCCCCGACGACACCGCCCTGGATGCCCGCCGGGTGCTGCTTTGCACCGGCAAGATCGGTCATGAGCTACGCATGGAGCGCAGGAAGCTGAAGGCCACAGGGCCGGCGATCGTGTCTTTGGAGCAGATGTATCCCTTCCCGGAGGAAGACGTCCGCGAGGTTTTGGGCCGCTACAGGAACGCCCACGAGTTCATCTGGGTGCAGGAGGAGCCGGCGAACATGGGTGCGCTCTCCTTCGTGTCTCCTCGCCTCAAGCGCATTGTTGGCTCCAAGCTCCGAAGCATCAAGCGCGCAGCGAATTCGACCCCGGCGACCGGTTCAGCGAAGGCGCACGAGATGGAACAGAAGACCCTGCTGACGCTCGCGTTGGGGACTTCGGAGTAGCCGGGTCCCCTGGGGGTTTCTCCCTAAACGAGAATTGTCTCAGCACCCCACTTCCACCCCCGTAGACCTCCCCCTGGCGAGCTTTTGTCCACCGCAACCGTCACGCCAGGCTCCATCTTCAGCGCCCGAACATCCAGCGATTCGCCGGGTTACGCAAGCCCCCTCCGCTGGCGGCTGACGGCTTGAATGGCGTCCTCGGCAACCGCCCCCGCAAATGCGAAGTGGATACTCGCTCAACCAGAAACTCATCAGCCTGCAGCGCAAGAATCAAACCCGCTGAAAATTTGACCTATCAGCCCCTTTTGGGAATCCGTCGAATCCCTTACTATTGTTTTTACTTGACCGATTGCGCCGCTTTCGCCTATCCTGTCGGGACTCGAACGCCACGACGATTGAAATAAGAGATAACGCGCCCATGGTAAGTAGGCGCTTGCTCTCCCATCTCGTACTTGAGTTTGTGCGAGAGCGGGAGTAAGTGTCTGCCGTTGCCCCAGACGGGTATGTTGTTCCCGCTTCAGATCGGCAGCCAGAATTGGCCGGGAAATTCCAGTTACAACACCTTGCCTGCTAAGTGAGGAAAGCGAAGCTTTGTCCAACTTTGGGGAATGCGCAGTCTCTGAAGTGCCTGGCTCCGACCTGCGGGCAGGGGTCTCCTCCCTGGCGCTGGGGCAGTCTCGCAAGTGGTTCGCCGTGTACACGGCTCCCAGGCACGAGAAGTCCGCAACCAAGCAGTTCGATTGCAGACAAATCGAGTCCTTCTTACCGTTGTATTCGGTGGTGCATCGCTGGAAGAACCGCTCGAACCCCAAGGTGGACCTGCCGTTGTTTCCCAACTACGTGTTTGTGCATATAGAGCGGCGGCAATGCGTGCGCGTGCTCGAGGTGCCGGGAGTGCTGTCGATCGTGGGTTCGGGGCGTGAGCCGTCCCCGTTACCGAATTCAGACATTGAGTCGCTGCGCTCAGGACTTTCCTTACGCAACTTCGAACCGCACCCCTACCTGGTGGCGGGTGAGAAGGCCCGGATCAAGTCGGGCCCGTTTGCCGGTATGGCCGGCATCATCGTTCGCAAGAAAAATCAATTCCGCGTTGTACTCACACTTGACCTGATCAGGCAGAGCGTAGCCGTCGAGGTCGACAGCGACGAACTCGAGCCCGCTCTGTCCTGATTCTTCCACAGCTGCATTCAACGCAACAAAGGGATCTACTCCCGTGAAAAAAACTTCCGCCCATAGCGTCACTGAAGTGCGCATCGTCGAGGCCGCTGTTCAGCTCTTTTCCCGGCAGGGATTTAAAGGGACCAGCACGCGTGACATCGCTCAACTGGCCGGGGTCAACGAAGCGACCCTGTTCCGTTACTTCGCCAGGAAGACGGACCTCTTTTGGGCCGCGGCCGAATCACGCCTGGCACGCTTAAAGATGGGGCGGGAGCTGCAAAACGGGTTGGCGACCGGGGGCGCTCCGGAAATCGTGGTGCCCATGCTGGCGGAGTTCGTCGTGGAGAACATGGCGCAGCACCCGGAGTTGATGCGTCTGCTCTATGTAGCCGGCTTTGAACTGCAAGGTGCCGACCGCATGTTCCGCGAACACTTGGGTCCCATTTTTGATGCGGTGCACGCCTATTTCAGCACTTGCGCGGCCCGCGGCCTGATCGGTGACCTTGATCCGACTATCGCGACCCTGGGGTTGGCGGCCACGGTGAGCGCGCATCAATCCTTGCACCAGTTGTTCACCGGGCTGGACTTGCCGTTGGATCCGCAGAGCTCGGCTCCGGTGTATGCGCAATTCTGGCTGAATGCGCTCCGGCAGAACCCGACGGAGGGCTAGAACGGTTTGAGGGTATAGAAGAAGTTCACGTATTTCATGGGTCGCCAAGTACAATTCTCAGGGTGCAACCGCACCTAAGTTGCAGGGGAGATCGAGATTGAAGGATTTGTCGAGGAACGGCAAAGGATGTTCGGGTGGGGAAGGCGCGCTTGTTCGGCCGCTTGTTGGATTGCTCGGTTGCGTTCTCGTCATGGTTTTGTCCACGACGGTTTTCGCTGCGCCCCAGAACGCCACCGCGCCGGGCTTGAGCCCTTCAGCGGGGGCGCTGTCCTCAGCATCCCAGATGCCGGCTGCTGCACCGGCCACGCCCCAAGCGCCAACGACTGTTCCCACCGTTGTGACGGACAACACTCGCACTATGCCCCAGGCGAGTGTGCCGAAAAGCGCGCAACAGAGCGTACCCGCGACCCCGACGAGAAACCCTGAGCTCACCGACTTCCAGAAGATGGTGGCGACTTCAACGGGCCAGGTGCTCGCGATTTACGGCAGCAATCTCTTTGACAACGTGCCCACCACGTTTGCTCCCGCTGACCACATTCCAGTCACATCCGATTACGTTATTGGTCCGGGCGATGAACTCCTCATCCGGGCATGGGGCCAGATCGATCTCGATGTTCACGCCAGGGTGGACCGCAATGGGAGCATCTTCGTTCCCAAAGTCGGGAACATGAACGTCTCGGGTCTGAAGTACGCGCAGATTGAAGAGTTTCTGAAATCCCACATTGGCCGCATTTATCAGAACTTTGACCTTAACGTAACGATGGGCGAGCTGCGCTCCATTGATGTTTATGTCGTGGGCCAGGTGCGCCGCCCCGGCCGGTATACGGTCAGTTCTCTCAGTACTCTCACCAATGCGATTTTTGCCTGCGGCGGGCCATCCCCCCGCGGCTCCATGCGGCAAATTCAGTTGAAGCGGGCGGGGAAGGTCGTGACCGAGCTCGACCTGTACGATCTGTTGCTCAACGGTGATAAGAGCAAAGACGTGGTTCTGCAGCCGGAAGACGTCATTTATGTTTCTGCGGGCGGACCTCAGGTGGCCATGGCCGGGCAAGTAAACGTGCCCGGAATTTACGAACTTAAGATGGAAACGAAGCTCTCGGAGGTGATTCGTTTGACCGGAGGGCTTACCACGACTGCCTACGGCAAGAAGGTGTATGTCGAGCACATCGTGGATCACCAGGTGCGGAGTGTGGAAGAGGTTTCGCTGGACGCAACGGGATTGGCCCATCCGCTCAAGGACGGCGACATCGTTAACGTTACCGCGGTATCTCCCAAGTTTGAGAATTCCGTCACCCTGCGGGGAAATGTGGCAGCGCCCGGACGCTACCCATGGCGGCAGGGAATGCGGATCAGCGATCTTATCCCCAACCGCGAGTTCCTCATCACCCGCCAGTATTGGGAACAGCAGAACCAGGTGGCGCTGGAATCGCTGACCAGCGGCGGCCACGTAGCGGGAACCGCCGGGACGGTTAACGAAGTCAGGCGTAACGCTCCGGAGATCAACTGGAACTACGCGGTCATTCAACGAATGGAGCGCGGATGATCTGTCCACCGAGCTGATCCCGTTTGATCTGGGGAAAGCCATCCTGAACCAGGATGTGGCCAGCAATCTGACGCTGCAGGTGGGTGACGTGATCACCATTTTTTCGCAGGCTGACCTGCGAGTGCCCGAAGGACAGCAAACCAAGCTGGTCAGGCTTGAAGGGGAGTTCGGATCGTCGGGAGTGTACCGCGTCAAGCCGGGCGAGAAATTGCGGGAGGTGGTGGAGAGGGCCGGCGGCCTGGCTCCTTCAGCGTACCTCTATGCTGCCGAGTTCACCCGGGTATCGGCGCGTCCTGGAGCAGCAGGAACGGCTGGACATGATGATTGCTCAGGCCGAACGCGACGTGGCGCACAGTGTGGCGCAGCGAGCGCAAAGCGCCCAGACCGCGTCAGGAAGTCGCCGCCGCGAATGCAGCCATCCGAAGCGGAACGCGCTGGACTCGACAAGCTGCGCCAGTTGAAGGCGGACGGCCGCATTGTTTTGAACCTCCACCCTGATGACCATACCGTCGAGTCCATACCGGACATTCCACTGGAGGATGGCGATCAGTTCTACGTACCGAGCTCGCGGCATAGCGGTGAATGTGGTTGGCGATGTGTATAACCCGGGTTCCTTCGTTCGGCAGCCCAACAAGACGGTTTCCGCCTATCTGAGAAATGCTGGAGGGCCGACTCGCGATGCCGACACCGGAAGGATCTTCGTTGTTTTGGCCAACGGGGCCGTGGTCAGCAAAGATGCGGCGCCTAAATTCTGGTCGGGCGGGTTGTCCAGCATGGTCCTGATGCCGGGCGATACCGTCGTGGTCCCACAGCATACCGACAAAGGCGGGCCGGCTTGCGCAATTTCAAAGACTGGTCGCAAATCCTGTTCAACTTTGGATTGGCCGCCGCCGCCATCAACGTCTTGAAGTAGTGACACGCAAGTTGGGGATGCAGTGCAGCCAGTCAGCCAAAAAACGAAGACTATTGCCGACTCAATTCAGTGTAGGAGTGAATCTTGATGCTTCAAACTCCGACAATATCTGAGGTGCCCGCTGGCAACGGTACTGTATGCCCGGCCTAGGTGGAACTGATGACTCTATGGTCTGACTTCCTCACTAACGACAAAAGAGTTATTCATAAATGGAAGCACTACTTCCCCATCTATGAACGCCATTTCAAAGACTTCGTGTACAAGCCGGTCACCTTCCTTGAAATCGGCTGTGGGGAGGGTGGGTCTCTACAAATGTGGAAGCGGTATTTTGGCCCCCACGCCCGAATCATCGGCATCGACATTGATCCGGAATGCAAGAAATTTGAGGAGGATCAGGTCGAGGTGCACATCGGGCAGCAGCAGGACTGCCAGTTGCTACAGAGCCTGATAAACCAGGTCGGTGCGCCCGACATCGTTCTTGATGACGGCAGTCATGTGATGAGCCACATCATTGCCAGTTTCCAGTTTCTTTATCCCCGAATGGCGAAGAACGGCATCTACATGGTGGAGGACCTGCATACTGCCTACTGGGACGAGTATGAAGGTGGGTTGCGCAAGCCGTCCACCTTCATCGAACTGTGCAAGAACCTAATCGACGAGTTGAACGCTGACCACACTCGCGGCTCTCTGTCACCGACCGAGTTTACGAACTCTACATTATCGATGCATTTCTACGACAGCATCGCGGTATTTGAACGCGGCACGCACACCAAGAAATGGGCGCCGAAGATGGGCGAATCCGTTTCCTTGGTTGAAAAGCTGGCACGGCGTGTCAAAGGCAAACTAAGGTCAGTAAATCCGGCGTTTTGATTTATTCTCGACGAGCTTCCCCTTTTGGCAGGTATATGATCGCGCAATTCAGCGCAGGAAATGAATCTTGATGCTTCAAACTCCGACAACATCTGAGGTGCGCGCTGGCAGCGGCACTGCGGTGGAAAACGGCATAGGCATGCCAAAGCCGCACAGTGAAATCCAGGACCGGGCAGAGCCCGACATGATCGAAGTCCTGCTGGTACTCGCCCGGGCAAAGAAGCGGATCCTGCAGATCACGCTTGCGGCGGCGCTGATGGCGACGATCATCGCATTTCTGCTCCCCACGATGTACACCGCCACCACCACGCTTCTGCCCCCGCAGCAGACGCAGTCGGCCTTGAGCCTCATGCTCGGTCAAGTCGGCGTGCTGAGCAGACTGGGCGCAGCCAGCGACTTGGGGCTGAAAAACCCTTCCGACTTGTTCGTGGCCATGCTGAAAAGCCGGACCATCGAAGACAATCTGGTCAACCGCTTCGATCTGCGCAAGGTCTACCGGGTCAAACGCTACCAGGACGCTCGCAAGAAGCTTGAGGGGCAAAGCAATATCAGCGCGAGTGATGAAGGAATGATTTCCGTTTCTGTCGCCGACCGCGACCCCAGGCGCGCGACCGAAATCGCCAATGCCTATGTGGACGAGCTCCACTCCCTGAATCAGAACCTCGCCATTACCGAAGCCGCACAGCGCCGCCAGTTCTTCGAGCAACAACTCAACGACGAACGCGAGGCACTGTCACGCGCGGAGCTGGCCCTGAAACAGGTGGAGGAGAAGAGCGGACTGGTCCAGCCTGAGGCGCAGGGCAGGACGATCATCGCGAGCGTGGCCGACATACGCGCCCAGATCGCGACCCACGAAGTGCAACTCCAGACCATGCGCTCCTATGCGACTCCGAACAACCCCGACCTGAAGCGCGCAGAAACGGAATTGGCCGGCCTGCGGGGCGAACTGGCAAAACTGGAGCGCAGCTCCACTCCGCTCGGCAACGGCAATATCGGGATCACGACACGCCAGTTACCCCAGGTGGAATTTGAATACATCCGGCGGGCACGCGATCTCCATTATCACGAGGCACTCCACGAGTTTCTCGGGAAACAACTGGAAGCTGCCCGGATCGACGAAGGCCAAAATGCAATCCTGGTTCAGGTTGTCGACCGTGCGGTAGAACCAGAAAGAAAGTCCGGCCCCAGACGCATGCTCATTGTCCTGGTTTCGGCGGCCATTGCATTCGTGTTGGCGTGCCTGAGTGTTTTATTCATGGAAGCCCTCCGGCGCAAGCAACAGGATCCGAATGAGCGTGCCCGCTTGGCGTCGCTCAGGCACTCGCTGAACTTTTTACCTCGAAGCTCGCAGTAACGGCTTGGTGTGCATGGCTTGCTGCAAATCCCAAGTTTCACGCGCGGTGCTGGTTCTACCTGCATACCTGACCCGCCATCTGCCCGTCCGGACGTGTGGCGCCTGGTACTCATCTTGCAGTTAAGCGAGACGGGAAAGACTCTATTGGTGGAACAGGATCGAGCTCGCGATGCTGCCGTCCGCTGAGGACGAACTACTTGACTCCAATGCTGTGATCAGGCGCGCTGCTCAAGCGAGCACAGCTCTGGTTATACGTCAGGTTCTTGTTTTCGGCGCAAATACTCTGGGCAGTGTGATTCTCGCGCGGTTATTGCCGCCGGACCAGTTTGGCTTCTACGGAATTGTGCTCTTTGCCGTCGCTTTTCTGGGCATTTTCGGCGGAACAGGATTTGCCGCGAACTTGATCCGAACCAGGGAAGAGCCCTCGATCTACGACATGAGAGTGGTATTCACCGCTCAGCAACTGATGGTCGGTGTTCTATTTCTTGCGCTTTGGATAGCTGCTCCTTTCCTTTCGTCGCTCTACCGAATGCCGGAACATGGAAAATGGTTCTTCCGCATGATCGGCGGCGCGTTGGTGATGACCTCATTTATGGTCATGCCTCAGATACGGATGGAGCGAGAACTCGCGTTCGATAAATTGGCGATTGTGGAAGTATGCCAGGCCCTGGCCTTCAATCTTAGTGCTGTGTCTCTGGCATGGAAGGGTTTTGGGGCCCTGAGCTTCTCCGCCGCGTTAATGATTCGCGCGGCGACCGGTGCGCTGCTCGCATACCGCAGTATGCCCTGGGAGATGGGCCTCAGGTGGCACACTCCGACCTTGTTACAGCACCTCCATTTCGGCATTGCGCTTCAAACCGGACAATTCGTGGCGATGTTGAAGGACAGCATTTCACCCCTCTTCGTCGGAATGTTTCTGGGTACCGCAGACGTTGGGTATGTTACATGGGCATCGAGTCTCGCTGCGTATGCGGTATGGATATTGATGCCCATGCAGCGGATCTATATGCCGTTTTTCGCCCGCCTTCAACATGACAGCGCACAACTTCGTCGTGCTGTACTCTTTGCCCTCTGGATGGCAAATGCGGTGGCGGCCCCACTGACACTCGTCACCGTGGCCCTTTGCCGTCCGATTACAAACCTGATCTTCGGACAGAAGTGGCTGGTGGCTCTTCCTCTTTTCTATTTGTTTAGCTTCGGAAATCTACTTATTCCTTGTTCTTCGCCCTTGATGGGCGCGCTGAACGCGTTGGGCCAGGCGAAGAAGACGCTGGCGATGTCGGTGACCTGGATGGCCGCGACATGGCTTCTTGGCGTCCCATGCATCATCCTGTTCGGAGTGAATGGATTCGGCATCGCGATGATCGGAGTGTGGCTCACGACCCTTCCGCTCTTTTGGATGGTGTCGCGTGCTCTTTCGATCTCGCCGTTCTCCTCATATTGGCCATCCTGGCCGCTTGCAGGGGGGGTCGGACTCCTGCTGGTTCTTGTTCAGAAGGTCTTTCCCATTCACAACATAATGGCCCTCTCTTCCTTGGCTGCTGTGGCGCTCCTATTTTATGGATCTGTGCTGTGGTTTGGATGCCCGCGGAAGATGAACGCAATTCTGAACACCTTTCGGAGGCCTGCATGAAGCGCCGTATCAGCGCAATCATTCACACCCTGAATGAAGAACTGAATATTGCCAATGCTATACGGTCGGTCGCTCCATGGGTTGACGAAATCGTTGTGATCGACATGTACAGTGACGATCGGACTGCCGAAATTGCCCGGTCGCTCGGCGCCAGAGTGCTCCTGCACGAGAAAACCGGCTTCGTTGAGCCGGCCAGGGCCTATGCGGAAGCTCAGGCATTGGGAGACTGGATCTTTGTTCTGGATGCGGATGAAATCGCCCCGGTTGAACTTAGCCGGGAACTCCTGAAGATTGCAGAGAGCGACCGGGCCGACATCTGTTACATTCCGCGTTTGAACTATTTTGGTGGATTTCCAATGTTGCACACTGGATGGGGGCCGGACCAGGATAGACACCCTCGCTTCTACCGGAAAGGAGCGCTAGTGTACTCTCCCCTAATTCATTCTGCACCGCAACAAAAAGGGGATAGCAGAACACTTTCCTTGAGCTATCGCCCTGGAGTTGCAATTGTACACTTCAATTATCTCAATGCTTCGCATTGCATCGAAAAGCTCAATCGCTATACCGACATCGAAGCATCGCATCGGAGACAGCAAGGGAAGAAGATGGGCGTCATCGATATGGTGGTGCGTCCAGTTTGGGAGTTCATGAACAGATATTTCCGGCGGCAGGGCTTTCGGGATGGATGGCCTGGTTTCTACTATTCTTTCCTGATGGCCTTTTCTCGGGCAACGGAGGCAATGAAAGTACGCGAGGTAGACCTGGCCGGCTCTCATGAGACTATCCGCAACAAATACAAGGCGATAGCGGAAGAGTACTTATCCCATTGCGAGATAGGGTTGAACTCCAGGTAACGATCTGGAGAGTTCCTAATGGACAAAATGAGAGGAGGGCACGAACAGCAGCACCGGGTTGGGGTGGTAACGGTCACTTATAACAGCGGTAAGGTCATCGATGAATTCTTGAAGTCGCTGCTGGCGCAAACTCACGTTGATTTCATTCTCTACGCAGTGGATAATGCTTCGTCCGACGACACCTTAACAAGGCTCAGCTCATTCCCGGATTCTCGGGTCGTGGTGGTTCCCAACCAGCAGAACCTCGGTTTCGCGGGTGGAACGAATATAGGCATCCACGCGGCCCTCGAGGCAGGGTGCCAATCAGTGCTTGTAATCAACAATGACACTGCATTCGAGCCTCAGCTCATCGAAAAGCTGGTTGCCGGGCTTTCGGAACATAGCTGCCACATGACTGTCCCAAAGATATTGTTCTATGACCATCCGGACAAAATTTGGGCAGCCGGCGGTACTCTATCGTTATTGCGGGGATTTCGGCCTAGGCACTTCGGCGGCGGTCAGACCGACCGTGGTCAGTTCGATAAGTCAAAGCGGATTACCTTTGCTCCTCTTTGCTGCACGCTCATCTCATCTGACGTGTTTCGGCTTATCGGCTGCCTGGATACGCGATACTTTGTGTATTGTGAAGATATGGACTTCATGGATCGTGCCAGGAAAGCAGACCTGAAAGTAACTTATATTCCAAGCGCAACTGTGCAGCACCGCGTCAACGCGCTGACCGGTGGCGCAGCTTCTGAATTTACCATTCGCCATACCCACAGGAGCTATGTTTACTTTCTGCTTAAACGATTCGGTATTTGGAGAAGCCTGCCTCTATTAGTCGGCAATCAGGCCTATCTTGTGGCACGACTGCTGCTTCGGCTAGACACTCTTTCAGTCTATCGATTGAAGCAGGCGTCATTTCGAGAAGGTATCCAGATCTATAAGCAGGCCGACGTCGCCGAGAGCGTTGTCCATGGTTCCGTAAACTGTGGGTAGGTGGACTATGGATATCGCGGTTTACTCACGATACACGCAACAATGTCAATAGCTGTGATTGTTCTGGTAGCGACAGAATACGGAACAGTGCTTAATCCGGTTTCCTTTTTTTGGCGCCCAGTTCTTCCTCAAGCGGTATTACCGGTTCGACCGCCGAACTACCATCGTTGCCAGAGGGAAGCATCATGAGAGTAGGCCGACGTTTGCAGTACGGGTATTCCCTGGTCGAATCGATATTTATCTATGCCCGATATCGCGATCGGAGCATGATTCCGTTCTGGCAATTCATTGAAAACCTCGCGCTCATCGGATCAGTCGTCGATTTGCGGGCCCTGAGTTCAGGCGCAGTCGTCGAATGTGGCACGTGGCAGGGCGGAATGGCGGCAGCGTTGATAGATTTCTGCGGTCGGCACCGGCAGTACTGTTTTTTCGATTCCTTCCAGGGTTTACCTCCGGCCAAGGAAATCGATGGCGAGAGGGCCTTGGCCTGGCAAACAAATACCTCTGGGCCCCGATATTACGATAATTGTCGGTCGTCGATTGAAACGTTCTATGACACGATTGGTCGAACTGGCGTTGATCCGAAAAGGGTGCAGGTGGTTGAAGGCTTCTTCGAGCAGTCCCTGCCAGGTTTCGACTCACCTGCGATTGCCGTGTTGCGTCTTGATGGCGACTGGTACGAATCAACCATAGCTTGCTTGCGGAAGTTTTGGGACCACGTCGTCCCCGGGGGGATCATTCTGCTGGACGATTACTACTCCTGGGAGGGGTGCGCGCGTGCGGTCCATGATTTTCTATCTGAACGGCAGGCTACAGAAACCATCCGCCAGGGTCCCATTGGCAGGGTTGCGTATATAACTAAAGAATCCGGTTCAGCGCATGGCGAGAATGACCTGATGGTATGGCGGCGCCAAGAATCAGTTGGCACCGGGCATAACGAGCGGCAATCGAGGACTATGAATGCTTGATCTGCTGCTAGTCATCGCGGTGGTTATTCCGGTTTGGTACGCGTATAGGCGGTCCGTCGCGCAGGGACTGGTTGCGATCAACCACGTCACGACGTTCAGCTTTGGCTTTCTTGTCTATTGGATCACACCCATACTCGTTGGCCTGTACGGCTCGCGTTTGGCTTCGCAACTTTCCGAAGTCTACTTTAGTTTGTTTGACCGGCGTGTCGTGGCGCCCTATCTCGCCGTATGCATTGGCTTGTATCTGTGTTTTGTGACCGGGGACTGGCTGGGAGGTCGCTTATTTCGTCCCCAAGCACAAACCGCCCCAAGGGTTCCCAAGGTAGCGCTATCGTTGGTCACCGCAGCCGGGTGTGCACTGGCGTTGTACACCAGTTACACCCTGCGCGCGGAACTGCTGCTCCCCTACCGCCATGGCATTCCTCCCACTGCTCGCGGCACACTCGCAGCGTGCCTCGTGTTATTCGGTACAGTTGCCCTTATGTTTACTTTAGACTGTCCCAGCATGTCGTGGCGGGAGCGACTTGGCAGTCGCTATTTCCTTCCCCTCATGGCCGGCTGCGCGGTGTTCCTTTGGTTGGGAACCAGGCTGTACGTGGCCTCGCTCTTCCTGATGTTTGCTGTCTACCAATCCAACTTTCAGACAAGGCTCAGGCTGAGGACTGTGGTATGGGGAGCAGTCGGATTGGCGACGGTTTTGGGATCCGTCGCCATGTGGCGTTCGCATGTCGGGACTGCCGACGCCGCCTTCACTATCTTGCAGGAACCAGTACTAACGAGTTTGTCCCTGATCCATTACCTTGACTTCAAGGG
This sequence comes from uncultured Acidobacteriaceae bacterium, assembly GCA_963843005.1. Classification (GTDB taxonomy): domain Bacteria; phylum Acidobacteriota; class Terriglobia; order Terriglobales; family Acidobacteriaceae; genus Bog-257. The sequence continues at coordinate 297,345 of CAWJIW010000044.1, read as the reverse complement.
AATCGCATGGACGAACCCTCCCGTATATCTCGCGAGCGATTTTCTGAACCTCATTCCGTCCCTGGTCTTACCCGGCAAGGCTTCTCTTCTAAAGCGACTGCCGGTATATACCCCATTGGGGGGACTACATTCTTTCGTTTCTTTCAACCTGAATTTCGGCATCCTCGGCAGCGCGATTTTCCTTTTTCTTTTGCCCATCGCGTTTAGGTATCTAAGAAGTCGCTCCTGCAGCACGGTTTTCGCCACGATATATGTGATGTGTACGGCATGGCTGGCGTTTACGTTTTTCCGGGATCCGTTCAGGATCTCGCTCGTGAAGGCAATGTTACAGGGTTCAATTCTGACACCTATCGCGATCGTTGCATTCGGACGGCTACTCTCGGCTGCGTGCTCGCGCGAGACCGCCCCCGGAATTATCCCGGAAGTTCCACCGCAAACTGTTTAGAAGTACTCCAATGGTCGCGTATACGGAGAGCTTTTACCCCGAGGCGTTGTTTGGTGGTTTCACGAACCACGACGGAACGGTTGCTTTCTATACCAGGGTGAATGCCCTTGCACAGCCATCTTTTATGGTGGTCGACTTCGGCTGTGGGCGTGGTGAGCACGCTGAGGACCCACTGAGCTACCGTCGCAGACTACGGTGCCTCAAGGGAAAAGTGGCTAAAGTGATCGGAGTGGACGTCGATGAGAGCGGCAATGACAACCCGACGATCGATGAATTCCGAAAGCTGGAGCCCGGTCAGCCGTGGCCGATAGAAGATAAGATCAGTCAACCTCGTCATCTGCGACAGCGTCGTCGAACACTTGCCGGAGCCACGGGTCTTGTTTAGCGAGGCGCGGAGAGTTCTCGTTCCCGGCGGTTTTCTCTGCATTCGAACCACGAACGTCCTGGGTTATGTGGGAGTGGCATCCAGGCTTGTTCCGAACGGCCTGCATGCAGCGCTAGTGGCGCGGTTACAGAGATTGCGGAAAGAGGAGGATGTCTTTCCGACTCTGTATAAATGCAATACAATTCGCGCAGTTCGCCGCGAAATGGCCAAGCATGGCTTTCGGTCAGTCGTATACGGGCACACTTCAGAACCCTGCTACTTAAACTTCTCCAAGTTTGCATACATGGTGGGGGTTTTACACCAGAGATTAGCTCCATCGGCTTTGGGACTAACGATCTTCGCGTTTGGCCAGTTGGTCGAATAACCAGGTGTCTTGTCCAACTTTTAACCCCTGTGCACCGATGAAGATCAGAATTGTTTGCTTCTCTTAATATAGGGCTGACTTTTGCGGATTCTCTATGATCATCAACTTTTTTCGCTGCAAGATGCCGGCGGTGGCTCACGCTACTTCTATGAGCTGGCGCAGTTCCTGGCCGCTACGCCCGGCGTGCAGACAGAATTCCTGCTGGGAACGAACGGCTCGGTCCATCCATTTCAAGAGTTGGCGTCGGAGAGAACGACCGTGATATCGCTTGGCAGCTCCCTCCGGCCGGGCGTCGCGCGATTCATCATAAACGAAGCCTTTAGCAATGCGGTCGCGCCATTTCGCGGAAGAATGGACGTGTATCACTCAACTTTGTGTCGCTGCATGCCGCTGGTGCGGTCGCGGCGAATTGTGGCCACCCATCACGACTGTACGCAAGAACGCTTCCCGAGCGAATTTCGGTTTGCGAAAAGAGTGATTCGTGCCAGGAAGTCGCTTTACGCGCGGGCCGACGCGATCATCTGCGTCTCCGAGTCGTGCCGAAAAGATCTGCTGTCGTTTTACGACGTTAGCGCCGCCAAAACCCGAGTCATCCATCACGGCATAACTGCACTGCCACGATGCCGGGATGCGGCCCAGAAGTTGCAAACGCATGTGCGCCGGGAATACATCCTGTTTGTCGGCTCCCGAGCACCCTACAAGAACTTCAATGGCCTTTTGAAGGCATTTCGCGAGGCTGGGTTGCATGATTCGCTCGACCTGCTTGTACTCGGCGGTGGTGTGCTGACGCCTGAGGAAGCGGCGCTGGCGGCAGAATTGGAACTGGGCGAAAACATAATCAGCATCCCGAGAGTTTCCGATGAGCTGCTGGGAGAAGCGTATTCCGCGGCGAGGCTGTTCGTGTATCCCTCGTTGTGGGAAGGCTTCGGATTTCCGCCACTGGAAGCGATGGACGCCGGCTGCCCAGTGCTGGTGAGTAATACCTCTTCGATGCCGGAAGTTTGCCGGGATGCTCCGTTCTACTTCGACCCGGAGGACCAGGCGTCCTTCGCTAGTGCCTTGGTGCACGCGGTCAATGATGAAGAGGCACGCAGACAGGCGGTCGCCCGGGGTCGCAAGGTTGCCGCGCAATATACTTGGCAGAAGTGCGGAGAACAAACCCTGGCGCTCTATCGCGAGTGCCAGTAATCAGCCTTCAGGGACCTAAGTGAAGGTGCGGCGATCTCTAAACTCATTTTCACGTTGTAGGGGATAAGCCGTTCCAAAGCAGCTTCGTGGGTTGGAGGGTTTAGAACGTTGAGCAAGACTTCGACGATACGACCGCAACCGGATCAAAGGGCCGAAGCTGCCCGAGCGCTTAGGGCCTCAGCCGCATTTGTAGCAATCTGTAGCGGCATATGGGTCGTGTTTTTCGTGGTCAGCCAGCATCTTCCATACGTTCAGCCGGGCAGCGATATTGTTTACAACGCGAAGATGGACGTCCTTCGGAGAGGCACGGTACTGGACATGTCCAAGCCGGTGCGCGTCCTGATATTCGGCGACAGCAAAGTGCTGGCGGGCTTCAATACTTCATCCTTCGAGCGGGAATTGCCCGGAACGTCGGCCTACAATTGCGGTCTGCCTGCCAGCAGGGAGTTCGTCGATGAGCTGGCTTCCATGGTAGAGCGAGGACAAGTCCCTACCCACGTACTCATTGCCGTTTCATGGGCAGATCCGGAACAGCGGCCGCGTTCGTTCTTCCACTTCATATCCAGTGACCGTGTGGTCATGGACAAACTGTTTCCGTTCCGCCGTTTTATTCGCAACGCGTCGTTATTCGTTCTGCGCAGCCCCAAGTTTGGAGGATTCGCCGGCTACTACGACCATGGACGCGAAGTTGCCGGCGTCTTGCAGCGCGGCGGGGGCTACTATTTCATCGATGCCCAGAGCCGTTTTCCGGGAAACCGTTTGCCTGATGACTTTACGATAATGGGAGATAGTAGTGCCGTGGAATATCGTGATCCAGCCGCTTCCTCGCACTCCTTTTCAGCTCTCAAGAGCATTGCAGATCGATATGGGATCAAGGTTCTGGTCATTCCTTATTACCGGAGAATGGTTGAACGCGGCGCGCCCGGAGTAAACAAAGCGATGGCGGAGGCGCTGCAACCCTACCCGGAATTCCGTGTTCTGGGAGACGAGTATCTTCGCTTTCCTAACCGCTACTTCAGCGATACGGGTCACCTGAACCCGGAAGGCGCGGAAGTCTACACTGCAGAAATTGCCAAGCTGATGAAAGATGAACTGGTGGCCGAGAACGTCCGTAAGCAAGAAACGGACCTGGCCGCCAAGCGGGGACGCCGTGCTTTTTAATTCTTTCCAGTTCATCATATTTTATGTTCTGGTAGTCGGCGTCCTCTTTTCGCTGCCCCAGCGCTTTCGTTGGATGTGGCTCCTGGCTGCTAGCACGTATTTCTACATGTGCTGGCGACCCAGCTATGTCGTTTTCCTCATTTTTCTGATTGTAGTTGATTACTTTTGTGGAATCGGAATGGGGAAGACCGGCTCCCCTAGTATAAAGAGGCTCTTGCTGGGGACCAGCCTTGTCAGCAACCTCGGACTATTGTTTGTCTTTAAATACTTCAATTTTTTCTCGCTCAATCTGGCAAGAGTATTCGAACAACCCTTTCCTCTGCTTCACCTTATTCTGCCTATTGGTATTTCGTTCCATGTGTTCCAGTCCCTGGCTTACACCATCGACGTGTACCGCGGACGTCAACAAATTGAACGCCATTTCGGGATCTTCGCACTGTTCGTGATGTTCTTTCCGCAACTGGTTGCGGGGCCTATCGAGCGCCCGCAGAACCTCCTGCATCAGTTTCACGAATACAAGCCGTTCACCTACGAGAATTTTCGCACCGGCATGCAACTCGCCTTGTGGGGAATGATCAAGAAGGTCTGTATCGCGGACCTGGTTGCCAAGCCGGTCGGCATCGTTTACTCCCACCCGCTCAACTATTCGGGGCCCGTGCTGTTGCTTGCCACCTTCTATTTCACGGTGCAGATCTACTGTGACTTCTCAGGCTACACGGACATCGCCAGGGGGGTCGCCAAGATCATGGGCTACGATCTGATGGTTAACTTCCGGCAGCCGTACTTTGCCCATTCCATCAAGGAGTTCTGGCAACGCTGGCACATCTCGTTGTCAACATGGTTCCGCGACTACGTGTACTACCCGCTGGGCGGGAGTCGCGTATCGCACATGGTGATTCTGCGTAACTTGGCGGTCGTGTTTGTGGTGAGCGGTCTCTGGCATGGCGCCGCCTGGACATTTGTGGTGTGGGGTGCGCTTCACGGCTTGTACATGGTTGTCGGTGAGGTCACGCGCGATTTCAGGTTGAGGCTGGCCACGAGCCTTGGCATTCGAGAATCGCGATGGTATCGGCTGGCCCAGATATTCATCACTTTAAACCTGGTGATGGTCGGATGGGTCTTCTTCCGCTCCAACTCCGTTGCCAACGCGTGGTACATCCTGAGACATATGTATGTTCCGGCGCGCGTGTCGCTCTTTGACATTACCTACGGAGTGGGCCTGGAACAGTTTCAGACAGTGCTGGTGTTTGTGATGGTGGCACTGCTGATCGTGGTTGATTATGTCCTGGTCTATCGTCCCAAGCTGGCGGACACCTGGTGGCAGATACGGCCGGCACGGTGGGCGGCTTATGTCGCTGCAGCCTACTCACTGGTCTTCTTTGGCATTTGGGAGCAGTTGGAGTTTATCTACTTCCAGTTCTGATCGTGGAGCGGCCGCCGTATGAGTGTTGAGTACGATAAATACCTGAGCCAAGGGTGCAAGATTCTCAGGAAAACCCTGGCTCGACTTCGCAACAGACCGCACAAGACGCGGTTGAATTTTTCCTGGGGTTACTGTTCTGCCTATACATGCCTTCTAGACCGATCATCCTGGCCAGTTCCCGGGAGCCTGCGCGACCCAATAGGTGCTTACCCTTTATAGGCAATCACGTTGCGACTGAAGCAACTTCTGTATAGCGATCTCGCTCGCCAGTATGAGCTCGAGGGCAGGCCCGATGTGCGGCCTAATCTGGCGCGGCTGCTTGCCCGGCTGCTGCACCACCGATATTTGCCGATAGTCTTATGTCGTACCAGCAGGTCGGCGATGCTGGCCGGCATTCCGGTGCTCCCGAAATTGCTGACCTATATGAACCTTGTGCTCTTTGGTTTGGAAATCACGCCGCGCTGCGAAATCGGCCCGGGTATTTTCTTTGCCCATACCTCCGGGTGTGTGATCGGGGCAAGACGAATCGGCCGCAATGTAACCGTTTTCCAGGGCGTGAATGTGGGCTCAAGAGTGCTTGATATGAAATTTGACCCGGCGCTGCGACCCGACGTTGGGGACAATGTCGTTTTCGGAGTGGGATGCATGGTCTTCGGCCCGATTCGCGTCGGCGATAACGCGGTTATCGGGGCTAATTCCATGGTGATTGAGTCCGTCGAGCCGAATACGACCGTGGTCGGCAACCCGGCGCGTAAAATCGAGGTTGCTGCGGGAATCCGTTCATGAACTCCGAAAGAGTGCTTATCACCGGGGGTCTCGGGTTTATCGGGATCCATATTGCCGAACTGCTGGTGGAGCAGGGGCATTCCGTGCTGCTGTTCGACAACTTGAATCCGCAAGTTCACGGAGCGGTGCCGGACCTGTCGGCGCAGCCGATTCTGCGCGATGACTGCGTAGAAGTGTATCGCGGCGACGTTTGCCGGCCAGCCGACTGGGAGAGGATCATTCCGGAGGTCCGCTATGTGATCCACCTGGCGGCAGAAACCGGCACCGCCCAATCCATGTACGAGATTTCGCGCTATGCCGAGACCAATGTTGGCGGTACCGCAGCGCTACTCAACTACCTGGCCAATCGCAGCCACCGTGTCCGCAAGATCATCCTGGCATCGTCCCGCGCGGTGTACGGGGAAGGCGCTTATCAGTGCGTCGATTGCGGCTTGGTCTATCCTTCCAAACGTTCCGACGCCGCGCTGCGCGCGATGCAGTGGGAGCCGGCATGTCCCTGCTGCGGCGGCCCGGTTGACGCCATCGGCACGCCCGAAGACGCTAAGACCGCGCCCGCCTCGGTTTACGCTGCGACCAAGCTGGCGCAGGAAGACCTGGTGCGCATCGCTGCCAAAGCACTGGGCATTCCGGCGGTCATCTACCGATTGCAGAACGTGTACGGAGAAGGGCAGTCGCTGAAGAACCCTTACACCGGCATTCTCTCCATCTTCTCCAATCAATTACGACTGGGAAAGACGCTGGATCTTTACGAAGACGGACGCGAGAGCAGGGACTTCGTGCACGCGTCCGATGTTGCGCGCGCGGTCGCCCTGGCTTTGAGTTCGGATGCAGCCGATGGGACAACGTTGAACGTCGGCTCCGGCCGTGCCACCACCGTCGAAGAGGTTGCCCTTCGACTGGGAGAGCATTTCGGGAGCAAGGCGCCGCCGGTCGTTTCCGGCCAGTACCGGCTGGGTGATATTCGCCACGGATTTGCCGACCTCACGGCAATTGGAGAGCGTCTGGGGTTTACGGCCGAAGTCCCGCTGGAAGACGGCTTGGTTCGTTTCGCCGCCTGGGTGAAGACGCAACCGGTAGAACCCGACCGTCTGGCCCGGGCGAAGCGAGAATTGATGGAGCGCGGTCTTATGCCGGAGAGTATTCCCCATGCTGGCCGAAGTATGTCTTCCGACTGAAACGTCTGCCACTCGCCGCTCCGTACCCACAATCTCTCCATCCGAAAGGGAACGAGGATGACTGAAGCGATGCTCGATCTGACGATCATCATCCCCAGCTATAACACCCGTGATTTGCTCCGTAATTGCATCCAGTCAATTTATCAACACACCAGGGGTATCACGTTTGAGGTCATCTGCCTTGACGACAACTCTCCCGATCAAAGTGCCGATATGGTGGCGGAGGAGTTCCCCGAAGTCATCCTGGTCAGAAACAATGACAACCAGTTCTACGCGAAGAACAACAACTTGGGCATGCGCATGTCGCGGGCACGCTACGCATGTCTGCTGAACAGTGACACGATGCTGGTTGGCGATGCTTTCCAGGCGCTGATCCGCTTCATGGAAGATCACCCAGAGGTCGCGACTTGCGGTCCGAAGTTACTGAATCCCGACATGACCGTGCAGCACTGCATTCGCCGCTTTGCCGGGCCGGGAACGTTCGTCCTGCAGGCCATCAATTGGCATAAAGTTTTTCCCCGAAGCCGCGTGATGAAACGCTACTACGCCACGGACTTCGACTACTCGAAGCCGCAGCCAGTGGAGAGCATTGGTACGACGGCATACATCGTCCGGCGCTCCACCTGGGAAAAGGCAGGGATGCTCGATGAGCGTTTTCGCCTCGCGCTGGTGGATCTGAGCTACAACTACATGCTGAACCGGAAGGGGTACGAGGTCTACTACGTGCCCAGCGCGGAACTGGTCCACTTTGGCGGCCAGAGCATCAACCAGAACACCCTCGGTTCACTTCGAGATCAACGCCAGGCCCTGATCGACTTCAGCGAATACTATGATTACTTCGGTAAGGGCCGGCTGATAAAGCTGCTGGTGCGTTTCGCTGTGCTGGCCCGCTACTGGCTGAAAGTGGCCGAATATTACCTAAGCTCCGATAAGCGCCTCATCAAAGGCCCCGGTGCGCCCAGCAAGAAACAAGCCGCGAAGGCTGCCTTGATACAGGACCCCGAATAGCTCTGCTGTACTTCTACAGCACTCTCTTTGCCCGATCTCAAGCCGCTTTTGCAACCCATTCGCGCGCTGTTAGAGCGGGAACAAGCGGCCGACCTGACGCTCGAGACAGTATCCGGGCGTCCATCTGAGCGCGTGGCGAGACGGATTCCAAACGTTGGGGGACGCCATGGAGCGGGCGAGTTCCTGACGACTAATCTTGATACTGGTTGTGCTGCCACAAAGGACGGCGTACCCTGCGCCCCATTCTGCGGAAAATATGGACCAGGGGTCGCGACATCAACCAGGTAACAGAACCCTCAGTGAACAGCCGCTTGATTCCAGAAGAAGCGCTTACCATACTGCCCATCTCCTCCAGAGCCAGGCTCGTGGCGTGTGTCATGCGACGGTATCCAGCAACCCGCGGATCAAGGCACTCCGCCCATTGATCAATCATCGCCAGCGCTTCCTGGTGTACTTTTCGCCGGCTCTCCCGCCACATATTGCTACTGTGCATACGATACCAGCAGACGACCTCCTGCACCGCGCGGGCCGGGTAACGGTGCGCAATGGCAACGTAAAGGTAATAGTCGGGAGTTATTTCGACAAAATCCGGAATGCCGCCGACCTCTTCCACGGCTGAGCGGCGCAGCATGGCGGAACTCATCGCGATGAAGCAAGCATTGCTGAACAGTTCGCTAAAGATATTGCCTTCAGGCAATGGCGTGAACTCGTGCGCCTGGTCGTAGTCGCGCTTGTGGCCATCGGGATAGAAGAGAACGGCACGTCCGTAGATAATTCCGACGTGTGCATCGGCCAGCTCCATCTGCCTCTGCAACTTGGTTGACGTCCAGAGGTCATCCTGGTCGAGGAAAGCGAGCCATTCGCCACGGGCCTGACGAATGGCATTGTCTCTGGCTTTGCCCAACGGTGTTGATTCCGGCGATAGAAAGTAACGTATCCGCGGGTCCTGATACCCGGCAATGATTTTCGCGCTCTCGTCGGTGGAACAGTCGTCCCAGGCAATCAGCTCCCAGTCCGTGAATGTTTGGGCCATAACGCAATCCAGGGCTTCGCGCAGAAAAGCGGCCCCATTCTGAACGTTCATGATGACGCTGACCACGGGCATGAGGAATCAGTTGCCGTATTGGCCTGCAGTATAGCTGAACCGACACCTTCGCCAGGACTGCCGTAGCAAGCTGTAGTTTGACATTGCATCCACCGATGAACATCCGAAATGTCTTGTCCTCCTTCGCGAGGCTGGCTACCGGCGAAGTTTTTGGGCGGATGGCAACATTTGCGTTGTTCGCCTATGTGTCGCGCCATTTTGCGGTGGAGATCCTTGGAATCGTGGCCCTCGGCCAGACCGTCGCCTCCTACGTGATGGAGTGCTCGGACCAGGGACTGAAGCTGATTGGGGCACGGCTGCTTGCCCGGAACAGTGCGCTCGTCGGATACCTCGTGCCCTTCGTCCTGAAGAGACGCGCTGCCTTCACGGCATTTGCCGTTCTGCTGGGCAGTGGCTATGCCGTCTTTGGTCCTGTGCCGCCAGTTGCCAGAGCCTGCGTGCTGGCGTTCGATTTCGCGGTAATTCCCTATGCCTTCTCGCTCGATTGGGTCGCGTGGGGGCTCGGGGAATTCGGCGTGCTCTCCATCTGGCGAAGCGGGGTCAGCATTCTCTACGTGGCCATGGCCATTCTGGCAATGGAGTTTAGCGCTCGGCCGATTGCCTCGATCGCGGGTGCAAACATTTTGAGCGCACTCGCCGGGGCAGGCTTTCTATGGGCGATGTGGCAACTCCGGTGGAAGAGGCGCAAGAGCGAATTGACTGCGGATGTGCGCCTGAGCGCTGCCGAAGAACTACGAACCGGGAAGGTGCTCACTCTTGGGCTCTCTAACCTGCTGAACCTGGCGTTCATGAATGCCGACATTCTGCTGCTGGGAGCGCTGAGCACCACCGGCGAAGTGGGGCGCTACAGCTCAGCCTGCAAGCCGTTGTACATCATCTTTATGGGATTCTGGTTGCTGACTGACGCTCTTTATCCGCACCTGGCAAAGGTCGAGGCGGGTGTGCGGGCACATCGCATGCTGTTTGCGGCCTTAGCGCTCCTTGCGGCGGGAGCGTCCGCCATCGCGGCGTTGATCGCCCTGCTTGCTCCGCGCCTTCTGACCTTGATCTACGGCTCGACGCTAGGCGCGACAGAATTGTTTCGAGTGTTACTGATCGCGCTGCCCATCGATTTCTGTTTCTCGTTGCTCTGGACCGTCATGATTAGCCGGGGCTTCGATAAACCTGTCCTGTACTCGGTGGGCGTGGCCGCCGGCGTAAATATCGTCTTGAACCTGGTGTTCATTCCGCGCTATCAAGCCAATGCTGCCGCCTGGGCTACGGTCGCTTCATACGCTTTGCTGTTTTCTTTGCTGCTCGGCTTTGTCTTGAGGAACAAGGTGCTGCTGGTTGCTCCAGCGGACATCGGAAGCCCCAACCAGCGCAGTTTTGGTGTGAGCGGTGCCGTTCAGCGATTGTGCCGACTTTGGTCCTCGGTCTCGTTGCTGATTGAGTTCTTCGACGCCGTCGCGATCGTTGCCTCCCCCAATGTCGCGCCAGTAAGGGGTTCGAACGTTTCGACGGATGAGATGGAATGCGAACAGGAATGGCCTCGCGAGCTGCGAACCCACTGACCCTTGTGTAAACAGGCGGAGTAAGCCCGGAACAGCGGAGCCCTGGTTTCGCATCTCCTCCAATGCGATGGCGGTGGAATGCCTTTTGTTGCAGAACGCAACAGTCTGTGGATCCAGGCAATTACTCCAGTGCTCGACCAGCCACAGGACTTCCTTGTGCATCTCGATAGCGAGTAGGCGGGACGTATTCTCCGCGTGCATTCGATACCGGCAAACAACCTCCTGTACGGCTCGCACAGGATAACGGCGAGCCACCGCGGTGTAGAGGTAGTAATCCGGGATGATGTGGATCGCGTCGGGTATGCCACCGATGGCCTCGAGCGCCGAGCGGCGAAAAACTGCGGAACTCATCGCAATGAAACAGCCGATGGTAAAAAGCTGCGGGAAGATGTCGCCTTCGGGCAGCCGTTGGTACTCGTGCGCCTGATCATAATCCCGCTGTCTTCCTTGGGGATAAAACCTGACCGTGCGCCCGTAGATGATGCCGGTGCGCTCGTCCGCCAGGGCCATCTGCTTCGCAAGCTTTTCGGGCAGCCAGATGTCATCCTGATCGAGGAAGGCCAGCCACTGCCCCGTGGCCTTCCGAATCGCATTCTCCCGAGCTCTGCCGAGCGGAGTATCAACCGGGGACAGGAAGTAGTGAACTCTGGCATCAGAATAGTCCGTAACAATCTTCGCGCTGTCGTCGGTGGAGCAGTCGTCCCACAGGATGAGTTCCCAGTCGCTGAAGGTTTGCGCCATCACGCTGTCCATGGCCTCTCGCAAGGTTGAGGAGCCATTCCGAACGTTGATTATGACGCTGACCAGGGGCATGACAGTTCCAGAGATCGCGTCGGTCCTGACCCTAACTGATGGTCCAGGTTCGCCGCGACGTCGCTAACAAACAGTAGAGCAGCAGCTCCCAGAAAGCCACGGCAAGAGCAGTGACGCCGACATACATCATGAACAAGTCCCAACCTCTGACGGTGATGGGATAACCCCCGATGACAAGTCTCGCACGCAGAAATCCAGCGATGGCGGCCACCGCACAGATTACGAAGGCAATCAAAGAGCGACACTTTGGTTTATACAGCACGGCTTCCGGGCAGGGCGGAGTATCGCGATACCACAACAGGATCCAAGCCGCGAGGGCAACCGTGCCAATTATGGTACTTGCATATTGCAGCACCATAAACATCGGAATGCGTCCTGCGATCGGGACATCGATCCGAGGCCTGAAGCCATGCCCAGTGATACCAGGGCCACGTATAAGCGTGGGTGAACGCATCCCAGACCAGGTGGGTTGCGATGCCGAGCACGAGGGAAGTGGCTATGGCCACCCTTCGCGCGATTCCGCTGAAATCGAAGTCTCCAAGTTGGTCCTGCAGTCTCTGCTGCACGCCTATGGGAAGAAGTCCGACAATGGGTTTCTTGATGGCCGTATGAAACAGCCATAAGACAATCCATGAAGCAGGAAGCGTGAACAGCAGGACTCCGGGAAATTTGTGGCCCAACTCCCGGTATTCGCTCCCCGTAATGTATGGCAAGTCTGGCGCCATGCTACCCACCAGGAACGCAGACCAGACCAGGTTCAATCGGCGTAACGGTAATGCAGCAGCTGCGTGCGATAGGGTAAATGGCATATTGGCTCAACGGGCAAACGGGCGTGTTGTCACTGTTTCAGGCACTCGAATTGGGGTTGCGGGCAGTCCCGCCTGGCGCAGATCGTCCCGGATGGAGCAATTGCAACCTTTATTATTAGCTAGTATAGCTGAGTGCTGCGGCTAGCCGACCCCTGACAAATAGAGTTCACAATCAGGTAAAATCAATAGCGCACAGTTCCCCCGATGAAAGCATTCCCTCTATGACACGCGCTCCGCTGGCAAGCGGACAATCAGACACATCTCAGGATTTGAACGGTTTACCGGCGATTGCGGGCGGAAGCCCGATACGCACGCGTGACAACCGTCTTGTCTTTGGGGCTCCGGTGCTGGGCGAGGAAGAGATTGCCTCGGTCATCGAATGCCTGCGCAGCAATTGGATCGGATTGGGCGCCAGGGTCGAGCGCTTCGAGCAGGAATTCGCGCGCTACAAGGGCGCTCCGTTCGCTCAGGCCGTCAACAGCGGCACCGCCGCGATTCATCTGGCTCTCGTCGCGTTGGGAATTGGAGCCGGCGACGAAGTCATTGCTCCGGCGATGACATTCTGCTCGACGATTCATTCCATCGTGCACACCGGCGCCAAGCCGGTGCTGGTGGACTGCTGTCGTGACACCTTGAATGTTGATCCCAGCGCCATAGAGAAGCAAATCACCGCCCGCACGAAGGCTATCCTCGTGGTTCACATGTGTGGCCGCTGTTGCGAAATGGATCCCATCCTCGAGATCGCTCGCAGGAACGGGTTGCGTGTGGTCGAGGATTGCGCGCACGCGATTGAGTCGACCTATCGCGGTCATGCGGCGGGGCTGATGGGTGATGTTGGTTGCTTCAGCTTCTATCCCACCAAAAACATCACCACAGGGGACGGCGGCATGGTCATCACTCGCGACCCGCAACTGTTTCAGCGGGTGAAAGTGCTCTCCTTGCATGGCATGACGGCCGACGCGTGGAGCCGTTTTGTCGGAGGGCCCGCCGGTTACGAGGTTATCGCGGCAGGATACAAGTACAACATGACGGACATGGCAGCAGCGCTCGGTCTGCCACAGCTCGCAAAGATCGAGGAGCACTGGCGGCAGCGGCAGCAAGTCTGGTCGCTCTACAACGAGCGGCTGAAGGGACTTCCCCTATTGCTGCCGCGCTCCACCGAGCCCGGGTCGCGGCATGCGTACCACCTGTACACTCCGCTTCTCATGCTGGAGGAGCTTCGGGTTGGACGGGAAAAGATCATTGTGGCGCTGGAGGCGGAGAACATCGGCGTCGGCATTCACTATATTTCGGTGCATCAGCATCCCTACTACCGGCAGCAGTTTGGGTTTGTTGGACGCGGACTTTCCCAACGCCACTTTCGTAGGCGAGCGTACTCTGTCGTTGCCTCTCTCGCCGGCGATGTCGGAGCAGGATGTATCCGACGTGGTCAGTGCGATCACGCGAATTTTCCGCTACTACGCGGCCTCTGCTTGAAACAGCGCAGGAGCACTCGCTCAACCCATATTGCCGTGCTCAACGTTCTCCCGCAGACGATCAACTCCTGATGGTGTTTTTGAAGAAGCGATTCTTGGCGGTATTGTCCTGCCTGACGCTGACGGCGGGCCTCAGTATTTCAGCCGTCACGCAGCAGACCTCCGATCAGAATGGAACCACTCCTTCGGTGGGAATCTCCGCCTCCGATGGAACCCAGGCCCCAGCTGGAATCCCCATCCCGACTGGAAGTCCCGCCCCGGCGAAGACCGCCACCGACGATTTCTACGCTCCCGTTCCCCATCCCAACGAGACCAACTTCCTGCAACATTTGGCCGATGACCAGAAGGCCATCTGGACGAGCCCGTTTCACCTCAAGCCCGCGGACGCCAAGTGGTTGGCCCCCATCGCCGGTATAACCACAGGGCTGTTTGTGACCGACCCTGACAGTTCCTTCGCCATGCAGAGTACGCATGCCCACGCCCTGAATGTTGCCTCCGATGCGGGCGTGGCCGCGGCTGTGGGGCTCTCGGGCGTGGGATACTTCTGGGGGCGTGTCACCCACAACGAGCGCGCACGAGAGACCGGCGTGCTGGCGACCGAAGCGATGCTGGATGTGCTGCCCGCCCAAATCGCCATTCGCTACGCCATCGGGCGCGAACGTCCCTACCAGTCCAACTACCAGAACATCTTCTTCCACGCTGGGGATACCTCTTTCCCCTCCAACCACGCTGCCGTGACTTTCGCATTCGCTTCCGTGGTCGCGCAGGAATATCCCAACCCGGCCGCCCAGATTGCCGCCTACGGACTGGCGGCAGGAGTCAGTCTGGCCAGGGTTTCCTCGGGCCAGCACTTCCTCTCGGATGTTTTCGTGGGTGGACTGATCGGCTATCAGGTCGGGCGTCACATTTACAACACCAGGCACAATGCCAGTCTCGATGATGACTTGCGGGTGGTGGCCAAGGAAACCACGGCGCCCGACCCGGGTAAGGTGGCGAGCACCTATGTGGAGCTGGACAGCTGGATCTATCCGGCGATCGGGCGTCTGCTGGCGCGTGGCTATATCAATACCCTTTATGCCGGTTTAAAGCCGTACACCCGGTTGTCCTGTGCGCGCGCTTTAGTGGAACTGAACCATAACCTGGAAGGACACACGGACATTCCTTCCGACATTCTTCAACTCAAGAAGGCTCTGGACGCGGAGTTCGCCGAGGAACTCGGGGTACTGGAAGGGCACCCGTTCGAGGCCATTCAGCTAGAGAGGCTTTATACCCGCACGACCGGCATTGCGGGAACGCCGGTCAACGACAGCTCGCATTTTGGCCAAACCATCGTGAACGACTACGGCAGACCCTACGAGCAGGGCGTTAGCGACGTCAGCGGATTCAGCGCGCGTGCCGAAGACGGACAGTACGCCTTCTATGCGAGTGGGGAATACCAGCACGCACCCTCGGCGCCAGCCTATCCGTTGTCGGTACGGGAAGTGATCGCCAAGATGGATCTGGAGCCGGTGCAGCCGGCTACTCCGGTAGCCACCGTCAATCGCTTCCGCCTTCTCGATACGTATACGGCAATGAAATTCATCGGCCTGGATCTCTCGGTGGGCAAACAGAGCATGTATTGGGGACCAACCGAGAGTGGTTCCATGCTGTTCAGCAACAACGCCGAGCCATTATGGATGCTGCAGGCCAATCGTACGGACCCGCTCTACATTCCCGGGCTGTCGAAGTTCCTGGGGCCCTTCCGGTCGGATTTTTATTTTGGCAAGCTGGGCGGACACGATTTCTCGCCCGTCGGGCCCTACTTCTGGGGACAGAAGATCAGTTTCAAACCGACCGAGAACCTGGAAATGGGATTCACCCGCAACGCGGTGTTTGCCGGGGAGGGACACGTCCCCCTCACCTTTGCCTCTTTCTGGAGAAGTTTCACCAGCTTCAACGACGCGACCGCGGCGGTGAAATTCTCCCGCAACGATCCGGGCGCCCGGCACGCCAGCTTCGATTTTTACTACAGAATTCCCAAGCTGCGGCACTGGTTGACGATTTATATGGACTCGGTGGTGCACGATGACGTGTCGCCAGTCAGCGCGCCTTCCAGGTCGGGAATCAATCCCGGAATTTATCTGACGCATTTTCCCGGACTTCCCAAGCTCGAGTTTCGGGCTGAGGCGGTTTCCACCAATCCTCCCGTCCCCCAAAGCAACGGCGGTTATTTCATCTATTACGAAGTTGTCTATCACAGCTTATATGTCAACAATAAGAACCTGATAGGGAGTTGGATCGGCCGTGAAGGCAATGGATACCAGGCCTGGACCACCTACGTCCTCAGTCCCAAAAGCAGCGTTCAAGCCGCCTTCCGCTATTCCAAAATCGCCAAAGACTTTCTTCCGCAAGGCAGCACCCAGGTTGATGCAAACCTGTCAGCCATCCTCCGGGTGCAAAAGAATGTTGAACTCAGAAGTTTCCTGCAATATGAATCATGGCTGATTCCGGTACTGAATCCTACTCGGCAGCGACGACGTGGCGGCTTCCCTCCAAGTGACCTGGTGGCCAGGCATCGGCTGGAAGCGCTCGATCCAGTAACTCCTCCCCGCGCTCTGCACCGGCTGAAACCTTCCAACACGACACGCTCTCGCAGGGCTGCATCGCAAGATGCAGCCCTTTCGTTTTGATAAACAAAGGTGGAGATTTTGGTATTCATCCGCCAGACAATACAATGCTTGCGAGGCCTGCGGAATTCCTCTCTGGAACATTTCGTCGGGTCATTTCTTCCGTCAAGGGCCTGTAGCTCAGCGGTAGAGCAGGGGACTCATAATCTTAGATGGGTCACTTAGCGCCACTTAGACGCGCTTGGTTATTCAAGGACTTACGCAACTTGCAGCTAAGCCCGTCTAAGCCTATTTATGCAAGGAGTCGCTACATTATCCGCTACAGTCCAGAAAGAATGCTTATTGCCGACCCCATGCCCCCCTTTTCACCCACCCCCACTCCACGGTGTACCATCCCCCCCCACATTTTTTCCACTAAAAGGGCCTCACAGGATGCCCTGAGACGCATCGCTTGGGATCGGGTAAGGTATTGCATGGCAGAAACGTCCTGGGCCGCCTTCCGCCGCTTCCGTCATTATGGCTTCGGTGTATCGCTCACGCCTAATTCAGCTTGCAACCGTAACAGTTTCGCCTTGAGCATCTCATACTCGGGATCGCCTGGCTTCGGCTCGTCTTGGCTAAGCTCTTCCTCGAACGGGTTTTCTTCCTCTAGCTTTGCCTGATGCGCCTCGAATTCCTCGCGCGTTCCTGTTCGCAAGAAGATCACCGGAGGCTCAACTGCCGTTGGACACTGCTCTTTGAGAAAGGCGCGGGCCTGACAGGCTTGGCACTCTCCCATTGGTTCGCCGACGAGTTCCAGTTCCTCAGGGGCCTCGATGATGATGGCATTGGGATCGCAACGGCATTCTTGAGAAGCTATACGGAACAACATGTTGTGGGCATCCACGAGTTTTCTTTCTGCCGATTCCACTTGCTTTCCCAAAGCCAAGATGCACAGCCACAGGGGAATTATCATGCCTGCCAGAAGCAAGCCCTCAAAAACCCTCCTAGTCTCCATTAGATGTAGAGCTGCTGCGGCGCATAAGGGGACGACCAAGAACACCAGTGAACCGCTTAGAACGTCTGGCAATCGCGCCAGCGTGTCTGCCATCGTGTTCATGCTCTCTATCGTGAAGATGTCTCGCACTCGCATGGCGTGTCCTTCCCTCTGACTCCCTTGGTGACAGAGTTTCTGACGTGTCCATCGGGGACTGGCGCTTCGTTCTGAACCTCCTTGATCCTGTGTGTCCCGGAAAAGCCAATATCCTGACCATCCGATTAAGAGAATGCCCAAACACAGATCAATCGGTTGCCACTGTGCCCGCTGCATACGTATTGGCAAGAACGGGTTCAAAAGAAGCGCAACCGCGACAAATATCCATGTCCAAGCTCGCGGGCCTGCCTTGTACACTCTCCACGCCCAATAAACTGCGCCTATCGTGATGACAAGCCGGAGCACCATGTAAAAGCCGTAAGGATGCTTGCCGGCTGCTGCAATGAACAGCAACACTGCGCCGAGCATCGTCAGAACTACTTCCAAGATTCGTTCACGGCTCATGATCGTTCCCGGTTGACCGGGATTTCCATTTTGGAGTCCCAAAGCGGCAAGGTACACCTCGCGTAGCACTTTGTCTGTGCCCTCAGTCACGAATTGATTGTTCGCCTGGGACGCGCCCTGGGGGTGCGGTGATGGTTCCTATGTCGAGCATGGTTGGTTGCCACTGCTATGGCTTGTTTTCCGCTAAAAGGCGTGCATGTGCCTGCCGATACTCGCGCTCATCTTTCTCCTCCCTTGCGTCCTTTTGCTCCTTAATCAAGTCGAGCACAGCTAGCAGGGCCGTCACATGGATGATGCTCGTGGGCTGCCCGCTGAGCAACAAGCTCTTGTCAAGTAGGATGCCGCTTGATGTGGCAAGCTGCAAAGCACTGGACTTTGCTATCTTGTCATCATCAATGGCAGCAACACAGTCTCTAGCCTTTTGCCTGTACAACTCCACTAATTCGGTTCTCTCGTCGCCGACTTGCGCTATAGCTTCGGGTGTGTCCAAGTGGCGCTTTACCATATTGCGACCCTTGCCAATGGTTTTCGATATCTTGGTTTGAGAGTGCCCTGCTGCTGCCATGGTGATAATTTGTTGCTGTTGCTCTGTAGTCAATGGTTCACGACCTCGACCCATACTCCCTGGCCTACGGTTATGGTTGCGCTTTGGTGGCAGTATTGTGTCCTGCTCTGGTGTAGGCGGTACTGGTGCTACTGGTGTGCCTGTACCTGTGCTTGAATCACTCATATCAACCATGTTCCTTAACCATTCCTGTTACTGTTACTGTTCGGCTGCCCACCACGGAGATGCCTCTTAACGGCCCGCAACATCAGGTAGTGCCACAGCATTCCCACAAACACGCCGACTATAAACACGATGGCATCAGGCACTCTGCCCCCTCTGTCATCTACTCACCCCTCAAGTGTGTGACTTCGCGCCGTTAGTACGGTGCTCGTCACCGTATACTGCTACGCTTCTAACTCATGTTCTGTGGATGCGCACTCCATGCTGCTCTCACACCCTCACATCCTCCTATGCATACCACCTGTGACCGGCAGCCCACTCCGGACTGCGCCCGTCAGCGGTGAGGCTGGTGATATGCCCTTGGTGTAGCAATGGCCGTTGCCTGTTATCTGACATGCCCGTGCCGGTACTCGCTTGGAACTCATAGAGTGATTGCTCCAAGCCATTCAGCAATGTGACAAATAGTCCATGCTCTGCGGCGCGAATGGTGGGTTGCACCACATTGCTGTGCCACGCATCAAAGACCTCACGAGTGGCTGCCTGCTTCTCACTGTCAATGTCACCCAGCTTGGCAGTTTTAATCTCCTTTTGCCGCTCTCTTTTTGCCACCAGCTTGTGTTTGTGCGCAGCCAACTCAGACAGCTTGTCCTTCACCTCATATCGTTTACCCTCAACTAGAAGGGTATCTATCTGGTGTTGGGTTAAACGCTCTTTTGAAGGCAAGACAGCTTCAAGGCTGGCAATGTCCGCTTCGAGTTGCCCATACTCCTTTGCCAATGCCGCTGCCTCATGCTCCAAGTCTTCGATTGCATCGGCGTAACGCTCATCCCTCAGTGCTATCAGTTGCTCCAAGGCAGTGTCGAATAGCTTAGTGATGGCGTCGGCCAGGGAATCTGTTATTGTCTCTTGTGTATCCTCGGTCATTGCACTAGCATCAGTGTTGTTGCTTGGCATAGCCTCGCAGTTTTGCTCTTGCTGTTCCGCATGTATCGAACTCTCAAGCTGTTCTGGCATTGTCCTTTTTCCTCTCCGCGCCCTTGGTGACGCCGTAAAGCTCTTGCAGATGAGCGATGGTGGTTAGAATGCGGTTGACTGCCTCTATGTCCCACGCTTTCAGGTACAGGTCAGCTTTCTTCCGCAAGTCAAATATGATGTTTTCAACACTGGGTAAGGTATCCATAGGTCACCTCCGTCGTTTCGGACTCAAGCTGCCTAGCCAGGGTTTTAACACCTGCTCGTAATACTCCTCGCGGTATGGTGTGGCTGCAAATTCTTCGGCTATCGTTTCCATGCGCCCGATAGCGGCGCTGTCCAGCAGCTCAGAGCCTTTGGCACAGGCCACGTAGTGCTTGAACACATCGACGGGGCCTTGCTGTGGGCCTGATTTCAGGTAACCCCTGTTGAGGGCACCTTCAACTTTCCCGATCACATGGCCGCCGAAGTCCCGCACATGCAACCGCTCAGTTGGGTTCTGGTTTCCGGGCAAGCTGGGTATCTCAACTTCCACATAACCTGTGCTTGCCGCGCTGGGATACACCCAACCGTCTCCGCTCTCAGTCACTTCCTAACTTGTCTCGCTTCATCTACCTTGTTCGTGTCACTCATGTTGCTTCTCCTTTGCGTTGTGGTTATGGTTGTCGTTCAGTACTTACCGCCTGTACTGTTGCATTGTGTTGGACAAAGAACCGCTTGGCATGGCCTATGCCATCAATGGAGAAGCGGAAGTCACCGACAGTGCGGTCATTGTAGCGAGCGAGCAATTTCCCGAACGCGGATCGTTGTTCACGACCTATATCGGCATCTGAGGAGCCTACCAGACTCGAAAAGATATCTAGCTTCCGGCAAAGACCAACAAGCCCGCCGGAGGTGTACCTAGTGACAGGAATCATGGCTTTAACAAGCTGTCTCATATCTTCACCATCCTCGTCGGCAACAATGGCAATGTTGGCTGTCTCAAAGGGGCAAGCGAAGCCTGCTGCCTCTACAATCCCTCCGATGGTAGATGCCCATGCCGGAAAAGCGGAGTGTGACCTTGTTGGCTGTGGCCGCCCTACCTTATTCCAATGCCGAATCAGGCTCCAGGAGGCAGAGAGAATCTGTGGGCGCATATCCTGAAGCTTCGGTACACTGAGGGGACGCCTAAAGACCTTATCTTCGGCACGTTCTTGGGAAAGGTGCAACTCTATAAACAAAGTGCGGCGTCTCCAATCGGGAGAGACGGTTAACCCATTCCCCGTGATTACCACTGTGACATCATTGGCAGCGAATACAAGATCATTACTGCCAAGTAACCTGTCCTTCCATGTGGCAGCCGATACAAAACCCTCTAGCGAAGGACTGTTTAATTGACCTTTCAGGTTGTCGAGAAACAGCACACTCTCACCACACCGTATGGTTGAAGTAATGTGCTTTCGCACTTCCTCATCATCTCCAGACCTAACTCCGGTTGGTAGGTTGCCCAAGATAGGCACAATCGCACATGCTGCGCATGTTGTAGCTCCGGCACCTTCGGCATTCTTAGTGATAGTAAACGATGGCCTCAGTTCTCCGGCGCGGATAAGCTGTTTGCAGTAGAGTCCCATCAGGAGAGACACGGCAACAGATCGGCTGCGCTCCCCATCAGCAAATTGGAACTCTGAGAATAGGTCACGAATCACCGCCATTGCATTGGCAAATGTCATATCCTCGCTGTAGTCCACTTGCTCATCCGTGAGTGTAGCTGTTTCGGGATCATAGCCTTCGGGCAGTAACTCGACCTTGCCGCTTGAGCGGAGCACAGGCAACCGCACAGTGTTTAAGTGTCTGAGTGGCTTTAGACACCTGGCAAAGTGTGGAGATACCAGAATGCCGCGTGCGTCCGACTCATCCAAGGTTACCCCGACCTTGGTGACTGTTGCATTGGTGTTATAGACCTTGTAGAACAGAACGAATTGCTCTGCCAAGGTGCGGAGCTTCTGAGCAGAGACAGAATGGAGTAACCCGCCCCTGTGCTCCACAACTTCGCCAGCATGAATGTAGAGCACTTTGGCCAGGTGTGGCCCTAACTCACTTGCCACATCGGATAGGAGCCGATTGTCTCCCCGCAACATTATCTTCGGCCTTGGGTCGTTGAGGAAGTCTAAGACTGTGGTTGGCTGCGTCATATTTGCCTCTTGCTGAGTCCAAGTGCGCTGCTGGTCTGCACGGTCGCACGGTCAGCACGGTGTTTCACCCTTAGGAGGGCTACCCCCTTTCACAACATCGGGGGGGAATACCATGCAAACCATGCGACCATGCACGGCCCTCCCCATCCCCCGCTTCCCGCTTCCGGCGATACATCCCCCGCAGGCAAGAGCGGCCATAAAAAACCCGCCCCTGATGCCGCTGCGTTGGCCTGGGCGGGCCGATTGGATGTTGAGTTGGGCTTCCACCATCATCCGAGGCTCTGGGCCTCGCCCTGACGCTGCTCCGGCTGCTCTGGTGCCTGCGGTCGGGGCCGCCCTGGTGATTTGCCGCCGTCACCGGCTGCAATGAATCGCTCCAACTCTGACTCGCGGATCCTGGTGCGGTGGCCCACCTTCGTCCGGCGCAACCGCCCCTTCGACAGCCCATTAGGTGAACGGTGTACTTGCTTAGACGCCGCCCAACCTTGCGAGCTGCACTCTTCGACTGACACCATAGTTTTCCATTAGATTCAAAGCCCTCCAATCTGCTGCTTTAAAGTTAACTCTTGCAAATGAGTCGATGCAACGATATAATTGTTTTATCGTTGGATTGTAACGTCCGGCCTGAAAAGAGGAAAATATACGTGAGACAGCTAACGCCGCTCGAAAAATATCGCGGGGAGTTACTGGCGTACTTTCTTGAATCGAGACTTGGACGAGCACTAAAGAGATAGGCCAGATTCTCCAAGGGTGCCAAGAGTTGCACGCGCTCTACACCAAACGTCCACGCACCTTTGCCGTCGCCGGAGTGGAGAGCCTACGAAACTAAAACAGCTTTCGCTTGCCAGTAAGATCACTAGAGGCTCTGCGCGGGTTTGAAATTGTCTTAGGGGTTGAAGTATCCGAGCAGCTAGGTATTTCAACCGTCTGGTATCCGGCGAGGCCAGCCATCTCTTCAAAGCACAAGGCGGTGATCGCCCAATTCACTAAATCAGGCGCCCGTGTATTCGTGCCACATACTGCTGTTCAGGCCATTCTCGAAATGACCGGTGCGGGCATCGTTGACCGCATCCGGCCGTGTGAAAATCCCAACTGCCGCAAGTGGATCATGGCCATAAGCGCAAAACGAGTCACCTGTAGTGACGCCTGCCGTTCTGCAAAATACCAAAGCATCACAGAGCGGGCTTACGATGTGCGGGGGTCCCGTGAATGTGCGCAGGAACCATCGCCCAACTGAAAAGGCAGAGCCGTACGCTCCGCACTCAAAGCAGCAAAGAAAGGTGTTAATAAAATATCAATCTTCAAACGTGGCAACGTCTACTGGTATCACTTCCTCTTCAACGGGGAGCACATTCAAGAGAGCACGAAGCAGGGGAATCCCCGCACGGCTCGCGAGATTGAACGGCACACCGCATCTCACTGGCACTGGTCGTAGTGAGCATTCAGAGCCCAAGGCTGCTCCATTGTTCTTTGTCTTCGCCAAGCGATTCGTTGCGCACGTGGAAGCCCGCCATGAGATTAAGCCCCCGACCGCGCCGTTCCACGCCGCGAAGCTCAACGGCTGCTCGAATACCCGCCCATTGCAGGGGCAAGGCTTAACCAGATAGACGAAGGTGTCATTGAAGGCTATGTAGTGGCACGGCGGGCCTCTGTAGGCCCTGCAACAGTCAAAGCGGGAGATTGCCACTCTTCGCCGGATGCTCCGGCTTGCCCATGAGTGGAAGGAAATTAACCGTGTTCCCAAGATTCGACTGCTGAACGGTGAGCGCATTCGAGATTTCGTGCTGTCACGGCACATTGAAGAGGCGTACCTGGCCGCTTGTGCTCAGCCGCTTGCGGACATTGCCCTGCTCATCCTCGAAGCAGGACTCCGCATTGGAGAAGCACTCAGTCTCCCATGGACTGACGTGGTACTTACCCCCTTGGTTGGTTCGCGGTTCGGCTATATCCGAATCAGGGAAGGCAAGAGCAGGAATGCAAGGCGAATCATTCCACTGACAGACAAGGCCAATGAGATGCTCCGCAATCGTCAGCAAACAGCCTCAGGCGAGTTGGTGTTTGCCAACAGGGACGGCAGGCGCTATCTGGTGACTTCGATCAATCACCTTCACCAGAAGGCCCGTGCCATTGTCGGGCTTGGCAAAGACTTTGTGATTCACTCCCTTCGCCATACAATGCTGACGAGGCTTGGTGAGTCGGGAGTGGATGCCTTCACCATCATGAGGATTGCCGGTCACAGTAGCATCACAGTGTCACAGCGGTACGTGCATCCTAGTCCTGAGGCAGTGGAGCGGGCTTTCGAGCGGCTGCAACTGTCCGGCGTGAGTGTGGAAATTGAGCCAAAACGACTGCCACCCGCTACAGTATCCGCTACACTCACCGGGACGGCAGCCGTAAGTCATTGAAAGGGCCTGTAGCTCAGCGGTAGAGCAGGGGACTCATAATCCCTTGGTCGGGGGTTCGAATCCCTCCCGGGCCCACCAATATAGCGGTCCCTCGCTGTGCTCGGGATTTCGCCTGCGGGCTCGGACGCCCGCAAAGCGGCTCAAGTTCGAATCCCTCCGAGCCCACCAAATTTTCCAAGTACATCTGAGCGGATTCGAGCGTCACCAGAAACGGGCTATAGAAGGATCTATAGGGGCTAAATCCTCGATGCCTTGAAACCCTCGCTGGCCTGGAATGCTCACTTATTTGCCAGGAGCTTTTTCTTTCCACTTCACGCTGAATAAGGGAATCCCTGACCGCTCGAGCGTTATCTGATTATGTTTCACCTTAATCTTGCCGCGGGTGGTTTTATTAAACTGCACATCAGCTTCGAAGGTGGGCAACCGGAGGGGGCCGGGCGTTGCCGATTGCCCCGACACGTGAGGTGTCGGCTGGGGCTCCGAGCGCGACTGGCCAGGGCCGGTTCGGCTGTCCAGGACCGCGCCTAGGCCCACTTCCGACGCACCATGGTTTCTCAATTCGATCAGCGCAGCGGGGCTGGTGCCGAAATCGGTTCTTGACGTCTGGATTTCACGAACGATGATGCTTTCCGGGACACCCGCTTGCACCATTCGGGCGACATCTGCGTTGGTCAGCGCTTTCTCCGTGGAGACTTGCGCTAAGGATGTAACTGGGAGGGCCAGCCAGAAGCCAATAGGAGGGCCAGTTGGAGCAGACGAGCGGCTTGCATGGGCGACGCCTCCCTCTGTACGAAACTCGCGTGACGCACAGTTAAAGACGGGAGCCCGATGCTACTGTCCCATTTAGCGGTCATATCCATGGAACGCGCAACCTTAGGGAACTTGTGGGATTTTTTGCCGAAAATTTTCTTCCGCGCTTCCTCTTGCGCGGTGGTCCGCTAGGGAGTCTTGAAAGCGCGCATCGTGCATTTCCGAAGCTGAAGCCCCGGAGTAATTACACCGGCTTAGACGCCGGCCTGAAGGCCGGCTCTACCCGAACCTTGACTTGTTCAGAGCTTCCCAGCCTACTGGCGGACCCAGGTGGCTCCGCCGTCGGAGGTGCTCCAGCGTGAGCCGCCGCTGGTGACCACGGTCCCATGCTGCGGATCGCTGAACTGGATGGAACGATGGTCCCGGTTTCGGCGCCGCCGGAACCGGTGGCGATTGCGACCCGGCTCCAGCTCTCCCCACTGTCGTCGGAGTGAAACAGCGTGCCTCCGCTGCCCCCGGCCCAGACGTCATTTCCGACCACCGACACGACATGGAAAGTCGTGGCCTCATTGTCGAGCACCCGGGTCCACCCATCCGTGGCGCCCGTGCTTCGAGGTGACCATCAGCGCTGACGCGCCACTGTCCGTGCGCGGATCGGACTGCCCGCATCGACATCGTGGGCTTCGCCGATGGCGCAAAGCCTTCGCGACCGAGCTGCGACCGCCTGATTCTGCTATGAAAAGCGTTCTGCGGTCCAGGCTCCGGAGGAGCGCCTTAGGGCCGTCCGCCGGAGCAGCCGGCGCGTGCCTTTGCGACCTCCGCGGAGGCCGCCATCGGCGCGCCAACGGATGCTTCTCACCGCCCTTGGCCCGCCGCTCACGATCGGCGGGAGCGACGAAGGTTTTTGGCGGAGGATCGCTGTTCTCGCAGTTTTGCCCTGCGTCTCAGGTTGGGAGGACTTCGGCGGAGCGACGGTTGCGTACTGCCGGGCGGCTGATCATTGATGGCGATGCTTGAAACATTCCGGCGGACCGAATCCGCGGAGCCAAGCGCTTCCACACCAATGCGCCAGCGACGAGTAACACTCGCTACTGCCGCACTGCCCACGACAGCCCGATCTCCATCTGCGCCGAGGTGCCGCTAGCAATTCATTCTTGTCGGGCACTACGTCTTCGGCTGCGGTGCTGGCCAGGAAAACCACCTCGCGGCAATCCGCGCACAGCGCCAGGTGATCGGTCACGAGGTCCCTCTCGTCCCGCGGCAGCGTGCGCTCCATGAACGATGTCAGCACGTCAGGCGAAGGATGGACTTCACCCCTTGCCTGTCGGGCGAGCGCGTTTCGTACCGGCTTGGGAAGTCCCTGGTTCATCCGCTTTCGTCCTTCTCTTTATAGAACGGCCTTGCGGGTTTCTTGCCGCAAAGTTTCGCTCACCTTTACACGCAAATCGCGGACCTCTACGTCCTGCATGGCTTCGTCCGCCTGTCGCGGCGACATGCCTGACGAATCATCCGCTTGCGAATTCGCTTGCGCAAACCCGAGGTCACCCGCTCCAGTTTGCGGCTGATGGTGGACTCGTGCACGCGCATCAGCTTGGCAATCTCCGCCAGGGTGCGACGGTCCAGATAGTACGCCACCAACAGGAAGCGCTCTCCCGGATCCAGCGCGGCCAGTTCAGACGCGGCCGCCACCTCGGCGCGTGGATCCTCGACACTGACAGCCTGCTCGGCGGCCGGGAACTGCAGGCCGTCTTCGACGGCCATTTCCAGGCTGGTTTCGCGCCGCCTGCGACGGTACCGGTTGATGTATTCCTGCGCCACCACGGTGCGCAACCATCCCGGCAGAGAGCCGCGCCCCTGGTAGTAATGAAGCTTGGAGGTCCGCTCCTGCCCTCTGGCGTCCACGCCGTACAGCTCGGCATAAAGCGAATCGGCCAGATCGCGGGCGGTGCTTTCTTCTCTGGCAATCTTGTACGCCGATTCGTACATCGTGCCGCGATAGCGGGAGAGAAAAATCTCCCACGCTGTTTCATGTCCGGCCATGCAGGCCCGCGCCAGCACCAATTCTTCCAAATGCAGCGACGCCAGAACGGCGCGCATGTCGGCTGACTGCACCGGCGGATGCGCTGGCCCGCCACCTCCGCCAGTATCCCCGCCAGCCCCGCCTCATCGATGCCAAATCGCCCCGCACCGCTTTCCTGGTACTGCCGAGCGCAAACTCCTGTACCGCAGCCGACGGCTGCGGGTCGAGCGGGCCGGGAACGGAGGCGGAAGCCATATGTGCGAATCGTATCAATTCGGGTGCAAGAAGAATACGGCGCAGCGTTCTTCCGCTAGAGACGCCACCACAGCCTCTCTACCTCGCCGAACGCAAGATCGGCTCAGCGAGGACCCAGAGGCGCGCGTCTCCGGAGGTCAACCATGAATTGCATTCTCGCGCACTTGCTTCCGGATTTCTGGCGGCGACGTTCGGCCGCGCCGGAACTACCCCTCACCTGTACCACTTCCTTGCCACCTATCACCAGCGGGAATCTCAGCATCTTTCCCGTGGTCGGCGGCCCGGAGGACGACACCGCGCACTTTCTCACTCTCGATGAGGGAGTTCAGGCGGGACGGTAGTCGTCACCGAAGCAGGGTTCGTTGCAAGGACTGATCAGTCCGGGCACGCCGATGCATCAGCAACTCGGGGGCCGAAGTCAACCGGCTGGTGCTGATCAACAACTCCGATCGTCCGTTGTTACTGCTTGCCGGGGAAATCGTTACCGGCGGCAAGCAGGACCGCGTGATTGGCGCTCGACCGCATGGTGCCGGCCAAGTCCGAGCCTATCGATCTGTCTGTCTTCTGCGTCGAGCCGGGCGTTGGGTCGCCCGTCCGAACATTTCGGCAGCTTGAAGTAGCAGATGGCGCAGCCCAGCGTGCGTATGCCCGCGATGGCGGCACGCGATCAGCAGCAGGTCTGGAACATGGTGGGATCGGCCGTGGGCCATGGAAGCGGCCGTCCCGCAGCGGTCCCGTCGTTGCGCGCTACCACCTCGTATGCGAAGACCATGCAGAATCCCGAGGTGCAGAAGACGGTTGGCTCGGTTGCCGACGACTACGACGGACTTCTGCGCGAGCTGCGCAAATCGGGCGCGAAAGGCGTAGTCGTCGCCATCAATGGCCGCATGACCTGGGCCGACCTTTTCGCCAGCAACGATCTACTGGACAAGTATTGGCAGAAGCTGATCCGCTCCTATGCCGCCGACTCCATAACCGCCGTCAACGCCAGGGGGACGGCCGATCAGAAATCGGCACAGTTATTCCTCGACCGGCTGACCGGCAACCGCGAGGTCATCGAGACCGAGCCCGGACTTTTTCGCCGCACGTGAGATTACCGGAGATGGCTACAAGGTGTTCGCACTGACCTCGCTGCTGCCGAAGTACGAATACACCGTCCACCTGGCGAAGATGTCGTGCAAGATCTCGGCCTGGGAGGGTCTGCATCCAGTGCAATTATTGCGATAGGCGGATGTGGCCAGACAGATTTCACTTGCCGCCAAGCGTGAAGTTTATGCCGGCAAAGTACCTGAAGTTGTTCTGGTTGGCGCTGTAACTCTTGTAACCGAAGCGCGTGAGCTGGTAATCAACTTCGACTGGGCGGATCTGGATGGTCTTCGACAACGGGATGTCGAGGCCACCGCCCATCTCCATGGCAAAGGCGTTGTTGTTGCTACCGCCGCTCTTCAGGACGTAAGTGCCGTCCCCTTTTGCCCTCAGGGCCGAGGCGTAGCCGCCGGAGTGTGCCCCACCGTAGAGCACTTCTCCAAAGGGCTGCCACTTGCCGGAGTGCTTCTTGAACTGCGCGCCGAACTGGTAGGTGAACATACTGCCACTGGCAGAACCAGTGTAGCCCAGCTCGCGCAACTTATTTGTCCAGCCAGTTCCAAAGGCGTAGCCCATGAACTCAGCCTTGATGCCCAGCCAATCCGTAACGTTGTAGACAAAAGCCCCGCCACCGCCATTCAGGTTCTGGCTGGTCAGTTGGGGAAGATTGGGGTGAAAGTTGATATACGAATATCCACCCGCCACCTCCATTTTGGGAAGCTCTTGGGCCATCGAGCTCAACCCGACCAGAAACATGAAACCGAGTAGGTAAATCCTTTTCACTGACCACTCCCAGCGCTGGAATGTCCTTACCTCAGCGGCTAAAGCCGCCCAATAAATGCACTCATACGGCACGGCTGAAGCCGCGTTTCAGAAAACAGATCTGTATCCAATCCCTCGCGTCGTCATGCCCTTTCAAAACAGCGTCACGCTTATTCCGCGATCTTGCGGGACACGATACTACTTCAACGGGGTAATTGTGACGGGCACGACCGCCCAATAATTCGTTCCGTCGGGGCCGGTGCCTTGTACCAAAACCGAATACGTCCCAGTCGGGGACAGTTGCCCATACCCGCCACCACATCCGACACCCATTAGCAGAGCCATCAACAGCAGCAACGTCGCCAAGACCTGCAACACTTTCTTGCCCGGAAGCTTGCGGATGCGGCTTGATCCCAGCAGCACCACGGCCGGCAAACCCAGCCAAAGCGTCGCGAGAATTCGCGGGCTGGTTCTCAGGCGAGCGACGGTGCAACCGGAAATCGTAACCGTAAACATTCCGGGAAGAGTTACCATATTCTGGCTGAAAGTGCAGACGCCGCCAATCTTACTGAACTCCTCACTTCCCGTGATGCCCGTGCCTGTGACTGACGGACACGAGAGATTCCCTACCACCGTACCGGGTGGACCCGGGAAGGTACCGTTAGTCGGCGGGCCAGCACCACCGGGAGGCATAGATACCCCTGTCGTGTACTCAATCACCGTGAGGGCAAGGGTTGCGGAGCGCAACAATCCGACGTTGTCCTGGGCCGTGACTGTGACTGTGTAAGAACCAATCGGGGTCGTTCCACCGGCGCTGATGACCAGCATGGTGATGAGACTGCCACCCGCTAGCGATCCCGAACTTGGCGGATTCACCGTACATGACCCGCCTACCAAGGCCGGATTCACGCTGCAAGAAAGCGTCACCATGCCGCTGTAACCGAACAGGGGCTGCGCTGCCAGATTGATGGCGTGGGCAAAGAACGGCTGGTTAGTGTTGTTGAAGCCCTGGGTCACGGTTATCGCGCCGGGAGAGATCGGCAACAAGAAAAAGTCCTGCACCGTCTGCTGCAGCGAGCCGAAGCTGGCGCCGAAAAGGCCGCTCGGGTCACTGAAGGTCGCAAAGACGCCGTCATAGCCCGCAGGCAGGGATTGGGTGGTGCAGGTAGCCACGCTGCCATTGCCCATGGGTACCACAGGCACCGGGTTAGGACACCCGGGAATCGGCTTGCCGAGGTTGTTGGTGAAGGTCACGCTGCCGGTGGGAAGCTGACCGGGCGCGGTAACCGTTGCCGTGAACGTCACCGCCTGGTTCGCCTCCGACGGGTTCACGGAGGAGTTGAGCAGCGTGGTGGTAGGGCCGCCTTGGGGTCTGCCATTGACGGGTACGACGTTCGACTCGCCACCCGCGTAAAAGCCGTTGTTCGGAGCGTACACGCTCTGAATGTTATGAACACCGACGCCAATCACGGGAACGTTGAGGAGTTGCGCATTCGTCACCGTGCCGCCCAGCAGGATGCTCGCAGTATTGCCGGCGCCCATGGCGAAATTGCTGATGGCTAAGTCTGGAACGGCGTCCCCGTTGAAGTCGCCAGCCGCGAGGAAAATAGGGGCATTGCCAACCGGATACGGCGGCTGCGGCGGCTGGAAAGTGCCGTCGCCATTGCCGAGCAACACGCTGACGGTGTTGTCGCTTTGATTGGTTACGGCTAAGTCAGCGATGCCGTCCCCGTTAAAATCCGTCACTACAATTTCGTAGGGTCCGAGACCAGTTGAATATGTCTTCTGCAGCTGGAAAGTGCCATCGCCCTTACCAATGAGCACACTGACCGTGTTGCCGGCGCCGTTGTTGTAATTGGTTACGGCCAAGTCAGCAATGCCATCCCCGTTGAAATCCGCCGTTACCACCCCGATAGGTCCGAGGCCAACGGGATAGGGCTGCTTCTGCGGCTGGAAAGTGCCATCGCCATTACCAAGCAACACGCTAACGGTGTTGTCGCTTTCATTGGTTACGGCCAAGTCAGCGATGCCGTCCCCGTTGAAATCCGCCACCGCAACTCCATAAGGCCCCAGGCCAGTCGGATATGCCTTCTGCGGCTGGAAATTACCGACGCCATCACCAATCAACACACTGACCGTATTGCCGGCACCGACCTGGTAATTGGTTATGGCTAAGTCGGGAATGCCGTCTCCATTAAAATCTCCCGACGCAAGTTGAACCGGACCACCCCCCACGTCAAATACCTGCAGGGCTGCAAAGGTGCCGTCGCCGTTACCCAGGAGCACACCGATGTTGTTATCACCGGAATTGGCTACGGCCAAGTCAGGGATGCCGTCCCCGTTGAAGTCCACCACCACGACTCCAACCGACTCGCGACCAATTGCGTAGGTCTGCTGCGCTTGGAAGGTTCCGTCGCCAACGCCGAGTAGCACGCTGATGTTGCCAGCAACATTGTCGTAATTGGCGATAGCCAGGTCAGCAATGCCATCTCCGTTGAAATCCCCCACGGCAACTCCAGCAGGAAACTGCCCCGTCGGATAAGTCTGTTGCGGCTGGAAGGTTGATCTTGCCGGCCCCACGACCGCAACGCTGCCCAAGCTGGTCATGGTCGTGAGGTCGTTGAAGGTCGCGGTGCCGGTCTCAGCGGGGAACCCGAATCCAAACACCGAGGCCGTAAAGTCGTAATTGTTGCCATCGGGCTGGGCCGTCAATGTGGTGATCGTTGGCTCGGTGCCACCGACGACAAGCTGCTGTGGAGCCGATGCGCTAGGCCCGAAGAACTGTATGCCGTTGAACTGCGCCGTCAAGGAGTAAGTACCGGGGGCGAACCTGGTAACCAGCGTGGCCGTGCCTAGAACTGGTGGTGCGAGCCTATTTCTTCGACCCCCATCCCTAGACCCAGAGCTGACCGGCGCCGCTCCAATACTGAGGACCATCTGAACTGTGCCCAGAGACTGCGTTCCACTGAAGAAAGTTACAGTGCCACCGTTAACTGGCAGGCCATTACTGCTTGCCGTAGCCGTAAGCGTCACTGCCTGGCCAGCCGAGACCGGCGAAGCAGGACTTACGGAGAGTGTCGTCACGGTGACGTTGCCGATGACCTGATACTGAGTGATGCCGACGCTGCCGGTGAAGTTGGCGTCATCGTTATAGGTGGCGGTAATCGTGTGCCCGCCTACCGTCAGCTTTGCTGTCGAACAACTGGCTGTGCTGGCGTTAACTTGTTGTGCCAGTGGTACGGCAGTGCAGATGGGATTGGCGCCGTCGGTGAACGTTACCGTGCCTGTGGGACTGCCGCCGAAGGCGCCTGTGACCGTCGCCGTGAACGTCACCAGTTGCAGGTAGTTGGATTGGTTAGGCGGGACAGCGGAGAGAACCGTCTCGGTATCGGCCTTGTTCACCACCTGGTTAGGCGCCAGCGTACCCATGCTACCGGTGAAATTCTGGTCACCGCTATACGTAGCTATGATGGTGTGCGAGCCTACGGTCAGAGTTGAAGTTTGGCACATCGCTATGCTGCCGTTCTTTTGCGGCACCAGTTGCACCGCGGCGCAGCCCGCTATCACGACGCCGTCAGCGGTGAAATTCACCGTTCCTGTGGGACCACCGCCACCGTTCGCCGTTACCGTCGCTGTAAAAGTGAGCGGCTGGCCGTAGGAGGACGGATTGGTCCCCATGGTGAGCGCGACCGTCGTCATGGTTGCAACTTGCCCGCCTCCGCTGACAACTACCTGGTTCGAGAGGCTGCCCGTGTAAAAGTCCAGGTTCGGAGTGTAGGTGCTCTGAATGGCTTGATTGAGACCGATTACCGGAACGTCGAGGAGTTGTCCGGTAGTCACTGTGCCGCCCAGAAGGATGCTTACTGTGTTCTCGTTCAATACATTGCTAGCAGCTACGTCAGGAACACCGTCGCCGTTAAAGTCTGCCACCGCACTCCGGCCTGGCTCGATTCCGGCCGGGTAGGCCAGTTGCGGCTGGAAGGTGCCGTCGCCCTTACCTAGCAGCACGCTGATCGTATTGTCACCAACATTGGTTACAGCTAAGTCAAGCAATCCGTCGCCATTGAAATCAGCTACCGCGATGCCGAAAGGAGTGTTGCCAACCGCGTACGTCTTCTGTGGCTGGAAGGTTCCGTCGCCCTTGCCCAGCAGCACGCTGACCGTTTTATCACCTGAATTGCTAACAGCTAGGTCAAGCGACCCGTTCCCGTCGAAGTCCCCGGCTGTGATGCCGTCAGGAACCATGCCGACGTTGTACTGCTGCTGCGGCTGGAAACTCCCATCCCCATTACCCAGCAACACACTAACTGAGTTGCTCATTAGGTTAGCCACGGCCACATCGAGAAAGCCATCGTGGTTAAAATCGCCCACCACAAGTGCCTCAGGGCCGATCCCGGTGGACGAGGGCTGCTGCGCGGCAAAGGCGCCGTTCCCGTTGTTCAGCAGCACAACCACCGTACCGAAATTAAAGGTGCTCGTGACTACGAGGTCAGCAGCGCCATCCCCATTAAAGTCCCCAACTGCTATTACCAAAGGGCAGCAGCCGTTCGGAACGGCGAGATACATCTGCGGCGGCTGGAACGTGCCGTCGCCGTTCCCTAGCAGTACATCAACGTTATTGTTGAGGGCATCCACTACTGCTATGTCGAGAAGGCCATCACCATTAAAATCACCGACCGTGATACCTGCAGTGAAACTGCCTATGCCTGCCGGAAATGCCTGCGGCGCCGTAAAGGTGCCGTCGCCGTTGCCCAACAGCACGCTCACGGTACTGTCGGCCCCGTTGGATACGGCGAGATCCGGGAAACCGTCCCCGTTGAAATCACCGCTTGCGATAAATTGCGCACCGTTACCAGTGGGGAAAGGTACCGGCAATTGGATGCCTAAAATGCCTGGGCCCACAATTCCCACGCTGCCCAGATTTGTCATGGTCGTGAGGTCGGTGAAGCTCGCGCTCCCGGTCGGAGCAGGGAACCCAAATCCGAACACCGAGGCGGTGAAGTCGTAATTGCTGCCGTCGGGCTGGGCCGTCAGCGTGGTGAGGGTTGGCTCCGTGCCAGTAACGGTGAGCTGCTGTGGCGCGGATTGGCTGGGCAGGAAGATATTTGTGCCGTTGTACTGCGCGGTCAACGTGTAAGGGTTGGGGTTGTCGGGCGCGAACCTGGTCTTTAGCGTGGCCGTGCCCATGCCGAGGACCTCTTGCACTACCTGGACTGTACCCAAGACCTGTTTTCCGCTCAAGAAGGTCACAGTGCCGAAGGTAACGGGGCCCGATGCAAAGGACACCGCAGCGGTCAGCGTTACCACCTGGCCAGCTGTCGCAGGGTTCGGCGATACAGTCAGTGTTGTCGTGGTGGGTTGCTGCGCTTGTGCAATGACGGGATCAAGAAGAACGGCAACCAGCAATAGCGACAGCGAGGCGAGAATCTTGCCACGATGAACCGCAGGCGCGAGCTTCGCCAACAACCCGGGTGCAGCCATGGCCAGGACCCCTGCCGAGTGCGCCGCTGGCTGAGGCGCCTCGCATCCGGCATCGGACAATGGTGCGAACGCAGCCACGTTCAGGACCGCAAATTGCAAACGTCGTCGTGGTGAATGGTTAGTTGGCCGATACCTTGAGCGCCGAAAGTAGCATCAAGAGATTGGAGTGTCAAACGAATTCGTGTGGTTTGGAACTCGAGGCCGTTTCTGAATTGGGAGGCCGGCTAAGTGCCGAGTTTCATTCCGGCACAACATGGTTACCTTCGTAAGCGCGACTGTCGCTTCCTGATTGCAAAAGCATACCCCGCTGTGCACACTGATCCGTTGGGACAAGGTTTCCCGATGGCTCGCCCTCATCTTCATAATGACCATGGAGATGACGGGAGCCTTGGTTCTTTGACAATCCGGAATCAGCCGTTAGCTCCGCTGCTCGCTTTTCGCCTTTCGATTCGAGTGGCAGTAGCGGTGGACTCCCCACCTCAGGGCGCACGCTTCCAGGCGAATTTTGACTACTAAGCCATTTAGAATCTATATTTTAGATGTAACTCCTTATGGTTCAATATTTTGCGGTGGCCGTGTAAAATATAGATTCCATTCGTCTTACGCGTAAAATATAGAGAGAAAAAGGACTTACAGCGCAGAAAGTTCCCGTAAGTTGTTGAAAGTTGGTCGGAAATTCGCAATATACAACATGGTGGGGGAGGGGGGTAGAGAGCTTGTCAGTTGCCAGTAGTCAGATTAAGCCGCACCCGGTTACCATGTCATTAACTCAGCCTCTTCCCAAGCTCTTGGGGATTTTCTAATTTGTTCGCGTAAGACACTGCTAATAAAGAAGTTGGTTGCAAGCTTTTGGGTTTCAATGAGTTGCAAGGAAATAGTCCTGGAGCCGTTGATTTCAAAGAGCATGGGGGGAGGGGAGTGGTTAACTAGCCTGTTACTAGCCCGTCACAAGGCGGCATCAGCGCGGGCTCGTTGCAGGTTATCTTTGTCCCCCATCAGGATCATTACTGTGTCGGACGACAAAGGCGTATTCGCAGAGGGGTTAAACAGGAGCGGCGCATTCGGCTCACCGGCACGTTTGAGGGCAAGCAAAAGGATGTCGTAGCGCGCGCTAAGATCAAGGTCACCAATCTTGCTCCCAATCCACTTGGATCCCTGATGCAGGGAGATCTCGTCGATCCGCAAGGTGCGCGATTTTTCTTTCAGCATCAGGTCCAGGAAACTAACCACGTTTGGCCGCAAAACCTCGCTGGCGAGCCGCAACCCTCCGATATGATTGGGAGACACCGTCGAATTGGCGCCCACCTTGATCATGCGCTCCGAGTAGCTGAGGTCCGTGCAACGGCACACGATGCGAATTGCGGGATTTTTCTGTCGCGCAACCACGGTGATCACCAGGTTGTCCTTGTCGCTGGGTAAGGTGCAAATCAGTCCGGCCTGGCACGCTCAAGTCCGGCTTGCTGAAGCACCGCCTCATCGGTAGCGTCACCGACGATGTACAGCATTCCGGCGTAAACACCGCCATCGATCTTCCCGAATGCGGTTGAGGATAATGTCCGACATGTCGACGATCACGTGAGGGCTTCCGGTCTTGTGGAGTTCGTCCATAACGTGCCGGCCGGTTTCGCCGGCGCCACAAACGATGAAGTGGCGCTGCAACTCGCCAATTTGCTGTTTCATCTTCCCCCTCCGGAACAGATGACGCAGCTCACCTTCGACCAGAAACGCGGTCAGCTCAGAAAATACGTAAACCGCGAATCCCACTCCGATGACCACCACGAAAATGTTGAATACGCGAAGCGCAGGATTATGAGATGGATCCACGATCTCGCCGTATCCGACGCCGGTCAACGTAATCACCGCCATATACACGGCATCGAGCAGGGTTACAGACGGGCCCCCGATCACCATGTATCCGATGACAGCAATGATGCGCCAGCGCAAGCAGCAGAGAACAGGCGAAGATGAGGCGGCGGCGAACTGTCACAAGTCAGGTCTCAGGAGCGCTTTCGGGAGTACGACAAAAATCAGCCGGTAGACGCCGGAGTAACGATTCGGAGTCCGTTTGCATCAACGATGATTCAATTTTGGCGAGCACGCCATTGTAGCGCCTGGCAGGTGGAGAGCCTAGCGCGACCTTCCAGGACTACGCCACTTTTTAGCTTGGCGATTCGGGGACCCTGATTTACGATTGGCAATCCTAAATGAGCTTCCGTTTCTTCTCCCGCAGAAAAGTGTTGTCCACGAAATGCTGCGGAGGGTTTCCTGATGAGGGTTCTGGGCACAAAATCGGTGGACGATCTTGCCAATCGTTCTGCTTGTCGCATGTGTCGGGTGCGGTAGCGGCGGCTCGTCGACTTCGTCCCAGCAGACAACCGACCCGCCCAGCAGCAGCAAACGCAGCAGCCCACCGATACGCAAGTCCTCACCGCAGACTGAAGTGCAAGCGATCGTCAACGCGGCAGCCGCTTCGGCCAACGATCCTTTTGTTATCGCTGTGACCGATCGCTCTGGGCGGCCGCTGGCGGTATTTCGGAAAACGGGCGCGCCGGCGACCGCGATCGGAAATTTCAGCGTCATCGTCGATTCCAACGAACTAGCGATTGCCCTGGCAAGAACCGCCGCCTTTTTCAGCAACGATCAGGCCCCTCTGTCCTCGCGAACGGTTCGCTATCTTAGCGGAATCCACTTCCCGCCCGGAATCACGAACACTTCCAACGCTCCGCTATACGGCATCGAGAACACGAACCGTGGATGCACGCTGAGCTGACAATTTCGCTCCCGGGCAGTCGATACCGCCGCCGCGATCGATGGACGGAACCACGGGTCTGGGCATGATCACCGGCAAGGTGGATGTCACCGACAGTAACCAGACGGCGGTGAATCCGGGCGGCGTGCCTATCTACAAGAATGGTGAAGTAGCCGGAGGAGTAGGAGTCGTGGGGTCCACTCCTGACGTTTCGGAATTTGCTGCGTTTTCAGGTGCAGCCAGTACGCTTCCCACCGTTCCCTGCTCCGGGAGCGGTGGTGATCAACGGCATTACTGTGCCTTTCGTCCTGCAAACCACGATACCGCCGGGTTTCTCACCCGATCCCAACTTACACCGGCAGTTATGTGTTCGGGCCCAGTCAGCCAGCCCGGCGCCGGTGCCGGAAGGCTATCTGGTTACTCCGCAGGCCGGGCCACTTGGCGGACTGAGCGCCGCCGAAGTTGCCGCGATCGTCACCAACGCGATCAATACGGCCAGCGTCACGCGGGCCGTCATTCGGCTTCCGATTGGACAGCGGACGAAGATGGTCATTTCAGTCGCCGATCTGGACGGCACTTTGCTGGCTCTATACCGCATGCCGGATGCGACCGTGTTCAGCATTGACGTGTCGGTAGCCAAGGCGCGCAACATGACCTACTTCAACAGCGCAGCAGCTCAATCCGGCCGATCTGCCGGGAGTGCCGCGTGGGCACGGCGTCACCAATCGGACGATCGGTTTCGGAGCGCAGCCGTTTTATCCCCCGGGTATCGACGGGCCGCCGCACGGCCCGTTCTTTCAGCTCTTCGTGAACGATGTGCAACACTCCCTGCACCCAGGGCTCAGCAGCCACCAGGTGGCCCGAAGCAGAGCGGAATCGTTTTCTTCCCGGGAAGCGTTGGGCTGTATCGCAATGGCACTGCTGGTTGGTGGGCTGGGAGTCAGCGGAGACGGAGTTGATCAAGACGACTATGTTACTTCAGGCGGTTCAGCGGGATTTGAAGCCCCCACGAGCATCCGGGCCGATCAAATCATCGACAACGGAGTCCGGCTGCCTTATCTGAAGTTTCCGCGAAGACCCGACGCGAATAATCACCGGCGAAACTCATCAATCAAGTTCGCCACCAGCCCGGTCCATCCGGTCTGGTGGGTTGCTCCCAGCCCGGCGCCGTTGTCTCCGTTGAAGTACTCATGAAATAGCAGGTAATCGCGCCAGTGCGGGTCCTGCTGGAACTTCTGGGTCACTCCGTAGCAGGGCCGAAACCACGCTCGTCGCGCTTGAACAGGTTGATGAGTCGGTTGGCCAGCTCTGCCGCAAGCGCCTGCGGCGTTACCGGAGTGGCCTCGTCCCGGAGGCTTGACGGCAAATTCGGGACCAAAGGCTTGGCTGAAGCGGATCAGAGATTCAATCAGCAGATAGGTTGTGGGGAACCACACCGGACCGCGCCAATTTGAATTTCCGCCTTTTATCCTTTCTCTCGACTCCGCCGGCTCGTACCGCAAGCGAGACCTCTCCAAATCTGGAAGGGATGTTCCAGTGGAACTTGGACAGGCTGCGGAGTCCGGCCGGAGACAAGAACTCGGCTGGATCAAGCAATCGCGCCATCACTCGTGAAAGTTGTGCTGGCGATCGACCACGCCCAGCACATAGCGGCGGTCTCCTCCTTCGTCGATGGCGCAGCACGCGTGTCCCACCAGATCGCTGCGGTTCCGGATGAACCATTCAATGTCGGACAAGAAATGTCTTGTGCTGCTCGAGTTGGCTGCGATGCAGCACGTCAATGGCGTAAAGCGGGATCAAGCCCACCAGCGAGCGCACCCTGAACTTGTGGAAGTCGCCGTTGGGTATCGAGCACGTCATAGAAGAAGCCATCCTGCTCGTCCCATAGCTGATAATTTCTCCCGCCCATTTTCTTCATCGCGGCCGAAATATAGACAAAGTGCTCAAAGAATTTTGTGGCCAACACTTCGTAGGTAGAGTCGTGTCTTTGCCAGTTCCAGCGCGATCTTCATCAGGTTGAGGCAGAAGAAGGCCATCCAGCCGGTTGCATCGGACTGCTCCAGAATGATTCCGTTGCCAAGCGCGGTCGCTGCGATCCACAACCGTGATGTTGTCCAGGCCGAGAAACCCGCCCTCGAAAATGTTGTTCCCCTGGCTATCCACCCGGTTGACCCACCAGGCGAAATTGATCAGCAGCTTGTGGAATGTTTTCTTCAGGAATTCCATATCGCCGTGCCCGGTTTGCGATCTTCTCGATTTCGTACACCCGCCAGCATGCCCAGGCGTGCACCGGCGGATTCAGGTCGGAAAACTCCCACTCGTAGGCCGGAATCTGGCCGTTGGGATGTTGGAACTGCTCAAACAGCAGAAGCCACAGATTCTCTTTTGCGAAAGCGGGATCAACCAGCGCGAGGGTCACACACTGCGAACGCCAAATCCCAGGCCGCAAACCAGGGATATTCCCATCGGTCGGGCACGGCAAGAATGCGCATGGAATTCAGGTGCCGCCAATGCGAATTACGAATGCCTTGTCGCGCCTCACGGACGCTGTCACTCGGGTCGTTCTCAGAGAGCCACTTATCAACGTCGAACAAGTAAATCTGCTTGCTCCACAGCATTCCGGCCAGCGCCTGCGCTGAATCTGTCTTCTCCTCTTCGGTTGCCAAGGGAGGCGCGATCGAGGCGTAAAACTCATCGGCCTCTTCGCCGCTGTTGGGTCACGATCTTGTCAACTTCACTGAGCGGAGCCGCCAGCCGGCTCGTTTGTCAGCCGCAGTCGCAAACGAATGACCCACCCGGAGGAATCATTTCGCGATAGTGAATGCCGGCCTTGGTCCCGGAGCGGTCCGGATTAACGCATTGGCTCACCGTGAATGATGAATCGGTGGAAGCCGTCTTTTGCATATTTGCGTGACGAGGCGCTGTCGCGCGATTCGTTGTCCGTAAACAGGGCTTCGCCGGAGGGCGGGCCTTGCAAGTAGGTGTTCTTAAGGCGTAGGGGAACTGCAGATTCGCCAACGGCATCAGGATCGCGGGTCCGCGCGCAGCAAAGTAATTCCCTCGCGAGAATCGGCAAGCTGATGCGCGGCTTGCCTCTGCCGCTGCTGTTGTGCGGCCAGTTATTTCGAAACCAGAGTTGAGGGATGCAATGAAGTTCGGCGGGTTCAGGTCCCCGGTTCACTGCCTCTAGCCTGATGCAGATGTCTTCGGGCGAAGCCTTCGCATATTCGATGAAAATGTCGAAGTAGCGGTCCTCGTCAAAAATTCCGGTATCGAGGAGTTCATACTCCATGACATCCGGCCGGAGCTGTTCTCGCGTATCAGCTCGCCGTAGGGAAATTCCGCTTGCGGATACTTGTAGAGCATCCGCATGTAGCTGTGGGTGGGAGTATTGTCGAGGTAGAACCAATACTCCTTTACGTCTTCGCCGTGGTTTCCTTCCTGGTTCGTCAGACCGAACATTCGCTCCTTCAGAATGGGATCGCGGCCGTTCCAGAAGGCAAAGCCGAAAACCAGTAATTGATATCGTCGCAAATGCCTGCAATCGCATCTTCGCCCCACCGGTAGGCCTTGCTGCGCGCCTGGTCGTGGCTCAGGTAATCCCAGGCTTGGCCATTGGCGCTGTAGTCTTCGCGGACCGTTCCCCAGGATCGCTCAGCGACGTAGGGTCCCCACTTTCGCCACGGGTGCACCGGGCCGGAGAACGGCTCGGTCGAGCCGCTGGTACTCGGCAGTGCTTGCGATGGTCTTGGAGTAGCTTTCGTGGGTCGTTTACGCTTCGGCGAGGCGGTTGGTGCCATATCTGGCGATGCCTTCTGTTGATCTGAGTTCACGGCCTCAACAACAAGCTATCGAATGTCGTTATCGACCAGCATTCGAGGCTTGCGCAGGACGCGGTAACAATGCCTGGACTTTCTGTAACTGCTGCCGGAATTGCGGGGCGTTGTATGCCGATGGACTTTGAACTTGTGGAAATAGCTTATTAATGGCCGCGCGCAGTTCGCTCTCGTTAGCAACTTTGGTATTGGCGGTGTAGGCAATCGAGAGCGAATCCAGGGCCATGGTCGCTTGCTCTGCCGTGCGTTCCCCTGCCGCAGCGATGACCTCGCTGTTGCCGGCAATCGCCAGCATGATGCGAGCCGTGACAGTCCTGATCGTATCGCTGAGCCTTCGGATCTTTTGCACACAGCGTATCCACCAAGGCCGGCAGCGTTTTGAGCGCAGTGGAGGAAATCTCCTGCGGACTGGCCCACTTGCCGATCAGCAGCTGAGAGATGATCCAAGGCCGTCTCCATTCGCTGCGCGCCTTGCGGATCAACGATCGCCGCGAAATAGCGGAACACGAGGTAACGGGAGGCGTTCCAGGCGGGAACACCAGGACGACGTCCCTGTAGTAATCAACTGCCTGTCAGCCGCCAGCTATCCGCTGGCGCGTCAAAGCAGTGGTGGCAGGCAAAACAATCGAGCTCGGCGTATTCGGGCCAATTGGGGCCGCCGGCACGGCGGCTGAGGCGATTCAGCGATTCGCGCAGTTGCACCGCCTGCCCGACAGCCCAGACTTGCACGCCAATCCAGGTATCGTCGCTCCGGTTTGCCTTCCAGTGGCGCGGCATGGCTGCGCTGAAGGAATCCAGCTCAAAGGTAAGATCGGGATGGCCAGCGGCAATCATCTCGTGGTCCACCTGCTTCTCAGCGGTGCCCAGATGGCAGGTCAGGCATTTTTCGGAACGCTTTACCAGGTCGCGCGTGTCGTACATGCCGATTTGCTTTTCTCGGCTGCGTCATGTTGCCAGTCTTTCAGTCGTGTGCGGACCCAGCCATCCCAACCGCCGGCCATGACAATTCTCGCAACTCACTCCGTCATCGGGCTGGAATGTGGTTGCCCGCAATTCCGCGCGGCACATACAGGGCGTGGCAGACCAGGCATTTCTCTGATCTTGTTCGGGGGCTGCTCGAGTTCAGGATCTTCCCCATGCGCATGGATACAGGATTGGAAAGCACACTGTAGGCGCGCGCATGTTTGTCTTGCGCCGCCCAGATGCTGAATTCGTTCTGCCAGATGCGAGTGATGTTCTTGGGCTGCACGCCCCCGTGGCAATTGCTGGCGGCGCAAGCGCCCGGTCCGTTGAATTTCCCCACCGCACCCGGCTGCGAAGTAGAGCTTTGCTGAGGCGCGGGGTCGGCCGCAACCTGTACCATCAACAGTGTCGCCAGCCCTATCGCGATGCACAGAATGGCCAGAACATTCCTGATATACATAGTTGTTCACTCTCTTGCAGCAACTACGTCTTTGCAGCACGCAGATTAATGTGAAAGTGTTGTGGGTTTGTACTCTACACTGGTTTCGGAAAAAGTGGGAGAGAAAAATCTACTCTCGTTCCGTCGCCGGAGGCGGTCGTTCATTTCGTTCTCGACACGCGATTCTTGTTGCGATAAAATCCCGCGACATTCACCTTCAAGCAGTGGGCAGCTCCGAGTTGAGGCTGCTTCGGCGGTTGCACTTCGAGCTTAGATGAGCGCCCCGGCAGCTAAGGTGCGCCACAGGAGACCTCGGTGTTCGACGAGTTAAGAGCCATCCAGCGGGAGTTTGGCTATCTCCCAGTCGAGCAATTGCACCGGATGTCCCAGCGTCTGAAGATGCCGGTCAGCAGCATCCACGCCGTCATAAGCTTCTATCCCCATTTTCGGCTGACTCCTCCGCCAAAACTCGACGTGCGAGTTTGCTCCGACATGACTTGCCATATTCGAGGCGCTCCTGAACTCGATTCGACCATAAGGGATTCCTTTCGGAACAAGGGCACGGATGAGTTCACGATCCGCGGTGTCTCTTGCCTCGGACGCTGCGATGAAGCGCCTGCGATTTCTGTCAACGACTCGATCTACGCCGGCTTGTCGACGGAACAGGTCCTGGACCTGCTGCGGAGCGCCGCTTCCGGGTCACCTCTGCCCGGGTCGCCTTTGCGGGACTCCAAGCAGCAACTGGCCACCGATCCGTACGCTGGAACCGGCGAATATCAAGGCAGTCCGCCGCTTGCTGGAAACTCATGATTACGCCGGCGTCATTGCCACCTTAAAGGCGAGCGGCTCTCCGTGGACTTGGAGGGGCTGGTTTCCCGACGGGGTTGAAGTGGGAGATTGTCCGCAACGCCCCGGGTGCGCAGAAGTACATAGTCTGCAATGCCGACGAGAGCGAACCCGGCACCATCAAAGACCGCTTCATCATGCAGCACCTTCCCTAC
The DNA here is from genome assembly GCA_963843005.1 of uncultured Acidobacteriaceae bacterium. GTDB lineage: Bacteria > Acidobacteriota > Terriglobia > Terriglobales > Acidobacteriaceae > Bog-257. The sequence continues at coordinate 253,895 of CAWJIW010000044.1, read as the reverse complement.
CTGGTCATCGAAGGCATGATTCTGGCGGGGCTGGTGACCGGCGCAAACAAGGGATACCTCTACATTCGTCATGAGTACGAAGAGCCCGAAGGAGATTCTGCAGAAGGAGATCGAGCGTTGCTATCGTGAGCATGTGCTGGGGGAGAACATCCTGGGGAGTGGCAGCACGTTCGATCTGGAAATTTTTGTCAGTCCGGGCGGATATATCTGCGGCGAGGAAAGCGCCCTCCTGGAAGCCTTGGAGGGCAAGCGTGCCGAGCCACGCAACAAACCGCCTTTCCCGGGCACGAATGGGCTTGTGGAACATGCCCACGGTAATCAACAACGTGGAGACCTTCACCTTCGCGGCCGCGATTCTCGCGCGCGGAGTTGAGTGGTATAAGTCTCAGGGCATAAATGGCTCGATGGGTCTGAAGTTCGTCGGCATCAGCGGTGACGTGGTCAGTCCCGGCGTTTTTGAAGTGCCGATGGGAATTTCGTACCGCGACCTCATCTTCAAACACGCGGGAGGGATATCCGATGGCAGAAACCTGCTCGGCTTTGCGCCCTCCGGGACCATCCTCCGGATACCTGCCTGCCTGCATGCTGGACTTGCCGCTGGACTTCAAGGCGGTAGCGGACGCTGGCTCGATGGTCGGATCCGGGGCGATTGTGGTGTGTGCCGACAATCGCTGCATGCTCGACATGGCGTTGAATTCGGTGCGATTCTTCCGCAACGAGTCCTGCGGCAAGTGCGTTCCGTGTCGCGTTGGCTCGCAGAAACTGGTTAGCATCCTGAGCGGGTGGACCGCGGGCGAATCCAAACCGGGCGATATGGAATTGGCGGAGGAACTGTTTCACGCCATGAGCCTGACTTCCATATGCGGATTAGGGCAGATCGTTCCCGCGCCGATAACCTCTGTTCTGCAGCATTTCCCGGATGTTGTCGACGATCACCTGAAGAACAAGCAGATGTCCCGCCGGCGTTTGCTTCCAGTCCACAATGGTGACTCATGGATAATTCGACTCCCGCGACGCACCTTGCTCCTGCTCCGGACGTGAAGCTCACCATTGATCAGCATGAGGTCGTCGTCCCAGCGGGAACGACCATATTCGATGCCGCACGCATGTCCGGGATCCCTATCCCCACCCTCTGCCATCAGCAGAACGAAACACCAGTGGGCGTTTGCCGCGTCTGCGTCGTGGATATTGGCCAACGTGTTTATGCCGCGTCGTGCATTCGACAGGTCGAACCCGGCATGGTGGTGAAGACCTCCACGGAGGGTGTGACTGGCGTTCGACGCACTCTGGTGGAACTGCTGATGGCCGACCATCCAACTCCATGCCACCGGCAGCAACTTACTCACGACTGCGAACTGGAGCGCCTCGCCAGCCGAGGCGGGTCTTGCCGCTTCGCGCTTTCCCGGCCTTCCTACGCCCCGAGGACACGACGAATCGTCCGCCTCGATCGCCGTCGATCACGACGCCTGCATCCTCTGCGAGCGGTGCATGCGCGGGTGTGCAGCGAAATTCGGCACAACTTTGTGCTCGCCCGGCGCGGAAAAGGGTACCAGGCCGGTATTGCCTTTGACGAAAACCTCCCCATGAGCAGCTCGACCTGCGTCAGCTGTGGCGAGTGCATGGTCTCCTGTCCGACCGGCGCGCTGACCAACAAGAAAGTAATTGCCACGGTACTGACCGGGGAGGCTGTGCCCATCGGGGAACTGAAAGAACTCGATATTTTCCACAATGTGTCGGGGACATTCCTCAGTCTGAACAGCAATGCGGTGCGCAGACGGCACTTCAAGGCGGGCGAGATCATCTGCCGCGAAGGCGACTACGGATCAACGGCTTTCTACATCGAGGACGGCACATGCTGACGTCTTTCTTTCCAGCCCGCTGGGGCATGTTGCGACCAAAGCAGAACGTGGTGGCTTCTTCAGAAGGCTGAAGTCCAGCCTTACCGGCAGGCGGAAAAACTTCGCGAACCCGAAAAGCCAGCGTGCCTTCATCCCGATTGATGCGCCGGTCGATCTGCCCTACGACAATCCCATCGCTGAGTTGGCGGCAGGCGATCTGTTTGGCGAAATGACTTGCATGAATTTTTATCCCCGGTCGGCGACGGTCCGCGCCAAGACGGACTGCACCATGCTGGAGATGTTGCGGAATGTGCTCGACATTCTGCAACGCAACAAGTCATTCCGAGCAAAAGCTGGAATTCAACTACCGGAAGCGGGCGCTGGAAAACCACTTGCGCAGCGTGCCCTTGTTCGCACCGCTGACCGCCGACTTCATCGACTATCTGCGGGATCGAGTCGAGCTCCGGCGCTACACGCCGGGTCAAGTCTCTGCCAGCAGGGCGAGCAATCCGACAGCTTCTTCCTGATACGAATCGGCTTCGTCAAAGTCTCGCAATCGCATCCCGGCGGTGACCTCGTTCTAGCCTATGTCGGCCGCTCGGGATTCCTCGGCGAAATCGGGCTGCTGGGTGCTGGAGTTTACACCGCGACATGTACCGCTCTCGACCACGTTGAGGCGGTGCGCATTGCAGGCTGACGACTTTCGGCTCATGATTGAACAGTTTCCTGACGTCAGGCGGGCGTTGGAGGCGGTTGCGCAAGAGCGGATCGCGGAGAACCGCGCCCGGCTCACCACTGTCCGCAATGCGCCGGTTGACGCTTTCCTGGCCCAGGGGCTGATGGAAGCGCAAAGCCTGCTCGTGCTTGATCTGAGTCGCTGCACACGATGCGACCAATGTGTACGGGCCTGCGCCGACGCACACGACGGGGTCAGCCGTCTCATCCGCGACGGCCTGCGACTTGATAAATACCTGATCGCGACCTCATGCCGGCAGTGCAAAGATCCGCTGTGTATGGTGGGCTGTCCGGTGGGCTCGATCCGGCGCAAGAACAGCCTCGAGATGGTCATCGAGGATTGGTGCATCGGATGTGGGCTGTGCGCCAACAACTGCCCCTACGGCAACATCAATCTGCATCCTTTTAAGTTCAGGCAGAACGATCCGACAACGCCCGGACACACAGATCGCGAAGGTGAAAAGAAGGCAACTGCCTGCAATCTCTGCCTTGACTATGACGAGCCGAGCTGTGTTTATGCCTGTCCGCATGACGCCGCGCACCGCGTCAACCCCAGCCAATTCTTTGCCCAGCTCGCCGCGCAGGGTGGCGTCAGCGTTGAAGAAAGGCGATTAGCTGTGCTCATTGACTCTACGCATCGCGTCTGGATCTGGGTCACGGCAGTCGCGCTTGGTTTTGGGCACAGCCTTCTACATTCCCTATGCCTCATTATCGGTCCGCGGGCCTCAGGGTGGCAGCGTAGTCGGGATCATCTATGGCAGTATCGGTTCCGCATTGATGCTGTTCGCGGGACTGCTGGGCGCGCGCAAGAAAGTGCCCGGTGTGGCGTGTGGGGCGCGGAAGCACGTGGATGCGGGGACATCTTTGGCTGGGCCTGCTGAGCTTTCCCTTCATTCTGTTTCATTCGGGATTCAGCCTCGGCGCTGCTCCCCTGACTCGGACATTGATGGTGCTGTTCATCCTCGTGGTGGTCAGCGGAATCGTGGGCGCGATTCTGCAGCAGTTCATTCCCCGCGTGATTACAACTCGCGTTCCCATGGAGACGGTCTACGAACAGATTGACGAGGTCTGCGGCCAACTGTTGGAGGAAGCTTCCACCTCCGCGACAGAGCTCTGCTCCGCCCTGGAGGGCAACCTGGAGCACGCCAGCGCGGAGCAGCGAGCCGAAGCTGCAGTCTGCCGGGACGATGGGAGGCGTAACCTTCGCTTCGGCTATCGGGGCCGATGAACGCTTTGCCTGCGACGTTGCGCGAGTTTTTTGACGGTGAGATAAAGCCTTATCTCGTGCAGCACGGCGGACGTGGTCGAGTCCTGGCAGACGAAGAGCGGACGTCGGCGATGTTCCAGCAATTTCGCATACTCTGTCCTGAGGATCTGTTGGCCTCGCCTGAACGACCTGGAGAACATCTGCGAGGAAAAACGTGAACTGGATCGACAGAGGGTATTGCATCGGGTGCTGCACGGCTGGCTCCTGGTGCACATACCTGCTTCTTATGCTCTGCTGCTGTTGGGAGCAGTCCACGCTGTAATGGCGCTGAGGTACTGACCTGTGCCACGAGTCCGAACCGCCAAGAAACTCGCGCAGCGCATCGATCTGCAGTACTTCAAGCCGCTTGCGCGGATTCCGGCGCTGGCGGCTTGTGCTCTGCATCGCTCGTTCCACTGCTGGCGGTAGGATGGGTGCTCGCGGAACACGTGTCCGGCAATAAAGCGATTTACAGCAGCGGTCCCGTGGCTTCGTCCCACGCTGTTTTCGGTCAAAACTGCAATCTATGTCACGTGCGGGGCGCAAGCTTCAGCGCAGCCGTGGAAGACAAGCCTGTCTCGCCTGCCACAACGCTCCCGTTCACAACGCGCAACAGACGTTCACCCCTGCCTGCAGTTCGTGCCATCTTGAGCATCAGGGAAAGGCCAAGATGGCCGAAACCGCGGATGCCGGTTGCGCTCAGTGCCACGGCGACCTGCACGTCAAAGAGGGACAACTGAAGTTCGATCCCCACGTGTCGGATTTTGACAACAAGCATCCGCAGTTCCTGCCGTTGCGTCAAGGGCAATTCGATCCGGGGACGGTGAACCTCAACCATCATGCTCACCTGCAGCCCACCTTGCGCGGGCCTAACGGGCCGGTCCAGATGCGGTGCGAGCGATTGTCACCGGCCGACCGGGATAAACGAACCCTGGCCGTACTCCGTTGCCGTCGTGCAACCGGCGAGCCAGCAGCCGGTGCTGGTTCCGGCGGCGGAAACGCAGCATGCAGAAGCGGTACACCGAAGCAGGCGCCGGACCTTACATGGCGCCCATCAAGTACGTAAATCAATGCGCCGCCTGCCACACGCTGCAATTCGATCCGCTGATCGCCGAGCCTGCGCCGCATGACAAGCCCGACGTGGTACGCGCTTTTCGTCGTTGACAAGATCAAGCAGTTGGTCAAAGCGAATCCGGAATTAGTTCACAAGCCCATCACGACCGGATACAAGGACCAGATCGAGGCGACGCGCAATTATCTGCGTCCTACCCGCGATTACCTGGTGTTGCCGACTGTTCCGACGACCCCCGAAAACTGGGTCACGCAACGCATGGAACTGGCCGAACGGCTGCTGTGGAGAAAAGACTGCAAGGTGTGCCACAGCCAAACCACCGGCGAACCTGACAAGCTGCCGACATCTGTAAAAGCCGTGATTCCTGCTCGCTGGCTTGCTCACTCCGAATTCGATCACCCCGCCCATCGCATGATGACTTGCGAGTCCTGCCACTCCCGGATCTCCGAGAGCAAACAGACCTCTGATGTCAACCTTCCCGGTATCGAAACTTGCCGCAGATGCCACAAAGAAGGTGGGGCGATGAAAGGCGGCAGCCGCGGGGCGGTGCTATGAATGTCATAGCTACCATGATTGGCGAAAAGAGCAGCCGCTGAAAGCCAAGTTTGACTTGAACGCCTTGCGGGCAGGGAAGTGATGTGAAAGCAGTTCCAGAATGGCTGTAGCTAGGGGAGAGCGGCGCTTCAGCGCCGCGTCCAGACACACTCAAATTGACTTCCGTGGCTTCAGCCCGTGCCCACGGGCTGAAGCCACGGGCAAAGTAGCGAGCACGCACCGCAGCCTGAAGGCCTGCTCTACCAGGACAGAGCTCTGAATCCGCTTTAGCCTAGCCGGAAATCCGCGAGCATATGCTGTTGAAATCTGGTTCCTGCTAGAGTTCTTCTCGTAGATACCGAACAGGGATCGAAAGCATTACCTCCGGGGCTAAAGCCCGGTATTGTCGCACCCGCACGGCACGGCTGAAGCCGTGCTTTCAAATCGGATTCATAAGATACCTTGTAGTAACGGCAATCACTTCCGCTGCATCACCTCGTGCGTCTCCAAGCCCGGCATTGGCGGTGAGGACTGCGCAGCGCTCTTTTCCTTTGCGGGTTGGGCTGGTGGCCCTGGCGGGTCGTTGGTCACGGTGAAGAGTTGGCCATTCTTCATGTAGAGCCGCTTCATTTCCTCGGCATTGAATGGACGTGAACCTCTGCGCCCAAAAACAGTAAGCTGATTGCCGGTCTCGTCCACGGCGCGGTCGCGATCGATGCCGCGAGAGATAGCCAGAGCGGGTTCCTTGGTCTTATAGCTGGCGATAAGTTTGGGAACGGGCTTGGGAGCAAAGCCGTAGAAATTTGGCGTCGTCTGCGGCGAGAACAACTGAACCACCTGCAACCCGTTGTGACCATCGGCGACGAAGGCGAACTGGCTTGAACTCACCATGCCGATCTTGATGTCGTTGGTGTCGTTCAGCTTGCCCCCCGCATCGAACATCTGGTCCAGCCGAGGCCGCTCCGGTGCTTCAACATTGATGATGCGCGATGCCCTGCTTGCCCGCCGCGACGTACGCATAGGTGCGGGCCACATAAATGTTGCGCGCGTCGGCCAGCGGAACCCAGGGCATCCTTGCACCGGTACGGGATGTGCCAGGTCGGTGATATCCAGGACCTTCAGTCCGGCGCTGATCGACCACGAATGCATAGCGGAATTGAATGGCAACGCCGCGGGGATCTTCCGAGATACGGGGCGCCGATCTGGGCCGTACGATCTTGGGCTGCGCGGGATTGTCCAAATCCACCACCACCAGGCCGCGGTCGCAGAGGATGTAGGCGTAGGTGCCGGCAAAGGCGATGCGGCGAGCGCCGTTCAAAGCCCCATCGGGATTGAATGCCAGCGCCCGTTTGCAGAAAGTTATTGGTTGGGTTGCCATCGAGGAGAGTGCCCACACCCGGAGTCTTGGCCTTGAGATTCGGATTGCCAACGATGACCAGCCCCTCGTATTTGTCGGCGACGTACAGGAATCCGTAGAACAAATGATGAGGAAGCATAGGCTGCTCCTCATTCTCAGGGTTCTGCGTGCGCAAAGGATCGACCCCGAGTGTAGTCGGCGAGGCCACGGCCTGCGCGTATTTCGTCTTGACGTAAAAACGCTGGCCGATGGGCGAAACCGGAGCCGTCGTCATTCTCTCGGAGAAATCTTTGTCGTCGAGATTGGCGATGTCGAAAATGCGAAGGCCGCCCGCGCCCATCGCAGCATATAGATACTCTCCACGCGCTTGCAGGTCGAGGACAGTTCCATCGTGGTGATACGCTTCCTTCAGTTCACTCTTGTTCTTGATGTGCTGGTCGTAGTCTGCTGGATATGAAATTTTCTGGAAGTCGCTGCCCAGAATTGCCGGCGGCTCGCTATGTTCCGCCACGGCTACCGCGTGATACCCCTCTTTGCCATTCGCGACGTAGATGTAGCGGCCCATGAAGTTCATGAAGCCGGTCCCCTGGATCAAGACGTGCGCCAACCATGCATTGTTATCGTCCTTGGCAGTGGCCACATGGCAATCGGTGCAAGTGCGGGTCTCCTTGGTGCGAACGGTATGCGGCACGAACGGGCTGAATGCCTGTCCGCTGTACCCTTCGGCGGAGATGGTCTGCTGCTGGTAATAAATCCAGTCGCGATCCGAGTTTTGCGAACTGACCAGAACGGCGCAGGCTGAACGCACGGGCGCTACCCGATGCCCAGTTACCGTGCCATCAATCCCCAAGCATATAAATGTCGTCACGCAGAATCTGGAAGCTATAAGACGTCCAGTTGCGCGTGGTGATGCCTTCGTTGTGCAGCATGGGCATTTTGCGGTTGGCCGCCATCTCCAGATGGCAACCGAAGCAAGTTGGAATCCACGAAGAGTGGCAGCTATAGCAGGTCATGCGTTTGTTGCTGTGAGCCAGCGGATTTGCGTTGGTATCGGCGTGCCCCAGGTCTTGCCATCCGTCTGCACGGTTTTGGCGAACCGCGCTTTTTCGTTGTAGTTGGGATTGCCCGGAGTGATGGAATCCAGCACTTGTTTCACTTCCCATTGCTTGTCTTGCTCCAGCATGGAGCGCTGGAACAGGCGTCCATCCTTCCAATAGAAGCGCTTGTCTCCCCAGGGAGTGCGGAGCAACTCCAGATTGGTGCCGCCGGCGGGCTTGGCCGGCCCGGACGTCTTCAGCGTTGCGCGCGCCTGAATGCTGCCATGGCAGTCGACGCAGTCGACCTCGACCGCGTTTCGCGTCTCGCCGTAAAGGCGTGCCATTGCCATGATTGTCCTGGCTGAAATGACAATCAACGCAGTGCATGCCCTTTTCCAGATGGATGTCTTTCAGGTGCACCGCTTTCTTGAATCTTGTCAGGATCTTCGGGCGAGATCGTGATTTCCGTTCTTGTCCAGCATCTCGCCCTCGCGATTGCGCTTGTACACCGCGCGGAAGTTCCAGCCATGACCGTGAAAATCGGCGAACTGGGTTGACTTGAGCGTGCTCAGAAATTCCGGGCCGCCGACTTGTCGAGGAAGGCCACACTGGCCCACAAGCCGCGCGGTGCGGCGCCTTCCGGATTGCGAACGGCAACCTGGTGCTGTTCTTCCTGCGGAGTGGGATTGTGCTGCTTGGTGGGATACATCTTCTCGCCATCCACTTCGTTGTCCCACCAGGTATATCCGAAGTAGGTAGTAACCATGTTTGTGCCGGGATGCATGTGGCAGACCATGCATTGGCTCGAGGGCATGCCGCGCGTGAACTGGTGCTTGATGGGGTGCCCGGACTGGTTCTTCGGAATGGTCGGATCGACTGGTCGCGCTGAATCCGGAGTGGCCATATTGCGCGTAGGGTCCGGAGTGCTCGGGCGACCGGTCATTGGCAAAAACCACATGGCAGGCGCTGCAGCCGCTGTTTCGGTAGTCACCGGGTTGATCGTTCGTGCCGGGAAGGTACAAAAGTGGATCGAACAGACGCGTTTTCTGCAACCCGAGGAAGACCGGATCAGTGCGAAGTTTCGTTCCGAAGCCACGGTCGCTGAGCTTGACGTCGGGCTTTCCAGGATCCTCGTCGAGCTCGGGATTTCCGATCTCGGCGCTTCTCCGTTCCGCCGCGCTCAAAGACGCGCAAAACGTTTCCGGGCTGGGAGATCTCCCATCGTTGGAGCGGCTGAAGTTCCGGGAGTACCCCTTTCGTACGCGTTTCCTCGGCCGTGGGAGGCGGGACACTGATCAACCGCTGCGGCTCGCCATCCTCGGAGTAGCTTTCTCCGAAGTGAGGGTTCTTCAAGGGAAAGCCGCCGTTGTTATACAGAGCAGCGCCCCAGAGCATCGCTCCGTGAGACATCATGCTGGTGCGGACCTTCTGCACCTCGGAGAGATGGCAGCCGGAACGCCCGCAGGTATGCGACGCGATCCGAAGGTCCCCTGGGATTCACGAAGCGGATATAAGTCCGAGTCTTCTCTTAGCCAACTGGTGTAAGCGCGCACCGGCAAAGCGCCATCCAGCTTATTGCTGAGCACGTGCGGCTGCGGATGCGCCTTGTTTTTGGCGGCGATGTATTCCGCCGATTGCGGAGAGGCTTGACCGGGGGCGTGAACCTTAGCGTCACCACCATGGCAGTCCGTGCAGCCCAAGTCGGATCGATTGTGATATGAATGCATGGTCCGGCTGTCGGTCTTGGTGTGGCAGCTCTTGCAGCCGGCGGACTTCTGGTCAGCTTCTTCCTGGGTTTCCATCAACAACAGTTGGCCGCGCTGGTCTGATGGCTCTTGCGAACTGCCGGACGGCGCTGCCTGGACCTGCTGGGCGATGGCGGGCCTCACCATGCGTCCGCCCATGGTCACAATGAGAGTGCCAGCCGCAGCGGCTGCTATGAAATTGAGGATCGAGGGTCGCACCCGCATTCTTGTGTGTCTCCGATAGAACCAGCTCAGAACTGAAGCCGTAATCCGGCAAAGCCCGACAATAAAGTCCGTGAGTTATAGATTTCCCGATATCCCGTACCGGGAACCAAAGCTGAAACGCCGGTCGTCAGCACGATATTCTCCGACAATGGCGGCCGGTAGTTGACGCCCAATCCGTAATCCCATCCCTATGCTGCGTGAATCGAAGGTTGGAAGAGCACCAACTGCAATGGCTGGGTATGATCGAACTGCAAATAGCTGGCATTCACAAAGCCGCGCAATTTCGGCGTCAGGTCAGCGTCCACTCCCAGGTTATAAACACGTACGCCGGGATTCACGAAGTTCGCCTGTCCTTCTTCCTTGCTGGAACGCAAGTCAGGAATAAGGCTGAACGGCGTAACCAGCGCTACACCTGTGCTGGAGAGTGGAATGCCTTCGCGATCAAAGAAACTGAACGAAGTTCCGGCGAAGTGCTGGTTATCAACAATCGAATCGAATCCGCGAGCTGTTCCGGAGCGTGAAGCGCCGATCTGAGTAGAGCCGTCGCCCGAAGAGTAGAATAACTGCGCCCCGGAAGCGAAGCCAGTCCTTATCGACCGACAGCTCCAACGCTGCGAAGCTGTCGCATTGATGTCGACGGGCCGGCCGGCAATCGTGTTGAAGCTGTCGCTCCCGAGCGCCTGGTAAAAAGCGTTGCTGATGTTCAAGCGCTTGATATGACCGTTGCCGGTCCAGCCCAGATAATAGGCGCGAATGGAGTGCGGCTTGGGAATTCCATTCTCTATCACCACGCTCCCGATCGGAGCAGGACGCACCAGGAAACCGTTGGTGTCAAAGTGGATCGAAGGATTGTCCTGGTTGGCAAGAAAACTGAATTCCGTGGTGTAGCCCTTCGCAAAGAAGTCCTGAATGTAAACGTTGGCAACCTCTACCTGCTGTTCGCGAGGCTGGAAGGTATTGAGACCGCTGTTGGTGTCCTTCTCCAGCATGTAAAAGTAGGCCAGGTTGTAGTTGATGCGGTTCGAACGCAAGTTCCCGAATATTCGTACTCCCGGTTGCTCATCCGAGAAGATGAAGCCGCGAAAGTCGCTGGTGAACTCCTGAATGCCGGCTCGGATCGATACGAAGTCAAAGTTCGGACCAAGGTCGTGGAGTTTCAGTTCCAAGAACCCCTCCTGCAAGCCCACATGCGAGTCGAAGCGGTTGGTGCCTGCTTCGACGTTGACGTTGACGATGCCGCGTTCCTGGGTCTGGAGGAAGTTCAAATTGACCGCTGGGGTGAAACGGAACCGGAGATCAAACGGCTTGAAGGAAGTGTCGCCGCGAAACAGGTCAAAGGAGAACAGAAACGTCTGGCCTACGAAGGCCTCCTCGTCCTTTCCAAAGAACTGCTCGCTGTTCGGCTGCTCCGATCCCAGGCCGCTGGGTATCGGCAAACGGCGCAGATCGAAGCCGGTAATGCTCGTGCCCGTGAACTTGAAAAACCAATCCTGACCGAAGGCGGGATAATCGCCTTTCCACCGGTTACGGTTGAAGGGATCGTACCAATGCGACTTTACGTACGGGTATTCGCCCGTCTTGTTGTAGCGTTGCCAGGCCGGCATCGCAACCGTCCAGCGGTATGGCTCCAGCGCGAAATTCTCCGCATCCGTGGGCACGATTTCAGGTAAGGCCATGGTCGCTTCGGGTGGTTGCGCGGTGCGCAAGCCGGGATACGCACCCGGCGATGAAATTTCCGGTGCGGGCGGAGTGCGGGGAGCGCCCGGCAAACCACTGGGAACATTCAATACCGGCGCACCGCCCCCTGCCACCTCGACGCGGACCTCCAGTGTCTGGATTTGTCCGGCCGCGATCGTCACCGATTGTGGCGTCGCTTTGAGATTTTCGCCTTCAACCGAGAGTTGGTATTCACCTGCGGGAAGATCCAGCAGGCGGAAAATTCCTTCGCCGTTGGACTTTACGGAATACACCTTCTTGCTGCCGCGATTGGTAGCGCGAACATTTGCGTCCTGGACAGGACGCCCGGCTTGGTCATGCACAGTTCCTAACAGGGCCGCATTGCCCGGCTTCTGTCTCGGAATGCGAGGCGCCTCCTGTCCGGCTGACAGGGACGGAAGCGCGAGCAAAAAGATCGTCAAGGAAACCAGACGAAGAAAAGCGCGCGTTTGGTAGAAACGACCTCGTTCCACGGCCAGTCCTTGTTGCCACCGTTCTTATGTGAGTGGCGCCGAGTCCTGCCTGAGACATCTCAGCCGATCAAGGCTGGCAGCAGGGCCTTCCCTCGACAATTCCGCAAATGATTCTTGAAAATGTGCGCCAACGATCTTCTCACCAACGCACTCAAATCAAAACAGAAAAATCATAAGGTCTTGTTTTTGGGAGAGGTGCAACGAATCCACCACGACGCCTACAACTCGATCTCCCATCCCTCTTTAGCGACATCGGTGTTTTCAAAGTGACGACGTGCTTCGTCCAATATCTTGTTCATTGTCTGATCGTCATGGCTGGGGTCGTGGTGGAACAAAATCAAACGCTTCACATTGCACTCGCGAGCGACGCGTGTGGCTTGCAACCAGGTACTGTGGCCCCAACCCTTCTTGGAAAGATATTCGTCGGGCGTGTACTGCGAATCGTAAATCAGCACATCAGCATTTTGCGCGAACTCTCGCAAGGTTTTGTCGAGCTGGTCATGTCCGTGCTCAAGATCGCTGGCATGGGTAATCACGGCGTCTTTCGATTCGATTCGGTATCCGGTTCCGCCCTGGGGGTGATGCAGGGGAAACGGGCGCACGGAAACGCCGAAGTGATGAAAAGGATCAGAACTGATGTCTACGAAGGTCTTCTTGGCGGCGGGATAGTCGAAACTGATCGGGTAGTGGGGATTCGACATCTGCCCTTCGAGGATCCCTTTCAACATCTCGGGCGGGCGGTTGGAGTGGAAGATGATTTCGTTTGCGGGTGAGTAAAGCGGAGCAAAGTAAGGCAGACCCTGAATGTGGTCCCAGTGGAAATGGGTGAACAGCAGATGCAACTTGAGAGCAGCCCCAGCACTTTGCTCCTGCAAACGCGTGCCGAGTTCGCGGATGCCGGTCCCCGCGTCGATGATAATGACGCCTTCCTGGGACTGCACCTCGATGCATGGGGTGTTGCCGCCGAAGTCGACGTAATTGTGCGCCGCAACCGGTATTGACCCGCGAACTCCCCAAAATCTTACTCGCAAAGCAGGACCGCCCTCCGTGCCTCACCCTTGTTGCAGTGCGTTGCCGCCGCGCCCGGCATCCCAGGACTCCGGTCTGACCCGCTTCTCACGATCCAGCTGGCGGTCGCCGGTTTCGATCGCTTCGGGTCATGGCTGTTAAGCCGCCATTTCCGGCCATCGCGCGTCAGCAGTTCATCCGCTTCCTTGGGCCCCCAGGTTCCGGCAGCATAGTTGGGGAAGTTGCGCGGCCGCAGTGCCTTCCATAGATCGAGTATCGGCGTCACCACGCTCCAGCCGGCCTCCACCATGTCGGCACGCTGGAATAACGTCTGCTCTCCGATCATGCAGTCGTGCAACAGCCTCTCATAGCCGGTGGCGGCAGCGCCGCCAAAATAGTCGGAATAGGAGAAGCTCATGTCCACATTGCCCAGGCGCATGATCGGCCCTGGCATCTTGGCGCCAAAACTCAGTGAGATGCCCTCTTCCGGCTGAATGTTGAGGACGAGAACATTGGGCGTCAGGCGTCTCCACCGCCGTGTCGCGGAATAGGACGAAGGGAGCGCGGCGAAACTGAATGGCTATTTCCGTGTGTCGTTGAGGCAATCTCTTGCCGGTACGCAGATAGAAAGGCACGTCTGCCCAGCGCCAATTATCAATTTGCACCTTCATAGCTACGAACGTTTCGGTGGATGAGTCCGGCGCCACACTCGACTCTGAGCGGTAGGCCGGCATGGGTTCCCCTTGCTCGTGGCCCTCTCCATATTGTCCGCGCACCGCCCGGCTGAGCACCTCCTCTGACGTTAGCGGCTGAATGGCATGCAGAATCTTGGCCTGTTCATCGCGTACCGCATCCGCTTGGAACGAAATCGGTGGTTCCATGGCGGTCAGGGAGATGAGTTGGAAGATGTGGTTGGGCACCATGTCGCGTAACGTGCCGGACTGGTCGTAGTAGCCCCCGCGCTGCTCCACGCCGACCGTTTCTCCCACCGTAATCTGCACATGATCGATGTAGCGGCGGTTCCAAATCGGTTCGAAAATACCGTTGGCGAAACGAAAGGCCAGAATGTTCTGTACGGTTTCCTTTCCCAGATAGTGATCAATGCGGTAGATCTGGCTTTCATTCAAGACTTGGAGGAGTTGGCTGTTCAGGGTGCGCGCCGATTCCAAATCGCGTCCAAACGGTTTTTCCACCACGACGCGACGCCATTTTCCATTTTCCTCGGTGGTGAGACTGGCAGCCCCCAATTGCTGCGCAACCGGGCCGAAAAACACGGGCGCGGTCGCCAGGTAATAGAAGTAGTTTTCTTTCGTACCGTGATCCTTGTCGACTTGCTTCAGGAGATCTCGCAGGCGCGTGTAGGAGTTGGTATCGCCAAATTCGCCCGACAAGTAGTAAAGCCGGCGGACGAACCACTCCGTTAAGTCATCGTCCAGGGCCCCGGTGGCAAACTCCTTGATGTCCTGCACGGAACTTGTCGCGGAACTGTTCGGTGGACATCTGCTCGCGTGCCAGGCCCACAACCGCAAACTCGCGCGACAACAGATTTGCGGTCGCGAGATTGTAGAGCGCCGGAATCAGCTTGCGCCGCGTGAGGTCCCCGCCTGCACCAAAGATCACCATGACGCAGGGGTCACCTGCTCTTCCTGCGGTCTCCATCATTTCTGTCACGTTTGAGCTAGCCATGCAGTATTGTCTCCTGTTTGAATGCAGCAGGCGTTCGACGCCTGGTTATCGCCTCAGCCCAGACCGCAGCTAAAGTTTTTTGATTCTACTCCTGCGCAAGACTTCTTTGTCACGGAAGATGTTGAAATGCCAAACTGCTGTGTGCGGCTGGAGCATCCGTGGACAGGCGGCCCACCACACTAACCGAACTCGTGCCCGCCTCCGTTCCCAGAGGCAACGGGCGCAGGTACAGAGCAGGGCAGCGTCGAGGCTCTATACGAGCCGTCATTATGAACGGATTTGCACCAATGTCAAGCAGTTCTTCTGGGAAATGAGTCAGGCCCTGGCACCGCACCGAACTTCCTTGACTTAGGCCACGATTTGGAGACAATGCAGTACGAGCTTCCCGCAAAATTCAAGCTGGTTGGAGAGAGTCGCATGCTCAGGTCGGTGCTGTCCATCGTGCTGTCTCTGCTTCTCATGGGGATGCCGGCGTTGGGCGCCCCAGCCGGCGATCAACCCGCCGGACAGGTGAAGGCCCTGATCCCCGATGCGTCGCGGAACGCCCAGCCCCTCGCGGTAAAGGACACGCTGCAGTGGAATGACCTGCTGAAAACCAATACAAAAGGACGCCTGCGAGCTGGGCTCACCGATGGCTCGATTCTTAGCCTTGGCTCGAACAGCGAGCTGAAGGTCGTGCAACACGACGCCAACTCGCAGCAAACCTCGATTGAGATGAGCTATGGCAAGCTCCGAAACCAGGTGGTCAAGATCACGCAACCGGGGGGAAAGTACGAAGTGAAGACCCCTAACGCCATCATCGGCGTGATTGGGACTGATTTCTATGTCGGCTATGACAACAACCAGACCACTGTGATCTGCTACGTCGGGGCGGTTGTCAGTTACGCCTACGGCAGGTACTAAAGAGCAGAACAGCAACACAGGGACAAGCAACACCATAACGCTCAACCCGGGACAGATGGTCGCCATCGGTGAAAATGTCCCTCCCGGCGGGTACCAGGTCAGTCCTGCTCCTTCTTCCGCAGTAAAGACCAGCATGTTGGACACCAACGTGCCCGACCAACTGGCGAAGAAAGCGCATCCCCACCTGGTAAGAAATATCGTAATCGCCGCAACGGTCGTCACCGCCGGCTTAACTGTCGCTATGACCCAGGTAAATTCAAGTCAGAAACCCTGCGGGTGCAAGTAGAGTTCAGTCTGGACTATGCGTTTCTTAAGAGCTCTGGGCAGATGGTTCTCGCAGCATGCGCATAGTACCATCGCTCTCGCGTCGGCGGCCATCGGTCTGGCCCTATTTGCCTACTCGGGAATCGGCGAAAACCAGCGGGCTGGTTTCGTCTTCCTGCAGGACATTGAGCAACGCTCACTGGATCTTCGCTTTGCCCTGCGTGGCAAGCGCGAACCCGACCCGCGCATCGTGATTGTCGGCATTGATGAGAAGACGATAAGGGAGATTGGGTCGTATCCTCTGCCGCGAAGGTCCTACGCTGCTCTAGTCCGCAAGCTCAAAGAGGACGGGGCCAAGGTGGTCGCCTTCGATATGACATTCCCCACCCCGGCGAGCAGCGAGTCGCTGGATATGTTGAGCCGCCTTCGCAAAGACCTCGGGACGAAAGCAGGCGCGCCTGTTCAGAAAGAGCTTGAGGCGCTGCAGCAACAATCTGACTTCGACGCCCAGTTTGCAGACGCTCTCAGAAAAGCAGGCAACGTGGTTCTCGGACATCAGTTCCTCGACGCTGACCGCGCTGCGTCTTCCGATTCCAAGTTGGCCGAGGCGTATTTCAATATCATCTGGGCCAAAGCTTTTCCGCAAGTGTTAAAGGCCAAGTCTGGCAAACAGGATTTCGATCTGGGAAAAGCTTGGGTTCAGGCTGGGGGCGTGGTTGATCAGGGAGTCGAGGCCAATATCCCGCAGTTGGCTGAAGCCGCTGCGTCCTACGGTTTCTTCAATACCATTCCTGATGTTGACGGCACGCTGCGCAGGGCCCTGTTCATGATTCGCTACCAGGACCAGGACTTCTACTTTCCGTCACTTGATTTGCAGACCCTGCAACAGTACGAAGACATTCCGGACCAGCAGATCGCGGCCTACATGTCCGCCAATGGGCTCGAGCGCATCCAGTTTGGATCGCATGAAATACGTACCTGGGGGAACGGGACAGCGCTGATCAATTATGTGGGTCCGTTTCATTCCTATCCCCACTACTCGATGGCTGACGTGTTGTCCGGATCGCTTCCCGCCGGCACCTTTCGCGACAAAATTGTCTTCGTCGGCGCCACGGCCCTGGGGGCTGGCGACCTGCGAAACACGCCTTTCCAGAAGCAAGGCGCCGGCTACCCGGGTGTCGAGGTGCATGCCAATATCCTCGACAACCTGCTGCACAGTAACGAACCGCACCGTACTTTCCTGGTCCGGGGCTTCCGCGAGGAACTGGTCGACCTTGGCATCATAGTCCTCTTCGGCGCCGGGCTTGGGTTCTGGTTCGGCCGCTGCCGCCCCCTGGTTGCCACGGCCACCGGCATCATCGTTCTGGGTCTCTTCATGGCGTTCGTGTACGCCAGCTTCGTTTATTGGGGGCGCTGGTTTAGCTTCGTGGTTCCCGCGGCGACGCTGGTTATCTCTTACGTATCCAGCACCAGTTTTCGCGTGATCTTCGAGGAAGGAGAGAAACGAAGGATTCGCAAGAGTTTCTCTCAGTATCTGTCTCCTGGCGTCATTGAGCTCATCGAGAAAGACCCGCAGAAGTACATCCGGCCGGGGGGAGAGAACAAAGACCTCACGATCATGTTTAGTGACATCCGCGACTTCACCCGGTTGTCGGAGGGCATGGGTCCGGACGAACTGGTGCGCCTGTTGAATGAATATTTGGGCGCGATGACCGACATTCTGTTTCAGCATTTTGGAACACTCGACAAGTACATCGGCGATGCCATCATGGCCTTCTGGGGCTCCCCGTACCCGATGGAAGACCACGCTTATCAGGCCTGCTGCTGTGCGACGGAGATGCTCGCGCGTCTGGCA
Organism: uncultured Acidobacteriaceae bacterium; assembly: GCA_963843005.1. GTDB lineage: Bacteria > Acidobacteriota > Terriglobia > Terriglobales > Acidobacteriaceae > Bog-257. The sequence goes on along the minus strand of CAWJIW010000044.1, from coordinate 236,201 downwards.
GAGTTAAACCGCGAATGGACGGCCCGTGGAGGCCGCGAAATCGCGATCGGCATTGGAGTGAATACAGGGCCGGTCAACGTCGGCAACATGGGGTCGGCTAAACGCCTGGCCTGGACTGTCATGGGCGACAACGTGAACCTCGCCTCTCGCCTTGAGGGCATGACCAAGGAGTACCGGGTGCGGATCATCATCAGCGAGAACACCTATGCCCAAGTGAAGGACCAGTTTGTTGTCCGGGAGCTGGACAAGATCCGGGTGAAAGGCAAGCAGCATCCCGTAACCATTTACGAATTGATGGGGCCACTGTCGGAGCTGCACCAGCACGAGGCACTGCTGACCACATACAACACGGCCCTGGAATGCTATCGCACCCACGACTGGCGGGAAGCGGCGGGAACATTTGGCCAGCTTCTGTTCACCTATCCTCAGGACGGCCCCACCCAGGTGCTGCTGCAACGCTGTGTGGAGTTTGTAGACGACCCTCCCGAGAAGGACTGGGACGGTGTTTACGTGATGAAATCAAAGTAGGGCGCAGCTCAGACTGCCTCTCAGCTTCGACTCTGCCGATTCGCTCATCTGCTGAGGGTTCGGATGTCATCGCGAAAATCCCGAAGGACCGCATCAATCAATCCGGGAAGATCACCCCCGCCGGAACGTAACGGTTCCATCGAAATCCCGCTATGAAGCTCGTGCCTAATGGTTTAAGTGATGCTGCAACTATTTTCCGTCTTGAGCGCTTAGCTCATCGGTCACGTGACTGAGTGAGGTTCGTCACCGAACCACGGGTCGGACTCAAGTCATCATAAGCTAGCCTCCGTGGATGTGTCTGCTCGCTCATCTGGGGCCTGGCGGGAACGTGGCCAGAAGCGCGAAGTTCGTCCCCGTGCCGGGGCGCAATCGCCGGGCGTTTGAAAGGAAGATAGAAGTATGGCCGAGAACGTCGCAATCCTCACTGAAGAACGAATTGCTTACCTGGAAGACCTGGTCAGTCAAGCCAGAGCCGCGGCTGCCGTCTTCAGCCAATTCACGCAAGAGGACGTCGATCGCATTGTCAAACCGATGGTCTTGGCTGGACTGGAACAAGCTCAATATCTCGCCCGCTTGGCGATCGAGGAAACCAAGCTCGGAGTTCTGGAGGACAAGGCCATCAAGAACATGGTGGCCACGGAGTTCGTCTACGACTACGTCAAGGACAAGCGCACCGTTGGCCCCATTCGCGAGTTTCCGGAACGCGGTCTGGTGGAAGTGGCTGAGCCGATCGGCGTTGTCTTCTCGCTCACTCCGATTACGAACCCCACTTCGACGGTTCTGTTCAAGTGCATCATGGCCATCAAGACCCGGAACGCTTTCATATTCGGTCCCCACCCGGGCGCCTGGCATTGCTGCTCCGAGGCTGTACGGATCATGTATGAGGCGGCAGTGAAGCATGGCGCGCCTGAAGGCGTTTTTACCTGCCTGGAAGCGCCCACTCTGCTGGACAATGCCTACCTGATGCGGCACAAAGACGTCGGGCTGATTGATGCCACCGGTGGGCCGGGCGTGGTCAAGGCCGCCTATAGCTCCGGCAAACCGGCGTTGGGAGTAGGGCCGGGCAATACGCCCGTCTATCTGGAAAAAACGGCGGACCTGAACATGGCCGTGGTGGACATCATCACCTCCAAGACATTCGATAACGGGACGATTTGCGCCTCCGAGCAGACGGTGGTGATCGACGATGAGATTTATGACGTGGTGCTGAAGAAATTTGCCGACCTGGGCGCTCACATCTGCAATGAGAAAGAGACCAAGTTGCTGGGGCGCACGGTGATCAATCCTGAGACCGGATTTATGCAGCCCGTGGCCGTTGGCCAGAAAGCCACCGACATCGCCCGCCTGATTGGCCTTACGGTCAAGCCGGACACCAAACTCTTGATTGCGCCAATTCACGGTGTAGGCCGCGAACATCCCCTGTCGGTCGAGAAACTGTTCCCGGTGCTCGCGGTTTACCGGGCAGAATCCGTCGATGAAGCGCTCAAGGTGTGCATCGACGTGAATCATGCCGGCGGGCTGGGACATACGGCGGTGATCTTCTCGCGCAACGATGAGATCATCCAAAAGTTCGGTGAGGTCATCAACGCCGGACGGATCATTGTGAATTCGCCGGGATCAATCGGAGCGCTGGGTGGCGTTTACAACGACATGGTGCCCACCTTCTCCTTCGGATGTGGGACCGGCGGCGGCAACAGCACGACCGACAACGTCAATGTGTATCACTACCTCAATATCAAACGCGTGTCGCGGAGGGCGCAAGCGCATATGTGGTTCCGCGTTCCCAATCAAATTTACTTCAATATGAACGCCGTGGAGAATCTGCGGCATTTTCCATCGCGCTCAACCATCATCATTACGAGTCCGGGCTTGGAGCAGATCGGCCTCGTAGACATCGTCCGGCGCCACATTCCACCGGAAACCCCCGTCCATGTCTCGGTCATCCCTGATGCGGAGCCCGAGGTCAAAGTCGTCATGCACGGAGTGGAAGTGCTCAATTTCTACAAAGCGGACCAGATCATCGCACTGGGCGGCGGGTCCGTGCTCGACGCGGCGAAAATCATGAAACTGAAGTACGAGTCTCCCCAGGCCGATTTAGACGAACTCGCCGCACCATTTCTGGATCTTCGTAAGCGCGTAGTCCAGTACCCAACCGAAAAGACGAACCGGGCGCGGTTGATTGCCATCTCCACGACCAGCGGGACGGGGAGCGAAGTCACTCCATTTGCCGTCCTGACCAACAAGGAAATCGGTCGCAAGGTGACACTCGCCGACTACTCGCTGACCCCGGATGTGGCCATTGTCGATCCCCAGTTTGTAATGTCAATGCCGAAAGGCCTTACCGCAGACACGGGCATTGACTGTTTGACCCACGCTCTGGAAGCCGGAGTTTCGATTTACGCCTCCGCGTACACCGACTCCAACGCACTGCAGGCGATCCGGCTGGTGTTCAAATACCTGCCCGTTGCGTACGAAAATCCGGGCGATGAAGAGGCGCGCAGCATGATGCACAACGCCGCCTGCATTGCGGGGATCGCGTTTTCCAACGCATCGGTAGGCGTGAACCACGCGCTGGCTCATGCCTTTGGCGCGCGTTTCGGCATCGCCCACGGCCGGGCCAATGCGCTCATGTTGCCGCATGTCATTGCGTATAACGCGGCGGTGCCCACCAAGTTCATGCCGTCGCCGAACCAGCGGGGCTACATCGCCCACAAGAAATATGCCATGGTGGCGGACTTGCTGGGTCTGGGCGGAGACACCATCGAAGGAAAAGTGCAGAACCTGGTGGCGGCCACAGAACGGCTGCTCGACCAATTGGCGATTCCGCGTTCGATCGCAGACATGGGGATCTCCAAGGAAGAATTCGAAGCGGCGATGCCCGATTTGGTCAAGAATGCCTTCGATGATCCCTCAGGGCGGTCAAATCCTCGCATGCCCATGTTGAACGAATTGGTTGAGCTCTTTTGGAGTGCCTATTACGGGCGAGGTCCCGCCAAGGCGGTCAGTGCAGCTCAGCAAAAAACAGCGGATGAATGGTTGTGTGTATGACAATGATTGGGTCGTGGCTTGAAATTGATGGAGAGCACCTGGTCCAGGCCTTGCAGGATGCCTGTGAGAAGCTGAACAGTGCCGAAGGTGAGGTCGTGTTGGACTTCTCTTCGGTGCGCCGGATCGAACCCAGTGCCCTCAGAGCGATGGAAAAGCTGGCCGGTACGGCTGACGACAAAGCCGTCAAGGTCGTGCTGCGCGGCGTCAACGTGGATGTTTATAAAGTGCTCAAGCTGGTGAAGCTGACGCCGCGATTCTCCTTCCTGACCTGAGGTGAGGGTCTTTATCTCCGAAGGGTGCGGACTGGCAGTCCGCCACATTATCATTGTGCCGCTACTGTCGCTGCGATATGTGGCACGAGGCTGGAGTCGAAGTGATACTGTGACAAAGTTTTTACACTGGAAAGTAACGCAAGTCACAGACTTCCACAGCCGTGCATGTCATCCTATATAAGGATAGCCATTCTATTGCTGACGGAAATGTCAATGGAGCGTAGCTAGCGGCAGCAGCTTCGAAGGAGTTACTTCATGAAACCGGGTAGATCATTGGGTCCCTATGTTCGCTACGGTCAAACGTTGGTCAAGTCCGGAGTGTCCGGATTGCGGAGTGGCCAAGAGTCCCATCTCCACGGACAGCCTCTTTCGGCGGCCTTGAGCGAATCCGCGCGCGCATCGTTGAGCCTGGCTACCATCGGAGCTTGCGCCGGTCTGTTGCGCTTCTACCTGAGTGGCCGCCGCGGTCGCATTCCAAAGTCGATTGCTTGTGGCGTAGCCGGAAGCGCAATCGGTTTTTGTGCTGCGTTCGTATGGGAAACGCGTAACCTCACGGCCAGCATGGGTCGTTCTGCTCGGAAGCAGATGGGCGCGGTTCGCGACCAGCACTGGCTCGAACGCCACCCGATTGATTACGCATAGCAATATTCCGGGATGCGTTCCATCCCGGAGCCATCATTGGTAGGGAAGAAGCCCGAGAAGACCCGAATCTCAGTCGGGTAACACTTCCCCTCGTGTTTCCAAGCCGAAGGGAATTACCAGCAGCCCAATCGCAAAGGCAATCGCCGTGAATGCGACCGGATAGCCGGGAGTGCCCATTCGGCTGACCAGCGCGCCGACTCCGAGATTCGCTGCCGCGGCGATGAAGCGTCCGAACGAAGTCGTGAACGCAAACGCGGTCGCGCGCACGGTGGTCCCATACTGCTCCGGCAACCAAAGACTGAAGACCGCGAAGTTGCCGCCAAAGAAGCCCAGAAAGAACAGCACCGCGATGAACGGATGGAGTCCTTGGGGCAGATAGAACGCCCAGCCAAAGCTGAGCACAATACAGATCAACATGCCGAGGAAGTAAAAGGCCAGTGTCCGCTTGCGGCCAAAGCGTTCGGCCAGCAGCGGAACCGCCAGGCATCCCAGGATGGTTCCTAGCGATAGCAAGCCCATGCCGAGGGACGACATGCGCACGGCCTGCGGCTGCAACATGCCGGCACGTTTCGCTAAGTTAATGATTGCTGTCGGCGCATAAACTGCGCCAGCCCAGAGTCCGCATATGGCTGAGGCCAACAGGACGGTGTTGACCAGCGTGCGCCGCGTGTAGGGAGCAGAGAAGATCCTGCGCAGGGAAGACAGCCCGCCGGTAGCTTTCGCCTTGGCCTTTTGTTCCCAGCGCTGAGGCTCCTTCACTCGCAACAGAACCATGACGGCCACCACGACCGGCGTCAGACCGCACCAGAACATGGCGCGCCAGCCATAGTGCGCGCCCACCGTGTAGTTGAGTGCCGACGCCAGAAAGAAGCCCGCGTAATAGCCCGTCTGCAGATATCCGGCGCCCATCTTGCGGCGGTCTTCCGGCCAGGCTTCAGCAACGTACGTTCCTGCCAGCGCCCATTCGCCGCCGATTCCGATTCCCGCCAGCAAGCGAAACAATCCCAATTGCCACACCGTTTGCGACAACGCAGCCGCCCCGGTGAAGATCGCATAAACAAAGATGGTGGCAGCGAGTACTCGCGTGCGGCCAAACTTGTCGGCAATCGGGCCCCAAATCAACGACAGTCCCCACCCCACCAGGAAGAGCGCGAACAGGATGGATCCGGTTGACGCGACCGTAGCCGGAGTGGCTTTGATGCCCGACTTCGGAAGCAGTTCCGTCAGAGCAGGGCTGAGCACGAGCGCATAGATCACCGAATCCATGCCGTCCAGCGTCCAGCCTGCCCATGCCCCCCAGAACCCCGTTATTTGCTGGCGATTGAGTTTGGTGTGAACTGCGACTCGTGGAAGGGCCACTGCTTCGTTGGCCATGGTGTCCTCCTTGCGGTGAGGCCGAGCGCGAATGAAGCCGAAAGTGGGATTCGGGAGTTGCGAAATGAATGCCGCACGAATGACCCGAACCGCGTGCGCTCACGCCACGATGCGCATAGATTTGTCAGGCGTGGGCAGCATAGCACGGCATGTCAAGGCCGCACCGCCAGATAACGACTGATTGGCGATTTATCGTAAGTGATTCGGAATAACCTGTTACGCGGGATCGATGTTTTGGCGTAGCGCGGGGGCACAGGCGGCAGGGGGTCGCAACGAAGCGGCAGGCTATCGTGCTACTGGTATTCCTGATCGGGAGAATCGGCAAAAAGCGCGACTTTGCCCTCTTTATCCAGTCCGTAGGTAATGAGCATGGCGTGGTCGCCTTTGCGGATTCGGTAAACCGATCCAATCCCGCTGCCGACCGGTTTGCGTATCACCAACACCAGTGAATCTGACGGCCACACGTCCTTCAACTCGGACTGCAAATCCTTGGTTTCGTCGGGGGTCAATGCGGCGGCGAGCTCCGGAGAAAGCTGACCGCGCACATCCTCACCTGCAGCCAACTGTGCCAGCAGCTTCTTCAGGCTTTCGGCAAGAGCAGGCTGATCGTCGGGTATCGCGGTCAGCTTGGGAGGCATCAATACCGGGTTGACAATTCCTGCCACTACGCGAGCAAACATTCTGGGAGCCCCACCCGCAAGGTTGGTAAGGACGGCGACGCTCAGGTTGTCGTCGGGGTAGCGCAGGATGAAGCACGTGAAGCCCTGCCACGCTCCGCCATGCTGGGTTGTCTTGTGACCGTTCATGGGTTCCATCATCCAGGCGAAGCCGTAATTCGCCGGGTTCGGCTTGCCATCGTTCAACGGATACACCGTCCACATGCGATCCAGGCTCGACTGCTTGAGCAACGCCGTTCCGTAGAGGGCCCCATCCCACTTCGCAATATCCAGCACATTGAAGTAAAGCGTTCCGTCGGCCGTGGAGTCGAAGGTAGGAGAGACCCATTCCTGGTTCTTCAACTCCCCGCGATGAAGCTCATAGCCCGATGCGCGATTGGGAATGATGTCGGCCTCACTGATCAGGCGCGTGGACGTCATTCCCAATGGTTTGAAGATGCGCTCCTGGAGGAAGTCGGCGTAAGACTTGCCCGTTACCTTGTGAATGATGATGCCGAGTAGAAGGTAATTGGTGTTGCGATAGCCCCACTGTTCCCCAACCTTGAAGTCGACAGGCAAGGCCTCGACCTTCTCGACGAGTTCATCTTCCGTGAAATCGAGCCGCAGATAAAACGGTCCCTTGGGACCGATGCGCTCGGAACTCTCGTACTCAGCCAATCCGGAGGTGTGCGAGAGCAGGTTTTTGATGAGGATCGGCTTCCAGCTCGCTGGCGCGTTGGGGAAGTACTTGACGATGCTGTCGTCGAGGTTGAGCTTGCCTTCTTCCACCAGCATCATGATGGCCGCGGAAACGAACTGCTTGCCTACGGAGCCGGATTGAAAGACTGTCTCTGGCTTCACCGGAACCGATAGCTCGACGTTCGACATGCCATAGCCTTTAGCCAGCAGCACCTGTCCGCGGCTATAGACACCGACAGCGACACCGGGAATTTGGCGGTTCTTCATCTGCGAATTCACAAAGCGATCGATGGCAGAGATCTGGTCCGCGCTCAGTGTTGGAGTGGCGGTTTGGGCTCGCAGTGGCGCAGATAAGAAAAGTGCAAGGCAAAGCGCGGCAACCCGCAGCATCGAACCCTCCAGTAGATTGGTCAAGGATCTCTCGTATTATTGTTACGACGGTAACGCGGCTGGCCAGATAACTGTTTCCAGCAGCCCATTGCATCACCAACTGGAAGAAATGAATGTGACCGTGGTCACTGCTGGGGTGGGTTTGACATCCGCTGGTGCCTTATCTGGCGATAACAGCCCGACCACAACCAATCGTGACGGCAGAGGATTACTTACGACACGGCGATTTATCAACAGGCATCATGTACCCTTGGTGCACCGCGTTACATAAAACAGCACGGGCTTATCAGTCACTGATTTATTGTGCGAACGTGCGCCATTTTCATGGCAGTTATCCCGCCAGTTTCAAAATCCAGCGGCTTCGAGGCAATTTTCAAGGTACGAATTTGATCCCCTTGAAACCAGGCGATGCGGGAGTCTAAGCTTTCCCCTAGAGTAGGAGGGTGAGATGCGAGATCAACAGATAAGTGCGGCACTGGATCAGCATTGGGCGGCCTCCGATGCCAACGATTTTGAAACGGAGCACCGCATCTATCACGAGGACGCGGTGCTGGAATACCCACAATCAGGCGAGCGAATACGCGGCCGCCTCAACATACAGATCACCCGCACTATCCAGCCGAACAAGAAGCGCTTTACTATCCAGCGAATCATTGGCGGCGGTGATCTTTGGATCACCGAATTCATCCTGTCATATGACGGCAAGCCATCCTACACCGTGAGCATCATGGAGTTCAGGGGCGACAAGATTGCGCGAGAAACGCAGTACTTTGCGGATCCATTCGAGGCCAGCCCAGCTCGCGCTCAATATGTGGAACGGATGGACACGCAATCTCGAGGCGCGGGGACTCGCTAATCACACTGATGGTTTGCGACATTTACAGGTTAACGGTCGAGACCAGGCCTTATCACATGTAATCCCAAAAGGGAAAATCTCGACGCGGATCAATTGCCGCCGCCCGCGCTCCGAAACATCGTCGCGATTGCGGGCTTCATTACCTTTCCCATCGCATTCCGTGGAAGCGCGTCCAGCACGAGGAGTCGCGAAGGAAGTTTGTGCGCTGCAAGAAACTCTTTGCCCCAGGCGCGAAGGGACGGCAGATCGAGTGTGTCGCCATCATGCAGCACTACGGCCGCTGCGACACGCTCTCCCCATTCGAGATCGGGTACTCCGACAACGGCACACTCGGCGACGGCGGGATGCTCGCGCAGCGTCTCTTCAATCTCCAGCGCGGAGACCTTGTGTCCGCCCGTCTTAAGGATGTCAATGTTTGTCCGGCCGAGGATGCGATAGACACCGTTCTCGACGACCGCAGTATCGCCGGTGCGAAACCAGCCATCGCGGAAGGCATTGCGTGTGGCGTCGGGCTTGCCCCAGTATTCCGTGAACACGCTCGGGCCGCGGACTTCGATTTCGCCCGGCGTACCCGGCGCTACCGCGTCGCCGTTCTCGCTGACGAGCTGTACTTCGACGCTGGGCAGCGGAGTCGCCGACGCTGCCCGGCACGCGCTCGCCCCGGTAGGGGTTCGACAGCGCCATGCCAATCTCCGTCATGCCGTAGCGCTCCAGCAGTACGTGGCCGCTGATTTCCTTCCAGCGCTCGAGCGTGCTTACCGGCAACGCCGCCGAGCCGGACACCATCAAGCGCAGCTTGGCGCATGCCTGACTAAGCGCCGCGCGGCGCTCCTCCGAAGCCGCGTCCCAGGCGGCAATGAGCTTCACGTAGACCGTCGGCACCGCCATGAAGAGAGTTACGCCGCCGCTGGCGATGCGCCCCCACACCGCATTCGCGTCGAAGCGCGGCAGCATCTCGCAGGTCGCGCCTGACCACAGCGCGCAGGAAACAACATTGATGATTCCGTGTATGTGGTGCAGCGGCAAACACAGCACGATACGATCGTCGGCCGACCACTCCCATGCCTCCACCAGACACATGATCTGTGCCGCAATGTTGGCGTGAGTTGTGACCACGCCCTTCGGCCGGCTGGTCGTGCCGCTGGTGTAGAGAACCATTGCGCGCCGCTCGCCGGCGATGTCCGGCAATTGCGCTGCTTGGAGGGCGAGAGCCTGGTCACACGATAACGCGCCGATGCCACGCGCCCCGGCAATTGGGGCCAGCAAAGATTCCGCGGCAGCATCGAACACCAACGTCGATGCCTCCGTGTCGGCGATGAAGTATTCCAGTTCAGACCTCGTCGAGTTGAGCGGCAAGGGGACCGCAACGCCACCAGCCCTCCAGATGCCCCACTGCGCCGCGACCCATGGAAATCCCGGAGTCACCAGAAACGCTACACGCTCTTCCTGAAGGTCTTGGCGGCCAGCGAGTAGCGCCGTCGCCACCCGTGCCGATGCATCCAGCAAATCGTTATACGTGTAGGTTCCATCGGAATCGACCAGTGCCGCGCGCCCTGCTTGTCGCCGAGCACGTGCAACCACAGGCGGAGAGCTGGTAGGTGTCATACGGCCGACTGTATGTCGTTCCCGCCGGGTTGTCCACCGGTTGTTCTGGAGTTGGGGATTCGGCATTCTTCGCAGCCTCCGTGCGCCCTCCTTCGGATTCCATTTTGTTGCAATGCAAAAACTTTACTTATTCATTGACTTGAGGGCCTATCAGCACTACTATTTAATCATGCTGCGATGCAGCAAAATGGAGGTCGTTATGCCCAAGAAAGGAAAACTCAAGACTCGCCCGGCCCACTCTCAGGAGTCATCCTTTGTCTCCTCGCTTTCCGGATGGATGCAGCAGGGGGTCGAGAGTTTTCTGGCCACGCAACGGACCTTGGTCGATCTGGTCATGAGTCAGAATGCCACTGCGACGGAGCTGTTGCGGGGACGCCTGTGGGACCCTGATTTTCGTCCTGCCGCGGCCATGACCGAGTTGGTTGGGAATTCGACGTTTAACTTCATGGAAGCCCAAAAGGTTCTGTTGCAATTGGCGCATCAGGAAAATGAAATCGTGATGACCGGCGTGAAGGATCGGGTGGATGCTTCCGCCGCAGCCGCTGCCCTGACAGATCTTCTACGTCGCAGCATTGACACGTGTATCGAGTTGCAGCAGGATTTCCTGAAGATTGCAAGCAAGCAGACCCATGGCTGGCTGGATGCGGTTACAGCCGGCAAGACTTGTGATGGTGAGGGCCTGGTTGAGCTTGCCCGCGAGGGCATGGACGACTTTGTCCATGCGCAGAAGAAATTTCTGGACGTGGTCGCAGAGGAAACGGCCGCCGCGACGAACGGTAAAGAAGGAGCCTCCAGAAAGGGGAGGAAGGCGGAATTGCCTGAGCTTGCCCGCCAAGCCACAGATTCCTTCATCAGCGCCCAGAAGAAGCTTCTGGACGTGGCCGGCCGGCAGATGAACGTCAATTTAAAGGCGGCAAGCCATACGATGAACATGATTGCGCCATTCCCGTTCTTGCCGATACCCGACATGACGCGGAAAGGTGTGCAGAGTTTGGTGGATGCAGAAAAGGCGCTCCTTGATACAGTGACGGAGCGTCGTGGAGTGCCGAAAGTTGCGGGTAAGACGGTTCGCCGCAAGAAACGTTCGGCTTGATTAAGGTGGAAGCGGTACAGCCTCGCGCTTAAGCGGATTAAACTTCAAGGTGTGAGGCTTAGCTTATTTGCGCAGACGGAATGAGTCGGCACGCTGCTGGCTTGCCGTTGCACCCTTCAGCGGCGCATGATTGGACCATTCAGTCGCTAGGGGCGGAAAAATGGAAAACGTGATCGGTCTCGTGATGACAGGCGGTGGTGCTCGGGGCGCCTACCAAGCCGGTGTTCTCAAACGCATTGGGGAGTTAAAACGGATCCAGACCCAAGGCAATCCGTTTCCGATAGTCGGAGGCGCTTCCGCCGGCGCTATTAATGGTTCTGCCGTTGCTATGGGTAGCGACGACTTTCCCTTGGCGACCCAAGTCCTCGCCCACCTGTGGTCGCGCCTGAAACCTTCCGACATCTTTCGTTGTGACGCTTTGTCACAGGCGCGTAATTCCCTTACCTGGATACTGGATCTCTCCTTTGGAGGAGTTCTCGGCGGGGGCAATGCCCGGTCTTTGCTGGACGCAGCTCCTTTGCGGTACTTCCTCCACACCCACCTGGATTGCGACCGAATCCAGGACAATATCAAGCGCGGGAATCTCTACGCACTTGCGATCTCCGCCACCAACTATAACTCTGGAAAGAGCTATCTCTTCATTCAGGGAGCGAAGGGCCACCCTATGTGGAACCGAAGGCGGCGGGTGACCCTGGCGACAAAAATAACCGTGGACCATATTTGCGCTTCGGCGGCCATTCCCCTGGTCTTTCAGCCGGTAAGACTTGCTACAGCGCGCGGGTCGGCTTTCTTCGGTGACGGTTGTGTTCGTCTGCAACAGCCTCTGAGCCCCATCATTCGCCTGGGCGCAAAAAAGATTTTCGCCATCGGTGTCCGCGGCGAAAACCTCGAACATCAAGAAGAAGCCAAGGATGAGAAGGACCCTTCACTATCCCAAGTGATGGGAATTCTCTTTAACGTTATGTTTTTGGACCACCTGGCTACTGACATCGAGCACCTGGAGCGATTGAATCAATTGCTGGGCAGTGGCCAGATCAGCCAGTCCGGTATTGAAGGATGCGAGAGGATGCGGCCGCTGAAGACATTTCTCATTACACCTACGGTCGATTTGTCGCAACTGGCGGAGCAGCACCAGAGAGACATGCCTTATCTCATCCATTATTTTGTCAACAGCTTGGGACGGGATGCGGCATCGTGCGCGGACTTGATGAGCTACTTGCTGTTCGCTTCAAAGTACACCAGCGCTCTCATTGACATTGGTTACACCGACGCCAGCAAGCAGATTGATGAGATCGAGGACTTTCTCTTCTCTTCTGATACCGAGGACGCCGAGGAACCTTCGGCCCGCTCAAACGGAACGAGTAAGTCACGACAGACGGCCCCACCGCCGAAACGGACCTCCAATCCGGTCAGGCCCCGAGGCTAAACCAGTACAAATCATTGGTGCGAAAGGGGGGACTCGAACCCCCACGGGTTTCCCCGCCAGATCCTAAGTCTGGTGCGTCTGCCAATTCCGCCACTCTCGCACGCGCAAAGTCATGGGCAGGCTGCCTTCAATGTTATTGCCTAACCGCGCTCATTGCAATTTTTCGTTGGTGTCGAAAACCCACATGGAATGATCAATGATACTGCGCGGTGGATAAGGCCAAAGCCAGCGGTAGCTGTCGCTGTTTGCCAACACCTGTCCCGAGAGGCAACTGGCGCCGATCACGACGGTCCCATTAACCCGCTCCTCCGGCGACAGCGGCATCGCATGAATGCCGTATAGCTGCGGATCCACCGATCCGAAGTAAGCGAGATGGAGAACCTCACTTGGGTGCTGCTGTTCGTAATCGCGCAGCGCCAGCAAGCCTTGTCCCCAGTCGAGATTGCTGTCCGTCAACAGTCGCCAACTGTTGCCAGGGTTTACGAACACGTTGAAGTAGGACAGATAGTCCGGTGCAAAGCGCAGCGCATCGGCCGCGTTCAGGCACAGCGCCAGAATCACGATCGCCATCCCGGCGCGAAGCCTTCGCGCATGCTCCCAGACTCCGCCCGCGATCAGCAGGGCAAAAGGATACAACGGCAAGATGTGGCGCTCGCCGATGTCGTATCTTGACTGCAAAGCAAACGCCAGAAACAGCAGCCAAACAGGCACACGATCAGCAAGTCGCTCAGCATTCCGGGACGATTTCCTCACACCGAGAATGAGGCTGGCGAAAAACAGCAGAAGCAAGATCGTGGGCCACTTGAGCGCGATGGCAACGGGATAATAGAGCTTGATTCCGCCCTTGGGATAGGTTCGTCCCAAAAACCAGGCCGGACGTCCGCGCCGGTTGCCGATTGCTACCTCGCGTAAGCCTTCGAAGTATTCTCCGGCCGGAACGAGCGCATTCAGATGGATTTCGGACCTTGTCGCCCATTCCTTTACCGGACGGTTAGGGAAACTCGCGACCACTTGACCATCGCCAACCTTCAAGTGCGACACGTGAAAGAAATAACCGCCCCACCAAGTCAGCAGCGCGATGGCGAGCGCAGCCAGCGTCGGTCTCCAGTTCCACTCGCGGAACCTGTCTGCAGGCCGCTTGTGCGACGCAGCATGAGCATCAAAATGAGTGCCAGCAGTACTTCCGGAGGCGTGTAGAGCTTGGCCAGCAGCAACCCGCCCAGAACCAGTCCCATTAGAACGGTTTGCGCCCAGGTTGGATTTTTTCGCCAGCGCACAAGTTGCCACCCTGTCAGGAAAATAAACAGCGCGCCGATCCCGTCGGTGGTAACAACCGAGAAGTGCGCAATGAGCGATGGTGTGAACGCGAAGAGCGCGAGGGCGACATTGGCGGCCCCTTCGGAGAACAGGCTACAAGTTGCAAACCACAGAGCGAGACCCAGAGCCACGCCTAACAGGGTATTCATGGGACGCGTATGCCAGGCTAGCCATACCGGTCCCGGCTGCATCGCACTTACGTGATATCCGCTGGGGAGTTGCTCCGCCGTGATCTCAGCGTGGGAGCGGGCAAGTGGCAGGGTAAGCCACACGCGGCCCAGCGGAGGGTGATCGGTCCACATTTCGAACCTTCCCTGCTGCCAGGCCTGCAAGCCCGCCATGATATGTCCCGGCTCATCGTAGGTGAGCGACTGGGTCTGGATGAACCATAGAGACTGCAGCGCGAACAGGCCAAGTAGAACACCAGGAACCAACCACCGCGCGCCGGTGGCAAGCCGAAGATCCACGCTCCGCACTGGTTTTGCTGACGTCATGCTGTCTTCGTGTCATATAACGCTGCGAATCTAAGGCTCATCGATGGCGGTAGGTTCATTCAAGATGCGATCTATCGCGACGGCCAGACCGAAGTAGAAAAACAGAATCATTACCAGCGACTCTTCCCCGAGACTGTAATGCAGCAGCGAGGGAACTAGAAACGCCACAAAACTTGCGAGTATGCCCACGACGACCCCGGTTGCGAATCGACTGTGGCGGCGAGCCCTGCCTGCCAGGCGAAAAAGAAAGACGACGTACGCAACCTCGAACCACAGCAATGCGGCCAGCGTGGTTAAGCCGCGTTCAACCGCGATCTGGATGGCGTCGGAATGGAAGTGGCTCTGATCGTGGAACTGCGTAAAGGCCCGGATGTTCCACTCCGGCCAGTGGATGCGGATGGTCTCCATCCCTACGCCGAACCAGGGATGTTGCTGGACAAGCCGTATCCCATCCTCCCACATCATGGTCCGAAACTGAGTTCCAGGGTCCTGGGCGCCTGTCCAGCCCTTCCCGCGCGTGTGATGGATCCAAAGGCCCGCAGCAATCAGGAGTACAGCCAACGCAGCACTCGCCCAAGTCCGGGATCGCTTGCCAGCGAGCATCAGCGTGGCCAGACAACAGCCCGCGGCCAGGCCGCCGAGGGCGGCACGCGTTTCCGTGAGGAATAGGGTTGCTGTAAGCGCTACGAAGGCGATGCCGAACAGGACTCGCAAAACGGTTTGACCCGGCGGCGTGATCAGGAGCATCGCCCACGTGAGGCAGCCTATCAGCATCAGCATTTCCGCGAAGGTAACGTAGTGCCCGACGGTGCCTTGGGCGCGAAACGGCTTTCCTCGGACAAACTGCAAGTTCTGCGTACCAAGCCCGCTGGCGATGAACCCTTCGCGGCGGATGGCGGTTTGCCATTTATGGAAGGGGTACCCGCGAACGTAATCAATGAGAAGCATACTGCCGGGTGAACTCTCCACGACAGCGCGCTCCAGTTGCGTTGGAGTGTGGACCTCCTTTCCGTTGACCCGCGTGATGATGTACTCGCTTTGGATATGGGCATCGTGAGCGAGCGGCGACTGCGGCAGGACGTAAGCGACTCGGACGCCGACGCCGTAGGTATATTGCCATGCGGTGAACCCCGTGGCAGCCAGGCCGGACAGGATCAGCAGGAAGGTGAGGACACGGATTTGGCTGAGGCGCTTCAGATTTTGCCCGACTACGACCCCCACCAACACGAGGCACACGATCTTCATGCGGTCCCAACTGAGGTAGGGTTCGGGGCTCAGTGCGGTGGAGATTGCACTCAGAGTGACGTAGGCCAGAAGAGGGAGGCTGAGGGGCTCGGGAAACGGCCGCTTCCGTTCCAGCACCAGTTTGACCAGCCAGAGAAGAAACGCAATCTGCCAGGCGTGCTGCGCCCCCTTGATCGAATGGGGCAGAAGAATCGCGAACAGAATGAGAAAGAAAAAGATGGCGCCGTCGATCAGGCGGGCCCGACGTTTCGAGACGTTCCTTTCGCCGGCAGCGTTGGCCTCAAGCGAGGCCGAGGACCCCGTTGTTGCCGGTGGGGAGAGTTTTGGTTCGGTCGCCATCACGGATTTTCTGCGCTAGTCAGTAGCCTACACGAGTGGCATAAAGCCGGGAAATGCTGCTAAACTCATCAGGAAGTATGTTCTCCTACGTCTGGGCTTTTTGTTCCTGCGCCAACATCGCTGACGTACTCTTAGCCGGGAGCAGCTTCGCTGGATTGACTGTTCGTAATTTTCGACCGTAACCGCGGCAGTAAACGTGTTTGCTCGACGCTCAAGACTTCTCAGTACAGTCACGCTGTTACACGACCTCGCGGTGACTTGTGTCGCTTTCGTGGTTGCGTACCTGCTGCGGAGTCTGCTCGTCCACTTCGACTTCTTCAGCCAGCGTTTCCCCGACATTTACCCCTTTAGCCACTATTTGCCCCTGCTGTTCGCATTTCTGATCGTTTGGTCAGTAGTGGGGTATCTCTCCAGCTTTTATCGCGATCTGGAGTTGAGCAACCCGATCCAGCTGATCGTGAATTTCGTCAGCCAGCTTGGCATTGTGATGCTGGTGATCTACGCCGGTCTGTACCTGTTCCGGCGGGTGGACATCAGTCGGAGTTACGTGCTGCTGATCGGCGCGGTGGATTTCGCGCTGCTTCTGGTTGGCCGCGCGGTGTCATACTCCGGCGTTTCCTGGATGCGCGATCGTCTGGGCCGCTATCATTATCTGCTCATCGTGGGCTGTGGGCCCCGCGCCAGGGAGATGGCTTCGCTAATCGAGGGGAGCCGGTTGTCGGGCCTTAGACTGGTGGGCTTTGTCGATCCAGGACCCAATGACGCTCCGTCTGCGACCTTTGGTGGCTACCGTGTTTTCCCACTCGACTCGATGGCCGCCCTTCTGAATGAGGAGGTGGTCGATGAAATCGTCTTCGCCGTCAACATGCAGGAATTGGCCCGCCTGGAATCGGTCATGCAGCACTGCGCGAACGTAGGCGTGAAAACCCGTGTGCAACTGGAATTCCTGCCGGCCGCGTACACGCGGATCTATCTGGAGAAGTTCCGTGAGGTCCAACTGCTTAGCCTCTCCAGCGCTCCGGACAGCGAATTGCGGCTGTTCTTCAAGCGGGTATTCGACATAGCGCTGTCAGCGCTCTCGCTGATTGTCTTCGCGCCTCTCATGGTCTGTATCGCCGCCATGATCAGGATCACCTCACCCGGGCCAGTGCTCTTTCGTCAAACCCGCTGCGGACTTGGCGGCCGGCGTTTCATGCTTTACAAGTTCCGTTCCATGATCAACGAAGCAGAGCAGATGCGCGCGGAGCTTCACCAAATGAACGAACTTGACGGCCCCGTGTTCAAGATCAGCGACGATCCGCGCATCACCCCGGTTGGGCGCTGGCTGCGCCGATTCAGCCTCGACGAGTTGCCGCAGCTTTGGAACATCCTGCGCGGCGACATGTCTTTCGTTGGTCCACGGCCCGCGGTCCCGGAAGAGGTGGAACAATACGAGGACTGGCAGCGCCGGCGGCTTCGCATGCGTCCCGGCTTGACCTGCAGCTGGGTGCTGGAGGGCCGCAATCATGTGAACTTCCATCGCTGGATGCAGCTCGATCTCAGCTACATTGACAACTGGTCGCTGTGGCTTGACGTGAAAATCTTCTTCCGCACCATCCCCATCGTTATTACCGGCCGCGGTGCATACTAGAGGCCGATGGTCTCGGTCACAATCGTCACCTGCAACTCGGCTCAATATCTTCGCGAATGCTTCGCGTCGCTCAATCAGCAGAACTACCTCGATTTCGAAGTAATCATCGTGGACAACGCCTCAAGTGACGGCACTCGGGCGGTCCTGGAGCATGTAAAGGCGCCCTGGCGGGTGATTTACAACGAGCAGAATGTTGGATTTGCTGCGGGCCAGAACCAGGCGATCCGGGCGGCGAGAGGAGAATGGGTCCTGTGCCTGAACCCGGATATCGTGCTCAGCCCGGATTTTTTGGGGCAATTGTCGAAGGCGTCTAAAGCTCATCCCGAAGCGGGAACCGTATGCGGGAAGCTGCTGCGTTTGGATCCGTCGGCCGACCAGCCCAGGACGAATATCATCGATTCAACCGGCATCTACTTCACGCGCAACATGCGCCATCTCGACCGCGGGGCCGAGGAACCGGACAGGGGACAGTATGATCGCGTGCAATACATTTTCGGCGCGACCGGAGCGGCCGCGATGTTTCGGCGCGATTTCATCGAGGCGGTTGCTGTGGAGAGCGAACTCTTCGATGAGGACTTCTTTGCCTTTCGCGAGGACGCCGATCTGGCCTGGCGCGCTCAGGTGATGGGACGGAAGTGCCTGTACACGCCGGCCGCGGTGGCGTGGCACGTGCGGCGGGTCACGCCCGAACGCCGGCGAGACCTGCCGCTAGTCATCAACTGGCATTCGGTGAAGAACCGTTTTCTCATGCGTGGCAAGAACGCTTCCGGGTGGCTATGCTGGCGGTTGTTTTTCCCGGTGGCGTGGCGAGATCTCCTCACGATTGGCTATGCCGTGGTGCGCGACCAGCGCATGTTATCGGCGCTCGCCTACGTCTGGCGAGTGCGCGACAGCGTTCGCCGCAAGCGGACCATCATTCAGTCGCGGCGCAGAGTTTCCGACCGCGATTTGCTATGGTGGTTCTGCAACACTCCGCGTGCCGAGGACGTGGAGAAGGCAGTCGCAGTTGCCAGTGACCAGTAGTTCGTACAAGCTATCGCATAAACGCGTTTTGAAAGGGCATGGCTTCAGCCGTGCCGCTGCGGGCGCTATAAGTGCCGGGGCTTTAGCCACTGAGGTAACGCTCTCGGCCCCTATTCGGTATTGATGAGATGAGTCTAGTTAGAAGCGAGGGCGCAGGCGAGATGCTGCTTCCAGGTCCGAATTGCAGCGGCCTGATCAGCAAGCGATTGCCCGAGAGCTAAGGCCACGTGCTAATACCGCGAAAAGCGAAGAGCGAACAGCGAACAGCGAAAATGAAAATCGCCATTGTCGGCACGCGCGGCATTCCCAACCGCTATGGCGGATTCGAGCGCTTTGCCGAGCAGATCAGTTCGCGCTTCGCTGATCACGGGCACCCGGTCACCGTGTATTGTCGCAGGGCCTTCACCCGGCCTGACGATATTTACGACCACCGCGTGCGCCGCGTTATCGTCCCCAGCCTTCATCAGAAGCACCTGGACACCTGGGTCAGCACCAAGCTTGCCGCCTTGCATGTCGCCTTCAGCGACAACGATGTCGTGCTTCTCTGCAACGTCGCGAACAGCCCCTTCGCCTACATTCCCCGGCTGTTCGGCAAGCCCGTCGTGCTGAACGTGGATGGGCTGGACCGCAAGCGCGAAAAATGGAAGGGATTGGGCGCGCAGGTTTTGCACTTCTGCGAGTGGATGTCGTCGTTCAGCTCCAACCAGCTCGTAACCGACGCCAAGGCGATTCACGATTATTATCTCAACAAGTATGGCAGCGAGTCGGTCGTCATCGGCTACGGTTCTGAGGCGCCGGCCGGCGACCACAGTCTGAACGGTTTCGATTTGGAAGCCGGCCGCTACGTTCTTTATGTCAGCCGCCTGGAGCCGGAGAACAATCCCGACCTGGTGTTGCGCGGTTGGCGCAACGTGCGCAGCGATTGGCCGCTGGTCGTCGTGGGCGACAATCCCTACAGGCCGAACTACATTGAGCAACTGAAAGCGCTGGGCGATGAACGAGTGCGCTTTACCGGAGCGATCTACGGAGACGGCTATTGGGCGCTGCAGCAGCACGCCGGGGTGTTTGTCTTCGCGTGTGAGATCGGTGGAGTGCATCCGGCGCTAATCGAGGCGATGGCGGCCAGCAATGCGGTGCTCTATCTCGACACGCCGGAAAATGCGGAGACGGCGGGTGATGCGGGCGTGCGCTATGAGAAGTCTGAAGCCGATCTCGCTGCGAAGTTGCAGTCGCTGCTTGACGACCCGTCGGCTCGCCAGCAGTTGGCCGCACGTGCCAAGCATCGCGCCGATGCTCTCTATCGCTGGGAAGTGATTGCGGAGAAATACGAGAAGCTGTTTGAGAAGCTAACCAAGAAGTAGTCAGAGTCTCAGGGTTGTTACTCCGTTCCTGCGGTATCGCTGATATCGCGTAGGGCAGGGCCGCCTGAGCGACGGCCTGCCCTGCGGACTCTTACGCGCGCTCGATTTTCACGGAGTTCAGCACCACATCCTTATTCGGCTTGTCCTGGCGGCCGCGCGGGACCTTGGTGATCTTGTCCACTACATCCTGGCCTTCGAGGACCTCTCCGAAGATGGTGTGATTGCCCGTCAGCCACGGTGTGGGCACCACAGTGATGAAGAATTGTGAGCCGTTGGTGTTGGGGCCGGAGTTGGCCATCGCCAGTTTGCCCGCCTTGTCGAACTTGTGCGGCGAGCCTTTGGTCTCGTCCTGGAACTGGTAGCCCGGGCCGCCCATGCCGGTGCCGGCCGGGTCGCCGCCCTGGATCATGAAGTCGGGTATGACGCGATGAAAGATGGTGCCGTGGTACAGCGGCGACTTGCTCTTGGCCCGAGTCTGCGGGTGCGTCCATTCGCGGGAGCCTTCCGCAAGCTCGATGAAGTTCTTTACCGTTAGGGGCGCTTCCTTCTCGAAGAGGCGGCAGACGATGGTTCCTTCGCTGGTGTCCAGTACTGCGTAAACGCCGGGTTGCCGGTCCATGATGATTCCTTTCCTTGCTGGCTGGATTGGTATACGGCTCTCTTGGGAGCTGTTAAATGTCAGGCGAGACCATTTGCTCCATTGTAGTTTGGAAATGATGCCCGAGTCGAAACCAGGACCGCGGTTTCCAGACGGCCAGATAGAATGAGTGTGCCGAGACTTTTCGATGCCCTCAAATTGGATGTTCTGGGTGGTTTTCAATCTGTTCGTGCTGGCGATGCTGGCACTTGACCTGGGCATTTTTCATCGCGAGAAGCGCACGGTCCACATGCGGGAAGCACTCGGCTGGACCGCTTTTTGGATAGCGCTGGCGGCCGGGTTCGCGGTGCTCATCTACTTTTTCGGGCACACGGTGGTGGGCGGAGCCAGGCCGAATCACCAACTATCGTTGGAGTTCGTCACCGGTTACCTGATCGAACTTTCTCTGAGTGTCGACAACCTGTTCGTTTTTCTGCTCCTCTTCCGCTACTTTCGAGTGCCGAGCAGTTCGCAGCACGACGTGCTGTTCTGGGGCGTGGTGGGTGCACTCGTCATGCGCGCAATCTTCATCGCAGCGGGCATCACACTGCTAAATCGGTTCCACTGGTTCATCTACGTCTTCGGCGCGATCCTCATTTACAGCGGCATCAAGCTGCTGCGAGAGCACGGCAAAGACGTGAATCCCGACGCCAACCCTCTCCTGCGCGGCTTTCGTAAACTGTTTCGCGTGACTGAAGATTACGAGGGTGAAAAATTTTTCGTGCGCCGCGGCGGCATCCGCTACGCCACCCCGCTTGCGGTGGTACTGCTCATGGTGGAAACCACCGACCTGCTGTTTGCAACCGACTCCATTCCCGCGGTGCTGGCGGTTACGCGCGAGCCTTTCATCGTGTACACGTCCAACGTATTTGCCATTCTCGGACTGCGGTCACTGTACTTTGCCTTGGCAGGGATGATCGAGTCGTTCCATTTCCTGCATTACGGACTTTCCATCATCCTTATCCTGATTGGAGTGAAGATGTTGCTGGCGAACTACGTCGAAATTCCGATCATGCTCGCGCTTGCGACGGTGGCAGGAGTGCTGCTGTTGTCGGTTGTGTTGTCGGTGATGTTTCCAAAGGCAACTAGCAACTAGTTCTCATCCTCTCATCTCATAAATGCCGGATGCGGTCGAGCCCGTTACCTCAGGGGCTAAAGCCCGGTATTTATCGCACCCGCAGCGGCACCCTTCGGCAAGCTCAGCGCAGGCTCTGAAGCCGTGCTCTCTCAAACGGATCTACGGGATGGCTGGCAGTTGCTTCCTCACGATCCGACATATCGTGCGTACAGGCTGCGCGCGATGGCGGTATCGGTAGTGCCTTTGATAATAGCGCGCCCGTCGGGAAAGAGGGTCAACTCGTACGGGTCCGGCCAGAACTTGAGCACGAATTCGTTGTGCCGCACCGGGCCGTGGGGCGTCAAGCGCCGGCTCATTTCCTCGAAATCAATCGGCCGCTCGCGCTCATGAATCTGTACCGAATTGCGTCCACACATTGTGATGTGGGGCCGCCCTTCACCGGCGAGGTGGACAAAGTCACGTTGATCGCAAGCACGGCAACCGGGACGCGGTGTTGCGGTGCTGATCGCGGCGTATTCGTTGGTCCAGACATCATAGGATAGAAGCGTTCGCCGCACACTGTCGCGCGCCCCTACCAGAAGCTTCATGGCCTCGGTGGAGGCAATGGAGGCGACAAAGTTCACGGCCGAGTTCAGAATGCCCGAGGTGTCACAGGTCTCGACTGCGCCACGGGGGGAATCAGGAAAGACACAGGCAAGGCAGGCCGTCTCTCCCGGCAGCACCGTCATCGTGACCCCGTAGCTGGCGACTCCGGCAGAGTAGACCCAGGGCAGCCCTTTGCTCACCGCGAAGTCATTGATCAGATAACGTGTTTCGAAATTGTCGGTCCCGTCGAGGACAAGATCGACGCCGCTGAGCAGTTCTTCCACGTTTGCCGGTGTGAGGTCGGCGGTGTGCGCCTCGACCGAAATCTGTGAGTTAATGCCTTTGATTTTGCGGGCCGCAGCGATGGCTTTGGGAAGAGATTGGGCCGCATCCGACTCATCGAACAGTACTTGCCGCTGCAGGTTGCTGGCCTCGACGTAGTCGCGATCGATAACGCGCAGGTAGCCCACTCCGGCGCGTGATAGCAGCGACAAGAGCGCGGAGCCCGTCGCCCCACATCCCACAATCGCCAGTCGTGCCGCAGCCAGGCGCAGCTGTCCTTCTTCCCCAATAGGCGGGAAGAGAACCTGGCGGGAATACCGCTCAGCAAATTCCAACGAGTGTACCTGCCCTGTGGAGGGTTCCTTGTTTATTATAGGGTTTCCAAACCGGACTCGCCTGAAGAGTCTGGAGGCTGCCGCAGTTGGATGGTGCTCTGGACGCGAGCGCGTGGGCAATCAAAACCGGCCGGATCCCATCAGAAGGGATCCCGGCGGTAACGGGTTCATCGAAGGTCAGAGCTTGAGGGAGCCAATCACGCCGTCGTTTTACAAGCTTACATCGCTGATTGCCTTGGTAGTCCTGGGGGCATCTGCGGCGTGGTGTCAGCTCATCCAGCCGCCGGGGGCTTCGAAGGACGCCTCCAGCAGCGTGGGCGCGAATGGCTTTGGCGCCCTGGCCAAGTACCAGGGAGAGATTGTCCGCGATATTGAATTCCGTGGCATCACTGGCGCTAATCAGGAGATCCTGCGGCAGGTGCTGGTGCAAAAAACGGATGAGCCACTCGACCGCAAGAAACTGCGGGCGAGCCTTGAGGCGCTGTATGCTACCGGGCGCTTCGCCAGCCTGCAAGCGGAAGCCGAAAATAACAACGCTTCAGGAATCTCGCTCGTCTTCGTTGTGGTTGAAAATTACTTCAACGGTGACATCAATGTTTTTGGAACGCCTCCGAAGACCAATCCCAAAGCGCATCAGTTGATTGATGCCAGCAAGCTGGATCTTGGAATTGTGTTCTCGCAAGAGGCTGTAGATCGCGCCATGGTGAGGATGAAAAAGGTGTTGGCCGACAATGGCTACTACCAGGCTGGCATCACCTATCAACTCAGGCCGCACGACCTGACCAGGCAAATGGACATTGACTTTACCGTTATCCCGGGCCCGTTGGCGCGCGTCGGCGACGTCACAATTGAAGGGCAAGCAGGGATTTTGCCGCAGACGGTTCGCAGCCTTACCAAGCTGAAATCCGGTGACAAAGTGAAGCAGGAGCACGTTAGCCGCGCGCTGGAGAGGCTCCGCAAGCACTACCAGAAGAACGCACACTTGGAGGCGCAGGTTTCGCTCATTGATCGCCGGTATCACTCCGACAGCAACCGGCTCGACTACGTGTTCAGGGCGGAAGAGGGGCCGACCGTAGCCATAACTACCGAGGGCGAAAAGATCAGTAACGGTCAATTGAAGAAACTGATCCCGGTATACCAGGAGAATTCAGTCGACGACGACCTGCTGAATGAAGGACGCCGCAATCTGCGCGACTACCTGCAAACCAAGGGCTACTTCGATGCAGCCGTCGAAATTGACCGGCAGGAGTCCAACCCGCAGAACCACGTGAATATCATTTATAAGATCAATCCCGGCGACCGGCACAAGCTGGCCACCGTGAAAGTGGAAGGAAACAAATATTTCGACAGGGAAACCATCCGCGAGCGCATGGCGATACAGCCGTCCAGCCTGCTCCTGGAGAATGGCCGGTTTAGCCAGGCGTTGCTCACAGAAGACACAGCATCCATCAAGAACCTGTATCACGCCAACGGTTTTCTAGACGTCAAGGTCAACGCCGATCTTCAGGAAGGGTACCAGGGACAGAAAGACCAGATCGAGGTTGTGATCAAGATTGATGAGGGTGCGCAGACGCTGGTCAAGTCGCTGAAGCTCGTGGGCAACGACAGCGTGCCCGAAGACAAGTTGTTGCCGCGCTTGAGCGAAGTGCCGGGCCAGCCCTACAGTGATGTCAACCTGGCCAATGATCGCGACGCCATCACGTACTACTATTACAATGGCGGCTTTCCGAACGTGCAGTTCGAGGCCGCGGCGACGCCGGTTGAGGGCGACCCGCATCGCATGAACGTGGTTTACAAGATCGTGGAGGGACCGCAAGTCTTCGTGGACCGGGTGCTCGTCGCCGGGTTGGAATTTACCCGTCCGTACGTAGTGAATCGTCAAATGCGCATCTACGACGAAGATCCCTTAAGCCAAAGCCGGATGGTGGAGTCACAACGTCGGCTATACGACCTCGGATTGTTCAACCAGGTGGACATGGCAGTCCAGAACCCGGATGGATTGGAGCCTTCCAAGAATGTGCTTTTCAACCTGCAGGAAGCGAAGCGCTGGACCTTCCGCTATGGTGGTGGAATCGAGTTTGCCACCGGCAATATTCCCACGACTAACAACCCGCAGGGGAGTACCGGTGTAAGTCCCAACGGAGTGTTGGAAGTTACTCGGCTCAACATGTTTGGACGGGACCAGACGCTGACCTTCCGCGTCAGGATTGGACTCCTGACCCGCCGTGCGCTGGTGGGCTATGATGCGCCGCGCCTGTTCCACCGGGAAAACTGGCGCGTCACGTTTACCGCTTTTTACGACAATACCGCCGACGTCAATACGTTCAGCTCGGAACGGTTGGAAGGGGCCGTCCAAGCTGAGCAAAAATACACTCGTGCGACGACCTTTTTTTACCGGATGACCTATCAACGTGTAGCTGTGGACCAGAACAGCCTGGTCATCGATCCGGCTTTGATCCCGCTGTATTCGAAGCCGGTCCTGATTGCGATACCGAGCTTCACCTATGTGCGGGACACGCGTGACAATCCCATCGATTCAACCAAGGGAAGCTACACGATCGCCAACCTGGGCCTGGCGACCAGCGCCCTGGGTTCCCAGGCCAACTTTGGAAAAGTGCTCCTCCAGAATTCGACATATTACACCTTCAAGAAGAAATGGGTGCTGGCGCGAAATACGCAGATTGGGATCGAGCACCCGTATGGCACGAACAACTTTCTGACTCCCCCACCATCTGGAGTCATTCCGCCGGAAGCAAGCCTGGTGCCCTTGCCGGAGTTGTTCTTTTCCGGCGGCGGCAATTCGCTGCGTAGCTTTTCGATCAACCAGGCGGGACCTCGCGATCAACAGACGGGCTATCCTATAGGCGGAGCAGGGACTGTTCATCAACAATCTGGAACTACGCACGCCTCCGGTGCAGCTCCCTTATGTGGGTGATAACCTTGGCTTCGTGATTTTCCATGACATGGGAAATGTGTATGCTACGGCCAACCAGATCGCGAGTGGAGTGTTACGGATTCACCAGCCGTCGATCGCGGCGTGCTCCCCGCCGGGCAGTCAGGTGCCCTGCAACTTCAGCTACAATCCGCAAGCCATCGGGATGGGCATACGCTACAGGACGCCGGTAGGCCCTGTCCGTTTTGATCTTGGCTACAACTTTAATCCGACGCGTTATCCCATCCAGGAACATGGGACGGTGGAAACGCTGCGGCACATCAATTTCTTTTTTAGTCTGGGACAGACCTTTTGATGCGACGAATTATTCCTTTCGCGATTTACCTGTTGGCGTTGCTGCCGATGGCAGTTGTGCCGTCCGGTGCGGGCGAAGTGCTCGACGGCGTGGTTGCCACGGTGAATCGCAAGCCGATTTTCCAGAGCGACTGGGACGAGGCCGTTTCCTTCGAGGCATTCATGCAGCAGAAACCCATCGCCCAGTTCACCGAACGAGAGCGAGCGACCACTTTGCAGCGCATCATTGACCGGCAACTGCTCCAGGGTCAGATGGGCGACTCGAGCTACATGCAACCGTCCAGCGATGATCTGCAGAAAGAACTTGCCAAGCTGCGCGCCCAGATGCCCGGTGGCCACGACGATCAGAGTTGGAGCAAATTGCTTGCCAGCTATGGACTCACTGAAGAAGCGGTGAAAGACCACCTGCGCACCGAGACCCAGATGATGAACTTCGTCGAAGTGCGCCTGCGTCCTGACTGTCCGCGTCCAACCCGACGAGGTAGAGGCGTATTACCAGAACCAATTGTTGCCCGATCTGCGCAAAGTTGGCGGCAAGACCGTTTCCCTGAGCGAAGCTGAACCGAAAATTCGCGAACTGCTCACGCAACAGCGCATGGATGAATTGCTGGATGCCTGGCTGCATAACCTGCGGCAGCAAGCCGAAATTCGCAGCAGCATACCTATTCCCGCACTCAGCGCCCCGTCGGATCAGGGCGGGGCCTCTGGCGCCGACTGAACATGCCGGAAGAAGCCGCAACACGACGCTCGCGAACCCGCCGCTGGGTTGTGGCGACGATCGGCATTTTGTTGCTGGCCATCATAGGCGCAATCGCGTGGTACCTGCAGAGCCCGCAGTTCGAGGCCGTGGTCCGCCGCAAAGTTGTCGCCACTCTTGAAGATATGACCGGCGGTCGAGTTGAACTGCGTTCCTTTCACTGGAACCTCACCAAACTCGAGTTTGAAGCCCACGATCTGACGGTCCACGGTCTGGAAGGTCCCAACCAACTCCCGTACGCGCATGTGGATCGGGTCGATGTGCGGCTGCGCATTGTCTCGTTTGCCGAGAGGCGTATCAACCTGAAGTATCTCGGGCTTGAGCACCCCGTTCTGCACCTGATCGTTTATCCCGACGGGACCACCAACGCGCCTGAGCCTAAGGTGAAGTACAGTACAACCACTCCCGTGCAGCAATTGTTTGAACT
The DNA here is from genome assembly GCA_963843005.1 of uncultured Acidobacteriaceae bacterium. Lineage (GTDB taxonomy): Bacteria > Acidobacteriota > Terriglobia > Terriglobales > Acidobacteriaceae > Bog-257. The sequence goes on along the minus strand of CAWJIW010000044.1, from coordinate 208,855 downwards.
GGCGATTGCGCGCACCGATCTGCACGATGGCATGCTGCTGTTGAACGACCGCAAGATTCCTTTGGATTTCAGCGCAGACGATGTTGCCACGGCCATGGCCTATAACCGCGGCGATCACCGCTATGACGGAACCGTGCATCTGGGCAAAATCGACGCGAAGTATCAGGACTTTCGCGACGTGCCCGCGCAGGCCGACATGGAGTTCAGCCTCCTGTCGAATGTCTTGCAGATTAGGTCGGCGAAACTCGCTTCGGAAAAGTCGTCTCTGGAGGGTCGCGCCAAGATTACGAATTTCGATACCCCTCGGATCGAGTTCAGCTACGACGGGAGCTTTGACATGGGTCAGGCCGGAGCTGTGGCGCGCGTTTATCAACTTCGGTCGGGAACCATGACCATTAGTGGGGCGGGGACTTATTCCCAGACCAGCTCCGGGTCGCATGGGAAGCTTACAGTACGCGGGCTCGATTACGTGGATGAGGGACTGGTTGTGCGAAACGCCACGGTTGCGGCTGATTTCGCTCTCAGCAACGATCATCTGGTGCTTTCGCGATTAGCCGGACGCCTGCTGGGCGGTGAGTTCACCGGCGAGGCCGATGTGAGGAACCTCGGATCGCGACCCGCTCCGCCGCAAACGGAACCGCCATCTGGATCAGCAAGCCGAACGGTCAAGCGAGTCGGTAGCGCCCAATCGCGTGGACCCACCACCGCACGGATCGTCGGTCCCGGGCCGGAGCAGGGAACCGCGCGGTTTCGAGTGAAGTCGTCTATCGCTATCTGAAATTGCGAAGACGTTTTCCAGCAAGCCTTTGCCTCTCGACAAGCTGAATCCGGTTGGCGTTGTTGGCGGAACGGTTGATTTAGCCTGGAAACGAACCCTGGCGGATGCAGACGCGGACCTGGCGCTTGATTCGATCGCTCCGCCGCAGACGTCGGACGGGCAGTTGCCGGTAAATGGGAGCCTGCACGGGCGGTACAACATTCGACGTTTGGCAATGGATATCTCAGCCCTGAACCTGACCACCCCGCACACGCACTTGAATGCGTCTGGCGAACTGGGCTCGGTGTCGGCCGATCTGAAGGTAGCGCTCAACACGACTAGTCTGACGGAGTTCCAGCCCCTTCTCTCGGCGCTGGGAAGTACGCCATTACCAGTCGAACTTGCCGGACAAGCGAGTTTCAACGGGACCATTTCCGGCAAGGTGCGCAGTCCGCAAATCGCTGGCCAGGTGCAGGCGACGAACTTTGTCTACGTCTACACGCCGGCTGCGAAAGAGTACCGAGCCGCAGCCAGTCCATGTGCAGGCCAAGCGGACCTCGTGGTTCCATCCCGGCGCACGTGCCCAGCGCAGAGCCGGCACCAAAGCCCACCGTACCTGCCCAGGCGCATTCATGTTGACCAGTTCTCCGGTGACGTTCAGTACTCGCTGACGGGAGTGGCCCTGCACCACGGTCTGATCCAGGAAGGAAGTGCGCGGCTCAACTTGGATGGGAACGCTTCGCTGGAGAACGGCAGCTTCACTGACAGTTCGCCATTTCAGGTGCAGGTTGCCCTGCACAATGCGGACGTGGCCGCATTGCAACGCGTCGCCGGCGTCGATTATCCCGTTACCGGAGTATTGAATGCCGACTTGCAGGCTGCGGGAACGGAGACCAATCCCCAGGGCCAGGGCCATTTTTCCTTGTCGGCGGCTGAGGCCTATGGGCGGCCCCTCAAGTCGCTTACATCGCGAGTCGTCTTTGCAAACCACGAGGCGAGCTTTAACGATATTCAACTGCAGGCCGCGCGTGGGGTGATCGAGGGCTCGGCTGCCTACAACCTTGCTAGCCACGCTATTCAGCTCGACCTTAGCGGTGAAAGCATCGATTTGGCCGAGATTCCCGAATTGCAGGCGGACCGATTGCATACCGCAGGCGCTGCCCGGTTCACGCTCAAGGGATCGGGGACGACTGCCGAGCCGATCCTCAACGGCCATCTTCAGGTGAGCAGCCTGCTGCTCAACGGTGAGGTGGTTGGGGGAGTGGCGGTCGATGCCGTAACCCGTGGCAGGCAGCTTCAGATTACCGCGCGCTCGGACTTTTCCAAGGCAACCTTCTCACTGGACGGAAACATTGAACTGCGCGGTGACATGCCCGGCAACCTGACCATGCAGTTCTCCCGCCTCGACATCGATCCATTTCTGCGCACCGAGGTGAAGGGACGCATTACCGGGCACTCCTCCATGGCAGGGCACGCCACTCTGAACGGACCACTGAAGCAGCCGCACCTCCTAAATGGAGACTTCAGGATTGACGCATTCAGTGTCGAAGTGGAGAAGGTTCCCATTGCCAGCGACGGTCCCATCGAACTGCGCCTGGCTAATCAAGTGGTGTCGGTGCAAAGGTGCTCCCTGACCAGCGAGGACTCGCGGCTTACTTTGACGGGCACCGCCAGTCTGAAGGACGATCGCCGCCTGAACCTGCTGGCAAAGGGCCAGATCAACCTCAAGATAGTGCACACACTCGATCCAGACGTCTCGTCGTATGGCACGACCAACCTCGATGTGGGCGTCGATGGGACCATGGCGAACCCCCTGGTGTCGGGGCGCGTTGAGATCGTTCATGGGGGTCTTTCGATGATTGATGTGCCCGCGGGACTGGGCGACATCAATGGGACGCTCGTATTCAATCAGGATCGGCTGGAGGTCGATCATTTGACCGCTCACACCGGCGGAGGTCTCGCGAACTTCAGCGGTTTCATTACCTACGGCAAAGTGAGCGAGGTCGATTTGACTCTGCACGGCAAGGAGATTCGTTTCCGGTACGCAGGAATTAGCGTGACCTCCGACCAGTCTCTACACCTGAAAGGCACACTGCAGAACTCAACCCTGAGCGGCGACATCACGGTGACTCGTTTTGCCCAGATACCGTCTTCCGATTTGAAGTACGTCGTAGCACAGGCCGGGCAACCTGCCCGTATACCGAACCCGAGCTCTCCACTCAACAATCTTCGTCTGGACGTTCGCATTCTTTCCGCCCCGGAGTTGACGGTACAAACCTCGCTGGCAAAGCTATCGGGAGACGTGGATCTGCGGCTTGCGCGGCACCGCAGCCAAGCCGACGTTGCTGGGCCGCATCAATGTCGCAGAAGGCGACATCAAGCTGGGTGGAACCAAGTACCATCTGGAACGCGGTGACGTCACCTTCACCGATCCGGTCCGCATTGATCCCGTACTCGACATCGAGGCCACGACGCGGGTGCGCGACTATGACATCACCATCGGTCTGCACGGAACGTTCGAAAAACTAAACACGACCTATCGCTCGGACCCGCCACTTTCCAGCGCGGACATCGTGGCCCTGCTTGCCTTTGGCCGGACCGAGCAGGAGAGCGCGTTGAACTCCGCTCCTCAGTCTGGATTTGCCGAAAGTGCTTCCGGAGCCATGCTCGGTCAAGCCATCAACCAGACCGTCACCAACCGCGTGTCCAAGCTGTTTGGCGTGAGCTCCATTAAAATTAATCCCTCGCTAGGAGGGCCGGACAACAACCCTAACGCGCGTCTCACTGTCGAACAGCAGGTCTCGAACAACGTCACGCTTTACCTACATCACCAACCTCACCCGGTCGGCGCAGCAGGTGATCCAGTTCGAATACAACATCAACAGCGAATATTCCTTTCAGGGCGTCCGTGATGAGAACGGTGTGGTCAGTCTCGACTTGCTCGTCCGCAAACGTAAGCGGTGACCCGACCAACGATTAACATTAAACTTGAGAGGCTGGAGGAACCAGGTGCCCTTCCAGGCGAACAGCTGGCCGCTTACTGCAAATGCCGAATTTCTTCTCCAACATCGGTCGTGATTCGGGAAGGCTGGAGGAGCAGCGCGCCCGCATGGTGGAGGAGCAACTGCGCTCGCGCGGCATCCATGACGAGCGTGTGCTGGAGGCGATGGGCAAGGTCGCACGCGAGGAATTTGTCGCCAGCCAGGACCTCACGGCTGTCTATGGTGATCATCCGCTGCCCATCGGCGCGGGACAGACCGTTTCGCAACCCTACATCGTGGCAACCATGGTGGAAGCGCTGGGGCTCGTTCCCGAAGACCGCGTGCTGGAGGTTGGTACTGGCACGGGATACGAAGCTGCGATCCTCGCAGAGCTCGCAGGCGAAGTCTGGACCATTGAGCGCCACCAGGAGCTGGCCGACAGAGCGCGGGAGATCCTAGCCACTCTCGGCTACGCCAATGTCCATGTCATCCATGGTGACGGCAGCCTCGGTCTGCCGCAACAGGCGCCCTTCGACAAAATTCTCGTGGCCGCGGCGGCGCCGCGAATTCCCGACAGCCTGGTTGACCAGCTCGCGGACGGCGGCGTCCTGGTGCTGCCGGTTGGGGATCGCTACGAGCAGCAGGTGCACATCGTACGCAAGGCGGGCGGCGTTACCACAGTCACGACCCGTGAGTTGTGCCGCTTCGTGCCGCTGGTGGGCGCGGAGGGCTGGGAGCCCTGAGCTCGGTTTGCCTAAGCCGGGTCACCCTCGCCGCTCAGTGTAAGGATTTAAGGAGTGATTCGGGAACCCAGCGCACGAGGAGCCCGCTGGCGGCAACCACGATACCGACACACGCCAGCGCCATGCCTAAGTACCAATACCTGCGGTTGTCCGGTTAGCAGGGTGATGGATGTGACGACCAGCGCGATCTCCAGAAACACCTCGCCCAGGTCGAAGATGTTGGCGCGCACGGTTTCCTTTTTGAGCTTCTCTCTCAAGCTCCTGCGCTTCGTCATAGAGTTTTTTCTGGTCATCGTGATATGCGATGGCACCCGCCTGAAAGTCCTGGTCTGCCTGCTTTGCTTTTTCCTCGTTCTTGTTGTCGATGGCTTGCAACAGTTCGTCGAGAGCCTCGAGGTTCCTGGCGCGCACACCCTTCGCCTGATAATAAGCCCACGTGTCCGTGGCCTTGGTCTGTAGCAGGATCTCTTCGGTGTGGGCCCGATGTCCCAGTAAGGACACAGTGGCTACGAACACGGCAAGGATCGCCATCGTTAGACTAACCGGAGCCAGATGCTTTTCGCTCCTCTGGCTTCTTCCGCTCAGTCTTCTTTCAATGCAACTAGCTAATTAGTAACCACAATTAGCATCTCACACGGTTCTTCGCTCATGGAGCCTCCAGGAGAATGTCGGTTAGCCCAATATAGGCAGCTTAGGGCTGAAGCCAAGCCTTCAGATGACGCCGGCACGAAACCCCGAAATCTATGCAGACAAAGGATAGTTCTAGGATTGCTAATTACTAATTGCTAGTTGCTAGTTGCCGATTCTTTGCCGAAATACCGCAGAATCGCGCTCGCCTGGGGACGGCTGACCACCGATGCCAGGGCAGCGGCGTCGGCCTCCTTCACTGCCTGCAAGCTGCCAAAGTGTTGCAACAGGCGCCGGGTGGTGCCTTCGCCGATGCCGGGGATTTCCAGCAGCTCGGTCTTGCGATCGCGAATCTGCCGGCGCTTGCGATGGAAGGTCACGGCAAAGCGGTGGGCTTCATCGCGCACCTGCTGCACCAGGTGCAGCACGGGCGAATGACGGTCAAGCAGAATGGGATCGTCCTCCTGGCCGTGCACGTAGATTGTTTCTTCCCGCTTCGCAATCGCGGCCAGTGGCTGGTTGGTGATGCCGAGTGACTCCAGCGCTTGCGCGGCAGCGTGCAACTGGCCGATGCCGCCATCGATGAGCACCAGGCTGGGCATCTTCTGCTCGTCCCCCTGCACCCGCTTGTAGCGGCGCGTGACCACCTCGCGCATGGAGGCGAAATCGTCCACGCCGATGACGCCCTTAATGATGAACTTGCGGTAGTCCGACTTTTTCATCGCGCCGTTCTCCCACACGACCATGGAAGCGACCGTCTCCGCGCCCTGGATGTGCGAGATGTCGAAGCACTCGATGCGCTTGGGCAACTCCGGCAACATGAGCGCGTCCTGCAGCGTTTCCTGGATGGCCTTCGCCGCCGGCTTCATCACCCGGAAGCGCTGGTCGTAGGCTTGCTTCGCGTTCTGCCCGACCAGGTCCACCAGCGACCGCTTGTCGCCGCGCTGGGGAACGTGGATCTGCACCCGGCGTTTCTGCCCCGCAGACAGCACTTCCTCCAGCATGGGACGATCTTCGAAGTCCACCGGAACGTAGATGGTGTGCGGCACATATTGCTGATCGAGATACACCTGCTTGAGCAGCGCGGCAAAGAACTCTCCCGGCTCGAATCCGCCGGTGATGGTCATGCCGCTCAGGTCTTCCCAGAAGAACTCGCGCTTGTCCACGATCTTGCCGCCACGCATGTGGAAGAGGTTCACCGCCAGCATCTCGTTTTCATAGTGATACCCGAAGACGTCGGCATCGTCACCTGCAACGGCCGCGATGCGCTGCTTCTGCTCCAGCAAGTCGATGGTCGAGATCAGGTCGCGATATTTCGCCGCCAATTCGTACTGCTCCCGCTCGGCAGCAGCCGTCATGCGCTGTTGTAACGAGCGCGTGAGATCAACGCCGCGACCTTCCAGGAACATCTTCACGTCGTGCACCGCTTCGGCGTAGCGCTCCGGCGTGGTGAGTCCCTCGACGCACGGGCCCAGGCAGCGGCCGATGTAGTACTGCAAACAGGGCCGCGGGTAATAACGGTTGAGGTCCAGCTTGCAGGAAGGAATCAGGAAGTGCCGGTGAATGAGATCCACGATTCTGTACGCCAGACTCGTGGGGAAGAATGGCCCGTAATAAAGTGACCCATCTTTGCGCAGGCGGCGCGTCGGATACACCCGCGGGTAGCGCTCGCCGATCGTGAGCTTGATGTAGGGATAGGTTTTGTCATCGCGCAGCAGGATGTTGTAACGCGGCTTCTTCTGCTTGATCAGGTTGTTCTCGAGCGCCAGCGCTTCCTTCTCGTTATCAACGACGATGTAGTCCACGTCGACGGCCTCGCGCAACAGCGAGCCGGTCTTGGCGTTTTCCGCTGCGCCTTCCAGGAAATACGACCGCACCCGCGAGCGCAGATTGTTCGCTTTGCCAACGTAAATGATCGCGCCGTCGGCATTCTTGTACAGATACACGCCGGGCGAGGTGGGCAGCGTCCGAATTTTCTGCAGGAGGTCCATCGGATTCAGAGTAGAAGGTATCAGCTATCTTATAAATCGCTTTGTATCAGGGCACGGCTTCAGAGCCTGCCCTGAGCTTGCCTAAGGGCGCCGCTGCGGGTGCGGTAGAAACCGGGCTTTGGCCCCTGAGGTTACCGCTTGGTAAAAATTCTACTCCTCGTGTCAGGATTATCCGTTATGCTTGACGTAACGCATACTTTACCGCTATCCTGACCTGTGATTGTCAGCTATCGGGACAAGCGGACGACCGATTTTGCTGTCGGCAAACGTGTCAAGGCGTTCTCCGGTATCGAACGCGCCGCCCGTCTGAAGTTGGACCGTCTGGAAGCGGCCGTCGCCCTCAAAGATCTCGCCGCACTGCCTGGCAACCGTCTCGAACGGATGAAAGGAAATCGACAGGGCCAATACAGCATCCGCGTGAACGATCAGTGGCGGATTTGCTTCGAATGGACGGAGGGCGCCCCTGGTCCTTCCAGGGTGGAGATCGTTGATTACCATTAGGAGAAACGCCATGGCAATAATTCCAATTCATCCGGGTGAACATCTGGCGGAAGAGCTGAAAGAGCTGCGCATGAGCGCCGCCGAACTGGCGCGGCGACTGGATGTTCCCACCAATCGCATCACCGAAATCTTGAATGGACGGCGCGCCATCACCGGCGACACGGCCTTGCGCCTGGCCCATTTCTTTGGCACGACTGCGGAGTTCTGGCTGAATTTGCAAGGCCTTTACGAAATCCGCCTCGCCGAACGAAAGTCCGGCAAATCCATCAAGGCCCTGCCAACCCTCAAGCGCCTCGAACACGCCTCGGTATGAGGGGTCAGAAAGCGCTTGATTGCTCAACTAACGCGGCGCGTCACCGACTAGTTACCGCTTGGTAAAAATTCTACTCCTCGTGTCAGGATTATCTGCCGTGATGCGTTCGAGTTCCACGCCGCTGCTCTGACGGCTTTAAGTAGTTGAAAACAAGAGCCACTACTTTGCGCTGATGCCCGGGGCAATTGGCAGCCTTCTTGCACTACTACAGCGTAGAAGGTCGGCAGCCGACCTTGCCGATCGTCTGGAAGGAGCCGATTCCATGAACCGATTCTCCGCCATGGCAGCACTGGTGTCTTGCATCCTGCCGCTCACGGTTGGCTGCGCCACTAAGAAATACGTGCGCAATGAAGTAACGCCGACGATCAACAAGGTCAATGAATTAGATGATCTCACTGCGAAAAATACTCGCGACATCCGGGATGTGGACACCCGCGCCCAGCAAGGCATCCAGCAGGTGAAATCCCAGGCGGTTACGGCTGACCAGAATGCCATTGCCGCCGGACAGGCCGCCGACCAGGCCAACCAGAATGCCACCCGGGCAGGGAACCGCGTCACCAGCCTGGCGGGCACGGTGGAGAACCTGGATAACTACAAATCCGTCGCCGACACCACGGTGTTGTTCGGCTTCGACAAGGCCGCTCTCACGTCCAAGGACAAGCAGGCGCTTGACCAGTTCGCCCAGCAGATCAAAAGCCAGAAGCACTACATCCTTCAGATTGAGGGCTATACCGACTCCACCGGCCCGGCCGACTACAACTATCAACTCAGCCAGCGGCGCGCCGACGCGGTCATTCAGTACATGGCGCAGAAGTACGGCATTCCGCCGCACAAGATCTTCCTGATTGGACTGGGCAAAGACAATCCGGTTGCCCAGAACACCAGCTCCGCAGGGCGGGCCAAGAATCGCCGCGTGGATGTGCGCCTGATGACCAACAATCCGACAGAGTCTGCCTCGGCGGCGCCGATGAACTCACCTCCGCAGCAGCGGCAGTAGTAATTCGAATACCCGCGATTTGAGCGCGCGGCGGCGCCTCAGGTAAATGTGTCCAGTTGCATCTTCATCTCTGAGATCCCACACCTAAGCGTGTAGTCGACGGAAGCAGAACTCACGCCCGTCGCCCCTTCTGCACTTCACCGCACATGAGGGTGCGCACGCAGTTCACTGATACGGCATACTGCATTTGTAACAGCGCTAGCGCTGCTAGGTGTATCCGTGAAAAAAGCGCGCTTCGCTTTCGTCTTCTCGCTGGCCATGCTTCTGAGTGTGTTTCTGGCGGTTCCTTCAGAAGATATGCCCGAAACTGCATTCGATGAATCGGAAACGCCAGCCTACGAAAGCACTCCTCGGTTCTCAATTCGCGCCACCAGCAAGCAGCTGCTCCGGGAGCGCAGGACGTGCGGCAGTGCCTTAGACCTCCGATCCGCGCTCTATCCCCGTTTACCTCTACGCGCATCAACGGCAACGTTGCTACTCGATTGCCTAACGTACGAGGTGCCTTATCACTACTCCCGCACCCTCCGTTGCTAGCAAATCCGATCACCACAATCCTTCTTTCTTCCTCTTGATGTTCACCACATGGCGGATTTCGCGCATTCCGTCTCCTTCATCGGCAGCAACGCAGCAACCCTGGAATCCAAGCCGATCCGTCAACAGGATCGTCGCTCGTCGCTGAAAGAAACTGATTCTGTTGCTTCACGCCTGCAACGTAACAATGCCTCGGCCCGCGCACCTCAGAGCGCCGTCAGCTCTCGCGCCTGATAACGGACACCGCGGGCCCCCATCATCTTACAAGAAACAGGAAAGGAGAACCTTATGCGCCGTTTTCGCACCACTATCGTTCTTGCTCTCTCCACCTTGTTGTTCGTCTCCATTTGCTCAGCACAACAAACATCAACCACATCCGTTCCCAACCTCATTCGCTACAGCGGAACCCTGAAGGACGCGCAGGGCGCGGCCCTTTCTTCCTCCACCGCGTCGGCGTCACCTTCTCCATCTACAAGCAGCAGGACGGCGGCGCCGCCGTCTGGATGGAGACGCAAAACGTCACGCCCGACAGCAATGGCCAATACAACGTGGTTCTGGGCAGCACCACAGCCACAGGATTACCGGACGATCTCTTCTCGCAGCAAGAAGAGCGCTGGCTGGGCGTGCAGGTCCAGGGACAAGCTGAGCAGGCGCGCGTGCTGCTGGTGAGCGTGCCCTATGCCTTCAAAGCGCACGAAGCGGAAACGCTGGGCGGACTGCCGGCCTCGGCCTTCGTGAAGGCTGCGCCGTCAGATGCGTCCCCTAGTGCTTCTACCGATGCAGGCAGCAGCCAGGCCGCAGGAGGGGCTAATGACTCCGCCAGCACGACGCAAAAGAGGCGGCGTTTTTACCTCGCCTAACGACTGCCCCCCCGGCGCTCAAGATAACGTGGCCATCTGGGACGCCACGTGCACCATGACGGACACGCCTTCCAGCGGAACGGCAACCGTCAGGAAGGGAATATCAACCTCAAAAGTGACTCGAATGCTTACTTAGTCGTTGGAGATCGTCTCCTGTGGACGGGAGGTAACCGAAACAACGGCAACCTGTTCGTTGGAATTAGTAGCGGTGGCGCCAACCCTGGGGGTGTCAACAATGCTTTTTTCGGGTACAAGGCGGGCTACTTCAACATCACCGGGAGCTACAATACCCTTTCCGGCTACAAGGCTGGCTACTCCAATACCACGGGAGGAGCAAACACTTTTGTCGGCTATTTGGCTGGCTACAGCAACACCGACGGGAGCAACACCTTTCTGGGCAGCAACGCCGGACGCGACCACAACAACGGCACCGGCAACACCTTTGTTGGCGATAGTGCCGGCAAGAACAACACCGGCGGCGCCAACAATACCTTCTTGGGCTCTTCGACGGGCTCCCAGACCGCCTCTTACAAAGGTAGCGGCAATATCTACATTGGGGCCACTGCTGGCAGTAAAGTGGATGGCGGCGGGGCCAACATCGAGATTGGGAACAGTGGCCAAGCGGGGGACACCGGCACAATCCGTATTGGCGACTCGAGACAAACCGCTGCTTATCTCGTGGGCTTCTCGATGCTCTCTAGCGGCAGCGGAACGGGCGCATTGATTTTTCCGGATGGAACCCAGCAGACCACCGCTGAACTCAAGGGGGACAAAGGCGACAAGGGGGACAAAGGCGACAAGGGGCAAAAAGGCGACAAAGGCGACAAAGGCGACAAAGGCGACAAGGGGGACACAGGCGACTCGGGAAACCTGAATCCGGGCTCGCCGTATTACATCCAGAACACTACGCCGCAGAACGGCGCGAGCTTCAACATCAACGGCAGCGGAACCGCTCCCATTTTCAACGCCGCCGGCAAAGACACGAACGGCAACACAACTAATGGCGAATACCAGATTAAAGGCCAGACAGTGCTAAAGCAGGACGACACAGACCTGAAGCTCGGCTCGAATCAGCTCGTCACCCATATCCTAGGCCTCAACGGCCTTTCCGGCGGTACGGCGGTCTGCATCGACAATGACGGAAAAATCGGAACGACGCTCGGCGGCATAGACTGCTTCAAGTCACTACTGGGCGCTCATTGCACAAACTGCCAAATCTGCTGCTCACCGAGCCTCAAGGAGCAGATCCTCGACATGGGCAACAGCAGCGATGGTCTGTTCCAATTGCGTCCCGTCACCTTCTTCGACAAGCAAGCGGACGACAAAGGCCAGCGAACACAACAATATGGCTTGATTGCGGAAGAGGTCGCCAAGGTCTATCCCGAGATGGTCGTGTACGCCAAGGACAACCAGCCCTCTACGGTTAACTATCAGTTGCTTGCGCCGATGCTGCTGAACGAAGTACAGAAGCAGCATGCGGTGGTCGCGGCGCAGCAGGACGTGATCACGACCCAACTGCAGCAGATTACCGACTTGCAGCAGCGCCTCTCGCGATTGGAGGCCCTCATCGCGAAAAAGTAAAAATACGGAATCCCATCGTCAGCGCCTAGCAGCAACCACTGATCATGGCTTGCAGTAGATTTCAACTGAAGTGAGCATGGCGGGACTCAACCGATCGAGTTCCGCCACTTTATTGACATGGCTGGCGGGCACGGGCTACTTCCGGCGGGTGGCCTACCCTTTCGATTTGGAGACTATGCATCACTCCCGCCGTGGGTGCACCACCCTTGTCGCCATCTTTTGGCGACAGGGTGGGACCCGGATCCCTGCCTCTGCCTCGGCGGCACCGATGAACTCACCTCCGCAGCAACGGCAGTAGTAATTCGAATACCCGCGATTCTGAAAGTGGCTTGGTGGTTTCGCCAGGCCACCCCAACGGCGCAGAAGCCGGCCTTATCACATCCATCGGTGCCTGCCATCACAGACTAAGATTCCGATTAGGACTAAACGACACACAGTGGAGAATGACTTGTTTTTCTCGCAAGTCCGGTAGCCGAGTCTGAATTGAGTACGACGCTGGCCGCAGCACCCTTTTTCTCGATCCGCTGAAAGTCGCGTTCCTTCGGCTACCAGTCATCTCATCTCTGCCGGGCCCTCGATATTCACCGAAAGTCATTCCTAACTTGGATCGAGAAAACCGGGCCGTCCAGCCTTCCTATTTCACTTAAGCGTCAACGCTTCTGCCGCGCAAGTCAGAGCGCTGTCAGCACCTCAGATCTGCCGCGGGGGCCGATTCGGGTTTCGCCGAAAGGAAGGCAAGACATGATGTCAAACCGTATGCCACTCGCACTGCCCCTCAGCGTCGTCTCAACTCTTCGGGTTTTGACTTTCGCTGTAATGTGCCTTATCCCCGGGCTTACATCGGCTCAGGCATTTCAACAGGGGTTTGACTTCCGCAACACTTCGACCTTCGTGACCGACCCTTCTGGTGACACCTATGTGCTCCCTACCACGACCTATCCGACAAAGTTTAACGGGGTCACGTATGGCTGGGTAAAAACCGCCCCTGTGCGAGGCCGGGATCGCAATGCGAAGTTGGACCCGCGGCTGGCCGGGATCAATTTTGTCAACAACGGTGCGCCGGGGACATTCTATGTGGATCTGCCATCCCCGGGCACCTACAATCTGTCGTTGGCGATGGGCGATGCTGGCAATGGGCAATGTTGGGTACAGTGCCAAGTCCAGTTCCTAGATGGCAGTACGGTGCTGGCCACGGTGACCACGGGAGTTATCAACCTGGGCTACTTCTACGACGCGACGGGGAAGAACTGGTCAGCAGCCACCTGGCCGAGCAGCAACCTCAGCCAGCAGGTGACGCTGACGGGGAGTCGACTGACGGTGGTAGTGGGAACGAGCAAGGCCACCGGAGACGTCACGCCGATCGCGTTCCTTGGGGTGGCACAGGTTTCCGGCTCGCCGAACTTCACGATTTCGGCGTCGCCGGCAGCGCTCAGCGTGGCCCAGGGGAATCAAGGAACGTCCACCATCACCACGAGCATCAGTGGTGGCTTCAACAGCGCGATCAGTCTATCGGCTTCGGGCCAGCCGTCGGGGACGACGGTGAGTTTCAACCCCAACCCGATACCGGCTCCGGGTGGGGGCAGCTCGACCATGAGCATCACAGTGAGCTCAAGCACGCCGACGGGAACTTACCCCATCACGGTGACGGGCAACGGCGGAGGCGTCCAACAAAACGCCACCGTTACGCTGACGGTGACCGCCCAACAACAGCCGAACTTCACGCTATCCGCCTCGCCAGCATCGCTCAGCATTCAGCAAGGGAATCAGGGAACATCGACAATCACCACCACAATCAGTGGTGGCTTCAACAGCGGGATCAGTCTGTCGGCTTCGGGTCAGCCGGCGGGGACGATGGTGAGCTTCAATCCCGAACACGATTCCGGCTCCCGGGGCAGGCAGCTCGACCATGACGATCACGGTGGGCAGCAGCACGCCGACGGGAAGCTATCCCATCACGGTGACGGGCAACGGCGGAGGCATCCAGCAAAACACTATGGTGACACTAACGGTGACGGCAGCGGCGAACTTCACGCTATCCGCCTCGCCGGCTTCGCTCAGCGTCGCGCAAGGAAACCAAGGGACCTCCACGATTACGAGTGCTATCAGCGGTGGCTTCAACAGTGCGATCAGTCTGTCGGCTTCGGGAGTGCCGCCGGAAACGACTGTGAGCTTCAATCCCAACCCGATACCGGCGCCGGGCTCGGGCACCTCGACCATGACCATCACGGTGGGGGCGAGCACGCCTGTCGGGACGTATCCGATCACGGTGACCGGCAATGGCGGAGGAATCCAGCAAAACACCACGGTGACGCTGACGGTGCTCTCGTCGTCGTGGGCCGTCGGGTTTGACTTCCGCGCATCGTCAAACTACGTAACGGATCCCGCGGGGAACACCTATGTTCTTGCGAGTACGGCCTATCCCACGATGTTCAATGGGGTAAATTTCGGCTGGACAAAAGTGAACCTCGTTCAGGCGCGGAATCGCAGCACTAAAGTTGATCCGCGACTAGCTGGCATCAACTTCGCCAACAACGGAAGCGCCGCGACATTTTACGTGGATTTGCCGTCAGGCACGTACGACTTGGCGTTGGCTCTGGGGGATGACGGCTACCAGGCATGCTCGAGCGCAGTGCCAGATACAGTTGCTGGACGGCAGCACCATTCTGGCCACGGTTACGAAAGGGGGAGAAGACCCAGGCTATTTCTATGATGCGCAAGGGTACTACTGGTCGGCAGCGAAGTGGCCAACCAAGAACGTCAGTCTGCGGGTTGCGCTAGCCGGTACGCGATTGACCATGGTTGTAGGATCGAATCAAAATGGCGGCGACTATACCCCGATTGCATTCCTAGGGTTGACCCAGGTCACTTTAGCGCCGAACTTTATCATTTCCGCCTCCCCGGCTTCGCTCAGCGTTGCTCAAGGAGGCCAAGTCACGTCGACGATAACGACGAACATCAGCGGTGGCTTCAACAGCGCCGATACTTTCTCGGCGTCAGGAGTGCCGTCGGGAGCTACCGTGAGTTTCAATCCCAATCCGATTCCGGCACCAGGCGCAGGCAACTCGACCATGACCATCACCGTGGGATCGAGCACACCCACAGGAACCTATCCCATGACGGTGACCGGCAATGGCGGCGGCGTCCAGCAGACCACCACCGTCACCCTGACGGTGACCCCTCCGGACTTCATACTGACCGCTTCACCCCCCACCGTGACCGTGGCACAAGGCTCGGCGGGGAACACGACCCTGAGGACGACGCTTCTCGGCATCTTCAATAGCGCGATCAGTCTGTCGGCATCGGGAGTGCCGTCGGGCACAACCGTCAGTTTCAATCCGAACCCCATCCCTGCGCCGGGCGGAGGTACCTCGACGATGGCGATCATGGTTGGGGCGAACACACCGCTGGGAACCTATCCCATCACTGTGACCGGCAACGGCGGTGGCCTGCAGCACAGTTTCACTGTGACGCTAATGGTAATTTCGTCGGTGTGGCAGCAGGGATTTGATTTCCGGGACTCGCAAAACTTCGTCAACGACCCGGCGGGCGCAACCGACGTAATATTTACGACGATTTTCCCGACCGTGGGTGGCCTCACGACCTACGGGTGGTCGTACAGCTGCAACTTTTCGGCACTTGAATCGGAACAACTCCATTGACCCACGGCTGGCGGGCATCCACTATGTCATCAACGGCACGCCAGGTCAATTCTATGTGGATCTGCCAGCGCCGGGTACGTACAGCTTGTCGCTGGCTATGGGCGACGCCGGCTGGCCGGCATGCTTGGTGCAGTGCCAGGTGCAGTTCCTGGATGGCAGTAGGGTGCTGGCGACAATGACCGGTGGGCCCATCAATATGGGCTACTTCTACGATGCGCAGGGAAATATCTGGTCGGCGGCGCAATGGCCGGCGAACAATGTCAGCCAGCAAGTGACCCTGGCGGGGACCGCAGTTGACGGTCCAGGTAGGAAGCAACCAATACACCGGAGACTTCACCTCGATCGCTTATGTGGGGGTAACTCAGGTCTCAACAGGCCCGACGTTCGCACTGCAAGGCCCGAACTCGGTTAGTGTCGGGCAAGGCCAGTATTCGACCGCAGATGTGTTCACGATTCTCATCGGGGGATTCAATAGCGCCATCAATCTGTCAGCGACGGGTGGGCCAGCAGGGACGACGGTGAGCTTCAACCCGAGCACGATCCCTGCTCCGGGCGCGGGCACGTCAATCATGACGGTAAGTGTTCCCAACAACGCGCCTCTGGGGAACTATCCTTTGACCATCACCGCCAAAGGTGGCGGCATTGTCCAGAACCTGACTGTTGTGCTGACTGTTACCGTAGCCGACCCTCCGGCGTTCACCTTGACGGCGCCGAACGCCGTGAGTACGGCGCCCGGGGGGCAGGTGACGGGAACCATCTCGACCACGGTTACAGACGGGTTTAATAGCGCCGTGAGTTTGTCAGCCACAGGGGCACCCAACGGGGCCACGGTGAGCTTCAATCCCAGCACCATCCCGGCACCAGGTGCGGGCAGCTCAATCATGAGCATCAACGTTCCGGCTGGTACCACGTTTGGAAGTTACCCCATCACCGTGACGGCGACCAGCGGCCAAGGCAACCAGACAGCAACTGTTACGCTTACTGTTTCAGCTTCGGGCAACGTCAACCTCCCTTCAGGTACAGGGTGGGTGTCGCTCGGCAACGGACTAGTTTCTGCAATGTCAGTCCGGGAAACGCTTATTACAACCCTGACGTAGGTGCCGTGGATGCATTCGACTTCCTCAGCTAGCTGCGAATACGGAGAGCTGGTGACGTGGGGCGGTGGCGCAGCCGATACAACCAACGAGCGTTACTTCCTCTGGACATCAGGTCACAACAATTACCAAGGAAATGAGATGTATGTTCTGAACTTGCAAGGGGCGAGCTCCCTCCATTGCGCGGGTGACAGATCCGGGTTGGACGGTTCGCAACACGGATGTACCGCCCGACTGCGCGTGCAAGGGCACCTACAACTGTGGCCAGGGACTGTGGCATAATGCCGCCGGTTACCCGGTGAGCAGCCCATATGAGGAGTCAGGTTACGAAGGCCCAATATTTGAATCCATTCCTGCCCCGGATGGGACCGATGGCCAGCCTTCGTGTGGTTACGGGGCGAGATTTACTCCCAATTCGCGCGAGATTTATACTGGGATCGCTTATCACGCGCCGACTAACAAGCTATTTACCTGGGGCGGGGCTGTTGCTGCCGATCCATCAGGCCTTGTGTACAGCAATTGGACTTTGGACTTAAACCAGAATCCGCCCAAATGGACTAGGTTGAAGAACTCCTCGCTACCCGTGGCTTACGGCCGCCGCTTATGATTACACCAATGGTCATTCAACCAGTGGGTCGGATCTCTTGTTTGATGAGTAACTCAGAGCTCTATGCATACAATCCTTCAACGGATACCTACACGGTGCTGGCAAGTTCCCTCCCACACATCGGATATAACATCATGATGGATCTGGATCCGGTTCATCACTATCTGGTGAGGGAAAACGGTGATGATATCGGCGGATATCATCTGAGAATCCTCAACATTGATAGTTGCAATGGCACGAGCTGCCAGGAGACCAAGCTGGACAGCACAGCGTCGTGCAAAGGTGCGATTGGATACTGGGTTGGTATAACGTGGGACTCCAAACGCAACGTGATGGCCATCTTCCCGTCGGCAACGAATTGCAGCGGAGCGGGATGTACTGGGCCGTTCAATACGGTATATCTGTTAAACCCAGACCCGAGTAACCCGGTGACGATCACCTATCAGGGGCAGCAACAAACCATCCCGCCGCAACAATGTTTCGCGGCCAGTTATGGGCCAACTCCGCCGCAGTCGGTTGGACCCGGAGTCTATAGCCGCTTCAAGTACTATCCGAACGAGGACATTTACCTGTACATTCCGGACCCAAGCGGCCTGTGGATACTGCGGCTTGAACAGTAGTGCTTGATGACCTACGGGTGGGAAGGTGTTGGCTGCTCGACTGGCCACGTCCAAGCTGTTGGCGAAGCCAGGGATCTTTGAAACCAGTTGCCAGTGGTCAGTTGCCAGTTGGCGGGTGGACTGCCCTTTCGGTTTGGTACTATGCATCACCACCGCTGTGGGTGCCCCACTCTTGTCGCCCTCTTTTGGCGAAAGGGTGGGACATGGATCCCCGCGTGCTACAGCATTCCAGCTCCATGAGAATGGCGGCGCGCTGATAGCGCACTCGGGGAACCAGCTTTCTTTGGTTGCGGCTGATCTGCACCAGGCGGTCAGGTTGGGCTCCTTGCCACCGATGCTTTCGGCAAGCTCGGCCAGCGATTGCGCCGACGTCTGGCGCATCGCTCGTAAACCAAAAAATCATCCGTGCGCCGACCCGCAGAATCAATAACAGGAACCAACTTCTCCTTCGAGGTGCTCGCATGCAACTCAAGCCCTTCCTGCTCGATGCCTGGCTCGACCAGTACGAACACGACATAGAATTCAACCTCGCTGCGAGCACCGGACCGGCCTGGACCGTAAACGACATCCTCGCCCTCGCCGACGACGAAACGCGTCACCGCTTCCTGAACCACAACCTGGTCTACAGCCGCCCCGCCGGCGCCGACAGTCTGCGGGAGGCGATCGCTGAAATGCAGAGTGTCCCGGTAGAGGCCGTCCAAATCGTGACCGGCGCCTCCGAGGCGCTCGTGGCCCTGATGTGGCTGGCCGCCGAGCCCGGCGCGAACGTAATCATCCCGCTGCCTGGATTCACTACTTTCTCGGCGCTCCCGGAATCGCTTGGCCTGGAAACCCGCTTCTATCGCGTACGCCGCGAGAACGGCTTCCGCATCGACCCCGACGAGATCAAGCGGCTCGCCGACTCGAAGACCAAGCTCATCCTGGTCAACAGCCCGCACAACCCCACGGGCGCGACCATCGGCGACGGCGAAATGGAAGCACTGCACGACTTCACCGCCGAGCGCGGAATCCAGCTGGTGAGTGACGAGGTCTACCATCCCATCTACCACGGAAGGCAAACGAAATCGGCGGCGCGCCTGCCGCACGCCACCGTGATCGCCGACCTGTCGAAGGCATTTTCGATTGCCGGCGTGCGCACGGGATGGATGATCGAGCACGACGCCCAGCGCCGCCAGCAATACTGGACCGCGCGCGCCTACTTCTCGGTCTGCAACACCACCACCGGAGAGATTCTTTCGGAAATCGCAATCCGCAAACGTGACGTCGTGCTCGGCAAGACCCAGGAAGCCGCCACCCGAAACCTCAAGCTCCTCGAGCGCTTCATGGCGGACCATCGCGACGTACTCGGCTGGATTCCGCCGCAAGGCGGGATGACCGCGTTCCCCTGGCTGGTGAGCGGAGAGAACGACCGCCCGTTCTGCCAGGCCGCCACCGAGCGTGGAATCCTGCTGGCTCCCGGCGATTGCTTCGATGCGCCCTCGCATTTCCGCCTGGGCTTTGCCGCCGCCGGAGACAATTTCTCCAAGGCGCTCGACCGCTTGGGAGCATTCGTAAAGAGCTGGTCGGCGAAGATGGTCACAGCATGACGGGAACTTGCTGCGACGCGATCAACAGTACTTAATTGTTGTCATTCCGACGCCGAGCCCCTTCAGGGGCGACACCGGTGGCACATATGGTGGAGTTTATGCGTTCCATTTCGGCACACTTTGGTTACCTTTGTAAGTGTGAGTATCGCATTTTGATTGCGAGAGCATGGTTCGCTGTGCACACTGATTTGTTGGGACAAGTGTGCCCAATGGCAGCCGAAGGCCGCGCCCAAGCCGTCGGCGAAGCCAGGGATCTTTGAAAATCGCCATTGCCAGTTGCCAGAAGTCAGTTGCCAGTGGTCAGGGCGATGGGCTGCGCGTTACGCAGTCGATAGCTGCCACCGCCCCCCGTCCGTCTATAGGCCCTCGACCCGGCGTAAATTTGTTTGCGTAAGTAACTGCAAATAATGCAGTTGCCGATAAACCATTGGGGCTCAATCATTTGCCGGGAAAAGGTTTGTAATCCCATGATTCTAAAGAACAGGGGGAGGGGGAGGGGGTACAAAACAGTGGTCAGTGGATAGTGGTTAGTTGATAGAAAAAAGCAGGTCCCTCAGTCGCGCTCAGTCGGTCGCCATGGCGACCTCCCTCGCGCTCCTTCGGGATGACAAAATGATGTGGAAGGCTTTTTCGGCGCGGCTGAAGCCGCTTCCTGCCATGAACCGAACCGTGCAAAAGCTGATGCTGCGATGCATCAACATCTGGCCGCCGTTTCTCGGCGCTGGAATCCGTGTGCGCTGGCGTTCCAACCGGGCTGTCGATGTCGAGATGAGGTTGCGTCCCTGGAACCGCAACTACGTCGGGACGCATTATGGGGGCTCGCTGTACTCCATGACCGACCCGTTCTACATGCTGATGTTGATGGAAAATCTGGGCCGCGATTACATCGTCTGGGACAAAGCCGCCCGTATCCGCTTTCGCAAGCCGGGGAAGGGAAAGGTGAAGGCGGAATTCCGGCTGACGGATGCGCAACTGGATGACATCCGGGAAAAACTGACCACCCTGGAGAAGTATGAGCCGACGTTCCTGGTCGAAGTGAAAGACGAGGCCGGCGAGGTTGTGGCCGAGATGCAGAAGGTAATCCATATCCGGCGGAAGAAACCGGCTATTGCGGATACTTCCCCAGAAAAAGCAGGATGATGTCCACCGTATCGGTGATGCCATGCGCGATGATCGGGGCCCACAGGTTGCGGCCGCACGCGAGATAGAGCACTCCCAGCAACAGGCCGTCGATTGCATTCTCGATCTGTCCGGTGATGCCTTGGTAAAAGTGGCCCAGCCCGAACGCAGCACTGACTACAACCAGGCTGACGATCCACGCCGCCCGCGAGTTGTTGCCAAGTCCAGCGACGCGGTTCATCAGATAGCCGCGGTTGACCATCTCTTCGCCGAAGGCGGCCAGCGTCCAAGTAAGCGCCAGGCCGAGCAGCAACAGCTTGACATTGCCATGTGCCGGGCCGAGCAGCGAGAGGTCAGGCATCTTTCCCGTCAGGCGAACCAGCAAGGGCTGAGTGACAAACAATTCCAGCAGTTCAATTGCAATACCGGCCAGCACGCCTGCTCCCACGACGCGGGGCCAGTCGCGCGGGCGCGTCAGTCCAATGTCTTTGCCACCCCAGCCGCGCACGCGCAACGAGATCCACGCCAGCACCAGCAAGTACAGCGTCTTGCTGACGAAGATGTGGCCGCGCGCGTCGGCGACAAAGATGACGGCGACAATGGCAAGTTCAGCGACCGCCAATAGCTTGCTGTCACGCCAGGAATGCGGGTCTCGAGTTTCGTTGTTCATGTTGGTGGCTCTCGAAAGTCATGTACGGCACCAAGTGGGTCTGAGTTTCAGGTCACAGCACGGTGCCCGCGGGAAACCGAGTCTGGAACGCGAAAGCCGGGTTCCAATACAATATGAGTGTGCGGTTTCATTATCTGAACCTCGCGATTGTTACGCTCTTGCTGGCGGGCGCTGCTTTCGCCCAGGACCAGGCTCCTGCTCCGGTGGAACGCGTTCCAACCGACAAATCGGCGCCGGCTCCCAAGGACAATGCCAAGAACCCTCCGCGCTCCGACGGCCTATCGGCCGGAGAGAGTTCCAGTAAGCAGACGCGGATTGATGTCTCGCCTCCATCGGATGACGCCAAGAGCCATCCGGGAGCCGATGTCGGCGACAGCGACGTCAATGAATTTACGCCCTGGAACCCCATGAAGGCGATGAAGGACGTCGAGGTCGGCGATTTCTATTTCAAGGTCAAGCAGAATTATCCTGCTGCCATCAACCGCTATCGCGAGGCGCTGGAGTACAAGCCTCACGACGCTGAGGCGACTTTCAAGCTCGCCGAGGTGCTGAACAAGACAGGTGACACTGCCGGGGCAATCGAAAACTACGAGGCATACCTGAAGATCCTGCCCAACGGGCCTTACGCCAAGAACGCGCACGAGGCGCTCGACAAGCTGAAGCAGAAGCCTGTCTCTAACAGCGCGAGCACGCCGCCGAAATAGAGGCGGTCGGAGCAACGGGCAGCTTACAATGACCGCAGAGAAGTCCAGATAAAGAAAGTCAGGACCTAACGCCTTGCACCAAACCCATCGTCAGCTACGACTCGCCATTCTTGGACTTGGAAAAATGGGCAGCATCCTCATGCAGGCCCTGCAGAAACGCGACGTCGTGCGGACGGAAGATATCTGCGCGACCGTGCAGCATGAGGAACGCGCCACGAACCTCTCCTCGAAGTATGGAATCAAGGTGACCACGGACAACCGGGCTGCGGTGCGCGACGCCGACGTCATCCTGCTGTGCGTCAAGCCGCAGACTCTGGGTGAAGTGGTAAACGAAATCGCAAGCGAACTTCGCCCGGATCACCTGATCGTTTCGATTGCGGCATCGGTCCCAACTGCCTACATCGAGAAGCGCATTCCCGCAGGCATCCCGGTGATCCGCTCCATGCCCAACACGCCGTCCATGGTGGGAGCCGGCATGACCGCGTTTTGCTGTGGAAGCTCGGTCAAGCCTGCCAACCTCGAGGTCGCGCAAATACTGTTTGGCACAGTGGGCGAGGTCGTGCGGGTTGACGAGAAGCACATGGACTCTGTAACCGGGTTGTCGGCGAGCGGCCCGGCCTACATCTACATGGTGCTTGAGTCCCTGGCGGAAGGCGGCGTGAAGATGGGACTGCCGCGCGATATTGCCATGAAGCTGGCTGCGCAAACCGTGCTGGGCTCGGCCAAGATGGTGCTGGAAACCGGCGACCACCCCGCGCTGTTGAAGGATGCTGTGGCTACTCCGGCGGGTTGCACGGTCGACGGCATTCTCGAACTGGAAGAAGGCGGCCTCAGGGTCACCCTGATCAAAGCGGTGGTCAAAGCATCGCAGCGCGCCAAGGAACTGTTGTTCAGCTAAGCCTGAGCTGGTTTTTGGCAGCTCCTTGCAATGCGGTCGCGAGATTCCCATGGAGCGGCACGCCTGCAGAATATAATCGCGATACTCCTATGAAACACCCCAATTTACTACGAATCTTGAACGTTTTCTTCGTTGCAGCACTGGTCTCCTGTCTCTGGGTGGGATCACATTGTGTGGCGCAAAATACCGACGTTCAATTGCCCGGTGCCCGCCAGAAGCCAACCACAAATGAAGACGCATGGGAGGCCCAGCAGAAGCAGGAGGCGGCGAAAAAGGAAAACATAAAACGCGAGCGGGACATTAAGAAGGACACCGACAAGTTGCTGGAACTGGCGACCGAACTGAAGCAATACGTGGACAAGACCAACGAGAACATGCTGTCGCTCGACGTGATCAAGAAAGCCGAGCAGATCGAGAAGCTGGCGCACACAGTGAAGGAAAAGATGAAGGGACCATAGATCTTGGCTGGCGACACTCAGCCGTCAGCTCGACTTTACTCGCGCGGCTTAATTGTCAGAAGGCGGCAAATACAAACGCCATCCTTTGCAGGATGGCGTTTGTGGTTGGTGGGCTCGAATCAGGCTGTGGCTTTGACAATCCGCATTCCGTAGAACGATCTCCACACGAATACGAACGATACCAGGAAGAAGACAACCGCCAGTATATGGCTGAATCCCGCGCCGCTGGTGGCCGTCAATTGTACGGCGAGTTCCACCGCCAGTAGCCCGAACAGCGTAGTGAATTTGATGATCGGGTTCATAGCGACGGAAGAGGTGTCCTTGAACGGATCGCCGACGGTGTCGCCGATCACGGTTGCGTCATGCAAAGCCGTGCCTTTCTGCTTCAGTTCGACTTCCACGATCTTCTTGGCATTGTCCCAGGCTGCGCCGGCGTTGGCCATGAACATCGCCTGGTACAAACCAAAGGATGCGATGGAGATGAGGTAACCGATGAAGAAGAAGGGCTCGACGAAGGCAAAGGCCAGGGTCACAAAGAACACCGCGATGAAGATATTGAACATTCCCTTCTGGGCGTACTTGGTACAGATCTCCACCACTTTCTTGCTGTCGCCCACTGAAGCTTTGTCCACACCTTCCAGCCGGATGTTGGCCTTGATGAATTCCACCGCGCGATAGGCGCCAGTAGTGACCGCCTGGGTGGAGGCACCGGTAAACCAGTAGATGATGGCGCCGCCGCTGATGAGCCCCAGTACAAACGGAGCGTGCAGCAGAGAAAGTTTGTCTACGTTCTCGGCCAGGCCGTGCGTGAGCGCCATGATAATTGAGAAGATCATGGTGGTAGCACCCACGACTGCGGTGCCGATCAGCACCGGTTTTGCCGTTGCCTTGAACGTGTTGCCAGCACCATCGTTCTCCTCCAGCAGGTGCTTGGCGCGTTCGAAGTTAACGGTCATGTTGTAGTCCTTCTGCAACTCGCCCTTAATGTTCGGAACCTGCTCGATGAGGGAAAGCTCGTACACCGACTGCGCGTTGTCGGTCACTGGACCGTAGGAGTCCACCGCGATCGTGACCGGCCCCATGCCGAGGAATCCGAAGGCGACCAGGCCAAATGCGAACACCGCCGGAGCCAGCATCAACTCGCCCAGCCCAAACTGGCTGACATAGGAGCCGATGGCCATCAATGCCACCATGGTGAAGCCGAGGTAGTAGCAGGAGAAGTTGCCTGCGACGAACCCCGACAGAATGCCGAGCGACGCGCCGCCCTCGTCCGCCGAGGTCACTACCTCTCTCACGTGGCGGGACTCGGTCGAGGTGAATACTTTTACCAGTTCAGGAATCACGGCGCCAGCCAGGGTTCCGCAGGAGATGATCGTTGCCAGCTTCCACCATTGTGTCGAATCGCCGCCCAGGAGCGGCACGATCAGATACGACACGATGTAAGTCAGAACGATGGAGATGATCGAAGTCAGCCAGACCAGCGAGGTAAGTGGCGCTTCGAAGTTCATGTCGTCGGCGTTGCCGTAGCGAGCTTTGGCAACGAGTTCATTCAGGAAGTACGCAGCCGTGCTGGACACCAGCATCATGATGCGCATGATGAAGATCCAAACCAGCAACTGCACCTGCACGGTGGGGTTGCGGACGCCCAGCAGAATGAATGTGATTAAGGCGACGCCCGTGACACCGTAGGTTTCGAAGCCGTCAGCGCTGGGGCCCACTGAGTCGCCGGCGTTGTCGCCGGTGCAGTCGGCGATCACGCCCGGGTTGCGAGCGTCATCTTCCTTGATCTTGAAAACAATCTTCATCAGGTCGGAGCCGATGTCGGCGATCTTGGTGAAGATGCCGCCGGCGATACGCAGCGCCGCCGCTCCCAGCGATTCGCCGATGGCGAAACCGATGAAGCACTGGCCGGCGTAATCACCGGGAACGAATAGAAGGATGCAAAGCATAATGAGCAACTCGACACTGATCAGCATCATGCCGATGCTCATGCCAGCCTTGAGCGGAATGGCATAAATCGGATACGGCTTGCCGCGGAGTCCGGCGAAGGCCGTGCGCGAGTTGGCGAAGGTATTCACGCGAATACCGAACCATGCCACTCCGTAGCTGCCCGCGATTCCGAGAAGACTGAAGGCCAAAATCACCGGAACAGTAACGCCGATCGGCTTGTTGGGTACGGGAGCCAGCCATCCGAAATAGGCGACGATCACGACCGCGATGAAAGCCCAAAGGATCAGGATGAACTTACCTTGCGTAATGAGATAAGTCTTGCAGGTTTCGTAAATCAGTTCCGAAATCTCGCGCATGGAGCGATGGACCGGAAGATTTTTGAGTTGTATGTAAATCGCCAGACCAAAGAGCAAACCGAATACGCAGAAAAGAAGACCGATCAGCAGTATGCTGTGGCCGTTCATGCCGAGGAAGGGGACCGACGACAAATCGGGCAGCCGCAGGCTGGCTTCTCCGGCAGCCTCGGGCTGAGCCAAGGCAGCGGTAGCGTTCAGCACAAGGAGAGTGAGTGTCGCGCCCAGCAACTTGGCCGAGCTTCTTAACGGGACGGGTAGCGATGACAGCCGCCGCAGCGCGGCAAGCCAGGTGTGCATATGATTCCTCCGGTGGGTCGCACCCGCTTCTCGCGGGAACACCCATAAATATGAAGTTGGTTTCTTTCGCTCTCCGGCGATTACCGCCGATAGCGTTTCCACGAGATCTATGACCGACCAGCGGGTCGGGCGCATCCAGGGCTTTAGCAGCGCTCTTCGCAGACCGCGAGTCAAAACCATGCATGGACCTGCTGGAATCCCGGAAACGCGCTTCCACTTCAAGACCGAAGTGTTTGAGGTTTGGCCGCGTCGGGAACACTTGCACCACTTTATGTGCATTGCAACGCACACTCGAGGCGCAGCACAAAAGGCGAGTCTTTATAACATTTCGGGCGAAGTGGGGTCAATCACACATTGGTCACCGGGCCGGTCACCCTGTAATTCCGCAGCATGGGGCCAAGTCCGATTCAGACGCCTGAGGAAACACTTGGCACCATAGGCCTGGCTTTTGACGCGGCCTTTGCTGGCCGTAGCTGCTCCCGGGTGAACCTTCCACCACAGGTTCCGCAGCCCCATTGCACGTGCGGGGGCGGCAGCGGATTGGAAGAGTTTTGAGGTTGCCACACTTTCGATAGCTCACCGTGACATGAGGGGCAAATCATTGTAGGGGCATCCGAATTCTGCTCACGGGAAGAATGGTGACCTTGGATTCCAGGCTGGTTTCGTCGCTAAGGCCGAGGACCCGCTTTGCGTGCTTCTTCGCCTTCTCTTCGGTACGAAACCGTTTGGGTGGGCGCGGAGTGGCGCTTCCGGCCGGAAATTCAACTTGGTAGTAAGTCATACATCTATTGTCTCACTTGGCGACCAAGAAAGCCCGTTATTTCGTAT
The DNA here is from genome assembly GCA_963843005.1 of uncultured Acidobacteriaceae bacterium. Lineage (GTDB taxonomy): Bacteria > Acidobacteriota > Terriglobia > Terriglobales > Acidobacteriaceae > Bog-257. The sequence goes on along the minus strand of CAWJIW010000044.1, from coordinate 182,127 downwards.
AGTTTATGGCTCGATGCCCAACTGCCAGAACAGGAATGAATAGATATCGGTCCACTCCTCCACCAGCTTCGAGATTGGTTTCCCCGCGCCGTGTCCCGCCTTCGGCTCAATCCGCAGCAAGATCGGATTCGCCCCCGCATGCTCGGCTTGCAGCAGTGCGGTCATCTTTTTGGCATGCATCGGATCAACGCGCGTATCAGTGTCTGCGGTCATGAACAGTATCGCCGGATACGCCGTCCCAGCCTTCACGTGGTGGTAGGGCGAATAGGCGTACAGCCACTCGAACTGCTTCGGGTCTTCCGACGAGCCGTACTCTGGGATCCACAGCTTGGCGATTTGGAAGTTCTGGTAGCGCAGCATGTCGAGCAGAGGCACCTGGCAGACCACCGCGCGGAAGAGGTCCGGCCGTTGCGTAATCGCAACGCCCATCAGCAGACCACCATTGCTGCCGCCGCGGATGGCGAGGTGCTCTTTATCGGTGTAGCCCTCTTTCTGCAGATACTCCGCGGCGGCGATGAAGTCGTCGAAAACGTTTTGCTTTTTGTCGAGCATGCCGGCGCGGTGCCAATCTTCACCGAACTCGCTGCCGCCGCGCAGGTTTGCCATGGCGAATATGCCATCATGATCGAGCCAGGGGAAGATTACCTTGCTGAATTCGGGTGTCAGACTGACATTGAATCCGCCGTAAGCGGTCAGCAGCACCGGGTTGTGTCCTGTCAGCTTCAGCCCCGTGCGCATCACCAGGAACATGGGCACACGAGTGCCATCTTTCGAGTTGTACCAGACCTGCTTCGTCTCGTAACGATTGGTATCGATACCCGTCTGTACCGACTCCCATAACGTGCTCTTCGCCGCTGGGATGTCGAAGCGATAGATTGTCGTCGGGACGGTAAACGAGGTGAACAGGTAGAACGCGCTGGTGCTGTCATACTCGCCCCCAATGTCGGTAATGCTTCCGAGCGTCGGTAGATCCACTGCGCCCAGCGGCTTGCCATCGGTGGCGAAGCGCTTCAGGAGCGAGTGCGCATCCTGCTCGTACTTGGCAAACAACTGCCCACCAATGATGTGCAACTCGTTGAGGACGGCGTCGGATTGCGGAATGATCTCCTGCCAGTGCTCACGCAAGGGCGTTGTCAATGGCGTTCTGAACACGCGATACCGCGGACTATCTTCGTTGGTCAGGATATAGAGATCGCCGTTGTAGGGCTGGGCCACGTAGAGAAAGTTCTTGCCGGTCGCGACTGGGAGCGGGGCTGCCGTCGGTCTGCATGTCCTTGAGATAGACCTCGGACTTCGTCCAGCCCTGCTCGACCATGATGCTCAGCCATCGGCCATCGTTCGAAAGCGCCACGTTGGGCCAGTCCTGCGGATCGCGGCCTTCGCCGAAGATGAGAGAGTCCTTAGCGGGATCGCTGCCCAGCGCGTGATAGAAGACGTGCCGGTTATACATTTCCTGGCCGGCCGCGACGTCGCCTGGCTTGGGATAGCGGGTGTAATAGAAGCCGCTATTGTCGGGCTTCCAAGCAATACTCGCCGCGCGTGTGCGTTCAATTGTGTCGGGCAGCAGCTTCCCGGTCGCGGTCTCGATCACGTGGAGCGTGCTCATCTCCGACCCGCTCTGCGACGTGCCATACGCGACATATTTCCCGTCGTGCGAGGGATGCCACCAGTCGAGCGCAACCGTGCCATCCTTGGAGAGCTGATTGGCATCCACCAGCACGGCATCGTTGCCATCCACGCCTTTGCGGACGTACAGCACAGGCTGGTTCTGCTTGCCGTCGCGGCGCGTGTGGAAAACGTAGTCTCCGCCGACTCGCGTCTCGCCGAGGTTGCCGATCTCCAGCAGCTGTTCCATGCGGGCGTGCAGCTTGTCGCGGCCAGGCAACTTGTCGAGGATGCTGCGCGTGTACCCCAACTGCTCAGCGACCCACTGCTGGGTCTCCGGGCTGGTGCCGTCCTCCAGCCAGCGGTACGGATCAACCACTTTGTGTCCAAAATAATTGTCGGTGACGGGTTGTTGCTTGGTTGCGGGAGGCTTGGGAATATTCATCGTAGAGGACGTGCCTGAGTTGGCATTTTGCGCCACTGCAGTCGCGGCCAACAGGAGCGCGGCGCTGAGCGTAGCCACAGAATAGGGTTTGATGGTGTCGAGTTTCATAGGAATGCGGCGGCGCCGATGTACTTCCTAAACGGCACCCCCGATCAGAGCTCGCGTGACGAGCGTAGCAGTTTTGTCGCGGAACAGCCAACGCCCGCGCTCCCCTTATCTCTCCCCTGCCGAGCCGAACTCGGCTGGTCCATTGGGTCCAAGCCGAATGTAAGCTTTGAGATTGTTGGCGCGATCGGGCGGAGCAGTCGAAGCACACGATGACTTGACCCGTTCATTCGCCGTTCTTGGATTTGTCGGGCCGTTGTCTGATCTCGAGGCGGGAATCGGAACATCTCCCGTCGGCACCAAAATGGAAAAGGATTTCTGACCTCAGCGCCCACGGACTTTGACGCCACGCGAACGTGCCGCTACAATAAAAATGCAATTTGAGAAGCGCTGTTCGCAGCGCACAAGCACTCCTCAGTAGCTCAATGGCAGAGCATCCGGCTGTTAACCGGAGGGTTGTAGGTTCGAGTCCTACCTGAGGAGCCATTCTTTTCTATCACTTACAGGCGGTCGTCCCACCAAATCTTGTAGAGTTTAGCTGACCATAGCTGACAAGCAAGGGAACTAGAAAACAGCTACAGCGGTTGTAGCGCCTTTCGGTCGCACCGAGCAGCTGTGGAACCTGACATCTTCCGCCCGAAGCCTCCGGTAATTCGCCGGAGACTCTACTCCATGCCGTAAATCAAAACGCACCACTGGACTGGCATCACCCTGAGCAGCATGAAAACACGTTCAGTGTCGTGCCAGACACAAGGTCAGGACGGCGCGAGAATATTCTCGATTCGAAGGGTATATGCCACTTCCCAAATGTCTCCAAGAAGCTCCCAAGCGTATCGGTTGGTTTGTCTGTCCGAAGTTGCGGTCTGATTTGAGCGCGATCTGACCGCCTTTCACATCGAGCGAAAAACCGAAAGTACCTTGGAGTTTGGAAAAGGAAAGCGATCGAACACGTGGAAGTCGGCATGCACCAAGAAAATTGTGGACGATTGGGCAGCGGCTCGGCCAGAATCGCCAAATCGGATGCACGCCGATAATCGCTGGGAGGACGTTCTTCATGATGAATGATATGCATCAAACTCCAAGGCCTGTTCTTCACAAGCATATGAGCGAGTTCTGGTCTGGCGACCTGGGCCTTACTCTCATAACTATCTCCCTAGTCATTCTCATCTTCGTAATAACACCACTTCGCGAGGCGGGGCTGCGCGGCCGCCTTTTCTTCGAGCCTGTTGTGGTCGGGCTGATGGTTTTCGGCGCACTGAGCGTAAAGCAGAGCTACCTTGCCAAGGCTTTCGTGGTCGCCGTCGCCCTCGTTTGTGCGACGGTTTTGGGGGCCGGTCGCCTCCATCCGACGCCGTTTCTTCATCAGTTGGGAAGCGCTTTCGTCACCGGCACGCTGCTTCTCTATGTCCACGTTGTGTTGCTCGTAATGTTTCGTGGGGGCCCGGTAACCTGGAGCCGCATCCAGGGCGGCATATGCGCCTATCTTCTTCTTGGCATGGCTTGGGCTTCCGCCTTTCAGTTGGTTGAGCAACTCCTCCCGGGCTCCTTCTACTTCGTTACCGTACCGGCGGATATGGACCAACTCACGTCGAAGCTTACTTATTTCAGTTTTGCCACGCTTACCACCGTCGGCAGCACGATCGCCCCAGTGCATCCGATCGCGCGCTCGCTCACCATCGCTGAAGCCATCGTCGGCCAGCTTTTTCCCGCGACCCTCATCGGCGCCCTCGTGGCCATGGCCATGCAGTCCCGTAGCAAATCCTGAGCCCGCGCCCGCCTCCTCTAGTGTGCGTGTCAGTTAGTGTCGTCGTGCATGTCACGGTCTCGGGGTCGAGGTAGTTAGTGAACGCCTGCTCAGCCCTTCCGACATATAGGAGTGGTGACTAAGTCCCAATATGGGCCGGGCGCAATCTGATGCGGGCGAGTGTTGGGATTACCCTTTCTTTATCGAGCGGGCCCGTATCACCTTGCACACTCTCATCTCTTCCCAGTACCATAACGCAACTCCTAATAGACAAGAGCTAACGTATGCGACGCTGGATTGCGCTTGTTGCACTGTTGTGTTCGTTTTTCGCCGGGAATCTTCTGGCGCAGGTCAACCCTGCGGTGGTCGGCGGTATGAAGTGGCGGCAGATTGGGCCGTTCCGCGGGGGCCGCGTGCTCGCCGTCGCAGGAGTTCCGGGCGATCCCAACACCTATTATTTCGGTGCGGTCGCAGGAGGAATCTTCAAGAGCACTAACGGCGGCCTCACTTGGACTCCGACCTTCGACCACGAGAGTATCTCCTCGATTGGCGCCATCGCGGTGGCCGACTCCGACCCTAACATTCTTTATGCGGGAAGCGGCGAAGCCTGCCTTCGCGGCAACATCTCGTACGGTGACGGCGTATACAAATCGTCCGACGCCGGTCGGACCTGGAGGAACGTTGGACTCAAAGACACGCGCCATATCGGAGCGGTAATCATCGACCCGCGAAATCCCGACATCGTTCTGGTTGCGGCCCTCGGACATGCTTGGGGCCCGAATGCGGAGCGCGGCGTTTTCCGCACCGCCGACGGCGGCAAGACCTGGCAGAAAGTTCTGTACCACGACGAAAACACCGGCGCGATCGACGTGGTCTTCGACCCCAGGAACTCAAGCATTGTCTATGCGTCACTGTGGCAGGTGCGCCGACAGCCTTGGTATTTCAACAGCGGCGGGCCGGGCAGCGGACTCTATAAGTCTGTCGATGGCGGGCTGACCTGGAAGCAACTGCAGGGCAACGGCCTGCCCGAAGGCAACCTGGGTCGCATCGGCATTTCGGTTTCTGGCGCCGACTCCAATCGCGTGTATGCGCTCATCGAAGCTAGAGAAGGCGGATTGTATCGCTCCAATGATGCCGGCAACTCGTGGACGCGGGTGAACGAAGATCAACGCTTCCGGCAGCGCGCCTGGTATTTCAGTCACGTCTTCGCGGATCCCAAACAGGTCGACACGGTATATGTGCTGAACACCGGCGCATTCCGCTCCAATGATGGCGGCAAGACTTTCGAGTTGCTGCCGGCGCCGCACGGCGACCATCACGGTTTGTGGATCGATCCCACGAATCCGCAGCGGCTCTTCAACAGCAACGATGGCGGAGTCACGATCTCCGTGGACGGCGGCAAGACCTGGACGCCGCAGAACAATCAGCCCACCGCGCAGTTTTATCACGTCGCCGTGGACAACCACTGGCCCTATCGCGTCTATGGCGCACAACAGGACAACAGTACGGTGGCCATCGCCAGCCAGACCGACAATGGAGTCATCGCGCGCCAGGATTGGTACGAAGTCGGCGGCGGCGAGAGCGGATATATCTCGCCCGATCCGCGCGATCCGGAAATTGTCTACGCCGGATCGGAAGGTTCCATCATCACTCGCTACGATCACCGCACCAACCAGCTTCAGGATGCGTCCCCCTACCCGCTGGACACCTCGGGCAACGGCGCCAATGCACTCAAGTACCGTTTTCAGTGGACCGAACCGGTATTTGTGTCGGCCTACGACTCCAACGTGATTTACACTGCGGCGCAGAACGTATTCAAGAGCACCGACCAGGGCCACAGTTGGACTCCCATCAGCCCCGACCTCACGCGCAACGACAAGGAAAAGCAGAAGCCCTCCGGCGGCGACATCACGCTCGACATCACCAGCGTGGAGTATTACGACACGGTCTTCGCCCTGGCCGAGTCGCCGCTGCAGAAGGGCATGTTGTGGGCGGGGAGCGACGATGGTCTGATCCACCTCACCCGCGACGACGGCAAGACCTGGGACAACGTCACTCCCAAAGGCATGCCCGAATGGAGCATGGTCAGCATCATCGAGGCTTCGCCGCACGATGCCGGCACGGCATACGCGGCCATTGACCGTCACAAGCTGGACGACTTTAATCCCTTCATCTACAAGACCCACGATTTTGGCAAGACGTGGACGCTCATTAGCAGCGGCATTCCTGCGGGCTCTTACGTGCGGTCGGTGCGCGAAGATCCCAAGGCAAAAGGCTTGCTGTATGCAGGGACGGAAACCGGCGTTTATTTCTCCGCCGACGATGGAGCGCATTGGCAGGCATTGCAGCTCAACTTGCCCACCACGCCGATCCACGACTTAGCCGTGAAGGACAACGACCTCGTGGCCGCCACGCATGGCCGCTCGTTCTGGATTCTCGACGATGTGAGTCCCCTGCGCCAGGCGAACTCCGCCATGGCCGCAGGCGATTTCCACCTCTATCAGCCCGCCACAGCGATACGTCTGCACTTCCCCGACGAAGTGGACCGCAAGCGCCCTGTGGGAGACAACCCGCCCAAGGGCGCGATCCTTTATTACTATCTGAAGTCCAAGCCTGCGGATAAAGAAGAGATCACGATTGAGATTTTCGACGCGCAGGGTAAGCGCGTGCGCCGGCTATCCAACGTCAAGGCAAACAAACAGGAGCAGCCGCCGGAGTGGCCCGACCGCGAGAAACCGGCGGACCTGTTGCCGGCCGATGCGGGTATGAACCGATTTGCCTGGGACTTCCGCTCCGATCCCCCAGTCCAGATTCCCGATGCATTCTACAGCGGCGAGCCGCCGCGCGGTCCGCTGGTCGTTCCCGGAGCCTATCAGGTCAAGCTCACCGTGAGAGGCAGCAGCCAGAGCGCGCCGTTGGAGGTGAAGGTCGATCCTCGCATTCAGAACCAGGTGACCGCCGCGGACTTGCAGAAACAGGCCGAGCTGGCCGCCAAGGTGCAGCAGGACATCGACGCGCTGCATCGCGCCGTCAACCAGATCCGCGGGCTGCGGCGGAACTTGCAAACGCTGGAGAAGTGGACCGCAGCGGGCTCTCCCAACAGCGCAGTCATTGCCGCCGCCAAGGCTCTCGACCAGAAGATGTCGCCGGTCGAGGCAAGCCTGATCCAGGTGAAGATGAAGAGTTCGGAAGGCAACCTGCGTTATCCCAACATGCTCAACGAGCAGTACGCCAGCTTCAACGACCTTATTCAAGGTGTCGATCAGTCGCCCACGGCGCAGCAGTTGTTGGTCTATGACGACCTGCACGGCCGCCTGAGCGCACAGTTGACGCAGTGGCAGCAGATTCAAAGCGCCGATGTGCCGGCGCTGAATGATCTGATGCGCAAGAACGGTGTGCCCACGCTGTCAGTGGACAGTGGGCAGGGTGAGTAGCGCGCAGCACAGCGCCCACCGTGCAGCGACCAGCATTCCCTATTACAACGACGAAGCGGGTTGCAGGTAACAGCTTGTCCCAATGTGCTGCGACGAACAGAGGGTCACTTCGGCTGCGAGAAGTATCGCTCCGAAGACCAGCGCCAATAGCACCTGCCGGCGAAGTCCGGCCGGGCGCTCGCGAGCTGCTTCGTACTGGCGAATCCGAGTGGTCGGCAACCCTTCCCTAATCCGATACTCTCCTTCAGAGCACCGTCGCTAATGAAGCGGGACCGGAAAGCCGATATATTGTGTGCGACCTTGGGCCCATGCAATCGGCAGATGGCGAGTTCAGGGCCGTAAAGCCGCCGCCTCCCACCGGGGGAACTGGGAAAGGCGGCTTTCCTCTGCTCCTCGTATCGACACAAAAACTAAGGCCGGTACCCGAAAAACTCGTGCGAGCCTTTGGGATTTGCGGTAGCTGGCCCAAGCAGTTCTTAACGGGCATTTCGGGAGCAGAATCCGGTATACAATACGCAAGTTTGCCGGGAGACTTGGTCCGAGGAAGCGTTCGCTATGTCGGATTCTGCGATCACAAGCGGCCCCCAAAGTCCGATTACGGAAATTGATGTCCTGTGGGTAACTGCGGGACTTGGGTGCGATGGCGACACGATCGCCATGACGGCCGCAACGCAGCCGAGCATCGAAGACTTAGTGATGGGCGGTCTGCCTTGGATTCCCAAGGTCAACTTCCACAATCCTTTTCTTGCCATTGAGAACGGAGACGAGTTTCTCAGGCCCTTCCACCTGGCTGCGGAAGGCAAGCTTCAGCCGTTCATTCTGGTCGTCGAAGGCTCGATTCCCAACGAACATAACAAGGCGGAAGGCTACTGGGCGTCATGGGGCACGGACCAGAAAACGGGTGAGCCCATCCTGACGTGCGACTGGATTGACCGGCTGGCTCCCAAAGCCTGGGCAGTCGTTGCAGCGGGCACTTGCGCGACCTATGGCGGCATTCATGCGATGGAAGGAAATCCAACTGGCTGCATGGGGCTTGCCGATTATCTGGGATGGCAATGGAGGTCGACCGCCAACATTCCCATCGTGAATGTTCCGGGTTGCCCGGTTCAGCCGGACAACATGATGGAGACGCTGCTGTATCTGCTTTATATGGCAGCTGGGCGCTCGCCCATGATCCCGCTTGACGAGGCCTTGCGGCCGACCTGGTTATTTGGACAGACGGTGCATGAAGGATGCGATCGCGGCGGCTACTACGAGCAGGCAGATTTTGCCGAGGAGTACGGCTCACCGCTGTGCATTGTGAAGCTGGGATGCTGGGGTCCGGTGGTGCAATGCAACGTCGGCAAGCGCGGGTGGATGGGAGGCATCGGGGGCTGCCCCAATGTGGGCGGGATTTGCATCGGCTGCACCATGCCGGGTTTTCCGGACAAGTTCATGCCCTTCATGAACCAGCCGCCAGGCTCCTTGCTGTCGTCCAATGCAGTGCAGACCTACGGAAGAGCAATCCAGGCTCTTCGCAGATTTACTCAAGTTTCGTTGAACAAGGAACCCAGTTGGCGGCGCCGCACCGTTGCTGCGGAAGAAGCTCCGGCGCCGCATCTCGGGCCATAGCCGGCGGGTTGATAGTAAATATGTCCGCTCAGCGTGACATCAATACGGAGTCGCTGCTCGAAGCTGCCCAACTGGCGGTCCAGGATGCAGACCGCATCGCTGACCTGAACGAGCAAGTCGCAGGTGACCCCGCGGCGGAGGCGGTACTGCAGGAATTGGCGAGCGTGTTCTTCGAGAGCACCGCATCCTATTCCTACGGAGGAAACGGCCCAGATGTCAAAACGCGCCAGTTCGCGGAAACTCCTCTCCCCAACCTGGAAGCCAAGTACCGCGCCCTGGTTGAGCAGATCCCCGCTGTCGTCTTCATGGCCTACCTGGACGAGAGAATTGGCGAGACTTATGTGAGCCCACAGATCGAGAAAGTCCTCGGTTTCACACAGGAGGAGTGGCTGCAAGATCCTGTTCGCTGGTACCAGCAGGTTCATCCCGATGACAAGCAGCGATGGAGTGTTGAAGCGGCGCAGTTGTTCCTGTCGGGAGAACCTCTGCGGTCCGCCTACCGTGTGCTCGCGCGGGATGGGCGGGTCATCTGGTTTCACTGCGAAGCCAAGATGATCCGCCGCGAAGATGGCCGGCCCTGGTTCATTCACGGGGTGGGATTCGATATCACTCATTTGAAGAAGACAGAAGAGGCCTTACAACAGGAGCGCAACGTCGTCTCGGCAATTCTTGATACGGTAAGCGCGCTGGTGATCGTGCTCGATCCTGCCGGACGCATCATGCGCTTCAACCGCGCCTGTGAACGAACCACGGGATACAGCTTCGACGAAGTGCGCTACAAGTACTTGTGGGAATTGTTTACGGTCACCGATGAAGCCGACCGCTTCCGCGCCCTCTTCGAGCAGATGCGCGCCGGGCACGCGCAGAGCGAATATGAGAGTCATTGGGTCACTCGCGACGGCTCAAGCCGCCTGATTTCGTGGTCGGGCACCGTTCTCCCCAGCGACCATGGAACTCCGGCCTACATCATCGCCACCGGGATCGACATCACGGAACGCAAGCGTCTGGAGCAGGCAGTCCTCGAAATCAGCGTCCGTGAGCAGCGGCGCATCGGCCAGGACCTGCATGACGGGCTCGGGCAGCATTTGACGGGAATCGCGTTCATGAGTAAGGTGCAGGAGCAAAAGTTGGCGGAGAAAGGCCTGCCCGACGCTGCGGATGCCGCCAAAATTGTCCGATTGGTGAACCAGGCCATCGAGAAGACTCGCGAACTTTCCCGCGGACTTCTGCCGGTTCTGTCAGAGTCGCGCGGACTCATGTCGGCGTTGCAACAATGGGCCGGTGAGGTACAGGACCTGTTTGGGATCTCATGCGCATTCGTCTGTATAGAGCCGGTGCTGATCCACGATGACGCGGTGGCCACGCACCTCTACCACATCACCCAGGAGGCCGTGAACAATGCGATCAAGCATGGCAAAGCTCGCCATATCGTCATTGCTCTGGGCGCAAGCGGCGACCGCGGAGCCCTGACCATCAGCGACAACGGCTCCGGTATCCAGAAGGTTTCTGCCGGTAACAAAGGTATGGGACTTCACATCATGAACTACCGGGCCAAGATGATCGGAGGCACCCTGGAGATAACGCAGGGCAAGCCGCACGGAACAATGGTGACGTGTCAGTTCCCAATCAGAATTGAGGAGTAGAAGGCATGGCTCCAATGAGCAAGCGACAGGAAAGCTGGTCGTCGAGCAAGTCGAAAGTGTTCGTGGTCGACGACCACCCGATCGTCCGCCAGGGACTGGCGCAGATGATCAATCGGGAGCCCGATCTCACCATCTGTGGCGAGGCCCAGGAAGCCGCGTCGGCGCTGCAGGCGATTATCAGCGAGAGGCCCGACATTCTCATCGTGGATATCTCCCTGAGCGGCCCCGATGGACTGGAATTGCTGAAGAACATACGTTTGCGATATCCGACTCTGCCGGTTCTGATCCTGTCCATGCATGACGAGTCGATCTACGCGGAGCGCGCGCTGCGGGCCGGCGCCAACGGCTACATTATGAAACATGAAGCCGCCGAAAAAGTGCTGGTGGCTGTGCGCCAGATCCTCGGCGGCGAGATCTACGTCAGCGAGCGGATAGCCAACAGGATTCTGCATCACTACATCAGCGGGACTTCGACTGCCAAGCAATCTCCTCTGGCGGACCTTTCCGACCGAGAACTGGAAGTATTCCGCCTGATAGGGGAGGGCCACAGCACGCGCACCATCGCCGAACAACTGCATCTCAGTGTGAAGACCGTAGAGTCCTACCAGGCACATATAAAGGATAAGTTGTCGCTCAAGAATGGACGAGAGTTGGTGCAGCACGCCATTCAGTGGGTGATGAACGAAAAAGTGGCGTAACCAAATCCTGCTGTTTCATCGGGGAATCCCTTATCCACCTTCCGGTGACTTCCCCCAACTCGAAATCAGGTTGTGAAGTGTCTGCCTTTCCTCGATGCTATCTCCACAAGGCGCGTGGGGCGCCAAGAAACCTTTGACACTCTTAGCCAGCTTGGGCTGGTTCTCATACCCATGTTGACAGCACTTCGGGATTTTGCGTGTGGACCGTGAAGGATCGGCGAATAGCAGTTTCTCGTCCATGAGCGCGCAGAACTGAAGTTGGAAAGGAGAATCCAACCATGTCAGCAGAAACAGTTCCGTACGGTCGATCGACGCAGAGAAAACCGGCCGTCGCGGAAGTACATATTATTTGGGTAACCGCTGGTCTCGGCTGCGATGGAGACTCGGTTTCCATCACTGCGGCCACTCAACCCAGCATTGAAGACGTTTTACTCGGAGCGATCCCGGGCCTTCCTAAAGTGCATCTGCACAATCCAGTACTGGCTTACGAATGCGGTGACGACTTCCTCCGGCCGTTCTATCTTGCGGAGGAAGGCAAACTCGATCCCTTCGTGTTGGTGGTCGAAGGATCGATCCCGAACGAGAAGATTCACGGCAAAGATGGCTACTGGGCAGCGTTGGGCACCGACTCAACGACCGGTCAACCGATCAAGACGACAGAGTGGATCGAGCGTCTGAGCGCAAAAGCGCTGGCCGTGGTCGGCATCGGCACCTGCGCGACTTACGGCGGAATTCATGCCATGCAGGGTAATCCCACTGGTTGCATGGGCCTTGCCGATTTCCTCGGATGGGATTGGCGATCCAAGGCCGGCGTCCCCATCGTGAATGTTCCGGGATGCCCGGTGCAGCCGGACAACTTCATGGAGACCGTCCTCTATCTGCTGTATCAAGTTGCCGGACTGGCGCCGATGATTCCACTCGACGATCAACTGCGTCCCAAATGGCTGTTCGGAAGCACCGTGCATGAAGGTTGCGATCGCGCAGGCTACTACGAGCAGGGTGACTTCGCCACCGAGTACGGCTCTCCCAAATGCATCGTGAAGCTGGGATGCTGGGGGCCCGTGGTCAACTGCAACGTGCCCAAGCGCGGCTGGATGGCCGGAATTGGTGGCTGTCCCAACGTGGGAGGCATCTGCATCGGTTGCACCATGCCGGGCTTCCCGGACAAGTTCATGCCCTTCATGGACGAGCCGCCCGGCGCCAGAGTCTCCACCGGAAGCGCCGCCACGATTGGCCGTGCAGTCACTGCGCTGCGCTCGTTGACCCAGGCAACCCTCAACAAAGAACCAAAGTGGCGGCATGCTCGCGCTGAGCTCACCACCGGTTATCACTCGAGAGCCTAACCGAAACAACGAAAGGAACAGGAGGAGCGACCGCAATGGGCACAATAGCTGCTACCGACCGAGAGGCTGCCAGCAAGTCAAAACAGATTGTGGAGATGAACTGGGACCCCATCACCCGAATCGTGGGAAGCCTCGGCATTTTTACCAAGATAGATTTTGCCAACCGCCACGTCGTCGAGTGTCACAGTACCTCGTCGATTTTCCGCGGCTACAGCATCTTTATGAAGGGCAAAGACCCGCGAGATGCTCACTTCATCACCAGCCGTATTTGCGGCATTTGTGGCGACAACCATGCCACCTGCGCCAACTACGCGCAGAACATGGCGTTCGGCGTGAAGCCGCCGGCGCTGGGCGAATGGATTGTTAACCTCGGCGAAGCGGCAGAGTACATGTTCGACCACAACATCTTCCAGGACAATCTGGTGGGCGTGGATTTCTGCGAGCAGATGGTCAAGGAAACCAATCCCGGCGTCCTGGCCAAAGCTGAAAAGACCGCCTCGCCGCATTCCAACCTTCATGGCTATCGCACCATCGCAGACATCATGCGCGCCCTGAATCCGTTCACGGGCGCGTTTTACCGCGAAGCTCTGCAAATGAGCCGCATGACTCGCGAGATGTTCTGCCTGATGGAAGGCCGTCACGTGCATCCTTCGACGCTCTATCCGGGCGGCGTCGGGACCGTGCCAACCATCCAGCTGTTCACCGACTACCTGGTCCGGCTGATGAAGTATGTGGAGTTCATGAAGAAGGTTGTGCCACTGCACGACGATTTGTTTGACTTCTTCTATCAAGCGCTCCCGGGGTACGAACAGGTTGGTCAGCGCCGAATCCTGCTGGGTTGCTGGGGCTCGTTCAACGATCCCGACCACTGCGACTACACCTACAAGAACATGACCGACTGGGGACGCAAGATGTTCGTGACTCCGGGCGTCGTGGTCGATGGAGAGCTGGTCACCACCGACCTGGTGGACATCAACCTGAACATCCGTATCCTGCTGGGAAGTTCTTTTTATGATGACTGGGAGGACGGCGAAACGTTCGTGAAGAACGATCCTTTGGGGAACCCGGTAGATAAGCGTCATCCCTGGAACCAGACCACAAATCCCAAGCCGCAGAAACGCGACTTTGCGGGCAAGTATACATGGGTCATGTCGCCGCGCTGGTATCCACAAGAAGACTGGCGAGCATCTCGCGCTCGACACTGGAGGCGGACCGATTGCTCGGTTCTGGTCAACCGCGAAGGCGGGGCTTGTCGACATTGGCTATCTCAAGGCGACCGGCAACAGCGTCAAGATTTATCTGCCCAAAACCGCCTCGCTGCCGGAAGTGGAATTTGAGTGGAAGATTCCGAAGTGGAGCAACGCCATCGAACGCGACCGCGCTCGCACCTACTTCCAGGCCTATTCTGCCGCGGCAGCGCTCCACTTCGTAGAAAAGGCGCTGGGAGAACTGCATGCCGGCCGTACCAGGACCTGGTCCGACTTCAAAGTACCGGAAGAGGCCATTGGCTGCGGTTTCCACGAGGCGGTACGCGGCGTTCTGTCCCATCACGTGGTGATTCGCAACGGGAAGATTGCCAACTATCATCCCTATCCACCGACTCCCTGGAATGCCAATCCGCGCGATGTGTATGGCACTCCCGGGCCGTACGAGGACGCGGTGCAGAACACGCCAATCTTCGAGGAAAATGGCCCTGACAAGTTCAAAGGAATTGATATCATGCGGGCGGTCCGCAGCTTTGATCCTTGTTTGCCGTGCGGCGTGCACATGTATCTGGGGAATGGAAAGGTACTGCAGACCCGCCATTCTCCAATGTTCGGGCTGCAACTGTAGGCGCATCGTTGCAGAGAGAGGAGTGAGCGACGCAATTGCACGTAGCGAGTCGGGGGTTCGAGACGTGCAATTGCGAGCCTACTCCTCTTCATTTCACGGGTACCAGGAGCGGAATGTCCGAGAACAAAGAATTGCCGCATCGCCTCCAGCGAATCGGCGGGTTGGTCCAGGAGATCGAGTCGATTGCCGATCCCAGCGTGCGGGCTTCCACCCGAGAGCTTGTGCAATTACTGATGGAGTTTCATGGCGCCGGCCTCGACCGGGCTTTGGAGATCGCAGCGAACACCGGCGACGCCGGCATGCGGCTCATTGATGAACTTGGCCGTGACCCGTTGGTCAGCAGCCTGCTGGTCTTGTACGGGCTGCATCCCGACGACCTGGAGACCCGCGTGAGCCGGGCGGTGGAGCAGGTTCTGCCAAAGGTGCAACGCGGTGGTGGCGAGCTGGAGCTGCTTGGAACCGAGGACGGAATCGTCCGGTTGCGGCTGGGCCTGACCGGGCACGCTTGTGCTTCCACTGGCGCCACGCTTCAGTCAACCGTGGAAGAGGCCATTTATGAAGCCGCGCCTGACGTTGCTTCGATTGTGGTGGTAGGCCTTGAAGGCAAGCCAGCCGAGGGTTTTGTCTCCCTCGATAAATTACTGGGAAACCGCTCCATATCGCCGGGAGTGACCAGCCAGTCTCCAGGGATGGACGCAAGGTCGTCGCGCGAACAAAACGCTATTGCGCTGCCAGCGGTGAGTTGAACATGGCTGCACAAGAATTCCGTGGATACGATAGCGCATTTGGTACGCTTCGCCAGTTTGCGCGGCGGCCAAAGAATGTCGAGCATTGCGAGCTGTGCAGTGTGGCGCTCGCATCCGAACACCCGCACTTGCTCGAGCCCATAGGCCGGAAGCTGCTGTGCGCTTGCGATGCCTGCGCCCTGCTGTTCAGCGGCAAGGCCGGCGCTAAGTTCAAGCGCGTTCCCCGCTATGTTCGTGTTCTGACGGACTTTCGCATGACCGACGCGCAGTGGGACAGTTTGATGATTCCCATCAACATGGCCTTCTTCTTCAGAAGCTCACCCGAAGGAAGAATGGTCGCGATGTATCCCAGTCCCGCGGGAGCGACCGATCGCTGCTTTCTCTGGAGTCCTGGGCGGAAATCGTGCAGAACAATCCGCAGCTTGACGCAATGGAGACTGACGTCGAAGCGCTGCTGGTCAACCGCGTCGGACATGCTCGCGGCTTCTCGGCTCCGGAGTACTACCTTCTGCCCATTGATGAATGCTACAAACTCGTCGGCCTGATTCGTATGCACTGGAAAGGGTTTTCCGGCGGGACAGAACTGTGGCAGGAGATCGCACGTTTCTTCGGTGCGCTCAAGAGCAAGAGTGTGGTGGCGAGTGGGGGTTCCCATGCCTGATCTGAGCTTCCACGTCGAACGCGTCGAGGTTGTTCCCTTTGCGGTCGCGCCTCAGCTCGCCATAAAGCTTCGCCTGACTAACGCAGATCCGGAAGAAGCAATATTCACGGTTGCATTGCATTGCCAGATTCAGATCGAGGTTACGCGCCGGCGCTACACGACCGGAGAGCAGGAAGGACTGAGGGACCTTTTCGGTGAACCGGAGCGCTGGGGCCAAACCCTGCGCACCTTGTTGTGGACACACTCTGTCGTTATCGCGCCCGCATTCGTCGGTTCTACCGAGGTCGATCTTCCCGTGCCCTGTACGTTCGACTTCAATGTGGCCACGACCAAATATTTCTCCGGACTTACCGACGGCGAAATCCCTCTTTTGCTGCAATTCAGCGGGACGATCTTCTACGCGCGGAGCGATGGCGCGCTCCAAGTCATGCTGATCCCGTGGGACAAGGAGGCCCGCTTCAAGCTGCCTTTGAAGACCTGGGAAGAGTTGATGGACACCTATTACCCAAATAGCGCCTGGCTCTGCCTGCGGCGCGACGTTTTCGACCAATTGCATCACTACAAAATCGAACGCGGAATTCCCACCTGGGAGGAGGCCGTCGAGAGGGTGCTCTCAAACGTGGAGGAGAAGGTACGGTCATGAACCGGGCGGCAGTGGAAAGGATCGCTAAGGCCGTGCTGTACGAGGGATACATGCTGTATCCGTATCGGCCGTCGGCCGTGAAGAACCAGCAGCGCTTCAACTTTGGCGTTATCTATCCGCTGTCCTACAGCGAAGCCCAAAAGGGTTCCGATCCTTGGGTCATGCAGACGGAGTGCCTTGTGCAGGGCTCCGGACAGACCAAGATTGAGGTTTATCTCAGGTTCTTGCAATTGACCTCTCGTTCCGTTGAAGAGCGCATCATGCCAGAGCTCAATCGGCGGCATTCGGGTGGGGCAGTGTTTGTCCCCGTCAGGAGTCTGGAAGTTGACGGGCAGAAGTTCTACTCCTGGCAAGAGGCGGTCGAGCGCGAAATTAGCGTTCCCGAAAACAACGCGGAGACGCTGGTTCGTCAGCCTTTGCAACAGCCGTTCAGCCTGCCGGTCAACCAGACCAGCGAACCGTTATCGGACAGCAGCGGCAGGGTTGCCGGGCGGATGATGCGAACGCAGCAGGCGATCGACGGAGCAATTCATGTTGCCCTGCACCCGGTGGTTGAGGGCGTGTACCGGGTAGTTGTTCGTGTCAAGAACGTCACTGCTCTCGGAGATGCGGTGCTCATCAACCGCGATGACGCCCTGATGCAGTCGCTGGTGTCGGCCCACCTTCTCCTTGGCGTGCAGGGAGGAGAGTTCGTCTCGCTGCTGGATCCTCCCGAAACCTTGCGCGGGATCGCGAGCGAATGCCGCAACGTTGGAGCCTTCCCGGTCCTGGTGGGCGAGGAAGGACAACGCGACACGATGCTGTCGTCTCCCATCATCCTGTACGACTACCCGCAGATCGCTCCTGAGAGTGCGGGAGATCTATTCGACGGAACGGAGATCGACGAGATCCTCTCGCTCCGCATCATGACCATGACCGACGAAGAGAAGGTCGAGATGCGGCAATCGGACGAGCGGGCGCGCCGGATGCTGGAGCGCACCGAGACCCTGCCTGCGGAGCAACTTATGAAGCTGCATGGCGTCTTGCGCGGCCTGCATCCCGTTGATGAGGAGAAGCGATGAATGAGTGGGAATGGCAATTGCTCGAGGACAAGACACCGGTGGACTCCCTGGAAATAGCCGGAGTCCAGGTGAAAGCGGGAGACCGGGTGCGATTGCACCCTCGCAAGGGCGGCGACGTGCTGGACATCGCGCTCGCCGGACAGACCGCGACGGTTGAGGCACTCGAGCAGGACTACGAAGGCAAGTTTCACGTTTGCGTCGTGCTCGACAACGATCCCGGAAGGGACATGGGACTGCTTCGGCAGCCCGGCCATCGTTTCTTCTTCGATCCCGACGAAGTCGAACCTCTCGCAGCATCGAATGTCGCGGCGGACTACACGACAGCGAAGCCCAGCATTCTAGTTGCGGGCATCGGCAACATCTTCCTCGGAGATGACGGCTTTGGAGTGGAAGTGGTCCGACGGTTGGCGGCTCGCAAGATGGCTGCCGGAGTGCGGGTGGCGGACTTCGGCATTCGCGGCTTTGACCTGGCCTATGCTTTGCAAGACGGATACAAGACCGCCATTCTTGTGGATGCGTTTCCGCATGGCGAACCGCCCGGCACAATCTCCATCCTCGAGCCGGATGTGGGCGTTTTTGGTTCCGAGGAGACACCGCAAGCTGGCGTCGAGACCCATGGCATGGATCCGATGAACGTCGCTTCGCATGGCAGCCTCGATGGGCGCGCCCTTGAAAGGAATCCTCCTGCTGGGATGCGAGCCCGCGACGCTCGGGCCCGAGGAGGGCCAGATGGGGCTGAGTGAGCCGGTGGAGAAAGCGGTACAGGAGGCAGTGGATTTGCTCGATTCGGTTATCAACAAAATCCTGGCCGGAAGATGGCCGACACAAAGGTCTGAAACACAATCGTGAAAGGAGACGGCGGTGGCAACAGAATTGATTCATGCGAACAACGGAAATTCCAGCGATAGGGACACTCTGTTCATGCTGAGCGGCATAGCGCTCATGGTCTTTGGGGCAGGGTTGATTCTCTCCAATCCCAACGCCCAGCGTTTCTTGAGCAAGATGGGCGTCGCGAACCTGGGAGCAGGAGTGCTGCCCGACATTGAACGCTATATGCGGCTGCGATCCATGTAAGGGGGACTCGCAGTCATTATTTCCCAGCACTCCTCACAGGAAGGAGATTTTTGGCTTGCCAGAAAGCATCGACCCAAGAAGTAGCGCTGACTCTCAACCCGTACCGCAGGGAACAGGAGCGGCGTCACCCGTTCGCTACGTGATCGACGCCAGGATAAGCAGGTTCACGGTCCGGGCATTTGCCAGCGGAATGCTGTCTGCCTTTGGACACAGCCCAACCATTGCCATTCGCGATTTTGCGGGCGAGGCCCAGTTCAGTCCGGACAAACTGGAGAGTGCTTCTCTGCACGTCACCGTCAAAGCTGCGTCGCTCGGGGTCACCGACGGCATCAGCGATAAGGACCGCCGCGAAATCGAGCGCGAGATGCAAGAGACAGTGCTCGAGAGCGCCAGGTATCCGGAAATCGTTTACGACTGCTCCCGGGTTTCGGTGAACAACCCGGCAAATGGACAATATTCGATCACATTGCAGGGGAACCTTACATTACATGGTGTAACCAGCGGCCTCGCGATTCCGGCGCGCGTGGCTGTTACAGGCGATATGCTGCGCGCTTTCGGAGAATTTTCCCTGAGGCAGTCGGACTACAACATCAAGCTGGTTTCTGCCATCGGAGGCGGGCTCAAGGTGAAGGACGAAGTAAAGTTCGCCTTCGATATCGTGGCCCGCAAGCAGGAATGAGCGGCGCGGAGGCGATCTCATGTGTCTAGCGATACCCGGCAGGATTATCGAGCTCTTCTCCGGCACCCCGCATTTGGCCACTGTGGAGGTAGCTGGCGTGCGCCGCAAAGTTGACCTCGGGCTGCTGCAGGACGACCTGCCAACTTCGGGCGACTGGGTCCTCATCCATGTCGGCTTTGCGATGAGCAAGATCAGCGAACAGGATGCGCTCGACCAGATGCAGACCCTCAGGATCCTGGGTGAAGACGAGCAGGCCATGCAGGAAGTTCGGGGGTATGGGCTTGACGATGCCGATGACAACAAAGTCGTTTGATGGTTTCGGCTTGCTATGGGCCATCCCATTTGGAGGTCGGCCATGAGATTCGTGGACGAGTTTCGCGATCCTGAGGTCATTATCAGGACGGCCGACGAAATCCGCCGCCTGGCTGATCCTAACCGGCATTACCGGCTCATGGAAGTGTGCGGAGGTCACACCCACGCCATCTATCGCTTTGGTCTGAAAGATATTCTTCCGCCGAACATTGAACTCATTCACGGGCCCGGCTGCCCGGTTTGCGTTCTTCCCATGGGCAGAATTGACGACGGCCTTTCTCTGGCACAGCAACCCGATGTTATCTTCACGGCATTCGGCGACATGATGCGCGTGCCTGGAACCCAAGGCAGTCCGCTTGAGCACAAGGCCCGCGGGATGGATGTCCGCATTGTTTATTCGCCTTCCGACGCGCTTAAGCTTGCCAAAGCCAATCCCGATAAGCACGTCATGTTCTTCGCTATCGGTTTCGAAACCACCGCACCCTCATCCGCCCTCACCTTGATTCGGGCCAAGGCCGAGGGCGTACGCAATTTTTCCCTGTTTTGTAACCACGTAACCATCATTCCAGCGATTCGCGCCATCCTTGATTCGCCGGACATGCGGCTTGACGCCTTTATCGGCCCCGGCCATGTTTCCACCGTTATAGGTTGTCGTCCCTACGAATGGATTGCACAGGATGAGCACAAACCAATCGTGATCTCGGGTTTCGAGCCGCTCGACATGCTGCAGTCAATTGTCATGTTGCTGCGTCAACTCAAGTCGGGTGAAGCGAAAGTGGAGAACCAGTACAAGCGCGTCGTTCCCTGGGAAGGCAACCGCGCGGCTCTCCGCGCCATGGCCGAGGTCTTTCAACTGCGTCCTTATTTCGAATGGCGGGGCTTGGGATTCATCTCCCAATCGGCCCTTCGCATCCGCGATAGCTATGCCGAGTGGGACAGTGAACAACGGTTCAGCGTTCCGGGAGTTCGGGTCACCGATCCCAAGGCAGCGCAGTGCGGCGAAGTGCTGAAGGGTGTACTCAAGCCGGCGCAGTGCAAGTTGTTTGGCAGGGAATGTACTCCTGAACATCCGGTGGGAGCGCTGATGGTGTCGTCGGAGGGATCGTGCGCAGCTTACTACAATTACGAACACCGCAAGGCAATGGCGATCAGCCTGGCGCAGCCGGCCTGAAGCTGGATGCCGCGCTCGGCAAGGTGCCGGCCAAGGTCCGCTTTCGCGAGCCGCAAATCGAAATGGCGCATGGCGCGGGCGGAATTGCCAGCCGTCGATTAATCGAAGGCCTGTTTGCGCCACTCCTTTTTGAGGCTGCCAGCGAGCCCCTGGGCGATTCCGCCGCCCTTGAGATCGCAGGAGCGCGAATTGCCATAACCACCGACTGCTTCGTCGTAAAGCCGTTGAGCTTTGCCGGAGGCTCCATTGGAGAACTCGCGATCAACGGTACCGTGAACGACCTGGCAGTTGCGGGAGCGAGGCCCGAGTCCATCGTGGTCACATTTGTCCTGGAGGCGGGGCTGCCCACGGAGGTGCTTGAGACCGAAGTCCGCGCCATGGCACAAGCCGCCCGGCTAGCTGGAGTCACCATTGCCGGTGGGGATACCAAGGTCGTGGAGCATGGCAAGG
This sequence comes from uncultured Acidobacteriaceae bacterium, assembly GCA_963843005.1. GTDB lineage: Bacteria > Acidobacteriota > Terriglobia > Terriglobales > Acidobacteriaceae > Bog-257. Next base: position 160,869 of record CAWJIW010000044.1, on the reverse strand, counting down.
CCGACCGGATGTACATCACGACGACCGGCGTCGGCTCATTCCTACCGGGGGTACACATCAATCCCAGGTCCGTTCGTCCAGGCGACAAGGTCCTGCTCTCGGGCCCCATTGGCGATCACGGGATCACCATTCTGCTGGCGCGAGGTGAACTCGACATTGAAGCGGACCTCCGCTCTGATACGCGCCCGGTATTTCGCATGGTCGAAGCCATGGCGCGCAGCGCAGGCCCGGGCATTCGTTGGATGCGTGACCCGACCCGGGGCGGTGTCGCAACTTCGCTCAACGAACTGGCTCGAGATTGCGGGCTTGCTATCCATCTCAGGGAAGACAAAATCCCCGTGCGCGATTCCGTGCGGGGAGCCTGCGAGTTGCTTGGCCTGGATCCTCTTCACATTGCCAACGAAGGGCAGTTCCTGGCCGTGGTGGCTCCCGAATGCGCCAGGATGGCGTTGAACGCGTTGCGCCAGACGGATGGTGGCGAAGAAGCGGTCATTATTGGCGAGGTGCACGAGCAGCCGGCCGGCGCCGTGATGATCACAACGGAATATGGAGGCAGCAGAATCATTGACATGCTCGTGGGTGATCCTCTGCCACGAATCTGTTAGCGAGGCGAAGACATGCATACTCGATGCAAACTCGCCGGTCTGGTCGAAGAGAGATTGCTGCAACGCAATCAGCTCTGTGAAGCTTTCTTTGCTCGCGAAGCGGACCGTCTGGCAATGGCATGCCGCGAAATGTCTGAACGCTTCCTGCGCGGAGGGCGTCTGCTGGCCTTCGGACGCGGACCCTATGCCACCGACGCCCAGCACGTCTCGGTTGAATTCGTTCATCCCGTCATCGTGGGCAAGCGGGCCTTACCCGCCCTGGACCTTTCCATTCTGTTTCGCCCCTGGATGGAAAGCATTCTTCGGCCGCAGGACATCGTCATGGGGTTCGGTCCGCCAGAGGGCGACCCGGAGGTTTGGGCGACGCTCCAGGAGGCCTACCAGAGCGGGGCGTTCACGTTCGTGTTGCCCGGTTCAGAGGGCTCTTACGCTGTGGGACCCGAAACCCAGGACGCCTTCGTTCACCAGGAAATGATGGAGATGCTCTATCACACATTGTGGGAGACGGTGCACGTCTTCTTCGAACATCGTGAGTTGGGGCATGAACTCGGCGATACTGCGTTTCTGTATCCGTTTCTAGGCCAGGAAAAGCAGCAGACCGGAGGGTTGGTGGCCGAGGTCGCGGCCTCGATCCAGATGAAAGTTCACGATGATGCGGCCCTGCGCACCCAAGTGGCTTTCGAGCAAGCCGAACAAATCAGCAATGCGGCGCAGGCAATCTACGAACGTGTTTCGCGCGGAGGCAAGCTGATTCTCTTCGGCAACGGAGGATCGGCCACCGATGCCAACGACTGGGCGATTGATTGTGTACTGCCTCCCATGGGATACCAACCGGTTCCGGCGGTCTCGCTCTCGCTGGAACCTGCAAATATCACGGCGGTTGCTAACGATGTGGGAACCGACGTGATCTTCCTTCGCCAACTCATCGCCCAGGCACAGCCCGACGACGTTGCTATCGGAATCTCCACCAGCGGAGGCTCGCGCAATATCATCATGGCACTGGAGGAAGCACGCAAACGCGATTTGCTTACAGTCGCCCTGCTCGGCTACGACGGCGGGGAGATCAAGCGACGGCAACTGGTGGACTTTCCACTAGTGGTTCCCTGCGACTACATTCCTAGAATTCAGGAAGTCCAGGCTTCCATGTATCACATCGTTCGCGAATCGCTGGAGGTCCTTGACCGTGGCCAGGATTGAGCTCTTTGGAACGGCGAGTTGTCCTTATACCCGGGAGATGCGGGAGTGGCTTGAATGGAGGCGCACCGAGTTCGTCGAATACGACGTCGAGGAGGACCCATCGGCCCGCGCGCGTCTGCTCACCGTTGCTCACGGTCAAGGCGCTGTTCCGGTGCTGGTCGAAGACGGTCGAGTCATTCAGGTTGGCTGGCAAGGCCGCTCTTGCATCGTGCAGTCGCAGTAGATGTCGGCAAGCACCGCAACTGGTATCAGCCAGCCGGTGTACGGCCATGCGTGCGCCGCGTGGACCATTGCATCACGCAGCCCATCGGAGGCAGCTAGGCAATAGCGGAAGGCCCCACCGACCAATCCGATCATGACTCCGGTGACTAGGCTCGCCGTGGCGATTCGTATCACCCGCAGATTCAATCGCGCGGTGAAGGGTGATGTCCTAACTCGGCCATAAAGACTGCAAACCTGATCCTCAGCGGGCGCCGCCATTACTAAATCAAGTTGAGCGGCTGGGTTGTTGGCCCGCGCCAGTTTAGCAGGACGGCCTCGCCTGCTCGGAACTATTCCAGTCCCTTCTGGCGCCAGAGGTCCTTTCGCCAATCCTAACTACTACCGTTGGTAGTACGTATCGGTAGCAGGGTAGCCTACGAGATTGCTAGTCGCTGTGGGTTGCGTCTCACCGCCGCGAGAGTTTCATCCGTCCTAGAGGTGGCACTTGATACGAGTAAGACTGCAATATTCAGCTCTATCCATCGTTTTCGTTCTAGCTTTGTGTGCCGTTCTCTCGCTTCCGTCCTCCCTGTGCGGACAGAACGCGACCGGCTCCTTACTCGGCGAAGTGCAGGATGCCAGCGGGGCACGAATTAAGTCTGCCAATGTCGCGGTGACCGCAACTGGTTCGGGCGTAACGCGGCAGGTGACAACCGATAGCCGCGGCCAGTTCCGCGTCCCCGACTTGCTGCCGGGCGATTATCACGTGGTCGTCAATTCCAAGGGATTTGCCGAAGCCAGTTCCGATGTGACGGTGCTGGTGAGTAACGTGCGCGACTCTGCTGGTGCGTTGCGTCCGGCGGCCGTGCAGGAAACGGTAAACGTGAAGGCCGAGGCCTCTTCCATCACAACCCAGGACGCTCGATACTACCAGTGCGGTGAATGGCGGTGTGGTCAGCGGCAAGGATCTGCAGACCATTCCCCTGGCGGCCCGCAGCTTCGCCAATATCGCCTACATGGTCCCGGGCACGGAACCGGTGGAGCCCTCCGATCCCACCAAGGCGCGTATTACCGCTGTGTCCACTGGCGGAAGCTCGGGGCTGAACAACCAGCTCACCGTGGATGGCGGCGACAACTCGGACGACTACATCGGCGGCTTCCTGCAGAACTTTTCTCCCGACGTGATTCGGGAATTTGCAGTGCAGACTTCGCAGCAGAATGCCGATATCGGCCGCACCACAGCCGGTTCCGTGGTCATCAGCACCAAGAGCGGCACCAACGACTGGCATGGCGACTTCGCAGTTTATGAGCGGGCGGCGGCGCTGAATGCGCGTTTTCCGATTGAGAACCCTTCGCCCCAGCCCAAGCAGCCGTTCTCGCGGCAGAACTATGTCGGCACCCTCGGCGGGCCCATCGTGAAGGACAAGCTCTGGGTTTACTCCGGCTTCGAGATGGTGAACGAGCACGCCAGCATCAATTACAGTCCCGACAGCCTGACCCAATTCAACGCCCTCAATCAATTGGCGCTGGAGGGGTTGGTGCCGAACACCAGTTCGATCCCGGTGCCTCCCTACGTTCGCGTGCCGTTCCAGTCTTACCTGGGGATGATGCGCCTGGACTGGTCGCAGTCGCAACGCTCGCAGTGGTTTATTCGCTACGCTCTGGACAACAACACCACCAACAATGGCCTGGTGCAGCAGGCAACGCTGCCCTCGACCGGCGCGACGACGCACGGCAATTACCAGAACGGCGTGGTCAGCAACACGTTTACCTTCAGCCCGTCCTGGGTGGGAACGTTCACCTTTGATGCCAGCTATCTGCACGGCACCGCAGCGCGCAATGGTTATCTGGGCTTTGCGCTGGCTTTTCCGTTCAGCTCCACCTCCAAGACCATCTCGGGTTTCGAAACCTATGGTGACAACCAATTTGTTACGCCAATTACCGCATTTCCCGTCTTGCGTAACCAGGAAAAATACCAGTTCAAGTACGATGTGAGCGGCTCCAAAGGCAGGCATGCTCCCAAGTTTGGCGTGGACTTCATCCATGAGCCGGTGCTGAGCGGCGCTTTCCCTGGGCAGGCCGAGACACTCTACGTTCTTACCCAGAATCCGACCTACTACCTGACGAACCCGGACCAATTCACCGCCGAGTTGAACTGCCTGCCGCCCTTTGACGGCAGCAACTGCCAGACTACCTCAACGCCCGCCGGAAACGGCGCCTTCTCGCAGAACGTCCAGCGGCTGGGACTCTATGCCATGGACACCTGGCGGGTGACGCCGGAGCTGACCCTCAACTACGGTTTGCGCTGGGACACGACGTTTGGATTGTTCCAGGCGTCGGGCGTAAGCCAGTCCTTCAATCCCGGAGTGCAGACCATTCAAGGGCTGCAATTGCCCCTGCCCACCGGCGTTCCTCATGATTACCGCAAGGCGTTCGCGCCGCGCCTGGGCATCGCTTACTCGCCCGACCGGATCGAGGACCTGGTGATTCGCGCCGGCATCGGCCTCTACTACAACGATCTGGCGCAGAACGGCTGGGCGACGGCGTTCCAGGCGGTGAACACGCCTCGGCGTTTTTACCCTGCAATCAGCCGGGTGATCCGGGATGCCTGCCGGGCGCAGCGAATCGGCGGCGCGGGCGCGGTGATCGATCCCAACTACCACACCCCCTATGCACTGCACGTGAGCGGCGGCGTCCAGTACCTGTGGCACAAGAACTGGACCATGAGCGCCGACTATGTCCACGAGCAGGGCAGACCACGGCTACCGGCGCTACGAACTACACCTCGGGCTACACCTTGTTCTCGCCGCTGTTCGCCTCCGGACCAGGCCACCCAGCAGGCCAATGTCCCAGACCTGTCTGTCTTCAAGTCCGACAACCGCTCCAGCTACAACGCGATGATGCTGCATCTGCAGGGGAACGTTACCCGCCGCTTCAACTTGACCGCCAACTATGTGCTATCGAGGGCGAAGACCTGGGGTTGCGTCCTGGGCGAGCTCTTCGATTACGTGAATGGCGTCTGCAATCCGCTGAACCCGTTTGGCCCGGGCGATTACGGCCCATCGGGGGAAGATGTCACCAGCCGCTTCACGCTGGCAGGGAGTGGTTTATGTTCCGGGCGGCTTTCAGGTTTCCGACGCTGATTCCAGGCCGAGAGCGCCCGGCCAATTACGCTCACGACTCCGGTGGATGTGAATGGCTTCGGCGATCCGACCAATGATCGCGCCGTGATCAACGGCGTTCAGACCAACTTGGACCAGTTCCGCGGGACCCCGTACATCCAGGTTGACCTGCGCGTCACCCGGCCGTTCAAGGTCGGGGAACGCTGGCAGGTGCTGCCGTTCATCGAGTTCTTCAATCTCTTCAACCGCAACAATCCGGGTGCGAATTACGTGACCGATATCTCCGCTCTGCCGACGCCGGTGGACAACCTCTACAACGCAACTCATTTGTGTCCGACTCCGGCATGCAGCGTGCCGATTACGAATCCGAATCAGTTGCTGGTTCCCGCCGGTGCGCTGGGGATTTCTTCGGCCCTGGAACGACGGTCGGAATTCCGTTCGCGGCGCAGCTGGGAGTGAGGGTCACGTTCTGAGAGCGGAGTTGTAATCCAAACGAAAAAGCCGGCCTGTAAAGGCCGGCCCTTCAAAAACACCCGTAGAGTCTACTTCTTGAGCGTTACCACATAGCCGGCAATGGCCGACGCCTGCTCTGCCGTGAGTCCCGCCACCGGTTTCCCGTGCGGCGCTTTCTTTCCTTCGGCGCCCTTGGTGAGCACATCGGTGATCTGCGCTGCGGTCAGTTTCGTATTCCGCCAGTGCGGGACCAGTCTTGCCTTCGCCCGCGGCGCCGTGGCACATCGCGCACTTTGTCTTGTATAGAGCAGCCCCGTCCTGCGCCCAAGCCATGCTCGACGCCAGGGTGAGTGCTGCCAGGATGATTACGTAGCGCTTCATGAAATTGAATCTCCTTTGTATTTATTTTTTGCGCTCAGGAGCCCGACAGGCCTCCGGTTGCGGTGATCAACTGCCTCTGCTGTTGCTGCAGTGTGAGGAACGGCCCCGTTTCTCACAACCGGCAATTGTAGAGCGTAGTCGCCACGCCAGATTGTGACCCAGTCACATCCTTGGGTCTACGAGCCTGTACTTTGCCAATTGGGACAGATCTGTGCGGTACTCCGGATGTGGCGCATGACGGTCCGGGAAGGGAAGCCGGATGCGATCATACTTCGGGGTCACGGTGGTTTTGGCTGTGCTCGCGGGTCTGGTGATCGGACTGGGCGCCTACACCTTTATTTACGCCAAGGGCTATTCCTACCTGACCAACGACCCTGCGGCGTGCGCCAACTGTCATGTCATGCAGGCCGAGTATGACGGCTGGGTGAAGTCCAGTCATCGCCACGCGGCCACCTGCAATGACTGCCACACTCCGCACAACCTGATCGGAAAATACGCGGTCAAACTGAACAACGGCTTCTGGCATTCGTTCTACTTCACCAGCGGAGGCTATCCCGACAACATCCAGATCACCGAGTTCGACCAAAAGGTCGCCGAAAACGCCTGCCGCCGCTGCCACCAGAACATCACGGCCGCGATTGACGGCAACGTGGTCCACGGCAAGGCGGAAGGACTGGACTGTATGCGCTGCCACGGTACCGTCGGGCACTCCGATGCGGCCGCTTCCTTGACCTTCCCTCTTCATCCATGGAGCAATCATGAATCCCACCAACTGATCGCCAGGCGCGCTCCGTCGCGGCGGATGTTGATCAGCGTGGTTGTTCTGGCAATCGTCGCCACGATCGCCGTAACCGCGCTGCTGATCAACGTGTTCGAGCGCAAGCAGGAAGCCAAGAACCCCTTCTATCGCGTGGTCGAGTTGAACGACACCATTGACGACCCCGCCACCTGGGCGAAGAACTTTCCCCTGCAGTACGACCTGTACACCCGCACCGTGGACATGCAGCGCACCAAGTACGGCGGAAGCGAGGCCCTGCCGCATTCGCCCACCGACGCCGATCCGCGCTCCGTGGTGGCGCGCTCCAAGCTGCAGGAAGACCCTCGCCTGAAGACCATTTGGGCGGGTTACGCGTTCTCCGCCGACTACCGCGAGCGCCGCGGCCACGCCTATATGCTCGAGGACCAGACCTTCACCGAGCGGCAGAAATTCAATCCGCCGGCCATGTGCATCAACTGCCACGCCTCCATGGTGACCACTTTTCTAAAGCTGGGCGATGGCGACATCATGAAGGGCTTCAACGTCATCAGCGACACCCACATGACCTACAAGCAGATCCGCGAGACGGTGAAGCATCCCGTGGCCTGCATTGACTGTCACGATCCCAAGACCATGCAGTTGCGCATCACGCGCCCGGCCTTCATCGAGGGCATTCGCGCGTTGAAGGCAAACCAGGGCGTGCAGAACTATGACGTCAACACCATGGCGACGCGCCAGGAGATGCGCTCCTACGTCTGCGGCCAGTGCCACGTCACCTACTACTTCCAGCCGCCCAACAAGCGGCTGACGTTCCCGTGGGCGAAGGGACTGAAGGTGGAAGACATCATCGCTGTCGAGGACGCGGCCAAGCTCACCGAGTGGACGCATCCCGACAGCGGCGCGCCGCTGATCAAGCCTCGCCATCCCGAGTTCGAGATGTGGAACCAGGGCGTGCATGCGCGCTCCGGCGTGGCCTGCGCCGATTGCCACATGCCTTACACGCGCCAGGGCGGACTGAAGATCAGCGACCACCAGATCAACAGCCCGATGCTGAAAATCAACCGCTCCTGCCAGACCTGCCATCATTTCCCCGAGGAGGAGCTCAAGGCGCGGGTCGAGGACATCCAGGACCGCTTCTTCAACTTGCGCAATACCGCGCTGGACGCACTGGTGGACCTGATCAACGACATCAAGGACATGAAGGCGAAAGGCGTGACCGACGCGCAATTGGCCCCGGCGCGCGACTATCAGCGCAAGGGACAGTTCATGATCGACTTCGTCATGTCGGAGAACTCGATGGGCTTCCATGCGCCGCAGGAGGCGGCACGCATTCTGGGCGAAGCCATCAACCTCTGCCGGCTGGGACAGTTGAGCCTGCACGGCGGTCCGGCGCCCAGCCACAATCCGCCGAACATCGAGAACGTGCCGTCATCACCCGGCCCGGCGGGCGCGCCCACCAAACAGACGAAGAAGCCGGAGAAACCGGTGACCGTGGCGGAGGTGCAGAGACACTGAGTTGGCGCCGACGCGGACGCTATATCCTTAAGGGAGCCTTATAGAGTCTTTATTCAAAACTTACGGTGCCGCTTGTCCAATCGGAGTGACGGGACTTGTTTGATCACTAACCTTTACGGAGGTGGCGTGAGTTCCACCACACGACTGATCTGCTTCCGAACGCGTTTGCCCGCACCACAGCAGCATAGCTACTGCCCTGGTGCGAAGGATGACGCATGAGTTCGTCCGCCATCCTGCAGTACGCCGTCTTCCTTCTCGTTGTAACACTGCTCGTTAAGCCAGTAGGGCGTTATATGGCCCGCGTTTTCGCTGGCGACAAAACCCTACTTGATCCTCTCCTCTGCCCGCTGGAGCGGTTGATCTACCGCGTAACTCGCGTCCAGCCGAAGCAGGAAATGACTTGGCAAGAGTATGCGTACTCGTTTGTCGTTTTCGGGATGGTGGGCACCCTGGCTTTGTACGCGATCCTGCGCTTACAGCGGTTCCTCCCGTGGTTCTATCCCACCTACATGACCACGCCGATGACGCCCGACCTGGCGATGAACACCGCAGTTAGCTTCTCCACTACCACCACCTGGCAAGCCTATGGCGGCGAAAACACCTTGAGCTACTTCAGCCAGATTGTAGGACTGACCGTCCAGAATTTTCTTGCGGGAGCAGCGGGTCTGGCTGTCGGAGTGGCCTTCATCCGCGGCCTTGCACGTGATCGCGTCAACACTCTGGGGAATTTCTGGGTGGATCTGGTCAGGTCCATACTATGGGTGCTCTTGCCACTATCGATTGTCGGAGCGCTGGCGCTGGTCTGGCAGGGAGTGCCGATGAACTTCCATCCCTATGCGCAAGCCATCGGTCTTGAGGGTGCAAAGCAAACCATCGCTCAGGGACCCGTTGCGGCGTTAGAGATCATCAAGAACCTGGGCACTAACGGTGGCGGATTCTTCAACGCGAATGGCGCTCATCCGTTCGAGAATCCTACTCCCCTCACGAATTTCATCGAGATGCTTGCCATCGCAGTCCTCCCTGCGGCCTTCACCCATACCTATGGATTGATGGTTGGCAGACCCCGTGACGGCTGGGTCTTGTACCGGGTCATTGTCTTCCTGTTTGTTGCCGGGCTGTTGGTGTGCGGCTGGGCGGAGCAACGCGGCAACCCGCTCTTGCCGCGCGCGTTAAGCGTCGGCGCCGGCGCCGCCCAGGCCGCTGGGAACATGGAGGGAAAAGAGGTCAGGTTTGGCATTAGCTCGTCGGTACTGACCGCGGTGACCACCTCCAATGGAGCAACCGGTTCTTACAACTCCATGCACGACAGCTACGCGCCTCTCGCTGGTCTCGTACTGCTGGTCAACATGCTGCTGGGAGAAATCGTCTTTGGCGGACTGGGTACGGGACTCTACAGCATCATTATGGTCGCGTTGATCGCGTTGTTTCTTGGCGGACTGATGATCGGACGCACACCCGCCTATCTGGGCAAGAGGATTCAAGCTGCGGAAAGCAAGATGCTTATGCTTTACCTCATTGCCGGTTCGACGTCCGTCCTGGTGTTCACCGCACTGGCCGTACTCACCAAGTCAGGACTGGCCGGCCTGGTTACCAACACCGGCACGCATGGGTTCACCTCAATTCTCTTCGCTTACGCGTCGGCAAACGCGAACAACGGTCAGAGCTTTGCCGGCCTGAATGCGAATAGCCCGTTCTACAACCTGACTACCGCGATCACCATGATGATAGGCCGGTTCGGGCTGGCCATTCCGGCACTCGGGCTGGCGGGCCTGTTTGCCACTCAGCAGCCGACACCAGATAGCGCAGGAACCCTACCTTCAGATTCCTGGGTGTTTGCCGTCCTGCTCACTTTACGGTGCTGATTGTTCCCGCCCTCAGTTACCTTCCTGCGATCGCGCTTGGCCCAATTCTGGAACACCTCTCGATGATGCGATAATTCAGTTGTTTAGAGCTTGGCTATTAATCGTTTTACTATTGAAAAGGAGCTAGCTGGGCGCAGAATGGCTCCATAACATCATCCGCGAGTTTTCAGAGTGGTGCTAAAACTTGCATGGAGGACCCGATGAACTCCCGGGACCTTTCTCGGTGCACTCGGCCAGCGTTTTTCCCAATCCACCACAGGACGTCCCCGATCCTGTCATTTTTTCTATTGCTGTTTTTCTTCTGCTGCCCTCAGTGCTCGATGGCGCAGGAAAAGATTGCCGTCAGGCAGACGCCGCGTGCTGTGGAGGACGGCTCGGCCAAAATCATCGGACATTACAATCCCGACCAGAAGTTGCGGCTGGTATTCGGGCTGCAGCCGCCACACCCGGAGGAGGAGGAGCAGTTCCTGCAAGAGCTGCAGACGAAAGGTTCGCCGAACTTTCAGAAGTTCCTGAAGCCGGAAGAGTGGATCGCGCGCTTTTCTCCGTCGAAACAGGATGAACAAGCCGTCGTAGATTGGGCGGAAAGCCAGGGGCTCACCGTCACGCATCGTTACCCAAACCGCCTGTTGGTTGACGTCGAGGCCACAGTGGCAACCATCGAGAAGGCGCTCGATGTCACCATCAACCGCTACCAGCTTGGGAGTACCTTCTTTTACTCCAACGCTCAGGATCCGGCCATTCCTGCCGCGACTGGCCGCCATCATTCACTCCGTTGGCGGTCTCAACGACCTGCAAGTGTTGCGCCCGGCCAATAAGGACGCGCAAGAGCCTGTCTTCCCAGTCTATGAGCCCGGCCCGGTCGTCGGTCCGGGGTCGTCCGGGGGCGGCTCTGCCAATAGCGCTAAGGCGCCACGCCGCCTGAGGAATTTTGCACCCAGCGGTCCCAGTTCCTACATAACCAACGGCGCCTACGATCCAACGGACCTGTACAGTTCCGAGGCCTACGATGCGCAAGCACTGTACAACCAGGGTCACTGCTGCAATCCCCTGGGCAATCCTGATCAAACGCCTCCCGAGACTTCCATTGCCATCGCTACGGCTGGCAGGCAGGACCCGAATGACTTCCAGGGTTTCCACAACCAGTACCCTTATCTGGCCTGGCACTATTTCATCATCTACATCGATGGAACACCGTCATGCTGCGATGGAGAGGGAACCCTGGATTTCGAATGGTCCACCGCCATGTCGAACAGCTTCGGCGCGGAAGCCGACACCAGCCTCGTCTATATGTACGATGGCGTGAATAATCAGTTTTCGACCTTTACCGACATCTACAACCAGGTCCTGACCGACGGGAACGCGCGTGTTTTCAGCACCAGCTGGGGCTGTGCCGAGTTTGATTGCACGCCGCAATCCGTGATGGACACCGACCATGCCATCTTCAACTCCATGATTGGTCAGGGCTGGACGCTAATCGGGATCTCGCATGACGGGGGCGCCACTACAACCTGCGTCCATCACGACGCTGTGAGCTATCCCGGCTCAGACCCCAACTTCGTCTCCGCTGGCGGTACCACTCTGTCGCTGTCTAGTGGCCCGATCTACAACTCCGAGGTCGGATGGACCGGCGGTCCCTATGGCTGTGCGGAGAATGATGGCGGTAGTGGGGGCGGCGTCAGTGCCTATTGGCCAGCCCCTCCGTATCAGGGCCTGCCTCGTCGGGAGCAAACGAGAGGTCCCCGACATCGCGCTCAACGCTGACTTTGTTCTACGCTCCGCAAAACATTTTCTTCAATGGACAGTTGTCGGGGAACGGAGGCACCAGTATTGTCGCGCCTGAGGTGGCTGGCTTCTTCGCGCAGGAGAATGCCTATCTGCTCTACTTAGGCACTATCACCGGCGGATGTCACGGCGGCGGTCCCTGTGCGCCGATCGGTAACGGAGACGTGTACCTCTATTGGTTTGGGCTTAACTCCGGCTATGCACCGCACTACCCGTTTTATGACATCATCTCCGGTTGTAATAACAACGACATTACGAAGAAATACAACTTGAAATACTACTGCGCCGGCGCAGGCTACGACATGGTTACGGGCTGGGGCTCGGTCAACATGCTGCAACTGGCCTGGGCCATCAACACGTTCCGGGCAGGGGATTTCGGTGCGCCGGTCGTGGTTTTCTCCGGACCGAAGACGAATATTTGGTACAACACTGACCAGATTGTTAGCTGGAGTGTGAACGACACCAGCGCAAACGGCAACCCAGCAACCGGAGTGGCGGGCTTCAGCCCGGCCTGGGACTCCGACCCGGGAGATGTCTTTAGCGAACCTACTCCGGGCTCCGGCAATTCTTTCTACAGTGGGCCACAGTATCCCAACGCTACCAACGGTTGCCTCGACTTCACAGGGGCGTCGTGCAACGGCGGCGTCGGCCAAGGCTGGCATGCTGTGCATGTGCGTGCGTGGGACAACACGGGGGTTGCGTCGGGCGATTACACCTATGGCCCGATCGGCTACGACACCATCCCCCCGGTCACTACGGCAACCCTGAGCGGCATTCTGCAGGGTGGCGCATATATCAGCCCCGTGCAAGTAACTCTCGCGGCGACAGACAACGCAAGCGGAGTGGCCGCAACCTACTACGAAATCGACGGCGGAGCCCAGCAGACTTACAGCAGCCCATTCACGGTTAATACGCTTGGTAATCACACCGTCGGGTTCTACAGCGTGGATATGGCGGGTAATGTTGAAGCTTCGAACTACATCAGTTTCACAATAACGTCTCTGCCTGGTATTGCGGTATACGACTCCACGCTGGGTGTTCCGAAGTGCACGTTGCCGTTCAGATCGTGCGATTCGGGTCCGTCACTGCTCCTGGGCAAAGACACCATGACTGGCGGCGCTGAGCCGAATCAACCCAACACCATCCACAGTTCGTGCGCCGACGGTGCCGCCGGGACTTTCCATGTCGACGAATCAATTGACCGCCTGGTAGTAGCGACGACTAACGGCCTGAGCATGTCCCAAGGTTCGATTGTGAAGATAAGTGCCACGGTCTGGGTCGCTGACACCACGCAGGATGCTCTGGACTTGTACTACGCAACCAACGCCAACAATCCCACCTGGATCTACATCGCCACGCTCGTGCCACGAGCCACGGGAGCGCAGACGTTGTCGGCTTTGTCCCGGCTTCGGCCTGGCCAGCTTCAAGCTGTCCGGGCGAGCTTCCGCAAGGGGGGAACCAGGTCTTCATGTAGCACAGGAAGCTATGACGATCACGATGACCTCGCTTTCGCGGTTCGCTAGTCGGCGCTGTTTTGGGCGTGAGAACTGTGCCGTCCCTACGGGACTCGTCTCGTCTCCACACTCTACCCAGCGCTTCGCGCTGGGCTGTCCTGAGCCGCACCTGCGGTGCTGGGTCGGTAACCCTTCCGACTGCTGGGCGTGATGAATACCAATGCGCCCGTCACAGAAAACCCTGCGGCGTTTGGGTATTGCCGTTTGTTGCCGGAAAGCTCTACCGGTAGGACCTCAGTCCCGCCCACGCGGGACGACTCAAGGTAGCCCAGCGCGCAGCGCTGGGTATGCAGGTTTCTACAGGTTCAGCCCCGGAGGGGCCTTTTTGTTGGGGCTGAACCTGATGTCAAGTAAATAATCACCTTTCTCATGGTTACCTTCGTAAGCTGAACCTGCGACCTCATCACTCTGAACGGTGATTAACTCACTAGGTCTGACGCTCGCCGGCGCGTACACTGGTCGCGAAGGATGTGGAGGAGCTTGCGTCCGAGCGACTCCCAGAACATCCTCGAGAGCGGGACTAAAGTGGCTCGACCACCAAAGCAGTTGTCAGTTGCCAGCCGCCAGTTGCCAGCAAGCCCCCGAAGGCAGTTGTCCGTTCCCCAGACCCAGTTGTCAGTTGCCAACAGCCAGTTTCGAGTAAGGTCGACCTGTTTGCCTCGTCGCAAGTCCATATTTTTGAAGATTTTACCTATAACTCCACACGGCCACAATATTTTGCCGGGAATTTCCTCCTAAAACATTGATTCTAAAGATCCAAGGGGGAGGGGGAGGGGGTACCAGTCAGTTGTCAGTCGCACGTTTGTTAGAAGCTGGGAAAGGCAGCTTGAAGTATCGAGTCCCAAGATGGCTCGCCCAGTAGAAAGTTGCAAAGCGTGATTGCGGATGCTGAATGCGGACCAATGCGGAGGACTGAAGGCCAACAAAAAGCCGCAGGAAATCTCCCGCGGCTTCCTCTCTTCCAGTTGTTCGCTACACGCTGACGGGCTGCTTCACTGGGACGGGTGTCAGCCAATGGAAGCGGTCTTCGGTGCTGCCGTTCACGATGGCGTAGAACTCCTTGCGGACGGTCTTGGTGACCGGACCGGCGACGCCGCGGCCGACGGTGATCTTATCCACGGAACGGATGGGCGTGATTTCGGCCGCGGTTCCGCTGAAGAACAGTTCGTCGGCGATGTACAGCATCTCGCGCGGAATGATCTGCTCGACCACCGGAATGCCGAGTTCCTGCGCGATATGCAGCACCGAGTTGCGCGTGATGCCGGGCAGAACGCTATTGCCCAGCGGCGGAGTGTAGATCCGGTCCTTGTGCACGACGAAGATGTTCTCGCCGGAGCCCTCGCTGACATAGCCGTTGACATCGAGCGCAATGCCCTCGCTGTAGCCGTTGACGATGGCTTCCATCTTGATCAACTGCGAGTTCATGTAGTTGGCGCCGGCCTTGGACATGGTCGGCATGGTGTTGGGCGCCAGACGCGTCCACGAGGAAACGCAAACGTCAACTCCGTCGTCACAATCGGCATCGCAGAGATATTTCCCCCACTCGTAGTTGGCGATGTAAACCTCGATCGGCGAGTTGAACGGGTTGACGCCAACCTGGCCGTAACCGCGCAGCACGATGGGACGCACGTAGCACGGCGACACCTTGTTCGCGCCGACGAGTTCTACCGCAGCATGGCACAGTTCGTCGAGCGAAAAGTCCAGCTCAATGCGGTAGATCTTGGCCGACTGGATGAGGCGAAGCATGTGGTCCTGCAGCCGGAAAATGGCGGGGCCTTTCGGCGTGTGATAACAGCGGATGCCTTCGAACACCGACGAGCCGTAGTTGACCACGTGCGCCATGACGTGGAGCTTGGCGTCATCCCAGGGAATCAGTTGCCCATTGTGCCAAACGTAGTCAGTTGCTTTGATGGCCATTCAGGCGCTCCTTCAAAAGCGGAGTGTACGACGTGTCAGGCTTCCGGCTCGGACGTTGCAGCATACAGAAGATGCTCGGTTCGAAGCAAACGCTACGGCGATTGGCGCGGTTGGACATCGGGGAATCAGCCTCCGGCATTATACGTTAGGAACACGCGGCTCAAGCTGAGGTTTTCGCGCCAACTGCAGCCGTTTAAAACCCGCCCATCACAACAGATGCGCACGACTGCGGCAAAGGCACAAAAATGGCTGTGGAAATCGGCGCCAGGCGGATTCGCAGACGAACATTGGCGGCCCAGTCGAGCCATTTAGAATGAGAGGGAGCCACTTCATCCCGGAGAAACCTGCATTCGCACCTATAATTTGTGCCTCGTCGGATTGGGCAATGTCGGCCGGGCCCTGGTCGCGCTGCTTCAGAAAAAAGAGCAGGAGCTCAGGAGTCGCTACGACATGGCGTGGCGCTTCACCGGTGTGGCTTCCCGCCGCCTTGGCTGGCTGGTTGCACCCAACGGCTTCGATCCGGTGAAGTTGTTGGCGGGAAATCTCTCTAATGCGCAGAAGACACCTGACGCTCGGGAATGGCTGCGGCTGGGCAGAGCCGACGTGCTGTTTGAGGCCAGCTCTCTGAATGCGGCGACCGGCCAGCCCGCGATTGACCATGTTCGCGCAGCATTGGAATCGGGTGCGCACGCCATCAGCGCGAACAAGGGGCCCGTCGTGCACGCTTATCGTGAGCTGACCGAGTTGGCCGCCGCCAAAGGACGGCGCTTCCTGCATGAGTCCGCCATGATGGACGGTGTGCCGATATTCTCGCTCCTTCGCGAGACGCTGCCCGCGCTCGAACTCCGTGGATTTCGCGGCGTTCTGAATTCGACCACGACCGTGATTCTGGATGCGATGGAAGCAGGTATGAGTTTCGACGAGGCAGTACGCGAGGCGCAGCGATTGGGCGTGGCCGAAGCCGATCCCTCCAGTGATATCGACGGGATCGACGCTGCCGTGAAGATCGTTGGGCTGACGACCGTGCTGATGGACGGGAGGCTCAGGCTGGACGACGTGGCGCGTCAGGGTATTCGCGGGATCAACGCCGAGCAGTTGCGCGAAGCCCGCTCGAGCGGCGAAGCTTGGAAGTTGGTGAGCCGGGCGCGGCGCGAGTCCGACGGTACGATCACGGCCTCGGTTGCGCCTGAGCGGCTGAAAGCCGGCGATCCGCTGAGTACGGTTCGGGGGACTTCGCTGCTCATCAGTTTTGAGACCGACATTTTCCCCGAGCTCATCATCGGCGAGCGCGACCCAGGGCCGCAAGCGACCGCGTATGGCATGCTGGCTGATTTCATTTCCGCGGTCAGGAGTGCTTAACAATGTCATCGAGCGCAAAAGATGTCGCAACGCTGGATATCGCGTGGGTGCGGCAACAGTTTCCAGCTCTTAATCAGACGGTCAACGGCCAGCCCGCTGTGTTCTTCGACGCGCCCGGCGGTACCCAGGTTCCGCAGCGCGTCATGGACGCCATCGTCAACTATCTAGCTTCGTCCAATGCGAATACGGGCGGCGCGTTTCTCACCAGCCGCAGCACCGACCAGATCATCGCCGATGCGCGCGCCGCCATGGCCGACCTCTTCAACTGCTCCGCTGATGAAGTGGTCTTCGGCGCCAATATGACCACGCTTACTTTCGCGTTGAGCCGCGCCATTGGCCGCGAACTCAAGAGCGGCGACGAACTGCTGGTGACCTGCCTGGACCATGACGCCAACGTCTCACCCTGGGTTTGTCTCGAGGAGCGCGGAGTTAAGGTGCGCACCGCCGACGTCAAGCCCAGCGATTGCACCCTCGACATGTTCGACCTCTCGGCCAAGGTCCGCCGTAGCACCCGGCTGGTGGCGGTCGGCTGGGCGGCGAATGCGGTTGGAACCATCAACGACGTGAACGAGATAGTGCGGCTTGCCCATGACGCGGGAGCGATGACCTTCATTGATGCCGTGCATTACGCGCCGCATGGCCCGATCGATGTGCGCGCTCTCGATTGCGACTTTCTGGCATGCTCCAGTTACAAGTTCTTCGGCCCGCACCTCGGGATCCTGTTCGGCAAGCGCGAGCAGTTGCAGCGGCTGCGTCCCTACAAGCTGCGCGCCTGTACCGAGAAGTTGCCCGACCGCTGGGAGACTGGCACGCAAAATCACGAATGTCTGGCCGGATTAATCGCTACGGTTGAGTACATCGCCGACGTCGGGCGCCACCATAATCCCGAGGTGAAAACGCGGCGCGAGGCGATTCTCGCAGCCTATGAGGTTTTCCAGCAGCACGAGCGCGAATTGACCGAGCAGTTGATCAGTGGCTTACTCGCGATTCCGGGGCTCACCTTTTACGGTGTTAAGGATCCGGCCCAGTTCGACCGTCGTACGCCGACGGTGGCCATCCGTATGGAGGGTCGGACGCCGCGCGAGTTGGCGACACATCTCGGCGAGCGTGGAATTTTCACCTGGGACGGACAACTACTACGCCATCAATCTCACGGAACGTTTGGGCGTGCAGGAGAGCGGAGGCGTGCTGCGCATCGGGTTGGCGCACTACAATACCGCGGAAGAGGTTGAGCGGCTGCTGGCGGAGCTGCGCGGGCTGGCGAAGTAATACGTGGCCACCAGCCAACGGAACTTGGCTGGGATATAATCCGCGCTTCCGCGGAGGAGCAGGTCGATATGCGCGGCGTGCCTCGCTGGTTGGCGGTGTCGGCGGTGGTCGCGATAGCGGCGGGAATGTGCGCCTTCACCGTGCATCGTGCCTTGGCGCCGGCAGCATTGTCCCTGCAACTCTCCGAATCCACTTTGGCTGCCGACGGTTTCTCCTCAACCGAGCTGAAGATTCAAGCCGCTAATGGCCGCGAGTTGCGTGACTTGCAAGTTAAGGTCGAAGATCCGCACCGCGCTTCCCTGGAGTCGGTTCGCGTTCAGCGCGACTCGGCAACCGTTTCATTGCGTGCTGGCGTACTTCCCGGCGAGACCAAGCTGCGCGTCACGGCAGATGGATTCGCCCCGCAGGAGATTGCGCTGCAGACAACGCTGGACGCCGGCGATACGGTTGGTGACGGCACGCCCGACTTTCTCCGTCTACACGATCCTGCCGACCGCTCGGCCTTCCGCCGCTGGTTCACGCTGTTGGCCGAATCGCAGTACTACCGCGGACCAGCGCTGCCCCAGGAAATCGGCGATTGCGCTGCGCTCTTGCGCTTCGCCTACCGCGAGGCGTTGCGCGAACACGACGCTGCATGGGCGCAGGCGATGGCGCTTCCCGCTCCAGCTTCGGCGAGCGACATCCGCCAGTATCGGTCTCCGTACACGCCGTTTGGGGTGTCGCTGTTTCGCGTGCGCGGCGGTGCGTTCGAGACGGGCGACCTTGGCGATGGCTCTTTCGCGCAGTTCGCCGACGCGGAAACGCTGTGGCGGCACAACAGCTTCTTAGTGGGACGAGACTTGAGTCGCGCCCAGCCGGGTGATCTGTTGTTCTTCCGTCATGACAGCCCGACTATGCCGTTCCACGCCATGATCTTCCTCGGACACAGCCAAATCGAGGCCGGCACTGAGCAGTTCGTCGTGTATCACACCGGCCCCAGCGGCAAGTCGCCGGGAGAAATCCGGCGGCTTTCGATCGCGCAGCTTCTTGACTATCCTGAAGCGCGGTGGCGGCCGATTTCGTCCAATCCGAGTTTCCTCGGTATCTATCGCTGGAACATTTTGCGGGGAGCCGATTGATGCGGCTGAAGCGCGCTATCATTGCCGTCCTCCTCTGCCACGCGCTGGCGTTGCCGCTGCTGGCGCAGCCGGAGCCGGACAATGCGGCTTGGTTCTCGCTGACCAGCCAACGCACCTATCTACCCGGTGAGAAACCCGAGATCGCTGTCTTTACCCACAACGTGAGTGCGCTGGAGTTCCGCGTTTATCGCGTCAACGATCCGGTGAAGTTCTTCAGCCAGATGCAGGAGCTGCACAACTTCGGCGGAAAGACCCCGAGCCTGCCGAAACAATCGCGCACCTGGCTGGAAAAGTTCCACGCCTGGAAGCACCGCATATGGGCGTGGATCCGCGACTTCGTGCGCGCCCAGTTCTCGCCCGAGTCACGCCACAAAATTCGCCTGTGGCGAATGGGTGGCGGCGAAAACAAGCAGGGGCTCAAGGTCGAGAGCTATGCGCAGGTCCCAGTCCTCAATCAGCAGCAGGTCGTGTCAGTGTGGAAGTGGGCGGTACCGGCGCATGAACGATGGGAGAGCCAGGCAGTAACCATCCCAGTGAGCGAGAAGGGCGTGTACCTGGTCGAGGCGACCGACGGCAAGTTGCGCGCCTACACCGTGGTTGTCGTCACCGATATTGCCATCATCACTAAAGCCGCGACTGGCCGGCTGATGAGTTTCGTGGTGGACCGCAACAGCGGCAATCCGATCCCCGGGATGATGGTGCGCGTCTGGGTTGACCAGAAAGAAGTTGCTGCCAAGGAAACCGATCAGCAGGGCTTGATGGATGCCGCGCTGAACGAGGTCAAGCCGGAGAACGTCGCGGTGATCGCAACCAGCCCGGATCAGTTCGCCATCAACACGCCGGGCGCGTGGAACCTTGGCGCCGGTCCCGACCAGAACCTGCGAGGCTACACCTACACCGATCGGCCGGTGTATCGGCCGGGCGACACGGTGCATTTCAAATCCATCGTGCGCTCCGAGTCGATAAGTGGCTACACCATCCCGCAAGAGCGCGAACTGAAGCTCGAGCTGCGCGACCCGCAAAGCTACCAGACGATCTGGCAGCAGACAGTGAAGCTCTCGGACATGGGCACCGCGAACTGGGAATACGCGCTGCCTGCCGACGCTCATCTCGGTTTTTATTACCTGTCGATGCAGATGGGCGAGCGCTACGTCGAGGGCACCAGCTTCTCGGTCGAGGACTACAAGAAGCCCGAGTACCAGGTAAAGGTGACAGCGCAAACCCCGCGCGTGCTCGAAGGGCAGCCGATCAAGGCCACGATTGACGCGCGCTACTACTTTGGTGAGCCCGTCGCCAATGCGAAGGTCAAGTGGGTGGTCCATACCTCGACCTATTGGCCGATGGGTCGCGCCGACAGCGATGACGAGGCTGGTGCCGAACAGGCGGGTGAAGGCCAGGATGAGGATTCCGGAGACACCTATGGAGGTGAACAGGAAAGCGAAAAAACTGGCACGCTCGATGCCGACGGCAAGCTGCAAATCGAAGTGCCGACCCGGGTGGACAGCAAGAAGCGCGACCTGACCTATCGCATCGAAGCGCGCGTCACCGATGCCGGCAACCGCGAGATCGCCGGACACGGATTCGCGCTGGCTACCTACGGCAGCTTCTTCCTGACTGCCGAGCCGGATTCGTACGTTTACACCAAGGGCAGCACTGCGACGGTCACTGTGACGGCGCAGACCTACGAGAAGAAGCCGGTGCAGACCAGCTTCCAGGTCCAGGTAAATCGCTGGGATTGGCGCAAAGGCGCAGGCGCCACCGTCAGCAGTTCGCAGGGTCAAACCGATGCCAGCGGCAAAGCGCAGGTGAAGATAACTATCCCCGATGCGGGAGAGTTCCGAGTGCGCGTGACCGCCACCACTCCGGAGAAGCGCGAGGTGGAAAGCGCCGCATATCTGTGGGCGCCGGGTGAAAGCCCTTTCTGGAGCGGGCCTGCAGCGGAGCGTGTGCAAATTGTTCCCGACAAGAAGACATACCAGCCGGGTGACACCGCGCACGTGCTGATCGTGACCGGCAAGGAGCCGACCGCGATGCTGGTGACGGCCGAAGGCAACGGGCTCTACTCCGGGCAGGTGATCAAGAGCACGGGCGGCAGCGTCACGGTTGACGTTCCTATCAAGGCCGAGTACGCACCGAACTTCTACGTCGCAGCCGTGTTCATCCGCGGCAACAAGCTGTACCAGGGATCGAAGAGCCTGACGGTCCCGCCCACACAGCACGAACTCAACGTGCAACTACTGCCCTCGAAGCCGCAGTACCAGCCCGGCGAGTCCGCAACTTACACCATCAAGTCGACGGACGCGAGCGGCAGGCCCCTGGCAGCAGAGTTCAGCCTGGGCGTCGTGGACGAGGCGATCTACGCCATCAAACCGGAGACAACCGGCAGCATCATGAATGCGTTTTACGGCCGGGTGTATTCCAAAGTGAGCACCGAGACGTCGCTGACCTATTACTTCAACGGCCAAGCCGGCAAGCGCGTGATGCAGCTGGCCAATCTGCGTCCGTCCAATGCGATGGCACAGTTGAAGCCCGAGCGTCTGGTCCAGCCCAAGATTCGCAAGGCATTTCCCGACACCGCATATTGGGTGGCCGACGTTCGCACCAGCAGCAACGGCCAGGCCACAGTGCACTTCGACTATCCCGATGCGATCACGTCATGGCGGGCGACCACGCGGGGAGTGACGCAAGATACCAAGGTCGGCAGCGCGGTGGTCAACACCATCGTCCGCAAGAACCTGATGGTGCGACTGGTGGTGCCGCGGTTCTTCCGGCGCGGGGATGAGATCACCCTCTCAACTATTGTGCAGAACTACTTGCCCAGCGACAAAATGGCGCGAGTCTCCATGGAGTTCGAGGGGCTGCAGGTGCTCGACGGCGGACAGCGCGACGTCAACGTTCCCAGCCGCGGATTGATGAAGGTGGATTATCGCGTGCGAGTGCTGAACGTGGATTCGGCGCGCGTACTGGGCAAGGCACTGACCGATGTTGAAAGCGATGCGATGGAAATGACGCTGCCGGTGGTTCCGTTCGGCGTCAAGCTGGCGATTGCGAAGTCCGGCTCGATCGCCGGCAGCGGCACCGACGATACGACGCAGGAAGTGACGTATCCCGCTAGCGCCGAAGCAGGCACGCGCAAACTGACCGTGAGCGTGACGCTGTCAATTGCAGGAACGGTTTTTGCCGCGCTGGACTTCCTCACTTCCTATCCCTACGGTTGCACTGAGCAGACCATGTCGAGCTTCCTGCCTGATGTGCTGGTGGCGAACGCCATGCAGAAACTCGGAGTGAAGTCGAACATCGATCCGCAGGTGCTGCACAAGCAGGTACAAGCGGGACTCGACCGCTTGTACAACTACCAGCATCCCGACGGCGGTTGGGGATGGTGGCAGACCGACGATAGCCAGCCATTCATGACCGCCTATGTACTGGCGGGACTCAGCCAGGCGAAAGCGGCGGGCTTCGACGTGACTCAGGATGTAATTGACCGCGGACGCACCTGGCTGCGTGGCCAATTCGATCACTCGGATAAGGTGAGGACGGACCTGCGGGCCTACATGGCTTACGCGCTCGTGCTGAGCGGAACGCGGGAGACGGTTGTGCTCGATTCTGTGTGGAACCAGCGCTCCACACTGACCGCGTATGGCCAGGCGTTGCTCGGACTTGCCATGCTGGAGATGAACGACGGCCGCGCCAACGACCTGGCGAAGCAACTCGAAGGCAGTGCCAAACAGGATGACTCGGGAGCCTGGTGGCCTAGCGATAACAACTACCTGATGGATTTCTACGGCAACACGACTCCCCAGGCCACGGCCTACGCGCTGAAGCTGCTCAATCATGCCGACGCCAACAGTCCGCTGGTGCCGAAGGCGGCGGTTTACCTGGTGAGCCATCGCAATGAAGGCTACTACTGGGATTCGACCGAGCAAACCGCAATGGTGATCTACGGCCTCACCGATTACCTGGAGCGCACGCAGGAGTTGAAGCCCAACTACAGCGTTGAGGTGCAGGTGAACGGCAAGACGGTTGCGAGCAAGAAGTTCACCGCGGCTGACGCGCTGGCTCCCGCGACCAGCGTGACGTTGACCGAGTCGCAACTCGCGTCCGGGCGCAAACCAGATTCGCATTGTAAAGACCGGGGATGGGCGTCTGTACTGGTCGGCGCGCGGGGAGTACTACTCGAATGAAGCGAAGGTGGTGAACGCCGGGAGCTTCAAGTTGAGCGTGGCCCGCGAATACTACAAGCTAACTCCGCAGCAGAAAGAGAGTCGCGTGCGTGTACCACCTCGACAAGCTCAGCGGCGATGTCCAGGTGGGCGACACGCTGGCGGTGCGAGTAACGGTCGGCGGCAACGATTGGAAATACCTGATGATTGAAGACCCAATCCCGTCAGGCACCGAGTCGATTGCGCGCGATGATCTGTATCAACTGGATGAGCGCCCCGACTGGTGGGGCCGCTGGGGAAGCTATCGTGAGCTGCGCGACGACCGCACTACATTCTTCAATATGTATTTCCCGCGCGGGCAGCACGAGTATGTGTACCTGTTGAAGGTGGTGAACCCGGGCATCTTCCGCGTGAGTCCGACGCGCGTGGAGCCGATGTATCAGCCCGAATATCTATCGACCAGCGATGCCATGACGGTGACGGTGAAATGAACATGCAGACCAACCGCGCTGGCATTATCAAGCTCTGGCTGCTGAACCTGGTGGCCAACGCAGCCGCGCTGGCCGCGTGGTACTTCTGGCTGCTCATCCCGGATGCTCACGGATGGCAGGTGGCAGGCTCGGCGCTGCTGGCGGCCTGCATCATCTTTTTGGTGGTCTGGCTGCGGGCGGGAACGCTGGCTTACTTCCGACTGTCGTTGCTTCGGACGGAAGGAGTGCGGGCCGCGTTCCGCCGAGGGCTCCGGCACGTTGTCGCGCTCGCTTTGTGGTTTGCCTTATTCGTCCTTGTGGAATGGGGTTTGTTCCGGCTGCGAGTTTATGCGCCGCAGTTCAGTGTGTGGTTCCGGCAGAAGATGCCTGGCTCGCTTCGCGGCGCGATGTCTCCGCGAACGGTAATGCATGGTGCCGATTGGCTGCTGTGGTTCCTGTTCTGGGCGTTTGTGCCGGCGATGTGGCTGCCCATCGCCATGACCATCACTGCATTCGGAATTGCACGCAAGCGAATGGTCCGCTCCCTGCGCGTCCTGAAGCGCCCGATGTACTGGGTGTGCTTCTGCGCGTTGATGTTTATCGGCGCGTATGTCCCTTACAAATTGATCTGGTGGATTCCCGAACTCGGCGATCTTCGCAAGCAGGCGTGGAGCGCAGGGTTGCGCCTCGTCATGGCGTACGCCATTATGGTTACGGCGGGGATTGCGCTGGTGTGGATTGTCGGTTCGCGAACCGAGAGAGAAGATCCTGACACAATCGAGGCCGGCGAACAGTCCCCGAACTCACTGGCTCGCGGAGCGCCGGACGGGCCCATTCGCCTCTAACTCCGCCGGTAACCCATTTTGCACCCAATCGAGCAGCGCTGCCTTGCCGTGCTCGTGAGCGAGTTGCGCGACTCGCGCGCGCGCCTCGGCATAAAATGCACGTAACTCTTCCTGGCTTTCAGGAGCCCGCAGCGTTTTGTTCAAGGCCGCTATATCTTCGGATCCGGCACCCTGCGGTGCGGTGGCGCTGGGTGCAGCGAGATACAGCACCAGTCCTTCGCGGAACCAAAGCGGTGTTCCCGGACGCGCATAGGACTCGATCAGCATGTGCAACAACTCGTGATGGATGGTGCTCTCCAGCGTGCCGGAGTCGCGCAACACGTCCGACGGTTGCATCTGGATAGTGCGGCCGCGAGTCGAGGCTGCAATCCATCCCGGCTCGCCTGTGGAATTGCGGAAATCGGCGACGGTTGCATAGATCTTCAATCGTGGCACGGCGCGATAAACCAGTCCCGTGCTTTCCTCGGACTCATGCAGGAAACGCGTCGCGATGCTCAATACAGCCCGGTCGCGGTCAGGGCGCGCGGTGAGCAACTGCACATCTTCGTTGGCCAATTCCTGCCACGGTGTGCCTTGGGCGCTGACGCCGAGCTTGGTGCCGGCATAATAGAAGCTCAGAATCTCGCGGTAGGAATGGCCTTCCTCGCCCATGATCTCCGCCCCGATCTGGCATAGGCCGACGCCGTGACCGGAGCCGCGTCCGTGGAAAACCAACTGGCTGCCCGCGTCGCTCACGTCGTACCAGTTGCTCTTGAGGCGGTCCCACCCAATGTGGCGGCCAACGGCGGAGCGGAACGCAAGTCCCGGGACTGTGATCGTGCCGCTGCCACTTACACGCAGAAACTCGACTCGTCCGCTCGGGGTGCGATTCAGCACCGAAACCGAGCGCAGAGTTCCGGCGACATTGACGCCATCGGCTGCGAGTGCTCGCTGCAGGTCGCGCTTCGACACCTCACTGTGCCACTGAGTGCCGCCATTGCGCACGCAGTACTGGTCCGAGTGTTGCCGCAGAAACGGTGCGCGCGCTTCGTCATTACCCAGGATGAAGCGCCCATCTTCCGTCGTGCCTCCGCAGTTCGCGGCGTAGTAGGCTGCGGCGGGTTCTCCGTCGTACCAGAGGATCTCGCCCGGCGGTTGACTCGGCGATGCGGCGCAAATGGGCATCGATTCCCGCGATGCGCAGGTCCTGGCAATGTGTGGTGTCGCAGAACTCGAATCCGTCCAGTGCGTGCCGGCTGCCGAAGTGCATCACGTAGGTACGCGCCGCCACTGCCATGGCTTTGAGCGCCTCGTCGGACTTGAAGTTGCCGACCTCGCCTGCCAGCACGCCGGCGACGTATTCCTCCATTGGCATGAGCGCAGTTATCAGCAGATGACCGCCGGTCGCGCGAACCTCGATGGGAAAGTCGGCGTCGCAGCGGCGGCTCATTCACTGCATTCAGCTGGTACGACCCGCTGATGCGTAAGTCAGTGATTCCTGCGTCGTCGGCGCTCATTTGAACTAGTGAGCCAGTGGCACGGACCGCCATCGAACTGACGGGCATCACTTTGCAGGTTTTGCATTTTCGAAATTGCGCCTGGCTTGCGTCGGCGTGGAGCCGCAGCTCGCGCGGCGGATGCAGGTACCACAGTCGCACGCGCACCGTCTGCGGAAATCCGGAGGACGCTGAGCCCTTGACTGACGCAGAACCAGCATCGCCCACCAGTCGCAGCAGAAGCAGCAGGCTGAGCACTCCGAACAAGTGTTTCATCGCTGCGCTCCACTGCCGACCTCGGCCACCTGACCGCGCTGGATCCGCGCGTAAGCGGCGAAGATCTCGCGTGCGATGGCGGCCGCATCACTCCCATGACCCTTCTCGAGAAAGACGATGAGCGCGATCTGGGGGTTTTCGGCGGGCGCGTATCCGGCAAACCAGCCGTGTGTCCACGGGCCTTTCTCGGCCGCGGCGGTCCCGGTCTTGCCCGCGACCCTCATCGGCGCCTCGGGTTGCGCCATGCGCGCCATTCCGTAGCTCACCGACGCCTGCAAGCCCTCAAACAATGGCGCCAGGTTTGCCTCACGGCTGCTTTCCGAGAGCAATGCCAAGTTGCGATACGCGCGAAGCATCTCCAAGGGAGTGACATGGATGCCCCATTCCCCGATGGCTTGAAGTTGCAACTCTTCGGATGTTTCGCTGACTGCAACGGTACCGCTGGCTTCCTGCAGAGCCTGTCCCGTGACCGATCCGAAACCCGCTTTCATGAGAGTGTTATGCAACTGTATAGGCGAAAGGCGCACGGCGACGCTGGTGAAGTACGAGTTACAGGAGTAAGCCAGCGCTGTGACTGGATCGAGAGGTTCCCCCGTATCGGGATGGGAGCAATCCAATTTATGGTTGCCAATGGAAAGCGTTCGCTTACACATCAGGGCGGTATGGGCGTCCACCTTGCCGGCTTGCAACAGGGCCAGGAGCGTGAACGGCTTAATGCTGGAACCGGGAGGTGCCACCCTCCGCGCGGCGACGTCGAGATGGTAGGCCGCGAGGATACGGCTCGTGTGGACATCGACCACTACCGCTGCTCCTCGATGTCTGCCCATGGCGTGGGCAACCGCCTTCTGCAGACTTGTCTTATCTGTCTGTGCATGCGCCGGTGACATTCCCGCGACGCAAAGCGACACGGCGGCCAGACATCGGCAGGCCAGATTCAGGCGCATGGCTCGATTGTAATGGGACACAGCAAGTGGGGAGGTTCGTCTTGGACATGAAGCCGGAATGCCAACCTGGTCGGCCCGGCCGTCCTCATTCCCTTGGTCGAACTTGTGTTGTCGGCCTACAATAGAGGTGTCACCATCCAACGATTTGGAGGTCGCCATGGAACTGCGGTTGACCGACCAAGAAGAAGAGTTGCTCCGCGAACTCTTGCAGGAACACCACAAGCATCTGCTACACGAAATAGCCAAGGCCGATCATCACGAATTCCGGGCCGGGCTGCGCAACCGCTGCACCCTGCTGGAAGGCATGATGCACAAATTGCAGCCAGTGCATTCGACGTTGTAAGTGCGGGCGGATTGGCGTGTGAGCACCTGCGGTGTCCGAAGGATAAGTATGCCTGTTGATGCCTCCTAGGGCACCAGCACAATCTTTCCGTGCGCGCCGGACGGCTTCATTACCTCCTGGTGAGCCCGAGGAGCCTCCGAGAGCGGGATCTTTTGGCCGACCACGGGACGCAATGTCCCGTTCTCCAGCCCCGCCACCAGCGCGGCATGCATGGCCTTATATTCCTGCTCGGAAGCGCTCATCAGGGTCACGCCCCGGATATCGGCTTCGCGCGCCATGGCGTCGCGCGGATTGATCTCGATTGTGCCTCGACTGCCGATCACGACGACCCGGCCTTTCTTGGCGAGCACCGTCAGGTCCTTGGCCAGGTTTTTGTTGGCCAGCATTTCGAGGATGACGTCGACGCCGCGGTCTTCGGTGAGCTTCATCAATTCACCTAGATAACCTTCTGATGAATGATCGAGCACGTGGTGCGCGCCCTCCTCCATCACTAGCTTCAAACCCTTCTCGCTTCCCGCCGTGCCGATGACGGTCATGCCGGCTGCGCGTCCCAACTGCACCGCCGCTGTCCCGACTCCGCCGCTGGCGCCGTGCACCAGGAGAACTTCAGCTGGTTTCGCCGCCCCGCGTTGCAAGAGTCCGCGATAAGCAGTTCCGTAGGGAACGCCCATGGCCGCACCCTGTTCGAAGCTGACACTGTTCGGAAGCGGATGTATTTGGCCTTCATTGCACAGGGCCTGCTCGGCATAGGTTCCGCTGAGCGAACCGGAAGTGTACACGCGGTCCCCAACCCTGAACCGCTTGACGCCAGCTCCAACCGACAGCACCACGCCACCTGCATCGGCGCCCGGCGTGTAAGGCAGACTTGGCTTACTGGCATAGGTTCCGGTACGAATGTAACTTTCCACTGGATTCACGCCGGCGGCATGAATGCGAATCACCACCTGTCCCGGTCCGGGCTGCGGGTCGGGCACTTCTTCCAGCTTCATGACTTCAGGACCGCCGAACTCTCGGACACGAATCGCTTTCACAGTCTCCTCCGGGCAGAAAAGGAATTAGAACAGCCGATAGATAAAGGGCGACGCGCCCGCCGTTTGAGCGCGGGTAACCAACCAAACCACGATCAGCATGGCGAAGCCGTACATGGGCGACATCCAGACCCAGCGGTTCCTGACAATGACCGCTAAGACGTCCGAGCGCAACGTCCCTTCCGCCGTTCCCGGCCGCGCCGAGTAGCCGTCCAGAGCGTTCGTCACCAGCAGCACAATTGCGTATCCAACTGCCAGGACAGCGATGAGCAGGTACAGGCTGCCAGGAAGGAAATGGGAGCGATAGGCTGCGGGCGTCACAAGGGCGCCCAACATGGTGCCTGCCTGCTGCAGAGAACCGGCCCGGAAGAATATCCATCCGAGACTAACGAGAGTGATGGTCGTGATCCATGAGAGCGTCTCCCAGATGCCGGCAGGTGGCTCCCAGTCGAACCTGCGCTGCACCTGCTGCAATTGGCGGTGCAAGACCAGAAGAACGCCGTGATAGCAGCCCCAAATCACGAAGAGAACGCTGGCTTTGTGCCACAGTCCGAACAGCACCATCGAAATGACCAAGGCGAAATTCCGCCACCATATCTCGCGACGCACTACCGCCAGTGGCAGGAAAACGTAATCGCGTATCCAGAAGGACAATGACATGTGCCACCGCGTCCAGAAAATTGATGGGGTCGTAGATGCAAAGGGACGCGCGAAATTCTCCGGCACGGTGAAGCCCAGGACCTTGGCGGCACCGATCGCAATATGCGAATAACCCGCAAAATCGAAAAAAAGCTGCAATCCATAGCCAAACGCCAGACAGAGGACATCCGGACCACTCCAGCGAGTCAAATGGTCGAATCCGGCATTGATCCCGGGACTGTTCAGGATGCCGCGTCCGAGCAGCTGGGCCAACTGCATCATCAGCGCGCCCATCGCAATGCGGCCCAGGCCGTGTTGGATGCTGTCCCACCGCGCCGGGTCTTCTGATCGAAACTGCGGAAGCATCTCGGGCATCCGGCAGATCGGCCCCGAGATCGCAACCGGAAAGAAGACCATATACAACGCGAACTCCAGAAAGGAAGGGTCGAGTTCCTCTTCGCGGTACAGGTCACACAAATAGCTCATCGCCTGGAAAGTCCAGAACGAAATGCCCAAAGGCAGAGCCAAGTGCGAAAGCCTCTGCAGCGAGGAGAAGGGAAGTGAAATGGCAAGTGGGGGAAGATATTTGAAGGTGGCCAGAAGCGCAAGGTTCAGCGCGATGCCAGTCCATAGCGCAGGCAAGGATGGCTTTCGGCGCAGCCACACACCCAAGGCGAAGTTCATCGCGGTCGAAACCAGGAGTACCCCCGCGAACCAGACTCCCCAAGTGGTATATACCGCGTAGCTGCCGACGAGTAGAGCGGCTTGCCGTACTGTGCGCGACCGGACCTTCGCGAAGATCACGACGCTGAGCAGGAGTACAAGAGCGTATAGAATCCCTTTGGACGACATTCTCACCCACTAAAATAAACTAAGCGTGAACAGATTTCGCACTCTCACCGAAGCACTTGACGCTGCTCCCACGAATCGTCCATTTGTTACCGCCTGGATCGATGAGGAGGAGCAAGAAACTGTCACTTTTGGCGAGTTTCGTCGCCGTTCCCGCCTGCAAGCCGCACTGTTGCGCGAAAACAATGTGGTGGCCGGCGATCGCGTAATCCTCATTATGCCGCAAGGCATTCCCGCGATGACAATGTTCGCTGGAGCGATGATGTTGGGCGCGGTGCCGGCCATTATCGCATACCCCAACTTCAAGGTTGAGCCTGCCAAGTATCGCTTCGGACTGGCGGGCGTGACGGCGAACCTCAAGGCCAGAGCCGTCATCATCGACCACGAATTCCCCGACGAGATGCTGGACCACGTTTCGCTGGGCCAGGACACAAAGCTGGTTCGCGCCGGCGATGCCATGGTCGGCGGCGGAGACGAGGAGGTGCCCGATCTCTGCATTGAACCTGGCAGCGTGGCCTTTATTCAGCATTCAGCCGGCACGACCGGCCTGCAGAAGGGCGTGGCCCTCACGCACGCAGCCGTGCTCCGCCAGATTGACTATCTTGTGCAAGTTCTGAGGCTCGATGGAGCCAACGATCGCGTCTACAGTTGGCTGCCCCTCTATCACGACATGGGCCTCATCGCCTGTTTTATGCTGCCGATGGCCTGCCACATCCCTGTCGTGATGCAATCGCCCCTGGATTGGGTGATGCAGCCGGAAGCTATGTTGCAGATCATCACCGAGCACAAATGCACGCTGGCTTGGCTGCCCAACTTCACCTTCCAGTTCGTTCCCCGCCGGGTTCCGCAAAGCCGCTGGTCGCAGTACGATCTCTCGTCCGCGCGTGCGCTGATCAACTGCTCAGAACCGGTGCGTGCCAGCAGCATGGATGAGTTCTACCTCGCGTTTGCTCCCATCGGATTGAAACGTCTGGCCCTGCAGTCTTCCTACGCGATGGCGGAGAACGTTTTCGCCGTTACCCAGTCCGACATCAACCGGGCATCTGGCCCCGCGCGTGTCTGGGCGGATGGGCAACGCTTTCGTGGCGAACACTTGGTGGTGCCTGTTGCGGAGGGAACTCCGGGAGCAATCTCATTTCTATCGTCCGGTAAATTGCTGCCCAACAATGAAGTGCGCATCGTGTCCGAGTCCGGAGCGGTGCTTGCGAACGGCTACGTCGGTGAGATCCTCATCAAGAGTGACTGCATGTTTGATGGCTACTATAATCGCCCTGACCTCACTGCCCAAGCGGTTATGGACGGTTGGTATCACACGGGAGATCTTGGGTTCTATCTGGAGGGCGAGCTTTACGTTGTTGGCCGAAAGAAGGACCTGCTCATCGTCGGCGGCGAGAATATCTATCCGCACGACATTGAGGAGATAGTCTGCAGTCACCCGGCGATTCATGACGGCCGTGCCATCGCCATCGGTGTGTACAATCCGGATCTCGGGACCGAAGACATCGTTGTTGCCGCCGAAGTCGAGCGGGAAGAACTTCTCGGGAAAGCAGCCGATATTGAACATGATATTCGTGCCAAGGTGGTGGCAAGCAGTGGCGTGGTTGTTCGCACCGTCTTTCTGAAGCCGCCGAAGTGGATTGTGAAGAGCACCGCCGGAAAAGCAGCTCGTTCGGCTACTCGCGAGAAGTTGTTGAAAGAGCATCCGGAATTAAACGTCCAAACATGGGAGAGAAGAAACGCGTGACCCCAGAAGCCCAACAGATGATTGACTACATCGTCCGGCTCGTGCGGAAGCCCGCAACGCCGATCGACGAGAACACTCCCCTGGTTTCTTCCGGGTTGATTGACTCCATGGCCCTCGTGGACTTGCTGCTAAAGCTGGAAGATCTCACCCATTTGCGCATTCCCGCCGGTAAGGTGCAACCAAAGGACATGAACACGGTCGCGCTCATGTTCTCCACCGCCCAGCGGGTAGGGAAGCCTCGCAGGTAGGATCTGGAACCAGCCAGAAAGCAACGAGTTGACGCCCTGCACCCAAAGCGTTTCGAAATTAAGTGCCAAGTGTGTTGGTACTCAACCTTGGTGCCCCGGCGAAGATCGAGCGCCCGCCCCAGCAACGATGCGCCTACGCGCCGCGGCCATAAAGGTAACCGCCGGTCAAGGTTACTATAGTTTGCCCAACCTTTAGTTTCATAACAACCCCCGTCGCAAGTGTAGGTATAGTGCACCTTTGGGTCTCACACGCCTGATAGCGAACCTCAGCAAAAAGTAGGTAACGAGCATGAACACCGAGTTTTCGAACCGGCGTGCATTTTTCTATATCTGCATCATAAGCATTTTGTTCCTGACTGGCAGTGCAGTTCCCGCCTCGGGGCAATACGACGTCGGCATAGATTTTCGCAGCACGCAAAACTATGTGACCGATCCGGCTTATGCGGTCTTCGACAACTGTCTGAATGACGGAACCAACCAGCAAACCCGCACCAACTCGAATGGCTATTCTATTAGCTGGCAGTGGAGCCAGAGGTGTAATACTGCTGCCAACGAGAGCGCCAGTGTTGACCCCCGCTTGGCGGGGATAGCCAACCTCTATACCGCTTCTGGCGGGGAAACTCTAACCATAACTGTGCCCCAGCCTGGGACTTATAACATCGGGTTCGCAACCGGAAATGCGGCGGGGGGGCAATGTGGTGGGGGACAATGTCCAAACTTCATATTCAAGGACGGCGCGAGTGGAACGCAGCTGTTCACGGTCAATCCAAATAATCCTGGCCTGGGACATTTCATAGATGCAGCGAACAACAACTGGACAGCGGCCCAGTGGCCCTCCAACAACCAAGAGCAACAGGTCACGCTGACCGGCACGACGCTAACCGTGAGCATGGCGGCTGGCAATGCTCCCAGCATTGCGCACATCCGCATTACCTCCACCCAACAAACGCCAAACTTCTCAATTTCGGCGTCGCCCAACTCCCTCATGATTAAGCAGGGCAATCAAGGCACCTCGGCGATTAGTACCACCATCATCAACGGATTCAACAGCTCCATCAGTTTATCGGCATCTGGAGTGCCATCGGGGACGACGGTGAGTTTTGATCCGAGCACGATACCGGCGCCGGGCAATGGCAACTCGACGATGACCGTGACCGTCGGGAGCAGCACGCCCATAGGGATATATCCCATCACGGTCACCGGCAACGGCGGGGGTGTTCAACAGAAGACCACCGTTAAGCTGTTCGTGAATTCAGGAGCGCAACCGAACTTCAGCATTTCGGCGTCGCCGGCAGCGCTCAGCGTGGCCCAGGGGAATCAGGGAACGTCCACCATCAGTACAGCCATCAGTGGAGGCTTCAACAGCGCGATCAGTCTGTCGGCTTCCGGCTTGCCGACAGGCGCCACGGTAAGCTTCAATCCCAACCCCATACCGGCTCCTGGTGGCGGCAACTCGACCATGACTATCACGGTGGGCAGCAGTACGCCGACGGGGACTTATCCCATCACCGTGACCGGCAACGGCGGAGGCGTGCAGCAGAGCACTACGGTAAACCTGACGGTCACAACCCAGCAACACAACTATGACGTCGGTATAGATTTTCGCGGCACGCAAAACTATGTGAGCGATCCGGCTTATGCCGTCTTCGACAACTGTGTGAATGACGGAACCAACCAGCAAACCCGCACCAACTCGAATGGTTACTCGGTTACCTGGCAGTGGAGCCAGAAATGTAATGCTGCTACCAACGAGAGTGCCAGTATTGACCCCCGCTTAGCGGGGATAGCCAGCGTCTATACCGCCTCTGGCGGAGAAACGCTAACCATAACGGTACCCCAGGCGGGGATTTACAACATCGGGTTCGCAACCGGGAGCGCGATGGGGAACCAATGTGGTGCGGGACAGTGTCCAAACTTCATATTCAAAGACGGCACGAGTGGAACCCAGCTGTTCACGGTAAATCCGAACAACCCTGGCAAAGGGCATTTCATCGACGCTGCGAACCATAACTGGACGGCGGCCCAGTGGCCCGCCAACAACCAAGAGCAGGTGGTCACTCTCACGGGCACGACCTTAACCGTGAGCATGGCGTCTGGCAATCCTCCCAGTATCGCGCATGTTCGAGTTACCTACGCGCAACAACAGCAGAACTTCTCCATGTCGGCCTCGCCCAATTCCCTGACTATTCAGCAGGGCAATCAGGGAACGTCGACGATTACCACCACGATCAGTGGTGGTTTCGACAGTGCGATCAGTCTGTCGGCTTCCGGAGCGCCGTCCGGCACGACGGTGAGCTTTAGCCCGGGTTCAATACCGGCACCCGGCAATGGCAGCTCAACCATGACCATCACCGTCGGCAGCACTACGCCGACTGGCACCTATCCCATTACCGTTACCGGCACGGGCGGTGGAATCAAGCAGACGACCACGGTTACGTTAACCGTGACCTCGTCGGGGGGAGGGGCCAATTTCGCTTTATCGGCTTCACCCGCTTCGCTGAGTGTCGGGCAGGGCAACCAGGGGACATCGACCATCACCACCACAGTTAGTGGAGGCTTCAACAGCTCCATCAGCCTGTCGAGTTCCGGAGCGCCATCGGGGACGACGGTGAGCTTCAATCCGGCCAGCATTGCAGCTCCGGGCGCCGGTACCTCCACAATGACCATCACCGTTGGCAACAGCACGCCGACGGGCATCTATCCCATCACCGTGACCGGCAACGGCGGCGGAATCCAGCGGACAACGACAGTCACGCTTACGGTGACTTCATCGGGCGGTCAGAGCCCCAGCGACGCGGACTTCATGCAGGCGTATTCCTATACCCTGCAGGCCACCTTCGGCAAAGCGCCTTACACGTATCAACTGACCTCGGGCAGCCTTCCGGCGGGATTGACTCTGAACCAGTCGGGCCTGATTTCAGGCATCCCCACTGCAGTAGGTTCGTCTGCCTTCCAGGTGCTAGTCACGGATTCCTCCAGCCCGCCGCAGCAACAAACCTTCAACTACACGCTCAATGTGGTGATAGGTCTGGACACCTACGGCGGCCTGACGGCCGTGTCGTCCAAGAACGGCGCTACGGGCTTCTTCCGGATGGAGAAGCAGAACGGCCGCTGGGTGTTCGTGTCTCCCCTCGGCAACGACTTCTACCTCCGCTCGATGTTTCATGCCACCGAGGCGTTCATCGAGCCGGGGATCATGCAGCAGCGGTACAACAATGACGGAGAACTGTGGGCTGCCCACGCTCACCAGAGGATGTTGAGCTACGGGTTCAATACGCTGGGCGAGTACACCTCGCAGCGCGGTCTGCCGGTCGGTACTTGGGGTAGTCAAAACAACGCGAATCCGGTGAAGCTGCCGTTCATCCTGTTCTTCAACGCTACCAGCGACATCATCAACCACCCCACCGATGTGGGCCTGACCGAACCGTTCAAGAACATTGTGGATGGGATACCGCAGTCAACCTATCCCTGTTCGACGAACTATTGCGGACAGTTGATGGATGTATTCGATCCCGCGTGGCAGATAGGCTATCAAGGTGAATTGGCGCTCCAGAACCAGGCCATCACAGGCGGTTTCGCTTCGGTTCCATGGATTGTGGCCATCACAACCGAGGATGCGGACTATTTCTGGGCCATCAAGGGAGTAGGGACCGATCCGGTCACGCCCTATCCGAATCCGGGATGGCTGATAGCGGTCACCAACTTCCAGCAAACCAATTATCAGGATACAAAGCTGTACTCGAAGTATGCGTGGACAACGTACCTGCAAAACAAGTACGGCAACATTGGCGCGCTGAACTCAGCCTGGAACACAGGGGGCTACTACACCAGCTTTGGCGATGCCGGTGGCTATGGGACCGGAACCGGAGTGCTGGATGAGGATGGCCGGCATAAATGGGTGGGAAGCGACCCCTATAACCTTACCGGCGAAACCTCCGCCATGCAGGCCGACATCAATGCGTTCTTGTATCAGTACGTCTACCAGTTGGAAAGTGTGGCGGTAAGTACGATCAAGAGCTACGACCCGAACCACCTCATCGTCTGTCCCTCAGCCTTGGGAGGTTTAGGGGAGTATGGGATCCGGCCACCCGTATTGCAAGCCCTGGTGGATGCGGGGGTGGACATCCTGCAGATCGGCTACGACCCACTGACCCCGCAGAACATCAGCACCGCTACGGCGGCTTACACTACCACTGGCAAGCCTGTCTTTCTGTGGTACGGACTGAGTGCGAACCAGGATTCCTACTGGCATGGTCACCAGCCTGTTTATCACGCCGCGGATTATCCGACCCAGCCGAAGCGTGCTCAGCAATACACCAGCGACCAGGGCGTGATCTTCAATGCGCAGGCCTCGAATGGAGACTATCCCATCCTGGGCGTCGACATGTGGTCCGTGACGGACTCCGGTTCGGGCGAAACCACCGACTGGGGCATAATGTCCGACAAGGACAACGTCTACGACGGCAAATGCGCCATCATGGCGCAGAGCACTGACCAGTGGGGTTACCCGTGCGGCGGGGAGACGGCCAATTATGGTGACTTCCTCGACACCGTCACGCAGACTAACTCAACCTTCATGCAGCAGCTGATTACCCAGCAGCTGAAATAATCATTCCAAAGAGGGGGCGGAATGCGCCTGACGTCCCCTCTTTAAGTTACAACTTTTCAAATCCCCCAGCGATTTGCTGTCACTTCGGCCTCGAGGCTTTTGGCTATGTCACGACAGAAGGAACTGGTATGGATTTTTGATACGACGTTCGTTGCCTGGGGCTGCAAAGGCTGCGAGTGGCAAAGTCCGGTTGAGCCCCGGCTCGGCTTCTGGAAGACCCCTTCCGACACCGTTCGTGAGGCTTTCTTCAAGCATGAATGCCAGGACTATCCCCGAAAATGGAAGGCCGAGGTTGAAAGCCTGCGGCGTCGTGCATGATGATCGATTCAAGGGCCTGCCCTTATTGAGAGTTACTAACTAAACCCACATTTCCTTTTTTGAAGTTGGCCCAAGGGGACCGAGGCTGTCTGACCGGAGGGGAAGGGCGCAGTCAGCACCTTGCAGGACTCGCGTTGAGGCAGATGGATCCCCTGTGCCAGGCCCTGCGCCCTGCCGAAGACTTGATAGTGCGCTGGAATCTCTTGATGGACATGTAGTATAAAGCCGTTGGGAGCTGAGACGGAATTCTGGTTTGAAATCGTCTCGACATACAACGAGCTCCCGAGCGCGGAAGGTACAACCTAGTGGCAACTCCTACTCCGGCCCGACAAACCCCTCCAACCTACTTTCAAGTACGGCAGTACCGTGCGGAGGCGCCTGATCACTTCCGGGGATTCCCTCTTGTTTGCGGCCGGGATGAATTCATGGCTGCACAACTGAAAGGCCGCAACCGCATTCTTGAAGTTGGGGCCGGAGATCGACCCTTTCTGACAAAGTACTCCGGCACCTACAAGACGATGGACGTTGACACCAGTCAGAAGCACGATTTCTATTCAGTTGAAGAAATCAACGAGAATTTCGACGCAGTGTTAATGCGTGAAGTCGTTGAACACATCTCGCACGACCAATTCTTCAGTTACCTGGCGAAGTTCACGCAGATTCTCAATCCGGGAGGGGTCCTAGTATTGAGCACTCCGAATCCTTGGGCAGGCGGGACGGTATTTGCTTATGACTATACCCATATATCACCATGGAATATGCGCGACATGTACAGCGTACTGCGCTGTTATGATTTCCAGCCAGTTGAGATTTATCGCATCATCTGGCCATCGCGCGTGCAGTGGTTAAAGAAAGCCTACTGGGCCATCCATTCTCGGCTCTATACGCTTGACTATGCAGGTGCGTACGTCGCAGTTGGGCGAGTGGCCCAGCCTGTCGCTTTGAAGTAGCGTCTGCCCAGCCGAGGTCACGGGCAAGGCTTTGCTTGTTTGCGTTTTCCCTGACAGGCGTGAACCGCTTCGATCTCCCGCAACTACCAGGCGCTAAAAGACCGCCGCCAGGGTCTTAGTGATCCCTTCTGCGCTTCTCTATAACGACTTGGCGGGATCGGTCAGAAGTTTGTGCTTATCATTGTTGCCAATCCAGGCACGAAGAAGTTCAGCGGTGGGCCTGCTAATCTCCGTAGAGCGGATACTGGCCATCGCATTTGATTCTGACCAGGCCACCATGCCTTTCGCTTTGACTAACTCACCAGTGCCGGGGAGCGTGAACTGAAACGTGAGTTCATCCGGGTTCTTGTCGGGTGAGCGAAACGTTCCGCAGCCCCAGACCGCCGACGCTCAGATTTCTCGCCTGAGCGCTGAACGAGCGCCGGTCTTTTGTAGTTACTTGGACAGGAACCTCCAATTCGGCACGGAACAACACGGGTAACGCAGGCGCTGCCTTTCTCGAGAACCTACTGCGGCGGCGAAGGTGATGCGGTACTCGTTCAGCCTTCGGCAGAAGGTGCGCCGCGGAATGCCCAGGCGCTGTGCGGCAAGGCTCTGACTGCCACCCGCGAAGCCCAGTGCACCCGCTCGCCGACATAGCAACCCGCGACCCTCGGTCCTTTGAGTTTGCTCCTAAAGAATATGCAATAATTGGCGCGCTATGAGACGCAAACCTCGATTCTCCTCCTGCGCATTGGCCAGCGTCGTACTCTGCGGCGCCTGGTTGTTGGCACAATCCCCTGCGACGCAATCGCCAGCACCTTCCAAGACCGACGACGCTCTGGAACTGGTCAAACAAGGCCAGAAGCTGAACAGCGAAGGCAAGCAGGACGAAGCCCTCGCGCTGTATGACCGCGCGCTGCAGATGTCCCCGAATCTCTATCAGGCCCAGCTTGCCGCAGGCATGGCGCTGGATTTGCAAGGCAAGTACCAGCAAGCGCGTCAGCGTCTGACGAAAGCCATCGAAGCGGCGACGCCCGAGCAGAAGGTGCAGGCGCTGCGGACTATGGGTGTCTCGTACGCCTTCCAACGCGATGCCAGCGAGGCCGCCAAGTACGACCAGCAGGCCTTCGATTTGCAATATGCCGACAAGAAATTCGAAGATGCTGCTGGAACGGCCAACGAACTGGCGCGCATCTATCTTGAGTCCGGTGACTTCGACAACGCATTCCAGTGGTACCAAACTGGCCATCTGACGGCGCTGCTCAAGCCCAACCTGACACCGGCCGAGAAGGACCTGTGGGAGTTCCGCTGGGAGAGCGCGCTGGCACGAATCCGCGTGCGCCAGGGCCGCAACGAAGAGGCCCAGAAACATCTCGCCGCCGCCAAGGCCCTCGTTGATAAGGGCACTAATCCCGACCAGGTACGCTTCTACCCTTATCTTGCGGGCTATGTCGCACTCTATAGCGGAGACTACAAAACCGCCATCACGGAATTGCAAAAGGCCGACCAGCGCGATCCGTTCATCCTCTGTCTGCTCGCGCAGGCCTATGAGAAGTCTGGCGACCAGAAGCAGGCGATGGACTATTACCACAAGGTGCTGACCATCAACCAGCACAGTCCGACCAACGCATTTGCACGTCCTCTGGCCGAGCAGAAGCTGGCCGGGAAGAGCTAGGGTAACCTTCCCGGCCCAAT
This sequence comes from uncultured Acidobacteriaceae bacterium, assembly GCA_963843005.1. Classification (GTDB taxonomy): domain Bacteria; phylum Acidobacteriota; class Terriglobia; order Terriglobales; family Acidobacteriaceae; genus Bog-257. The sequence goes on along the minus strand of CAWJIW010000044.1, from coordinate 121,236 downwards.
GCCGAAGACCTCACGCCAAACGCTTGAGATCCATCTTCCATCGTCGCTAGAAGCTGATCTTCAGAATGCGACCGTTCGTGCCCACTAACCATCCGGCCTTTGGACTCGCAAAAGCGACTGCCCAGTAGCCGGTCACACCGGGCAGGGTGTACCAGGTGTTTCCCTCATCGGGAGTCCAGGCCGCGCCTCCTGTATCGGCCGTGATGACCACCGGCCGCCCGCCGCCCTCTTATTCACCGCGCTTGCCCACGTAGGCCAGGCCGAAAATGGCCCCGGTCACGGGCGGAGGATTCGTAAGCGTCCAGGTTACACCGCCATCGCCAGACGTTGCCGTGGCCGCGTTATTGGGATCACCTGGATCCAGATCACCACCACCCACAATGCCATGCCAGGGGTCGCGGAAAGCGACCGTGAATGCGCCTGAGCTGGGCGAGCTAACCAGGGGAGTGTCGTACGCGTTCCACGTGTCACCCCCATCTCTGGTAGCCAGGATCCTCGCGATGGTCGAGCCACCGGTCGCAATCCAGGCGTTCTGCCCGCCCTGGGTAGCAACGCAGGTACCGCTGGCGGCGAACGACGCTTCACCCGGTAATGCCGGCGGCATATTGTTGCTGATGTCCTGCCAGGTCGTTCCATCGGTGGTGCGCAAATCGGGGAATACTCCATTCACCGAGTCGCTGTGCGCAATGCCCTTCTTCGGCGTCCAGAACGCGAAGCAATCGTAGAACGCATTCGGATTCTGGTTCTCGAACTGCATCGTCCAGGTGGTACCGCCATCTTCCGTTTTATAGATGCGGAAATCCGTAGGATTCGCGCCAATGGACATCAGATACGCGACCTTGGCGCTGAAGCCTTGCACGTCGCGGAATTGCAGCGTTTCGGCGCCTGGCACTACTCCGGCGGTCCACGTCTGTCCGCCGTCGGTCGTGAGCGTAAACGTGCCATTGCGCCCGGACGCCCATACTACCTGCGGATTCACCGGACTCACCGCGATTAACCCGTTTGTCGTGCCGCTGTTTTGCGCTGTCAGAGTGGGTTGTTTATCTTTTGGGGGCTCTGCCGCACTCGGGATCGCGAAGGCGAAGGCGGCAATCAGGAAAGCAGCCAGTGAACGTTTCAACATAGCAGTTCCTCCAACGGCCAAGTTCGTGCCGCAGTATAGGCCTCACCGCTAAGGGGCGTCAAACTCGCCAACTGCGGGCTGGCGATGTTCGGCACAGGCCCAGCTTGATTCCCAGGATTACGATTCAGTTGCGAGTTTTGCTCCGCGGTAAACAAGTTCCGCCCAGCGGGACGAAGCTAATTAGCCCACAGCGGAAGCTGTGGGTAGCGTTGTTTTATCTTGCTGAGCCCCTCGGGGGCGACACGTTTCGCATTTCGTGCCTTGAGCGGTCCCGGTGAGAGGGTCAACGCGTATTGTCTTGGCGGGGCGAGGTTCTGCATTGATAATGACCTCACCGCCCGATGCCACCGTCTGAACCAAGCCGCATCTTCATCTCTTATGCCCACCGCGATGGAGCTGAGCTGGCCCAGCGCCTACAAACGGACCTGGCGAACGAGGGCTTCGACGCGTGGCTCGATACCCAGCGCCTCCACGGTGGTGACGTTTGGAGCGTGGAGATCGAACAGGCTATCGACCGAGCGCATGTGGTTGTCGCGCTGCTTTCGGCGGGATCGTACACCTCTGATATTTGCCGTGCTGAGCACAGTCGGGCGCTTGACAAAGGCAAATGTGTAGTTCCGCTGCGCGTACAAACTGACTGCGATATTCCGCTTCAACTCCAGACTCGACAATGGCTCGACTTCAGCAATCCCGCTCTCTACCCGGAGCAGTTGCCCAAGCTGATCGGAAGTATCAAGAAGCGCGCCGGGGTGGCCGTTCCTGCGGAATTATTGATCCGCTACAACAATGCTCCCAGCTTGCCCCAGAATTTCGTCAACCGGCCTGAGCTGCTGGAGGCTCTACGCAACACGCTGTTCACGGAAGGGGCGAACCGAAACATCGCTCTCACGGCCATGCAGGGCATGGGCGGAATTGGAAAGACTGTCCTGGCGCAGGCGCTTTGTCACGACGAGGTGGTGCAGCAAGCTTTTCCCGATGGAATCTTCTGGTTCGCAATCGGCAAAGAATCACAGCTCGATTTCTCCTCGCGAATGAAGGGTGTCCCAGGGCTGGATCGGCTTCTGGGGCAGTACGACGGCGAAGCGGCCTGCCTAAGCCAATACCGGGACGTGCTGCGGAAAAAGGCGGCGCTGATTGTGGTAGACGACGTCTGGCGGGCTTCGGATGTGGAGCCGTTCATCGCGGAGTCGCCGCGCTCGCGGCTGTTGATTACGACACGCGACACGTCGATCGGAGCCTGGTTCGGCGCCCGTGAGTTCACGGCGAATCTGCTGACCGAAGACGAATCGCGGCAAGTGCTGGCCAAGTGGTCCGGGCGGACCGTCGAGGAACTGCCGCCCCAGGCGAGTGAGGTGATCCATGAATGTGGATACTTGCCGCTGGCGCTGGCCATGATCGGTGCGCAGTTAAGAGGCAGGCCGCCTGTTCTCTGGAATTCAGCTCTGGATCATCTCCGCAAGGCGGACCTGGAGAAAATCAAGGCCCAGTTCCCGGAACCGCATACCACGTTGTTCCGCGCCATCCAAGTGAGTGTGGACGCTCTCGACGCCACGGCGCGGGAACGCTACCTCGCCCTTGCAGTCCTGCTGGAAGATATGGCGGCTGCGCCACAGGTGCAGCAATGCATTTGGGGGGTGGACGAGGCGGAGGCAGCGGAGACGGCGGAGCAGTTCATCGGCCTCTCGCTGGCGCAGCGCGACGGCACGGACGAGAGTATCCGCCTGCACGACCTGCAACTGGATTACGTGCGCGCGCAGTATCCGAAAAAAGACAAGGAAGCTCTGGAGCTGATCCACGGTGCAATTCGACTGTCTTCGAATGTGATTGGCAAAGATCCCGGCCAGTTCGCTTCGCAGATGGTGGGACGGCTGCTGCCGCACCTTGACAATGCCCGCGATCGAGCGATTTACGATGCGGGTCGTCGAGGGTATGCGCACACCCTGGCTGCGGCTGTTGCAACCAACACTCCATCCTCCGGGAACCTCGCTGATCCGCACCCTGGAAGGCCACTCTGGTGCTGTCCGTGGCGTGGCGATGAGTGGGGACGGGCGGAGGGCGGTCTCCGCCTTCTGCAGAACAAGACGATGAAGGTGTGGGATATGGAAAGCGGGCGCGAGCTGCGTACCCTGCAAGGCCACCTGGTCATCGTCACTCGAGCGTGGCGTTGATGAGTGGGGATGGGCGGCTGGCGGTCTCCGCTTCTGAGGACAAGACGCTGAAGGTGTGGGATGTGGAAAGCGGGCGCGAGCTGCGCACCCTCGCGGGCCACTCCGATGCTAGTCAGTGGCGTGGCGTTGAGTGGGGACGGGCGGCGGGCGGTCTCCGCTTCTGATGACCGAACGCTGAAGGTGTGGGATGTGGAAAGCGGGCGCGAGCTGCGCACCCTGGAGGGCCACACGGGTCTGTTGTCAATGGCGTGGCGATGAGGCGGGATGGGCGACGGGCGGTCTCCGCTTCTAACGACAACACGCTGAAGGTGTGGGATCTGGAAAGCGGGCACGAGCTGCGCACCCTGCAAGGTCACTCCAGCCAGGTCTCCGGCGTGGCGTTGAGTGGGGACGGGCGGCTGGGATCTCCGCTTCTGGCGACAAGACGCTGAAGGTGTGGGATTTGGAAAGCGGGCGCGAGCTGCGCACCCTCAGAGGCCACACCACCGCTGTCTATCGCGTGGCGGTGAGTCTGCGACGGACGGCGGGCGGTCTCCGCTTCTGACGACAAGACGCTGAAGGTGTGGGATTTGGAAAGCGGGCGCGAGCTGCGCACCCTGCAGGGCCACTCCTGCTGCCGTCACTGAGCGTGGCGCTGAGTGGGGACGGGCGGCGGGCGGTCTCCGCTTCTGCGGACAACACGCTGAAGGTGTGGGATGTGGAGAGCGGGCGCGAACTGCGTACCCTGCAAGGCCACTCTGGTTTGGTCCGTGGCGTGGCGGTGAGTGGGGACGGACGGCGGGCGGTCTCCGCTTCTTCTGACAAAACGCTGAAGGTGTGGGATTTGGAAAGCGGGCGTGAGCTGCGTACCCTCGAAGGCCACATCCAGCATGTGTCTGGTGGCGTGGCGGTGAGTGGGGACGGGCGGCGTGGCGATCTCCGCTTCTCTGACCACACGCTGAAGGTGTGGGATGTGGAGAGCGGGCGCGAGCTGCGCACCCTCACCGGCCACACACACACAGTCTATGCGGTGGCGGTGACGGTGGACGGGCGGCGGGCGGTCTCCGCTTCGGGTGACCACACACTGAAGGTTTGGGATGTGGAAAGCGGGCGCGAGCTGCGCACCCTGCAAGGCCACTCTGATGCTGTCGACGGCGTAGCGGTGAGTGGGGACGGGCGGCGGGCGGTCTCCGCTTCTGTGGACAACACGCTGAAGGTTTGGGATGTGGAAAGCGGGCGCGAGCTGCGCACCCTGGAAGGCCACTCGAGTTGGGTCAGGGGCGTGGCGTTGAGTGGGGACGGGCGGCGGGCGGTCTCCGCGTCGGATGACTACACGCTGAAGGTGTGGGAGGTGGAGAGCGGGCGCGAGCTGCGTACCCTGGAGGGCCACTCGGCTGTTGTCACTGGCGTGGCGTTGAGTGGGGACGGGCGGCGGGCGGTCTCCGCGTCTTGGGATAACACGTTAAAGGTATGGGATGTGGAAAGCGGTGTGCAACTCGCCACGTTCACCTGCGAGGCCAGCGTCGTGTTGCTGCGCGTTGTCCGATGACGGCAAGCTGATCGTCGCTGGCGACGCTGGTGGGCGGATTCACTTCCTCCGCCTCGAAGAACCGAAAGCGAAGGGCTGAGCGGCGCGAAACGAAACTGCGATGCGGCCATTTGACATCCTGGCGATTGGTCTTTAAAGAAGGGTGGGCAGAGATATTCCCTGCTTGGAATGCGGGCTCATCACGTTGAACGGTGATAAAACGCCTTGGTCTGGCGCCCGCCGGCGGGTACACTGGGCGTGAAGGATGTGGAGGAGTTGCGCCCAGCGACTCCCAGAACGTCCTCGAGAAATGCAGTTGCCAGTGGCCAGTCGTCAGTTGCCAGTAAACCAACCCTGAAGATTTTACCTGTAACTTACACGGCCTCAATATTTTGCCGGGAGTTTCCCCCTAAGACGCTGATTCTAAAGAAATATCGGAGGGGAGGGGGTACCCCGTAAAACAGTTACCAGTCGCCAGTAGTCAGTTGTCAGCAAGACCCGGAAGGCAGCTGTCAGTCCCCAGTGGTCAGTTTCCAGCAAGCCGAACCCACTTCCCCCAACTAAGTCCCAATTATTGAAGATTTTACCTCTAACTCACTCGCCCTCAATATTTTGCCCGAAATTTCCCTGTAGACCATTGATTCCAGAGATCAACGGGAAGGGGGAGGGGGGTGTCCTCTCAAAAGCGTTACCTCAGCGTCCAAGGAGCTACTGAAAAGTGCGAAAAGCAGATTCCTCGGGGCGGAAAGCCCCTCGGAGTGAAAAATTAAAGAGGCTTGCTACGGCATGGCTGAAGCCGTGCCCTTTCAAAGCGGATTAGCTTGCAGTTGAAACGCGGAAACCCGCCCTTGATGGACGAGCTTCCGCAGACGAAGAGAATCTACTGCAGCACGAGGCTACTGAACGGAGCTACGTATGCCAGGAGGTAGACGTAAACACCGACCAGCGCGGCCAGAGCAAGACTGTGGAAGAAGACGTAGCGCAGGATGTCTCCTTCGTGGCCGTACCAGTTGGTCGCAGTACTGGCGACGACGATGCTCTGCGCGTCGATCATCTTGCCCATGACGCCGCCGCAACTGTTGGCTGCGGCCATCAGGATGGCTGAGACGCCCACCGGCCTGCGCCGAGATCTTCTGCAGGCTGCCGAAGAGCACGTTGGACGAGGTGTCCGATCCGGTCAGCGCCACGCCCAGCCAGCCGAGCAGGGTGCCGAAGAAGGGATACAGATGCCCGGTGCGCGCGAAGGCGAGTCCCATGGTCGCGTCCAGGCCGGAGTATCGGGTCATAAACCCGATGGCCAGCATGGCCGCAATGGTGAGCAGCGAGAACCGGACCTTGAAAATGGTTTTCAGGTAGACCTGGAAGATCTTGGGAATGCTGAAGCCCATCACCAGACCGGAGATGAGCCCTGAAATGAGAATGCCGGTGCCGGTGGCGCTCAGCCAGTTCAAGCCGAAGACGGCGCCTTCTTTGGTTGGCTTGGCAACCACTGGCGGCATGCGCATCGACAGTTTGTCGATTCCTGTGACCGGGAACTGCGGATTGGTGATCTTGCTGGGCGGCGTGCTCCAGGTAGCCATCGAGGTGAAGACTTTTTCCGGCGTGTTCATGATGCGCTTGCCGGTTGGAGTGCCCCAACAGAACACGATGACGCTGAGAATGATCCAAGGAACCCAGGCGCGGACGACTTCGCCGGTGCTGTAGCCGTGGGTCGGCGCGATGCTCGGTCTTGGTCTCTTCGCCCTCGAAGGTCCAGACGCGCTTGGGATGCCAGATCATCAGGAAGCCGATGAGGCAAGCCATCGAGACCAGGGCGGCAATTACGTCCACCAGCCAGGGTCCGTGATGGTTCGAGACCCAATACTGAGTAGTAGCGAAGGAAGCGCCTGCTACCAGGATGGCCGGCCAGATCTCGATCATTTCGGCAAAACCGACGAAGGCCCAGATCAGCCAGAAGGGAACGATGAGAGAGAAGACCGGCAGGATGCGGCCTGCCATGGCTCCCAGGGTTATTTCGCTGAAACCCGTGACTCCGGCCAGCGCGATGATCGGCGTACCCAGCGCGCCGTAGGCCACCGGCGCGGTGTTGGCGATCAGCGACAGGCCGGAAGCCTGTAGCGGCCGGAAGCCCAGTCCGATGAGCAGCGCGGCGGTGACGGCCACAGGGGTTCCGAAGCCGGCAGCACCTTCGAAGAATGCGCCGAAGCTGAAGGCGATGAGCAGCAGTTGCAGGCGACGGTCCTGGGTGACGCCCGTCAAGCTATGCTTCAGCACGTCGAAACGGCCGCTCTCCACCGTAAGTTGGTACATGAAGATGACATTCAGCACGATCCAACCGATGGGGAAGAGGCCATATCCGGCGCCCAGCACGGCGGTCGCGGCGGCCATTTGCGCCGGCATGTGGAAGGCGAAGATAGCTACTACGAGAGCTGTGGCCAGACCGGCCAGCGCCGCATAATGCGCCTTGATATGCAAGGCCAGCGCTCCCAGCAGCACGATCACCGGTATGGAAGCGATGAGGGTGGAGAGCCACCAGTGTCCGGTGGGATCGTAGATCTGGGACCAGGGCTGAGTTCGAGGAGGAATCCTGAGGATGAAAGTGACAACGATGATGGCGATGACAGTCAGGATCGCGGGAAGTAGCAGGTTCTCCTTTGGCGGAGCTGCCTTGACAGGAGTGGTTGCTGTGCCCATGAGTGGTTCACCCATTCTCTGCCGGGCAATTCCCGGCAGGCACTTTCTTGAATTTTTTCTTACTGCGGAACCATGTTCACCAACCGTGTGATGATACGTGAATGAGAGTTATGAGAACCAAATCAATGCTGGTGCTACTGCCTCAGAGTCTCCGATTAGGAGGGCGCACGCCCATACTCCCGGTGACACCAGGCACGAGCCTGCGGAATGAACGGGTGTGGCGCAATGCCTAACGCCCTCCTAATCGGGAACTCTGGGTGCGGGAGCAGATTTACATAGCGCTAATAGCAAGTCAATGAATTTGTCCTACGTCTTTTCGGGGATGTTGCACCCTCGGCCAGTTGTGAGCCTGGCCGGGCATACATCATTAGTCCTCCAGAGCGCCGGTCCAGGAGCTTCCTCCAAGACCGGCGCGACTCGACTCTCTCGTTCCGCAACGGCGGTCTGGAATCCGTGCTTAGCAGCAACCCATCTTCACCGTCTCCATCTCCGGAGCGCCAAATGCCTCCTCAGGAATCGCCGCTCCGTGCAGCGTCTTCCAGCAACGCCGTGCCGCTTCGAACATCACTACCACGACTCCCACTATGAAGATGATCATCAGAGTGACATCGAGATAGCCCGTGAACTCCTTGCCCGGCTGGTGGGCCAGCGGCAGATAAATGGTCTGGATGGATTGCACGCCAGCGGTCAGCGTGGTGACCGCGACGAAGCACATAGGCGCCGCCGTTACCCAGGCGTACTTCACCTTGCCCATATTCACCAGGAAGGTGGTCACCACCGCCAGGGCAATCGTCGCCAGCAGTTGGTTACCGGTGCCGAAGAGCGGCCACAGCGTGGAGATGTTGCCGGTATAGATGAGGTAGCCCCAACCAGCCACCACGATGGCCGAAGTCACCAGATTTCCCGGCAGCCACGCGGTGTTGCTGAACGGCTTGTAGGCCTTGCCCAGCAGTTCATGCATGACGTAGCGGGCAACGCGGGTCCCGGTATCCACAGTGGTCAGGATGAACAGCGCCTCGAACATGATGGCGTAGTGATACCAGTAGCCGGTCAGCGTCCTCATGCCGGGCAGGCCCTTGAAGATCTGCGCCATTCCGACGGCCAGGGAGACCGCGCCGCCAGTGCGTCCGGCCAGCTTCTCGCCGACTTCGGCGGAGAACATGTCGAGGTTGGTGGTGTGCATTCCCAGCTTGGCGAAGACCGCGGGTACGGTGTTGATGGCGAAGTAGTCGCCGGGATACATGGAGCAGGCGGCAATCAGCGCCAGCACGCCGACCGTGCCTTCGCACATCATGGCGCCGTAGCCGATCATGCGCGCATCGGTTTCCTTCCACAGCATCTTGGGCGTCGTGCCCGACGACACCAGGGAGTGGAAGCCGGAGATCGCTCCGCAGGCGATGGTCACGAACAGGAAGGGGAACAGCTTGCCCTTGATGATGGGACCGCCGCCGTGAATGAAGGGCGTGATGTTGGGGAACTGAATGTTGGGGTGCACAATGAACACTCCCACGATCAGGAGAGCGATCGTGCCCAGCTTCATGTAGGTGGAGAGATAGTCGCGCGGCTCCAGCAGGAACCACACCGGCAGCACCGAGGCGATGAAACCGTACGCCATAATCAGCCAGGCGATCTCGTGGGGAGTGAAGGTGAGCGCGTTGGCATAAGAGGACATGGCGAACCAGTGTCCGCCGATGACGGCCCCGATGAGCAGGACCACTCCCACCGCGCTGGGACCGGCAACCTTGATCTGCCCCGGCGCGCTCTTAAACATGTACAGGCCCATGCCGATGGCGATGGGGATCGTCCAGCCGATGGTGAAGACGCCCCACGGACTGTTGGCCAGTGCGTTGACCACGACCACCGCCAGGCCGGCCAGCGTCACCAGCAGAATGAACAGCAGCGCGATCATGGTAACCAGTCCCGCGGCCTGTCCGATCTCGGTACGGGCGACGTCGGCCAGCGACTTGCCTTTATGACGGACCGAAGCCACCAGCACGGTGAAATCGTGCACGCATCCCGCCAGCACGGCGCCTATCAGAATCCAGAGGAAGCCAGGAGCGAAGCCGAACTGGGCAGCCAGCGTGGGACCGACCAGAGGACCGGCGCCTGCAATCGCGGCAAAGTGATGGCCAAACAACACCCACTTCGGCGAGGGAACATAATTGTGCCCGTCTTCATAGGTGTGCGCCGGGGTTGTGCGGCGATCGTCCAGGACCAGGACTTTGGCCGCGATGAAGGCACTGTAGTAGCGGTAGCCAATAGCGAAAACGCACAGCGTTCCCAACATGATGGGAAACGTATTCATAACTGCCTCCTAGCGTGTTCATCAATAGGTTGGTGGCTCTGGGCGCCACTCTTTCCGTTCAGCCACACCGGGGCATTTGCGAGCGGAACAGTTTCAGAATGTACTCGCGTGGCGAAGATCGAATCTCGCGAGGCCACTGAGAACAATAGGCCGGAACGCCGCTCACAGGCGATGACGTGGGTCACTTCGCGTTGTGATACGGACGTCTGCCGTCCTAGTCCCACCCAATTCGCCAATGACTGTACTGCAAAATCACAAGCGAGGGGAAGTGTTTCTTTCGGCTGGCGGCAACGAACCCCATTTCTAGCCGGTCTGACGAGGCCGGCACACCCGGGCATCTCGTGTGATGGCACGGGGGCCGTCAGCGCTTGAAATTCGGCAGCACGGCTTCACCAAAGAGGCTCGCCTGCTCTTCGCGGTCGTCACCCCAGATTTCCAGCATGATGTTGGTGCAGCCGGCCTGGCGATACTCTTCGATTCGCTCGCAACATTCATCGGGCGTACCCGCGATCGGACAGGCCTTTCTCAGCACGTCTTCGGATATGGCCCGCGCCGCCGCTTTGCGCCCGCCTTTTTCCATCGCATCGGCAATGGGCGCGATTTCCTCGAAGGTCAGCCCGGCTTTTTGCAACAGCACGTCGGCCGAGCCGCCGATGTTCTGTACTTTGTTGGCGAGATACATCGCCGCCATTTCTCGCGCGCCATCCTTGCCTCGGCCCGGGTCCTTATGAATGCTGCCGACGATGACGGCACCGAGATCCAGAGTCGTGGGATCCTTGCCGGCTTTCCTCGCGCCCTCTTCCATGTTGCCGCGGGCGTAGCGTACAAACGCCGGAGTGGTGATGCTGGCCGTCAACAGTCCATCGGAATGAGATCCCGCCAGGCGCTGCAGCACCGGACCAGTTGCGGCCACGTACATCGGCACGCGAGCCCGCGAAACATCGGCCTCATCTCCGAGCGGTGGCGCCGAAGCATCGAAAGCCCTTCCGTGGTACTCAACCGCTCCCCCCGCCAGCATGGCCTCGACGATCTCGATGCATTCGCGCATGACAACCGCGGGGCCCACGTTCTTACCCTTGTCGCCTTCGCCGATTTCCTTCATGAAGATCTTGGACGCGCCCAGGCCGAGCAGGAACCGGCCGTCGCCAGCGGCGTCCTGCATCACGCGGGCCTCCATCGCAATCTGCACCGGGTGCCGAGTATAAGGCGAGATGATGCCCCAACCGATGATGATGTTCCTGGTTTGAGTGGCGATGACCGCCGTCATCGCTGTCGAGGAGCGGGCTTCCATCCCGTGCTTGCGCCACCAGGGATAAGCTTCCGCCAGCCAGAAGACGTCGAACCCGGCGCGGTCGCAAGCCTGCGCCATGCGGACCGTCTGGCGCAGTGGTTCCATGCTCAACTGCAAGACGCCAATACGGAAGGGAACGGCCATCGACGTGATTCACCTTTCGTTGTCAGAAATCGCGGTTCGCCATTCGCCTGCGCTAGGGATGTTGAGGTGCGACCGCGGCTGTTAGCCAAATCAACTTGCGTCGCCCGCTTCCCTCGTCAAATGCTTAAAGCTCGCAACAGCGAGAATGGCGAATAGCGGCCTTGCTACGGCTCAGTCCACGAATGTTCGAGCCCTTTGATAAGCGCCCACATCGCCCGGTTCAGGGGTGTCGGCACGCCACATTCCTCACCCGACTTCACGATCGCGCCGTTCATAAAATCGACCTCAGTGGTGCGGTGAGCGAGCGTGTCCTGCAGCATGCTGGATTTGTGCTTGCCGGGTGCGTCCGCGCCCTTGGCGACCAGAGCGCGAGGATCGCCGTGCAGTTCGATCCCCATGGCCTTTGCGACCGCCTCACCCTCCGTGATCAGCGCCTCAAACAATTCATCCGTTGGCGGAAAGCGTGCCGCCGCGCCGTGATGCAGAAGAGTGAGCGCGCCCACCGGATTGCTCGCCGCGTTGAAGATCAGCTTGGTCCACTGCGCGCCGCGCGCATCCTGTAAGGCGATGGTGTTCATGCCGCCGCGGGTCATGAATTCCCCCAGTTCAGTGACGCGCTCCATCGGCGTGTTGCTCGGCTCGAAGGGCCCAACCCAAGTGTCACCTTTTATGTCGAAGCCGATATGTCCCGGTTCGACCACATGTCCGGCAGGGAAGGTAGTTCCGCGGATTACATACTGGACGTGCTCGGCAATGATCTCCTCGTTTCCAACGCCGTTCTGCACCGAACACACCGCGCTGTTGCGGTCGAAGCAGGGCGCCGCTGCTTTCATTGCCGCCCGAGTGTGAATCGCCTTGGTGGCGACAATCCCGTATTCGCAGACCGGAAGCTCCGCTGCGTCCGTGCTCGCCTTCGCCAGATTGACGCGCAAGTCCGATGCCCCGGAGAGCCGCAGACCGTGTTGATTGATCGCGTCCACATGCGACTGGGAGACGTCGAAGGCGTAGACCTCGACCTCTCCGCCCTGCGCCAAGTGCGCGGCGAATAGGCTGCCCACGGCGCCACATCCCACCACCAGAATTTTCTTCATCGCTGCATCGCGATTTCGCGGGCCTCACTGCCGGAATAAAACTTCCATGCAATCTGGCTTAGATTTTCACCCTCGGTTTCACCCACGCGGAAGGTATCTTGGGTGTAGAGGCACACTTTTCCATCCTGATGTACAACCTGCGGATGCAGGGAAAGTATCATGTTCTGCTTTAACTCAATTTGGCTCTTTGCGCCAATCGCGGGATGTTCGATCATGGTGGTGCCAATGGAATGTCCGGAGAGATGACCAAGGGCGAAGCCATGGCGCGCGAAGTTGTCGGCGACGGCCTTGTGAAGGTCGCAGGCGAGCACACCTTCGCGCATCAACCTGCGTGCCGCCTCCATCGCCTCGGGATAAACAGCGGCCATCTCCTGCGTGCGCCTGCTGGGTTCTCCCTGGATCAGCGGTCGCGAAAATTCAACCCAGTACCCGCCTGCGCCGGTGATCTCCAAGGAGTAGAGCAGGAGATCGCCTTCAACGACTCGGCGATTGCCTGGGACCTTGAAGTGCGCCTCGGCCTCGCCGTTGCTCCCGGAAAGCACGATGTTCATCATGCGCGGACCCGCACCGCGCGCAAAAAAAACCTCGACCGCGGGCGCCATGATCTCGGCTTCCGTCTTGCCAACCGCGAAGCCATCGACAAGCGACCAGAAGCCCTCATGAATGATGTCCATCGAGTCGCGAATCTCGACCAATTCTTCTTCGCTCTTGACTGCGCGCGCCATGTCGAAATGGAAGTTGAAGGGGACAAGTTCGAAGGGCGCCTGCTCCAACTCGCGATAGTCACGGACCGGCATGATGTAGTCGAGTCCGTACACCGCTACGCGCTTCCAGCCGGCGTCCTGGGAGCGCTCGCGTATCCAGCGGCCGGGAACCTCAGCCCAGACTTTCTCACGCACAAATGGTTTGTTCTTGTCGCCGATCCAGCAGCGCCTCCTGCGGAAACACCAGGGTGGGCTCGCCCTTCAGCGGGATGAGCACATACAGGTAGCGATGTACGATTTCAAAGCCGGAGGTGTAAAAGACCGCGCCCTCGAAGCCGGCATATTGATTGCCGCAGACGATGAGTGCGTCAATGCCGTGCTCGCGCATGGCGGCGCGGATCTTCTGATATCGCCTTTGCACTTCGGACGGACTGGGCAAACGAATCTCCTCGCTGAACTGCTCCTTCAGTGTGCGCCGCAGATCTCCGCCGCAGTGAGCGCATAAACCTTCGTGATGTCCACCAGCGTCTGAATGGCGACCTTCTCGCCTTCGTGATCGCGAGGCCCACTCGAAGGGCCGTAGTTCACCGTTGGGCATCCGAAGCGCGACAGGACCGAAGCGTCCGAGCACCACAAGACCGTATCGCGCACTGCCGGTTTTCCGGTCACATGCTGATGGTTCCGTTCGATGGACTGAACCATCGGGTGGTCCTCGTCGATAGTCGCACCCGGGACCGAGACATAAGTTTCGAACTCAAGCCCGTACTCGGGATATTTTTTCTTCATCGCGAGAAACAGCTTTTTCGCGGCCCGTCGCGCTTCCGCCATGGTGACGGTGGGCGGCACGCGCACATCGAGAAATAAATCCGCGCGTTCGGGTGTACGGCTGGCACGCCAAGGATGCCCGGCTTGCACACATCCCAGGTTGACGAATCCGGGAAGGCCCGCCCAGCGCGCCTGCTCCTGCCACTCCGGAATCCAGTGCATTACATCTTCAAGCACGTGGTGCATGCGCCGGATAGCGTTCTGGTCTTCTTTGCCGGGGGCAAACGCCGAGTGCACATAGTTGCCGGTCAGGCCCAAGCGCACCCAGAGCGAACCGGCGTGCTCGAGTACGACCTTCATGTCGGTGGGCTCGCCGAGGATGCACATGTCAGGTACGATGCCGTGATTCACCAGGTAATGCGTGCCCGCGCCGTAGCCGCGGTATTGCTTACCCTCGAACTCGTGCCACTGCGTTTTCTCGATCTCGCCGCAGACCGCACCCACGATGATGTCGCCCTCCAACCTGACTCCGGCCTCCAGCAGCGCCTTGACCGCGTGCAAGTAGCACACCAGCGCGCCTTTCATGTTGTAAATGCCGAGCCCGTAGATCATGCCGTCCTTGACCACAGCATGGGGCTTGTAGCCGATACCGCTGAGGAAGTCCTCATCGCCGGTGTTCGACGTATCCATATGCCCGTTAAACATCAGGCACTTGCCGTTGCCGTGGCCTTCAAGCCGGCCAATGACGTTCGCGCGCGCGTCTTCGACAGGCTGCCACGTGATGGTAAGACCCAGGCGCCGAAGCTCGGTGCGCATGTATTCGGACATCTGGAGTTCGTTACCGGTTGGGCTGGGGAGGTTGATCACGTCGCAGCACATCGCGACTATCTCTTCCTCGCGAATGCGGCTGAGGACCGCCTCCTTGATGGGGTCGTCAAGCAAGGGCTTGCTGACGGTCACCGCCATTGACTTGCGCTCTTTCTGGCGTGAGCAGGCTGGACCAGGCGGAAATCATCGGGGAAGGAGCACAGCTTCTCATGGCCGTCGCCGTTGATATGGAAATTGTCTTCCAGACGCAGTCCGCCTCCACCCGGCCAGTAGATAGCGGGTTCGATGGCCAGCACCATGCCTTTGCGGATGGTACCGGTCCCGGCTTGATGCGCATAGGGAGGCTCGTGCGCGCGGGCTCCGACCCCGTGGCACACCGCATGTGGCGGTTGTCCGTGATAGCCGCCCTCGGCGATACGTGCGCGAATGAGGCGGTCAATCCCGGGCAGGCTGGCGCCGTCCTTGGCGTAGGCCGCCGCCTCATAAAAAACGCCCAGCAACAGGTCGAGCAGTTTGTGATATCCCGACGACAACTCGCCCGGGCATACATTCTTCGTGAGGTCGCTCCAGTAGCCGTCCGCGCAGACCCAGATCTCAAACAGGGTGGGTTCGTGTTCCTGAACTGGACGGTTGCCCGTCGTCGTGAATGTCCGAATGCCTTTGCCCGACCACACCAGGGTGAAGGCGCGTGCCATCTCGACTTTACCCTTGAAACCGATGCCGGTGGCGTGGACGAAGCCTTCGAAAATGGCAGCGACCTCGCTCTCCTTCATGCCCGGGCGCATGCGCTCGAAAGTGTGCTCCATGGCGAGCGCTGCCAGTTCATTGGCCAGCTTCATGCGCTCAATCTCCTGCCCGGTCTTGATGGCCCTTGCTTCGGCGAGCAGGGCAGAAGCGTCCACGACTTCTCGCGCCACCGGTTTGAAGGCATCGAACCACGGCTGCGTCCAAGTCGTCGGTTCGCCCACCATGCGATCGGCGCTCTGCGTTCCCTGCGAAAGCTCCAGACCGACCTTGCCGGTCAGCCCGCGCTCTTGCAGAACTTGCAAAGCTATTTCCAGTGAGCGCAATGTCGGCGGCCGCGGATCGCTCTCGTCATAACTCTTGAATAGGCGGATGTCCCGCGTCCATGAAAGTCGGCGCGCATCGTGTTCCTGCGGCTCGAGGACGATCAGCGTTGGCTCACCCTCGCATGGAAAGACGGCGACGTCGTAACCTTTCATGCACCAGTAATTGGTGAGATACACGAGGTTGTCGGGAGCACGCACGACCAGCGCGTCCAGGTCCTGCTGTTTCATCAGCTCGCGGACGCGCTGTAATTTCGGTTCGTCAACGGGGTACGGCATAAGCTACCTCTATTTGCAATCCACTAAGACGTTTTCATTTTTCCAAGCCCAACTCTCCTCTTTCCCTTTGATGAGCCGGTAGAGCGCCGTATGCAACGGCGCGGGAACTCCGGCCCGCGCGGCTTCTCGGGCGATCGCTCCGCCCAGAAAATCGACCTCGGTCAGACAACGATGACGCACATCGTACAACATCGAAGGCGGATGACTGGTGCGCGCGCCGATGCAATTCATTTCCCAAGGGTCTTCCTGCAATTGGATGCCGAGCGCCGCTGAAATGCCTCTGCCCTCATCGATTAGGTCGCGCAGGAGATGACCCAGGTCGCTGAACTCCGCCTCTGCCGCGAAGTGCGGCGAGTGCGGCAATTCGGTCAGCGCGGCTACGCTGTTGACCGAAGCGTTGAAGATGAGTTTCGACCATTGCGCCGGACGCGCATCGCGTAATGCTTCGGCCTTCAGGCCAGACGCGTTGAGCAGCGCCGCCAACTCTTCCACCATCTCGTACGGGGTGTGGCTGGGCTCAAACGGACCCAGCCAGGTCGCGGTGTTCAGTTCATAGTGCACGTGATCGTCGGCGAAACGCGTGCCGCTCATGAACGTGGTTCCCCGAATGACGCGGCCGTCAGGCATGAGCCTGGCGAGAATTTCCTCGCTGCCCAGCCCGTTCTGCGCCGACAGCACCGCACCGTTCCGAAATAGATGTGCGACGGGGGCGAAGGCCTCTCGCGTCTGGTTCGCCTTGGTGGCAACAATACCAAAGTCAAATTGCGGAAGCTCGCCGGCATTGCTCGCAGCCTTTAGCCGGGCATGAAACTGGTTCCGTCCGGTCACACGAATGCCGTGCTGGTTGATGCTTTGCGCGTGCTCCTCGCGACGGACCAGCGCCCACACCTCGGCGACGCGCGCCAGATGCGCGGCATACAAGCTGCCGATCGCGCCGGCCCCGATGATGAGGATACGTTTGGGCATACCAGGCAGACAGACTATTCTAAGTATATGTATGTATTAAGCAACTATTAATCATAAAGTTACACCAAAGTCAGAAACTTTTACTTTATGTTATGAGGCACTAATCCCGCCGCGCTCAATCCTTACGTCGGGCTGCAACTCACCGCGCCTCTTCTTCTGGATCAGCTCAAACAGCGTGCTGGCGTTGTTATGGGAATCGTCGATGATGATACCTCCCTGGAACAGTGCGTCCTGCAGCGCTGCGCTGATGCAATGCAGCGGCGCACCTCCGCCTTCGCCCATGCCTTTGGCGCCGCTGTAACTGTGCGGCGACGGTGTTTCGATGTTGCCGTACTTAATCGCAGGCATGTTCACCGCGGTGATTGGCGTGTAATCGCTAAACGTGCTGGCCAGCATGTTGCCGTTTTCGTCATACGCGCAGTGTTCCATCAACGCGGCGCCTATTCCGTGCGCGGTCGCGCCATGCACTTGGCCTTCGACGATCATCGGGTTGATTACTTTGCCGCAGTCATCCACGGCAGCATAGTCGAGAATCTTCGGTATGTATGTTTCCTTGTCGATCTCGATCACAGCGATGTGCAACTGCGCGGAGTAGGTCAGGGTCAGGTTGCCGTATTTCTTCTGCACGTCAGGCACCTTGAAGGGCGCGCGCCAAGTGTAGCGACAGTTCAGCGTGATGCAGCGCAGCACTTCCGGGACAACCGCCGTGTTTACATTAGCGAGGTTCGCCAGGCCGGCGTAAGGAATCGCTTTCTCACTGCCACGCACGCGAATCTCCGGCCCTTGTGCGCCAATGCCGAACTCCAGGTGGTCTTCATCGGCCTGAAGCGCGAACGCAGCCAGCCTTTTCATTTCGGCTTTGAGCAGTTGCACCGCACCGTGCACCGCTGAGAGTCCCGATACCGCAAACTGGCTGGCATACGTCCCGCTATGTCCGGTGTGAACATTGCGTTCGGTGTCGAAGCCGACACGCACGTTGACCATCTCTGGCCGGATATCCAGAATGTCGGCCACGACCTGCGAGACGACGGTCTCATGCCCTTGCCCTTGCGGTACGGAGCCGACCGCGACAATCACCTCGCCATAGATGTCGAGCTTGGCGTTGGCCGCCTGCGAATTGCCGGAGAACGGCGCCTGGGGATTGACAATCTGCGCCTGCCCGAAATTGTTGGTGCCGGAATCGAGCGTGGTGCCGATGCCGATGCCAAACCAGCGTCCTTCGGCTTGCGCCTTGGCGCGTTCTGACTGCCATTTGTCCCAGCCAATCAGTTCCTTTGCCAGCTTCAGCATGCCGGGGTAATTGCCGGAGTCGTAAACGCAACCGTTAGGCGTGGTGTAGGGAAACTCCTCCGGACGGATGTAATTGCGCAGGCGCATTTCGTCGGCTGGAATCTTTAGCTCATGCGCGCAGATGTCGAGCACGCGCTCCAGGAACCACAGGTGCTGCATGCGCGAGTAGCCTCGATTGGGGCCGACCGGGCACTTGTTGGTGACCACCTGCGTGAAATCAATGCGCAGGTTTTTCAGGCGATAGGTTGCCGGCGTCACCTGCGACCAGATCACGCAACCCAGCGGTTCGTAGCGCGGGTAGGCGCCGCAATCGTCAATATGCCGGGAATCGACGGCGAGGATGACACCATCGTGGTCCAGCGCAACGCGCGTATCGCGAAAGGTACGCTCATTGCCATGCGCGCTCGCGACCATGTGCTCCGAGCGGGTTTCCGCCCATTTGACGGGTGCCCCGTCAGCTTTGCGGGAAGCCAACGCGCACACCGCCATCTGCGGATAGTTCGTGATCTTGATGCCAAAGCTCCCGCCGATGTCGTGGGTCTGCACCCGCACTTGGTCCATGCGCAAATGTAGGGCGGGCGCCAGCAACTGAATCCCAATCGTTGGAAAGGAATTGTTGCTCCAGAAATAAAGGCGCTGGTCGTTGTCGTCCCATTGCGCGATCACAGCATTGTTCTCCAGGGGCGAGCTGGAGAAACGATGCATGTGCAGGTGGTCAATGTGGATAACGTGCGCGGCCTCGGCGAAAGCTTTCTCCACGTCGCCGTATTCGAACACGCCGTTCCAAACGACGTTGGTGCCCATGGTGGGATGGAGGATCGTCGTATCGCTCGCTGCGCTTTCGCCGTCCATCACCGGAGCGAGCGGCTCATAATCCACGCGGACAAGTTCGGCGGCATCCTCCGCGATGGCCGGTGTCTGTGCGATCACAGCCGCCACCGGCTCACCTTGATAGCGCACATGATCCACGGCCATCGGATAGTCGAGAATCTTGTTGCTCGGCGAAGGACCGATTTCGAAGAAGGGATCGATGAGCTTTGAAATCTCCTTTCCCGTGAGGGTGCAGACCACTCCCGGCAGGGCTTCGGCTTCCGAGACCTCAACGCCGGTAATCTTTGCGTGGGCGAAAGGCGAGCGCACGAAGACCAGGTGCAACATGCCCAGCATCTTGATGTCATCCACGAATTTGCCTTTGCCGCGAACCAGGCGCGCGTCTTCCTTGCGCCGGATGGACTGCCCGACCCAGTCGCTGATCTCGCTATGGGTTGACGACGCCATGATCTCCTTCGCAACTTGGTTCGTCAGCAACCGGCTCTGGTGCATTCTCCGCGCGCGCCGTCAGGATTTCCTCGCTGCGCGCCTCACCATTCGTCGGTTCCAGCACCTGCTCGGCGACTACACTCTGCAATGCCGGGATGATTGGTTCCTCAGCAATCGGTTGGGGCGTTGGCGCTTCCAGCGCCTTCTGCAAGCCGTCAATCAGCTTCTGAATGTTCTTGCGCCCGAGCGGTTCAAGCATGCCTCCAGCCATAGACGCGAGTTTCCCGAAAACGTTGGCCTCGCCCTGCCAGCCAACCTTGGTGCCTTCGGGCAGGGGAGAGAGATCGAAACCCGCGCCCACCGTGACCTGGCTGCCAGCGGCCGTCCCTTGACCCTTGTAAAGTGCACGCTGCGGACGCGACGCTTCGGCGAGTTCCATCTTGATCTCCGCTGAACCGCGAATGTTCCCCACGCCCACGCGAACCTTTACTGTGAAATGTGTCGGGTCCTGCACGCTCATGCTCTGGAAGTCGGGAAGGAGCGGGCCAAACCGGTTAGGATCGGAGAGAAACTCGTACACGTCTTCGGGACTGCGCGGTGTAGTGAACTCGCCCGAAAACTGGATAGCCACGACTAGCTCCCCGTTCCCGCCGCGGCTGCGGCTCGAATCGCCTTGAAGATGTTCTGATATCCGGTGCAACGGCAGGTGTTGCCGGCGATGCCTTTGCGAATCTCGGCCTCAGTAGGCTGGGGATGATCGGTGAGCAATTGCAGAGTGCTCATCAGAAAGCCCGGCGTGCAATAGCCGCACTGGAAGCCGTGGCAATCGGTGAAAGCCTGTTGCACTGGATGCATCTCTCCATTCTTCGCCAGGCCTTCGACCGTGAGCACCTCGCTGCCATCTGCCTGGAACGCGAACACCGTGCACGACTTCACGCTCTTGCCATTGAGCAACAGGGTACAGGCGCCACAGTAGCTGGTGTCACAACCAATGTGCGTGCCCGTCAGGCTCAGTTCCTCGCGCAGGAACTGCACCAGCAGGGTCCGTGGTTCGACCTCGCGAGAGTACGGTTTACCGTTGACCTTGACATTGATGCGCAGGCGAGGAATCTCGTCAGGCATAAAGATGCGTGACCTCCAGTGATTCACCGCGAGCTCGTTTCACCGCGATTTCAACCGCGAGTTTCGCCAGTACACCGGCCGCCTGACGTTTGTATTCGGCAGAACCCCGCATGTCAGACTGTGGTTGTGCGATATCCATCACGGCTTCGCGAACCTGCGCCAGGCGTTGCGGTGTGACCGCTTGCCCACGCAGTATCTCTTCCGCCGCACTCACTCGTATAGCGGTGAGTCCCAGGACGCCGAGCACAAGCCGCACCTGCTTGCAGGTCTGCTCATCGTCCATAGTGAGTTGCACCGCCATGCTCGCGCTGGCGTACACCGGCGCGCAGCGCTTAAGCGCAAGATAGGCTCCGCCGCTGCGTTCCTGCTGCAGTGGGACCACAATCTCAGTCACGACTTCTGCCGGCTGCAAAGCCGTGGTGTAGGCATCCAGGATGAACTCCGAAATATCGATGCTGCGCTGGCCAGCGGGCCCAACCGTCTTCACCGTTGCGCCGGTCGCCATCAGCACCGGCGCCCAATCACCGGTAGGATCGGCCTCGGCGATCGAGCCGCCGATGGTTCCCATGTTGCGCACCTGGGGATCGGCGATGCCCGCGGCGCAGTCCTGGAGAATGGGAATCCTGGCGGCATCGGTTGATGCCGCAATCTCCGCGTGACGCGTCATCGCGCCAAAGCGCAGTGACCCATTGCTGCGAACGTAGGAAGTTTCGGGAATAAAGTTGAGATCCACCAGGTGGCGCGGCGCCGAAAGGCGAAGCTTCATCAGCGGAATCAGGCTTTGGCCGCCGGCCAGGGGCCTGGCTTCTTCTCCCAACTCGCTGAGTAGCGACACCGCCTCCGGATACGAACCTGCACGACGGTACTCAAAAGCTCGAGGATACATCCCGCCCCCACGACGGCTTTTGCGCGGACTTACGCTTGCGGAGGGCTAGCTTATCGCAAATCGTACGCCCATACCAACTCAGGTATAGTTGGCCTTGGCTGTCCAGCTTATCAACAAGGGTTGGTTGCGGAATCCGTGAGCAAAGACTCCGAAACAAGTCGCATGGGAGACTCGGTAACACCACAGGAATTCAGGGCTGCATTGGGGCGTTTCGCCACCGGGATCACGGTCATCACCGTCGAGACCGCCAAGGATGAAGTGCACGGCATGACCGCCAGCGCATTCTGCTCGGTGTCGCTGCGGCCTCCGCTGGTGCTGGTCTGCATCGACCATCTGGCCGAGACCTATCTGCATGTTCGCGAGCGCCGCCAATTCGGGGTGAGCGTCCTTAAAGAGGAGCAGGAGGCGCTATCGGAATTCTTTGCCGATCCCGAGCGCAATCCGGATGCGGGCTATCGCCTCGGTATCGAGTACCGCCGCATGCAGAGCGGCACGCCGGTGCTGAAAGACGCGCTCGCCAATCTCGATTGTTCGGTGGTAAACGCCTACGAAGCCGGCGACCACACGATCTTCGTCGGAGAAGTGAGGGAGATCGCCGTGGGAGAAGGCGCTCCGCTGTTGTACTTCCGCGGGCGGTATCGGATATGCGCTATTCCTCAAGAACGGTAACTCCCAGGCAGATGCGGCGCCTAGCGTCTTGCGATATCCTTCCGTGATGCCGAACTCGACAGGTATCGGCGCAGCGACTTCCTTGCAAGCAGGAACCACAGTACGGCATTCAACAGCGAATGAGATGTCTCCGGACTACCTCGCTGGCTATCTGCACGAAGTGCACGATGGGCTGGCGGTCTCACCGGAGATGGCTTGCCGCTTGCTGTGTTGCGATGACGAAATCCTTCCGGAACTGCTTGCCGCTGCAGTTGCCCTCAAGGAGCGGTTCCGGCCCGGCGTCATCACCTATTCCCGCAAGGTTTTCATTCCGCTCACCACTCTGTGCCGCGACTACTGCGGGTACTGCACCTTCCGCCGCGATCCCGGAGAACCCGGCGCGCACACCATGACACCCGACGAGGTGCTTGCGGTCGCGCAGCAAGGAGAAAAGCTTGGCTGCACTGAGGCGCTGTTTTCCCTGGGCGACAAGCCGGAAATGCTATTTCCTGAAATGCGCGAGACCTTGCGGCGACTAGGCTATCGCAGCACGTTGCATTATCTGGAAGCCATGTGCGAGAGGGTTCTGCGCGAAACGCGCTTGCTGCCGCACGCGAATCCGGGGCTGTTGAGCGCGAACTGGATTGAGCGCCTGCGCGAGAGCAATCCCAGCCTGGGGCTGATGCTGGAGACAACCAGTACTGCTCTGTTGCGCCCGGGCGCGGCGCATGACGACGCTCCCGACAAGCTCCCTGCGCTGCGGCTCAAAACCATCGAAGACGCCGGACGGCTCGGTGTGCCCTTTACCACAGGCATCCTTATCGGCATCGGTGAGACCATGCAAGACCGGGTCGAATCGCTGCTGGCGATCAAACGATTGCACGACCGCTACGGGCACATCCAGGAAGTTATCATCCAGAATTTCCGCGTGAAGCCTCGCATACCGATGGCGGCGTGGCCTGAGCCGGACACTGGCGACATGCTGCGCACCATCGCCGTCGCGCGCCTGCTCCTGGGTGACATGAACATCCAGGCGCCGCCCAATCTGACTGAGAACGGATACGAGAGGCTGCTGCAGGGTGGCATCAACGATTGGGGTGGCGTGTCGCCGTTGACGCCCGACTACATCAATCCCGAGGCGCCGTGGCCGCACCTGCTTGACTTGCAGCGCCGTACCGAAATTGCCGGACAGAAACTGAAACAACGGCTGCCGGTGTATCCCGAGTTCCTTCCTGCGGTGGTGGCGCGGGGCGGATTGCTGAGCGATCGGTTGCGGGAGGTTTCCGATCACGATGGCTACGCGAGGGCTGCATAGATGGTTGTCGTCTTAACAGGTGGAACCGGCGGGACCAAGCTGGTCCAGGGCTTGCAGCAAGTGGTTGCGCCCGAGGAGCTGACGGTCATCGTCAACACCGGCGACGACATCGAATGGTGGGGTCTGCACGTCTCGCCTGACGTGGATTCCGTTCTATATGGGCTGTCGGGTTTGCTCAGCACGAGAACGCGGCTGGGGCGTGGACGACGACAGCTTCCGCTGCCTTGACCGCATGAAGCAGCTCGGGCAGCCGTCGTGGTTCAGCCTTGGCGATCTGGACTTGGCAACCCATCTGACGCGCACCGAGATGCTGCGGGCAGGGAAATCGCTGACCGAAGCGACTTCTGAACTAGCAAAGAAGCTGGGGATTCGTGCGCGCGTGTTGCCGATGTCGGACGAGCGCGTTTCGACCATGCTCGATACCGACAAGGGTACGCTCGCGTTTCAGGAGTATTTTGTGCGCGAGCGGCACCAGGTGGAAGTGCAAGGCGTCCAGTTCGAGGGCGCGGCGACCGCGCATCCTGCTCCCGGAGTAATTGAGAGCATCGAAGCAGCTGAGGCGATCATCTTTGCGCCCAGCAATCCGGTGACCAGCATCGGCCCGATCCTCGCGGTGCCGGGAATTCGCGACGCATTGCGGCGAACGAGGGCCCCGATTGCAGCCGTGAGTCCTGTGATTGGCGGCGCAGCGGTGTCGGGTCCGGCTGCAGCGCTGATGCGCATGATGGGTTGGCCAAGCACGATTGCAGGCGTCGCTACAGCATACGAAGATTTTCTTGATGTGCTGATTGCGGATCGCGCGGACGAACCGGAAGCGGAGCCCCTGCGGAGCGGCGAATTGCGAGTCCTGTGCACGAATACAATCATGAATTCGCATGACGCGAAGCACGAACTCGCACGCTTCACGCTGGACGCTTGCGCGACGTTGCAGGTTACAAAGGTCTGAGCATGCGCGGAATTCTTCTCATCCCTGTAAAAAGCCTTTCAATAGCCAAGCAGCGTCTCGCCGCTGCATTGAACCAGGGACATCGCTCGCAACTGGCGGAGGCGATGTTGCGTGACGTGATGACGGCGGCCGCAGGCGTACTCGGCCGTATCGACGTGGCGCTGGTTACAGGCGACGCACGAGCCCAGCAACTCGCCCGCGAGTTTGGTTTCAGCTTCATAGAGGACACGATCAACGAGAGCGAGACAGCGGCCATCGCGATGGCAACAACTTGGTGCGAACAACGTGGCTATGACACGACGGTCGTCGTACCGGGCGACATCCCGCTGATCACCAGTGACGAACTGAACCGCGTGCTGGACGCAGCGCCCGCCGAAGGTGCGGTATTCGTGCCGGCATACGACCGTCGTGGCAGCAACTGCATCCTGCGGCGACCTGCGTCGATCATTCCGCTGCGGTTCGGGAACGACAGCTTCCTGCCCCATTGCGAAGCGATGAGGAGGACCGGCAAGCAACTGATCATTCTTGAGATGCCGGGCATCGGACTTGACATTGATAATCCCCACGAACTCGATCTGCTTTTGCAACGAGAAGGTCACTCCAATGCGCAACGCTTGCTGCGGTCGTGGGGGTTTGGCGCAAACGAAGATGCCTGGGAAGCAGCCGTCTGATGCTACCCTTGGCTCACACCAACAGCTGTGAACTGCGCGCTATTCCCGTGCGCGGAATTCGCGACGTCTTTCCGGGCGATGACATCGCGGACCTCATCGTGGATGCGCTCGCCCTTGGCGGTTTGCGGCTGCACGAGGGCGACATTCTGGTCGTGAAACACAAGATCGTTTCCAAGGCCGAAGGCCGAACAGTGCGTGCTCGACTCAGTGAAGCCGTCGCTCCCGGCCAGACGATTTGCCGCAGCCAATGGCGTTGATGCGCGCGTAGTGGAACTCGCCTTGCGGGAGGCCGCGCGCGTGGTGCGCAAGAAACACATCCTCATCACGCAGACGCAGCATGGCTTGGTCAGCGCCAATAGTGGCGTGGACGTTTCCAACGTGGACGGGGGAAAGACGGCGGTCCTCCTGCCGGCGGATGCAGACCTTTCCGCAGCGCGTATTCATAAACGACTGAAGAAGCGCACCGGACTTTACATCCCCGTCATCATCGCCGACAGCTTTGGCCGTCCCTGGCGGGAAGGTCTGTGCGAGGTTGCGATCGGCGTGGCGGGGATGAAGGTAATCCACGATTATCGTGGCACCATTGATGCCTACGGTTACAAGATGCATGCGACGGAAGAGGCCGTGGCGGATGAGTTGGCATGTATAGCGGGGCTGGTTTGCGGCAAAGATTCCCGCGCTCCGGCTTGTATAATCCGGGGCTATGCCTATCGCCGCGGCAAAGGCAGTGCGCGGCAGATGGTGCGGCCGGCGGACAAGGATTTGTTCCGGTAACGAAGTGTCATGCTGAGCAAGCGTTCGCCGGGTTTAGCGAACGCGAGTCGAAGCAACCCATAGCAGGGCCGACATTCAGGTGCGATAGGGGTCCTTCGACTCGTCACTGCGCTCCTCGCTCAGGATGACAAATACTGAGAGAAGGGCTCGCTCAGGATGACGATTGGGGAAATATGCACGACATCAGTTGGGCTAATCGGCAGACGCTTCAGGATGCGACTTGGGATGACGTTCAGCAGCGTGTCGCTCCGGCAGCGCGGGCGGCTTTGGACAAGGTGCTGGCGTCGCTCGACGGCGCATCGCTCAATCGCGACGAATGCCTGCTGCTGGCCAACAGCACAGGCGACGATCTCTTTGGGCTCGTGGTCGCGGCCAACGAAGTTCGGCGGCGGCTGGTGGGCGATGTAGTCAGCTACGTCGTGACCCGCAACATCAACTTTACCAACGTTTGCTTCGTAGGTTGCAAGTTCTGTGCCTTCAGCGTGGGGCCGCGTGACGAGACGGCCTACTTCCTCACGCTCGATCAGATGGCTGACAAGTCTCGCGAGGCTGAACGGTGGGGCGCGACCGAGGTCTGCATCCAGGGTGGGCTGCCGCGCGATCTGCCGCCCTTTTACTACCGGGACATTCTGCGCGCGGTGAAATCGGCCACGCCGAAGATGCATGCACACGCCTTCTCGCCGATGGAGATGGTGTATGGCGTCGAGCTGACGGGCATGCCGATACGCGAGTATCTGCTCATGCTGAAGGAGAACGGCCTCGACACACTGCCCGGCACGGCGGCCGAGATCCTCGACGACGGCGTGCGCCACGTACTCTCGCGCAACAAGCTGAGCACGGCGCAATGGCGCGAGGTGATCGAAACCGCACACCAGTGTGGCATCCGCAGCACCTCCACCATGATGTATGGCCACACCGAGACCTATGAGCAGTGGGTGAACCAGATGCTGCTGTTGCGCGAGATCCAGTCGCACACCGGTGGCTTCACCGAGTTCGTGCCGTTGGGATTCATCCATGACAACACGTTGCTGTTTGCGCAAGGGCTGGCGCGCGCGGGAGCGACGCTGGAAGAACACCTCAAAGTGCATGCGCTGGCTCGCGTGATGCTTGCTGGCTCCATCAATCACATCCAGGTGTCGTGGGTGAAGCTGGGTCGCGAAGTCTCGCAACTGGCATTGCTGGCCGGCGCCGACGATTACGGCGGCACGCTGTTCGAGGAGAACATTTCGCGGCTGGCGGGAGCTACGGCAGGCCAGTACGTCTCGACTGCGGAGTTTCAGGAGCGCATTCTCGAACTGGGACGCATTCCCGCGCAGCGCAACACCGTTTATACGAAGTTCGTCTATCCGATGCGACCGAACGGCCAGGATGCGTTGGCAGCGGACGGCGCAGCATGATCGCGATCATTGGCGGTACGGGTCCGGAAGGCTCGGGACTGGCGCAGCGCTGGGCGCGCGCGGGCGAATCGGTCATCATCGGGTCGCGCGATGCGGAGCGCGCCAAGGCTACGGCAGCGCAGATCGCCGAAACCGTCGGTCACCTCGGCAGCGTGGAAGGCGCGGACAACATTACCGCCGTGAAGATGTGTGACACGGTCGTGCTCACGGTCCCATTCGCCGGGCAAGCGGACCTGTTGAAGCAGCTCAAGCCTTCATTCCGGCACGGCACAGTGCTCATGGATGCGACCGTTCCGCTGGCAACAGCGGTTGGCGGGCGTCCCACGCGGTTGCTGGGCGTCTGGCAAGGATCGGCGGCAGAACAGGCCGCAGAGATTGTGGGCAAGAATGTTGTTGTGGCCGCTGCGTTCCACAGCCTGTCAGCAACCGTTCTGCAAGGCGATCAAACGGTGGATTGCGACGTGATTGTGTGCAGCGACGACGATCACGCGCGGCAGGTAGCGTCGGAACTGGCCACCAAAATTCCCGGCGTGCGTGCCATCGATGGCGGCAAGCTGGAAAACGCGCGGATCGTGGAAGCCATGACGGCGTTGCTGATCACGCTCAACATCCGCCATAAGGTTCATGGGGCGGGATGGAGAGTGACGGGGTTAGGAATCTAACCGCAGCGGCAGAAGAGAGGGGTTAGCCGCTGATGGCCCGTCGTCCGTCTTCCTACCTCTTAATGTCTTGGCCGGTAATCTGTCCTAACGACGATGGCGACAAGGACAGTGGACCCTGTGCCATCAACTGCGCGTTTTCTTGTTCGTCGGTTTCTTGTAAGACCATCTACTGTATTTGCGCTGGTAGGCAGCGTGCATCTTCGGGTTTCATCTCTTGACGATATAAGGTCCGGCAGGATCGCACTGCAGAAATTCTTCGTCCTGCGCCGAACAACGGCAAAGCGACGACAAGCCGGGCGCTTGCAACACACCAGCGGGATGGCCTCACTAAGTGACAATCTTGCCACTCTTATCATCTGCTTGGTACTGCTCAATGCAATCGATGAATAACGATTTAGCTACGGGCGAAAGGACTGTTCTGTATCCAGCTAGTGCTCGATTCCAATAAAATATGGGAGCATCCCTATTGCCTGTCGCATCAAAGTCATCATTTGGCCACAGATCAAGTGTTGATTGCACCCTCTCCACCGTGTTCCACCAGAAATTCAATCGCCCGATCCCTTTGTGCAGGAGAGCAAGCATTCAGGCTCCGCTTGCCAAGATAAATATTATTTGGAACGACTGGTGTAGAGCGGAGAGCCGATGGCAACACGCATCGTAAAAACCCTCGAAAGTGGCGAGTGTTGTTCACGAAGCCAGCGATTCCAGATCGTGAAAAGACAAATCGCGCAGGCCTATCGTGTCGAATGGAGCGGCCAGGGAATAGGCGGTTGTTGATGCTTTAGACAGCCATAGTCGCCGAATTTCTCAAGACAGGTTATCCATCGGATGTCGCCTACGGAAGACGTGCCTAACCGACCTCGAGTAGGGCACCTACGGCTCCAGGTCGCTCTTCCAGTTAAGTTCGGTACTTGTGGGCGGTATCTTTTCGTACCATGTATTCATTAACCGGAAATCCTCGGTCTTGACTTGTATCTGAAAGCGCAGGCAATGGCGAGCGAGTGAGTATTACGAGGCACGTGAATTGCACAATTTTCGCTCGTCGCGATAAGTCGATTCTGCTCCGGCAGTGTTGCGTTACCTCATTTGTTTTGACGCCAATAAAGCAGCTAGGCCTCATCCAACTTCCACTAACTACGCCTCCCGCAGCGCCCTGGTGATCGGCATGCGCGAAGCGCGTAGCGCCGGCAGCAATCCGCCAACGAAACCCATCAGCACGGCAAAGCCGAGACCGATCAGCAGCAGTTGTGGGGTGACCTTGAAGGCGAACGCCAGTTCGCTGAAGGAGTTGGTTCCGGTGGCGGCGGTGAAGCCATTCATCGGCAGGGCAACCAGGCAGCCCAGCAGGCCGCCAAGGATGGCGAGCAGCACCGATTCCACCACAAAGGAAAACAGGATGCTGAAGCGCGAGAAGCCCAGGGCACGCAGGGTGCCGATCTCGCGGGTGCGCTGAGACACGATGGCATACATGGTGTTCATCGCGCCAAACACCGCCCCAATGCCCATCACGATGGCGACAAACGACGCCAGAATGAGCAGCGCCGTGGCCACACTTCCGGCCAGGTTCTCGTAGTACTTTCGCTCCGAGTCCGCCTGCACCTGGATTTGTGGATTGGCGCGCAGGTCTTTGTCGAAGGACGCGAGCACGGCCGGATTCGTCAGCCGCACGGTAAGCGACTCGCATCCGCCATTGCGGCCGATGGCCGGCGCCATGGCGTCGTAATCGCCCCAGATTTCGCTCTCGAAAGAGCTGTCATCGGCGGCGAACAGGCCCACAACTTTCCAGTTCTTGCGCTGAATGTTGATGGTCTCTCCGACGTTCACGCCGCTTACCCGGTCGGCAATCTTCCTGCCTACGATGACTTCGTACAGTCCCGGCGTGAAACTTCTGCCCTCGACGATCTTGATGTTGTTGCGGACGTTGAAGGCCCTCGGGGTCACGCCACGGAAGGTGATGTTAAGCGGGATGTTGGTCCCTTTCTTGGGGCGGGTAGTAATGACGACTACCTCACAGGAGGCCAGGGGCTTGCCGTCGGCGCCGCGCGCGACCCGCGGATCGACCGAGATGAGGTTGGCGTTGCCGATGTCGATCCACGAGGTCAGCTCCGACATCGAGCCTCGCTGGGTGACAATGGCATTGTTGTCCGAACCGGTGGAGCTCAGGGCGATGTTGAAGCCGCGGGCCATGGACAGGATCGTCACAAATGCCGCCACCACCAGAGCGATGCCGAAGATGGCCAGCAGGGTGACCTTCCAGCGGGAGCGCAGGTTGCGAACGTTGTAGGAAATCGGCAACGCCATCAGACTTGCCTCAAGACTTCGGTTATGCGGGCGCGATACGCCAGCAGCGCGGGGACAAACCCAGCCAGCAGCCCCAGCAGCAAGGCGGCACCCAGTCCATACGAAACAATCTTGGGTGACAACCCCAGGCCCGGGAACTGACGCAGCACGTCGCCGATGCCAAAGGGAAGGTTGGGCAACACCCGGATCATCCCACCGGCCAGGAGCAGGCCAACAGCGCCACCCATGACTCCCAGGAGCAGGGCTTCGACGAGGACCAGCGACATGACCAGGCCGCTGGGGAACCCAAGTGTCTTGAGCACCCCAATTTCCTGTTGCCGTTCACGGACCGCGATGCTCATGGTGTTGGCCGTTACCAGAAGGATAGTGAAGGCCACCGCAAGACCGATGCCGTTGAGCAGCAACGCCAGGTTTCCCGCCATGGCGATGAAGCTGGCGCGAAACGCCTGCTCGGTTTCCGTCTTGGTTTGAGCGTCGCTATTTTCAAACACAGCGTCAATGGCCTTGCTGATGCGGCCCGCATTCTTGGGATCGTCAATTAACTCGGTCAGCGTACCGATGCCCACTCTCTGCCCGGTAGCCTCGTAGAGGTACTTGTAGTTGAAGTACATGGCGCCGAGATCGGTAGCGGGATACTTCACCATGTCCGTGTCGTAGATTCCATCGACCACAAACTCGAAAGGCTTGCCCACGCGGTAAGGAGGGATGAAGCTTTCCAGCTGGAAGGTGTCGCCTACTTTCCAACCCCATTTTTCAGCCAGCTTTCGCCCGACGATGCACCCTCGCCCATCGTGAAACCAAGCCTGCTTCTGGTCTTCCGGCAGCATGATTTCGGGATAAATCTCCAGAAACCGTTCCGGTTCGACCGCCAGGTTGGCGAAGAAGTACTTCATGTCGCCGCGGTATATACCGCCAAACCAGCTGACGATGGTGGTGTTCTGCACGCCGGGAACTGCGGCAATCTTCGCCTTGTAGGAATTGGGCAGATTGAAGACCAGGCTCACGTAATGGCGGGTCACCAGGCGCGAGGCGTTACCCAGCGACAAGCCGTAATTCACCGCGTCCACCACCGTTTGCAGAGTGCAAATGAGGAAGATACACACCGCCATGGCCAGCACGGTGCTGAGGGTGCGGATCCAGTTCCGGCGCAGATGTTTGAGAACCAGAGGTGCGAACTTCACGTGGTCAACACTCCCTTATCCAGGTGGCGCTGGACGTGCGCCCGCGCCGCCGCGCGCGGATCGTGGGTCACCATGATGATGGTCTTGCTGAACTCCTTATTGAAGGTCTGCATCAAGTCCAGAATTTCCTCGGCGCTGGTGTGATCGAGGTCGCCGGTAGGCTCGTCGGCCACCAGCACGGTCGGATCAGTCACCACGGCGCGCGCGATCGCGACCCGCTGCTCCTGACCGCCGGAGAGCTGGCGCGGATAGTGCTTGGAACGGTCTGAAAGTCCCACGATCTTCAGGGCCGTCATAGCGCGCTCGCGGCGCTCGCGCTTGGAGAGGGAAGTGAGCAACAACGGCAGCTCGACATTCTCCACGGCGTTCAGCACGGGGATTAGGTTGTAGAACTGAAAAATGAAGCCGACGTTCCGGCTGCGCCACTTCGCCAGTTCGCCCTCCGACAGACCGCCGAGGTCCGTGCCGGCAACGGTGATGCGGCCAGAGGTAGCGCGATCAATTCCGGCGATCAGGTTCAGCAGCGTCGTCTTGCCAGAACCCGATGGGCCCATCAGGGCCAGGAATTCGCCTTGCGGGACTTCCAGGTTGATGCCATCAAGGACTTTGATCTGCAAGCTGTCGCGCTGATAATCCTTGCGAACATTCTGCACGCTCACTGCGGTTGTGCTCATGAACTCTCCTGAACTGCTTATCCCTTTACTTTTACGGCTTCACCATCGCGCAGGTTCTGCGGCGGATTGTTCACCAGGGTCTCTGAACCACCCAGTCCCTGCTTCACGATGACCTGGCCGTGCAAGTCGGCCCCCGTCACGACGGGCAGCTGCCGGGCCTTTCTGTCTTCAATCTGAAAAACCACCGGCTTGCCGTCCCGGGTGGTGATGGCGTCCTTTGGAATGGTGACGATGCGTTGGGGTGCGGCGTCCTTCTTTTCCGCGCTCTTTTGCGGCTGCAGGAAGGTGACGTTGCAGCTCATCTCCGGCTTCAGATACTTGTCCTTGTCGAGAATGGACGTTTTTACCGTGACCGTCGCCTTGGTGCGGTCCGCGGTGGGAATCACCTGGCGCAGCACGCCCTTGTACGTGTGGCTGGGAATGGCCTGCACCTGAATCTCCGCCGGCTGGCCTGACTGCAGTTGCGCAACGTTGGACTCGTTCACGTCCACTTCAGCTTCGAGAGAATTCATGTCGGCGATGGCTACGATCGCACCGGAGGAGGTGGAGATATTCACCCCCGGAGGAATAGGCGCGACGCTCTCGCCAGCCTCGGTCATCTTCTTCACCACCACGCCGGCAAAGGGTGCGCGAATCGTGGTGAAGTCGAGATTCGCTTCCTGCATCTGCAGAGTGGCCTTGTCTTGTGCAATGGTGGCCTCCGCCAGCGCGACCTTGGCCTTGGCAGCGTCGAGGGCATCCTGCGACGTTACCCCGTCTCGCCGTAGCCCTTCCTGTAGACGCTCCTGCCGCTGCGCTTCGGCGAGGTCTGCCTTGGCATACTCAATATCGGCCTTCGCCTTCGCGATGGCGGCCAGATAATCCTCGTTCTCCAGCTTCGCGAGAACGTCGCCTGCCCTGACGACACTGCCCTCTTCCACCAGCAGCTCAGAGATTCGACCTTGGATTTTCGACGAAACTACCGACTGCTTTCTTGCTACCAGATAACCGGAAGCCGTGAGGATGGGCGTTCCCGCATTGGGAGTTGAGCTGCTCTGAATGCTGGGCTGCACGGTTTCAACTTCGACTGCGCCGAAAGCAGGGCGAGCCCCGCGGAAGAAGTAGAAGGCGCCAGCGCTGACGATGGCAAGAAGCAGCAAGACGACAGGCCAGCGCCATCTACCCCTGCGAGGGGCTTCCCGATCAATGCGCAGAGAGGCCAGCTCTTCTTTCAGGTCCGGCATAACAGTTGAGTCTCGTTTCTCAGCACGAACACCACTAGCATGGCACGGTTACAGTCGCATTAATATAGAGTAACGCAAGCCGTGTTTGGTCATTACAGCAGTAAACGAGCTTGCATTCCTGATCATCCCAGCCACTATGACAATTATCCGCAGGATTAATAAGCGTCGCCAGTGTGGAATGTCAG
This sequence comes from uncultured Acidobacteriaceae bacterium, assembly GCA_963843005.1. Lineage (GTDB taxonomy): Bacteria > Acidobacteriota > Terriglobia > Terriglobales > Acidobacteriaceae > Bog-257. The sequence continues at coordinate 87,769 of CAWJIW010000044.1, read as the reverse complement.
AGCTCCCGGATGACAAATGTCATGACCGGGCCGACGCGAGTGCGGTATGACGGCGACCCTACGGTATTATGTCAACATGCAGCACCGACATAAGTTTGCCCTGGCCGTCCTGTTGGCTTCATCCTTCCTTACTCTGGGTGGCTGCAAGCTCAAGCAGCGGCCAAAGCCAGTCACCGTGCTGGTTTTAAGCAATCTCGCGTCTCCTTATGGGCATGAGCTGGACCATCGGATCCTCGAGTTTCAGACCAGCAATCCACGCACCTCATCGGGCAGGCCGATCGTCGTCCGCACGGTTGAGATCGGCGATTACAAGGACATGCTGGAGAAGCATGTCGGCAACGACACCACGGTTGACCTGATTATCTTGGATTCACCGCAGGACGCGCTGCTGAATCCCCGAGTTCAAGCGCAGATGACCCATGCCGTGAACATCTGCGCCGCGTTAAAGGCCTGCCCGGCGGAAGTGCCTGCATTGATTCCGTCAGGAACCGAAGGGGAGCGATTGGAAGCAGCGCAGAAGTTTGAAGACGCTCTCCAGAAGAGTCCGCCAGCCTAGCTTCAAGGTCAGCGAGATCGCAGGGCGGATTCAGAGCGTTTTCCGCTTAGCCCCTTCTGCGGAAGGCTTTCTTCTGCTTCTTCCCCGGCTTGACAGCAGACTCCGTCGAGCCCGCAGCGGTGCGCTTCTTCTTTGCCGCGGAAGTCTTCTTCGCCGGTGCTCCTGCCAGCGGCAGATCTTTCATTTCCGCGGCGCGCCACATGTACCAGCTCGCCACGCTGCGGTAAGGACGCCAGCGCTCGCCGTATTCCATCAACTCTTTTGGCTTCGGCAGGTCGGCGAGTTTGAGCATCTTGGCGAATCCTTTGCGCACGCCGTAATCGTCCACGGGCAGTACGTCTGTACGGCCGAGGCGAAAAAGCAGCAGCATCTCGACCGTCCAGCGGCCGACGCCCCGCACCGTATCGAGCCGTTCAATCAATTCCTCATCGCTCATGCCGTGGGCTTGGTCAACCGTTGGCACAGTTCCGTCCAGGGTCTTGGCCGCCAGGTCGCGGATGGCGAGCATCTTGGCACGGGACAGTCCCGCGGAGCGCAGAAGGTCTTCCGTCGCCGCCAGAATTTGCTCTGGCGAAGGGAAAGCAGCCACCAGACCGTGCCGGGTGCGAATGCGGCTGCCGTTCCCCGGAAACAGCGCCTTGACGCGTTCGGTAATGGTGGCGGCTGCGCGTCCGTTGAGCTGCTGGTAAATGATGGACTCCAGCAGCGCCTCGAAAATGCTCTGCGTCGTCTCCGGCTGCCAGTGGCATGGGCCGGAGCGGGCGATGATGCGCGCCAGCTTGCGATCCACCCTCGAAAGGTGCTCGCAGGCGGTGGTGTGATCGAGTTTCTTGGGCATGGTCAGTTGTCAGTTACCAGTAGTCAGTTTCGAACAACGAACATTATTTGTTCATCCCGAGCGAAGAACTCGCCATTCGGTTCTGGGCCGCCAACCGTCCACGTCGTGCTGACTGTGATTCGGACGGCTGTTCTGTTGGGTCCCGGCGAAGCAACTGCCTGAGGTTCTATTACAGTCGCACTATTTTAGATGGGACAGCGCTGATTCATGAAGCGCTGGCTATATAAATTGGTAGGAGCGAGCAGTAAAAATCTCTGGAAACCAGTATGTTGGTGCTTCATGGTCCTTTCACACACCGCTGTATCTACTTATGAGGAAAGGCTCCTTCCATTCGCCAATCTGGTGGAATTTATGGCAACCGCCTTGCTGACTACTGCGCAGAAGTCGCGTGACGGTGGGGGAAATCGCTCGAGACCGTATCAAGAAGCTGCTCACCTGCTTTTTGTCACGGCCCTGCACTCGGACGAATGAATCCTCCCGAACTGAAATGTGAAAGCAGTATAGAAATTACGTCAACTGTAATGCGAGCAGGGGAGGCGGGTGTGCATTCACCTCCGTCTCGAAAGTCAAAAACCAAAATTCCAACCTAACCGAACATTGCGCGCAATCTCTCACGGCGTACTGGAGCCGTGGGGCGGCATTCACCAGCATTTTCGATCCGCCACTTCGAACCAAAAACACAAGGAGAATAATCCCATGATCACAGTATTTCGGTTCGTGAAAATGTGCACGATCCTTGTCGCATTTGCCACATTATCCATCGCGTGGGCGCAGACCTATACGACGGTCGACTTCCCTGGCGCGATTGCCACCACTCTAAACGGCGGCCCCGATCCGCAGGGCACGAGCCGTGGGCAGTTGGACAGACTCAAGCGGTGTGACTCATGGTTTTACGTTAACCAAGAAGGGCGTGTTCACCTCCTTCGATCCTCCGGGTTCCACACTGACAACTCCCAACTTCATCAGTCCGCAGAAAACCATCGTGGGCGGCTACAACGACGCAAGTAACGTAGCCCACGGTTTCATTCTCGATGGGGGACAATACACAACGCTGGACTTCCCAGGCGCAGCGGGCACCAATCTCACGGGTATCAACCCCTCGGGGGAAATGACCGGATTTTACTGTTCCGACCCTGCCTGCGGCAGTACGGGCAACGCCAGCACTAACCACAGCTTTATAGTGTCGAAGAAAGGCGCCTTCACCAGCTTCGATCCACCCGGAGCAGTCAGCAGCACTGCCAGCACGGTTAACCCATCCGGTGCAGTCGTCGGTGCTTACAGGGATAGTGGTGGAGTGACTCACGGATACCTGCTGTACCACGGGACGTACGCCACCATTGATTTTCCGGGAGCTACGTTTACGTTTGCTGGTGGGAATAACCCCGAGGGCGACATCATAGGGACCTACAGGGACAGTGCAAACGTCTTTCACTCTTTTCTGCTGAGCAATGGCGTCTTCACGTCGTTCGACCCACCCGGAACCGTCGGATTCAGTGATGCATCTGGGATCAATCCTGGCGGTATCATCGTCGGCATCTACTTTGACTCCGCGGGCGCTGAGCACGGATATATCCGGACGCCGTAAGCGATGAGAGTTGGCCTCAGCCGTTAATATTTTCTTAGCGCCCTCACGTCAATGTGCTTTTCGGCCGTTGGCGTGAGGGCATTCAGGTTCCGTAACAATTCTCATTAGCTCTGGGCTACTGGCCACTCGCCTCGCTCTCCAGCGCCAAAAGCGTTTCATCGTCCACGTCCCACTTCTTCAGGATGCGAAAGATGACGCGGCTGCCGAACCCGGCGCGCGTCAGCATGCGAAAGGCGCGCGCCGCCTGCTTCTGGCCCACCGGCTTGACGATGCGTTTGCGCCGCAGGAATTCGCGCGCCAGTTGCTCTTCGTTCACGTCGCTATAGGCCGCGCCCACCACGCTCTCGATGATGTCGCCGTGCACGCCTTTCACCTTCAGGTCCTGGACCACGCGCATGCGCCCAAACTTCTCGTTCTCCTTGCGGAAACGAGCGTAACTCTCGGCGTAGCTGGTGTCGTTGAGATAACGATGCAACTTCAAACGCGCGACCACGACTTCAACCAAAAGCTCGCCGTGGGGTTGATCGCCGACCCGCCTGCGCATCAGGCGCTTGATTTCAGCCACCGTCCGCATCTGCCGTCCGAGCGCGCGTACTGCGTATTCGTACAGCGATTCTTCATCGTATGTTTTCTGCGCGCGCTTGAAAGGCATGGCGACGATGATAACAAGCTGTCGGCAGTCAGCAAACAGAACCCCATGTCTACGGTTGATTAGAAGGCGGATAAAAAAAATGAGATTCAAGCCCTACTGAATTGCGGCGTCGGAAGGCGTCGCGCCAGAGGAGCTACCTGCGAGCGCTTCCAAAGGCCACCGGGCCAAGGAACCGCAGCTCAGGGACGGCCGAGATGAGCCCGATGTCCCACGAGTACTGCAGGAAGAGTTGGAGACCAGCGTGATTCTCGCGGTCGAGAGAATAGTGGATGTTCTCCGTGAGGTACAAGCAGATTTCCGCTTCGCGCAAGCCGAGTTTCGGGGACCACTCTCTGGCGATGGTCTGGACGTTCTCCGGTAGCAGACCGTGGTCTCGCGATTGCTGAAAGACCGTCATCAGATCGACGCCCGGCGCCTGGCGGGGGAGAGCGTCCAGTCGCACCGCCCAGAACGCAAACACAAAGGGCTTGCCGGTGAATTCATGCCACTCGTGGGCCAAGTCGTACAGGTGGTAGCCGGACTCTGGGGTTACTTGCAGCGCAGCGTCCCCAATGAGGAGCGCTGCATCGTGATCTTGCAACATGTTATCGAGCTGCGGTGGATGCGGCGTGAGTTGCCGTTCGCCGCCCAGAAACTTGGCGAACAACACCTGCAGAAGCGCAACCGAAGTGCGGGAAGAAGTGTCGGTCGCGACCGTTTGCACCTGCTCGATTGGCTTCTTGCTGACCAGCAGAATGGAGCGCACCCTGTCCTTGGAGGCAATTGCAATATTGGGCAGGATGATCAGCCCCGGTATCTGAGCATAGGTAATGGCGGGAATAATGCCGATGTCGGCCTGATTCGATGCGAGTGCCGCAGCGCAGGCGGAAGGGAGGGTGTATTCGATTTCGAAGTCCCGCGCCGCTTCTCCGTGTTCGAAGTCCCACATGAGTGGCGCGGTGTTCAGAAACGAGATGGCAGAGATGCGCAGACTGGCCATGAATCCCCGAGTCTAGCAAAGTAGGGCTCGCACATACTTCGGTGATGTGCTTCCTTGACGGTAACCACCTCCATGGTTACCCTCGGGGCATCCGGCGATTACTCGGACCGGGGAGGTTCAGAATGCAGGCCGCAGCACCTGTCAAGGCCCACGATTTCGCACTGACTTGCAAGCTGCAATGGCTGGCGTTGTCTTTGACGCCCGGGGTGGGCGCAGGACGTGGTCGAAAGCTGGTGGAATATTTTGGCGGAATTGATCGGGTGTTCTCGGCTTCATTGACCGACTTGGAAGCGGCCGGCCTCGCGGGGGCAGCCGCGCAGAGCATAGCACTGGGCAAATCGCTTGAACTTGGCGCAGCAGAATTCGATTCTGCCCGAGTGGAAGGTGCCAGCGTCGTCGTTCCGACTGACGCTGAATTTCCCAAGCGGCTGCTGGAGATTTACGATCCTCCGCTCGTACTTTACCTGAAAGGGAACGCGGAAGTCATAGACCAGCCTGGGGTTGCGGTCGTAGGTACACGGCACCCAACGCCCTACGGGACAGGCATGGCAGAGCGTCTGGCCTGCGATCTGGCAGTGCGTGGACTCGTCATCTTCAGCGGGATGGCTCGCGGCATTGACACCGCCGCACATCGCGGAGCTCTGAATGGCCACGGTCGCACGGTAGCCATCTGGGGTACCGGGATCGACGAGGTATATCCCAAAGAGAATCGGAAGATCGCCGACCAGATACTCGCCTCGGGTGGGGCCATTCTCTCGGAGTTTCCTCTGGGGACGTTTCCGGCGCCGCAGAATTTCCCCATTCGCAACCGGATCATCAGCGGCATCTCCATCGGTGTGCTTGTCGTCGAGGCCGGAGAATACAGCGGCACTCGGGTGACGGCACGGTGTGCTCTGGAACAGGGGCGCGAAGTCTTTGCCGTGCCGGGCAACGTAACCAACAAGCTCTCATGGGGTCCGAACACCTTGATAAAGCAAGGCGCTGCGCTGGTGGCGACGTGGGAAGACGTCTGGGAGGCCCTGCCCGCCGACACCCGCCTTGCGCTCACTCCGCCGGAGCAGCCTGAATCGACGGACCCAGGTTCAGCATCACTGTTTGAGGTGGCGGAGTTGCCGCCCACGGAAAAGAAGGTCTTCGGTCTGCTGCGCTCGGACGAATCCACCCATATCGACCAGCTGGTCGAGCGCTTAAGTTCGTACCTGTCGTCTTCGGAGATTTTCAGCGCACTGTTCGAACTGGAACTGAGCGGCCGCATCCGGCAGTTGCCGGGGAAGTACTTTGTGCGGACGATGTGAGAAATAGCGCCTTTCGCTGTTCGCTCCTCGCTTTTCGCTAAGCGAAGAATTGAGGCAGGCCTTGAGGAATTACGAAGATCTGGTGGTGTGGCAGAGAGCCCACGTCCTTACGATAAAGGCGTACCGCATCACTGAGACTTTTCCTCGCGCGGAGATGTTCGGGCTTACAGCGCAGATTCGCAGGGCGGCCAGCTCAATCGGTGCCAACCTGGCAGAAGGATGTGGGCGTTGGGGAGATCCTGAGCTGGCGCGCTACGTTCAGATAGCGATGGGTTCCGCCAGCGAATTGCAGAATCACTTGCGACTTGCCAGGGATCTGGGATTCTTGGGTCCGCCTGAGCACGCCGGCATTTTGAATGACGTAACGAGTGTTCGGCAGATGTTGACCGCATTTCTGCAGAAGCTCCGCGGTATTAGCAGTGGCCAAAAATCGATACCGGAGCCTTTGGCGAAGAGCGAATAGCGAACAGCGAAGAGCACACCGTTTTGCGGCCATCCCGCCGCCCATGCTAGTTTCTAAACGTAATTCTCACAATTGAGGTTCCATTGGCAAAAGGTTTAGTCATCGTCGAATCGCCTGCCAAAGCGAAGACGATCCAAAAATACTTAGGCACGGGCTACGAGGTGGAAGCCTCGCTCGGCCACATAAAGGACTTGCCCAAGAAGTCGCTCGGGGTCGACCTCGAGAACAATTTTTCGACCGAATATGTGGTTATTCCCGGCAAGGAAAAAGTTGTCGCCCGGCTCAAGAAGCTGGCCAAGTCGGCAAACACCATCTATCTGGCCCCTGACCCGGACCGCGAAGGGGAAGCCATCGCCGCCCATCTCGCCGAGGAACTCGGTGGCGAACGCGTTGATGGCAAGAAAAAGAAGGGCGGCGCGACCAACATCCGCCGGGTCACGTTCAACGAGATCACCAAGCGCGCTGTGCAGGAAGCGTTCCAGCATCCGCGTGACATCGACCGTAACCTGGTGGACGCGCAGCAGACCCGCCGGGTTCTCGACCGGTTGGTCGGCTACCAGGTCTCACCGCTGTTGTGGGACAAAGTGCGTCGCGGAATATCGGCCGGACGCGTGCAGACCGTCGCGCTACGCCTCATCGTCGAGCGTGATCGGGAGATCAAGGCGTTCGTCAAAGAAGAGTACTGGACGATTGACGCGCACCTGGCAGCAGCCAAGCCGCCTGCCTTCGACGCCCGGTTTATCGGCATAGGCGAGGAGAAGACGCCGATCACGAATGGCGAGGACGCCGAAAAAATCAGAGCTGCGCTGGAAAACGCGGATTGGTCGGTACGCTCCATAGACAAGCGGGAGCGGCGGCGCAGCCCAGCGGCGCCTTTTACCACCAGCAAGTTCCAGCAAGACGCCTCGCGCAAGCTGCGCTTCAGCGTGAAGCGCGCCATGATGATCGCGCAGCGTTTGTACGAAGGTATTGACCTTGGTGACGAAGGCACCGTTGGCCTCATCACCTACATGCGTACCGATTCGACCCGGGTTTCGAATGACGCCGTGGCCGAGGCGCGCGAACTGATTGCGAGCAGTTATGGTCCCGAGTTTCTTCCGGAGTCGCCCAACGTCTACAAGTCGAAGAAGGATGCGCAAGAGGCCCATGAAGCTATTCGACCGACGTCGGCCTCGCGCCATCCCGACGTAGTCAAGACAGTTCCTGCAGGAGGACGAGTTCAAGGTCTATAAGCTCATCTGGCAGCGCTTTGTGGCGTCCCAGATGAACCCGGCCGTGTTCGATCAGACGACGGTGGAAATCGACGCCAAGAACGGCAACGAAACCTATCGCTTTCGCGTAACCGGTTCCGTACTGAAGTTCGAGGGCTTCCTGAAGGTTTACGAAGAGTCCAAGGACGCCAAGGACGATGAGGATGAGGCACTCAAGCACAAGCTGCCGGCACTCGCCGAGGGGCAGAAGCTTACCCTGAGGGAACTCAAGCCCGAGCAGCACTTCACCGAGCCTCCACCGCGCTTTAACGAAGCGTCGCTGGTGAAGGAGCTGGAAGAGCGCGGGATTGGCCGGCCTTCGACCTATGCCGCCATCATCAGCACCATCCAGGAGCGCCAGTACGTGCAGAAGATCGGCGGCAAGTTCGTGCCGACGGAGATCGGCTTCGTGGTGACCGACCTGCTGGTAGCGAACTTCGCAGACATTTTCGATCTGCAATACACGGCGAGGCTGGAAGAAGAGCTCGACGAAATCGAAGAGGGCAAGGAGCGCTGGACCGACGCCCTGGCCGAGTTCTACCAGAAGTTCGAGAAGGACCTCCACTACGCCGAAAAGCATATGGAGAACGTCAAGCGGATGGAGAAGCCCACCGACGAGAAATGCGAGCGGTGCGGCTCACCGCTGGTGATCAAGTGGGGCAAACACGGTTCGTTCTATGCGTGCAGCGCGTACGACAAGAGCGATCCGAACAGCTGCACCTTCACCAAGGAAAATCCGATTGACCTGCCGGACCTTGATTCCGCCGACGTGCAGGAGACCACGCAGGAAGAGTACTGCGAGAACTGCGGCCGGCCCATGGTGCTCAAGCGCGGGCGATTCGGTCAATTTATGGCTTGCACCGGGTATCCGGATTGCAAGACGACGCGCCGCCTCGATCAGGCGAAGAAGGTGCCTGACATCCCGCTCGAGGAGAAGTGTCCGGAGTGCGGGCGCAATCTTCTGCTGCGGCATGGCCGCTTCGGGGAATTCATCTCGTGCAGCGGCTATCCGGAATGCAAGTGGGTGAAGCAGAACTATATCGGAGTGAAGTGTCCGGAATGCAAGACGGGCGAACTGGCGGAAAAGAAAGCGCGCCGTGGAAATTTCTTCTACGGCTGCTCCAATTATCCGAAATGCCGCTTTACCTCAGCCCACAAGCCGATCGCCGAGACCTGCCCTGAGTGCGGCAGCCCGTATCTGCTGGAGAAGAACCTGAAGTCGGGTAGCTTTATCGTCTGTCCCAACAGCAAGCGAACCGAGGTGGACGAGCCCAAACGCCGGGGCAAGAAGAAGGCCGGGGATGAAAGCACGGTTAAATGTGACTACTCGCGGGAAATAAAGCCCGTAGCTGTTGCATAATAGGCGATGGTTTTCACGCTGGCACAGCCCGGCCCAGTAGCCGGGCATTTCTTGGAGAAGGAGCACATATGGCAGTTAAAGCGGTTCAAGAGGGCATGCACACGATTACTCCCCACTTGGTGGTGAACGATGCCCCCAAGGCGCTGGAGTTCTATAAGAAGGCATTCGGAGCGCAGATCGGGGGCGTTCATTACACCCCGGACGGGAAGGTAATGCACGCGGAGTTCACAATTGGCGACTCTAAACTCATGTTGGCCGACGAGTTCCCAGGCATGGGTTCGCCCTCGCCCAAGACCCTCGGCGGCAGTTGCGTGGTGCTGAATCTCTTCATGGACGATATCGACAAACTGTTCGACCAGGCCGTGAATGCGGGCGCAACGGTTACTATGCCGTTGGCCAACCAGTTCTGGGGGGACCGTTACGGTCAGATCAAGGATCCCTTCGGCCACACTTGGGCGCTTGGTCAACACGTTGAGGATGTCGCACCCGAGGAGATGGAGCGGCGCGCCCGCGAGATGTTTGCCGAGATGGCCAAGCACTGACAGAGCCATCAACCAGAATTAGAGGCGGACGCGGCATCACGCGGTCGTCGCACGAAAATTCGGGGAAGCGGCCAGAGCGCTTCCCCTTCGCCATCCAAGGAGGGACCATGAGCAATCCGCAAGCCACTCAGGCAGACGCTGAACTGATTCTGAAGCTTTACGACCTTCGCCGCGAAACCGTCATGCGCGAGGCGCGCAGTTTCATCTTCGGCTTTATGCCGCAAACCATCGACGATGTGATGGCGATACTGTCGGATTTCTCCAGCCTGCAGAACGCCTACTTTCGCCAGGTAGTCGGATATTGGGACATGGCGGCCTCGTTGGTGCTGAGAGGCGCGCTGCACGAAGATCTGGCCAGGGACAACTTCATGGAGTTGATCTTTGTGTATTCTCGCCTGGAACCGTTCCTTGCCGAGGTGCGTCAGCAGACGGGCATGGCGGGTTTCGCTGCTCACATGCAAAAGTTCGTCGAAAGCTCACCGGATGCGCAGAAGCGTGTTGCCCAGTTCCAGCAGCGCTTCGCTGCGATGCGTGCCGAAGCTGTGAAGCAGGGCGCCTAGCTCAAGTATTCGCGAATGTAGGGATCGTGGCTGCGCAGAAGCTCTGTGGCGGTCCCTTCGAAGATAATCTTCCCGTCGCGCAGCATCAGGAATTTCAGGTGAAGGTCGCGGGCCTGTCCTTCCGCCAGCGGCACCATCTTGTTTTGGGCTCGATCAAAGTAGTGGCTTGCCATGGTGAACGCGTCTTGCAGACGGTGCGTCACCAGCAGAGAACTGGTCTTATACACGTCGCGCTGCTTCACGACCAACTCGATGATGGTGTTGGACGTGACCGGATCCAGTCCGCCAGTAGGCGAATCGTAAAGCAGCACCTCCGGTTGGGTGATGATCGCACGCGCGATCGCCACCCGGCGGCGCATGCCGCCGGAAAGCTCTGAGGGCGCAAGATCAACCGTGTGTTCGAGTTCGACGAAACGCAGCGCTTCGAGAACGCGAGCGTGGATTTCATCGGTGATCTTGCCCGTTTCTTCAATCAGCCGGTAAGCCACGTTTTCTTCGACCGTCAGAGAATCAAAAAGCGCACTCTCCTGAAATACCATCCCTATGCTGCGCCGCAATTCGAAGAGCTCGGATTCGCGCATGGCTGTTACCTCCTGGCCGAGCACGGTGATCCGCCCGGCATCGGGCTTCAGCAGTCCAAGCGCGAGTTTCAAGGTGAGCGTCTTGCCGGTGCCGGCCGTACCCATCAGGATCTTGGTTTCGCCCCGGGGCAGTTCGAAGGAGATTCCCTGCAGTACTGGAGTTTCGAAGCCGATCTCAACGTTCTCAAAGCGGATGATGGCGTCGCCCGGAGGTGAAACGCGCGCATCAGCCTGCTCGACGGGAGGTGCGAGACTCGACATAGTTTAGTATTCGAAAAATCCCATCAGCAGCCGCGTTATGAAGAAGTCACTTACCAGGATAAGCACCGACGCTGCCACGACGGCTTGAGTGGTGGCCCGCCCGACGCCCTGAGTACCGCCTTTGGCGGAAAGGCCGTAATAACATCCGATGCTCGCAATGATAAAACCAAAAAACGTCGGTTTACACAGCCCCATGAAAACATCGCCGAAGCGCAGCGCCTGGTATGCAGTGGTCCAGTACTGGTTCGGATCGAGACCCAGCAACAGGTACGAGATCACAAAGCCGCCAGTGAGGCCGACAAGATCAGAGATGATGCTGAGGAAGAACAGCATGACCACGCTGGCGACGACGCGAGGCGTCACCAGCTTCTTGGAAGGGTCCACCCCCATTGCGCGCATGGCGTCAATCTGCTCAGTGACTTTCATGGAGCCAAGTTCGCTGGCCATACCGCTGGAATTCCGGCCCGCCACCATAAGGCCGGTAAGAACCGGGCCGAGTTCGCGCACCATGGAGAGCGACACCAGTTTGCCGGTCAGAGACAAGGAGCCGAACTGTTGCAAGGTGCTGGAGGTCTGCAACGCCAGCACGGCGCCGGTGAAGAATCCGGTGAGCACCACGATCGGCAGCGAACCAACGCCGATCAAATCGGCTTGCAACAGCGTGTCAGCGAAATAGCGGGGACGGGCGAAGAGGTTGCGCAGCGACCGGCCTGCGAGCAGGGAATAATCCTGTACCGCTGCGACCTGCTCCTTCGCGATCTCCGACACTATGAAGATTGGCATGTTTGGTTCCGCAAACAGCTACGCACGAAAATATATCAGAGCGGGACACCACCGCCGATCTGCGGGCCCTCCCCGGCCTCTGTGCGGCCAGAAATGCACAACCGCACTACGTGTGAGCACCGTCACCGGCGCCGGTGATGTCGGACACGGCACGGTGTTAGCCATCTCCTATATCAACACTACAGGTTTACCCGCCCAAGCTCAGGGGCGATCGGAGAATATCAGGCCTTGCGTCACGCCTCGGATCCAGCTGTCGTCACCCGTGCTTCCAGACGGCGAAAGTTGTTCACTAAGACAGCGAGCTCACCACCTTGCGTCGCGACACCGATGCTCGCTCCGGGGCCACGCAGCACCTGCAGCCCGTTTCGCCGGTGCAATCCAAGGGGCCAGGGGAAATCGGTCCAGAACGAGCTATTGCGAATACCCACATGAAGACCTTCAAAGACGCAGGACATCTCTTCCGCATGGCAGCCGTATTCCTGGCTGGGATTCTTGTTTTCCTGATACTACGTAGCGTCCTGGTCCCCTCCAGTTTTGGGCAATATGGGCATTATCGCGGCAAAGCGATTGCAGAGATTGCGGCCCTGCCGATTTCCTATGCCGGACACCAGGCCTGCGAGGCGTGCCATAGCGATGTTGTCGAGGTGAAGAGCGAAGGCGTGCACAAGGGAGTTGCCTGCGAGTCGTGTCATGGGCCGCAAGCGAAGCACGTTGAGGATCCGGCATCGATCCAGCCGCCGAAGCTCGATGTGGCGGTGCTTTGCGTCCGCTGTCACACGGCGAACATCGCCAAGCCCAAGAACTTTCCGCAAGTCGCCCCCGAGGAGCACTCAGATGGAGCGCCCTGCGACACCTGCCACCAGCCGCACAGCCCGGCGATTATTTCGGGAGCCAGCAAATGAACATCACTCGCCGACAGCTACTGATTCTCCTGCCTGCGGCCGCAATCGCATGGGAGAGCATCCTCGCCGGGACACCTGAGGCATCGCCCAACTACAACATGACGGACCACTGGTGGGGCATGCTGATAGATGTCACCAAGTGTATTGGCTGCGGCAGTTGCGTCCGTGCCTGCCAACTGGAAAATAACGTGCCCGACGGATATTTCCGCACCTGGGTGGAGCGCTATCACGTCTCGGAGTGGGACTTCGAATATCCCAAGGTCGACTCGCCGGACGGAGGGAAGAACGGTTTTCCGCCCGCCAAAGAAACCAGCGGCAAGAACTTCTTCGTTGCCAAGATGTGCAATCAATGCGCCGATTCTCCGTGCACGCAGGTGTGTCCGGTGGGCGCGACTTTCGTCAGTCCGGATGGCGTGGTGCTGGTTGACCAGAAATACTGCCTCGGGTGCCGTTATTGCGTGCAGGCGTGTCCGTATGGGTGCCGCTTCATCAACCCGAAGACGGAGACCGCGCAAAAATGTACCCTCTGCTATCACCGGATCACCAAGGGACTCACGACCGCATGCTGCGAGGTGTGCCCGACCGGGACAAAGCAGCTTGCGGACCTGAAGAATCCGAATGACCCGATTCATAAGTTCTTGGAGACCCACAGCGTACAGGTTTTAAAACCTCATCTGGCCACACGCTCGAAAACCTTCTACTACGGCCTGGATGGTTCGGTGCGATAAGGAGCGCTCAGTGCAGATTCCGGTTGAAGGGTTCATGTATCCGAACGAAGTGGAACTCCAGTGGAGTGTCCTTATCGTGCTTTACCCCTTTCTTACGGGGCTCGTGGCCGGCGCCTTCATCCTGGCATCGCTGGAACGCGTTTTTCGCGTGGAGGCGGTGAAGCCGACATACCGACTGGCGCTGCTGACCGCGCTCGCTTTTCTGATTATTGCGCCTCTGCCGCTGCAACTTCACCTGGGCCATCCTGAGCGTTCGTTCGAGATGTATCTGACCCCGCACGTGACTTCCGCCATGGCGATGTTCGGCTTCGTGTATCTCTGGTATTTGCTGGCCGTGCTGGTCCTGGAAATCTGGCTGGACTACCGGCGCGACATTGTGGTGCTGTCGCAAACAACCACGGGCTGGAAGCGGATGTTCTATCGCGTGCTGACGCTTGGCTCCAGCAACATCAGCGAGCGTGCTCTGCACATTGACGAGCGGGCCGGTTGGGTCATCACCGTCATAGGTATCCCTTCGGCATTTCTGCTGCATGGATATGTCGGGTTCATCTTTGGATCAGTCAAGGCAAATCCCTGGTGGTCGTCGCCGCTGATGCCGGTGGTGTTCCTGTTCTCGGCCATGGTGTCGGGCATCGCCGTTGTAATGTTGCTCTACATGCTTTTGAGTTGGATTCGCCGCGAGGAGATTGACATGCGCTGCGTGGACACCGTGGCGAAGTACCTCTTCTACACCTTCATCATCGACTTCAGCCTGGAAATGCTTGACCTGATCCATCGCATCTACGAGGCCGACGAATCCTTCCGCAGCCTCGATTTCATGGTCCACACCCGGCTTTACCTGTCGCAAGTGATTCTCCAGATTCTGCTGGGCACCGTGGTCCCGATTGGTTTGCTTGCCCTCACCCAGGTACTGAGGCTCCCGGCCATGCAGCGCAAGCACATCTACACGGTTGCGGGATGCCTGACGCTGGTTGGGATTTTCGCCATGCGCTGGAATGTCGTCATTGGCGGACAGCTCTTCTCCAAGAGCTTTCTGGGCTATACCACCTACAAGATGGGCTTTGTAGCACGCGAAGGCTTGTTGACCGCGATCGTGCTGACGATTCTCCCCTTTTTCATTTTGTGGGTACTGGTGAAACTCCTGCCGCCCTGGCCGGAGAAAGAGCAAGTGGCGCTCTCCGCTGGAAGTTCTGCCGACTGAGCCAGCTGGCGACGCTAGCCGGCACTTGGCATCTCTCAGGGGCTTGATTTAGTATCCTATTCCTGTCGCCAGGGAGTAGCAGGAATGTCATTTCAAGTGGATCGAAGCCCCTTCGATCCGGAGTCTGGCTTCGAGTATTACATTTGCTTTAAGCCTGAGTCCCAGGTTGAAGGGGACGAGGTGCGCTCGCGCATCTCGGTCGAGGCATCGCTTTCCATCTCGGAGACGGGAGATGTCGCGGACCTCAGCTTCATGCTGCCCAAGGTCTGCCGCAATGATTTTGCTTTGTCATTCCTGACACGTGACCCATCGGCCGCCTGCGTCGAGAACCGCGTCTTTGTTGCGCTGCCCGGCCAGAGTGGTGATGCCGTGTTCAGCGCTCCCGCGACTCTGGAGCTCGACCATGCTGGACGCATCGTAGCCATCGAGATCAACGGCTGCATCCCGCACACCAGCACCTTTCGACCCGGCCGTGCCTAGGGCGTTCCTTCGTTTCCAGTTATCGTCAGGTATCATGTCGGCGTGGAGACCGTAACTGCGTTCATAGTCGCGGGCGGTCGTAGCTCGCGGATGGGCTTCGACAAAGCGCTGCTGTCCTTCCGCAATCAGACATTGCTGGAGCGCGCCCTCCAAAATGCAACGGCGGTGGCACCGAGAGTTGTGATTGCGGGGCCACGCGAACGCTATGCGAGCCACGGCGAGGTGGTTGAGGACGTCTATCCCGACTGTGGGCCGCTCAGCGGAATTCACGCTGCCCTGAGCGTAAGCGGCACGGACCTCAACCTCGTACTGGCTGTGGATATGCCGCTGATGACGTCGGAGTTCCTGTCATGGCTGATAATGCAGGCTGGCGGCGCCAGCGAACTGATCGTGGTGCCGGATGCGTTAGGCGGTCTGCAGCCACTCTGCGCGGTGTATCGCCGGGACTTGTGCGCGGTGGTCGAGCGGTCGCTGCAAGATGGGGATTACAAGATTGGGCACCTGTTTACGCGGGCGGCGACGCGCTATATTTCCGAAGTCGAGATTTGCAGAGCCGGCTTTTCGCCGGAAATCTTCCGGAATGTGAACACGGCGGAGGAGTATGAAGCTCTGATGCACGACGAGAACACCACATCGGCAAGATAGAAAGGAAGCGACCAGGGGATGGACCAGCAAAAGCCCTATATCGAGTTTCAGAATGTGCACAAGGCCTTTGGCAGCAACGTCGTTCTCGACGGCGTGAGCTTCGACGTGATGCCTGGGGAAACCGTTTGCATTCTGGGCCGAAGCGGGGTCGGGAAATCGGTGTCGCTGCACCAGATCATGGGGTTCCTCAAGCCGGACAGCGGGCGCGTTTGGGTTGCTTATGAAGACATCACCGACTACCCAGAGCAGGAACTGGAGCGAATCCGGAAGAAAGTGACAATGGTCTTTCAGAACGGAGCGCTTTTCGACTCTCTCACCGTGGGCGAGAACGTGGCCTTCCCCTTGCGCGAACGCGGTGGTCTTGAGGAGGAGCAAATTTACCAGATTATCGACGGGCTGCTTGAGATGGTAGGAGTGCGCGAATTCCGCGATCTGCTGCCTTCGGACCTCTCCACCGGTATGAAGCGTTCGGTGGCCATTGCGCGCGCTTTGGCGGCGCAGCCTGACGCGGTCCTCTATGACGAGCCGACCACGATGGTCGATCCGCTGATGGCGCACTTGCTGGGAGACTTAATCAAGAAGCTCAAGAAGCAACTGAAGCTCACCAGCATTGTCGTTACTCATGACATGGCGCTCGCCAAGAAACTGGCCGACCGCCTGCTATTTCTGTACGAGGCGCGTGCCATCTTCTTCGGGAACTTTCAGGAGATGACGAAATGTCAGGAACCGATCGTGCAAGAGTTCCTGGAACTTGACTCGCTGGACTTCGAGCACTACTTCGGCGCGCAACGTCCCGCCCACGAACCCCGGATCTAACCCGGACTAGAATCCCTGCGCTACCAGGCGTTCGACGGTTACGGACGAGTTCTGCTCATCCCGCTTCATCCACTTTTCCAGGTACTTGGCCACGATGTCGGTCTCGATATTCACCGGGTCGCCCGGCTTGAGGGAACCCAGGTTCGTCATTCTGATTGTGTGCGGGATGATGGCGATCGTGAGGCGCAGTCCCTCCAGTTTTGCAACCGTGAGGCTGATGCCCTCGATCGCGATGGATCCCTTGAACACGACGTATTTCTCGAGGTCTTCGGGAATGTCGATGAGCAGCCAGAAATCGTCAGCATTCGGAATGGGTTCGAGAGCGACGAGACGCCCGGTGCCGTCCACGTGGCCCTGCACGATATGACCGCCCATGCGGCCATCCGCTTTTAGCGGCAGCTCAAGATTGATTCGTGCGCCTTCCGTAATGCGGGAGAGCGAGGTGCGAGCCCAGGTTTCTGCCGCGAGGTCGGCGCAAAACGAGTCGGGTTGGATATCGAGCGCAGTGAGGCAGACCCCGCCCACAGCGACGCTATTGCCCTGCGTCAACTCCTTGGCCGTCTCGGGCGCCTTGATAGTAATACGGTGATTTCCTGCACGTTCCACGATGCTGGTGATGGTGCCGACTTCCTCAACCAATCCCGTAAACATAAATAGACCTCAGTATGAATTTAAGAACTCTGAGCTGGTGGCGGCACCAGGTGGATCTCATCCACATAAGGATCGCGCAGATAGCCTTCTACCGCAAAATCCTCTCCGAAGCGGTGCAGAGTGAGAGATTGCACGTAAGCCGCCTCGCTGATCCGCCGGTATCCAGCGCCCAAGGCAAAGGGAATCGAACCCATGCCCGCGAGGATCTTGGGAGCGTAATAAAAGAAAATCTTGTCCACGATCCCCGCCGAAAGCGCCGCCCAATTGACCATCGCTCCGCCTTCGATGATGAGGCTCGTGATTTCGCGCCCGCCGAGAATCTCGGTGACGCGTTCAAGATCCGGACGGCCATCAGCGGCCGGCGAGCTGCCCGGAAAGACGAGGGTGCCGTCTTCCGGCGGGGTTCGCATCGGGACCTGCTCCACGATGACGCCTCGTGATTCCAATTCCTGGCGCTTGTTCTCTTCGGCGAAACAGCAGAAGACGATGAGGTCCTCACGCGCGGTCCTGACCACGCGCGAGTCGAGCGGAAGCCGTAGCCGCGAATCGAGGATGACCCGGAGCAGCGGCCGGCGACGTGGAAGTCCCGTTCGATCGGTCAGCAGCGGGTCATCGGCAATGACCGTTCCGACCCCGACCATGATCGCGTCATTGGCGTGCCGCATTTCGTGCACATGAGCGCGCGCCTCTTCACTGGTGATCCATCCCCCACTTGCCGCCAGCGAACCCGGCAGATCGCCATCTCCCGGGGGTGGGGCAATCTTGCCGTCCAGCGTCATGGCCGTCTTCAGCGTGACGAATGGAGTCTTGTGGCGAATGTATTTTGCAAATGCCTCGTTCAGCTTCCTGGCCTCAGGTTCGCAAAGGCGCTCGTGGACGTCAATGCCGGCAGCGCGCAATTTCGCCAGCCCACGGCCGGCGACCAGAGGATTCGGGTCATGCATGGCGGCGAATACCTGCTTTACTCCGGCAGCGATAATCGCATCAGCGCAGGGAGGAGTGCGTCCCACATGAACACAAGGCTCGAGATTGACGTAAAGAGTGCCACCGCGGGCGCGAGCGCCGGCTTCTTCGAGCGCCAGCACTTCCGCGTGTTTGCGGCCTTCATAGGTGTGTGAACCGCGGCCTACGATCTCGCCGTTCTCGTCCACAATCAGCGCGCCCACCAGAGGATTGGGAGAGGCCAGCGCCACGCCTTGCCGGGCAAGTTCCAGCGCTTGCTGCATGAACTGCTCGTCAGTCGGGCGATTGCTCATTTTCAGTCGAAAAGCGAATCCACGAAGTCCCGCGGGTTGAAGGGCAACAGGTCTCCTGCCTTCTCACCTACTCCGACATAACGGACCGGCAACCCCAGCTCCTTGCAGATAGCCACAACCACGCCGCCCTTGGCGGTGCCGTCGAGCTTGGTTAACACAATTCCGGTCACCCCCGCGGATTGGGTAAAAAGGCGCGCCTGTTGCAGACCGTTCTGTCCGGTGGTCGCGTCCATCACCAGCAGCGTCTCGTGGGGAGCAGTCGCGCTGAAGCGCTGCGCCGTGCGGCGCATCTTGGCGAGTTCATCCATCAGGCTGGTCTTGGTGTGCAGACGGCCGGCGGTGTCCACGATCACGTAGTCGGTCTTGCGTGCCTTGGCGGCTTGCAGAGCGTCGAAGAGCACCGCCGCCGGGTCGCCTCCGGGCTTGTTCTTCACCACTTCGGTTCCGGTGCGGTCGCCCCAGACTTCCAGTTGCTCGATGGCCGCCGCGCGAAACGTATCGGCAGCAGCCAGCAACACGGTTTTTCCCTGGGCCCGCAAACTGTGCGCCAGCTTGCCGATGGTGGTTGTTTTGCCGGTACCGTTTACGCCGACCACGAGGATGACTTCAGGCTCGCCGTCCACCTTCTGCAGCGGCCGCTTGTCGGCAGTGTCGAGGATGGCCAGCAGCTCCTCTTTCAGCACGCGTTTCAGTTCCTCGGTATCGCCGATCTGCCTGCGGTCCACTTTCTCGCGCAACGCCTGCAGCACCGTCGAGGTGGTTGCGGTGCCGAGATCGGCAGCCAGCAGCGTGCCTTCGAGATCATTGAGCGTCTCGCGATCGATTTCCTTGCGGAAGCCGACCACATCTTCAATCGTTTCGCTGAGGCTCTCACGCGTTCGCGTGACCGCCTCTTTCATGCGCTCTAAGAAACTGGGTGTCTCTTCCGTGCTGCCGAATAAGGTTTGAATCATGAATGAATCCGTTGCGCGATTTCGCAGCCTGGCGCAGCGGAAAGGGATCACCCGCTCGCAGAAGCACGATGTTTCGCGAGGTTTCATTATAGACAAGCGGTTGCGTCGCCGCTGTGACGAGCGAGTTATCGTCTTGCACGAATCCGATCAGGGTGTGCTGTCATCCAAATTTGTGTTTATGCGGAGGTCCTCATGGCAAAATGCGAGCATGTGAAGGCAGTGAACCCGAACGTGCAGCCCAGTGGCGAAGGATGCGAAGGTTGCGTGGAGATAGGACAACGGTGGGTAGAGCTGCGCAAATGTCTGACCTGTGGCCACGTTGGCTGCTGTGATTCCTCTCCCGGTCAGCATGCAAGAAAGCATCACAAGGAAAGCGGCCATCCCGTGATGCAGCCGTTCGAGGCGGGCGATTGGAAGTGGTGCTACGTACATGAAGCGTACGTGTGAGCTTTCGCACACCTTCTGTCTGGTGCGACGCTGCGCCTCGCGCCGGGCCTCGCCTTTGTGTACTCTGTATTGAATCGGGAGTAATCTCCAGTTCTGTTTCTGACAACGAATGGCTCTTCCTAATTGCTCTGCACACCAGCGCCTGCGCCCCGTTGTGATCGCGTGGGTGTGCCTGCTGCTGGCACTCTCTTGGAATGCGGCGTCGGCACAAGTCCCGTCTCCGTGGGTGGATACGAAACCGTTGCCGGTTGATACCGGTTCCACCGGACTGAAGGAGATGTTGCGCCGCTTGCATACGACAGCGCGGCTGATGCACACCGTCGCGCATCCTGACGACGAAGACGGCGGCATGCTCACAATGGAGTCGCGCGGGCTGGGCGTCAGTGTTCTGCAACTGACGCTGAATCGTGGCGAGGGCGGGCAGAATAAAGTCGGCAGCAACCTCTTTGACGAGTTAGGCATCATCCGCACTCTGGAGTTGCTGGCCGCTGACCGTTACTACGGAGTCGAGCAGCGCTTCACGCGGGTGGCTGATTTTGGCTTCTCCAAGACTCCCGAAGAGACCTTCGAGAAGTGGGGTGGTCACGATATTGCGCTGGGCGATATGGTGCGCGTGATTCGCACCTTCAGGCCTGACGTGATCTGCACCCGCTTTCAAGGCAGCTCGCGTGACGGCCACGGCAACCATCAGGCCTCGGGAATTCTGACCCGCGAAGCCTTCCGCGCCGCAGCCGATCCCACACGCTTTCCAGACCAGATTCGTGAAGGTCTGCAACCGTGGCAGGCAAAGAAGCTCTACATGGACAATGTCCGGGGAAGCGAAGACTGGACGATTGAGCTGGTAACGTCGCAATACGATCCGCTGCTGGGCGAGACCTATGTGCAGTTCGGATGGAAGGGACTGCAGCACCAGCTCTCCCAAGGGGCAGGTGCGTGGCAGCCGCCGCAAGGCAAGCGATCCAGCTACTACAAACTGATTGACTCGGCGATTCCGAACCCGGCAGCCGCGGGGGCGCACGAGAAAAACTTTTTCGACGGGATCGACACTTCGTTGCCTGGTTTAGCGTCGCGGCTTGGCATCGGCGAAGCCAGGGTGCCGTGGCTGCGTCCGCAGCTTGAGGCGATTGCGAAGACGGTGGACGAAGGCGCAGCGGCGGCGGAGAAGAACGATGTGGAAGCAGGGAAGTCCCTGCTGCGCGGGCTGAACTTGACGCGCGCGCTCATCAGCCGGGTTGGGCAATCGGAGCTTTCCGCGGTCGCGAAAGCGGACCTGCTTACCGACCTGCGCACTAAGCAGGAGCAGTTCGAAGCGGCGGCGAACCTGGCACTGAATCTGGATCTGGGGGTTGGACCGGGGACGCCCGATGGACGTCCCATGGCCGAGACTTTTCCCACCGGTGACGGCAGCGTCCTGGCGGCGGTCATTACTGCGGGCAAGTCATTCTTGCTTATGGCCAAGCTGCATAATGGCAGCAAGCTCCCGATGGAGTTGAAACAGTTCACGCTCGAAGTTCCCCAAGGCTGGAAATCAGAAATCTTCATGGACCGGGTGCCGAAGGTCATCGCTCCTGGGGACGGATGTGCTCTGACGTTCCGAGTTACACCCCCTGGAGACGCGCAGCCGACCAAGGCCTACTTTCATCGCAATGATCCGGAGACGGATGCGATCTATCAGATTGACGATCCGCAGTACCTGACGCTTGCCCTGCCTCCGCCGCCGGTTTCCGCACGTGTGGTTTACAGCATCAATGGCGAGGAGGGGGAGATCCGCAGCGTGGCGCGTACGCCGATACACGATAACAAAGGCGAGGCATGGTCGATGCCCCTCGCCGTTGTGCCACCGTTCTCGGTCGAGACCTCGCCGGCCACACAAGTGATCGCAGCAGGGGCGAGTCCTTCAGCGGAATTGAGCGTCGTAGTTCGTTCGACCTCCGATCACGAGAGTGGAACCGTACATCCCGAAATTCCGTCCGGCTGGGCGATCGAGCCACACTCGGCGACTATCGAGTTCAACAAAGCCGGTGAGCACGCCTCTGAGTTCAAGGTGCTGCCCGATGGAGCGAAGGAGTCCCGCTACCGCGTGCGCGCGCTTCTGGACGCGAACGGGCGGGATTACAGCGAAGGCTACAGTCTGGTTACGCGTCCGGACCTGGGCGGGTTTTTCTACTACCAGCCGGCGTTACAGCGGGCCAGCCTGGTGGAGGTGAAGGTTCCGCCCGGTCTGAAGGTTGGCTATGTCATGGGCGCGGGAGACGACATTCCCACGGTATTGCGCCAACTCGGACTCGATGTGACGCTGCTGACGCCCGAAGATGTGGAGCACGGCGATCTCAGCCGCTTTGGGACGATCGTCCTCGGCATTCGCGCGTACGACACCCGCGAGGACGTGAAGAAGTACAATCAGCGCCTGCTCGACTACGTGCGTGATGGCGGCACGCTGCTGGTGCAGTACAACACTTCACCCGGCGACTTCAACTCCGGCCACTACACGCCTTATCCCGCCCAACTCAGCCGCGATCGCGTTACGGTCGAGGAAGCGCCAGTCGCCATTCTGGATCCTCAGAGCCTGGTCTTCCACTATCCCAACGCGATTACACCCAATGATTTCAATGGCTGGGTGCAAGAGCGCGGCTTGTACTTCATGGACCAGTGGGATTCCCACTACACCCCGCTGCTGGCCTCGAACGATCCCGGTGAGCAGCCGCAAAAGGGCGGACTGCTGGTGGCCCAGGACGGCAAGGGTCACTACGTGTACACTGGCTACGCATTCTTTCGGCAGCTGCCTTTCGGTGTCCCGGGCGCCATTCGTCTCTACGTGAACCTGCTGAGCGTGGGACATGAGCCAAAGTAACGCGCCTGAGCAGCCAGAGCTTATCCGCGGCGTAGGGCTGGCCAGCGCGACCACGCTGAACATGATTGACATGGTCGGCGTGGGGCCATTCATCACCATTCCCTTGATCGTGGGCGCCGCCGGCGGACCGCAGGCGATGCTGGGCTGGATCCTCGGCGCGGTGTTTGCGCTTTGCGATGGACTGGTGTGGGCGGAACTGGGCGCGGCCATGCCCAACGCTGGCGGGTCCTACCGTTACCTGAAAGAGATCTACGGACCGAAAACTCTGGGAAGGCTGCTTTCCTTCCTGTTCATCTGGCAGATTTCGTTCAGCGCGCCGCTTTCCATTGCATCAGGCTGTATAGGCCTGGCGCATTACGCGGGGTATCTCTGGCCCGGCCTGGAACGCATACTCGCGGCGCACACGCTTCACTTGGGAGTGCCTCTGCTGGGCCTGCTGGAGGCCCGTGTCGTAATGATGCCGGGCACGTTCGTAGCGATCGCCGCTTGTGGCGTGGTGATGTTCCTCCTGTATCGACGAATCACGGCGATCGGCAGACTTTCCGAATTGCTATGGATCGGCGTGGTCGCGGCGATTTTGTGGGTGATCGTGGCTGGACTCACGCACTTCAGCGCCGCCCGCGCCTTCGACTTTCCGCCCGGAGCGTTCCGCCTTTCGCCTGCATTCTTTACCGGACTCGGCGCGGCCATGCTCATCGCTACCTACGACTATTGGGGCTACTACAATGTTTGTTTCATCGGCGGCGAAGTAAAGGACCCGGGCCGCACCATCCCGCGCGCTCTCATCATTTCCATTCTTGTGGTTGCCGCTCTTTACGTTGTCATGAACATCAGCGTGTTGGGCGTGATTCCCTGGCGCGAGATGGCGCAACTCTCGAACGATCAGAACAACTACGTGATCTCGGTGTTCATGCAGCGAATCTACGGCAGTTGGGCCGGACGGATCGCGGCTGGCCTCATTATCTGGACGGCATTCGCTTCGGTATTCTCGCTGCTGCTGGGCTATTCGCGCGTTCCGTATGCGGCGGCGCTCGACGGTAACTATTTCCGCGCCTTCGCCCGCGTCCATCCCACAAAACGGTTTCCCACGGTTTCGCTGCTGGCGCTGGGCGGAGTGGCGATGCTGTTCTGCTTCTTGCGCCTCGCCGACGCTATCGCCGCGCTGGTCGTCATCCGGATCATGCTGCAATTCATCGTGCAGGCAATCGGCGTCATGGTGTTGCGCGTGCGGCGTCCCGATTTGCCGCGTCCCTTCCGCATGTG
The DNA here is from genome assembly GCA_963843005.1 of uncultured Acidobacteriaceae bacterium. Classification (GTDB taxonomy): domain Bacteria; phylum Acidobacteriota; class Terriglobia; order Terriglobales; family Acidobacteriaceae; genus Bog-257. Next base: position 63,871 of record CAWJIW010000044.1, on the reverse strand, counting down.
GCTTTATCCACTGCCCGCGCTGATGGCTATCGCGGGATTCACATTCATTCTGCTGGAGCGCAAGAACTTTCTACGTGAGATCCGCTACGCGGTGGTCATCCTCGTCCTGGGGTTGTTGATTTATCTTGTGCGCTCGTGGCGACGTCACGAATGGCCGTTCGCAGCGCGGTCGGCGGCTTTGGAGACGGCAAGTTAACGCCGGGCAATCCTGCGCGATTGGTCACGGATTGCCAGCATCTGGCAACACGGTTGGCGGAATCATCCAGCAACGCGCTCACCTTTCACCCTCTCGGCGGTCTGAATCGCGATGGCCACGCGCGGAGCATGGCAGCACCCGATTGTGCCCACCGTCCCCAACACCGCCGGGGCCGGCAGTTCTGAGCCCATGCCGGAACTGGGCCCGCTTCCCGAAATTCCGATCGCGCCGCCGCGGCGTCGCAGCGTCATGGGCCCGTTGCACGAGCCGCTCTTCCGGACCCTGTGGATCGCAGCCGTCGTCAGCTACACCGGAACCTGGATGCAGAACGTGGGCGCCGGATGGCTGATGACCTCGCTGACCATGTCGCCGCTCATGGTGGGACTGGTGCAGGCCGCCGGCAGCATCGCGGTATTTCTGGTCGTGCTGCCCGCTGGCGCCATCGCCGACGTTGTGGACCGGCGCAAGCTTCTGCTGTTCACCCAGAGTTGGATGGTGCTGTCGGCCGTCGGACTGGGCGTGCTTACCATTGCCGGCATGATCACGCCGACACTGCTGCTGCTATTCACCTTCCTGATGGGCTTTGGCGCGGTGCTGAACGATCCTGCGTGGCAGGCCATCACTCCCGAGATCGTCTCGCACCAGAACTTTGCCGCGGGCATTGCCCTCAACTCCGCGGGATTCAATGTCGCCCGCGCGATCGGTCCGGCGCTGGGCGGTCTGGTGATTGCCGCGGCTGGTTCAGGCATCGCCTTTCTGCTGAACGCGGTTTCGTTCTTTGGCGTCATCTATTTCCTTTACCAGTGGCGGCGGCGTCCGGGACGCACCTCAATGCGGCTGGACCACATGTTCCACGCCATGTTCGCCGGCTTCCGCCACATGCGCCGCTCTGCGGTGGTAAAGGCAGTGCTGGTGCGCAGTGCGGTGTTCAGCATTTCCGCTAGTGCGTTGCCCGCCTTGCTCCCGCTGCTGGCGCATCCGTTCGGTTCCCAAGGCTACGGCCTGCTGCTCGGCTTCTTCGGAGTGGGCGCGCTGCTGGGAGCAACTCTCATTCCGTTCTTCCGTCACACGCTTTCGGCGGACGCGCTGGTCTCCATCTCGACTGCCGTTTTCGCTTTCGGCACTTACGCAGCAGGCAAGTGGCAGAGCTTCCCGCTGCTATCGCTCATCATGTTCATCGCCGGCGTGGCCTGGATTCAGATTCTCGCCAGCTTCAATGTCTCGGCGCAAACCATGTGTCCCGGACATATGCGGGCGCGGGCCATTTCGGTGTACCTGCTGGTCCTGCAAGGTGGGCTGGCCGGCGGCGCTGCTTTGTGGGGAGCTGTGGCCGAGCGCGTCGGCATGGCGCGGTCGCTGTCCTACGCGGCACTTGGACTTATGGTGGGCATTCTCGCGACGCTGTGGTTTCGGCTGCATCCCGGCCAAATCCAGCCAATCGCCCTCGGAATGGACTAAAATGCTCAAACACTCAATCTGAAACGCACATTCTCAGTGGAGGCAGTTTTCATGAACAAGCAAGTTGCGATGGCAATTCTGATACTCGCGATGGGCTCGGCCGGAACCACGGTTGCCGCCAATGCCCAAGCCGCGACGCCCGCCAAACCCGACCAAAAACCAACTTTCGCCATGGTCCTGGATCGCTCCCTCACCAACGTGGAGAAGGAAGTTGTCCCCGCCGCTGAAGCCATGCCGGACGACAAGTTCAACTTCGCGCCCACGCAGGGCGAGTTCAAGGGCGTGCGGACCTTCGCGGTGGAGGTGAAGCACATCGCCGTCGCCAACTACGCGCTGGCTGTCGGCTATCCTCAGCGAGAAAGCCGCCCATCGATCTGAAGGGCGAAAACGGGCCGGACAACATCACTTCGAGGGCTGACGTGCTGAAGTTCCTGAAGGACTCCTTCGCCTATGCTCACAAGGCCGCTAACAGCATCGACGAAAGCAATGTGCTCGGACTGGTGCAGAGCCCCTTCGGGCCCAACAAGGTCACACGGCTGGGGCTCGCAATCGGCATGATTTCGCACCCGCAAGATCACTATGGCCAGATGGTCGAGTACCTGCGGATGAACGGCATCATTCCGCCTGCCAGCCGCGGCCAGTAGGCTTCCGGAACGGTTCGGCTCCGTCCCAAACGACGAAGGTAAGGCGCGCACTGTCGCGCCTTTTCCATTTTCAGGTGAGCGCAGTGCAGCCTATAATGCGAACCTAAATTAGGGCCGGGCCGCCGCTGGATCAGGCGGGCTGGCCGAGCGAGCGTTATGCGCCCACACTCGCCTGCGAGGAGGATCCAACATGAATGAGCTGCCTGTATTCATTAGCGTTGGTGGGACAGCGACAGATCAACAGGAAGCGTTTGTCCGTGCTGTCGAAGACCGCCTTCGGAGCGAGGGACTGACTCCGCACACCGTAGGTCGCAATACGTTCAGCTCGGATGCGCCGTTAAAAGCTGTGACCCAGCTTATGGACACCTGCTCGGGGGCAGTTGTTATCGCGCTTGAACGCTCGTACTTCCCGAAGGGCGTCGAAAAGCGCGGTGGCCCCAAGGAAACGCCTCTCGTCGACATCAAACTTCCTACTCCGTTTAATCAGATCGAGGCTGCGATGTCGTACAGCCGAGGCCTTCCGCTAATGGTCATCGTGGAACAGGGAATCAAGACGGAAGGTCTTCTCCAACTCGGCTATGACTGGTATGTCCAAATCGTGAAGCCTGATCCCGCCGCTCTAACCACTGCCGAGTTCAATGGCATTCTTTCAGACTGGAAGGCAAAGCTGACTCAGCGTCCAACCAAGTCCACCGCTCCGAAGAACCCAGCGGAACTCACCTTGGGCGAGTTGTTCAGCAGCATGAAGCCAAGCCAGTTGTGGAGCCTGCTCGGCGCGATAGCGGCCCTAGTAGCTGGGGCGTTCGCGATTGGCGGAAAACTCTTCGTGAAATAAAGACGCATTAGCCCTTCGTTCCCGTGGAGCGCTAACGTGCCGGTCTGCGCGGCTCAGGGCGGATTTGCCCGGCACGAAATACCCGCCGAAATCGGCAACGCGCCGGTCCCACTTGCGGGACCATGCAGAACGCCTCTCTGTAGATCCGCATTCGCAGGCGTGCGTAGCCACCCTGGATTGGCCATGATGGCTCACCTATTATTCCCGGCACGACTCTAGCGAGCGTTAAGTGGTAAGGTTCGTTTTCAGCGCAGAGTCGCCGCTAACAATCGAGTTGACGACTGATCTCGGGCTGACAAGATGGTGTGGATTCAGGTGAATGGCATAAGTACGGCCGATGCAGTTGAGGCCACGCTCCGCGCCCAGGTGACGGATATCGTCCTGGGGACAATTTTTTTGTCCATTGGAGCGGCAGCCTGTGCCATCGCAGCAATCCGTTGGCACAGAGGCGTTCGCATCCTGGTGTGGTGGGGAATCTTTAGCGGGATGTTTGGCCTGCAAACGCTGGTCCAGACGCCCTCCATTTTGGCGGCCCTACCCCACTTCCTCAACTCTGCCATTCCCTACATCAGCACGGCGATCATGTATCTGCTCCTGGTTTCTGCATTGCTTGCCTGGCGGGAGCTGAGTCTCGGTAAACTCAGGTTTCTTGTTCAGCTGGAAATCCTCGCGGGGCTGGCGATTGCTGCAGCCGGCATGGGCACGTTCGTTCTGACCGGCTCAGCCGACCGATGGATGTTCTACAACCATCTGCTGGCGGTCTTCGCCATGCTCATCCTGGTGGCGGTGGTACTGGTGCCAAGATTTGGCTCCAAGTTCCTGGTCATCGCGAATCACCGCGTTCTTACCGCAGGTACGCTCATTTTTGCCGTCGAGGCGCTGTATACCAACTTGTCCAGCGTGCTGCGTTATCCGACTCTTCCTCTGGTTAGCTCGCTGGGCTTTATTGCTCTCCTGTTGTCGCTGGGCTACGTTGCGTTAGAAATGATGTTCACCAACGAGCGCCGTCTGTTCTCCATCGAGACGGAACTGGAGACCGCCCGGCAGATTCAGTCTTCAATCCTTCCCGCCAGCGTTCCCGAAGTCCAGAACCTGCGGATTGCCGCTTCTTACCATCCCATGACCGCGGTCGCGGGCGATTTCTACCAATTCGTCCGGACAGACAACAAGCATCTGGGCATCCTGGTGGCCGATGTCTCCGGGCATGGCATCCCGGCGGCGCTCATCTCTTCGATGATCAAAGTGGCCATGCAGTCCGTTGCCGTGCATGCCCATGATCCGGCGCAGGTGCTGGGCGGGCTGAATCGCATCCTGTCGAGCGAGGCGAGTGGCCAGCTTGCCTCGGCGGCCTACCTCTGGATCGACACCGGGAACCGCACGGCGCTGTACTCCGCTGCGGGGCATCCGCCACTGCTCTGCTGGCGGCATACGAGTGGCGAAATGCAGCGTATCGAAAGTAACGGCCTGTTGTTCGGAATCAATCCTGATGCTGAGTACCCAGTCTGCAGCGTGGCGTTGGAACCACTCGACCGCTTCCTGCTGTACACCGACGGTGTGACCGAGCCCGAAAATGCCGCCGGCGAAGCATTTGGTGACCGCCAGCTGGAGCGGGTCGTAAGCAAGAATCGGTCGCAGCCAGCCTCCGAGCTGTCGCTGCAGGTACTCTCCGAGCTCCGGAAGTGGCAGACTGCAGCCGTGAACCAGCAGGACGACATTACACTTATCGTCGTCGACGTTGTCTAAACCGAATCGGGATGCGCAGAACCAGAGCGGTATAGCTCGCTCGGACGGGTTCCATAAAGGGGGGATGTCGAGAAAGCCTCTGAGTTCCAATTTGTCGCGAAGAGGTTACTTTCGTAAGCGCGGCAGTCGCATTTTGATTGCGGAGGAATAGTCGGCTGTGCACACTGATTATGTTGGGACAAGTGTGCCCGATGGCCGCGCTGGTAGAGGGAATCGCGCCGGTCGGAGTTCTTTGACAAGTCAGGGGCCAGCCTTCAGTACTCAGGCATCGGCTCCGCTGCTCGCTTTTCGCCTTTCGGTTCCAGTGGCAATAGCAGTGGATTTCCAAAACTAGGGCAGGTACATTTTCAGGGAAGTTATGATTCTAAGTCATGTAGAATCTATATTTTAAAAGCAACTCCTTATGGTTCAATATTTTACATTGACCCGCGTAAAATATAGATTCCATTTGGCTTACACGTAAAATATAGATACGAGACGACTTACATCGCTGAAATTCCTCGTAAGTTGTTGAAAATTGGTCAGAAATTCGCAAAATACGACATACTACCGGGGGAGGGGGTTGGGTAATCAATCATCTCCTCGTGTACGGACCGGATGATTCCACCTTGCCTGCGGCGCAGCCATCCGGCCACGCCGAGGACGCTAGGGCCAAACAGCAGGATGCTGCTGGGTTCAGGCGTAGTCCCCGTGCTACTTTGTACCGGTAATGTCGAAGGTCTCTGAAGGAACGGAGATTTTCTCGAGGCATTGGTTGCAATCGGCCAGGGACGGGCAGCCACCACCCATGCCGTTGTCGCCTTTGCAGCCTGCGCCGCTGTTTTCGTCCCAGTACAGAGGGTTGCCTTGTTGCGTGGTGGCGTTGCCCAGGTTCAGCCAGTAGGTGTCGGCACCCAGGCCGACATTCAACCCGGAAGCGATGTCTTGGTGAATCTCAAAGCCGTACTGGTTGACCGAGACGAAAGAGTCCGTCAATGCGGCGGTGCCTTTCCCAAAGAGAATCCCACCGTCGATGTCGGATGTGATGGACCAGTTGACCGGGCCGTTGTCATAAAGGACTTGTCCGGAAGCGGGTGCGGCGCCAGTATGAGGCACAGCGCGGTTAATGAAGCAATGCGCAATTGCATTTCATTTTCCTCCTCTCGGCTCGATGAAGACCCGGGGTTCGATCGCCGAAGATTCTATCGCGCGCTCGCAGCTTGTGCCACAAGATCATCCACGTTAACGCCCATGTGGCGCAGGTGCTGCAGCATGTGGTCGAGATAATCGTCGAACGCGAACTGCAGAGTCAACGGTCCGGAATCGGCAATGGTGAGGGTGCGCGACCAGGCTGAATCAGGGACCGCTTCGGCGGCTGTCAGAAGTTGGCGATTGAGCCAGCCCACAGCTGGATCAGGGACTGCCAGTCGCGCTGCTGATAGCGATGCAACACGACCCATCGCTCGCCGTCGTATCCCGGCATGGCCGGCTTGTCCTCGAGTTGCGCACGCACGATGCGCTGATGATTGTTGGCGGCAGAGTCCAGCAGATGGCCAAACTCTTCCTTGGGCGACCACGCATCCGGCGAGGGCTTGCGTTCCACCTGTGCGGAAGGGAGGGCATTAAGCCGAGCGGGCAGGCGCTCCAGAATGGTTTGTAGCAGCGTCAAACCTTGCATTTTCAGCACCCCACAATGTCGATTTATTATGCTCCAGCGACGCCGCGCGTTCCACAGCCGCAGACCGTATAATCGAGTTTTCCTTCCATGAGTTATCAGGTCCTGGCGCGCAAATACCGGCCGCAAAAATTCTCCGACGTCATCGGGCAGGAGCACGTCACCCGAACCCTGAAGAACGCCATTGAGCAGGCTCGGATCGCGCACGGCTACATCTTCAGCGGACACCGTGGTATCGGCAAGACGACGATCGCCCGCATTCTCGCCATGGCGCTGAATTGCCAGTCGCAGGACCATCCGGTGCCGGAGCCGTGCGGCGTGTGCGATTCCTGCCGCGAGATTCGAGCCGGCAACTCGGTGGATGTCATCGAGATTGACGCCGCCACCAACCGTGGCATCGACGAGATTCGCGAGCTGCGCGAGGCCGCCCGTTATCGCCCGGCGCGCGATCGCTTCAAGATTTACATCCTCGACGAGGCGCACCAGATCACCGATGCCGCGTTTAATGCGCTGCTGAAGACGCTGGAGGAGCCGCCCGGCCACATCATCTTCATGATGGCCACGACGCAGCCTGAGGACATTCCCCAGACGATCCGCTCGCGCTGCCAGCACTTCAGCTTTCATGCGGTGCGCTTCGACGACATCGTTGCGCAACTGCGCAGTATTGCCGCGCAGGAGAACATTGCTGCAGACGACAACGCGCTGGCGCTGCTGGCCGAGGCGGGCGACGGTTCGATGCGAGACGCGCTCAGCATCATGGACCAGGCCATCGCCTGCTGCGGCACGACGTTGGGCACCGAGGTCGTGCGTGGGCTGGTGGGCTCGGTTCCGTCCGAAGTTCTGGAAGACGTAATGGAAGCGGTCGCGGGCAACTCCAGCCAGGATGTGCTGCGTATTGTTGACCGGCTGCTGGTGGAAGGTCAGAGTGCCCAGCATTTCGCGAAACAGATGCTGCGATTTCTGCGCAACGCGATGGTCGCCAAAGTTGTAGGAGACGACTCGCAAGTGCTGCAGATTTCGTCCGATGAACGCGCACGGGTGGCGCGGGTTGCCGAGCGCTTTAGCGAGGAAGACCTGGCGCGCTTCATGCAGATCATGCTGCGCACACACAGCGACCTGGGCTACAAGCAGGAGCAGCGCTTCCATCTAGAGTTGGGACTGCTGAAGCTGGTGCACGCCCAGCGCCTGCTGCCTCTGGAAGAATTGCTGAGCGGCGATGCAGGGAAGAGCAGCGGGCCAGGGCCGGGAGCGCGTACAGGCGGAACAACGGCGCGCGCAACGGCCTCAGGCCTGCGATCCGGCGCGGTGTCACGCACGACGAGTGACGCCGAGGCGTCGTCTTCGCGCGCTACGTCCGCTTCACCGTTCAGCCAGCCGTCTCCGTTTGAGGCCGACCGCAATCGCAAGCGCGAGCCCAAAGCCGAGTCGCAACCGGCGTTTGTGACTTCGCAAAGCTCTCCCGCGGTCAGTAACGCAGCAGCGCCGGACGCTTCTTTGTCGAACATAGAGACGGCTACTGCGACCGCTGTCGCTCCGAACCGGTGGCGCGCAGCCGAGTGATGAAATCTCGCCCGAGGTGGCGCGAACTGCCGTGCTGGCTGGACTCGAAGATGCGGGGCAGCAGGTGTTGGCGCATAACCTTGAGGAAGGCGAATGGACGGTGCAGGGCAATGACGTGTCGGTGAAGGTCGCGATGTCGCAGGTGCTCATTGACGTCGCACTGGGAGCGGAGCCTAAGCGCGTCATTCTATCGGCACTGAGCAAGGCCGCCGGACGTCCGCTGAAGTTCAAGATGGTAAGCGGCGGCACGCCGGCGGCGGCGAAACCGGCCGCGCCCCGGCCGACGAACGGCGCCGGAGCGCGCAACCGCGCGATGGCCGATCCCGTCGTGCAGCGCATGCAGGAAAAATTTGGCGCGGAGATTCGCTCCGTGACCGACTTGAAGGAACGGAGCTGAACCCAATCGCTTTTTGCTCTTCGCTTTTCGCCAGAACGATTCGGCGAGGAGCGAAGAGCGAATGGCGAAGAGCGACTTTTCCCGCCGGATGATGCTGAACTAGGAGAACGAATGGGTCGATTCAATTTGAAGAAAATGCTGGCGCAAGCGCGTCAGCAGGCGGAAAAGCTGCCGGAGAAAATCGAGCAGACTACCATCGAAGCGTCGTCCGGCGGCGGGAGTGTCACCGTGCGCATGACCGGCCAGAAGCAACTGCTGAGCATTGTCATCGAGCCCGAAGTGGTGAAGTCGGGTGACATCGAGATGTTGCAGGACCTGGTGGTGGCCGCCGTCAACAAGGGCGGCGCCGCAAAGTGGACAACGCGCTGAAGTCCGGTCTGGGTGGGATGCTCGGCGGCATGGGCTTGCCGCCGGGGAGATAAGAAGGTGTGTTCAGGCGTTTCGAGCAATCAATCGTCAGCGTTCACCGGGGCTTGCTGTTTTCTCTTGCTTTTCGCCAGATCGGTTCTGCGAAGAGCGAAAGGCGAAGAGCGAAGAGCGGAGGCCAGACTAGTGTCTAGATTCGCCGAGCCCATGGCTCGAATGATTGAGGAACTGAAGAAGCTGCCCGGGGTGGGCAGCAAGACCGCGCAGCGCTTCGCGTTTCACATCCTGCGTGCCAGCGACCAAGACGCCATTCTCTTGGCGGACGCCATTCGTGAGGTGAAGGCCAGCCTCGCCTGTGCTCCGTCTGCAACAACATTACCGATGTTCATCCCTGCACTTACTGCACCAGCGCTACACGAAACCAGCGCTTGGTCTGCGTAGTGGAAGAGCCCACCAACATCGCGGCCATCGAAAAGACGCGCCATTACAACGGTGTCTACCATGTCCTGCACGGCGCGCTGTTCGCCCTTGCATGGAGTCGGCCCGGACCAGTTGCGCATCGCCAATCTCGCGCGGCGGGTGGAATCGGGCGGAGTGGACGAGTTGATCCTCGCCACCGATCCGACGGTCGAGGTCAAGGCGACCGCGACGATCTTTCGCGGCTGTTCAGTCGGCGGCCGTCAAAGCGACACTCATCGCCACCGGCGTTCCGGTGGGCAGCGATATCGAGTACGCCGACTCAAGTCACCATGCAGAAAGCGATGGAGGGAAGAGGGAACTATAGCCGCGACCCGGCGGGTCGATGTTACGAACGGGTTAAATCTCAGCCAGCGCTCCGCGCGCACTAATTCCACAGCCTTCCTCTTATGCGCGGCGCCGTTCCCTGATAAAATCTTTAAAATCCACTCCCCGGAGACGGAATGCAGGCAATCCTTGCGCTGGAAGATGGACGGATCTTCCACGGCAAAGGCTACGGCGCAAAGGCGATGTTACGGGGAAGTTGTTTTTAACACCTCCATAACCGGCTACCAGGAAATCTTCACCGATCCCTCCTATGCCGGCCAGATCGTCGTCCTGACCAATCCGGAAATCGGCAATTACGGCACCAATTCCGATGATAGCGAATCCACGCGCCCCTATATCGAGGGGCTGATCGTGCGCGAGTTTTCGCGCGTCAGCTCCAACTGGCGTTCGCAACAGGTCGCCGACGAATATCTGGAGCGCTACAAGGTTCCCGTGCTCGCCGAAATCGACACGCGCGCTCTGGTGCGTCATCTGCGCGACCACGGCGTCATGCGCGGCGTGATCTCCACGCATGGAGACCGACACCGAGAAGCTGATCGCCAAGGCGCGCTCTATTCCGAAGATGGACGGCACCGACCTTGCAAAGGAAGTGTCAACGCGCCGCGTCTATCAGTGGGACGAGGGTGTGCGCTCGTATGAACCAACCGAAGTGGTTGGGCCGAGGAGCGGCCGCCGCAGTATCACGTCGTTGCCTACGACTACGGCATCAAGCACAACATTTTGCGCGATGCTGGTTGACCGCTGCAACGTGACGGTGGTGCCGGCCACGACCAGCGCGGAGGATGTGATGGCCATGAAGCCCGACGGCGTCTTTCTCTCGAATGGCCCGGGCGATCCGGAGCCGGTGGTCTATGCGCAGGAGGCCATCCGCAAGTTGATGGGCCGCGTGCCCATCTTCGGCATCTGTCTGGGACACCAGTTGATCGGCCTGGCGCTTGGCGGGAACACCTACAAGCTCAAGTTCGGGCACCACGGCGGCAATCATCCGGTCAAGCAGTTGTTGACCGGCAAAATCGAGATCACCGCGCACAATCATAATTTCGCCGTAGATCCCGATTCGTTGAAGCAGAGCGAGGTGGACTTGACGCACATCGACCTGAACGACAACACGCTGGAGGGCCTGCGACACCGATCGCTGCCGCTGTTCAGCGTGCAGTACCATCCCGAGCTTCGCCCGGCCCGCATGATTCCCATTACCTGTTCCACGACTTCGTGAAGCTGATGGACGTGTGGAAGGGTGACCTGGAGCGGCGTCCAAGCAAACCGCGCAGTGCATCGACCGCCCTTGGCGAGTTCCTTCCAGGAGTGGCCGGATATGGAGATCTTCAAACGGCGATTCCCAGGATAGCTAAGGACCGGGCATGTCGCTGCGGTTGTTACGTCGGCTGGATAAGGTGCCTACGACGCATGTACTGGTACTCGGTGACGCACGGGAAATGGACCTTCGGACAATGTCCACTTGGTGCTGACTTCTCCGCCATACTGGACATTGAAGGAGTATCGAGACTCCGGGCCAAATGGGCCATGTTGCGGAATACGATGAATTTCTCGACCATCTGGATCGAGTATGGCAGAGATGCTACGATTCTTGGTTCCAGGCGGCAGGCTGATTTGCGTTGTCGGAGACGTGTGTTTATCTCGGCGCAAGAATGAGGGACGACATACCGTTGTTCCCCTGCATGCGTCGATTCAGGATCGCTGTCGCAAAATTGGCTTCGATAATCTTGCCCCGATCATTTGGCACAAAATTGCAAACGCCGTTTACGAGGTGGATAACGGGAACGGCGGATTTCTGGGCAAGCCTTACGAACCGAACGCTGTGATTAAGAACGATATCGAGTTCATTTTGATGGAAGGAAGCCGGGCGGATACAGCGCGCCGGAGCCGCGACCCGCCTTTTGAGCGTTATCCGATCCGAAGACCACAAGATCTGGTTTCAACAGATTTGGACCGGGCTGACAGGAGCTTCGACTCGGTATCATCCGGCGCCATTCCCAGTCGAACTGGCCGAGCGGCTGATCAGGATGTTCTGCTTCGTTGGCGATACGGTGCTGGACCCATTCCTGGGCACAGGAACAAGACTCTGTCGCAGCCTTAGAAGGCCGAAACAGCATCGGTTTTGAATTGATCCCGTTTACCTGAAAGAAGCTGGCACGAATCAGTCTGAGAAAGTCACCTGTTTGTTCCCAACGTAAGGTATTGATTTAGACGCGGACGCTGAAATGAACTTTGTCAACTGGAAAAAAAGCTTCGAGAAGCAATTCATTCGCTTCTGGACCAGCCGCGAAACTCAGGCCAGAAGCAAGGAACGAAGTCTGGCATTCGTGACGCCGGATCACGTTCAGCAGTGACAGGCGGAAGTCAGATGAACGGTTTCATCGCGTTAATCCGTGACCTGTTGGAAGAATCTGGGATAGGGAATCCGGTCATTTTTAGCGATCGATCGGTCGAGCTGCCCGGATGGTTTCGGCCCGAAAGAAATGGGACCTGTTGGTTGTCGAAGGGTGCCTGATTGCTGCAATCGAGTTCAAATCGCAGGTGGGCTCGTTCGGGAATAATTACAACAATCGAACTGAAGAAGCTTTGGGATCGCAACTGATGTGTGGGCCGCTTATCGCGAAGGAGCTTTTAAACCATCTGCGCGTCCCTGGCTTGGCTACCTGATGCTTCTTGAAGAAGCTCCGGATTTGACTCGCCCGTCCGAGCACAAGAACCGCATTTCAAGGTATTTGAGGAGTTTAAGAGCGCCTCCTATGCAAAGCGATATGAGATCCTGTTGACGAAGCTCGTTCGGGAACGACTATATGACTCAACCTGCTTCCTAATGTCAACCAGCAAATGGGCCCTCGGGTGAATAACAGAACCCTCTCCGGAGCTCAGCTTTGAAAACTTTATTACCTCACTGCTCGCGAAGTTTCAAAGCAAAGCTTGCAGAAAAAGTTCAACAAGACATACATGCCACGCCGCAACGATATCGCGAAAGTGCTCATCATCGGCTCCGGGCCGATCGTCATCGGGCAATCGGCGGAGTTCGACTATTCGGGCACGCAGGCCTGCAAGGCGCTGAAGTCGGAAGGCTACGAGGTGGTGCTGGTCAACTCGAATCCGGCGACCATCATGACCGATCCGGAGATGGCCGACCGCACCTACGTCGAGCCGCTCACCCGCACCTATCTGGAAGAAATCATCCGCATCGAAGCCCAGATGCTGGCCGCGAGCGGTGCGCCGGGCATTTTGCCGTGCTGCCGACGGTCGGTGGGCAAACGGCGCTGAACCTCGCTGTCGAACTCGCTGACGGCGGCGTGCTCGAGAAATACGACGTGCAGCTTATCGGCGCGCAACTTGGTGCCATCAAGAAAGCCGAAGACCGTCTGCTGTTCAAAGACGCGATGACGGCGCATCGGCCTCGATGTGCCGAAGTCCTCGCTGGTCAACAATCTGAAAGACGGGCTCGACTTCAGCAGCAAGATTGGTTTCCCGGTTATCTTGCGGCCGTCGTTCACGCTCGGCGGCACCGGCGGCGGCATCGCCTACAACCGCGAGGAGTTGCTGGAGTTGCTGGCCCGCGGACTCGATCTGTCGCCCGTTCACGAGGTGCTGATGGAGGAGTCCGTGCTCGGCTGGAAGGAATACGAGCTGGAGCTGATGCGCGACCTGGCGGACAACGTCATCGTCATCTGCTCCATCGAGAACTTCGATCCCATGGGCGTGCACACCGGCGACTCCATCACCGTGGCGCCGGCGCAGACGCTGACCGACCGCGAATATCAGACCATGCGCGACGCGGCCATCGCGGTCATCCGCGAGATCGGGGTGGAGACCGGCGGATCGAACATTCAGTTCGCGGTCGATCCGCACAACGGCCGCATGGTGGTCATCGAGATGAACCCGCGCGTCTCGCGCTCTTCGGCGCTGGCGTCCAAGGCCACGGGCTTTCCCATCGCGAAGATTGCCGCCAAGCTCGCCGTCGGCTACACGCTCGACGAAATCACCAACGACATCACGCGCAAGACCCCAGCCTGCTTCGAGCCGACGCTCGACTACGTGGTGGTCAAGATTCCCAAGTGGCAGTTCGAGAAGTTTCCCGGCGCCGACGAGTCGCTCGGCCCGCAGATGAAATCGGTGGGCGAAGTGATGGCCATCGGCCGCACCTTCAAGGAGGCGTTGCTTAAAGGGATGCGCTCGCTCGAAACGGGCAAGCGGGCGGGCTCGGAAGACATCGAGCAGCGCATTCTCACCAAGCGGCTGGTCTCGCCGCATCCCGAGCGGCTGAGTACCTGCGCTATGCATTGGCACACGGATAGACGGTTCGCGAGATGGGAAGATGACCGACATTGACCCCTGGTTTCTGCACCAGTGCAGGAAATTTGGGAGGCGCAGGCGAACTGGGCAGCGGGCCATCGACGCCGAGCGGTTGCGCGAGAGTCAAGCGGATGGGCTTCTCCGATGCGCGCCTGGCGCAGCTGTGGCGCGTGAGCGATGGCGGGCCGTCGGCGGTGAAAGTGCATCAAATGCGCAAGACAGGACAATGTCCGCCCGGTGTACAAGCGCGTGGACACCTGCGCCGCCGAGTTCGAGAGCTATACGCCTTACCTGTACTCCACCTACGAAGAAGAGGACGAGGCGACGCCGACGGACGGAAGAGGTCATCATCCTGGGCAGCGGCCCGAATCGCATTGGGCAGGGAATTGAGTTCGACTACTGCTGCTGCCATGCGGCCTTCGCGCTGCGCGATGATGGCTTCGAGACCATCATGGTGAACTGCAATCCGGAGACCGTCTCCACCGACTACGACACCAGCGACCGGCTCTACTTCGAGCCGCTGACCTTCGAGGACGTGATGGCGATGTACGAGCACGAAGCTGAAGGCGGCGGGGAGATTGGGATGCTGGTGCAGTTTGGCGGGCAGACGCCGCTGAATCTTGCCCTGCCGTTGAAGGCCGCGGGGGTGCCCATCATTGGCACCTCGCCGGAATCCATCGATCTGGCCGAAGACCGCAAACGTTTCGGAAGTTGCTCGAGGAGTTGGCGATCCCGCAACCGCCGGGCGCGACCGCCGCCGCGTTGAAGAAGCCGTCGGCGGCGCGAGCCGGATCGGCTATCCCGTGCTGGTGCGGCCTTCCTACGTGCTCGGCGGGCGGGCGATGGTCATCGCCTACGACGACGAGGCGGTGAAGCGCTACATGAAGGCAGCGGTGGAGTACTCGCAGGACCGCCCGGTGCTGATCGACCACTTTCTGGAGTCGGCCATCGAGATCGACGTTGACGCTCTTGTCGATGGCGAGGACGTCGTCATCGGCGGCATCATGCAGCATATCGAGGAGGCCGGCATTCACTCCGGCGATTCCTCCTGCGTGCTTCCGCGGTCGACGTTCCCCGCGAGTTGCTCAACACCATTCGCGACTATACCTTTCAGTTGGCGCGCGCGTTGAAAGTCGTCGGGCTGATGAACGTGCAGTATGCCATTCAGCGCGAACGGTTTACGTGCTCGAGGTGAATCCGCGGGCGTCGCGCACGGTGCCTTTTGTCTCTAAAGCGACTGGCGTTCCGCTGGCCAAGATTGCCGCGCGCCTGATGACCGGCCGCAGGTTGCGCGAGTTCCTGCCGGAAAACATCGAGCGCAAGACCGATCTGGTTACGGGCAGTGCTACTTCGTGAAGTCTCCGGTGTTTCCGTGGGGCAAGTTTCCGGGCGTCGACATGGTGCTCGGGCCCGGAGATGAACTCGACCGGCGAGGTCATGGGCGTGGCCGACAACTTCGGCGAGGCCTTCGCCAAGGCACAGCCGCCGCCGGACAGTTGCTGCCCTCGTCGGGCACCGTGTTCATCAGCGTCAACGACCACGACCAGCCGTTCACCCCGAGTTGGCGCGGAGCTTTGTCGATCTCGGTTTCAACATGGTCGCCACCCACGGCACCGCGGACGTGCTGGAGGGCGGGGATGCGCGTCGAGCGGGTCTACAAGGTGAAGGAAGGCCGGCCCAACGTGGTCGATCTTATCAAGGGCGACCGCATTCAGTTGATCGTCAATACGCCGCATGGCGTGGAGCCCTGGTTCGACGAGAAGGCAATCCGCCGAGCCGCTGTGACGGCTCGCATCCCGACGATCACCACACTTTCGGCGGCGCGCGCGGCCGGCGAAGGCATTGCCGCGCTGCAGCGTGGCGAAGCCAACGTGTACGCGTTGCAACAGTTGCACGCCGAGCGAGTGGCGGCGACGAAAAAGCCTCGGGTCCCAGGTTAGCGCCCAAAACCGGGGCGCGAACCTGGGGCACCAAGAGCATAGGGGCGTCGAGGTGTCACTATTGTTTGACAGAGCGAGGCGTCGTAATTAGGGTGACAGCATAAATCTCCACACGACTCGAGGAGACACAGCGCATGACCGGCATTCAGTTCGTAACCGACGAGAAGGGCCGCAAGGTGGCGGTTCAAATCGACCTGAAAAAATATGGCGCGGTGTTAGAGGATTTTTGGGACGTGTTGATTTCCGAATCGCGCCGCAAGGAAAAGGGCATACCGCTTGAGAAGATCAAAGCGGACCTTGTAAAACGCGGTCGGCTGCGTGAATAATTATTCCGTTGAGGTAAAGCCTGCCGCGCGGAAGGAACTCGAAGCTTTACCGGATAACGTACTGGTCCGTGTCGTGCAAAGAATCGAGGCCCTGCGCCATGTGCCACGGCCCCGGGGATGCAAAAAGCTCAAAGGCTACAAAGATCAGTGGCGCGTCCGGTGGGTGACTGGCGCGTGGTGTACATCATCGACGACGCGGCGAGGCTCGTCAGTATCACGCGCATTGCCCACCGGCGCGAGGTGTACGACGATGAGTTGCGCGGGGTGCTCTTCTTCCCATTGACCCGGCGCAACTGCTCCGCCCTGGAACGCTCCCACCCAAGCAAAAGAGGCTTGGGTGGGGCACGCATTATAAAAGGGCGCCCCTTTCGAAGTAGGTTATGGTTGCTGTGTGAAGCAGTAAACCAAGCCTAACGAAAGGAACACCCGATGGATAGCATCAAGTATATCGGCCTCGATGTCCACCAGAGCACCATCTCGGTAGCGGTGCTGAATAGCAGACGGCAAGCTGATGATGCAGTCGGTGATCGCCACCCACGCCACTACCATTCTGGATTTTATGCAGGGACTGCGTGGAACGTTAAACGTCACCTTCGAAGAAGGCACGCACTCGGCCTGGCTCTACGATCTGCTGGTGCGGCGCGTGGCCAAGCTGGTGGTTTGCAACCCACGCCAGAACGCGTTGCTGAAAGCCGGCAACAAGAGCGACACCATCGATGCCCGCAAGCTAGCCGAGCTGCTGCGCGCCGAGCTGTTGTCGCCGGTCTATCATGGCCAGAACAGCACGGCGGCGGTGAAGCATCTGGGCCGCAGTTACGCCGCGCTCACCGAAGACACCACCCGCATCATGGGCCGGCTGAAAGCGCTCTACCGCAGCCAGGCCATTGCCTGTGCCGGCAAGAAGCCCTATGGATCACGACATCGGGAACAGTGGTTAGCGCAGTTAAGCGAGAGCGGGTTACAGCGCCGCGCCCGGCGACTCTACCAGCAACTCGATCTGCTGCAAGAGTTGCGCCGCGAAGCCCGTCAGGATCTGATTCTGGAGTGTCGCAAGCACAGCGAGACCAAGTTGCTGCGCACGGTTCCGTGGCTCGGCCCGATACGCGTGGCTCTGCTGCTCGGGCGCGTGCAGACGCCCCATCGCTTCCGCAGCAAGCGCCAGTTCTGGGCCTACTGCGGTCTGGCCCTGGAGACGCGCAGCAGCGCCGACTATCAGATGGTGAACGGTCAACTGGAGCGCCGGAAAAAGCCGGTGTTCATTCGCGGACTGAACCTGAACCACAACCACGATCTGAAGAACCTGTTTAAGAGCGCGGCTACCACCGCCAGTGGCAGCGACGGGCCGTTTCGTCCGTTCTACGAAAACCTTCTGGGGAAGGGGATGAAGCCCGAGCTGGCCAGGCTGACCTTGGCGCGCAAGATCGCCGCCATCACTTTGCATGTGTGGAAGAAAGGAGAACCGTTCGACGCCGAATATCTGAAGCCACAAGCCGCTTGAGCGCGCAGGGCCGAAAGACCATTCCGGAGTCATGTCCGCGATAGTCGCTGGTTCTGAGCGCTCGGGTTCGAGGGTAAGTATCCTGGCCGGGTTAGGCTGCGTGCGCCGCTGGCGCCAAGTCTCACGGGGCACCATATGCTCCCTCGGACAACCCAACAAAGCCATAGTGCCGCGCCTCGGCGCGAGTCTCAGATAGAACCATGGTTGGCACTTCGCCACCGCCAGGCTTGTGCAGCTTCAGCCCCGAACGACGTTGTAGCGTGGACGTGAAAACGACCAGGAACTGCGGATCTCCGCCACCAAGCATGACGAAAGGGGCTGGATGTCAGAGAACTATCTCTCTTTCCGGCAAAGGGAAAAGTGTTTTCTCTTGACATCCCCTTTTATAGAACCCGGCTCACTCGATTGTTAACGATCAAATGAAGACACTTGCATCGCCACGCGATCGATAACAGGGTCCTTAATTCCATGGAAAGAGCTGGTAATAATATCGCCACGCTCGAAGAAGTTGTCTTTTACCTGGCACGACAGAAAGTATGCACGGACGTTTTTCATTCTCTCAGAAGCGGGAGGATGGTCATTTATGACGGGCATCGATCTACCAAGAAGCTTTAATATTGTTTTGGTCGAATCAGTGATAAGGTTGTCTATGCAAAAAAATATTTTCGTTGCTTGATCGACTAAGGTGGCAAGCTCCACTTGCTCTTGCGTGGCTTCGACCGCCCGTTTCCAGCTGGTAGGTCCTCAAGCAAAGAAAAACGCCAGACGTGTCTGCCGCGAATTCGTTACCCCCAGTTCTTGGCAATAAATTCAACTTCGCCGACCGGAGTGTTTCGCGCTTGCATTGCGCGGGCATCGCCCAAATGGCCAAGAAGCGCGTGCGCATGCTCGTGGGCAAGGACAAACAACAGGCACTCTTCAAGCAGGATGTGATAAAGGCCACCGAGAACACCGCCAGTGAATTCGAAGCGGCTCGGCGGGAGGTGCCCACCCAAGAGGAAGTGAGTTATAAGGTTGCTGTACGCATTTATTGCAATGTCGAGATCCATGCGTTCGTGGCGCCTCGGCTTGAAGTCGCGCTTCAATGCGCGATCCTGATAGTCTGCCTGTCGCAGAAGAATTCCGATGAATTGTTGCAAAAAGCCAGCAATTCCTTCATACACGAGGATGAGAGCACCGTTTGCCGTGGCTCGGGCCTGTGCATTGATGGAACCAGTCGGAAACAGGCCAGTATAGGTTTGGAGTGCCCGAACTCTTCTGAGCCGGACTCGCAGAAAGGGCGAATTGAATGCCATTTGAGAGATTTTGCACGCCATCAAGCATACTTGTCACGCCCCAATTGCCGCCCACTGCCGACTCTGCCTCGTTCACGCGTGTTTGAATCACATCAGGCGGTAGGGACCACCTTTCTGGATGCACGCCGAATTGCAACAGGAGTTCTTGATAGTCGCTGGCAAGAGCTTCATAATTCATTTCTTGGACCTCCTTGCAATCTGGAAGGTCAACCCGGTTTGGGTCTTCACTGATGCGGAAACAGCAGAAAACAGGCTAACCTTGCCCTCAGAGTCGATGACAACAGAGAAGGACACATTCTCAAGTTCGTACTTTCTGTCTTTATCAGGTATATTGTTTACCATATTAACCACCTCTTCATAAATAAGCGAAATATTCTCCCTTAGCGCCGTTGCTTCCACTTCGACGGTCTTCTGCGCCGGTTTAGCCAACATTTGCTGCAGATCTGGCAAGGCGTTCCGCGTGTCGCCCTTGCGTCCGGGCTCTTCGTCAACTATCACTCGAACTGTTCTTGGCACGGTTGCTCCCATGTTCTTGCGGGTTAGTTCCTGACAATGTCCGTTATGTCAGCGAGAAGACTGTACGATAGCTGTGTGATGCACGTCAAACCTGAGCTTGAGTGGGCAAATCCGTCTCGGTTCCCTTTGTCCACAGCAAAGAGCGATTCTCAACCCGGTATGACCCTATTCAAATTAAGACTGCTGCAAGAAACGTTCGTTCCGTTTGTCGTAGGGTTGTCCCCTCCCGAAGGGGCCTGCCTAAGTGGAATTCTCTAATCCAGACCCCAATCTATGAACTGTTCTCATTCGAGTTCGGGCTGCTCACCTTCACTCACATTCCACCTATCTCTCGGGAGTGATAACGTCCTTTATCATTCGTTCTGCCGAAAGGCTGACTTTACATATGCTTCGAGTCCTTCTTTTGGACGCTAACCTGGGTAGGGGAAGATTGGGGGCGGCCGTGCGACGACTGGCTAACGGCCAGGAAAGGGAGACGGCGCATTCTCCGCCGCGAACTGCAGGACGGCGATGAGCTGTTGCAGCGTGATCTGGAAGACCTCGGCAATTTCCAGAAACGGATGGCCGTCGGCGACGCTGTGCAAGACCTCAACCAGCGGCGCGCGAGTTCCGCGGACCACCCAAACGTTGCCGGTTTTCCCCGGTACGCTCTGCGCCGCTGGACATTTCGACCAGTCCAACTGCGCCGCCTCGCGGAGCCAGGCGCGCGAAATGCGCAACCGGGTCTTGCGGCGGGCTGTCCATAGTAGCCGATTCGGCACCGGCGCCCAAGCGCGTTTCGTGAGAGGATTGCGCTTGCGCGTCCTGGCTCCTGACTGGGGAGGCATTGTGATCTGCGCCCCGGCGACGGCCGCCGGAGGAGGTCGCAGCGCGCTTCGGCTGGCCCGGCTTCTGCAAATCCGCGGCGGCGGGTGTGCCTCGCGCCGGGTTGGGAGCGGGCGCTCGCGATGGGAGCTGTGACGCCCAGGCTTCGAACGCCTGCAGGGTGGCTTGCCGCAGGGTCAGGCCCTGGCTTGCGGCCAAGGTCTTGATGCGGCGCTTCTCGGCTTCCGTCAACCGAACTTGCAATAGATGGGTCTGGTTTGCTGGCATGTTGCTCCGTATGACTTCTATGCATAGTATGACACATACTTCTATGTATAGTATGACATATTTGGATCAAAAAAGAGCGATATTTATAACTAAGTCATTATTTTTCAATACTTTACTAGTAAGCCAAGCAGAATCAATATTTTGCGAGCTTCGCTTCGAGTAAGTTATTGATTCTAAATGAGAGCAAGAAGGGGGGTAGCTAAGATGGCTTTACCTAGCAACGAATCGGCTGTTCGGGGAAATGCGCTTGAGGAAAGGCAGGTCCCTCGTCGCGCTCAGTCACGTTGCTCCTTCGCGCTTCCTCGTGATGACAAGTCATGAGGAAGGTTTGCGCTGACAAATCATGCGGAAGCTTCGGTGAGCAAGCGCCGCTCACCCAAATCGGTTATCTGAGCTGAAGGCTGCGGCTCTTGCTGGGTCCCAATTCTGAATGTTGCGCGACTGATGGATGACAGCCGACCTTCTTTTCGCAGCGTCCTATAATCAGGAATGAGTTCATAGCTCCTAAGGACCAACATGTTTCTTCATGGAATCTTTCCTCCCATTACCACGCCGTTCTATCCGGACGGCAAGATCTATTTCCGCAAGCTGGAGCAGAACGTCGAGCACTATTCGCGCACACCGGTCGTGGGCATCGTAGTGCTGGGCTCGACGGGCGAAGCCATCCTGCTCAGCGACGAAGAGCGGCGGGAAGTGCTGAAGTGTGCTCGCGAGGCTGCCGCCAACGAAAAGGTCCTGGTCGCTGGTACAGGAATCGAGTCGGCCATCGAAACTCTGCGGCTGACAGAATACGCCGCCGAGTTGGGCTATGACGTCGCCATGGTGCGCACGCCGCATTACTACAAGGGCCAGATGTCGAACCCGCAGAACACGCTGGCGTTCTACCGCTTCGTCTGCGATCGCTCGCCGCTGCCTGTCATCATCTATAACTTTCCGCAAGCGACCGGTTATGACATTCCTGCCGACATCGTGATTGAGCTGGCAGAGCATCCCAATCTGATAGGCATCAAAGAGTCGTCGGGCTCGATCGAGAAAGTGCAGAAGATGGTCGAAGGCACGCGTCATATTAAGCGCAGCGCTACAGTGACGGAAACCTTTGCTGCGGTGACTGGACGCATGATGAAGGCCGCGACCTCGGCCACGGCGAACGCCGATGGCGGTGCGATGGTTTCGGTGGGCGCGCTTATCGGAGCCCCGGTTGCGCCGAAAGTGTCGTCAGCCGCGGTAACAGTAATCGGCGGACTCAAGACGCGACAGAAAGAAGTTGGTTTCCAGGTACTGGTGGGAGCGGCGCAGAAGCTCGAGCCTTCGCTTGCAGTGGGAGCTGTGGGCGCGATCCTTGCGTTTGCCGATTGCGCCCCGACCGCGTGCTATGAAATCTATGCGGCATGGAAGGATGGCGACATCTCGCTCGCGCGTGAGAAGCAGGAGCGCATCGCAAAGGCCGCAGAACGCATTGTCGGCGGATTGAGCATTCCCGGCGTGAAGTACGCCATGGACTTCAACGGCTGCTACGGCGGAGTTCCGCGGCTGCCGCTGTTGCCGCTAACTGCAGACAAGAAGGCCGAAGTCGAGCAACTGCTGGCGAACATACGGAACTAGCCGCAGGGAAAAGCTAGTTCTTCGGCACGGCGGAACTAAGAGGGTCGAAGCGCGCTCCTCGCGAGACAGTCTCAAGCGCGTTCACCAGATCCGCGCTGATTTGGGACTTGAAAACGTATCCCGCCGCTCCGATGTCGAATGCGCTATGAACGAAATCGGCGTTCTCGTGGACGGACAGGAAAACAATCCTGGCCCCGCATCCTGTGCTTATCAGGCGCTTGGCAACGTAGATGCCAGTCATGTCGCCAAGAGAAATATCCAGCAAGATGATATCTGGCTTGAGCCTCGCGCCTTCGGCGAGAACCGACGCTCCGCTAGAGAATGTACCAACGATGGAGAAGTTTCGCTGCAACATCTCAACCAGCGTCTGCAACATTGCCGGATTGTCATCTACCAGCACCAGTCGTTTGCCGGGCAAGGAGGTTCTCCAGGTACGCCGATCTTCCGCCACAACGCCAGACGGAAATTCTCTTATTTAGCCTATCGGCACAACGGCATCTCGCATACTAGTGAAACTGCTTGCTACAGTCTGAAAAAGTTGCAGCCATCGATTAGGGAATTTCCCCGATCGTCCGGCGACTGGGAAAGGCGCGAAGAACCGAAACGTCGTGGCCAATCACCGGATAAAGTCTTGCGTCTTCCACGGTCGGTAAGTCATTGTGGCTCCATGCCTTACGTGTAAGCGTGTAAGCCTCGCGAAAAGCCTCCCCTTCCACGAGAAAACAGAAAAAGACCATCGTGCTCTGAGAATCGGAAGGGAAACCTAGCACTTTTGCTAAGGCTTCAGGAGAAAAGCCTCGACAGCGGTGCGTGCAAAGCCCTGGCCCAACGGCGATGCCAAAGCCAAGCCAGTGCAGATTTCAAGCCATGAAGGGCTTGAGGCTTTCTTCGATGGCCCGGGCATCCACGGACTCACCTCGGTTCAGGCGGTCGATGATCTCGGATACAACCTGCTTGCCTTGCTGGCGTTCGCGGTGCAGCAGGAAGCCGTCATAGATGTGCTCGCCACGCATAGCGGCCTCGATCTCCGTCTCTTTGTCGTGCTCTCCAAGCTCGGTGAAGTACACGACCCTATATTGGCCGCCGTAGCCTGCGTCGCGGTAGATTTCAAACATTACTTTCTTAGCGTCGGTGATGGTCAAGTTCGTCATTTGTTCTGGCCCGGGATGGATTCCCAACTACCTCAGCGGCCAAAGCCGCCGGTTCGACATTCTGAATCATTCGCGTTGAAGAGAGTTCTAGTCATCGCCGGCCGCCGCGCCCGTATGCGATTCGATATTCACCAGGGGCACGATGGGAATATCCTCCTGGCGGTAGGACCGGGGCGTCAAGTTCATCCGCAAAGCGCGTTCATATTCGGCCAGCTGCCGCTCCAGTTCCTGGGTCGCGTCCGCCTTCTTCAACAAATCTTCGTGGTAGCGCTTCAGGAAGTAGTCGATGGTTTCGACGCGAATCTTGATCGAACCGGTCGGCTTGTTCTCGTCGAGGTCCTTGAAGGCAAAGTACGGGGTGCCTGAATTCTCGATGATGTCTTCGATCACGGTATAGATGGGCGCGTCGTGCCCGCACTTGAAGTTGCTGATTTCCAGCGCCACAAGGTTGGGATGGCGGGCGGTGAACTTGGCCGCCCAAATCTTCTGGTTGGTGCTGGCGGAATAGGCGTTCTTCCACACGTCACGGATGTCCAGCGCGTGGGTCGTGGTGCCGGAGCGCACCTCCTCACCAAACAGCCGGTCCAGCATGTCTTCATCGTTGGGCAGGAAGCTCTGAGAGAAAACGGGATAGCCCAGCTTCTGGAATTCTTCCATGATCTCGTGGTTCAGCCCGGGATCGTGGTGGTAGACACGGCCCAGCATTACGATACCCAGCCGGTTCTCGCGCTCCAGAGTGTCCAGCACCTCACGCGCCCGTTTGCGCATGCTGCGGTCGAAATCCTCGAAAGCCTGCAAGCCCGCATCCAGCGCGCGCTGGTTCTCTTCTTCCGATAGCCCGAGCACCGGCCCCCAGGTCTGGAACATCTGCAGCGCCAGTACCTTGGGGTCGTGAATGTTCAGAATGGGATCGAGGTACTCGATTCCGTTTTCCTTGAAGACATCATTCTCTTTGATGAACGCCGCCTTGACCGCGTTGGGCGTGGCCGTCACGGTGGGGCAGGCGTTGCTGCCGCTGCAGTTCTGCAGCGGCTGGTGCAGCGTGTCAATCATGGGGAAGAAGATGACGTCGAGCGGCTTCTTCTGGTGCTTCTGGAAGATCAGGTTGTACACGTGCGGGATGCCGATCTTGGACGGGAAGCAGGGATCGATCGCGCCACGGCCGGCGCCGGCGCGGTACATCTCCTGGCCGGTGAACTCGGAGTACACCAGGTTCTCGGGTTCCACGCCCAGGCTCTCCAGGTAGGCGCTGAACAAGGGCGCGTACAAATACATTTGCAGTACGCGCGGCATGCCGACGCGTAGGGTGGCGCGCTTGTTCATCAGCGCGATGCGCTGTTTGGCAGCGGCGGTCCAGGCACGCGCGGGCAGCGGGTCGGCAACTCTCTGCGGGTTGCGCGAGCGCCAGACCTCACGGGCAGCGATATCCACGAAGTTTGGGTTGGCGTTCTTCACCGCGTCCAGGCCGGCTTTGATGCCGCGCATCTGGTTAACGTCTTCCACCTGGCCTTTTTCGCAAGTCGAAATAATTAAGCGGCGCTCACCCGCCTGCAGCGGCACCTTCGACTTGAAGACCGGCAGCGGCGACGGCGCTTCGACTTCGCCCACGGTCACGTCAATAAACGTGCGCAGACAGTTGTTCTTGCAGAAGTAACAGCGCGTGTCCTCGCTGCGGGTGGTGCGATAGCCGATGTTCTGGACGGCATTGAGGCCGATGAAGGTGGTGCGGTGGCCATTCTTGTAGATACGGGCGGATTCAACTGCCGCACCGATCGCGCCCGACTCACCGCAGTGCTCGTGCACGATGACTTCGGGGTCGTGCTCAACGCCGTGGAAGTGCGAGCGAATGAAGTCCACTTCCGATTTCACCGCCGCCAGGTTTTTCTGGGTACCGCCCTGCAAGATGAAGCGCGAACCCAGCTTGGCCAAGTTGGGGATTCCGGCGACGTAGAGGAAGATGTTCTTCGGCAAAACGTTCGCCAGTCCAGCGAGGATTTCTTCGCCGCGCCAGCCCTGGCGCTGGAAGTTGACGATGTCGGACTGCATGAACACTGCGCAGCCGTAGCCGAAGACCGGCATCGTCTTCGCCGCGAACGCGATGTCGGCGTACTCGTCCACCCTGTAGCCGAGCGATTCCGCTGTTCCTTGCAGGAAGTAGCCGTTGCCGGCCGAGCACTGCGTGTTCAACTTGAAGTCCTTGACCCGGCCGTCCTTGAGGACGATCAGCTTGATGTCCTGGCCGCCGACGTCCACGATGACGTGCGGGTTCTTGTAGAACTTCATGGCTGACTCAGTGTGGGCGACGGTTTCCACCAGGCCCACATCGGCTTTCAGCACGTCCTTCAACACATCCTTGGCGTAGCCGGTGGTGCCGACTCCTAGAACTTCCAGCGTCGCGCCCTGCGATTCCACCTGCTGGCGGAGAGCGACGAACATATCGATAGTGTCCTGGATCGGATTGCCACCTGACAGTTGATACGCCTTGCAGAGTATGTCGCCTTGTTCTGAGAGCAGCACAGCCTTGGTCGAGGTCGAACCCCCGTCCAGTCCCACAAAGCCGCGCACGGTTTCGCCCACGCCGAACCGGGCGCCAACAAACTTCGGGATCGTGTATTGCTTCTTGAACTCGCTCAGTTCCTCGTCGGAGGTGCTGAGGCCCGCGGCGCCTGACTTTGCTTTCTCCGCCTGACGGCCCACAGCGATGTAGTCCTCCAGGCACTCGGTGCCCATGTAGATGCCGACTTCGGGCTCTTCGTCCTTGCCGAATTCCACTGCGCCCAGGGCCGCGAAATACTGCGCGTTGTCCGGGACCTTGATCATCTCTTCGGGCTTCACGCCTTCGGGAAGCTGGACTTTGCGCTCCTCCCAGGTGCGAGGAATGCTTTGCTGCCAGGCTTCCTTCATGCCGCGGATGAAGGTGTTAGGGCCGCCGAGCAGCAACACGTGCGGGCGAAGTGTGTGTCCACGGGTGAGTACGGTGAGGTTCTGGAGGACGATGGCGTCGAACAACGATGCCATCAACTGGTCAGGCGGGATGCCCTGCTTTTGCAGGCCATTGATGTCGGTTTCGGCGAAGACTCCACACTTGCCCGCAACGGGATGCAGTTTGATGCCGGTATAGCCCTGGTCGCATAGCTCTTCTGCGGGAATTTTCAGTTTGGCGTTGATCTTGTCGATGACGGCGCCCGTGCCACCGGCGCACTTGTCGTTCATGGAAGGAATTTTCTTCTTGCGGCCGCTGTTCTGGTCCTCTTTGAAAACGATGATCTTGGCGTCCTGCCCGCCCAACTCGATGACCGAGTTCACCTCGGGATGCAGCTTCTCCACCGCGAGCGACACGGCCGTGACTTCCTGCACGAACTTGGCGCCAATCAGGTTGGCCAGCGCCCCTCCGCCGGAACCGGTGATGAAGATCCGGGCGTTGTGCGGAGCGATTCCCACTTCCTCCTGCATGCGCTCGAGGAACTCCAGCAGCTTCTCCGGCTGCTTGGTCTCGTGGCGCTGGTAATCCTGCCAGATGATCTGGTCGTCTTCGATGTTGACGACGACCGCCTTTACGGTGGTCGACCCGACGTCCATGCCGACGGTGTACACCGCCTTGTGGCCGGACTGTGCCTTCACTTCGCGGGAGCGGGCCAAGACCCGCGCCGGAAGCGAATCCTCGACAGGCGCCGAGTTCAGTAGAGCGTCCAGCTGAACGTCAACCTTCTGCTCGCCAGTGCTGCAGGAACCGTGATGGTGAGGATGCGAATCCACTGTACCTCCCAGCTTGCATGCGAGGGGCTGAAGCCCCTTCTCGCTATCAACAACCCATTACGCGGTGCTAAACCATCGCTCGACCGTTAATCGCCGAAGTTGCCGTCCACGTGCCGGAACCCATGCCTGGCCTGTCGCAAAAGCCAAGTAATCACCCGCCGGTCGTTGTAGCAGAACGCGAGGATGTGGTTCAGGGTGGAGAAGCAATTCTTCTGGCACTCTTTCTTCATTTCCTTCAACTGCTTCGATTCAAACTTGTGGTTCTCGATGGTGCCCCAATCGTAGCCCGCCGAATACATGGGGAAGCAGGGCGCCAGTGTGCCGTCCACGCGAATGATCAGCGAGTTGTGTCCGGCGCGGCAACCCCAGTCGTGCATCTCACCCTTCACGAAGTCCTTCATCTGCGTGAGCCGCTCCACCGAATTGACCATGTGGTAGCCTGACTTCTGTTTGTCCACCAGCCAATCCACCAGCTCGCATACCAGCGGATGGTCCTCCTCGCGAATAAACGTCGGATTGGAGTACAGATGCTTGAAATGCGGCTGCTCGGTCATCGGCGATTCGCAGATGTGATAGTCGGTGGCGATGCCGCTGTCATGCGCCAGCTCCGTCAATTGCCGCACGTCTTCCATATTGTTGTGGCAGATGTTGATGTTGAGGAACACCGAGTAGCCGTATTTGTACTGCTTCTTGACCAGGTAATCGAAGTACGAGCGGATAGGCACCATGGCCTTGGGCAGGCCGAGTTTGACATCCCAAGCGTCGACCGCGATGTTGAAGGTGGCAACGCCGGCATCCGCCAACTTGTCGATCACCTCCGGACGCATGAGGCGGGCGTTGGTCGGCAGGTAAATCCAAAAGTCATTTTTCGCCGCGTAGTAGCAGATCTTGTGCGCGAAGTCGGGGCGGAGCAGCGGTTCGCCTCCCATCAGCGCCAGCACGCGGCATCCCGTGTCGTGCAGCCAGTCAATAGAGCGCTTGGCCACATCCTCGGTCATGCCGCGAACGCTGTTGTCGAATGCCCAGCAGTAGTGGCAATCGAGGTTGCACTTCCACTCGTTGAACAGATAAGCGATGATCGGGTGGAACTCGCCGGGCATGATCCGCGAGCGGAAGAATGGGAACGCCCACCCTTTCGCCGCGCGGTAAATGTGCTTAACGCTATGCGTGCGGTGTCCGTTATGGGTTTTCTTGGGGAAGAAGTCCTCGTCGGCCGCCGCCATCAGCTCGGGATACTGCGGGAAGACGGGCGTGGGTAATTTCTGCTCCTTGCCATTGGGAGGCGGCGGCAGCAACCGCGGCGTCTCCGGCGGCTTCATCAGCAGCTCATGCAGTTGCACATCCAGGCGATACGTCGGAGCAGCTTGCGTACCTTCGGGTACCTGCACTTCCGGCATTGGGCGCGTGACCTTCCTTTCCTGTAATGAACAACCGAAAGACTTGCATTGTTGCTAGTCGCCGAACGCGGGAGCTACCGCCAGCTTCTGCGGCGAAGCCGCCGGCACTCTCGCGAGTCGCTTCTTTCCATTCATCAGGTCGCTGACGTGCAGCACGAAGTTGGCCGCCATCCCGGCATATCCATGAACGTGCGGAACCGGGTAGAACAGGTTGCGCAGCTCAGGATGCTCGGCAACGAATTCCTTGATGTCTTCCAACCGCTTGCCGGTGGACTTCAGAGCCTGCTCGAACTCCAGACGGGCTTTGACTTTGGCTTCCCCGAGGGCCATCTGGACGCGGCTATGAGCGTTGATCTCGCCTTCGCCGGAGGTCTCGATGGGCAGGAAGATCATCTCCTTGAAATGGTTGGCCACCGCCGACTGCACACCATCAGACTGCGAAGACGGCATGCACCCGAAGGGCTTCAGCGCCAGCACCATGTGGCAGAGGTGGTTCTTGGTGTAATAGACGTTCTTGCCCACCTCGAGATGGCCTTCGCCGCCACGGGCGAACTCGTTGTAGAAGGGGTTGGCCAAATCCGCCATCTCCTTCTGGTCGATCAGGTGGTGCGCAATATTGCCCAGTCGCTCGACGATACGGTGGTACTGGCGGGCATAAAAACGCTCGCCGATGCCGAACAGCCACTGCTTCTGGCGGAACTTTAGCTCGTTCACCGCCATCTTGTGCAACTCGTACCATTGCACCTTCTTGTAGGGGGCATCGAGAGAGCGGCGGGCAGCGGCACGGGCCTTGGCCTGGTACATCATGTACATCACCCAGGTGGCGATCGGTTCCACCAGCACCTGCGCGCCTTCGCGCTCCAGGAACTCGAACATGTGGAAGTTGCCGTCGCCTTCGGTAGTCTGCGCCCAGAATTCGCCGATGATCTTGACCACGGGCTTCACCCGCAGGCGGTCAACTTCGATGGTCGCCAGCTGATCACGCACCGCAGCCAGGGCTTCCTTGTAGGGGTCGCCGTAAAGCTGCTCGCGGACCTTGGCCAGCGAGTTGAGCCAGATCTCCCACTTTGCGCCCTTGTGGGCCTTGATCTTCTTCGCCATCCACTCCGGCAGGTCTTCGTGGTCCTCGAACGGCTTGCGCTCGCGCAGCATGGTGCAGAGCGTGTCCACCGCCTCGTGGAAGACGCGGTCGGTCGTGCCCTTTTCCGTCTCGTAGGGACGCACCCGGAAGATCATCTCGTTCATGATGTCGCCGAGGTTGAGGGCGTTGAACATGCCCATGCCGAAGTCCACCGTAAACTTCAGCCCGGCTTCGCCTGAGGCGGCCTTCACCCCGTCGTTCTGCTGGAACAACAGCACCCGGAACCCGTCAAAACCAGCGTTCTGCAAGGCCAGGCGATACTCGGATTCGTACATGCCGAAGCGGCAAGGTCCGCAGGAGCCAGCGGTGAAGAAAACGTGATTGTCGATGATTTCTCGCTTGCTCAGGCCGCGGGCTTCGAGGCTCTGCAGATACTGCACCAGATTTCCCACGGTGAAGTAGGTGGGATTGCACTGCCCGTTGTTGCCGTACTCTTTGCCCAGTTGGAACGCCGGCACGTCCGGCACGGGCAGGATATCGCAGCGATAGCCGCAGCCTTCGAAGACGGCCTGGATGACCTTCTCATGTTTCCAGGTCAAGCCGCCGAAGAGAATGGTCACCTTGCTGCGCTCCTCGGCGGTGAAGGGCCGCTCTGACCGGACGCTTGAAGTGACGGACCGGGCCGCTGTCCAGGCCCATCATGCTGGCCAAGCGGGCGCGTTCCTGCGCCAGCTTGCGCTGAATTTCTTCCTCGTTTTGGGGATGCGTCAATTCGTCTAAAGGAAAATCGATACGAGTCACAGACATATGTTATTCCTTTGCGCGCAGAAATAGTTGTTCAGGGAAGAGCTCTGCTGGCTTGCAAGGTGCTGTCCCGGAGACACACCGAGAGACAATGATTTAGAGAAACCGGCGGGGCTGGACATCGGTCTCACGGCTTCAACGGCTCTTGTATGCGGGGTGCGGAGCGTTCTCTCGGGGAACAACAGATCCTCTCACTCCACCCCCCGTATGTTGAGACACATTATGAAGCGGATTGTGGGCGGGTTCAAGTCCGGCAGGCGCTTTGGATGCTGATTTTCGTAAAATATTTCTTGCATCCGGCTACTCGGCCCTGACTTCGGGCTGAGGTGAAGTCGGCGCAGAAAACTGTTGCACATTCTTGCACAGCAGATCAGCAATCCCGACGTGATTTCATATAGTTACATCGGCAGCGAAATTGCCTTAGCCAAGAGCGTGACTGGCCTCCCGGTTGAGGCCTCGCCAGGGTTGGAACATCACCCACTCCTGGCGGGGGCTCGCTGGGATTGCATGGATAGGAGGTTGCATCATGTGCGAGCTTATTAAGGGGCTGCGGCAGGACGACTCCGGCCAGAACCTGATCGAATATGCCCTGGCAGCCGCCTTGATCGCCCTTGGCGCCGTAGCCAGCATTCAGACGCTTTCCACTGCGATTGGGGATGCATTTACAGTGATCGAGACGCAACTCAACAGCGCACTCGCCTAGGCCGGGGAGGTCGCATCGCTGGTGTGCGACCTCCCGTTTCCGCCGTCCTGCGTGCCAGTGGTGCAGCGAGTTTCTGCCGTCTACTGTTGAGGCGGCTGAGCCTGCCCTGGAGGCGGGTTCTGGCCCGGGCCGCCTCGGCCGTGGCCCTGGTGGCTCATCATCTGCTCGTACTTTTCTTGCTGATCAGCATTCAAGATTGGCTTGATCTGGTCCGATGTGCTCTGCCGGATCTGCTGCATCTTGCTCATGCGATCCTGCTGTGAGAGTGAGGAGTCCGCATGCAGGCTCTGCATCTGCTGCATTTCGTTCTCCAGGATGGGCTTGATCTGTTGCTGCTGAGCATCGCTCAGGTTCAGTTGCTTGGTCAGGCGCTGCAACCGCTGATCCGCGGTCATGGGCTGGCCCGGGCCGCGACCATATTGGCCGCCGCCCTGCTCCATCTGGGCGTAAACCGCGGTACCTCCCGCCAGCATCGCCAAGATCATGGCCATATGTACAAGATTCTTCTTCATCGTCCAACGCTCCTGGATAGTCGTTGCATGATTAACGCCGCCACATACGCAGTGGCCGCAGTGAACGGCGCGTTCGACGCCAACATCGTCACCCAAAGACTGCCGAGTTTTCGTAACACACGCGCCACGGCCCTCTATCGCAATCGACTGTGAATTTGACTAACGAGCGCTAAAACCCGATTGGCGTAGGGAAGTTTTCAGCATTCTGCCTTGCAAAAATAATGGAACTCGCGAGCGCTGTGTGTGGAAGAGAGGCCTCCCACTGCACGAACACATCGGGCAAGCTCTTTCCGCGAACTCGCTGACTCGTATAATCGAATGGCCTTGAACAGTGACGATTACAACCCGCGGCGAGTGGTTTCACTGCAGCCTAGCGCCACGGTCACGCTGCGCGACTTGGGACTACTGGGGCGGCTGGTGGCGTGCACCAAGTATTGCGCGGATGTTTGTCCCGAGGTTGCTGATGGCTCGCGCGTGATCGTCTCCGATTCGTGGACTGCTCAAACCCAACAGATTCTCGCCGCGCGGCCGGACCTGGTGCTGGCGTCGGTTCCATATCAGCTTGAGGCCGTGGCTGAGATTCTCCAGGCCGGTGTGCGGTTTTTCGGTATGGCTCCGCGGACGATGGCCGACATCTATACCGATATTGCCGCGATTGCCGGGGTCATGGGCGCAGTCGAACGTGGGCAAAATGTGATCCAGGATATGCGGAGCACGATCGAAGCCGTTCGCCGGCAGACCGCAGACACGCCGAGAATCAAGGTCTTTTGCGAAGAGTGGGGGAAA
Organism: uncultured Acidobacteriaceae bacterium; assembly: GCA_963843005.1. Taxonomy (GTDB): domain Bacteria; phylum Acidobacteriota; class Terriglobia; order Terriglobales; family Acidobacteriaceae; genus Bog-257. The sequence continues at coordinate 31,453 of CAWJIW010000044.1, read as the reverse complement.
CCGATCATCGCCTCGCAGCCTTGGGTGGCCGAATTAGTAGAAGCATCAGGTGGCGAATTCATCGGCAAGCCAGGTAAGACGATTACCGCAGAGGAAGTCGCGTCGGCTTGTCCGGATGCAATCTTGGCAGCGTGGTGCGGCGCCGGAGATCGCGTCCCGCTGGAGAAGATAGTTGAACAACGCGGCTGGGGGAAACTCCAGGCGGTGCGCCAGGCGCAGTTGTTTTGCATCAATGACGAACTGCTGAACACGCCGGCCAGCACCTGGTAGGAGGCTTGCACGCGATTGCCTGGGCGCTGCATCCTGAGCTGTTCGCGCAGCCCGGTGGAATTCGGCGACTCGGCTGCGTGTGATATGAATGGGTGACTTATGCCGACGAACTACCAGCAACTCGCCAAGGAACTCGACCTGCTGGCCGACGCTGCCCTAAGCGTCGAAGACCTGATGAGCGTCTTCGTCGGGCGGCTTCAGGAACGGCTGCGACATTTCGACTGGGTGGGCTTCTACATGATCGAGCCGGGACGTCCGGGCTCGGACCCGATGCTTGTGCTTGGTCCCTATGTCGGAAAAGAGACGCCGCACAAGCGTATTCCGCTGAACCAGGGTATATGCGGAGCGGCGGTCACATCTGGGAAGACCCTGGTGGTTGACGACGTGAACGCTGACCCGAGGTATCTGGCGTGTTCGATTGAAACGCGCTCCGAGATTGTGTCCCCAGTCTTCGTCAAGGGCGAAATTGTTGGCGAACTCGATATTGATAGCCACACGCCCGCTGCCTTCAGCGACGACGACCGCAAGCTGGTGGAGCATTGCGCCGCATTGGTCGGCAAGTACCTGGAGAAGATCTCGTGATCCTCCAGAAGCGGCAGGATGGAAGCGAGGCAGGCGCGTTGATCAAGCAAGTGGTCGCCGCGCTCATGGTGCGCGGTGACGAAATTCTCTGCTGCCAGCGGACGGAGTATCAGGCGCTGCCGTTCAAGTGGGAATTTCCGGGTGGAAAGATCGAAGCCGGAGAGGAACCTTCCGCAGCTTTGGAGCGGGAACTGGAAGAAGAACTCGGCATTCGGGCGCGGATCGATTACAAAGCTGCGCAACTCCAGCATACGTACCAGAATGGCAACGCGGTGGAACTCCATTTTTACGTGGTAAAGCAATACGAAGGTGAGCTGCAGAACCGCATCTTCCGCGAGATTCGCTGGGTTCACCGCCGTGACTTGCCCGCGCTCGATTTTCTGGACGCCGATCGCAAGCTGGTGCAGGACATTGCGGACGGCAAGCTGCTCTAGCTTCCCGCCCTGCCGGTCACGAACCACGCAATCGTCAGCCCAATCATGATGATGGTTGTGGCCCAGGCGATCGCGTTGAACCAGGTTCCATTCACGTGCTTCCCCATCAACTCGCTCTTGTTCACCAGAAGCAGCATGAAGATGAGCACGAAGGGCAGAACGATCCCGTTCACGACCTGCGAGAGAATGCTGATCTTCACCAGCGGAATGTTCGGCAGCAGGATGACTCCTCCGCCAGCGATCAGGAGCAGGGTGTAGAGCCAGTAGAAAACTTTGGCGTCGCCGAACTTGTGGCCTACGCCGGATTCGAAGCCGAGACCTTCGCACACCGTGTAGGCGGTCGAAATTGGCAGGATGGAGGCGGCGAACAGGGAAGCGTTGAACAATCCAGCGGCAAAAAGGATGTAGGCATACTCGCCGGCCAGAGGCCGCAGCGCCTGCGCGGCATCGGCGCCATCGCGGATCTGGTGGATGCCATGCACATACAGAGTCGCGGCGCATGCAACAACGATGAACCAGGCCACGATGTCCGTGAAGATGCATCCCAGGATGACGTCCCAGCGCGAAGCCCGGTACTGACGCGGGGTGATCCCCTTCTCCACGATCGAGGACTGCAGGTAAAACTGCATCCAGGGCGCGATGGTCGTGCCCACCACTCCGATGACCATGTAAAGGTAGGACGAATCGCGGAAGGGCGCTGCCCTGCGGCGGCTTGAACGTGGCCACGAACGCTTCCTTCCAACTCGGCCCGGCCAGCACGCCAGCGATAATGTAGGCGAAATAGAAAAACGATGCGGCTAGGAAAGACCTTCTCCACGCTCTTGTAGGTGCCCTTCACTACCATCAGCCACACAACCAGGCGCCGCCACCGGAACACTGATGTAACGCGAAATGTGGAAGAGCTCCAGGCTGCTGGCCACTCCTGCGAACTCCGCGACCACGTTGCCGAAGTTGGTGATGACCAGCCCCAGCATCATGAAGAACGTGATTCGCAGACCGTACTCTTCGCGGATCAGGTCGCTGAGGCCCTTGCCGGTGACCGCACCCATGCGGGCCGACATCTCCTGCACCACCACCAGGGCGACGGTCATGGGGATCATCACCCACAGCAGAAGGTATCCGAACTGGGCCCCAGCTGCGGAATAGGTGTAAATTCCGCCGGCATCATTGTCCACGTTCGCCGTGATGAACCCAGGGCCGATCACGGCCAGGAACATCAGCAGGCGGATTCTCCAGACCTTCAGCCGTCGGGTTTCGGACATGACACCGGGAGTTACGGGAGAGATGGTGAAGACCACCCAGAATAAACGCCTAAGGCGAAATGCGCCACGCGGAAAGGGGGTGTTTTTCGGAGGAATTTATAGGCGACCGAAGTTATAGCTTGGCGCGGAGCATGTTGATGACGTCGTCGGCGGTGATGACGCCCGTTAGCGTTCCTTCGTCGTCAATGACGGGCAGCGTCAGCAAGTTGTACTTGTCGAACAGTTCCGCCACCTTCTTTTCATCGGCGCCGGGATGAACGGTGGTCATGTGGCCCGTGCTTAGCAGCATGAGTGGAGTTCCAGCGGGAGCCAGCACGATCTTGGCGAGCGGAACCGAGCCTAATAGCTTGTCCTTGTCGCCAACGATAAAGATGGTGCTGATGCTCTCAACGCCGCCTTCGAAGTTGCGCAGCATCTCGATGGCATCTTCCACCTTGGCTTGCGGCCCCAACGCCATGTAGTCGGTAGTCATGCGCCCGGCCGCCGTGTCTTCCTCGAAGGTCATCAGTTCGGTGACTTCGGCGCGCTCCTCCGGCTGCATCTCGGTGAGAATCTCCTGCGTCGCCTCGGGAGGCATGTCGCCCAGCAAGTCGGCGGCGGCATCGGGATCCATCTCCTCCACGATGTCGGCGGCGCGGTCGGAATCGAGTGAGCTCAGAATCGAGACTTGGAGCTTAGGATCGATTTCTTCCAGAGTTTCCGCGGCAACCTCTTCGTCGAGGGTCTCGAAGATGGCCTCGCGCTCAGCCGGAGCGAGATCTTCGACGATGTCGGCGATGTCGGCTGGGTGAAGCTGCGACAGGCGGTCCAGAGAGATTTTCAGCTTCACTCGGCGAGCGGGATCAACTTCGATGAGATCGACGAACTCCCAAGGAATCAGCCGTGGCGGAATCTTCGCCAGCAGCAGGCGGAGAGCGCTCGCTGGAACCGCTCCCTTGAGCAGGCGGCGGATGGCCCCGCGCGCGCCCACATCCACCGCGCCGAGCTTGAGCACCACGTGTCCGTGTCCGAACTCCTCGTGGATATCCAAATCATTTACGCGCACCACCTTGCGGCCATGAACGTCAATGATCTGCTGGTCCAGCAGGTCGCGGGCCAGCAAGAGCATGCCTTCGCCGCCGCCATAAGGTGTCCAGTCGGATGCAGGAATCCCGGCCCGCGCACCGCCATTAATCGAGGTGAGCGAATTGATGTTCACCAGGCGATCGCCATTGGCGGTCTTGACCACCAGGCCCGATATCTGGCTGGGATTGTCCTGCGGGACCAGGGCCACTTCACGCACCTTGCCTGCCGTCACCCCAGTGGGGTCGTAAACCGGCAAGCCCAGCAAATCGGAAAGTGCGAACGAAGGCATCGCACCCAATATATTCGATGCGGTGAGAATTGTTCAGCGAAATTCGCTGCGCAAAGACAGCCGAAAGGTAATTGGCAGGTCATTCCGGGACCGATGCCGCTTTTGCCAGCTTCGATAGGTTCTGCCAAACTGAACCGTGCCTTCGTTTTCGTGCCAGGCGATCCTGTTTGATCTCGACGGTGTGCTGGTTGACTCCACGTCTTGCGTAACTCGCATCTGGAGCGCCTGGGCACACGAGCATGGGCTAGACCCCGACTATGTCGTCCACGTCGCCCATGGCCAGCGCACGATTGAGACAGTTCGCGCAGTGGCTCCGCTGCTTGATGCGCAATACGAAACCGACCTCATTGAGCGGAGGGAAATCGACGATGCGGAAGGGCTGCGCGTGCTGCCCGGAGCGAAGCAATTGCTCAGCCTGCTCCCGCCGGAGCGGTACGCCATCGTTACGTCTGGGACGCGTCGGCTGGCGACCAAGCGGCTCCAGGTTGCCGGATTGCCCGTGCCCGGCACGATGATTACGGCAGACGATGTAACGCGTGGCAAGCCTGATCCCGAGCCTTATCTCGCCGGGGCGCGTGCCTTGGGCTTTGAACCCAAGACATGCCTCGTCTTCGAGGATGCGCCATCCGGCATCCGTTCCGCGAAAAGCGCAGGCATGATCGCGGTAGGCGTACCCACGACGTATAGGCGGGAGGAATTAGCCGAGGCTGACGTGATTTCCCCGTCATTGCAAGCCGTGACGGTAAAGGTCGTGGCTGGCGCAGGATTATGCGCATTGATCGAAGACGCCTAGCCGCCGATGGCTGACGTCTCCAACTACTACCGTCGCGGAAACAGAATCATCCGTGCTCGGCGCGCTGGCGCCAGCCAGCGGAAGGACCTGCTGTTCAGGACCTGTTGCAGTTGAATCTCGGCCCCGGCGGCTCGCTCACTGGCTGACTTTTCACGTTCACGACTCGCCCGCAGAGCCTGTGCGAGCTCGGCAAGCTCGCCACTCAAGCGAGCGATCGAGGCATCGCACGAACTGAGTTGCGAGGCCTGTAAGGCAATCTGCTTCTCAGCCTCCTCGTACTTGGCCTGAAGCTCTGTCAGGAGGGAATGTTCCCGGCTGAGTTCATCGCGCGCAATATTTAGCTCGTCGCGTGCTGTAGCGAGTTCATTACTGCTGCAGCGAGGTCATTCTGCGTTGTGGACAGTTCCTTACGCATTGCGCCCAGTTCATCGCCTTTAGCGGACAATTCAGTCCGAAGCCCCGCGTTGGCCTCCTTCTCCCGCACCGTTGCCGCCAATTCAAATTCATCGAATACATTTGGCGGCACGCCTAACTGAGCTACTATTTCGTTCTTTTCCGCAGCCACATAGTAGTCGTTCAAGCCGTCGAAGTAGGCGTGCTGGTAGTTGTTTCGACAAAGGATTTCCTCCCATAGACTCGAATTCCGCTCCTGGGTCATCGGCGCAGTCGCTTCGATCACGACAATCCATGGACGAAACCGCTCGAAATCCATCCCGAGAAGTACGTCGCGTTCGCTACCCTCGGTGTCAATTTTCAGGAAATGAATAGTCTGGCCGGCATATGGTTGAAGTATCTGGTGAAGCGGCCACACGTCGACCTGCAAGATCGTCTGAGGAAGGTCAACGCCGGCCTCCAGCTTGTTTGTTACGAGCAAAGATAAACCTGGCGAGAGCGGGTATATCGCCAACTCGGCCACCCCCGCAACTTCGCCGGCCGCCGCGCACAAGTTTCGGTCACGCGGACGAGCCGCCTCAAGAAGCGCAAAGGACTCCGGAACCGGCTCAATGTTTACGCCGCTCCATCCCTGGTCGTAGAACCATTTCGTGACGGAATCGACCTCCGGATGAAAGGCCCCCACGTCGACATAGCGTCCGCAATCAACATTGCGCAACACGCGCCAGAGGATCACGTCCTCAAAGTTCTGTGCGTATGAAATCATCGTTCGGTCAGACACTCGAAAGTAGAATACCTCCATAACGTCCTAAACGGAACTTGCGGCTCAAACTGGCCGGACTCTTAAGCTTGGCGAAGTGTGGAGGATCAAGCATTCAGTCTTGGGGAGCACCCCGAATCATCAACTACTCGAGGGGCGCATAGTACGGGTTGAACACGTCGTCAATGCGTGACATTATGAAAATGAGGGTAAATACCGTTCCGCCATGGCTTGAAACGCTGATCCGAAGCGCTTGAGAAGCATCCCTGATATCCTGCCAACAGCCGGTCAGGCCGTCGGGGAAGCGCAGTCACCATCTTAAGCACCGCATCGAGGGACCTGGTTGGAGGATGTGTTTTGTACGACGAATTTTTGTTTCCGGGAGTAATACGCGACAACTGGCAGATGATGGACTGCGAAAGGATCGCGCTGACGGGCGTGCTGGCGCGAGTACGTCCGCGGGGCGCATTGGAAGTGGGAGTGTATTACGGCGGCAGCTTGTCTCTCGCGTCGCAGTTTTCGGAGCACATCCTGGCCATCGACATCGAGCCGGAAGTACCCAATCGGTTTAAAGTGCCCGCCAATGCCGAACTCCTAATCGGCGATTCCAGGGAGATGATTCCCCGGGCCCTGGCTCGATTCGAAGAGCTGGGGTTGCCGCTGGAGTATGTGCTGATTGACGCGGATCATTCCGCCGAAGGCGTCCGGCGCGACCTCAACCTGATCCTGCAATACGTACCCCGGAAACCGATGGTGGTCCTGGCCCACGATTCCGGGAACCCGGAGTGTCGCTCCGGGATCCTCTCCGCCGATTGGAATGACAATCCACACGTGCACTTCGTGCAATGTGACTTTGTACCCGGACAGATCATTGAGCACTCCATTCACGATGGCCAAGGTGAGGTTTGGGGAGGTCTGGCGCTAGCCTACCTGGACCCGCAGCCACGATCCCATGATGTCGTGGTTTCTCAGGGAGCGGCCACGACGGTTCGCGGCATGCAGTTCCTGGCGAAGGATCTGTCGGTCTTGTGGGCTGGCGTGCGTACGGTTGGAGATTGACTGTATGGTCCGGCGCATTCTGCTTGTCAGTAATTTCTTTCCGCCGCGGACGATCGGAGGCGCGGAGATCGTTGCCTTCCGTCAGGCGCGCGAGTTGGCGGCTCGCGGCCATGAAGTAACGATACTGGCAGGAGATCAGCCATCCGATACTGCCCCGTCGGGAACACTCAATTTTGATGTCTACGAGGGGCTGCCTGTCTACCGTCTCTCAATCCGGTCCTTGGATCCGGACTTGAATTTCTTTTGGCCGGCGGCGGCCCGGCGGCTCACGGCAGTCATGGCCACGCACCGTATCGACGTCGTTCATTTTCACAACGTGATGGGCCTCGGTGCGAACCTGATTCCCGTTGCCAAGGCCGCAGGCGCACAGTGCCTTGTTACCTTGCATGATCACTGGGGTTTCTGTCTGCGAGCCACGCGCCTTCGCCCGGACGATGCACTTTGTAACAATTTCGAGGAATGTTCAGGCTGTCTCTGCGCGATACAGCCAGCTGGAGGAGTGGCCCTGCCAACGCGTCTGCGCCGGGACTACGTGACATGGTGCCTGCACCATGCCGACAGGCTGATAACCCCAAGTGCCTACCTGGCCAGCGCGTACGAACAGGCCGGTTTCTCGGCGCGTCAGATCATCGTAATTTCCAACGGGATAGACCTCGACACAGTCCCCGCCGGCCCGAAAGAGCCCTCGCCAAATGGTGCAATGAGATTTCTTTGCTCGGCCTATCTGGGAGAGCACAAAGGAATGCTCGTGCTGCTGGAGGCTCTGAAACTTCTCTCAGAGAATCCGAACATTCCGCTCGGTTGGCACGTGACGATCGCTGGTGAAGGCCATCTGCGATCGAAGATGGAGCAGATACTGCGTGCCAGCAGGCTTAATGACCACGTCACTCTAACCGGGCGTTTGCCCAGACACGAGCTGCTGGACTTGCTTTCGAAGACGGATGTTACAGTGCTCGCCTCGGTGTGGCCAGAGAACGAGCCTGTGTCCATGCTCGAGGCAGTCGCCTCAGGCACTGCGCAGATTGCAACCCGCCTGGGTGGAAACGTGGAGCTTGTGGAAGACCAGGTCAGTGGCCTCCTCGTCGCCCCCGGAAATCCTGCCGAGCTGGCGGCGGCGATGTGCAAGTACATCCTGAATCCGGCGCTGGCCGCTCAGCACGGGGCCCGGAATCGCGTGCGCCGCAGCCGGTTCGATGAGGCGACAACCGTCCAAGGTATCGAGGCCGTGCTGAACGCTTACCAACGATCGGGTCCCGCGATCGCTCCTACCCGGGAACCCGTGATTGTCTGCGGAACCGGTTGGCCCTCGTTGGAAGTGTGCAGCCTGGTCAATCATGTGCACAAGCACCTGTATCCTGGCCCGTCCCCCCGCTTTATCTGGCGCGAATGGGCCGATGCTTCAGTTTGGAGAGATGCAACCCTGCTATGGCTATGGGACCGGCATCCTGAGGAATGGCTGGTCAATACCGCTTTGCGTCGCAGCGTTCCAATTCTTGCGCCAGCCACGGGTTGGGCGGAAGGCCTGGCCCGGCACTACGGTGCAATCATTCTTTACAACACTTATCTCGAAGCTTTGGCAGCCATGCGAGTCCTGCTTTCGATGCCGACGTTGCGGAACGAATTTGCCAGGCGCAGCCGGGCGGCTTCTACTGCAGCGGCGGCTTTGGCCCCGCGTGCTGCATTCAACCTGACATCAGACGCAGTCTGCTAAGAGAAGAATCTTTCTATGGGCTCACTCCGAATAGAAATTTGCAATGAAAGATTTCTCCCGCGATTCGGGGTCGATCGCCTGCTGCTATTGCTTGCGGGACGTTTGGCGGGGTCTGGCCACCAGGTCAGTTTGGCCTGCTTGCGATGCGACACCGAAATTGTACCTACGGTCACGACAGACCTTACGGTGCTGCCGCTGCCGCCAGGTCTCGACATGGTCGCCACCGAGGCATCGGTAGCGAACCTGATGGCGCGGAGATGGCAACGGAGCCACCCCGATGTGGTGGTCATCGGCGGCTGGCCGTTCTTTGAAGCGGCGGTTCGGGCCGCCAGCTTTGGAGTCAAGAGCATCTTTATCGATGCCGGGGCGGTCGCTCAAAATGGCCTCGCCGAACCTCTCCTGGGAATTCAGCAGGAGCTCCGTCGGGTGCGGCAGCTTACCCTGCCTTCCATTGATCGAGTGCTTCCCATCAGTGACTTCATACGCTCCACCCAAACCGAACCTGATCGCGGCAGTGACACTGGAGTACGAACGGTACTGCTGGGGTCTGATCACATGGCCTCCGGAATCTTTGGCCGTGTTGATCAAACGCAGCAGGGCGAGACGCTACTGGGACGGTGCAATGCTTATGTCCGGCAAGGGATGTCGCTGCTGCTGGCTCTCGGACGTTTCGAGCCGCAGGGATACAAGAATTCGGCGGCTGCCTATGGCATCTTTCGCATGGTTCGAGAGCGGACCCCCGGGTTGCGTCTTCTACTTCTGGACGCCGGGGCAGATTGCAGCGTACCCGAAGATCTCGTGGAATTTGTCGATCTACTCGGCGTCCCGGATGACGACACTCTGCAAGAAGTAATGCTGCGTTGCGCGGCTGGCATCAGTACTTCTCTCTGGGAGGGATTCAATCTTCCTATCGCAGAGATGCAGTGGCTGGGCCGGCCGGCGCTTGCGTTTAACCTTGGAGCTCACCCCGAAGTCATTGCTGACCCATGGCTACTGTGCGAAGACGGCAGGGAAATGGCAGCCAAGCTGGTCAAGCTTCTGCACGGCGAATCGCCGATTGACCTGCCGGCTCGCTTTGCAACATTCAGGGGGCGCCGTCGTTGGGAGGAGACGCTCGCCGCCTGGGAGTGCGAGATCTGCGGGCTCGCCCAGAGCCGGCCTGCGATTGTTGATGCCGCAGACAACAACCTGCGGCAACGCAGGATCGTCCTCGTTGACGTTACCAGTGCCTCACTCGACCCAGCGAACCCGGGGGTCATTCGGGTAGCGAGGCACCTTTGCTCAGAACTGCAGCATCAAGCAAAATTTGATTTGGTCTTTGCTGCCTGGAACCCAGATTCTGGTGACTATATCTTTCTCGACCATACGCGGCGAAACTTCCTGCAAGGATACGGCGGGCCCCGGGATGGTCTGGGGTTACTCTGGAACAGCACCCGCAACATGACCCCTGGAGAATTGATTGCAGCCATTGGCGCGGGCCGCCAGCATGCACCTCTGCTGTTCCTGCCGGAAGTGATACTCGATGGTCAAGCTTCGGAGCGTGCAAACTGGGGCAGAGGTCGTGGCTATAAAATAGTCTCCATTCTCTACGATTTGATACCCATCAACTATCGGGAACTTTGCGATCCCAACGTGAGTTCCGCCTTTCCTTCTTACCTGGCGGCGGTCGCCGAAAGCGACGCCATCTGGAGCATTTCGGAAGTCACGCTAAGGGATTTTACCCGTTACCTTGCAGAGCGAGGCCAGGAGTTACCGCGAGTCCATGAAGCGATCTGGCTGCCCGGTCAATTCGGCGGCTTTGCCCGAAAGACGGGTCCCGATCGGGAAAGAAATGGCCAGGAAATCACGATTCTTTGCGTGTCGACATTGGAACCGCGCAAGAATCACCTTCGCCTTTTGGAGGCCTTTCAAATGTTGCGGGCGCAGAGGCCAGACTTACCGCTCCGCCTGGTTTTGGTCGGTAATCGCTATGCCGGCGCGCCGGAAATTGCCCAGCAGGTTCAGGCGGCCCAAGAACGGGAGCCGTGCATCGAATGGCACGGCGCGATTGACGACACTTGTCTGGCTGCCGAGTTTGAGAGAGCGACATTTACGGTGTATCCGTCGTTGGTAGAAGGCTTTGGCTTGCCGATCCTGGAAAGCCTCTGGATGGGCCGTCCCTGTCTTACGCACGAAGGCGGAGTGATGCAGGAGTTGGCTGCCCTGGGAGGCTGCGTCACCGCTGACATGAACGATTCTCAGGCCATCATGCAAGCCATAGAACGCTTGGCGACCGACCCGGCTTTGCTGGCGCAGCTTGGCGAACAAGCAGTTGCTCGCGAGATCACAACATGGCAGGAGTATGCGCGGAACCTGGGTGAACGCCTCGTGGGTTTATAAGGGTGCTCCATGGAATCTAACGCTTTCCGAAATCCGGATGATGTTATGAAAAAGCTGATTAGCGGAGAAGTGGAAGTGCTCCGCTACCGCGATCCTGTCCTCAGCGCTACCTTGGATCGATCGCCTCCCCCGGTGCACGGTGTTGCAGAAGATCAGAGGCTGACACGTGGGAACTCATCGGCGGAGACGCGCGGTCTGGCTTACCGGGCGCTGCGAAAAGTCTATCGCAGACTCAAGCAGGTCGAGTTCCTTCGATTGCCACTCGAGCGTCTCAGGCGCGCGCTCCGGGAGCTTAGGAGCTAAAGCCCCGGAGGTTTCATTCAGCGCCGCGGTCTTACTGAGCTGGACAACCGGCGTAATAATTCTGTGATTCTCCAAGACTTGGAATTCAGTACAGCCGACAGGGTCGCATTTTTTTCAGACAGACTCTGGTTCAAGCGCTCGAATGCCACCCTCTGCTGGTCTAGCCGACCTCTTAATGCCGCTATCTCGGCCTGCAAGGATCGGATCTCATCATTGGCCGCCGCCGAGTCGAAGTCGCCTTGGCCAGGTGAACTGGCAGTGGCAAAGTCGCTGGGCCTTTCGGCGGGAATAGTCGCGCCATCGACTTCATCGAGCGCAGGCACAAGAGGCACTACGTTGACGTCTCGATCCAAGTAACTATCACCCGCATCGCCCGGGGCGTCTGTACCCACCTGAATCGTCACCGTCTCGCTCTGCCCAAAGGGCACCGCATCTTTCGCCATACCCAAAACAAGTCTCCAAGGACCGCTGGTGGCCGCAACCGGCAGTTTTATGCGCAGCGTTGCGGTCCTACCGCGAAAGATGCCGCCATATGTCGGAATCTCATCTTCCTGGTCGTCAATTCGGAAAAATAAATCGGGTTGCACGAGGAGACCATACCTGGCCAAACCCGACCAGCGCGCATTTCCCTCGTTCCGGACGACGACCTGGAGTTCGATTTGTGATCCGGCGCTGGCCTCCGTTGGGGCTTCAACCGCGAGAACCACCGCGTCATCTTCCGGACGCCGATTAATCAGGGCTGCCCCATGGGCGGTCGTATTGATGTATTCGAAGGGATCACCGTTACTCGAAAACACGTCCATATTAGACTGCATACCCGGATTGACTAACGGTTCGCTCGGATCTGAGGCATAGATACCCGAGCCTTCGTCGTACTCGTTCCAGGACTCCACATACACTCGTTGGACGTGCGGCAAACTGGAGACCACTGCCTCCCAGGCACTTCGATAATTCTTTCCGCCATTGCGCGGCAGGAAGTAACCAGGAGTCCGTATATTTTGGTCCCAGTAGCCAGCTTGTACGTGCCAAACGTCCATGCCCTTGTGGATGCAGTGGATAGCGTAAGCATAGCCCGAAAACATGATCATGCGCTCATCACTGAACGAGATGTCGGGGTCAACTAAGGCCGTCGTCATCATGTAAATGCCGTTCGAGAGCGACGGAATTCGATCTCCAAGGGCCGCTACCAGCCTGCGTGTAACATCTTCCCTGGTCAATTTCTCCGCATTGCGAACCAGAGAATAGCTCCACCACATGGTCAGTACGATCTTGCCGTCGATGCGGAGCAGGTCCGTCTCGGCCAAGGCGTCATCGTTTACGGAAAGATATTGCTCAAAAAAACGGATGTAGTGACTGACGAACTCATCCTTGCCTTCCTTGGTGGCCACATCAATGGGCTTTTCCCTCCACAGATAAAAGGGATCCAGAAACGGAGCGATCTTTGGTATCTCCCAGCCCAGGTGCCGCAGGCGATTACACGCCCGAAAGTAGTTGATTCGCTCCCCCTCGAAGTTATTGATGCAGTGGAGATAGACGGCGTCAATGTTCGCCATCATGATCTGCTTGATCTGTCCCACCCAGAAATCGGGCTCTCCCGTCCAGGCGGCGCGTCCCCCGAGCGGCTGCCAGGGGCCTTTAATGTTTCCTTCCGTCGGAGTAAACCAGTGAAAAACCGAAGTTCCGACGAACGGAACATGTTGGGTGTAATCCCTGCCCCGGCGCAAAAGGTCAAGAGAGTGGGGTGCTATTTCACGGTTGCCTTGAGAAATGGAAGCCATATCTTTCTGGTACGGCAGATTCGTTTCTGTAGATGTACGCCCGGGAGAAAATGGCTCGGTCGTCGATTCTCCCTTCTGGGCAATCAAGATTATTTCGTTTCTGTAATCGGGAATACTGGTCAGTAAAGCGGCCTTCCACGCAGGAAGCTCTCTTACGGGGTCGCGAAAGTATTCTTCGATGAAGGAGTTGTAGAGCACTTCGTGAAAATTGCACGCAATGATCCGAAATCCCACGGCCTCAAGCATCGTCTTAAGATCTGCTCTAGTGAAGAAACGCACATGCCCTCGCCAATCGTGGAAAGCCATTGCGGCCGTTCCTTGAACTGGTTCATGAACGTAGCTTTCGCACGACATAAATTGGAGCAGGGCCGCGAGCATAAATGCGTTATCGGTTGACACGAGCATCTTCCCGTTTGGCTTAAGAACTCGGTAACCTTCCTTCAAAATGCTTAGAGGCTGGTACAAGTGCTCAATTACGTGGGCGAAGTTGATGAAATCTACCGAACCATCCTCATAAGGAAGGGAGTCAGTCATTCCAGCGACGTTGGCGTCCGCTCGTACTAATGGATCCAGGTTTACGTATGCAGTCTCAATCTGGCTTGCGGACAACTCGGCGATCCAGGTTGGATGAGGGGTAAAGTTCAACGTAGCAATCATACGGCAGCGGCGTCCGAAGTATTCTCGTAAGGCGAAATCGATTGCAAAGGGAAACGCCCCTAGATCTAGCATTAAGAACTCAGGCGAGTCGAGAAGATAGCGATTGAGTGCTTCGGAAGTTAACCAGTGACGATGTACTTGCTGAATGAGGAACGTGGGGGTGATCTTATAGTTTAATTCGTCGGGTGTAGCGACATGAAAAGGAAGGGGCTTCCGTTTGCGAGCATATTCGAGGAAATCAGTGGGAGGAGCGTGCAGCCAACCGAGTGACTTGTCTGTAATCGGGACCGGTCGCTGGTCGCTAAAGACCTTATAAACACTACGGTTTCCACAGTACTCTGCGAATCGCATGAGACGAAATTATACATTAAGGCCGGGCACGGGGGATTTAACCCACTGACGAAGATCGGCTTGGAAGTTAGGGACGCGGGACGATCTTGTGATGAGAGAGGTTCCAGGCTGCGCGGAGATAGTCGCGGGAACCCCGAGCGACTCCGTAGAAATTGGTCGCCCAATCATCCGTAAGAGAGTCTATTCGAATTGAATCGAGTGCGCATTCAGAGTCCTTGCGCATGTCAAGCGCATAGTAATAGCAGGCCTTGACCGCCTTAAGGACTTCCGCCCCCGGCGGCGGGGCTGAATCAATGGCCAGGTTGAGGAGTTTTTCGTGCTCTTCGAAGGGCAAACTGCGCAAATGCTTCGCCATCAACGGCGGCACCGGCTTGGTGCAGCGGAACACAGCTGATCCACCCATCGCGTAGTCGACAAACTCGAAGTAATCCCGCAGCCCCATCATGGTTATCTGAAGCCAGTAAGTGAACAAACTGAAATAGTCCTGTTGTATGATCCATGCCCCAGGAATGAGGCAGGGGAACCATCGGTCCACCACGAAATCATTCAGTTCCCACGACTTAGCCAGATCGATAAAAAGGACTTCTATGGGCCCCCCATTCCAGGGGTGTTGCATCAAGTCGCCTGGGATAATTGAGATTTGTTCGAGGTAGTCGCGATTCAGCTCCAGGTAAGTATCGAAGAACGAAGCACTTCGATTCGGAACGCTCTCCAGGAGTTCGACCTGGGGAATGTGGTCGAATAGGTCGAAAGAGAAGATTCTCTTACATTTGTCGGAGACCGCGGGATTGTCGAGCACGCCCTTGGCAAGCGCATTGGTAGTAAGCCCGAGCAGTGGGCCGCCATCGACAATCGCTCCCGCTCCGGTGTAGTAATCCTTCGCCAGAGAGTAAAGAATGGCGATTTCATACCGGGTAAGCATGGAACGGATGCTCACACTTCCGCTAGGGTTGTGGACGCGGAACTCCCGCCAAGCTGGGGTATCGAGAACGGGTTCAATTCCCCAATTGGAATCGAGGAGGTGTCTCCACAAGAGCTTCTGAACAACCATCCTCACTCCCTTGTGGGCATAATCGGATTAAAGGTCTCTCAGCCTTACACAAATTTCACCACAAAACTGCTTGTTGTGAAAGTGATCACGGCTCCTTAGTGACAAGCGCTGCTACCCCAGGGGCCCTCCCACATCCGCCGCTCCGCTCCCCGGCTTCCTGGCTTTGAAGATCATCTCGGAATAGCCAACGTACTTGCAGTCATTCACCTCGAACCCGCGAGCACGGATCATGGATGCCAGGCTCTCCTGCGTGTAGTGCGTGATGTGCTCATGGGCGTAAGCGCCAGGCAGTATCTTGCCATAGATCCATTCGAGTGCAACCCAAGACCAGCGATCATAGTCGGGGGTTCCCAAGATCATCGTCCCGCCCGGTCGAAGTACGCGCCACATCTCGTTCATGATTTCCGGATCCTCAGGTACATGCTCGATTACCTCAGAATTGATGACTACATCGAAGCTACCATCCTTGAAAGGTAGCGCGAATGTTGATCCGTTGACGAGCATCTCGTGGTTCGGCTTAAGCCAGCGGAGTTTTGGATAGAGGATATCCATGCCAACGGCGTCTTTAAGGTCGAGGATGATTTGGCTGGAACCGCAGCCAATATCCAGAACAGACTTAGCACTGCCGGTGAAGTCAAGGATGATCTCGTGCCGCTTGCGTTGCCAGTACCTCTGCAGCCAGATTGGGCTATTGTAGGCACGGTGGTCATAGTCTGCGGATTCGACGGAATTACGCAGCCGCCACATTCGAACCAGCGTCTTAAGATAGGCCACACCGAATTTCAGTAGCTTGGCGTGCGATCTGCCGGACCTGCGAGCCATGTAACGGAGGGGAAGCTCATTGACACTCCAACCTTCCGAGTAGACTCGAATGAGGATTTCCTCAAGCACATCGAAATCGCGGGACTTGAGCTTAAGACCTTTGACCGCATCGGCGCGATACATGCGGAAACCGCTGGAGAGATCCTTGAGTGGCAGAGAAAGAACGCGGGCGTATGTAACGTTAAGAATTCTGCTCAATACCCGGCGTGATACGGTCATCTCCGCTTTGCCGCCAGGCACGTAGCGCGACCCAATCAGCACGTGTGCCTTATAGCGAGACTGCCACATCTCGACGATGAATGAGGGCCGATGCGACAGATCGGCGTCCATAGTGATGATGAAGGGCGCGGTTGTGGCAGCGAAGCCCGCCAACAGCGCTCCGCCATAACCACGTTCTTCCTGCCTTACGACACGTGCGCCACGGCTTTCTGCCGCAAGTTGCGTTCCGTCGGTCGATCCGCCGTCGACCAGTATGATTTCAGCCTTTACTCCAATGGAACCCAGGACGTCCCAAAGAGCCGGAATGAGAAGCTCGAGATTTTCGCGCTCGTCGATTGCCGGGATGACAATTGCAACGTCCGGACTTCGGGGAGGCGGCGGGCTCTGGCGATTGAAGTGTTCAGCGGGACTGTCAGTCAATCCTGTTCTCCATCTCTAAGAGCGCTCAGTAGCAAATCTGGAAACGCCAAGAAAATAAAGGCGTTGCGTATGTGCATTTTAAGCTGAAGCAAGCAGGAGCGTGATTGCGGCTGAAATCGCGAGCATCTCCCACGTCCGACGACGAGGAACCTACGGCTGGTCTGCTACACTAGAATTCATGCCGATCAGCCCAAAACTACTCGACATCTTAGCATGCCCTGTGTGCAGAAACGCTTTGGCACTCGAACCGGACTCCAGGGCTCTGCAATGCGTGTCCTGCAAGCGCATCTTCCCCATTCGTGACGGTATCCCGATCATGCTGGTGGAAACGAATACAGAACAGTCGTACCAACCCAGCTCCACGGATGATCATAAGTAGGAATCCGATCAATGCATAGCGCAACTACTCTTGAATCCCTCGGGAAACCCGGAACCGGATGGTTTCGGTTTGTCTGGTCCACCAATTCTGCTGTTACTGGCTTCAATTCTATCCTATCCATTTCTCGACTTTCCGGAACAAACTGTCTCCAGCGTCAACCAAACTAATTACCTTATGAGCACTACTTCTGATCCAACCCGACCTATTACCGCCGCTATTCGGGAGCATCGGCCAGCGGGAGCGGCGCTTGGGAGCACGCGCCCTAGATCAACGCTTGACTGGACTGACACAATCTGGTTCGATTTGGTAATCTCTGCCAGTGTTGGGTTACTTTATACACTCCTCTTAATGGGTTCGGCGGCACTGAATCCGCGCAACATCAACTGGCTTACCCCCGATCCGGCAGACCACTACATAGTCTGGGAGTTACTCCGGCAAGATCCGCAGTGGCACTGGCCTTTGACTTACACCAACAGGGTCGGCTATCCGATAGGGGCATCGGTCGCGCTTATTGACCCGAATCCTTTGCTGGTTGTTTTGCTTAAACCGTTTTCGTCCGTTTTGCCGGAGCCATTTCAATACTTCGGGTTTGAAGCGCTTTTGTGCTGCTCACTGCAATTCTTCTTTGCACTGCGCTTGTTGCGATTGATGCTGGGCGCGAATCGTCTGGGAATCTGGTTGGCCAGCCTATTTGTTCTAACCTCTCCTACCTTAAGCTATAGGCTTCTCGGTCACTACGCGCTGAGTAATCAGTGGTTATTGCTGGCTGCTCTTTTGATTTACCTCCGGGCGCAGCAGGGCTCGCCGACGACAATTCGGCGGTTTGTTCTGTCCTCCGCTCTGTTGTCAGCCACGGCAGTCGCCATAAATCCGTATATCGCGTTCCAGGTCTTGCTCGTGCTCACTGCAGCTGCCGGCAGTTTGCTGTGGCATCGAAGGTTAACACTGCCAAGAGCAGTCGCCACCGTAGCAATGTTCGGCGCGATATCCGCCGCAGTAGCATACTCGCTGGGTTTTTTTATCTCCGGAGGTAAAGGTTACGCCGCATCGGGTTATCGTTTCTACTCGATGAATCTCCTGACTCCCCTGGACTCGTACGGGCATTCCGCTCTTTTTCGCTTCGTTCCCAAGCACGGTCCGGGCCAGTATGAGGGGTTTTGTTATTTAGGGGCCGGCATAATTTACCTACTGATTGTCGTTTTGTTCCTGATGGTTTGTCAGCGAAGACGACTAACCTCGCTTGACCAACGCTCGGTGCTCCCTCTGTTGATCTGCTGTATTGTCCTCACTCTCATGGCTCTTTCAACCAAAATTACGGTAGGGGCAAGAACGTTGGTTGATCTTGATCCCCATGAGAAGCTGACACCGCTACTCGCTGTCTTGCGGTCCAGTGGCCGCTTGTTCTGGATTCCGTACTATTCGCTATTAATTGGCATACTTACTGCTCCGTTCTTCTTCTGGCGCAGGTCCTACGCCAATCTGGTGCTTGCCATTGTGCTGGTGGTTCAGTTGACTGATATCTATCCAGCTCTAAAATGGATTCACACCGAGCTCAGTAACGGGCATCCGCGGCCGCTGCACTCGCCCATCTGGTCAAAGCTGGGTACGGTCTACAACAACCTCGTTGTGCTACCTGCCTGGCAGTGTGATAACACTGGGACGCCGGGCGGATTGGATGGGTACCGAATTTTCGGCTTCTTGGCCACGGAACAAAAGATGCGCATCAACAGCTACTACCCGGCGCGGTATATTGAGGCGTCGCAGGAGTTCCATTGTAGTAAGTCAATAGCCGCATTGGCCAGCCGTCCACTGTCTCCGGATTCCGCATACGTCGTAACACCGGTCTTGGCATCCGTAATCGCGGAAGGCCCGACAGGCCCCGGAAAATGCCACGACCTGGACGGTTTTGTTCTGTGTTCAGCGCAGTCAGACTTCGGGCTCAGCGCGACATTGAAGAGTCCTGCTGAGCGAGTGCAAGACGCGATCAGAGATCCTGGGTTTGAAGACGAAGATCTTTCTGCCTGGCCATCTTTCCAGAACGTGAAAAGCCGTCTAACTGGGGACCAGGCACACGGTGGAACTCATAGCCTTGCGGAAAGCGAGGAGGGGGGCAGCGTGTATCAGGACATAAGCGGATTGGAACCGGGCCGTACCTATACGTTTTCTGCCTGGGTATCGGGAACAACCGATGGGACCGCGACTGCACAAATCGCCACATACGACCCCACTCTTGATGTGGCGACTTTCTCTTCTGCACGAAAACCAAGTCCTGATTGGCTGCTCCTGTCACATTCATTCACTGCCAGTCGCGGAGGAATCGTCCGTATTCATCTCGTTCGGAGTCCTGGTACCGGCACCATTTACTGGGACGATGTAGGCATTTACAGCCAGAAATAGTCAGTGCCCGGTGTGCTCTCGTTCCCGGCGGAAATGCCTCTTGCGCGGGCTGGCAGTCTCTGGTGACTGAAGGGCGGGCGAGAACCCCATGATGCAGGGCTCCCGTACATGGGTGAAGCTAATCCGCGCATCACCGGACCCAGTCAAGTGAGTCGCGCCGTGCAAGGTCTATTTTCAAGCTGACGCTACCGAACCGTGTCCGCAGTTGGAGTAGTCGTGACCGATCAATCCGCAGCGCGGTGACCGGCTTAGTCAACGAAAGCCCGTCTCGTCGGAGCCTTGAGCGGGTGTTTTCGCGCAGTCTTCAAACGCTGCATTCTCTGAGGCAACTGAACATGTTTCAGCTTTTCCGGAGAGTCATCAATCCCCGTGGTCACAATACCGCCGCCAATATCGATTCGATGGAACCATCCGGAGTGAGCTGCAACTTGTTGAGCCAATGGGCTGGTATTTGCTGCCATAGATTGTTGGATTGGACTTTCCTTTCTGAACTTGCAAACCCTTAAACTATGGTGGCCAGGGACGGAGTTGAACCGCCGACGCCAGCCTTTTCAGGGCTGGAATATGCTGTATTCTTAACGACTTAACAGGTCTCGGTGGGCTGCGTAAGTATTTCAAAGGTCGCGAGAGACGCGGCTATCTTGGGTGGAATTCTTGGGTGTGAATGCCTCCACATCCCTTAATTCTTATGCTGCTGTTTCTTGGCGGATAACCCAATTGCCCGTAGCGCGCAGAGTGTCCGGGTAACAGCCCGTGGGATGCCGTAACTTCAAATATTTAGCGGCGCAGATGACCACTCACGGGTACATGAAGAATCAAGCAGTTACGCGGAGGACAGTTTTATGTGACCCTTATCTGACCCACGTTTTAAGCGGTTCAGTTTAGGGTAACGGTCAACCTCTTTACGTGGGAAGTTGGGGGCAGAGGCAGTCGTTTGTGCAGTCTTCTCCCAGGCCTATTCTTCGCCCGATAGCCGCGCCCATGCCGCGGCGCTCGGAGCGGCTTGCAGACTCTCGACAATCTACCCGTCGCCTGGTGCATCCGTGTGCAGTTCGTCGTTAGAGCGCTTCGCAGACAAGGGATAGACCGCAGCACTTTCCGGCAGGCGTTTCGCAACCTCAATCCCACAATAGAACATGTCGTGTTCGCGCACCTGCCTTGGGCGCACACATGCCGGCTCCAAAACCTTTCACTGATTCTGACGCCTATTAATAAACACACCAACTTGGGGCATCTGCTTTTCGCTCAAGCAAAGCTCCAGAGCCTCGAATCGAAGGGGTTTTGACACAGTTTTGTCACAGCTGCCCTCAGGAATGCAAAGCAGCTTGGGATCGCGGATGGCGCCGGTACAGCTGATCAAGAGTAGGGAGGCCAGCTGCAACCCTTTGGTTGAACAGGTTCAGCGACTGTAGACGTTAGTCGCTCTCAGTTGCTGCGGGGCAGGTTTCTGCATGAATGTGAGAGCCAGATTGATGGCGAATATCGTGACGGCGGAAAGCTCGAGAATTGCCGAGTACGGGAGCCACGTCCACGCCGCCGCTACGATCTCCTGGTAAGCCAGGACCTCGCCGCTGACGCGAAGCGCACAACCCACCGTGAGTAAAAGCAGTCCGGCAAACATGAGTTTGCTGCTGAACAGCAAGCGCATTCCCGAGAAAGCGGGCAGCACGCGCTGTCCCACACAGAAAACCATCATGGCGACAAAGCCCACCGTGAGCGCATGGCGCGAAGCTCCCCAGATGCCCGACGGATTTGTCGCATTCGCAGCCCATTCTCCGAGCAGCGCGGCAATCATCAGCCACACATACGCCGAACGCACGAATATTGGAAAGCTGATATGTACGCCCTTCGTTTTTGCGGCTTGTTTTGGACGGGAGAAGACTTGCAGGGCCAAGATCGCCAGCAATGACGAAACCACCAGAAGGGCCGTGGCAGTCCGCAAGATCCCGGCCAGTCCGAATCCGACCGCGACCACTTGAAAAGCAACCGCGATGCCCAGCAGACGATTGTCGGGATCGCGCGTGCCGAGAAATACCGGTAACCACTTCGCGCTGAATCCCCACACGAAGAACACCATGAATCCCCATGCAGCAACAATAAGGAAGCGTTGATCAAACGCTTGCGGGAATGCCGGACTCGACGAGCGCAGCGATAACCACACGCAGGCGCCGAGATTGAGGACCAGCGTGACCAGCAGTCCGATCGCGCCGGCGATAACCACAAAGATCCAGGTGTCGAGTTTGGGTTTACCGCTGTCTTGCGGCTTGTGCTGCGATACCGCCCGGAAGAACATAAGGAAGGCGGTCAGTTCAAAGGTCGCGGAAACCGGCAGCAGCACGCGCCACTGCCATAAATACACATTCGCAAACCAGCGCAGCAAAACACCGGTCATCCAGAGCGTCCCGGCGAACCACGCTGATCCCACGGCGAAGGGCTTCGAACTGCGGCGCAATTTCGGAATCGAGTAATATCCGATTCCGAGAATGAAGCTGCCAATCCAGCCCAGTACCTGGGCATGACCGTGCGCCTGGATCCAAGATGGCGGGATGCTTTCGGCGGCCCGGCGCCCGCTGATCGAGATCAAGTTCCAGACGCCGAGGAAAGTTCCCGGCAGAAGCATGAACAGCAGGCCACCGGAGATATAGAAAACGAGTAAGCGCGACAGCTTCTGTTCGCGCGCGCTGACTCGCGCGAAGATCTCCTCCGCGGTGGCTTGCGGTTGCGCCGGCTCGCTGGTAAGTAATGTCGCCATAGACCTCGTCAGGCCACCTCTATTTCGCCCCTTTGATCGCAACGGCCCTGGAGCTTGATTCAGAGGGCCTGTGTTTCCCCCTATCTGCACTGTAGAGAAGCAGGTAGGGAGGGGCGATGACTTCTGTCACAGGGATGACGGAATTGTGCGACTCACGACCCAAATTGACGTGATTCGATTAGTTAGGCAACTCTAATCGCGAAAAACCTTACCAACTGCGACTTTTGTCACTGCGCTTGACTTGCCAGCCTGCTGGAATATAGCCATGAAGGGTTCCGCAGAGCTGGCAATCAACTTTTCCGAACGTCCCTACATCGTAATTTGGGAGGTAACCCAGGCTTGCGATTTGGTGTGCATTCATTGCCGCGCTTGCGCACAGCCCAAACGAAACCCCCTGGAGCTTTCCCTCGTTGAAGGCAAGCGGCTGATCGACGAAATCGCCCAGATGCAGGTACCCGTCTTTGTCCTAACCGGCGGGGATCCGATCAAGCGACCTGATCTTTTCGAGTTGATTCACTATGCGACACAGGCAGGAGTAAGGGTTTCGCTAACACCAAGCGCCACGCCGCTGTTGACACGACAGGTTATCCAACAGCTCAAGCGGTGCGGACTAGCACGGCTAGCCGTGAGCCTCGACGGATCGCAAGCCCAAGTTCACGACGAGTTCCGTGGAATGTCCGGATCCTTCGAACGCACTATGGACGCGATCGAGTGGGCAAACGTAGTCGGCTTGCCGGTGCAGGTGAACACCACCTTCAGCCGCGCGAATGTCGCAGACTTCGACCAAATTGCGGCGTTGATGGAGACCAAGAAAATCGTGCTCTGGAGCGTCTTCTTCCTTGTGCCCACCGGACGCGGCAAAATCAACGATCTGTTGTCGGCGGAAGAATTTGAAGGCGTCTTCGCCAAGCTGTACAAGCTGTCTCGGCGCTCCCGATTTCACATCAAGACCACGGAAGCGCAGCATTACCGGCGCTATGCGTTGCAGCAACAGGTCGCAGAACGTCGATCCGGGACGCCATCGGCAGCCAAAGCAGCAGAGAAAGTGCAAGACACGATTGGCCGAGCTCCGCGGGGATTGAACGATGGCAAAGGATTCGTCTTCGTCTCGCATCTCGGAGAAGTATTCCCCAGTGGGTTTCTGCCATTTTCGGCCGGCAACGTGAGGACTGAATCTCTCAGTATCATTTACCGAGAGTCGCCGATCTTCCAGCAGCTGAGAGATCCTGAGCAATTGGGTGGCAAGTGCGGCGCCTGCGAGTTCAGACACCTCTGCGGCGGGTCGCGCGCCCGCGCATACGCAGTGACAGGAGACCCGCTGGCCGAGGAGCCTTGCTGTTCTTACATTCCGAAAGATTACGCACCGACCGACGTACCGCCGCTGTTAAGGCAAAGGCAGATCTCCCTGCGAGTGTTGTAAGACGAGAGATCGGTTGCAGCGATCAGCTGCCGTCGATGCTGTAGCATGCCGGCGTTGCTCCCCACACGAGCGCAGAGCCGGCGGCGCGCACCAGCGCTTTCTATTGATCGCTGCTTCCACGGATACCATTAGCAGCCACAATTGCCAGCACAACGTCTCTAGACACCAGCATCGGGATGTCGACACCTCAGTGTCTTCGGTGTCTTCGTAGCGGCAATAACCTGCGGAATTATTGTCGGGAATCGGCGGATTCAATTGCGACAGTACCTCCGGGTTGCGGTGCTGAGCCATTCGTCCAAGTGCTCGTCTTGTCCGGTCGAAAGAATGTTGACAATAATCGAAGGCCCGCACCTGTAATGCAGAGTAAGGGCAGGGCGAGAAGCAACTGGTTGCGCGTATCGTTCTGTCGCAGAATCGCGACCCCGAGAATCAGGTCGGCGAGGAGTAACAGAGTCAGCGAGACGCCGCGATGAAAGTTGCGGAGCTCGGACTGTAACCACGAGTCACGTTGCACATCAATAACTCGGCCTTTATCAGAATCGGTGCAACGGTGCTTAATTGGGCAGCTATTACACTGATGCGCCAAGGCCCGATACCGCACAACCGTCGATTCCCGAATTGCCTCAGCCCGGTAAAGCTGCTTGCCGTTCGGGCATTGCCAAACATCCAGGTCTGCGTGGTAAGAGAATCCAATGGTGCGGGCCCTCTGCGTTCGTTGATGTGAATGACGCGCGAGGAGTTCGAGGGCTGCTGCCACCAGCGCTAGGAAGGTCGCGTAGCCTGCCCCCAACAGCGCCTCAACCTCGATACCGCGCATGGCTAGCGTCCTCCTGTTCCGCTCACTAATTCAGTGAACAAGATGTCTCTTGGCTCCTCGACCGTACTCTGTGTCCTCATATGCCGAACTCCCAACCAGCAGAGATAAAGGACTGGCAGTGTCCCGCCGAGAATGAATACGGTATCGCCTGGAAGTCTTAGCCACTCGATGAGCGAATTGGTTGGGTTGCCGATAAATTTCAGGCTGCGAGCATCGTAGTATCCGTAGGCGATGGAGTGGTAAAGCTGTAGCACTCCCAGTGGAAATAAGGTGGCAAAAACCATCCATGCCAAGCCGAGATTCAACGACCAGAAACTGATCTTGGCAGCTCGATCGGACCAGCGTTCTTCAGGAATGATGTAACGCAGGCAGAATAGGGCCAACCCAACCGACAGCATCCCGTACACGCCCATCATCGCGGCATGCCCATGATTCGGCGTCAGGGCGGTACCGATTTCGTAGTACGAAACAATCGGGAGATTAATCAGGAAGCCAAAGATCCCTGCCCCCAGGAAATTCCAGAACCCGACCGCGGCCAGGAACATCACGGCCCAGTAGTGTGGAAATGATGTCTTCGATTTGGTCTCCTGCTGAGCTCCGAGTTGCAAGAAGCTCCATGCCTCCAGCGTCAACAGGGTGAGCGGAATCACCTCCGCCGCGGAGAAGAAGGCGCCCAATGCCATGTGAATGGAGGGCTCGCCCGAAAAGTACACGTGATGCATCGTGCCGATCACGCCGCCCGCCGAGTACAGCAACATATCGAGATAGATCATCGTAAGCGCGACCCGCTCATGTACTACACCGAGCAGCACGAACACATAGGCGACCATGATCGTGGTGAACAGCTCCAGAAAATCCTCGACCCAGAGATGCACCACCCAGAAGCGCCAGAAATCAGTTGTCGTGAAGTGCGAACCGGGATGTGCGAGCAGACCAACGCCATAAAACGCGGGAATCGACAAAGCCGAAAAGAAGAACAGCCAGGGCATATTGCCCATGTGGTCGTTGTGGAGTCGCCCGCGAAGCCCACGAAACAGGATAGCCACCCAGAAAAAAAGGCCGATCGTGAGCAGAATCTGCCAGAATCGCCCCAAATCGAGGTACTCAAACCCCTGGTTGCCAAACCAGAGCCAGGCGTTCTTGAACCATCCTTCGATTCCGGCATACTCGCCAAATAAGCTCCCAAAAACCACGATCACCAAAGCGCCCAAAAGACAATACGCAAGAAAGCTTTGGCCGCGCGGTTCGCGACCGGTAATCATCGGCGCCAGAAAGATCCCGGCAGCGAGGTAAGAGGTCGATACCCAGAAAATTGCGAGCTGCAAGTGCCAAGTACGAGCGATGTTGAATGGCAACAGACGCGCAAGATCGATTCCGAAGAAGTTGGAGATCTCCGCGCGATAGTGCTGAGAAGCGCCCCCTGCAAGTGTCTGCAGCAGAAAAAGCAGCCCCATTACGAGAAAGAACCAAGCACAAGCCCGCTGTGCTGGTGTCAACAAAACCTGGTTCGGAGGACGAAACGAGACTGTCTGCTGTTCACGGCCATGCCAGCCTAAGAAGTTCCAGCGACCAAACGCGGCAAACAGCAGGCCAATTCCGCCGAGCAGTGCGATCAGCGAGAGCACACTCCAAACAATGGCATCGGCAGTCGCGCGATTCTCGACGAGTGGCTCGGGCGGCCAGTTATTGGTGTAGGAGTATTGAAGACCCGGCCTTAGAGCCGCTGAAGCCCAAGCCGACCAGCTGAAGAACGCGGTCAGTTGGCGAATTTGCTCGGGGTCGCGAATGGCGTTGGGCCGAAGGCCATACTTGGTAGTTGGCTCTCCGAAGAACTCGCCATATTCGTTGCACAGTTGCTCAAAGGCGTGCGCCTCGGCGGGCGTATAAATCAATGTACCGGTGGAAGGATCGTAGCGATTATTTTTGAAGTCGGCGACCGTTTGCGGCTTGGCGCGGTCTGAGGATTCTCGTCCGTAAAACTCCATCACGCTGAGCGCCGCACGATGCAGGTAATCGGCGGTGAAATCCGGGCCTAGATATGCACCGTGCCCAAAGATCGAACCATACTCCATCAGACCGTTTCGGAGAAACACGCCTTGTCCCGCTAGGATGTCGCCGCGGGTGAACAAAACATGACCCGAACCATCTGTAACGCGTGCCGGAATCGGCGGTTCGCCTGTGTAAGTCCGATACGCCAACATCCCCATCACGGTGAAGCCGAAAATCATGACGATTGCGACTGCCTGAACCCAGCCGCGCGAGACCAGTAACTGGCGTCTTGGTCCGAGTGCCATTACTTCACGCTCCTCATCCGTTTATCAAATGCTGTTGCTGCATGTGGCCACCCCAAGTTGATGGTCAGGAATCTTACACCCGAGTGTGGGGTTGACGGGAGGGTACGACTGTCATCCGCTTTGTGACGTTTGATCCATTTGCAAAATTTCACGCACCGCTGACCATCGTAATGTCTCTCGATCCAGACCATTTGCCTTCGGGAGGTCGGTCGATAGAGTTGGAGATTTGGAGGTCAGCGGATGAGTGCACGGAACGAGAGCTGCCATTCTGATGAACACCGCGCCAGTCTAACGAGACTCCCCCAGTTGGCGGAGCCAACAATCCAGTTCAATGTGGCCAAAGAATTGGAACAACTTCATCATGCGGGGGCTTGGGATCAGACCAGCGGGCGCAGCTCGAAGACCTTGGCAAAATATGCGGACTTCAGAATTGTGCTGGTTTCAATGAAGGCAAATACCCGCATGGATCAACATCGGGCCGAGGGGAGAATTTCGATTCACTGTTTGGCAGGAAGGCTCCGCATACATCTTCCCACTGCACAAAAAGCGGAGATGGCAGTCGGAGACTTCTTGGTGCTGGACTGCGGAATTCCGCACGATGTGGAGGCTCTGGCGGAGAGCGCATTTCTGCTAACCATCTGCTGGCCAAATTCACGTCTAGCAGAGACGAGGTAGGAAGGGGGGCTCTCTCCACCATCTTACGGCCGGGAATGCTCAATGTGACTAAGGTGGTTGATGGAACGCACATCCAGGCAGGACGAATGCGGGAGCCAATGGTACACCTCTCGGCCAAACGGCAAGCGACGCCGGACTCTCCTCCGTGCTGGGAGGATTTTGACGTCCGCTGGCGTCCAGGCATGAACGTCATCTCGGCCCTGATGGACATCGCCGCAAATCCTGTGACACGCTCCGGAAAGCTGACGGCGCCGATCGTGTACGAATCGAACTGCTTGGAGGAAGTGTGTGGTTCATGCGCCATGCTGATCAATGGAAAAGCCGGGATGGCGTGCTCACATTTTGTTGCGAACGCCTGGGGAGACGGTCCGGCTTGAGCCTCTGTCCCGCTTTCCTGTGGTGCGTGACCTCGTGGTCGACCGAAGTGTTCTCTTTGAGAACCTGAAGCGAGTAAAGGCGTGGGTCCCGGTTGATGGGACCTATGATCTGGGGCCCGGACCCCGTGTGATCCCTGCGGTGCAGGAACAAGCCTATCCGCTTTCCCGTTGCATTTCGTGCTGCTTGTGTCTGGAAGTATGTCCGCAGATGACAGAAGAAACGCGCTTCGTCGGGGCAGCCATTATCAATCAGGTTCGTCTCTTTAATCTGCATCCGACAGGGAGGGCACTGAAAGCGGAACGACTGGACGCCATGATGGGAGACGGAGGGATTCACGAGTGCAGCTATGCCCAGAATTGCGTTCGCATCTGCCCGAAGAGTATCCCCCTGACCACCTCAATCTCGATCGTTTATGGTCAGGTGATGAAGAAGGCGATACTTGACCTCTTTGAAAAGTGAGAGGTCACTCGTATTCACGTCCCGTTCTGATTGCTGTGCTCCGCGTTTCGGAGCGCAATCGCATCTCCCACCATTTGGCCATCCTCAATAGCCAAAGAACTCGTCGGCGCGTACGTTGTCTTCCTCTACGCCCGATTGCAACAAGGACTGACTCACGCCAGCCACCATTGCAGGTGGCCCTGCGATGAAGTAGCGAGCATGCAGAAAGTCAGGCACATGCCGGCCTATCAGACCGGGCGAGAGGCGAGCTGATTCGCCTTTCCAACCATTCGCATCCCCAGTCTCTGTCATCGTGGGAACAAAATGAAAGTGCTGGTTGAGCGAGCTCAGGTGGGCGAGATGATCGAGGAATGGTGCGTCCTTTGGCTTCCGGTTGGAGTAAAAAAGGAACAATTCATGCGACAGTTTCCTGTCGGCGGCATCGGCGATGATGCTCATGAATGGCGTGATTCCAATGCCTCCGGCCAACAGGATGGTTGGAAGCGATGCGTCCCTCTGCAAGCAGAAGGAGCCCATCGGGCCCTTGATATTCACGTACGACCCCAATGGAAGAGATGCCAGAACCCGTTTGAATGCGGTGTCACGCATGCGAGTGGCAATGATCAGCGTATCGGCAGATGGAGGATTTACCAGGGAGAAGGTACGTGTATTGCCTTCGGTGTCCGTCTGTGGCGGATCCAGCAAGGTCACGTCTATGTATTGCCCGGCTCTGAACTGAAATCCGGCAGGTCTCCGGAAGTAAAAGGCCTTGGTGCCGTCGGCGACATCGTCATGCCCAATCAAGTTTGCAATGTAAGTGGTGCTTTCCGTGATCATCTGCATTCCTCTCCGAACAGATTGGAGATGCACATCCCTGCGGGTGCCGACGCCGCAGGGAGAGTGCACCTCAACCAATGCCGGCTGCCCTCACTTCACGATCACTGTCCCGACCATGCGGTCGATTTCATGGGGTGTGCAGGCGTATCGGTATGTACCGGGAACTGTGAAGGTATGTTCATATGTTGATCCTTCCCGCAGCAGTGCGGAGGAGAAAGGCTTTGTGCCTTTCGGTAGCTTCGCATCTGCGGGATTGGTTACCAGGCTCGGGTCGTCCACAACATTGTGCGTTTGGGTCGAAGACAGATTTTGCCATTCGACCGTTTGGCCACGATGAATGGTGACTGTCGCGGGACTGAAGCGCATACTGTCGCCTTGCATATAGGACGGTCACCGCCGGACCCTTCGCCGCCGCGGAGCTGGCATGAGCAGAGCTGCCGGGTGCAGCATAAACGTAGGTCGTAAACAGGAGGATGCAGGCTGTCATGAGGCTGCCAGCCAATGTTTTGCTCGTCATAAGGTCTCCTTCCTTGCATTAAGTTTTTTCGTTATTAAGGAAAACTGATTCGATGGAGTCATTCGTGTCCGCCCGTTAGTGATGGTGTTGATTCCGTACCTTGCGACCCCGGACCAGCGGTTCCTTCGTGCATCAACTGCGGTGCTGCTGGACCGGTCACCTGGAGGTATCCCATGGAGCCCTTCATCATGCGACTCATCGCGTGGTCCATCAACATGAACCGCCCGGGGATAGGGGTGCTCAACTCGATGACTGCCGCTGCCCCTGGGGGTACGGAGACTGTCTGCACATTTCTGAGCAGCGAAGAGTCGAAGGACCCGAGTCCATAGACCTTGCTGAAAATCTCACCAACCATGTGGAATGAAGCAGTGAGGTTTGGCCCGGCTACACCAAAGAAGATCCTGATTGTGTCGCCGACAGCGGAACGCAAGGCGTGCTGTTCAGCTAGTGCTCCCACTGCACCATTAAAGACGACATAGTTGGGGCGCTCATCGAGCAGTCGGGAGACGCTCATCTTCTGCATTCCTGCCCCTCCCATCGCTCCCGTGGTGTAGACCTCCCCTTGCATCACGTAAAACTCGTGCGACACGAGAGGAAGTCCCCCCGGCGGCTCGACCAGCATCAAGCCGTACATCCCGTTCGCAATATGTTGGGCGATGACGGGAGTACCGCAGTGATATACGAACAACCCGGGAGTGGTTGCTTGGAAGGTGAAGGTCCGCGCCTCTCCAGGAGGGACGGAGGAGTACTGTGCTCCGCCACCCGGACCCAGGGCGGCATGGAAATCCAACGAGTGCTGCATGAGATCGCCGGCATCATTCCGCAGCGTTATTTCAACTGTGTCCCCCTGCCGAACCCGAATCATCGGGCCCGGAACCGTGCCATCAAAGGTCCAGTAGTGATAAGTTGTTCCACTCTGGGGATCGAGAGCCCCGTCCAGTTCTCGTGCGGTCAGCGTTATCCTGACGACGGCTGGCGGCCGTTCTCCAATGGGAGCAGGGAGGTTCGTTGGATCTCGTGCGATGCTCGTTGCATTCGCTGCGGTCTGGGCCGTCGCAGCCGGCAACGAAACGGCATGAGAGGAAATCGAGAACATGATTACGGCAAGCAGGAAAAACAAAACATGCGAAAACGCTGGTCGCGCATTCATTGAAGCTGAACGTTTCATCTGTACTCCTTTCCGCCACGTAGCGGTGCTGAGACTCCGCGTATGGCCCTCTTTAACTAGCGATATACTTGCTGTATCAGCGGCAGTTCTCAATGGACTGTTCGTACCGGTTTCGATCACAGATGTTTACGGGTCTTTCTGAATATGCTGGAAACTGAGCTGTTTTCATTCTTGGAAAACACGACGGATGCCGTGTTTGTGGTGACAGGGCAAGGCGAGATTCGATCCTGGAACAAGTCAGCCGAGAAGTTGTTCGGTTACTCCACCGCCGAAGCGAAGGGGAAAACCTGCTTCGACCTCTTGCATGGCATCGGGACCCTGGGCACGACTGTGTGTCACGAGAACTGCAGTGTGCTGGACTGCATTGGAAAAGAATCCGAGGTTCCAAATTTCGACCTGAACGTAAACACGCGCTCCGGTGAACGATTGTGGATCAATATCTCGACTGTGATCTTCCACAACCAGCGGACTGGAGACAGGCTGCTGGTTCATCTGGCACATGACATCACGGAACAGAAAAAGCAGGATGAAGTGGTGCGCCAGGTCCTGACGCTGTCGAAGGAGCTTAGCAGCTTGGGCGAGAGAATAGGCAAAACTGCACCAGTCTCTCCACTGTCAACCCAAGAAATTGAGATCCTGAAGATGTTCGCAGCAGGAAACAGTCCCCAAAAGATCGCCAAGAAGCTTGGAATAAGTTCGCAAACTCTGCGCAATCATCTCCACCACATCAATCAGAAGCTTAGGACGCACAACCGCCTTGAGGCGGTTATGCACGCAATGCAA
>CAWJIW010000043.1:0-25694 GCA_963843005.1 uncultured Acidobacteriaceae bacterium | reverse complement strand
GTCCGGTTAGCGAGCTCGGGTGAGGCGCCGGGAGAAATCGGGGTCGCGGCGACTGCCTAGCTTCGCGAGCCTGGGACTTCTAGAACCACGCCGTAACTTTGCGCTCCTTGGTCATCGTCAGCATGCAGACGGTGCCATTCACCCGGTCGCAGCCGGTCCAGCCGACACGACGCGATGAGCCGGAGCTGAGTGCCTTCAACTTTACCGGTGCGTTCTGGGAGTATGTCGCCGAGCAGGTCTGGCCGCAATGGATCCGGTTGTCCAGGCTGACAACTTCTCCGGTCTTCCTCGCAATCGTAGTAACCGACAGCGTATATGTCTTCCGGATTACCGGAACAACGGTGAAGCTGATGGATTCTAAGTGCTCGACGTTGCCGGCATTGTCCACACTGTAATAGTGTACCGTGTCGTTCCCGCGCCGACACCATGAAGGGCGCTGTGTAGGTGTACCAGGTACCGCCGTTCAGGCTGTAGTACGTGGCCTGAACCCCACTCAGGTTGCTCGTTAGCCGTGAGCGTGACGTCTACCCAGCCAAGAAAGTTGCCATCCTGCTGTGGGCCACTCAGGGTCGCATAGGTTGCAGGGGGAGCAGTGTCATAACCAATCGGGCCGTAACTCTGTACCGACGACAGTCCGGAGTTGTCCCAAGACCGGACGTACAGGGTATGCAGGCCCCGACCTTGCGCAGCCAGGGTAGAATAGCCGCCGGTCATGTGAGGGAAGATCGGACCACTATAGTACGGGTTACCGCCGCCTGCAATGGGCTCCTATAGGGGTCACCAGGATCTCCATCCCAATCATGGTGAAGCCGGCTACGCCGATGGGGGGTGCGCCGTTGGCGGAGGTGTCATTGACATCGAAGTACACGGTTTGGTCGCTGTTATACCAACGGTTAATCGGCGGCCCACCGAATTGCGTGACAGGTGCGCCAAAGTCGGTGGCAATGAACCAGTTGAAGGTCCAGGCCAACTGCAGCATGTTGGCACTGCCCCAGCCAGTCACCTGGTCGACCCTACCCCAGCGCAATAGTAAGGCAGGAAGTACTCCATGTTGATGTCGTTCCAATTGCACGCCAAGGTGATGTCGTAGAACGGGTAGTGCGGAGCAGAACCCGTCTGGCCTTCCATGTAGAGTGCGGGGTTGGCCATGCCGAGGGGAGCGCAGGAGGCGTTGCGATCTGGGCCGCAGATATTGCCTAAGGCAAGCAGGTACGTGTTCTCCTGGGCGAAAAAGCCCGCCAGTTCGGGAGCAACAATGCTGGTCCCACCGGCCCAGTAGTCCTGTCCCTGGAAAAAGAAGTACTGTGGCGAATTTAAAGGGTCGGAATTGAGTGCGAGATCGGGGGCACTGCGGCTGCCGGAACCGCAAGCGGTGCTGCCCTGGTACCAAGGGGCAGCGAAATAACTACTGCAACCGCCACCGGTACCGCCGTTCGACAAGCAGTATCCCCGTGCCAAGCTAGCTCAGATCGGTAGTATCCATAGCTGAGGTTCAGGTTTGTCCCCCCGGCGGAGGTGATGTCAGGGTCAGACCCCGGGTACGACAGGGAAAGATGGTCTTCACAGCCGGTAACAGCACCCTCATCCCCCGAGGCCGCGATCAGGGTCCAGCCCTGGCCTACCATCTGATTGAAGATGCCGTGAAAGAGCTCGATGACACTTGCATCGAGGTCTGCCTCCGGCCCGCCCCAGCTCATGCTGAGGACACGCGCATGGCCATCGGTCAGCGCCTGATTGAGGGCGTCGAGCAAGGTGTTCCAATGGTTGTTCGCTCCCTCGTAAACGTGAACTTCGGCGGTTGTATTGGGAGGGCCGAAGCTGTTCGACATGGCAATTGCCCACTCCGTGTCGAGAGTTGCCTCACCTTCAGCGTCAGGTTTGGGCGTCCCATCCACGAAATACTTCTGGACGTTGTAGCCCAGGTAAGGGAAACGGGCGAGAAAACCGTCCACGTCGCTCCACGCGAAATCGTCCCAGATCACGATGGCGATGGACGCTTCGGGCGGGGAGTTTCCAGGATTGTTGAGAGGGTTGCAGCAGTAGCCCACGTTCGCCAGAGCGCGGTAGTCATAAGCCATCGAACTGTAGATGTCTGCGGGGTCGTACCCGCCCATCGTGATGTATGGCTCTGTTCCTTTGGCACGCTCGGCCATTACGTGATCGAGTTTACGGCGGTCCCCGGTGCCCTGATGATGCTCTCCAACCGTATAGACAGGACCGGGGCATAGTCGGGGTAGCTACCTTCGCGCCGACGGAACGAGGCGGAGTGGAAGACGTCCAGATTGTTCAGCCCCAGAACACTGTGCAGCATGGGTGCCAGATGCGCGGGAACAGCCGGGTCGCGATCATTGGAGAAGAATGATTGGTCCTTCAACTGATAGCGGTTGATGTTGGTACCGAACGCTCGCTGGATGGTCGCGACCGTTGCCTCGGCATCCACCAGCGTGCGGTTGGGATAGCGATGGGTGATGATCAGCCCCTGGCTCCGGGCCCAATCGATGACGGCGCGTTCGTTCTCGGGCGAGGGCGCAAAACGCTCGTTCCATTGTTCCTGGGGGAGAAACTGGTGAAACTTCGGGGAGTTTCGGTCCTGCAGCTCACGGAGGAATAGCTCTTCCTCCTGCGGATGCGGTGGACGCAGCGCGAATACCACCCGCAACTTCTGTTCGAGGGGATACCGTCCCAGGAGTGTGGCGGCCCCGTTTTGTACAGCGGAGGGAATGTGCGAAATCGGTGTCTCTGTCTGCGCTGCGACTGGCGTGGAATACCAAACCGTGAGCAGGAGCACGAACAGGCAGGCGAAATTTGTGGCGGAGGGCGCCAGAAACTGAAGCAGAGTGCGATCGCGAAACTGCATGGGAATGCACCTCTGTCGCGACCGTCTTCGGAAGCCTGAAATGGTGTGAGGCTACAAGGGGCACGGACTGCTAAGTCGACCGAGTGGCAGGCGGTGCGACGGCCCTCACTGTAGCCTTGGCCATCGTTGGAGGAAAGGACAACCGTCACAGGTGGCAGTGATAGCTGGTTGCGCGGGCCGCCCTGCTCATTCGCGCCGTTGGCTATTGCTTTTCGTCGATATACGTCGAGACTCTTCCGGTTTGCTTGTTGTCGACGACGGTGGTCATTTTCTTTCCGTCGGGCGAGACCGTGATCTTCTCTACTGTAC
Organism: uncultured Acidobacteriaceae bacterium; assembly: GCA_963843005.1. Taxonomy (GTDB): domain Bacteria; phylum Acidobacteriota; class Terriglobia; order Terriglobales; family Acidobacteriaceae; genus Bog-257. Next base: position 22,528 of record CAWJIW010000043.1, on the reverse strand, counting down.
AGTTTGCCATCGCGCTTGTAGGTCACTTCGATGGAGTGGTCACCCAACTTCTTCAGCGACACAGTCTCATTCGCATAGATACCTTTCACCGGGTACTCTTTGCCATCGAGCTTGGCTTCCCAGCTTTCGCCTGTCGGGGTGGACATGCTCAGCCTATCGCCCCCGCCCTTCCAGGTGCTGGTGAGGCCGGCAGTGTCTTCATTGACGTTCTGGATACGCCAGGAACCTGAGGTCCCATTGGAACCGGCAGGCCCCTTGGAAACCCGTGTCAACTTGGTTTCCGCCTTGATAGGACTGGCTGCCGTCGGCAGGATAGTTGGTGCTCGAAACGGTCAGCATCTTCCCATCCGGCGATAGCGGTCCGGGTCTGCTCGAACTCTGTCTTGCCGGCTTTCTTGCCGGTGACGTGAATCGTATTCGCATCGACAACCTGCACCGCGATCGTGTCATACGTCTGGCCGGTGACAGGCTGGTCCTGGCCGTCGGCCTTTACATTGATTTTGGGGGCGCAACTTTCGCAGTCGTACATCCCATTGTTGACCGAAAACACGTAGGGTTTTTGTGACAGCTTGGACTCCGCCATATTGGTCTTCCAAGTGCCATCGAACGGGCTTTGCGCAAACAACATCACAGGCAGAAACCACAAAACAACGCATAGCAGCTTCCTCATGCCTATCTCCTGAGAGCCGGAATCTCCGGGTTAGTTTCCAACGGCTTCACACTTTACATCCATCCCGGGATTCCGGCACGCTATTTTTGTTCGGCTTCGCCCAGGGCCGTGGGAGCCGCTTACGGAAATTCTGGCCGAGCCCGTGCGGAAGTGTCGGTCTGAATCAGATGTCGCGAAACCGGGGCTGCTTTCTCGCATACTCGCGCCAGATTTTGCTCATCTAGTACAAGAGTTGTACTTGGCTGATCGCCCGGAGGTTCGATGGCTTCCAGGAATCTGATTCTCGCCGGTCTTGTTGTCCTGCTGCTTACCTCAATCACCTGCGGCGCCGACAAGAAGTCGTCCAGCGCAGCCCCACCGCAGGCTCCCTTCACCGATTACCGCTATGAAAAACCCGGCACGGTACGCAAGATCACCGCGAAAGATCTACCCGCTCCGTTCGCGACCAAGTCAGCCGTCAATGGTCCGAACCTTGTGGATCGTCCGCCAAACGTGGTTCCTATAGCTCCTGCAGGCTTCAAGGTGGCGCTATTCGCCGAGAAGTTGAACGAGCCGCGCAAGCTGCTGACTGCGCCCAACGGAGACATCTTCCTGGCGGAGAGCCGGGGCGGCGACATTCGGGTGTTCCGCGGCATCGGGGCCGATGGTAAGCCGCAGCAGAACGTGGTTTACGCGACCGGGTTGAGACAGCCGTACGGCATCGCGTTCTATCCACCGGGGCCGAATCCGCAGTACCTTTACATTGGCAACACCGACGCGGTGGTGCGCTTCGCCTACAAGAACGGGGACCTGAAAGCGGCTGGGCCACCGGAGAAAATCGCCGATCTTCCGGCTGCGGGGCCCGCACTGGACGCGCGATCTCGTCTTCTCGCAGGACGGCAAGCAGCTCTTCGTGGGGGTTGGCTCGGATTCGAACGTCAACGACCCGGACACGAGCCCTGCCGAAAAGAAACGGGCGCAGATCCTGGTGATGGATCCCGACGGCAAGAACCAGCGGACATACGCCTCAGGCATTCGCAACGCGGGCGGAGGGCTGGCGGTGAATCCCAAGACGGGTGAGCTCTGGTGCTCGGTCAACGAACGCGATCGGACTCGGCGACAACCTGGTGCCTGACTACATTACCCACGTCCAGGATGGCGGCTTTTACGGGTGGCCCTATTACTACATTGGGGGGAATCCCGATCCGCGGTTGAAGGGAGTCCATCCCGAACTTAAGGACAAGGCGATTGTTCCTGACGTGCTGATTCAGGCGCACAATGCGTCGCTTGAATTGACCTTCTACGAAGGAGGACAATTTCCAGCGGGGTACCAGGGCGACATCTTCTCGTCCCAGCATGGTTCGTGGAACCGGAACCCGCGCGCCGGATATGAGGTGATACGCGTGCCGCTGCACCAGACAGGACACGCCACCGGAGAGTACGAAGATTTTCTCACCGGCTTCGTGCTGCCCAATGGTGATGTATGGGGACGTCCGGTCGGGGTCACGGTCGCGCCCGACGGCTCTCTGCTGGTGAGTGACGATGGGTCGAACTCGATCTGGCGGGTGAGTTATGTCGGGAAGTAGCACTCATTTGGGCGATGGTTTACGGCACGGTTGAGTCCGTGCCTTCAAAAACGCGAAAGGAAGAGTGAGGAGTATGGATCGCAGAGACTTTCTAAAAGGTGCTGCCGCCGCCGGCGCCCTTGCCAAGTTCGGTAACCTCGCGCAGGCTGCGGATTCGTCCGGTATTCCGACGCGAACGCTGGGTCACACATTGCAGCAGGTTTCGATGATCGGCCTCGGCGGGTATCACATTGGCAATCCCAGCGAGGCCGAAGGCATCAAGATCATCCGCACGGCCGTGGACAATGGCATCAACTTCATGGACAACTGCTGGGACTACCACGGCGGCGACAGCGAAGTGCGCATGGGCAAGGCGCTGCGCGACGGCTACCGCGAGAAGGTATTCCTGATGACCAAGATCGACGGCCGAATGCCAAGACATCGCGCGCACCAGACTCGACGAATCGCTGCTGCGGCTGCAAACCGATCACATCGACCTGATACAGTTTCACGAAGTCATCCGCATGGACGATCCGGACCGCATCTTCGCCCCGGGCGGCGGCATGGAGGCGATGCTGGAGGCCCAGCAATGCGGGAAGGTGCGCTTCATCGGCTTTACCGGCCACAAGAGCCCGCAAATTCATCAGCACATGCTGGAAGTGGCCGACCAGCACAAGTTCAAGTTCGATGCCGTGCAGATGCCGCTGAACGTGATGGACGCGCAATACGAGAGCTTCGCCAAAATTGTCTTGCCGATGCTGCAGGAGCGGAACATCGGCGTGCTGGGCATGAAGCCCATCGGCTCCGGTGTTCTCTTGCAGAGCAAGAAGGTGACTGCGGTCGAGTGCCTGCGCTACGCGTTGAGTCTCCCGACCAGCGTGGTCATCACGGGATGCGAGTCGATGAAGGACCTGCAGCAGGCGCTGGATCTGGGAAGAATTTCAAACCGCTGAGCGAAGGCGAGCGCGCTGCCTTGCTGAGCAAAACGGCCGCGGCGGCGAAGAACGGCGAATTCGAGCTCTACAAGACCAGCACGCAGTTCGACGGCACCACCCACAATCCGCAGTGGCTGGGTTGAGGCGGAAAGAAGCCATCAGAACGTTATTCCGGACACGGTGTTGAGAACTCCGTCTTGCCCGACCGAGAACCTCGGCCCGAGTGGAGGGACCTGCTGTTTCGTGTCGTCCCCGCCGTGCCCATTGGAATTCGCCGGACTGGATGCAGGGCAGACCACGAGCGCCTCGGGCGCGGAAGATGATAGCCCACGGTTTCAACCGTGGGTGGCGGGGGAAGAGGTGTCCGAGTCCCACGGGGACGGAACAGGTCTCCGTCTGGCGCCGCTGATGTGCCGTGCCCGAGGCACGCGGTCATCTTCATCCCACGTTGTGGGACTACCGTTCGATTTGCCATCCCGAAGTGTCTCAAATGCGGGAACGTCTAGCCCGAAGGGAGGCACAAGCGTAGCCCAGCACGTGAGTGCTGGGAAATCAGCATTAGTCCATGCGAGTCCCTTCAGGGACGGCACGCGTTTCTGGACGCCCGGCTCTTTGTGTCGCCGGCTGAAGCCGGCTCGCCATTTATATAACCAGTCTACCCAGGACTTACGTCCTGGGCTAAATTTGTTTCGCCCTTCGGGCTAGCATCTGGGCCTCTTCAGGCATTTCCTTAGCGTTTTATTCCGCTCTGCGGGCTGGCGAATAGGTTGCGCAGCAGCTTGTGGTCGTTGACTGGGCGGGGACGGGCGCATAGAGTGTGGCCTTCCGACATCATCCGTAGCATCCCGGAAGCAAGCGAGGTCACGCGGCAATGGCGAACCCTGAACATCTCGAAATCCTCAAGCAAGGCGTCGAGCAGTGGAATAAGTGGAGGGAGGGACGTCGCAAAGTGCCCCCGGAGTTCGGCGAGGCCGGTCTCCGCGCGGCGAACCTCATCGGCGCAGACACCTGCGAGGCGAATATGATCGGGGCGGTCCTTCACGCGGCGAAGCTGCGCGTGGTGGACCTTGGCGGGGCGGATCTCAGCTGGACGGACCTCAGCGGGACAGACCTCAGCGGGGCGATCCTCAGCCGGGCAGACCTCGGCGGGGCGAACCTCCGCTGGGCAGACCTCAGCGAGGCAGACCTCAGCGAGACAGACCTCAGCGAGGGGGCGAACCTCAGCCAGGCGAATCTCCGCAGGGCGAACCTCACTGGAGCGGACCTCGACACCGCTCTGGTCATGGCAACGGCCTTTGCTGATGTCGATCTGAGCGTCGCCAAGGGTCTCGAAACCATCGTCCACCGCGGGCCCATCCACCATCGGCATTGACACCATCTACAAATCGCGTGGCAAAATTCCTGAGGCCTTTCTGCGCGGCTGTGGCGTTCCCGACGAGTTCATTGACTTCATCAGCTCGATGACGAGACGGGCCATCGAGTTCTACTCCTGCTTCATCAGCTACTCGACCCGCGACCAGGAATTTGCCGAGCGGCTCCATGCCGACCTGCAAGCCAAAGGCGTGCGCTGCTGGTTCGCGCCGCACGACATGAAGGGAGGCCGCAAGCTTCACGAGCAGATTGACGAGGCCATTCGCCTGCATGACCGGCTGCTGCTGATCCTCTCCGAGCACAGCATGAGCAGCGAGTGGGTGAACACCGAGATTGCCAAGGCCCGCAAACGCGAGGTGAAGGAAGGCAAGCGGGTGCTGTTTCCTGTCCGGCTGGTGGGGTTTGAGAGGCTGCGCGATTGGGAGTGCTTCGACGGCGATACCGGAAAGGACTCGGCGCGCGAGATACGCGAGTACTTCATCCCCGACTTCAGCAACTGGAAGGACCACGACTCGTATCAGACGGCGTTTGAGCGGCTGGTGAAGGACCTGAAGGCAGACGCCAGCCCGCAGGGCGGAACAAATTTAGCCCAGGGCGGAAGCCCTGGGTAGGTCGCAACCAGAAATCCGAGTCCCTTCAGGCACGGGATTCCTGTTGTGCGCTAGGAGTTGTCAACCCTCGACGGGTGATGTTCGTCAAGGTGAGGCTTTGCTTGGCTTGCGGGCACATCACGTTGAACAGTGATTAACTCGCTAGGTGTGGCGCCCGCCGACGCGTACACTGGCCCCGAAGGATGTGGAGGAGTTGCGCCCGAGCGACTCCCAGAACATTCTCGAGAAATCAGTTGCCAGTGACCAGTTGCCAGTTACCAGCAAGACCCGGAAGGCAGTTGTCCGTAGTCAGTAGTCAGTTGCCAGTAAGGCCAACCCGTTCCCCTCATCGTAAATCCCTATTTTTGAATATTTTACCTATAACTCACACGGCCTCCATATTTTGCCGGGAATTTTTCGGTGAGCCGTTGATTCCAAAGATAAAGCGGAGGGGAGGGGGGTACCGGAAGGCAGTTGTCAGTTGTCAGCAGCGGTCAGTTGCCAGCAAACCCCAAAGACAGTCGCCAGTGGTCAGTTGCCAAAAGCAGCTGGGATGGACAGATAAGTGGCTGTGGCTCTATTGTTTACGGGTAAGCGATTGAGAATCAATATCTTACACATAAGATACTACTGTAAGTTGCTGAAAACAGAGATGAGATGGGAGGGGGGTACCTGTCAAGTTGCCAGCACCAGCTTTCGGGAATTCTAGTGGACCCGCGTGGAGATCGTCCTCCCCACGTCGTGCGCCAGCCACGGGAAGGCGCTGTGGCGCTGCATCCAGTGGACAATCAGGTCGGCGCGGCGCTGCACCCCGAACTTGCTGAGCAAATTGGACACGTGGAACTTCACCGTGCGTTCGGAGACGAAGAGTTTGCTGGCGATTTCCTTGTTGCACAGATTGTCCAGCAGCAGGTCGAGAACTTCGCGCTCGCGGCGGCTGATTTCCACCTCGGTATCGAGCGCTTTGCAGCCCTGCAGTTCGGGAAGGATGGACTCAACGAAGTGCGTCAGCAGTTCGCGCGGCACCCAGTAGCCTCCGTCGGCCACCTGGCACGCCGCGCGCGCCAGCTCGCGGGGCACGAGATCGTAGGTGAGCAGACCTTTGACGCCGAGGCGCAACAGCGGATAGGTGGCGGAATCCTCCAACGTGGGCAACAGCACCAGGACATGCACGGTGCGCTGTTCGATGCGCAGCATGCGCACAAATTCCAGACTGGGTACGAGATCGCTGGCGTCAACCACCGCCAGCAATGCTGGCTTCGCGTCGAGCGCCGCAGCGGCGTCTTGCGGCAAACGAAATTCGGGGCTGAGCACGACGTCGAACTCGGTACGCCTGAGAAGGCGCGTGAACCGCTCTTGCGCAATCGGGTGAGGGCAAAACAGAAACAGCTTGCGCCGCGTGCGAGTCCGCGTTCGTGGGAGTGCGCCCATTCGCCGATAGGACCTCGTGCTCTACGTAACTATCGGCTGAAGTGGCACGTTCTTGACGGCAGCGGCTCAGAACTTGGCGATCCGGATACTGCCGTCGCCGGTGGTGATCTCCAGCAACGGGCCGCCACCGTTTATCTTGCCGCGGATGCGGGAGCGCTCAATGGAGCCCTCCACCGTTACCGGCAGATCGAGCTGGATGTGGCCGTCGCCGGTATGGGCATAGAGTTCGGCGGCAAGATCTTGCGGCAAGCGTGCTTCCACCCGGCCGTCACTGGTATGGATCAGCCAGCCGCCGTTCATCTTGGAGCCCGGCCGCACGGTGAGGGTAATGTGTCCATCGCCGGTGCGCAGGTCAAGATTGGTCAGCACGCCGTCAACCGTCATATGCCCATCGCCGGTGTGCGCGGTGAGCGCGCCACTGAAGTTTTGCACGTCAATTTGGCCGTCGCCGGTATCGAGCCGGGTCAACCCGGCAGTGCCGTCCACCTTGATGTGGCCATCGCCAGAGTGCAAGTCGAGCGCCGTCTCCGGTGGGACCTGGACTTCAATCTTTGTTCCCTGGTTATGCCACGTGATATGAACACCGAAGTGGGTCGGGATGTGGACCTGCAGGTCGACCTTGTCCCCATCCTGCCGCTCGGTTATGCGGACGCCGCCGTTCCCGATGTTGTATCCCTCGGCGATGATCCGCGCCGAGATCGTATGGCTCACACCGCGGGTGATTTCCACCGCAGCGTCGTTCGTGTCCACGCGCAGACTGGGCTTGTCGCCCACCTGGTAACTTTTGTTCCATTCTTCGGCGAACGCGGAGAGACCGAGGACGGAAAAGCAGAGAAGAATCGTCAGGAATATTTTGCGCACAAAAAAAACTCCTCTTCGTCTGGTACGAAGAGGAGCCTGCGGTTGTTCCGTCGCGAATCAGAGAAAAAGGAGGCCGATTGCGGTGCCCGGGGCATACACAGTCTAGCGGAGGAAACCTGCGCATGCCCCTACGAGCATCGCTCCCTGCTTGTTGAAATAGACGGGGAACGGGAAGAAGGGTTAGCGCTACCGCAGCCGCTGGACGCGTTCCAGCGGAGCTTTATGGTCTGGTTATTTTTCAGAGTAGATCGATTATGCAAAAAAGACAGGAAGGACCTCCTCGGCACGCTTGGATATGAGAAGAGGACCTTCCTGTTTGCGAATCAGGAGAAAAAGGAGGCTGGTTGCGGTGCCCGGGGCATCATAGGTCTAACGGAGGAACCCCACGATGCCCCTCACGAGCATCGCTCCCTGCTTGTTGAAATAGACGAGGAAGGGGAAAAAGGGTTAGCGCTAGCGGCTGTAGCGATTCTCCTTTTTCTCCGCGTGCCGCTCCAGCCCAAGCTGAATCAGACGCTCCATCAACTCGGGATAATCAATGCCCGTCGCTGCCCACATCTTGGGATACATGCTGATCGAGGTGAAGCCGGGAATGGTGTTGATCTCGTTGACGTACATCTTGCCGCTGCGCGGGTCCATGAGGAAGTCCACGCGCGCCATTCCCGCGCAGTCCACCGCCTGAAAGGCGGCCACCGCGAGGCGCTGTACTTCCTTCTGTTTAGCCTTGGGCAATTTGGCGGGGATAATCGCCTCCGAGCCCTCCACCAGATATTTGGCGCTGTAGTCGTAGAACTCCTTGATGGGAATGATCTCACCCGGGACGGACGCGATGGGAGCGTCGTTGCCCAGCACCGAACACTCGATTTCGCGTGCCTTGCCTTTGGCGCCACCGACGCCCTGCTCGATTACCAGCTTGCGGTCGTAGCGCGCCGCCTCATCCATGGCTGCGGCGAGTTCGCTGGAATCGTGCACCTTACTGATTCCCACCGACGACCCCAGGTTCGCGGGCTTCACGAACACGGGATACTTCAGCGCTCGCTCGATTTGCTGCCGGACCTTCTTCGGCTGCTCGCGCCACGCGCTGCGCAGCACGGTGACGTGGTTCACGATGGGCAAACCGGCATCGCGGAAGAGGCGCTTCATCGCGTCCTTGTCCATGCCGGCGGCGGAGCCGAGCACGCCTGCGCCGACGTAGGCAATGTCCGCCAGTTCGAGCAGTCCCTGGATGGTGCCGTCTTCGCCGAAGGTGCCGTGCAGCACCGGGAAGATGATGTCCACGTCGATGGCACTGTGCGCCGCGTGCAACTCACTGGACTGCGTCTGGAACGGAACCAAAGCAGAGTGACTCTCTCCCGGTATCGGCGGGACTACAACGCCTTCACCTTTGGCGAGCACGGCGGCCGCGGAAGTTGTCTCGGGATCGCCGGCGCGCATATGGCGCGCTTCCGAGGTCTGCGGCGGATGGCCTTTCAGCAGCCGATCAGCGTGGGCTGCGGTTACCCATTGACCTTCCTTGGTGATGCCGATAGGAACCACGTCGTACTTCTTCTTGTCAATTGCGTTCAGGACCGAGGTTGCCGACAACAGCGAAACCTCATGCTCGCCGCTGCGACCGCCAAACAGGACACCAACCCGGAGTTTCTTCATGAATGCATCTTAACTCGGCGTCGCAGCTGGTTCGCCTGTGGAGAACCCAGCAGAACCGCGAATGCAACATGCTGGACGACCGGGCGCGACAGCGGGCTAACCAGCGGGCCAGCTACGGATTCGAGGCAGCTCCTCCTGTGGCCGATGCCGCCGATGCCTGATCGACTCCAGTCACCACAGGAACGACGGTGTATGACGAGGCCAACTGGCCTGAACTTTGCTTCAGGCTGATTGGCTTGTACGACACGTCGCTCTGCAGACGAATGTGCACGCTGTTGCTGATGCTGGCGTTGTCAGCGATGGCGCGTGGTTTTGGGAACGCCCACTTCAGGTCCCAGGACTCATGCTTCTGGTCGAGCGAGTGCTTCGGGTCGAGGTTGGCATACTGCTGGAAGACGGCGTCATCGAAGGTCACGCCGAGGGCTTTTGCCTTGCCCATCATCCAGCTCAGCGTGATGTCGGAGAGCCCGGTCTGAGGATAGCCGCCGCCTACGTCACAATGAACGCCGGTGAAGTAAACCTGCTCTACGGTCTGGTCGGGTGCCGTCGGGCCCGTCCAAAGGGTGGCGGGGAATTCAGCGCGACGCTCGTCTATGGAAACCGCGTGATAGGCGTGCTTCACGTCTGGGTGCAGGGAGGTGTCCAGGAAACCATAGAGCAACGGGGAGACGCCGCCGAAGATAGCCGGAATTCCCAGCGCTCCCACCGTGTCCCAAACGCCCACCATGGCGATGGGCGCGTCGAACATCGCATATTTCTGGTTCAGCGCCTGCAACTTTTGCTGCCGGATGCCATGGTCGCGCTCGCGATAGGCGTCGAACGCCATGGTAACCATTTTGTCATCGACATTCTGGGTGGGTAGCCCGCAAACCACGATCATTCCGCCCAGGCTTCGGGCGGTGAAGGCCCCGCGGCTGAACCCGAACAGAAAAATTTCGTCGCCCTTTTCGTATAAATGGGCAATCTTGGTGTAACCATCCTGGATCTTCTGGTAGAGACCAAGGCCAAACGCTCCACCAGCCAGCCTCAACAGGGTGTTGCCGTCGGCGCCGACGCCGTCGTCGTAGAGCGGGTACTGCTCGGCAGAGACTTGGAGTGCCTTGAAAAGTTTGTAAACGTTGGTGTTGGTTGCGGGGTCGTTCCAAGTTCCGTCAGCACAGAAGACAATGCGCTTTGACATCGATCCTCCCTGGGGGCAGTGAGCTTACACCTTTTTCTAGTCGTCTAGAGAATTTTTTTCCCGAACGCCGACAACGCCAGCTCGACCGCCAGTTCCGCCGTCTGGTTACGCTCGTCGAGCACCGGGTTTACTTCCACCATTTCGAAGCTCAACATGCGACCGTGGTCGGCGATGATCTCCATCGCCAGGTGTGACTCGCGATAGGTGGCGCCGCCCCACACTGGAGTGCCGACGCCGGGCGCATCCTCCGGATCAATCCAGTCGAGATCGAGGGAGACGTGATAGCCGACCGTGCCGCGTCCGGCGATGCGCAGGGCTTCTTCGATTACAGCGCGCATGCCGCGCTCATCAATGTCGCGCATGGTGAAGACGTGCACGCCGGCCTTGCGGATGTGCTCGCGCTCCCGTTCGTCCACATCGCGAATACCAACCAGGACGCAATTCTGCGGCTGCACCTTAGGACTGAATCCATAGAGATCGGTGAGTGCCGACGGGAACAGTCCCATGATTGCACCCAGTGGCATGCCGTGGACGTTGCCGCTGGGCGAACTGTCGGGCGTGTTGATGTCGGTGTGCGCGTCAATCCACAGCAGCCCGATACGCTGGTGCCTCTGGCGATAAAACTCGGCCACGCCCGACACGGTCCCGGCAGCGATGGAGTGGTCGCCGCCCAGAACAATCGGGATCGCACCGCTCTCCAAAGTCTTCACAACCAGTTCTGCTTCTTTGGAGCAGGTCTCGGTTATCTCCTTGAGATACTTTGCGTGAGGGTCGCCTTCGGTCTTGGTCTCGGCCAACGCAACGGGAACGTTGCCCACGTCCTTTACTTCATAGCCGAGGGCCTCAAGCTTGGCTTCAAGGCCGGCGACGCGCATGGCTGAGGGCCCCATGTCCACGCCGCGGCGTGACTGGCCAAGGTCCAGCGGGACCCCGATGATGCGGATGTGCTTGGTCTCGATGTTCTGCAGCGGCTTGGTGATCGGACTGGTTGCCATAGAAAGTTCCAGAATCCTACAATGGGGTACAAGGCATCCACATTGTGGTACCACATTTGATAATCACGGCTACGGATACAGCCGGTGCAGCGTGCGGGCGAAGGGAATGGTCTCGCGCACGTGCTCCAGGCCGCAAATCCATGCCACCGCGCGCTCGATGCCCATGCCAAATCCCGCGTGCGGCACGCCGCCATACTTGCGCAGATCGAGATACCACTTGAACGACTCCTCCGGGAGGTCGTGCTCATGAATGCGCTTGAGCAGCAGGTCGTAGGACCCGATACGCTGCGAGCCGCCGATGATCTCGCCGTAGCCTTCCGGCGCAAGCACGTCCACGCACAGCGCCGCCTCCGGCCGCTCCGGATCGGGCTCCATGTAGAACGCCTTGATGGCCGTGGGATAGCGGTGCACCATTACCGGCCGGTCGAATTGTGACGAGATATAGGTTTCATCCGGCGATCCGAAATCTCCGCCCCACTCGAACTTGTTTTCGACCGCGCCATTGGCATGGCCTTCCTGCAACATCTTCACCGCGTCGTCATAGCTGAGGCGGGGAAATGGCACGTCAATCTTTTCCAGCTTGGCGATGTCGCGGCCGATGGTCTCCAGTTCAGGCCGCCGGCGCTCCAGGCAACGCTTCACGATGAAAGTGATGAACTCTTCTGCGACCTTCATCAGGTCCTCAAGCGTGGCGTATGCGATCTCGGGCTCGACCATCCAGAACTCAGTGAGATGGCGGCGCGTCTTCGATTTTTCGGCGCGGAAGGTCGGACCGAAGCTGTACACCTTGCCCAGCGCCATAGCGGTGGCCTCGATGTAGAGCTGTCCCGACTGCGTGAGGTACGCCTGCTCGTCGAAGTAGTCCACGGGAAAGAGTGTGGTGGTGCCTTCGCAGGCGGCGGGAGTGAGGATCGGCGGGTCGGTGAGGGTGAAACCGCGTTCGTCGAAAAAGTCACGTGCTGCCTTGATGATCTCGGCTCGGACCCGCAGGACGGCCGCCTGCCGCGGCGAGCGTATCCAGAGATGGCGGTGCTCCATCAGAAAATCAACGCCGTGCTCTTTGGGAGAGATCGGGTAAGGATCATCCGGGTTGACCCGCTGCAGGACTTGCGCGTCGGTGATGTCGAGTTCGTACCCGCCGGGAGCGCGCTTGTCGGCCCGCACCTTGCCGGTGACGATCACGCTCGACTCCTGCGTCAGGCCCTTGATGGAGTCAAACAGCTCAGGCGAGACCGCGTTCTTCGCTACCACGCCCTGGATGATTCCGCTGCCGTCGCGAAAGATGGGGAACAGCAGCTTCCCGCTCTCCCGCAGGTTGTAGAGCCAGCCGCGAATGGTGACGGCCTGGCCTTCATGCTGGCCGACTTCGCGGATGGTGGCGACTGGTGCTTCCGTGATTTCCATTTTCGTTGATGCGTTCATGAGTCCTGATTTCAAGAAACTCTTATGATAACTGGGCGGCGTTGCACATTGACTTAAGCCCATACCGGTCCTACTCTTGAGGGCATGGAAGTTGATTTTACCCCCGAGCTGCAAAACAAACTCACCCGGCTTGCCGCCGAGCAGGGCCGCGATACTAACTCGCTGGTGCGGGAAGCAGTGGAACGCCTCGTGAACCACGACGAGTGGTTTGTCCGCGAAGTGGAGAAGGGATTGGCTGCCGCCGACCGCGGAGAATTCATTGAGCATGAAGAAATCGGCAAGCTCATTGATGGCCGGTATCCCGGTTGATCCGCATTCGCTGAACGCAACCCGCTGCCCGTGACCTCACACAGATTTGCGACTACATCAACGAACGCGACGGACCGAAAACAGCCCGACGCGTGGCAATCACAATCTACGAAGGCGTAAGCTCCCTCACACAATTTCCGTATCGCGGCCGTCCGGGTCGTAAGCTGAACACCCGTGAACTAATATTTCCCGGGCTGCCTTTCTTGGCCGTATACCGGGTTCGTGCGGAGGTCATTGAAATCAACCGCATCCTGCACGGCGCACAGATCTGGCCTTAGCGGCCTTACGACGCCTTCTCCAGTTTATCGAAGGCCGCGGCCATCTTTTCCGAGACCTTCTCCCCTTCGACCCCCTCGATCTCCAGCAGCAACGGAGGGACGTGTGGTGCGGTCCGCAGCAGCTCCATCGTCTCTTTCCAGTCGATGTTGCCGTCGCCGGGCCAGAGATGCGAATCGCGGTCCTTATGGTTGTCGTGCACGTGGGTCGAGCGGATGCGGTCCTTCAGCAGCTCAAACGCCTGCGGCACGCTGGACATCAGGTGGGCATGGCCGACGTCGAAGCAAATCCCGATGTCCTCGAAGCGCCCGGCATGCAGCAGTTCCAGCAATTTCTGCGGCGTCGAAAGCTCGTTGGGTATGTTTTCCACCAGCAGTTGTACTCGCAGCGGTTTGGCGAAGGCGTGCAAATGCTCAAGCGAGCTGACAGCCGCTTCCATCTTGTGCTCGTCGGCGTCCTCGTGGCCAACGCCTACGTGCTGCACCAGGAAATGGAACGGGGCCTGTTCAGCCACCTCGATGGCCCGCTTGATTTCATCCATGGCAGCGATGCGCTCCCGCTTCTCAAGCGCGGCGATGTTGATGGGCGGCTCGCCGCCGCGTGGCGTTTCCTCATTCGCGTGCATGGGAGCGTGCATGGAATGGAACGCAACTCCCGTGCTGCGGAACCAGTTTGCCACTTCGCGGATGTGCTGCCGGTCGGTGTAGTTGAAGTGCCCGCGCGCGGCGAAGATCTCGATGGCCTCAGCCCCGCCGGAGACCAACTGATCCAGCAGTCCGGGGTGCAGGCGCTCGCGCTTGGCGTACACCAGAGTGGACATTGCCCTGCGCATCAGAACCCAACCGCCTTTCCGTTATTGCGCCCGTCGCTGGCGCCCAGGCGCTCGCCGGTGCTCTCGTCAATCGCGATGCACTCGGCATCGCCCCAATATTCACTGCGCGAACTGTTTTGCTGACCCGGAGTGGTTATGATTTCCGCATCACCAGCGATCTTGTGTCCCATGTGTTCGAGGATGTGAATTGTGTCGGGCGAGAACCCGACCTGCTCCATTTTGAGCTCGTCGGGCAACCACTGCTGGTGGAAGCGTGGCGCATTCACCGCCTGCTGGATGTTCAAGCCATAATCCACGGCCCCCATCAGGACGTTGGCCACAGTCGTGATGATGGTTGGCCCGCCCTCGGCGCCCAGGACGAGGAATAGCTTTCCACCCTTGAGCACGATGGTCGGCGTCATTGCCGACAGAGGCCGCTTGCCCGGACCGATCGCGTTCGCCGGCCCCTGAATCAGGCCAAACATATTGGGCACGCCCTGCTTGGAAGCGAAGTCGTCCATTTCATTGTTTAGCAGAAAGCCCATCCCCTCGACGGTGACGTGCGAGCCAAAGCTGTCGTTCAGTGTAGTCGTGACCGCAACGGCGTTTCCCTCAGGGTCAACCACCGAGTAGTGCGTGGTGTGATTGGGCTCGTGAGCTGCGCCCGGCTGCGGATGCGCATGGGCGTAGCTGTCCAGTTGGGAGAACACCGATGGGCGCCGCAACTGGTTGCTGGGAGTAGCCCGGCGCAGCATGATGGTCTCGCGCCAGGCATTTCCGTAACGTTTATCAATCAGCTGCGCAACTGGAATCTTGGAGAAGTCGGGGTCACCGAGGAACTCCGCGCGATCGAAGAACGCGCGCTGATACGCTTCAGCCGTAAGGTGAATGCTCCCAGCCGAGTCCTCACCCTGCTTGGCCAGATCGTACCCTTCCAGAATGTTCAGGGTCTCGACCAGGGCAATGCCACCGGACGATGGCGGGGGGGCGCTGATGATCTCGTAGCCGCGATATGTCCCGCGAATCGGCTGGCGCTCTTTGGTTTCGTATTGCGCAAGGTCCTCGGCAGTAATCAGACCTCCGCCTTTCTGGATGGCCGCCGCCAGTTCACGCGCCAGCGCTCCATGATAGAAGTCGTCAGGATTGTCCGCGATGCGCCCCAGCGTCCCCGCCAGCTCCGGCTGCTTGAAGACCTCGCCCGGCTGATAGTAGTTGCCGTCGCGCTGGAAGATGCGGCGCGACTCGGGAAACTTCGCCAGGTCGGGATCGTGAAGCCCCCTGGCTTCATCGTAGGTCAGAACGTAGCCGTCCCGCGCCAGCCGGATGGCGGGCTCGATTACCTGCTTCAGCGAGAGCTTGCCCCAATGCCGCTGCGCATAGGCGAGTCCAGCAACCGAGCCGGGAACACCGACGGCTTTGTAGCCAAGCGTGCTCATGCCCGGAATCACATTGCCCTGGGCGTCGAGGTACATATTGGCAGTGGCCTTGGCTGGAGCCTTCTCGCGGTAGTCGAGGAAGTGGACGTCGCCGTCGGCCCGGCGGAAGAGCAGGAAGCCGCCACCACCGATATTGCCGGCCTCGGGAAGCACGACCTCGAGCGCAAATCCGATTGCCACAGCGGCATCCACGGCATTGCCGCCCTGCTGCATGACCTCGACGCCGGCCTTCGACGCTTCTGGATGCAAAGTTGCAACCATTGCTCTGGAGCCATGTGTCGGGTGCACGGCATTGCCGGCCACAGCGTGTATGCAGAACGCGAAGGCGAGTACCACCGGCAGCAATTGGCGCAACAATTTCATAGAGTGATGTCGGCAGGGCCCGAATGCCAGTCCTCTGAGGTGCAATTCAGGCAAGAGCTTGCGGTAACGGGAGTACAAGCTCTGAGGCTAGCCCACGGCCTCCGCGACAGTCAAATGAGCTGGGAAATCAGCCCTTGCGGTGTTGCCGGTATATTACAATCGGTGAGGCTCGAACAACTCTCGAAGTCCTCGAATGGCCACACCTCAGACCGCAACTACCGATGTCTTGCAGCAGTATGCGGAAGTTGTTCGCCTGGCGCTGCTTATCCGCAAAACCGAGCAGCGGTTGCTGGAGCTGTTCAAGCAAGGGAAGCTCTTCGGGACCATCCACACCTGTATTGGCCAGGAATTCGTCGGCATCGCAGTCGCCCGGGCATTGCAGCCGCAGGACAACATCTTCTCCAACCATCGCTGCCATGGACACTTTCTGGCGTATCGTCAGAACCTGGTCGGGTTGATCGGCGAGGTGATGGGCAAGTCAGTGGGCGTCTGCGCCGGACGCGGCGGAAGCCAGCATCTGCACCAGGAGAATTTCTATTCCAACGGCGTGCAAGGCTCGATCGCTCCGGTGTCAACGGGTCTGGCCTATGGGCAGAAGGTTCGAGGCACAAATGGCATCACGGTGGTGTATGTGGGCGACGGGACTCTCGGGGAAGGTGTTCTGTACGAGTCCATGAACATCGCCTCCAAGTGGGAGGTTCCGCTTCTATTCGTCTGCGAAAACAACCTGTACGCGCAATCGACCAACCAGGCGCAAACTCTGGCGGGAAGTATCCGCGGCCGGGCGGAGGCATTCGGAATCGAGACTGCCCACAGCGACACCTGGCACTGGCCCGAACTACTGGAGGCGATCTCTGAGAGCGCGCAATTGGTTAGAGAGACGTCGAAGCCGCGCTTTCATCAGGTTGACACCTATCGCCTGATGGCGCACTCCAAGGGCGACGACAACCGGCCCGAGAGCGAGGTAGCGCCTTTCTGGGAGCGCGATCCGCTGGTTCTGCTGGCCGACCAGTACGCTTCCGACCCACGCTTTCAGGAGCTCAACAGCGAGATAGACCATTTGATTGATCAGGCAGTAGCCGAAGCGGACGCCGCTCCGTTCTCTAGCGACGCCCTGGTCTGCGTAACCACTGTTGCCGATGCCATGGTGTGGGAGCCGCGGTCATTCACCAGGGAGCGCGTAGTGGATTCCGTCCGCCGCGGCCTGGAAGAGGGTCTAGACACGGATGAGCGGGTGACGCTGATCGGCGAGGATATCGAGTCGCCGTATGGCGGAGCCTTTAAGTGCACCATGGGATTGAGCGCGCGCTTCCCGGGGCGGGTACGCAACACTCCCATCAGCGAAGCCGCCATCGTGGGCGTCGCCAATGGGATGGCGTTATCGAAATTGCTCCCGGTGGCGGAGATTATGTTCGGCGATTTCCTCGCGCTCGCCGCCGACCAATGGATCAACAGTGCCGCCAAGTTCCAGTGGATGTACAACGGCAAGGTGAATGTGCCGGTCATTGTGCGCACGCCCATGGGCGGCAAGCGTGGATACGGCCCCACCCACAGCCAGAGCATCGAGAAGCACTTCCTCGGCGTGCCCGGGACCACCGTGCTCTGCCTGCATCATCGTTACAGCCCCGCGCAGCTTTATCGCGACCTGTTCGCGCACATCAGCGGACCGACGCTGGTAGTGGAGAACAAGATCCTCTATACGCGGTACGTAAATCCCGATCCGCCGGCCGGCTATTCGCTGGTATTCAGTCCGGAGACTTTCCCCACGGCGCGGCTGATGCCCAAGCAATCGCCTGATGTGACGATTCTGGCCGTGGGCGGCATGTCGGTGGAGGCGGAAGAGGCAATGATGCGGCTCTTCGAAGAAGAGGAGATCCTGGCCGAGCTGTTTCTGCCCACGCGTCTTTATCCCTTCGACGCTGGCATCCTGGGCTACAGCCTCGCGAAGAGCCGCAAGTTGCTGGTCGTGGAAGAAGGGCAGGGCTTTGTCTCTTTGAGCAGCGAGATCCTGGCGCAGGTGGCCGAGCGCTTCGCCCATCTCAACGTGCGCTGCTGCCGGCTGACCGCTAGCGGATCTCCGATTCCGTCTGCGCGTCCGCTGGAAGAGCAATGCCTGCCCAATACTGACGCCATCGTGCGCAAGGCGAGTGAGTTGGTACGTGAACCTATCCACTGAAATCAGGATTCCGCGCGAGATCGTGAACGACGACGTGGTGAAGATCGCGGCGTGGGAGGTCGCGCACGGCTCCAAGGTCACGCCGAAACAGGTCGTGGCTGCGATCGAGACTTCCAAAGCGGTCATCGATCTGGAAGCCGAGATGGAAGGCTACCTGGAAATCCTGCACCCCAAGGGAGCCGAGCTTCCGGTGGGAGAGTTGATTGGCCGCATTCAGTCGCAGCCGATTGCGGCGATTTCGGACAGACCTGACGCGGCAGGTATTCATGCTTCAGCCGGTGGAAATGGCACCGCCGCAGCGGCTGCCGGTGTGGTGGTCTCGAAAAAAGCGCAGGTTCTCATTGAGCAGCACGCCATTGACCCTGGAGTATTTGTTGGGATTGGTTTGGTCCGCGAGGCCGACGTACTCGCCTACGTCGAGCGGCAGAAAACTGGAGCAGCAGTGGGGACGGTGACCCTTGAACGCCCGACTGTAATAACCCCTGCTGAGCCGGCCATTCGAACTCCAGAGCGCCCCCCCATTGCGAAGAAGCATGGCCTGCTGCACGACGCCCGGATTTCGGCGGCAGACCGTGGCGGTCAGGGACTGTTCAGCCTGGCGTTGAATTATCTGTGGCGCAATTGGTTCCTGGGTAATCTGGTTCGGTGGTCGCCGCGGGGCGTCATCCTTGTGATCCACCGCTTGCGCGGCGTGAAGATCGGCAAGGACTGTTACATCGATCCCAATGCCATCATCGAAACCGCCTACCCGGAGAACATCACCATCGGCGATGACGTGCGTGTGACCGCCCGCGCCATCATCATGACCCACATCAAAGCGCCGCATTACCTGCGCGAATCCGCTATCATGCCCGTCGTTCTGAAGCCGGTGGTGTTGGAAGACCATTCCTTCATCGGCGTGAACGCGGTGATTATGCCCGGCGTGACCGTGGGGAAGTGCTCTGTCGTCGCCAGCGGAGCAGTGGTGTTGACCAACGTTCCGCCGTTTACTATGGTAGCCGGCAATCCGGCCAAGGTGGTCAAGACATTTCCGCGGCCTCAGGAGGAGAGTTAGCATGGGCCCGCAATACGCCAACGAAATCCTGAACGCGTTCTGCATTGATCTGGAAGAGTGGTTCCATGTGTGCGAGGTCAGCACGCCTTATGACGACCCGGCCACCTGGAATTCAGCGCCCAGCCATGTGGTGAAGGACACGGAAGTCATCATGCGGCTGCTCGATGAGGCCAAGGCGCGCGCCACCTTCCTGACCGTGGGCTGGGTGGCCGAGCGCCATCCCGATCTCATCAAGCGCCTCAGTGACGCCGGGCACGAGATCGGATGTCATAGCTTTTTTCATCGCCTGGTCTATACCTTGCCACCTGAGGAATTCGAGCGCGACATCGAGCGCTCGCTCAAGGTCCTGCGCGAGGTCAGCGGCCAGCCGGTGGTTGCCTTCCGTGCTCCCGGATTCTCCATGAAGCGCGAGTGCTTCTGGGCCTATCCCATCCTGCGCAAGCACGGGATCACCGTGGATGTTTCGGTCGTCCCTGCGCCGCGCGACCACGGCGGCATTGATGGCTTCAGCCGCGATCCCTTTGTCCTGCACACCGACGCGGGCAGCCTGAAGGTCTTTCCGGTTTCCATCATGAGTGCGATGGGGAAGCGGGTGCCATTCTCCGGAGGCGGCTATTTGCGGCTCTTCACCATGCCGATCATCCGCTACGGCTTCCGGCAGAACCATCGCGACGGCAGGCCGGTGATGACCTACATCCATCCCCGCGAAATCAATCCGCAGCAACCGCGGCTGGAACTGCCGCGGGTCAAGAACTTCAAGTACTACGTCAACCTCGACACCGCCGAGGAGAAGCTGCGCACGCTGCTGAAGACTTATCGGTTCGGGACGGTAGCGGATGTGCTATCGGGCATCACCCGCTACCAGGAGTTTCAGTTGGTGGACGGTGAAATTGTTCCATGTGGCGCGGGCGCAGCGTCGCACCGCGAAAGCGTCGTGGCGTGAGGCAGGTACCCGGCGATCAAGGCATAGGGCTTGCACGGGTAGAGCAGGGCTTCAGGGGCTTCAGGCCTGCGTCCAGGGACAGAAAAAGCCAGGAATTCCGCGGGACCAACCTTAACGCGGGCCTGAAGGCCCGCTCTACCCGAACCTCAACTTGTTCAGAGTTTCCCTGGGTGCGTGACTTGTATGTATAGTATGGCACATTTCCCCTACAAAACAGCGGTTATTGCCTTTAAGTCGTTAGGAATCTATATTTTACGACTAAGTTCCGCGACCTCTATATTTTGCGAGGTGCCATAGCGTAAGTTGTTGATTCTAAATGATGACGCGAGGGGGAAAGTGCCTGAATCCGCTCTAGCTCCCGTCAGGCGCACGGTAGTTTCCTTCCACAGGCTCTTAGGCGGTACGAAGAACACCTTCACCCCGAACAGAGCGCAGGTCATCAACACCACAAACGTCCGGAACGGCGAGGTCAGCCGCTTGAGCGGGAAGTTAGCGGGCATAATCGCGTCCAGAGCGGCGAGACCGTAGAAGAGGATTTGGGCCGCCGCCGCCAGCGCGCGCCAGTAAGGCGGCAGGCCGAAGGTTACCAGCGCCATCAGGATCAGGCAGTAAGGCACGACCACGCGTCCGTATTTGCCCGACAGGAAATGCAGGCGCATCCGGTCCCGTGAACTGAACAACTCCGGCATAAGTTTCAGGAGCTGATACAAGCCGGCTTGCCGCCGCACCTTCCGCTCGAACTCGGAATCGAGGCTGGTGGGGAAATCGAAAATCTTTGCCGTCGGTTCGTACACGATGCGATAGCCCTTAAAGAACGCCGTCAGCGGAAGGTAGGCATCGTCGAGCAACAGGTTGGGCGGAAACGGCGTCCACAGGCTGCGCCGCAATCCATAGAAGGCGCCGGTGCAGCCAAAGCTGGAATCAATGCGCGTCATCTGCTTGCGCATCCAGAGTTCGTAGCGCCAGTAAAGATCGGTATAGAACTCCTCGTGCGTTTGCTCGCTCACCACCCGCAACTCAGCGCTGACTGCCCCGACCTTGGGGTCGCCGAAATTGGCCATGAGGTTGCGCAGACAGTCGGGGTCAAGAGTTTGGCGCACATCGGTCAGCACCAGGATCTCACCGGTGGTCTGCGGCACCGCGATGTTCAGGGCTTCGGGCTTGCCGCCATGAGGAACGCGCAGCAACTTTACGCCCTCCGCTTCGAAGCTGCGGGCAATCTCGTCTGTACGGTCAGTTGAGCCGTCGGAGACGATCAGGATCTCCATCAGTTCACGGGGATAGTTCAGGGCGAAGATGGACCGCAGTTTGCGCTCCAGAAACTTCTCGCCATTGCGGACGGCGATGACGAACGAAACCGAGCGCAGCTGATCGTCCTTGCGCACGGGATTGTTGGCTCGCTTAGCGAGAAATCCCAGCAGCAAGGGATAGCCAAAGAGGCCGTAGAAAATTACCAGACAGGCAAGGAGGAAGACCGTTAGTGAAAGAATCTGCATTGGCGCTTAGAAGCACCGATCAAACTCGACCGGGTAGGACCTCGTGGGAGGCAATTGCTCGGGAAGCTCGAAGTCGGTTGTCGAGTCCTTCGAAGGGGCACGCCTTCAGGCGTGCCGTACATGGGCTCCTGAGGGTCCGGCTTTAGCCGCCGAGGAACTTCGATTTTCGGTCTGCGGAATCATCTCCGCCAGTGCTTGGCAACCGAAACGAATCCGAATTCCCTCAGGGGCTGAAGCCCAACCCCTTCTACTATCCTATACGGCACAGCTAAAGCTGTGCCCTTTCAAAAAAAGCACCACACCAAACCGCTTCAGGGTCGAGAGTAGCCCAGGTCCCCCAGTGAGTCAATGCAGTCACCACGCTTCGGCCGAGGAACTGGAGTTCGCAGCAGGGATGACTGACGGTTCGTGGTCGAACGTAGTTGGCTAGGTGCTCTCTCTCCATGGAACCTGACCTCTGTCAGCAGAGGCCAGCCAGAAACCAACCAGCACAGATCAGGGCACCGATTGACAGCAGGACCACTTTTCCGGCTTCTTGGAGATCGCCGGCTGAGCGTGCTTCTCTTTCTGGAGTTCGTCCATTTTCTTTCCGAAGGCGTAGATGTCGAAAATCATGAAGACGGTGAACAGAAACATCCCCCACGCAAGGTGTTGGAGATCGAGGTGCCCAATCGTCCAAGTGTGGTTCGGCGCAGATTTATCCAGGAATTGTACGATGGCGAAGGCTCCGCCGTTGACCGAAAATAGCAGACTGTAGCGGCGGTGCTCGCCCTCTTCGTAGGCTGAGAAGACTCCGAGATCGGGGGCGTCGGACATGGTGGCTCCTGAGAAGGAATCCTGCGAACGCAGTATAGATAGGGAGACGGTAAGTTCCTGGCGAGCATGTGTCAAGAGGCATGGACGCCACAACTTGTTGTAGTGCGAGTGATGGCAGGTCCAATCAGAATGTCACACAAGTCTGCGAATATCGACGACTCTCGGTGGTTCAAATCGAAATTGCCATCCGTTTCGACAGGAG
>CAWJIW010000042.1:0-9382 GCA_963843005.1 uncultured Acidobacteriaceae bacterium | reverse complement strand
AAAGAGATTACCAACGCCGATTTCGAGCATCCCATCGAGGAAGCTGCTGCCCTACTCGTTGTGGTTCAAGGGCCGCAGGTCGCTGGACTCGTTTTTCAACAGTCGGTGAATGGCACCGCGTTTCCGCAACTGCAACTTGCGGCGTGAAGGTCGCCCGCAGCGCGCACGGCCCGCCGTCGACGGGACGCTAAAGCAGAACTCCGCCCCGCCCAACCTGGTGCCCGAGCGTGCCCGTGTATGGCTCACAGCGGGAGAGCACAAGCTCTATCTCGGCCGCGTCTTCGCCGAGGTGAAGAAACGAGTACGCTTGCCCGTGCCTGCGGTGGTGGAGCAGTTGGTACTCGATGCCTATGGGACGGTGCTGACGGGCCGTAGGCCCGCATTCGGGATGGCTTCATCGCTGCCGGGTTTTTCTCTGACACCAATGCCTCCGTGCAGTACCATGAACCCGAGGCTGCTTTTTCGTTCGCCGTCTAGCCACTTTATGAAGGAATTCTACATTTCCGATTGCGCCCGGGTGGAGAACCAGACCATCACCTCGCTGTTTGTCGTCGCCGCCAAGCAGGTGAAGTCGAAGAAGAACGGCGAGCTGTACCTGTCGATGGTCCTGGCCGATCGCAGCGGCCAGCTGCAGGCCAACATGTGGGACAACGTGAACGATGCGATCGCCGCCTTCGAGCAGGACGACTTCGTCAAGGTCAAGGGCGTCATCCACAAGTACAACGGGCGCTGGCAGCTCACCGTCCACAAGATGCGCAAGCTGGGCGACTCGGAGATCGACTACTCCGACTACCTGCCCAAGACCTCGAAAGACGTCGAGCAGCTCTGGCGCACGCTCGGCGAGTTCGTCGAGAGCTTCGAGAACCCCTGGCTGAAGTCGCTGCTGAGCGAATTCATAGCCGACGAGGCGATCGCGACGCCTACAAGAACGCGCCCGCGGCCAAGACGCTGCATCACGCCTTCGTCGGCGGCTTGCTCGACCACGTGGTCTCGCTGTTTACGGTGTGCGATCTGGCGGCGCGCAATTATCCCCAGGTCAATCGCGATCTGCTGTTGAGCGGCGCCTTCCTGCACGACATTGGCAAGCTGCACGAGCTCGCCTATCAGCGCTCCATCGCCTACACCACCAAGGGCCAGCTGCTCGGGCACATGATCATCGAGCTGGAGATGCTCCACGAGAAGATCGCCCGCGTGCCCGGCTTCCCCGAGGAATTGAAGATCCTGATCGAGCACATGATCATCAGCCACCACGGGCAATACGAGTTCGGATCGCCCAAGCTGCCCATGTTTCCCGAAGCGCTCATGCTGCACTATCTCGACGATCTCGACTCCAAGATGGAGAGCATGCGGGCGCAGTTCGAGCGCGAGGCGGAACTCGACAGCGCCTGGACCAGCTACAATCCTTCGCTCGGGCGTCCGCTGCTGAACACGCCAGAAGTTTCTGGAGAAGGGTCTCGCCGGCGCAGGCGTGGTGGAGACGCCTAGGACGCCTGTCCCGGCAGTCGCCGCCAGCGCAAGTCCCGCCGAAGAACCTACGGGTGCCCAGGAAATTCAGCCGGAGGAACCAGTCGAGAGACAACCGCCCGAGTCGCCACTCCAGGCGCTGGAACGCAAGTTCGCCTCCCACAAAGTCACGCCCATCGACGGCAAGTCGCATTAAGGCCAACCTCATGCTGGATTTCGCCCGCTTCGATTGGCTCTCGTTTGATTGCTACGCCACGCTCATTGACTGGGAGACGGGCATCCTCAGCTATCTGCGTCCGCTGCTTGCCGGCAGAGGTTGCCAGATCAACGATGCGCAGGTCCTGACGCTCTACTCTGAATTCGAACCGCGCCAGCAAGCCGGTCACTATCGCAGTTATCGCGAAGTACTGGCCGGCGTGGTTCGCGACTTCGGGCGGGAGTTGGGCTTCGAAGTCAGCCCGGCGGAGGCCGAGGGCCTTGCCGAGTCAATTCGCAATTGGCAGCCGTTTGCCGACGCGGTCCCCGGGTTACAGCGTCTGCAATCCCGCTATAAACTCGCTGTGCTCTCGAACATTGATAATGATCTGTTCGCCTTGACGGCCCCGCTCTTGAAGGTGCGCTTCGACGCCGTGGTCACGGCCCAGGATGTGCACAGCTACAAGCCCTCGCTGAATAACTTCGAGGCCCTGCTTCGCCGTCATGCCATACCGCGCGAGCGCCTGTTGCACGTGTCCGAGAGCTTGTACCACGATGTGGTACCTGCGCACACGCTTGGGATCAGCACGGTGTGGGTGAACCGCCGGCAGGGAAAAAAGGCGGCGGCGACCAAGCTGGTGGATGCCAAACCTGATCTGCAAGTGGCCGACGTAGGCATGCTGGCTGAGTTGGCCGTACCGCCGGACTACACACCTTAGAGCAGATTCAGAGTCGCTGTGTCTTGGTAGAGCAGGCCTTCAGGCCTGCGTTGCGCGCTCCCTATCCGCCCCCGTGGCTTCAGCCCGTGGGAACGGGCTGTAAGCCACGGAAGCCATTTGGGTGCGTCTGAACGCGGCGCTGAAGCGGCGCACTACCCAGACAATCCAGGGATATAGTAATTCTGGGACTGCCCTAGAAGGGGCAGCTTCTTCGGCTGTACTATGGAACCCAGATTCCATGATTGGCGAACTTACACGCGACCAAATTGCTGCGTCCCCCAGCACTACGCTTCTCTACGACGACTGGTACCCTGCGCTGCGGTCCGCGGAAGTAGGCGGCAAGCGCATGGCAAAAGCCATGTTGCTGGGCATTCCCCTTGTCGTGGGAAGAACCGCTGCCGGACGATATTTCGCCATGCGCGATGCCTGCCCGCATCGCGGGATTCCGCTCTCTTACGGCTGGTTCGATGGACAGCAGGTAACGTGCAAGTACCACGGCTGGGCCTTCGAACCGGTGTCGGGACAATGTCGCGGCATCCCTTCGCTCACCAGCAATGACTCGCTCGACCCCTCGCGGATTTACGCCGCTGCATTTCCTTGTGAGGAGCGCGACGGGCACGTGTGGGTGTACGTTCCGCAGCCCGGGCGAGGCAAGCTTCGGCTGACGACCCCGCACAACTACCGGCTGTGCCCGAAGTTCCGAAGTTCAGCCAGCGATATCGCACCGCCCATCTCTCAGCCGAACTGCCGTGCAACGTGGACCACGGCATCATTGGTTTGATGGATCCAGCGCACGGGCCGTTCGTGCACCAGGCGTGGTGGTGGCGTTCGCGGCGTAGCATCCATGAGAAGGCGAAGCAGTTTGAGCCCATCGAGGGCGGCTTTCGCATGACTGCGCACCAGCCTTCCACAAACAGCGCGCCTTACAAGTTGCTGGGCGTCTATGGCCAGCCCATCACGACCACCATTGACTTCGTGCTGCCCAACCGGCGTTACGAAATCATCCGTTGTGGCGACAAATGGTTCGCCAGCCTGACCACGGTGACGCCGACGACCGGCAATCACTGCCGCATTGATGTGTGCGGCGCATGGAACATTTTCCTGCACGTGCCGTTCATCACATCCCTCGCCATGTTCTTTGGCCGGCGCTTCGTCGGCCAGGACCAGTTGACCATGATCCAGCAAGCCGAGGGGTTGAAGCATAACCCCAGCTTGATGCTCATCGACGATGCCGACCGTCCGGCGAAGTGGTATTTCGAGTTGAAGCAGGCGCGGCTGGAATCGCAGGCGACGGGCGCTGCTATGCGGCATCCCATGAGCGGCCCGGTCACGCTGCGCTGGAGAAGCTAGGCGGCGATGAAGCAGCGGCGTTCTTAGTGTGGGCTCGGCGCAGCGGCAGTGCTGCACAGCGCCCCAGTGGGCGTGTACGGCGACTTGTTCTGGGTAAAGCACCAATCCACCTGCTCGCGCGAGAACTCCTTCACTACGCTATCCGGAACCTCGGGCTCCTTCACCTGCTTGAAGTCGAACGTGATGGTGCCATCCGCCGCAACTGTGGCCAGCAGATATCCATAAACGTCGGTCATCGCTACCGTAGCGGCGGCATGGTCCTGGGGCAAGCGATAACGCACAGCGCCCGCCGATCCCATAATCCAGCCCGGAAGCACTTCGTCCGCATGACACGCCGTGGCGTACACATTGTTCAGCGCGAAATGGGAGTGGCTGGCCAGCACGTACACGTTCTTCTTGGTGCTGTTGCGAAAGGCGACGAGCTGAGCATAGACCTTGCGTCCGCTGCTCGCCTCCTGGGCGGAGTCGTTCATGCTGTGTCCGGCCGATAGACCGCCGGGAAGAGCGCATGCATCCCCAGCACAACCGAGCGAATGGAAGGATCTTTCGCGTCCTTCGCCAGCACGGCCGTGAACCACGTCATCTGGTTGAGGTCGAACTGGTCGGGAGACGCGTTGTCCATGGTGATGAAATCCACGCCGCGATCGTTCCAGTGATAGTAGGTCTTTAGCATATGGTCGTTCGGGATTGTCGGCCAGCCGCTGCTGCTGCAACACCGGCTTATCGAGCCAGTCGGCGAACTGCGCCACGTACTGCGGACGCGTCATCGGCGGCATCAAGTTCGTGGTTCCCAATCCCCAGGAACACCGGAAGGTCTCCGAACGGTTGCACCTGGTGCTGGATGAAATCGGGCCAGGCGGCGGCGAAGTAATCGCTGATGGTGGCATCGGGATGAGTGTGACGATAGTCCTGATCGAACATTTCAATGGCGCGGTAGTCGCCGAGATGCCAGTAGAAAGCGGCGCCTTCGCGACGGACGGCCTGCGCGATCGCCGGCATCACGACGTCGCCGCAGTTGCGCGAGTCGCCGGAGACGGCGAACTTCCAACTCCCGCCGGAGTTCCCCTGGTCCTGCGCGGACATCACTCCAGCGAACGACAGAACAAGGAGAAGTGCGAGGCAAAGATAGGCGTTTGCTTTGTCGAAACGTGTGCCGTCGGAATGTTTGGGCATGTTCTTCATCTTGCAGCGCTTGAACCAGCAGATTATCGCTCTCAGCCAGCGAATAGCAACGGCGATGATGCGAATCCCCGCACTTGCGATATGATCGCTTTGCTGCCATGTGTTTCGGAGGAATTAGGATGCGCTCTGCTGTCCGTCTGCTGGTTCGGTTTCTGCTCGTCATTCTTATATTGCTGAGTGCTGTCGCGTTCGGTGCTGCCAAACAGGAGGCAGGCAAGCCTGACGAGGCGCGTCTCAAGCCGGCCTATCGCTTCGAGCGCGACGGGTGGGTATACATCCATCTCGAGGGAGCGCCCGCCGACATCGGCTACCAGCATGGATACCTGCTCGCGCCCGAGATCGAAGACGGCTTCAAGACCGTCCAGTTGAAGGACGTCTATCGCACCCACCGCGACTGGGACTTCTACCGCAAGACCGCGCAGAACATCTTGTGGCCGCACATTGACGTGGAATATCAGCAGGAATTGCAGGGAATCGCTGATGGCCTGAAGGCGCACGGCGTCACCATGGATGTGTGGGACGTAGTCGCGCTCAACGCGATGGAGGAGGTTCCCGACTATTACGTTCCATGGCTGAACCAGCAGGAGAAACGTGCCCACGCTCCCGACCTGAAGGCGCCGGGAAATTGCAGCGCCTTTGTCGCTACCGGGTCGTGGACGAAAGACCACAAGCCGGTGATCGCGCACAGCAACTGGACCGACATCGCCACCGGCAAGCGCTGGACCATCATCTTCGACATCGTGCCCACGCATGGCTATCACATGCTGACGGATGGCTTTCCCGGCATCATCGTCAGTGACGACGACTTCGGCATCAATTCCGCCGGGTTGATGGTGACCGAAACCACGATTGCCGGCTTCGCGTTGTTCGATCCCAATGGCAAGCCGGAATTCGTGCGCGCGCGCAAAGCTTTGCAGTACGGGAGCTCGATCGACCAGTATGTGCAGATCATGCTCGACGGCAACAACGGCGGCTATGCCAATGACTGGCTGCTCGCCGACAACAAAACCGGCGAGGTCGCCCGCTTCGAAATCGGGCTCAAGTTGCATCGGGTTTGGCGGACCAAGGACGGCTACTTCGTAGGCTCGAATTTCCCCAGCGATCCCGAGTTGATCCAGAAAGAGACCAGCTTCGATCCCAAGGACATGGCGAGTTCGCCCAACGCCCGCCATAAGCGCTGGGAGGAATTGATGCCGCCGAGCAAGGGCCAGATTGACGTCGCGTTGGGCGAGAAGTTTCTGGCCGACCATTGGGACACCTACGAAGGCAAAGAAGACCGCAATCGACGCGGCTTATGCGGTCATGGCGAGAGTGCGCCCGATCCCGAACCGGTTTGGTCAGAGGCTCCTTACAGTCCGATGGGTTCGGTTACATCCGAGGCCGCCGACAGCAGCATGGCGAAGAACATGATGCTACAGGCGCGGGCGGGCCATTCCTGCGGGGAAGACTTCATTGCCGACAAATTCCTGAAAGAGCATCCCGAGTACGATTGGCAGCGCCCCATCCTGCAGGACATGAAGGGCCATCCCTGGGCGGAGTTCAAGGCCGCAGACAAGCAGTAAGCCGGGGCTCAGCCGGCCTGACAAAATTTGCGACTTTCGTGTTGTAACACGAATCTCTGACCTGGACAGGCATCCGCTAGCGGTTCGCATGGTCTGAGCGAAATTTCCTGGAGGAGACGCGAATGTTCCACAAACTGATTTCGACTTCAAACGATGTGACCCTCGGCGTTGTGCGCCTCATTCTCGGCGTGGTCTTCTTCGCGCACGGAGCGCAGAAGATGCTGGGCTGGTTTGGCGGCTACGGTTTCCACGGCACCATGGGCTTCTTCATCCAGATGGGAGTTCCGGCGCCCCTGGCCTTTCTTGCGATTTGCGCCGAGTTCTTCGGCGGCCTGGGACTCATCGTGGGCCTGCTGAGCCGGGTCGCGGCCTTCGGAATCATGATAAACATGCTGGTGGCGATTACCACCGTGCACTTCGCCAATGGCTTCTTCATGAACTGGGGCGGCCAGCAGAAGGGCGAGGGCTTCGAGTATCACCTGCTGGCCATCGCGCTGTGCATCGTGGTGCTGATTAAGGGTGCGGGAGCGTTCTCGCTCGATCGCATGCTGTTCGGCTCTGATGCGAGGTAAGTCGCCGCCCTCGTGATGACAAGCATCAGGAGAACGTCGCCAACATTGTGACGGGCGGGCCCGTTCCAGCCCGGTCTTAGCTGAGGCTGGGCGTGTTACCACCCCTAGCTGGATTTCTCCTTGTCCGCCTTCGATTTCAGGGTCGATCTGACCATCATGAACTTGTTCAGCGTATCGAACCAGAAGGGCGCTCCCAACGACAGAGCCAGGGCGGTGATGAGCCAACCTATGAGCTTTTCCGACCAAAACAACTTACTTGACAGAGGATGATAGAAGCACGCCTCATCGGGGCACGCCCCATTGGCTTGCATCTCCGATCGCCAGCCGAAGGGTACCGGTAAGCTCTGACCCATCTTCGCCAGGGTGTCGGCCTCTTCCTTGATTTTGTTGACGTCCTCGGTCTTGTTGGAAGCCTGGATTGGATTCTTCTCGACAAACTTTTGGGCGACGTCAACAGCCGCCTGGCGCGCAACGGGATTGTTCCACAAGTTCAGTGCTACTTGAATGGAGTCCACATTCAGTCCCACCGCAACCAGCAATCCCAAGAGCAGCAATATCCTCTGCGTCCTGCGCTTGTACCACCCGGCGGCACGCTCCATCGAGTCGTTGTACCAACTCTCCACCTTCGTCTGAAACTCCGAGAGCTGGTAGCCTGTGCTTGCCGCCAAACTGACCAGGGCTTCCTTGGCAGGACTCTCTGGCAGAGCGTCGATGCCCTTTCGGACTTCGGCCAGGGCGCGCGGGGTTTTCCCGTCGGAGGGTGCGAGGATGTCCAGCAGGGCGGTTGCGAAGGTGCGGGAGGGGATGTATGAGGGTAAGTTGACCTTGGTGAGTTTCTTGGCGAGCGAAAGTGCATCCGGGGGCTCCTGCTGACTAGGAGGGTCTTTGAATAGCCCGCGGACCAACCCATGCTGGTAGATTTCCTGAACGAATTTCTTACCACCTGATGTTTCGCTTTCGGAGAAGAGGCTGCTGACGCCGGCCACGAGGTTCTTGGCCCGAAGCGCAAAGAGCGAGGCGATCGCTTCATTCACTACCGAACAGATCAGGCTGAAAAATAGGTAGACAAAAGCAACTCCGATTGCAACGTCGAGAATCACAGAACTGGGCATGGTCCACCTTCCTTTCGGATAGAGCAGCGTGACGCCCTGCTGACTCCGACAATAAAACCGGCGACACCGTGAAGACTTTTTCAGGAGTCGCGAACGGCGATAAGCATTCGAATCTCCGTTGTAGCTCCACAGCTCCAGACTATATACGCCTCCCGGGATTGCAGCGCACTTACTTTTTTCAGCGAGACGCGCCGGGGGAAGCGTGCCTCGCTCTAGCCCGCGGCTGTAGCCCCACCCGGCCGGAACTCTTCCAGCAATCTCTGCCAGTTGTTCAGCGACTGTCCTCCAGGCGTGAAGCCCACTTCGAGAAAGACTTCTTCAGCACCGATCTTCTCGCAGGCGGCGATATCGTCCCGGATCTGTCCCAGCGAGCCCACGAACACGTGTCGGTCTTTCTCCACCGGTCTCTCGGTGATGAACAGGTTGGCGCGCACGATCATCCTCAACTCCGAGGGATCGCGTCCCGCCGCCTTCGCCATCTGTTGCATAGCGGCAAACATTTGCGCCATGCCCTCGATGGGAATACCCGCCGGGTTCCAGCCATCGGCCAAGGTAGCCACGCGCTTCATGGCCGGCGGCGTGTAAGCGGCGAGGAAGATAGGCGGGTGAGGATTCTGCACCGGCTTGGGGCCAATGAACGACTTGGGCAGGGAGAAGAATTTGCCGTGATACTCGGCCGGGTCAGTCGTCCAGATCGTCTTCAGCACCTGCAGAAATTCGTCGGCGCGCGCGCCACGTACCTTCATGTCGGCGCCGGCCGCCTCCATCTCGTCAGGCGACCAGCCCACACCGAAGGCAACGCGCAGGCGTCCCTTCGACAGAACGTCGATGGTGGTGAGCCGCCGCGCCAGTAGCACAGGGTTGTAGTAGGGAATATCGAGCACGCTGGTGCCCAGCTTGATGGTGCTGGTGTGCGCCGCGGCGAAGGTGAGCGTGTCCAGTGGATCGAGGCAGTACTTGTACTCTTCCGGCAGTGAGCCATCAGGTGTAGCCGGGTAAGGCGTTTTAGGGTTGACCGGCCATAGCAGCCGCTCGACCGTCCAAAGGCTGTGATAGCCGAGCGTTTCGGCTTGCTGAGCAACGGTTTTTACGGCTTCGGGAGTAGCAACGGGTCCGATGTTGGGAACGGAGATACCGATCTTCATGCAGGTCCTTATAGAGGATTGAGAAACCGCCATATTTTAGACGGAAATCGCAGGGCAATCTCGCGGCGCACTTCCGTCGCC
>CAWJIW010000041.1:0-100353 GCA_963843005.1 uncultured Acidobacteriaceae bacterium | reverse complement strand
TGAAAAACTCCAGGTCTGTCTTGCCATCGCCCACTATGCGATGGGCCCCTGAGCCGTCTGCCTGCATTGGAGCCATAATTCGTTCCGCGAGATACCGTTTCGCTGATACACAATCCGCGAGCCCTCCGGAGAAACCCTCGCAGACGAGCCTTCCTTAAATTCTCCGGGGCGTTCCGCCCAGGACTGAGATCGTCCACAGGCTAGGTTGGACGCCGGTTTCCCTGCCCAGGAGACGACCAGGTGGTTGCTATCGGGAAACCAGCTATCGGCGAGTGGTTGAAAGCCTTCTGGCAGTTGAATTGGGTGGGGTTCTCCTCCTTCAATCTGTCGCAGGAACAACCCCGTCTTGTCCGTGAATGTGAAGTACCTACCGTCAGGCGAAATTACGGCGCTGGTGACCGGAGTATCTGCTGGGTTGGCGGTCAACCGTCGTTCGGTAACAGCCGATTGCACCGTGACGGGACGCCCCAACGCAACCCGGCGAGCCAACAATCCTAATCGAGTGCGTGACAGGTAGCTGTTCTCGTTAGACAACTGCACCACCGCGGCCAGGATAGTGAAGGCCGTGAGCGCAATAGCCGCCTTCAACTTCCAACTCCTGCTGACAGGAGATGGTACGGGGACCTCTGCTTCGGTTGCCGATCCCGAAATCGGAACCACCACCGCCATCCCTGGGTGTCCGGATTCGCTTCCGCTGCTGATCCGTTCGACCGGTTGATGTTGCACAGGAAATATGAAGCGGTAACCTCGACGTTCGACGGTCTCCACAAAGGTAGGTCCCTCGGCAGAATCGCCCAATGCGTCCCGCAATCTCCGGATCGCCGATTTGATGCCGTGGTCGAAGTCCACAAACGTTTCAGCCGGCCACAGTCTGGCACGCATCTCCTCGCGAGTGACGATCTCCCCGGGGCGTTCTAGCAACATCGCCAGAATCTGAAAAGGTTGGTTCTGGATCTTGACCTTCACGCCGTTACGACGTAATTCGCCCGCCCGCAAGTCCGCCTCGAACTCGCCGAAGGGAACGAGCCGCATACCGAAATTGGGCATTAGTTCCATGTTTTCTATGCCGCGTAGTATGAGGCAAGCGCCTACTTCCGGCAAGCCGGCCGTCATTCCCGCCCTCTGCAAGCGCACCCAGTCGAAAAATCAGCCGCGCAACTGCATGCACCACAAGTATTTATTGCGTTACCAACGCGTGTCCGACGAGTGACCAGCGTTCCATTGCCGAGAAGTTACCCCCGTTCTAAGTTCCGAAAAAGGAATCGACTCAGATGCAAAATTTTAAGGAGAATCCCATGAGAACTTTTCACAGATCGATGAATCTGGAGCTGCTTTGTTAATGTGCGTATTCCTCGCCGGCATAGCCTTCGCACAAACGTTCACGACAATCGATTTTCCGGGAGCCACCGACACACAGCCAACCGCCATCACCCCGTCTGGCATCATCGTGGGCAGATACACAAGTGCCGATGGAAACCTGCACGGCTTGTGCTCACCGCAGGGAGATTTGTGTCGATTGATGTTCCCAATGGAAGCCAGACTGAAGTGAACTGGATGAACGCATCCGGCGACATGGTAGGCGACTACACGGGCGCCGATGGCAGAATCCATGGGTACCTGTTAAGTGGAGGCAAGTTCACGACCTTCGACTACCCAGGAGCCGCGAACACCAACGCATTTGGAATCAGCGCCAGCGGAGACATCGTCGGAACGCAGAGTGGCCCTAATCCCCCTCGTGGCTACCTGCTTACGAAGCACGGTGATTTCAGTACAATCGACTATCCCGTGCCGACGCAACTTTCGCTTCCATGTACAACGGGAAGAGCATCGTGGGTTTCTACCTGAAATTCACGCCGACTCCAATTGCTCACGGTTACTTGCTGACTAA
The DNA here is from genome assembly GCA_963843005.1 of uncultured Acidobacteriaceae bacterium. GTDB lineage: Bacteria > Acidobacteriota > Terriglobia > Terriglobales > Acidobacteriaceae > Bog-257. The sequence continues at coordinate 98,465 of CAWJIW010000041.1, read as the reverse complement.
AGGTAGCTACCAGCAAGTCACGTGCCCAGGCTGGTATCCAGTGATTGTTTATGGCCTCAGCGAGCAAGGCGAGATGACGGGCAGTGGAACAAAGCTGTCTGACGGACTCCAGCACGGGCTCGTGGTCAGCGGTAACACGTGCACCCTCATTGATTTTCCCGGGTCGACTCTTTACAACTCCGTAAATTCGATCAACCCGAGGGGCGACGTGGTAGGTACATACGGCACTCCGGATGGCAACGGGCACGGATACCTGCGAACTAAGCATTGATGGCTGTTCCAACGTTACCGGCGGGTGGCCCGGCCACCGTTTCTTGTAATTTGCATGTCTGAAGGCGAGCCCCCGGCTAAGGCCGGTTTTGCCGGGGCGGGGTTTGGTCTGACCTCCTTGGCTTGCTTTCCTCCGCCACACCGTGCCCCGGGCTTGTCCCGACATCCGGCGAACAGAGAGGGAGAGTTCGTCGAGGAAGCGAGCATCCGCAGTGATCCGCGCGTGGGAGCCCTCGTCCCCTTGGTTGCTCTTGTTCTAGGCCGACAGGTACGTTGTCCCGAAACCGGCATGTGGGAGATTACTCCCGATAAGTCTTAGTGTAAGTCGGCCAGTCGGCCAGCATCCGGCAACCGCATTCGCACCGCCACTTGGAGGTAAAATGCCCAAACCACACATGTCATCGTTGGTTGGACAAAGTCTGGTTGGGGGAAGTTGAAAGAGCCTATTCCGGCCTACTCACGGACTGCCCCGAAGTAAACCACTCCGGCGGAGAATGGGTCGGGCGCCCCGGGTCCGCGGGTTTCGAGACCCGGGCGAAGCGCCACTTTCAGCCAACAAACGCCGCGAGAATCCCAGCTTCAGAGCTTGGATTGCGGTAGCCAAGGGGCGCTGCTGGGGCTCGCTGACCAGGAGGTGAACGTGCTCCGGCATTACAACGTACCCGATCACCACCCAATGGTAGCGCCGGCGTACATCTTCCAGCACCTTGAGGAACAGTTCGCGGCGCTGTACGTTCGATAGCAACGCCTGCCGGCGGTAGAACTAAATGTGATGAAGTGGAGGTCGTGTCCACCGTGCCAGCGTTCTAAGCCCCAAGGCATGGCACCAGAGTAGATGCAGGAAATTGGTTCGTGCTGTGATGAAGGACACAGGGGAATGGTTTATCGGGACGAAGTCCCGGGTCTCGAACACCGCGAGACCCGGGGCACGCATTATAAAGGGCGCCCCTTTCGCAGTAGGTTATGGTTGCTGTGCTGAAGCAGTAAACCAAGCCTGACGAAAGGAACACCCGATGGATAGCATCAAGTATATCGGTCTGGATGTCCACCAGAGCACCATCTCGGTAGCGGTGCTGGATAGCAACGGGAAGCTGGTGATGCAGTCGGTGATCGCCACTCATGCCGCCACCATTCTGGATTTTGTTCAGGGACTGCGTGGAACATTAAACATCACCTTTGAAGAAGGCACGCACTCGGCCTGGCTGTACGATCTGCTGGTGCGGCGCGTGGCCAAGCTGGTGGTTTGCAATCCCCGCAAGAACGCCCTGCTGAAGGCAGGCAACAAGAGCGACACCGTGGACGCTCGCAAACTGGCCGACTTGCTGCGCGCCGGGCTGTTGTCGCCGGTCTACCATGGCCAGAACAGCACGGCGGCGGTGAAGCATCTGGGACGCAGCTACGCCGCGCTCACCGAAGACACGACCCGCATCATGGGCCGACTGAAAGCGCTCTACCGCAGCCAGGCCATTGCCTGTGCCGGCAAGAAGCCGTACGGCCAACGTCATCGGGAAGAATGGTTAGCGCAGTTAAGCGAGAGCGGGTTGCAGCGCCGCGCCCGGCGACTCTACCAGCAACTCGATCTCGTGCAGCAACTGCGTCGCGAAGCCCGTCACGATCTGATTCTGGAATGTCGCCAGCATAGCGAGACCAAGTTGCTGCGCACGGTTCCGTGGCTGGGTCCCATACGCACCGCCTTGCTGATCGGGCGGGTGCAGACGCCACATCGCTTCCGCAGCAAGCGGCAGTTCTGGGCCTACTGCGGTCTGGCTCTGGAGACGCGCAGCAGCGCCGACTATCAGATGGTGAACGGTCAACTGGAGCGCCGCAAAAAGCCGGTGTTCATTCGCGGACTAAACCTGAACCACAACCACGATCTGAAGAACCTGTTTAAGAGCGCGGCTACCACCGCCAGTGGCAGCCACGGGCCGTTTCGTCCGTTCTACGAAAACCTTCTGGGGAAGGGGATGAAGCCCGAGCTGGCCCGGCTAACTTTGGCGCGCAAGATCGCCGCCATCACTTTGCATGTTTGGAAAAAAGGAGAACCGTTCGACGCCGAATATCTGAAGCCACAAGCCGCTTGAGCGCGCAGGTCCAAAAGACCATTCCGGAGTCATGTCCGCGATTGTCCGCAGGTTCTGAGCGCTCGGGTTCGAGGGTAAGTATCCTGGCCGGGTTAGGCTGTGTGCGCCGCCGGCGCCAAGTCTCACGGGGCACCATATGCTCCCTCGGACAACCCAACAAAGCCATAGTGCCGCGCTTCGGCGCGAGTCTCAGATAGAACCATGGTTGGCATAATCGCCGCCGCCAGGCTTGTGTAGCTTCAGCCCGAACGACGTTGTAGCGTGGACCTGAAAACGACTAGCGAACTGCGGATCTCCGCCACCAGCAGGAGGAAAGGGGCTGGATGTCAGAGAACTACCTCTCTTTCCAGCAAAGGGAGAAGTGTTTTCTCTTGACATCCCCTTTTATAGAACCCGGCCTGGGGAAGAATGAAAAAGGGCGTGTGGCGTCGGGGAGATGCACGCGACACGCCCGAGGGGATGAGTGCGTGGCCTCCATGGGGTCAGGCTCCATGCGCATCCGACTCAGCGCGGATGGCGGGCGCGAGCAACGATTCGGCGAAGTCTTTTCTAAGCGCTCGGTACAGGATGTATGCAAATGAGATCTGGCGGGCAACAGATTACCGCATTCACATTCGGTGTGATTTTCGTCACGGCGTTGTTGGTACTCGCCGTCAAGTTTCCGGAACCCACCTCGTTCCAATATATGGTCTTCCGAATCGTCTTGGCGCTGGCCGCCGGCGGAGTGGGTGCAATGATTCCGGGATTCCTCAAAGTAGAGGTAAAGCCGGGAATACGGGCGGGTGGAGCGCTCGCGGTCTTCGTGATCGTTTTCTTTTTCAATCCAGCAAAGCTAACCGGGGTCGTGCCTAAGACTGAACTGGAGAACGAGCTTGCGACTCCAATTCTCGGGGCGCACCAGAGCGGCGTGGACGTGTCGCCCGCAACGGAGGTCCTCGTTGTCACGAGACCGAATGCCTTAACACCGCAAGTCCTTTCGAAGCGCTATGCGCGGGTCACAATTCAATCCATAGCCGCGCAAATGCCCAATGGCCTGACGCTCGTTGCCAACGAAATTGAGGGCGAAAACGGCGGCTCACTGACTGGAAGTGACTTCTTGATCGTTGCGCGACGAGTGGCAAACCTACGAGTCGATGTAAACAGCGGCTCCTCGGGGCGCGCGGGATCGGTCTGGATTTACGCGAAAGTTCTCGATAACGACGTCCTCTCGGCGAAAGGAGCATCGGGAAGGGCGGGCGCCGATGGAGTTGACGGACGTGCCGGTGCCGACGGTTTCAATGGCAATAACGGGACCTGCCTCGGCTTTAATTGGGTCTTAGCCGGGGACGGGCAGGACGGTCGAAAGGGAGCTAATGGCGAGGATGGGGAAACCGGTGGAGACGCATTTGACGGAGGTCAAATCACCGTCACGACCGAGAAGGAACCGGTGTCGACACTTCACACCGTGGACGGCGGAACCGGCGGCGTTGGCGGGAGAGGTGGGGACGCGGGGGCTGGAGGAAGAGGCGGGTTTGGCGGTCACGCGTGCACAAACAATCATGCACACCCAGAAATTTCGTTAAAGGACGGAAATGCGGGTCGCCCGGGTCTGCCAGGGAATCATGGGCACAACGGAAGGCCGGGTAAAGATGGTGCCGCTGGGCACTACGAACTTAAGATCGTTCCCAACTTCGATCCCATTGTCGCTACGCTAAATCGATTGCCCAACGATCAGATTCATGCGGCATTAAAGGCGCTCTAGTTCGGCAACCTACAGGGAAAATTTTTGTGAGAATGGTGCCGGCTTAGGGATTCGAACCCCCGGACTACGGTTTATTAACCGGGTGCACCCGCTCGCTCCCGCGCCGTTGTAATACATCGTATTGAGCGCCGCTATGGCAGCTTTACCCGCTCGTTCACGCTGCCCAACACGGTGAACACCGAGGACATCAACGCCAGCTACGAGAATGGCGTGCTGAAGGTGCGGTTGGCCAAGCGTGCCGAAGCCAAGCCAAAGCAGATCAAGGTCAACGTAGGCAGCCAGCCGGCGATCGAAGGCAAGAAGCCTGAGACGCAGACCCAGAGCAAGGGGCACGCTGCCTAAGCAAGTTTCGCTCTCCCGGCGAGAATTCCGGGTGGGAGACGAACTGGGGAGTTCAAGGGGGGCGTAACTTTGCCTCCCTTTTGTTTACCGAAGGAACTCACCGGCGGGAGCGAAAGCAGTTGCTAGTGGTTAGTGGATAGTAAAGACCGGCGGTAGTGTCTGAAATCTGCGTTGACGACAAAAGGCGAGCGGGGGTGGCTGGAAAATGCCTTGAACGGAAGGAGTAAGCTGGTTTCTGGAGAACGAAAGCATGAAGCTGGCCATTTTGTGTGCAATGTTCCTCGCGGCGACATTGGCGACCGCACAGAAAAACGCTCCAAGCAAGGCCGAATGTCAGGCAGATGCGATTGCATGGAGCGTCACTCCCGATGGCATCCAAGCACTACAGGATGGCCCAATGAGCATAACGGAAATCGACTCTAGGGCAATGGTGCTGCCGAGTTGTACGTTGACTTACACGCCACTACAAGAGAGCAACTACAGCGTTCTGTCCGAAGTTTACGAACGCGCGTCTCACGTTCGCCTTATACATTTCCTTAAGCGACATCCCGAGATTCAGGCGAAATTTCTTCAGGATGACGCAGCAGGATTGCGTTGAACAGTCAAGGCAGAGCGATGCTGACACTCCACGGCTTACGTCCCTCGCTTGAATCATACCCCGCTTGGAGCGATAATCGTCCCGTGAAAACACCTGAAATTCCACCCCAGGCTGACCCGCTATTAACCGAAGAGTACACAGAAGGACAGCACGTAATCCGCATCGAGTTTTACAAAGCCACCGATGGCAGTTACTTCGTATGGCCAAACTTGGTACGCGGAAAAGGCTCAAGCGTTGTAACGAAGCATTTCCAAGTGCCGGGACACTTCCCGAACATGGATGCTGCGCGGCAGGCCGCCATCAATGAAGGGCGTTCGTTGATCGGTGCTGGCTTTGATGTTGATCAAGTCGAGTAGGCAAGCGCTCGCTGTTAGCCATCAACGCAGATTTCAGACGCTAGCAGACCGGCTATACACCGGTAGGTCTCAAAGTGCGCGACAATGGAACGCCTCGTAACCTATTCACTATCCACTAACCACTGGAGTAACCCATGGCAATTCGTTGGGACAAATTAACCGTCAAGGCGCAGGAGGCGATGCAGCGGGCGAACGATCTCGCCAGCGAGCACGGCAATCCTGAGCTGCAGCCGTTACACATTTTGGCGGCGCTCATTGAAGACCGCGAAGGCATCGTTTCGCCGCTGCTGGAGCGCGTGGGACTGCCTGTGGCTAACGTTCAGGCCGAGGCCTTGCGCGAAATCGAACGCCTGCCCAAGGTTTCCGGCGGCGGCGCGACGCAGGCGCATATGTCCGACGCTGCATCGCGGCTGCTGGAATACGCCTTCAAAGAGGCGGCCAACTTCAAGGATGATTACGTCTCCACCGAGCACCTGCTGCTGGGCATCACCAAGCTGAAGCGCGACGCCGCGCAGGAGATCCTGGCGCGCGCCGGAGCGACCTACGACAACATTCTGCGCGGGCTGACTTCGGTTCGCGGCAATCAGAAGGTCACCGACCAGAATCCCGAGGCCAAGTACCAGGCGCTGGAGCGCTACGCCAAAGACCTGACGGAACTGGCGCGCAAGGGCAAGCTCGATCCCGTGATCGGGCGCGACGAGGAAGTGCGTCGCGTGGTGCAGGTCTTGTCGCGCCGGACCAAGAACAATCCGGTGCTCATCGGCGAGCCGGGCGTCGGCAAGACGGCCATTGTCGAAGGTCTGGCGCAGCGCATTATTTCCGGCGATGTGCCGGAACAGTTGAAGAACAAGCGCGTGGTCTCGCTCGACTTGGGCGCGATGCTGGCGGGCGCGAAGTATCGCGGCGAGTTCGAAGACCGCTTGAAAGCCGTCCTGAAGGAAATTGAGCAGTCGCAGGGGCAGATCGTTCTCTTCATTGACGAACTGCACACGCTGGTGGGAGCGGGCGCTGCCGAAGGCGCGATTGACGCTTCCAACATGCTGAAGCCGGCGCTGGCGCGCGGCGAGTTGCGCGCGATCGGCGCGACCACGCTGAACGAATACCGCAAGTACATCGAGAAGGACGCGGCGCTGGAACGGCGCTTCCAGATCGTGTTCGTCGGCGAACCCAATGTGGAAGACACGATTGCCATCCTGCGCGGGCTGCGGGAGAAGTACGAAGTCCATCACGGCGTCCGCATCAAGGACTCCGCGATCGTGGCGGCGGCAACGCTGTCGCATCGCTACATCTCCGACCGTTTCCTGCCGGACAAGGCCATTGACCTGATTGACGAAGCCGCGGCGTCGCTGCGCATCCAGATTGATTCCATGCCGACCGAGATTGATCAGTTGGAGCGTCGCGCCACGCAGCTCGAAATCGAGCGCCAGGCGCTGAAGCGCGAAGACGATCCCAACTCGCGCGAACGGCTGGCCACGCTCGAAAAGGAGCTGGCGCACATCAAGGAGGAATCGAACGCTCTGAAGGCGCGCTGGAAGCAGGAGAAGGAAGCCATCGCCAAAGTGCGCGAGGCCAAGGAGCGCATCGAGCGGCTGAAGCTGGAGGAGCAGGAAGCCACGCGCAAGGGCGACTACAATCGCGCGGCGCAGATACGTTACGGCGATTTGCCGCAGCTCGAGGCTGAAGTCAAGAAACTCAGCCAGGCCATGGACGGCAAGCAGTCGCGCATGCTGAAGGAAGAGGTGGACGAGGAAGACGTCGCCAAAATCGTCAGCAAGTGGACCGGCATTCCGGTGGCTCGCATGCTGGAAGGCGAAGTCAAGAAGCTGGTCACCATGGAAGACCGTCTGCGACAGCGCGTGGTCGGACAGGACGAAGCCATCACGAAGGTGGCCAACGCCATCCGGCGTTCGCGTGCCGGGCTGAGCGATCCGCGGCGGCCCATTGGCTCGTTCATCTTCCTCGGGCCGACCGGCGTCGGCAAGACCGAGCTGGCGCGGGCGCTGGCGGAGTTCCTGTTCGACGACGAGCACGCCATGGTGCGCATTGATATGTCAGAGTACATGGAGAAGCACTCCGTGTCGCGGCTGATCGGCGCGCCTCCGGGATATGTCGGCTACGACGAAGGCGGGCAGTTGACGGAAGCGGTGCGCCGGCGTCCGTACGCGGTGCTGCTGTTCGACGAGATCGAGAAGGCGCATCCCGACGTGTTCAACATCTTCCTGCAGATCATGGACGACGGCCGCCTGACCGACGGCAAGGGACGCAACGTCGATTTCAAGAACACCATCGTCATCATGACGTCGAACATTGGCTCGAGCTACCTGCAGGACCTGGGACAGCGCGCACCGGAGCAGATATCCGAAGCGCATCAGCACGTGATGGAAGCGCTGCGCGCCAGCTTCAAGCCGGAGTTCCTCAACCGCGTGGACGACATCATCATCTTCAACCCGCTGGGCAAGGAGCAGTTGACCAAGATCGTGGACCTGCGGCTGGAGGACCTGCGGAAGCTGCTGGCCGATCGCAAGATCAGCCTGGAGCTCACGCCGCCAGCCAAGGAACTGGTGTTCACCGAAGGCTACGACCCGAACTACGGAGCGCGTCCGCTGAAACGGGCCATCCAGCGGCTGATTCAGGACCCGCTGGCGCTGAAGATCCTTGATGGCGAGGTGCTGCACGGTGATCACGTCGTCGTGGATGCCGACAAGCGCGAGCACAAGCTGACCTTCAAGGTCGCCAGAGCGGATCGTGGAGAAGCGAGCGGGCAGGTCGTGGGCGAAGAAGTGCAGCGGGTCAGGAGCAGCGGCGCTTCAGCGCCGCGTCCACGGACGCATAAGTAAGTCGAGCCGGCTTCAGCCGGCGACACTATCGCGGCACAGTCGCAAGGCTGTGCCGTTTCGCATTTGGCGGCGCACATTCCCAGAGCAAATTTCTTGCGGACGATCTGCTCGTCCAAGTCGGTTTCCGAACCGCGACGACTGCGGCTTCTGCCGGCGCGAATTGGACCCACGCGGTCCAGTTGCATGGCAACGCGCGCAGGCGTATACCGGGGGTGAAAGCCATTCTTATAGGAGGCACATGCCATGATGAAGTTTGCAGTGATCGCTTTCTTGACGCTTATTTTTGCTGTGCCGGCATTCAGCAACACCCACAAAGACAGCTATCCCCAGCCATGCAGCGAGCTGTGGACCGCGGTCAAAGACACCATCAGCAACCCGGACAATTACACGGTCCAAGGGACCCCCGACGACGCAAAAATGACGGCTTCCTACAACGTGAAGCACGCGGTGCACGCTCAGTATTTCGGGAGCGGTGGCGCAGCGCACCAATCAGGTCACCTTGATTTCGAAGGGCACCGGCTGCGAGATGCAAGTGGTGTCGAGCTTCAGCGGCCTTGCGCACGACGACGCGGGCGACTTCAAGAAGCGGGTGGATGAATCGCTGGCCAAGGTGAACACGAAGCCAGCCGACGCCGCGAAACCGGGCGACGCGGCCAAGTGATTTTGGTGGGCCCGTCCACGAATCCGGCAAGAGCGGAGTTTTGAAAGGGCACAGCTTCTCACCTCGACGTATTTCCACGTGGTGTTCTCAACCAAAGAGCCCGGTCAATTTTCCGCCTCGACCCGGTTTTATGACCGGGCACAATCGAGCGAAAGCGCGGTCCTGGTCGACACCGGGTAGCTTTGCATCACAAAGTACTTGACGAACGCTGCGTCCTGCGCTAAGCTGCCTCCCGATGTCCGATTCACGCCCATGCCGCCGCCGGACCGCCCGGCCGAGGACTCCGGTTGAACCTGCCGCGCTGGAACATCTGCAGGTCATCCGCCAGACCATGGAGCGCAGCTCGGCGTTTACCGCCGTTCCCGGCTGGGGATTCTGCGCGATGGGAGCGACCGCGCTGGTCGCGGCGGCAATCGCAATGCGCCAACCCACCACCGAAGGATGGCTCGCTGTCTGGCTTGGCGAAGCGCTGATCGCGCTCACGCTGGCGCTGGTCACCATGCATCGCAAGGCCTCGCGGCTGGGAACGGAGATGCTGTCGGTGCCCGGACGGCGGCTGTTCCTCGGCCTGCTGCCGGCCCTGGCCGCCGGCGGATTGCTGACCGTGGCCTTGATGTGGAGTGGCCCGGTGCGGCTGATCCCCGGAGTGTGGCTGGTTCTCTACGGGGTCGCGGTCATGCAGGCGGGCGCCTTCTCGGTGCGCGTCGTGCCGGCGATGGGAGCAGGCGTTCGTGTTGCTGGGCGCGGTCGCGCTTCCCGTGCCGTGGCGCTGGGCCAATCTGCTGCTGGCTGCCGGTTTCGGACTGCTGCACATCGGCTTTGGAGCGTTCATCGCGAGGAGGCACGGTGGCTAGGCGCGCAATCCATCACGACGAACCGCAGAGACGCTCGGCGCAGGCCCATCGTGCGCCACGCCGCCGCTGGCAGTGAAGCCGTCAGCCTCGATCCGGTGATCCACGAGCGCGTCCGGCTGGGGATCGTCAGCGCGCTGGCGGTCAACGAAGAACTCAGCTTCAACGATTTGAAGCGGCTGCTGGAGATCACCGACGGCAACCTGAGCGTGCACGCCCGCAAGCTGGAAGATGCGGGTTACGTGCGCTGCTCCAAGTCGTTCGTAGGCCGGCAGCCGCGCACCGGATTCAAGCTCACCGCGGCGGGACGTCGCGCCCTGGAGAATTACCTGGAGGGGATGGAGTCGGTGATTCGCTCGGCGCGGCAGGACTGAAGTACGCAGGTTCTTTTTTTTGCCCTGTATGCTTTGTAATACAAAGCTCTTTACTTGAGGAGTACTTATGCATTACAACATGAATTTCGAACCGCACATCGCCGCGCTGCTGTTCCTGGGCAGCGCCGGGTTGGCGATCTTGCTGGTGATCGCCACCGTCGTATTCTTCTTCTGGCGCAGGCGCTGGGTACGATATTCGGCTGGCGCACTCGCGGCGCTCCTGCTCGGCTACGCCGCGTTGCTGCTCGCGTTCTCCGCGTTCAGTCACGATCTGACCCTGGCCCGCGGCGAGGAAAAGTACTTCTGCGGACTCGATTGCCACCTGGCGTACTCGGTACAAAACGTGGAGCGGCTTAAGACCATCGGCGACACGACCGCGGCGGGCGAGTTCTACATCGTGACCGTGCGCACCCGCTTCGACGAGACCACCATCGCGCCGTGGCGGGGCAACGGGCCACTGACTCCCGATCCACTCGACATCGTCTTGCTGGACGACCAAGGCCACGTTCTCGGGCAGTCTTCCGCCGGCCAGAAGGCGTGGGATGCGGCGCATGACAGGCCACGGTCGTGGCGCGCCCCTGACCCGCTACGCCCCGGCGAGTCCTACGAAACGACGGCAGTCTTCGACGTGCCTGCTGGGACCGGTGCACCGCGATTGCTTGTCTACTTCTCGACATTTCCAACGCAGGTGCTGATCGGGGATGAGAACAGCGTGCTCCATAAGAAGACCTACTTCAGCTTGTAGGCCGGCGTTTCGCAAATCGAGTAACGGTGACAACAAGCCGGAAAGGAAGTGACACTATGACTGGGCAGCAAGTCAACCGCGCTAGCGGCAAAATCATAATCGTTCTGTCTCTCATAGCGTTGTGTACGGTACTTAGCGGATACTTTCAGCCGCCCCAACCGGACGAAGGCTCGGCGGCACATATCTTTCAGCTGTCAATCGCGTTGCTGGTGCCGACGATCCTGCTGTTCCTCGCGACCGCGGATTGGAAGCAGCGTTGGCGAAGCGCGCGGCCATTGGCCTTGCCGGCCGCCGCTTTGGTTCTCGCGTTTGCGGCGCTGTATTACCTTGAGCACTACCGATAATGCGGCACAACCGGGGACCAAACCGACCCCCTGTTGGCGTGGTTTCATTGACAATAGCGGCTCTTTTGGGCTATTCTTAGGTCTTTCGTAGTCCTGCGTTTGCCTGCCAGCAGGTTCCCTGCGCGTCCAGCGCCTGAACTCAGCGGCTCTTTCGCGGTTTTTTCACATTCTGGGAGAGTTAAGAGATGTCAACCTATTTCCCCAAGGGGGAAATTGCGCGCAAGTGGTTTGTCATTGATGCCGACGGCCAGACCCTGGGCCGGCTGGCCACTCGTGTGGCGCGCATCCTCTCTGGCAAGGACAGCCCCAAGTACACGCCGTTTCTCGATACCGGCGACCACGTCATCGTGATCAACGCCGCCAAGATCCGGATTTCGGGCCTGAAAGCCGACAGCAAGGTCTATTACCACTACTCCGGCTATCCCGGCGGCATCAAGGCCGAGGAATACAAGAAGCGCTTCCAGCGCAAGCCGGAGCAGATCGTGGAAGAGGCCATCATCGGCATGATGCCGCACACCAAGCTGGGCCGCGCCATGGCCAGCAAGCTGAAGGTTTATCGGGACGACAAGCATCCGCACGCGGCGCAGAAGCCGGAAACGCTGGCTCCGGCCGCCAAGCGCGCATAGCAGTAACGGCGAAGCTCGGCTTCGCCCATCAAATTTTTGGAAGGGTCAAGGGAGCACGTCTCCCGACAGAGTGAAGATGGCAGAACTGGTTCAGTATTACGGTACGGGTCGTCGCAAATCGAGCGTGGCCCGCGTGTTCCTTCGCCCCGGCAGCGGCGAGTTCAAGGTCAACGACAAGCCGTTTGACACCTATTTCGTGACCGAAGCGCAGCGCATCATGGCCAAGTCGGCGCTGGTGCTCACCGAGACCACGGCCAGCTTCAACGTGTTTTGCACGGTTGATGGCGGTGGCGTGAACGGCCAGGCCGGCGCAGTGCGCATGGGCATCGCCCGCGCTCTGCAGGAGTTCAACCCGGAACTGCGCCCCAAGCTGAAGGCGGAAGGGTTTCTCCGCCGCGATGCGCGTGGCAAGGAACGCAAGAAGTACGGGCAGAAGGGCGCCCGCAAGCGGTTCCAGTTCAGCAAGCGGTAAAGCAGTGGCAGTGGTTAGTGGATAGTGGCTAGTCACGACCGCCAGGCGCAGAAGTTTGGGATAGGTCAGTGGAACTTTTCTATCCACTGACCACTATCCACTGTCCCCTCGCCTTGTGGTTCCGGGGGCGAAGGAGAAAGGTTCAACCGGAACGAATCTTCCCGCACCCGCTGTTGATTCAACGGGGCGGGTTTCGGGAAAGCAATCCTGAGCGATCCGGCAGAGGCGCCCAGCGCCGCCGCCGCCGCAAAGGATGCAAGCCAACCTAGGAGGTAGCTTGGCAAATATCACGATGAAGGAGTTGCTCGAAGCCGGCGTTCACTTCGGGCACCAGACGAAACGCTGGAACCCGAAGATGAAGGAATACATCTTCGGCGAACGCAACGGCATTTACATCATTGACCTGCAGAAGACGCTGAAGATGTTCAAGGAAGCGTCCAAGTTCGTGCAGGACATGGCAACCGAAGGCAAGCTGGTGCTGTTTGTCGGCACCAAGCGCCAGGCGCAGGACGCCATCGCCGAAGAGGCGACGCGCTGCGGCATGTTCTACGTCAACCAGCGCTGGCTGGGCGGACTGCTCACCAACTGGGTGACGGTGCAGAAGTCGGTGAAGCGGCTGAAGGAACTGGACGAGATGGCCACCGATGGCCGCTACGAGCTGCTGCCCAAGAAGGAAGTTGTGAAGCTGGAGCGCGAGCGCAAGCACCTCCAGGCCAACCTCGCGGGCATCAAGAACCTGAACCGCCTGCCCGACACGCTGTTCGTGATCGACTCCAACAAGGAGCAGATCGCGGTGAAGGAAGCGCGCAAGCTGGGCATTCCCGTGGTCGCCGTGGTGGACACCAATTGCGATCCCAGCGAAGTGGATTACGTGATCCCGGGCAACGATGACGCGCTGCGCGCCATCCGGCTGTTCGCCTCCAAGATCGCGGACTCGGTGGTCGAGGGCTCGCAGGCCGCGACGGACAAGCAGGTTGCCGATGTCGCCGTCGGGCATACAGTACAGCGAGGCTGCGGAAGCTGCCGCTGCCAGTCCGGAAGACGGCGAGGGCGTAGAGCCTCCGGCGGAGACCAGCGACCTGGAAGAGGTCAGCATGGAAGAGGTGCTGGGCAAGGGTGGCCGGCGCGCCGCCGCCGAGAATACAAGCGCGTAATGCCCAGTGAGCGTATCACCGGCGCTCGTCGAGCTCCTGATCGAGCTTGATAGCGAATGGTTTCATGACCCGCGCTCAGCACGGCGCGGGTCTTTTTGTGAGTGTTGCGAATCTAGTGTGGCTAAAGTTGCTGAAAGCAACAGCCAACAGGAATATTTCCAGAGATGAGTACTACAACCGTGAACATCAGCGCCGCACAAGTAAAAGAGCTTCGCGAGAAGACCAACGCTCCCATGATGGACTGCAAGAACGCCCTGACCGAGGCCAAGGGCGACATGGAAGCTGCCATCATCATCCTGCGCAAGAAGGGCGTCGCCACGGCCGCGAAGAAGGCCGCGCGCGTCACCAGCGAAGGCTCGGTCACGAGCTACATCCATGCCGGTGGCAAGATCGGCGTGCTGGTGGAAGTGAACTGCGAGAGCGATTTCGTGGCCCGCACCGACGACTTCAAGAACCTGGTGCACGACATTGCCATGCACATCGCGGCCACCGATCCGCGCTTCATCCGCAAGGAAGACGTGACTGCGGACGCCTTCGAAAAAGAGAAGGACATCTACCGCGCGCAGGCCGCCCAGACCGGCAAGCCGGCGCGCGGTGATCGAGAAGATCGTCGAAGGCAAGATGGGCAAGTTCTACGAGGAGGTCTGCCTCTACGAGCAGCCCTTCATCAAGGACCAGACCATGACCGTGTCGCAACTGATCGCGACCGTCATTGGCAAGCTGGGCGAGAACATCTCGGTCAAGCGCTTCGCGCGCTTCAAGGTCGGCGACGTCGGCGAGACCATCGCCGTCAGCAAGGCCGGCGAGCAGGCTGCGGAGTAACAATTTGACGCGTCAAACTTGAACCGGCAGGGCGGGACATGTTCCCGCCCTGTTATGCTTGTAGAGGGAGACTGGTCATGTTCGTGGATGTCAAGAAAGCGGTGGAACTCGCTCGCGGTTACCTGTCGGCGATCCTGCCAGTGCCAGCATCTGAAGTTCTTCTGGAAGAGGTTGAACTTTCGGACGACCAGCAATTCTGGCTCGTCACGTTCAGTTATCCTGCCCCCGAAGGGTCATCCTTTCAAGTTATGCTGGGAGGTAACCGCGCATACAAGGTCGTGAAGCTGCACGCTGACACGGGCGTATTCGTGTCTGTGAAGATTCGAACTCTGGCCGCGGCGTAGCCTATGACCGATCCGCTTAAACTCCTGTCAACCTACAGCAGAGCAGGAGTGGTGATAGACACCAATCTCTTATTGCTATTTGTATTAGGCAGCTACAGCCGCAAACAAATTGGCGCTAATCGTCTTGCCACATTCGCTCAATCGGATTTTGAGTTGATCGTTAAACTGATTGATCATTTCAAGTTTATCGTTACCACTCCAAACATCCTGACGGAAGTCAGCAATCTCTCGAATGCAGTTCCAGAGAGGGAGCGGAGGGCCTATTTTGCTTCGTTCGCTGACCGTGTAGCTCTGCTTGAAGAACAGCATGTGACTTGCTCGGTTGCCCTTACGAATCGATGGGCGAGATTTGGTCTGACGGACGCAGCCATAGCCGAGATTGCGAAGAATCGCTACCTCGTTCTTACCGACGACTTCCGATTGTCATAAGCTCTGCAGAGTGACGGAATTGATTCACTCAATTTCAACCATCTCCGTGACGCATATTGGCGAATGAGCAATTGAGCTCTTCCCGGCAGATCGCTCTTGCTATCCCTTCAGTGCCCGGAGAAATGCGGCGCCGAATTTCTGCAGTTTGTCCGCGCCTATGCCTTTGATCGCCGCCAGTTCGTCCAGCGATGCCGGAGCGGCGCGCGCCATTTCCCGCAAAACTGAGTCATGAGCGACGATAAAGGCAGGCCAGTTTTGCGCCGCTGCCAATTCCAGGCGCGCCTTCTTCAAACGCTCAAACCTCAGTTCGCCGGCCTGGTCGAGGTTGTCTGGCTCTGACCCGGCTTGGCGCCGCGCCTCCCTCACGCGCTTGACCCTACCATCTCCGGCGGCCGGTCCGAGATTGTCTGCGTGTGCCCTGGCTCGCTCACGTCTCGCAGCTCGCCGTGGTACGACAGCGACTGCTGCCGGGCGCGAACGAACGGTGCCGCGACAAACGTCACATGTGCATCGGGTGACGGCTGTGCTGTCGCCAAAGTAGTTCAGAATAGCGCGGCGCCGGCACTGCAATCTGTAGGCGTAGTGGAATACCTGGTCGAGCTTCTGGCGAGCATGAGCTTGCAATGCTTCAACATGCGACGGGGTAAGCACGGTGTTGTTTTCGCCAATCTTGTCGATAAAGAATTCCTGCGTGTAGCGATCGCTCGGGCTGCAATACAAGACGCACTGCGCGGGTCGGCCGTCGCGCCCGGCGCGACCCGCTTCCTGGTAGTAGGCTTCCAGGCTGGCGGGAATGTTGTAGTGGACCACAAAGCGGATGTCAGCCTTGTTGATTCCCATGCCAAAGGCGTTGGTCGCCACCACCACGGCGCCGGCGTTGGCCATGAAGTCTTCCTGGCTGTTCTTGCGGGACTGAGTATCCATGCCCGCGTGATAAGCGCGCACGGTACGGTTGGGGAAGCTCTCTCGGAACAATGCCGTGAGCTGCTCTACCAGCTTGCGCGTCGAACAGTAAATGATGCCGCTGCCCGGTTGCTTGCAAAGACCATTGAGCAGGGCCGCATCCTTTTCGGCTTCGGTGTCGAGGCGACGGCAGGCATAGGTGAGGTTGGGGCGATCAAAGCCGGTGACATGTACCTTCGGCAGGCGCAAGCGAAGCATTTTGATAATGTCGTCACGAACATTTGGAGTGGCAGTCGCGGTCAAGGCCATGGTGACTGGCGATCCCAACTGCTCGCGCACTTCGGCCAGGCGCATGTATTCAGGCCGGAAATCGTGCCCCCAGAAGCTCAGGCAGTGGGCTTCATCCACCACCAGCAGGTTGCGGTCGCAGTTGCGGCAGGAGCCTCTGAAACGAGGGAGCAGCGAACCGTTCGGGGGCGAGATAGAGCAATCCGGCAAAACCGTCATTGAGCCGCTTGAGAACCTGGGATTGCTCGCTGGATGGCTGCGAGCTGTTCAGCAGGAGTACGGGCACCCCAAGAGTCTGCAACTGACGTACTTGGTCTGCCATGAGTGAGATTAAGGGGGACACTACCACTGTCAAGCCATTTAATAGCAGTGCCGGAAGTTGAAAGCACAGGCTCTTGCCCGCGCCGGTCGGCATAACGCACACGACATCGCTGCCGTTCAAGACATCCTGGATAATCTCTCGCTGGTGAGGACGAAACTGCGAGAGCCTGAAGACCCGCTGCAGAAGATCGTCAATGCTGTCCATGACAATGGTTTTGCGAATCTACTGTATCGCCGCTTAACCAACAATAGTAACGGCAAACTGCCTACATGTGGCGGGTTGTGTTCCCAGCCCGGGGATGAAGAGAGCGTGTACGCCGGAGGAAGTCCGTGGCCGAATCAAAGCGTGGCTCACAAGCCGCATTTGCCCGGTCTAACGCGCGTCTTCCTTGAAGATATGGTTTAGTATCGTTCCGAACACGTTGGGGCCATCGAAATGACGGTTTGCGATATTCGAGCAGCGACCGACTAAGCTGCGCGTTTGACGCGCGGACTCTCGTGCGTCTCCGCTCTTTCCGTGCCCAACCGGAGTGTCAACAATGGAAAACATCATCCCTCGCTGGGAGTGGAGGACGTTCGGCGAGAGCTTTGGCGAGTCTGACGACCGATTCGCTGCGCTCGAGCCCGGTGATGTGCAGGAAAGCGACGAGATCTATCTGCTTTCTCCCGTGAACGTTGAGAACGTCAAGATCCGCTATCAACTGATGGACATCAAGACGCTTGAGCAGGTCAATCCGGATGGTTTGGAACAGTGGAAGCCCGTCATGAAGGGCACTTTTCCTCTTCCCGCCGCCGAAGTGAAGAACGTTTTTAGCGCGCTCGGTGTTGCCCCGCCGCCGCTGGCACGGGCAGACTACACTCTCGAGCAGTTCGTCGCGGAGCTGGCGGAGCCCGGCCAGCGCTTGCGCGTGGTGAAGGTACACAAGAGGCGGACCCGTTACAAGATCGATGGCTGTGCGTCCGAGATGACCGAGGTGGTGGCGGACGGCCGGAAGATACGCACGGTCGCGATTGAATCTGAAGATCCTGCCCAGCTAATGGCCACCGTGCGCCGGCTTGGGCTGGATCGGTTTGAAAATATTAGCTACCCGCGAGGCCTGAAGCAGCTCGTCGGGATGAAGAGCTGAGGAGTTCCTCCATGCCACGCTACGCGGTGATCGATGTGGGCACAAACTCGGTGAAGTTCCATATCGGCGAGAGGCGCGACGACGGCACGTGGCGGACGGTCGTGGACCGCGCCGAAATCACCCGGCTCGGCGAGGGCTTGCAGGAGAGCGGCGAGATCAATAGCGATGCCCTGGCCCGGACCGTCACCGCAATAGCCGCAATGGCGGCGGAAGCCAAAGACAAGGGTGTAACAGCAATTGCGGCAGTGGGCACGATGGGCATGCGGACTGCGCGAAATAGCCAACAGTTTATCGACGCGGTCCAGCAGCGCTGTGGCGTCCGAATCGAAGTCATCCCTGGTGAAGAAGAAGGGCGGCTGGCCTATCTTGCGGTCAAGTCTGGTCTCGGCCTGGCGGAAGGCTCACTGGTGATATTCGATACAGGCGGGGGCAGCACACAATTCACGTTTGGTCAGCGGTGCGGCTGTCGAAGAGCGGTTCAGCCTCAACGTCGGGGCAGTTCGATTTACTGAGCAGTACGGCCTTGGCGGGGTGGTCTCTCCTGCGCAGCTTCGCGCTGCGCTGGATGCGATCTCCACCGATCTCGCCCGGCTTGGCACCGAGCGCTCACCTGACGTATTGGTCGGGATGGGAGGCGCAATTACGAACATCGCAGCGGTGAAGCACGGTCTTGCCAAGTACGATCCAGACATTGTGCAGGGCTCCGTGATCGAACGTGCTGAAATAGAGCGGCAGATCGAGCTCTATTGCTCCCGGTCGCTGGATGATCGCCGCAAGATTATCGGACTGCAGCCCAAGCGCGCTGACGTGATCCTGGCGGGCGCGTGCATCGTCAAGACGGTGATGGATAAGCTTGGTAAGGACAAGCTCTCCGTGAGCGACCGCGGCCTGCGGCACGGCCTGCTGATCGACCGATTCGGGAGCTAAGGTGTGTGATTCGAACCATGCTGCGGATTTTCATGCCCAGGGGTGCGCCGCGGGCGCAGGCCAGACTCTTCCCCAATCCGGATACCTTCCGTATAAGCCCTTACTGCTAAACTGGATCAGCACTTCTTCATTTGGGTAAGTCTGCTAAGAAATGAGCACTCCGATCTACAAACGCATTCTTCTGAAAATATCCGGCGAAGCACTTGCCGCCGGACAAGGCTTCGGTGTTGATAACACTCGCGTACACGAAATTGCGGCGGAAATCGCCGAAGTGCACCGCCTCGGCATCGAGATCGCCATCGTGGTGGGCGGCGGCAACTTTTTCCGCGGCGTTGCCGAGCAGGCCAAAGAGATGGACCGGGTCTCCGCCGATCACATGGGCATGCTGGCCACGGTCATCAACGCCCTGGCGCTGCAGGATGCGCTGGAAAAGCAGGGCGCCTTCACCCGCGTGATGAGCGCCATCGAGATGAACCAGGTGGCTGAGCCTTTCATCCGGCGGCGTGCCATTCGCCACCTCGAGAAGGGCCGCGTCGTGGTCTTCGCCGGTGGCACCGGCAACCCATATTTCTCGACGGACACGGCGGCGTCTCTGCGCGCCATGGAGATCAAGGCTGACGCCATCCTCAAGGCCACGAAAGTCGATGGCATCTATACCGCCGATCCGACGCTGGTGAAAGACGCCACCATGTTCGAGACCATCAGCTACATGGACATATTGCGGCTGGGTCTGCGGGTGATGGATGCCACGGCCATCGCGATGTGCCGTGAAAACAACCTGCCTATCGTGATCTTCAACCTCAACCAGCACGGCAACATCCAGCGCGTCGTGCTAGGCGAGCGCGTCGGCTCGCTGGTGAACGAGGGAGAAGGCTAGCTGTCAGCTGTCAGCCGTCAGCCTTCAGCTAAAACAACGTTCAGTCCCTGTCAGTGTCAGCCTGCAGCGTGGCGTGTTCCTGTTGGCGCGGTGAGCCGAGACTTCTTTCGAAGCTGAGAGCTGACGGCTGAGAGCTGACGGCTTATAATCAGGGGTTTCCGACTTCATCCCGAGGCGAACTCATATGGCGCAAGTGACGATGGCGGCAATTCCCGCCTTGAAGGACAGTTTCGTTCAGCTCAAAACGCGCATGGACAAGGCAGTCGAAGATTTTCGCAAGGAGATGGCCAACACCCGCACCGGGCGCGCGTCGGTGCACATGCTCGACAGCGTGACTGTAGATGCCTACGGCTCGCAGATGCCGTTGAATCAGCTGGCCAACGTGAGCGCGCCCGAGCCGCAGCTCATCACCGTGCAGGCGTGGGATGTCAGCCTGATCGGCGCCGTCGAGAAGGCCATTCGCAGCGCGGACCTCGGCTTGAACCCCATGAACGATGGCAAGCTGATACGCGTGCCCGTGCCCGCTCTTACCGAGGAGCGCCGCAAGGAGATGGTGAAGCATCTGCACAAGGTGCTGGAGGAGCATCGCACTGCGGTTCGCAACATCCGCCGCGACGGCAACGAGCTCATCAAGAAAGCCCTCAAGGACAAGAAGATTACCGAAGACGAAGAGCGCGGCGCGCTGGAACAGATCCAGAAGCTGACCGACGACGAGATCAGGAAGATGGAAGAGCTGGCCAAGGGCAAAGAGAAGGACGTGCTGTCGGTCTAGCGGTGGCGATCCATCCTCAGGAGTGCAGGCGTGAGAGGCAAAACGGCAGGTTGGGCACTGTTTCTTGGCTGCTTTCTTCTCCTCAGCTTCGCCGCTACCACGCCCTATTCCAAGACCGCCGATCTCGCACTCATATCATTACGCCTGGCACTGGTGGCCGTGCTGTCGATTCTCGTTGTGCGGGAGCGCTGGCGTCATCGGAATGACTCACAAGAACGAGGCACGAACCCGGACTCGGACGCGGGCGACTCCATCCTGCAACGTTTTCGGCGCTGGATTTACGACGAGCCGGAACATCACAGTTGAGTTCCAAGGTACTTGCGCTAAGGCAGGCCAGCCGCAACACTTGTAAAGACATGCTGCTTGACCTCGGCGATCTCCGCGTGCGCTCCTGGCGTAAAGACGACCTCGATGCGCTGCTGCGCCATGCCAACAATCCCAAGATCGCCGCCAACCTGCGCGATCAGTTTCCCCATCCTTACACCCGGCGCGATGGCGTCGAATACCTGAACTATGTGCGCTCCTCGGAGATCGAGACTTCTTTCGCGGTGGAGTTCGAGGGCGAAGCCGTGGGCGGCATCGGCTTCAAGATGAGCACGGACATTGCGCGCCTCAGCGCCGAGATGGGCTATTGGCTGGGCGAACCCTATTGGGGACGCGGACTGACGACGCGCGCCGTGAGCGCGACCTCGGATTGGGCGTTCGAGCAGTACAAGCTGACTCGCATCTTTGCCATGGCGTTCTCCCACAATGTGGCATCCATGCGAGTGCTGGAGAAAGCGGGTTTCGAGCGCGAAGGACTCATGCGCCGAAGTGCCATCAAGAACGGCGTGATACTCGACCAGGTGCTGTACGCCAAGGTGCGATAGGGCTACTTTCTTCCCGCAGCTTCCACCGACGTTGTCGGATCGGCGCCTTCCCACGTCTGGTCCGAAGTTGGGCCATACACCGACGGGACGGGCTTATTCAGCAAGCGCAGATACACCGTCAGCTGCGTGCGATGGTGGCAGGTGTGCAGCACGCGCCGCCAGAACACCCAGATGCGCTGGCGAGTCAGCCCGAAGAACGGGACATCCTGCATCCACCAATCCGCCGTCTGGGTGGCAAAGAACGCCAGTCGCGGCCGCGCCAGCTCTTCCATGCGCTGGATGTAGGCGCTGAGCTCCTGCGTCTTGGGCAGCACGTCAGCGGCCGGTGGCTCGGGAGTGCCGACGAACTCGCCGAAGAACCTGCGCTCGGAAAGCAGTTGGTGCTTGAGGATCTCGGCCACGCTTGATGATTTCGGATGCGGCCGGAAGTCCATGTCCTCGGGTGAGAAGCAGCGCCACACCGAGATGACCTTGTCGGTTTCGCTGGCGTAGGTGTCGAGCAGGTGCTGGAACAGCGGGTCGCTGGCCCGTGGAACATCCTGCTCCGGGATGGCAACGAAGTCGTAATGCATGTGGGCCATTTTAGTTCGCGAACGCGGCGAGAGAAATAAGAAAGGGCGCGACCAGCGCGCCCTTGCAAGACCGCAAAAAGTTAGTTCCTAATCTACGTGGTACTTCTTCAGCTGCTGGACATACTGTTGCAGCTTGCCCTGCTTCTCCAGCGCGACCAGGTCATCGAGTTCGGGATACCGCGCCGAAGGATCGAAGCGTTGAATGGAGCGATAGGCGCGCAACGTGCCCGCCAGGCCCGCGGCCTGAATCGCCGCCGGATTCTTTTCCTCCGGATGCTGTAACAGGAAGGCCGCCTGGGAATAAATCGCCTGCATCCGCAACTGGTTGGAATAGGTGTTGTTGACCTTGTCCAGCGATTCCAATCCTCCAATGCAAGTGACGTTCACATCAGGCGTTTGCACGATCCATTCCGTCAGCCACATGCGTTTCTGCAGGCTGTCGTGGGCGAGCGGATGCTCTTCCAGGCTGCGCGCGTAGTCCAGCACGCGCGCGCGTTCTTCGGCGGTGGAAGGTCCGCGCATCTTGGCGGCGGAAGGAAGCGATGCCGTAATCGTGAACGCGATCAGAAGCGCCAATATTTTCTGTACCATATGCCTCTCCCCATGAAGCGCTCGGGCTGGCCAGATGGATTCATGAATCATCCTCCAGTCGAGGTAGGGAAAGCAAGCGTGAAGTCGTTTCGTCAACTACGCGGAATGCGTCCTGTCCCGAATAGACACAGCTTCGTCCCATGGGGTAGTTGCGAAGGCATCGGGACGGGAGAGAACCGGCCTATTGAGCATCGCGAAATGTCGTGGCACGTCAGCAGCTGAAGCGCCGATCATTGCTCACGAATTGTCATTACGAGCGCCGATTTTGGCGCGAGGAATCTGCTGTGCGGCGCGCCCCAGGAAAGCAGATCCCTCGCTGCGCTCGTGATGACGAGAATCAGGAGAATGTCACTATGCGGGCGGGCCTGAATGGTCGACTATTACTTCAGCTTCAAGTCCACGAGCTGCATTTCAGGATAGTTCTGGTTCCAATCGGCGGAGATGTGCT
This sequence comes from uncultured Acidobacteriaceae bacterium, assembly GCA_963843005.1. GTDB lineage: Bacteria > Acidobacteriota > Terriglobia > Terriglobales > Acidobacteriaceae > Bog-257. Next base: position 75,723 of record CAWJIW010000041.1, on the reverse strand, counting down.
CCAGCGTCATGCGTACAGTTTTCGTCTGACCGGGAGCTATCGGCGAGCGGCCCAGGTCGACGAGGTCGGGGTAGCCCCCCATTTTGTTTTCCACCAGCACATGCAACGAAATCGTCTCGGTCTGCACCACCTGGTCCATGGAGTTCTTGAACACCAGCTTCATAGCGGCGCCGGCGAGAGCCTTGTCGCCCGAATTGGTGATGTCCACGTCGAGATAGGTAACCGTGCCACCGACATAATTCTCGGCCGCGCTCAACTTTAGTTTCGAGAGCTGCAGCTTCGATGCGTAGGGATCGATTTGCGGCGCGGTGGCGGGTTTGCTCCGCGTGACAACGGCAATAATCCCGATCGCAATCAGCACCGCGACCGCGCCCACCACGAAAGGCGTCCAGGTGCGCGTTTGCGTCTCGCGTTCGGCAGGTGCGAAGAGATCGGCCATACAGTTTAGATTTTACTCCGCCACGGAGCGGGTGATTCTTAAGCTGCGGAGCGGCCCGTGCTATAGTCTTGCCCGCGAATTCCGGAGGGAGGATCGCATGAGGCAGAATTTCCTTAAGGTTCTATTGGGGGGAGCCCTGCTTTGCGGTGGTTTAGCTATCGCCCAGAAACCCGTTCAAAACGTCAACCCTAACCGGCACCCCAACCTCGCGGCTGCGCAGAGGCTTTCTGAGCAGGCATACAACAAGATCATCGCCGCTCAGGAAGCCAACGAGTGGGACATGCAAGGCCACGCCCAGAAGGCCAAAGAACGGCTGGAGGAGGCGAACCAACAACTGAAGTTGGCAGCCGAGGCGGCCAACAAGAATCACAAGTAAGTTTCCCCGGAGTGGCGGGCCGGGTGGAGTGGAAGATAGTTGCGGCCCGAACATGAAGAAATCCCGAGGTGATGTTGATCTGCTGTTCCGGATCAGCGGTTCGCGTTACACCCTTGCCGACCTGCGTCCATCGGTACTTGCGTACGCGATGTTCAATCTCAGCTTGGATTGAAGCTCGCCTCTAACCAGTACAACCGTTCAACGCCTCGGGATTCCAGCTTGCCTCTGACGGTTTCCTGGTCTCCTTAACCAGCGGGTCACGGTTGGCTGTTCGTGTCCACCTGCTGCTTTGCGCCGCGAGGCGCGGAGCCGTGAACTCGCTTCAGCCCCGGATTAACCACCGACCGGGAAAACCTGGGAAACTGTCAAAGAACGAGTGTGTTTTTACTCCTTCTATTGCTGAAGTCAATAAAAATTTGGCGATTCTATCCTATTTGTTTTCAATCGAGTGCAGCCCGTCCACAGGCACGTGCCGAAATTTTGTGCAATTGGAAATCTGGCGCTCAACGAGCGCCGTTCTAAGCCGCGATTTTAGCCGCGTCGATGAAGTCAGGAAGTTGCCGAAGTTCCCGCCGCCGACGCGTTGACCATTGTGGATATTTGGCAAGACCCGCGCCCAGAGCGGAATTCGGGCAAACTACGATTTTCGCGTTTCCGGCATTTGCTACCATCAGCAGCATGTCGTTAGTCGAAGCGCGCCACCTGGTCAAGACTTTCAGCTCCGGGCAGTCCGTCTTCGGAATGCGAGCGGCCGGGCAGGTGCGGGCGGTGAACGACGTCTCCCTGGCAATCGAAGCGGGAGAGACGCTGGGCCTGGTGGGCGAGTCCGGCTCCGGGAAAAGCACGCTGGGACGCATGTTGTTGCGGCTTATCGAGCCGGATTCGGGTGCGGTACTCTTCGACGGCCACGACGTGCTGGGTGCGGGTGGCGCCGAGTTGCGGCGCCTGCGTCGCGATATGCAGATCATCTTTCAGGATCCGTTTGGCTCGCTCGATCCGCGCATGACGGTGGAGCAAATCGTCTGCGAACCGATGGCGGTCCACGGCAGCGAAGACCGGAAGGGACGCCTGCGCCGGGCGTCCGAGGTGATGCGCGCGGTCGGATTGGACGCTTCCGCGCTGCAGCGCTATCCGCACGAATTCAGCGGGGGCCAGCGGCAGCGAATCGGGATCGCCCGGGCGCTGGTGTTGCGACCGCGATTCATTGTCGCCGACGAGCCGGTTTCGGCGCTCGACGTCAGTGTTGGCTCGCAAATCGTGAACCTGCTGAAGCAGCTCCAGCGCGAGTTTTCGCTGACCTACCTGTTCATCTCCCACTCGATGCCGATCGTGCGTTACCTGGCGACTCGCATCGCGGTCATGCAGGGCGGCGAATTGGTCGAGGTGGGCACGACCGAGCAGATCACCAGCGCGCCGCGGCATCCTTATACGCGCACCCTGCTGGCCGCGACTCCGGAGATTGAATTCAGCTCGCCGTGAACGCCAACTGCCGGGACGGTTCGGCATCCTCAGCGCGTTCCCGAAAGGGCGCGCCTTCCAACCGCAACAGAAAGGCCTTGGTGGGAAGCCCGCCTCCGTAGCCGCCGAGATAACAACCCGCGGCCAGAACGCGATGGCAGGGGACGATGATAGCGATGGGATTGTAGTGGTTGGCCTGTCCGACGGCGCGAAAGCTCTTCGGACTGCCAACCGCGCGCGCGATCTCGGCATAGGCCCGGGTCTCGCCGTACGGGATGCGCAACAACTCGTTCCAACAGCGCTTCTGGAAATCCGTTCCGCGCAAGTCAAGCGCGAGATCAAAGTCGCGCCGCTTTGCGCAGAAGTACTCGTCGAGTTGGTCGCGCACTTCTCGTGTGCGGGCTTCAGACTCCTGCCACTGGATTGGCTGGCCGGCGATTTTCTTTGGCAGCCCGCGATCGAACTCCAATGCAACCAGAGCAGTCTCCGACACTCCGATGAGCAACGGACCCACGGGGGAATCTATGCGCGAGTAGTAGAGGGTTTCCATCACTAAAAGCCTACCATCGCGCGGACGGGGCACCGCAGAAATATTCTTTCGAGCTGCAGGGGAATAACTCGCTCCGAATTGCCCGGGTAAAGAACAAAACCCCTCGCCCGAACGAGGGGTTTTGCCAGGGAGGGGGCTCGAATTACTGCTGCGGCGACGGAGGATTCGCCTGGGCCGAATTCGAGTTGGTATGGCTGGAGGGCTGGGCCGAAGGAGCGGGTTGCGTTGTTGCGTTCGGGTGGCTTTGGTGGCTACTGTCCTGCGGGGCTGGGCTCATCGCTTCGTTGCTCTGGTTCATCGCCGCGAGTTGGTCGACATTGTTCTTCAGCAGACTGACCTCGACGCGGTTCACGTGCGCCGGCTTGCCATTGCCGTTCTCTGCGGCAGGAACCGCCGCATTGCCCATGCCCATCATGAAAATGCGGTACACCGGGACGTCGTTCTTCGTGACCAGGTAGCGGACGACCGAGTTGGCCATGGCCTGCGATGACTGAATGCCGGCTTGCCCACGCGTGGGCGAGAAGCCTTGCACTTCGATGATGTAGCCCTTCTGGTCTTTCAGGTCCGCAGCCATGTCGTCGAGGGCCTGCTTCGCCTTGGTACTGAGCACCGTCTGGCCGGAACGGAAGCGGATCTCCGTCTGCGTAGCCGGGTGGTACTGATCTAGGTTGCCGACGACTTGCTCCACCGTGTTCAAGCGATTGCTGGCCTGGACCGCAGTCTGGTTGGCCTGCTGGGCACGATTACCGGCTTCGACTGCGTGCTGGTTGGCCGCACTCGCCTGGACTGACGCCTGCCGGATACCTTCCTGCGCGCGGTCATCCACGTCTTTGATCTGCTTGGCGTTGGCTGCGGTGAGGTCATCCAACTCGTTCACCCGGTCGCGAATAGGGGTCAGTTGCTTCTGCACGTATTTCTTGCGCGCGAAGGGATTCATCTTTCCCCAGAAACCCTGACGCTCAGGCTCCAGCGGCTGGCGAGCCGACATGTCCTGGTCCGAGGTGGCTGCCGGCTGCGCACTGCTTTGCGGCGCGGTGGCGGCGGCAGAGGGCTGCTCATTACTGACGGGCGCCTCTTGCGCTATCGCCGGTAGCATCAGCGCGACAGCCAGGGCAGGGCAAACAGCAAATGGGTCTTACTCGTCTTCATTGCGAAATTCCTCCAACATAATTAGGCATTTAGGCACTTTCCGGCGCCGGACAATGCCGGCGGCACGCTCGACCGCGCGAAGCGCATCGGCGCGGCATCGACATACTTCTGCTACACCTGGGATGCCAAACTATTATGACCTCAGATTGTCGATAAGCCCTGTGTTTTCAGACGCAGCTATTTACCGTTTGGGTAATGGCTACGTAGGAAGTGACGCTTGCAGGTAATTTCGCCATAGCGGCCGGCTGGGCCAGGCTGGAATTCCGTTAAAGGCCGAGACTTGCGTGGCGACGTCGTGCTTAACCTTTCACCGCCGGCTACGTCGAATGAGGTAATTGGGTTTTGAAGATTAAGGAACGACGCTCCCGCCGTAAAGGAAATTACTTCGGGCGCCCCCTGCGCAGGCCGTAAACGGCTAAAATAAGAAGACTCAGGCTGGGTGTCTGGCATCCAATTGCTGTTGAGTCCTGGTTTCTTTTAATGACCCTAAAGCGAACTTGTATTCCCCTTGTGGCGCTGCTGTTGTCCGGCATAGGCGCTATCGCCCAGGATCCTCCCGCTGCTCCGCCCACGATGGCTCCCGAGCAGACCTCACGGCCGGAGCAGAACTCCCACGACGTGGTGCTGCAGCCGGAGACGCCAGCGGAAACTCCGCAGGTCGAACCGTCGAAGCCGGCAACGCCCGCGAAGCCGCCAGACAAAGCTGCGGCTTACTATCACTTCGCCATGGCGCACATGTACGAAGAGATGGTTTCCATGTACGGGCGCGCCGATTACGCCAATAAGGCGATCGAAGAATACCGGCTCGCCATCGACAACGACCCCACCTCCGATTACCTCAACGCTGGACTGGCCGAGTTGTATGCCCGCACCGGCCGTATTCGCGACGCCGTGCTGGAAGCGCAGGACATTCTCAAGCGCGACGGCAACAACCTGGAGGCGCGCCGGCTGCTGGGCCGCATTTACCTGCGCTCCCTGGGTGACATGCAGGCAGGCACGCAGTCGCAGGAGATCCTGAAGCTGGCCATTGAACAGTATGAGCAGATCGTCAAGCTCGATCCCAAGAGCGTGGAAGACCATCTGCTTCTGGGCCGCCTTTATCGTTTGAACAATGAGTTGTTGAAGTCCGAGAACGAGTTCAAGATTGCGGTCAGCATCTCGCCCGACTCCGAAGAAGCAGTCACCACCCTGGCGTATCTGTACAACGAAGAGGGTGACTCGGCCCGGGCGTTGCAGGTCCTGAATGCGATCCCGGAAGCTGCGCGCACCGCCAAGCTGTACTCCGCACTCGGTTTCACCTACGAACAGCAGAAGGACTACAAGCAGGCGGTGGAGGCCTTTCGACGTTCCAGCGAACTCGACCACGACAATCTCGATGCGTTGCGAGGCCTGGCGCAAAACCTGATGAACGATGGCCAGACCGAGGCCGCCCTGGAGCAGTACAAGGCCATCGCCGAGGCCGACCCTTCCGACGCGCAGAGTTATATGCGGATTGCGGAGATCGACCGGCGGAACGGAAAGTATGACCAGGCCCTGGAAGTTCTGAAGAAAGCCAATACCCTGGTGCTCGACTCGCTGGAGATCCCGTACAACATCGCGGTCATCTACGAAGCCCAGGGCAAGTACGATGACGCCATTCAGATTCTGACCCAGCTGCTGCAGAAAACCGAGAAAACCGACGGCCAGTACAGCATACCCGACAAGAACAACCGCGCCGTCTTCCTGGAGAGGCTGGGCACGGTTTATCGCGAAGCCAACAAGCACCAGCTGGCGGTGGAGACCTTCCGCAAGATGCTCGATCTCGGCGACGAAAACGCCATCCGCGGTTATCAGCAGATCGTCGAGACCTATCGCGACAATAAGCAGTGGCAGATGGCTACCGACGTGGCGGAAGAAGCCGCCAAACGCTTCCCCAACGACCGGGGTTTGCAAATGGTGTCCGCCTCGCAACAGGCGGATATGGGAAAGGGTGACGCGCCGATTGAGCACGTGAAGACCATGCTCAAGGGCACCCCTGATGACCGCGAGGTGTACATCGCCCTGGCCCAGATGTACAGCCGCGTAAAGGACTGGAAGCAGGCGGAAGACGATATCGACAAGGCGATTGCTCTCTCCAGCAAACAGGAAGACAGAAGTTATGCGATCTTCGTGCAGGGCTCCATCTACGAGCGCGAGAAGAAGTATGACCTGGCGGAGGAGTCGTTCCACAAGGTGCTGGCTGACGAACCGAAGAATGCGGCGGCGCTGAATTATCTGGGCTATATGCTGGTTGACCGCGGCACACGGGTGGAAGAAGGGTTGGGTTATATTCGCCGGGCCCTGGCGCTCGAGCCGCAGAACGGCGCCTATCTCGATTCGCTGGGCTGGGCATATTTCAAGCTCGGCAATTACGACCTGGCGGAGGAAAACCTGCACCGCGCTTCGGAGCGGATAACCAACGATCCCACCATTCATCAGCACCTGGGTGAGCTCTACCAGAAGACCGGGCGCCTGAAGCTGGCGGCCGCTAACTACGAACGGGCGCAGGAAGAATGGAACAAAACGGTTCCTGCCGAGGTGGATGCGGACAGCGTCGCCAAGGTGCAAAAGGAACTGGAGAGCGTCCGCATAAAGCTGGCCAAGCAGAGTACCGGCGCCAATAAACAATAACTGCCCAGGCTTGCAAAGGCGCCGCTAGAGCGGCGCTTTTCTTTTGCAGTCAGGGCTCCTGGGCGGCGCCACCCATGCCGCTGCTACACTTTCCTTATGCTCGCCAGCTACGCGGTTCGCGTGGATGACTCGCGCGGGCGCCGCTACGCGGAGCCGCCGCATGCCTACCGCAATCCGTTTCAGCGCGACCGGGACCGCGTCGTCCACGCGCGCGCCTTTCGCCGTCTGGAGAACAAGACGCAGGTCTTCACCCGCCGCTACTCCGACCACTTCCGCACCCGCCTGACGCACACCATCGAGGTCGCGCAGATCTCGCGCACCATCGCCGCCGCTCTTGACCTCAACGTCGATCTGGTGGAGGCGCTTGCCCTGGTCCACGACCTCGGCCATCCTCCCTTCGGCCATGCTGGGGAGCGCACGCTGGATCTCCTGATGCGCCGCCATGGCGAGTTCTTCGATCACAACCTGCAGGCTTTGCGGACGGTCGAAGACTTCGAGCTGCGTTATGCCGGGTTTCGCGGGCTGAACCTGACCTTCGAAGTCCGCGAAGGCATCATCAAGCACTCCCACGACTACAGCGCAGCCGAGCACCCGGAGCTGGCGGAATACGTGCTCGACCAGCGTCCTCCGCTGGAGGCGCAATTGATCGACCTTGACCGATGAGATCGCCTACAGCACCGCCGACCTGGATGACGGATTCGAAGCCAAGCTGTTGCGGCTGCCGCAGATTCGGCAGCGCGTCCGCGTTTTTGAGAGGTATTACGCGGAAGCGGAAACGAACTATCCCGACGCGCCTGACAAGCTGAAATTCAACGAAGCTTTGAAGCGCGTGCTGAACCGCTTTGTCACCGACCTGATCGAAAACACGCAGCGGCGAGTGCAGGCCGCCGGAGTTCGAAGTCTCGATGACGTACGCCACCATCCCGAGCGGCTGGCTTCATTCAGTCCGGAAGTGGAAGAGGAGCGCCTCGAAGCCAAGAGCTTTCTCTACGAGGCCCTCTATAACTGCAAGCCCCTGGAGCCGGAGAAGCGGCAAGCCGAGAAAGTCATCACCGAGGTGTTCGAGTTCCTGATCGCGCATCCCGACGCACTGCCGCACAGCTATCGGGAAAAAGCCGAAACCGAGAAGCTGGCGCGGGTGGTCTGCGATTACATCGCGGGCATGACCGACCACTACGTCGAAGACCTGCGGAAGAAACTACTCGCTGGAAAAAGACCTGAATCATAAGACTCGTGCAGGCCCGTTTCGGCGGCGCGCCCGGTGACCCGTTCTAGCCTTTGCTGGTACCGATGGGGTATTTCGGACTCACGCCATTCAGCGTGTAGTGCCCGCGATCGCTGGCGGTCCCATTCGCCTTCCACATGCCAAAGAACGCCTCGCTGTCGGAGCCATCGGCTGGGCCCTTCCAGGGTTCATCGTAGGCCTCGAAGATGACCGTGTTTACCCCATTCGAGTTCGCCCAGTTCACCATCGCCTGGTAATACCACTGGGCGTTGGTCACGTTGGCGAGGAATGCATTGGGCTGGTCTTTCTGCGAGCCCTGCGTCGGCCACCCAGTCTCGCCAATGCGGATCTCAAGGCCGACGTTCTGGTTCGAGAATGCCGTCTTCAGCCCTGACAACTGGTTGGTCATGCTTGCCGTAACCGCCTGGGTGAACGAAGCCTGCGTGGGATTCTGTCCGATCTGGCCGGCAATATTGGGATCGAAGTAGGCGTACATGTTTCCGTAGACGTGGCTCTCGCACGCCGCCATCAGCGCCAGCAGCTTTTGCCGCATGGTGGCATATTCCGGCTTGGTATTGTCCACGCCACCGAGAACGCCCCATTGCTGGCGGGTGGTGATGGGCAGCGTCGCCGCGGTGAGCGGAGCGCGCTTGCTCTTGGCGTAGGCTATGAGGTCGATGACCGCCTGCGTCGAGTTCGGCCCCCAGATGCACTCGTTGCCGATAACCAGGTCCACGACGTTGCCGTAGGTCTTGGCCTGCTGGATGGCGTAGTCGATCTCGGTCTTGGACCACTCGACATTGATGAAGTCGTTATTCGAGTCGGCGCCGATCTGGTAACAGCCGGCACTGACCTTTAAGCCCGCGGTCTTGGCGGCCTGAATGTTAAGGCGATTGGCGTCCTGAATATTGGGCACGCCCTGCCAGACGAAGGTACCCTGACCGTAGGTCGTGATCAGGGAAAAGTGCTCAGCGACTGGCTGCAAGAGTTGATTCACCTGGTCCAGCGTGTACGTGTTGTAAAGGACTGGACCGTCGCCAATCCAAGGTCCGACGTAAGGCTCAAAGGCGACTCCGTAGATACCCATGGTGTTCCCTCCAAAGAGTTCAATAATATTCACTGCGTTAGCGAACGGCAAAGCAGGAACCCAATCGGGCATCCCTGGCGACCGGCTAATTTGCCTGCCGGGAGCTACACTGGGATGTGAGAAAACTCATTGTTGTCGTCACTGCGCTGGTTGTGTTGCTGCTCGTGTTCTTGCTGGCAAGATCAGCGACACCCGTTGTCGAGCTCCCGTCTGCAGTCGTTTCCCTGGGCCAAGCCACCCCCATCACGGTCCACGTACGCGATCCGCGTGGCATTCGCAGCGTGCGCGCGTTCGTCGAGCAGAATGGTGCCCGGTACCAGGTCTTCGAGATGGCGCAGCCGTCGAAGTCGCCCGACAGCACCTGGGACTTTACGGCTGGCGTCAAGACCACTCCCCAGTTGCAGGCGGGTAATGCGAAGTTGATCGTCGAAGCTACTTCGAATGACCTGCTTAGAAAGACCGGCCGCGCCGAACGCGACCTGACCGTCGTCACGCAACCGCCGATTGTCAGCGTTGATTCAGCGCAGCACTACCTGTATCTGGGGATGGCAGACCTCGCTACGTTCCATGTCTCCGGGAGCTGGACAGAAGCAGGAGTGCGCGTCGGCAATGAGACATTTCGCGCCTGGCCCATGCCTGGCGGCAAGCCGGGCCTGTTTTCCATGTTTGCGTTCGCCTGGAACATGCCGACCGATACCGTGCCGCTGGTCTATGCTGCGAACGGTGCCGGAAACGACGTGACCAGCCCCCTGGTGGTCGTGTTTCCGAAGAAGGAGCAGCCGAAATACAAGGTTCGTGATCTGCAGGTGAGCGACGCCTTCATGCAGAAGGTGATTAACGAACTTGACCCGAACGGAACGGGTGATGCGGTCACCCGCTTTGTGAAGATCAACAGCGAGATGCGCCGCGCCAACAACAAAACGCTTTCCGATCTGCAGTTCAAGACCGCCGACAGGTTTCTATGGTCCCGGCCTTTCATCCGCCAGCCTCACTCCCAGGCTGAGTCGAACTTTGCCGACGTGCGGAATTACATCTATCACGGCCAGAAGATCGATCAGCAGGTTCACTTGGGATACGACTTGGCGGTTACGCAGCACGTCGGCGTCGAAGCATCGAATGACGGCAAGGTCGTTTATGCGGCTCCTCTGGGAATTTACGGCAACTGCATCGTGCTTGACCACGGCTATGGACTACAGACGATCTATGGCCACCTCAGCAGGATTGATGTCCATGAAGGCGACCCGGTGAAGCAAGGTCAAGTGATGGGCGTGAGCGGCCAGACCGGCATGGCCGGAGGCGACCACATCCACTTCGCGATGCAGCTCGACGGCGTTCAGATCGATCCGAAGGAATGGTGGGACGCACACTGGATTAAGGATCACATCGCGAAGCGGGTGGACCTTCCCGGGTTCAAACCGTAATGCAAGCCGTCACAGGAGATCGTCCGGTTACCGAGTAGCTTGCCGCCCAAACATGTTCAAAACCCGCCGCGGCTCCGGCTCTTCCAGCGCTACCGCTGCCGAGCGTCCGCCCGGCCCGCGCTTCAGGCTGGCCGTAACGTAGGCGTAAGGATCTTGTGGTTCCGAGCGACGGCGCAGCAGCTTCTGCAGTTTGTTGACGAGCTCTTTCGCAAACTTCACGTTGCACTCCTCGATGGCTCAGTCGCCGGCAGCCAGCGCCGGCGTGATGTCCTCGATACCCACAATATTGGTCGGATACTTGCCGGTGTAGCACCCGGTGCAATAGCAGGGCTCCTCGCCTTCGCCGGCCGCTTTGCGCAAGCCCTTCAGCGAAAGGTACGCGAGAGAATCAGCGCCGATGTATTCACGAATCTCTTCCACCGATTTGTTGGCGGCGATGAGCGCGCTCTTGGAAGGCGTGTCTACTCCGTAGTAGCACGGAGAGATGGTCGGCGGGCAGGAGATACGCATGTGGACTTCCCTGGCGCCGGAGTCGCGCACCATGCGAACGATCTTCCGGCTGGTGGTTCCGCGCACGATGGAATCGTCGATGAGCACTACGCGCTTACCTTCCAGGACGTGGCGCACCGGATTGAGTTTGAGCTTCACGCCGAAATCACGGACCCGTTGTTCCGGCTCGATGAAGGTCCGCCCCACATAATGATTGCGGATCAAGCCAAACTGAATCGGGATGCCGCTCTGCTGGGCAAAGCCCATCGCGGCGGTCACGCCGGAGTCGGGCACGGGGACCACGATATCGGCTTGCACGGGCGCCTCGACGGCGAGCTGCCGCCCCATCGCGTCGCGCGTCTGCTGCACCGCGCGTCCGAATACGATGCTGTCAGGGCGCGAGAAATAAACGTGCTCGAAGATGCAGTTCGACTGCGGCTGCTGCGCTGAATAGAAGCGTGAATGAACCCCTTCCGGACCAACGATGACCAACTCGCCCGGTTTGACCTCACGCTCGTAGGTCGCGCCGATCAGGTCGAAGGCGCAGGTCTCGGAAGCGAACACAATCGTATCGGCGCGATGAGCTGCCTGGCCGGAGATGCGGCCCATCACCAGCGGACGGAAGCCGCGCGGATCGCGCGCGGCAAACACGCGGTCGGAGGTCAGCATGACCAGCGAAAAGGCGCCCTCGATGCGGCGCAGGGAATCTGCCATCGCGTCCACAAGCGTCTGCTCGCGCGAGCGCGCAATCAGGTGGACGATAACTTCGGTGTCGCTGGTGGTCTGAAAGATGGAGCCCTGCTGCTCGAGCTGAGCGTGCACCTCAACGGCATTGGTGATGTTGCCGTTGTGCGCCAGCGCGATTTTGCCCTTGTTGCACTCCACCATGATCGGCTGGGCGTTCAGCAGCGCGGAGTCGCCAGTAGTCGAGTACCGCGTGTGGCCGATCGCCAGCGAGCCGGGAAGGCCGGCGAGCACGTTGGCGGTGAAGATGTCGGAGACCAGCCCCATCGCTTTGTGCAATTCGAGGCGCTCCCCGTTGGAGGCCACGATGCCTGCCGACTCCTGGCCGCGATGTTGCAGCGCGTACAGGCTGAGGTAAGCGAGCTTGGAGGCTTCGGGATGGCCGTAGATGGCCACCACGCCACATTCTTCGCGGAGCTTATCGGAGGAAATCACCATCGCTCACCTGAACCGTCTCGACGTTTTACAACCAGCTATCCCGCTAGCTCTTCTGCAACGCGCCCGGAACCAACCGCTCTTCGGTCTCTACGTGCAAAGCAGACTCCAACGCGCTCGCCCAAGCATCACGTAATTCGGACACCTTGGCCGTGGCGGCGGCTCTACCGTCCACCCGGATCTCGAATTGATCGGGGACCGTACTTCCTATCTTTTCTGCTGAGAGGCCGAATTGTACAGCTATTAGTTGGATTCCTTCCACGTTTTTCGGGTCGCAGGAAATAAGCACGCGGCTGGCGTCTTCGCCGAAAAGCACGAATTCGGGCACTAGACCGTTGGAGTTCAGGTCCACCTCCGCGCCGATTCCGTGCGCGAAGCCGCATTCCGCCAAGGTCACGGCGATTCCACCCTCCGAACAGTCTTTGGCGGAATCGACCAGGCCGGAGTTGATCATCTCCACCGTTGCTTTCTGCAAAGCGGCTTCTTTGTCCAATTCCAGCGCAGGCGGGAATCCCCAGATCTCTCCCAGAATTTCCTTGGCATACTCCGATGAGCCGAATTCAGCCTCGACATCCGCTGGGTCTCCCGGTTCCGAGCCGCGGAGCAGTACCACCGCACGTTCCGGCTCGCGGAAATCCGGCCGCACCGCTTTGTGCACGTCTTCCAGAATCCCGACTACGCCGATCACCGGTGTCGGGAAAATGCCCTCGCCCAGGGTTTCGTTGTAGAAGCTGACGTTTCCTCCTGTGATCGGGGTCTCCAGCTCTTCGCAGGCCTTGGTCAGGCCGTCAATGGTCTGCGAGAACTGCCACATGATGTTCGGCTTCTCGGGATTTCCGAAGTTCAGGCAGTTGGTGGCTGCTATCGGCGTCGCGCCCGTGCAAGCCACGTTGCGGGCCGATTCCGCAACCGCATGCATCGCGCCCAGCTTGGGGTCCAGATAACACCAACGCCCATTGCCATCCAGCGCCATCGCCAGTGCGCGCTGCGTCCCTTTCACGCGGATCACGCCACCCTCGGCACCCGGCCCCTCGACCGTGTTGGTCTGCACCATGGAGTCGTATTGCTGGAAGACCCAGCGCTTCGAGCAGATGTTCGGACTCGCCAGCAGACGGTTCAGCTCGTCGGTGAACTCATTCTTCCGGCCCAGTTCAATATTCTCCGGGACTTCGCGCGGGACTGGCGGCTCCCAGCGTTCCATGGGACGGCGATAGAGCGGCGCGTCGTCGGTCAACGCTGCGTTGGGGATTTCGGCAACGACTTTGCCGTGTTCCAGCACTCGCATTGCAGGCTGGTTGATGACGCGGCCGATGGTCACCGCATCAAGCCCCCACTTCTGGAAGACGCGGAAGACTTCGTCTTCGCGGCCCTTCTCCGCCACCAGCAGCATGCGCTCCTGCGACTCGCTCAGCATGATCTCGTAGGGAGTCATGCCCGTCTCACGCTGCGGAACGAGGTCGAGTTCGATCTCCAGCCCAACGCCGCCGCGGCCGCCCATCTCGCAAGTGGAGCAGGTCAGGCCGGCCGCGCCCATGTCCTGAATGCCGACGACCGCGCCGGTCTGCATGGCTTCCAGGCAAGCTTCGAGCAGCAGCTTCTCCAGAAACGGGTCGCCGACCTGCACGTTGGGACGCTTGGCTTCCGACTCTTCGCTGAACTCCTCGCTCGCCATAGTCGCGCCGTGAATGCCGTCGCGCCCAGTCTTGGAGCCGACGTAAATGACGGGATTTCCTTCGCCCGCAGCCTTGGCGTAGAAAATCTGATCGCGGCGCACCAGTCCCAGAGCGAAAGCATTGACCAGCGGATTACCCGAGTAGCAGCTCTCGAACTTCACCTCGCCGCCGACGTTGGGAACTCCAAAGCAGTTGCCGTACGACGCGACCCCACTGACCACGCCTTCCAGCACGGAGTGGTTCTTGTGCAGGGTCGGCTGGTCGAGGCCGGGCTGAGGCGTGATCGGCCCGAAGCGCAGAGAATCCATGATCGCGAACGGGCGCGCGCCCATGGTGAAGATGTCGCGCAGAATACCGCCGACTCCGGTGGCAGCGCCCTGGAATGGTTCGATAAACGACGGATGATTGTGCGACTCGATTTTGAAGGCGCAGGCCCAGCCATCGCCGATGTCAATGATGCCCGCGTTTTCGCCCGGCCCCTGCACCACGCGGCGGCTGTGCGTCGGCAGCCGCTTCAGGTGCACGCGTGACGACTTGTAGGAGCAGTGCTCACTCCACATCACGCTGAAGATGCCGAGTTCGGTGAACGTTGGCTCGCGACCGAGCGACTTCAGAATGCGATCGTATTCTTCCGGCGAGATGCCGTGGTCGCGGAGCACTTCGGGAGTGATGGTGGGTTCTTTGGCGATGCTGGGTGCGCTGTCAACTGGGTTCATGGCAAGAAGGAAGGAAACTCTATTGTCGCACGGGGCATCGAGCTTGGGGAAGGAAGTCAGAAACCGGCCGATTATTTGAGATTCATAGAGTTTTTGGACGGTAGTCGCGAGTATCAAGACAATTGTCGTAAATTGCACGCTCTATGTGAATCCAATCTGTTCCGTTGATGCCACGCTTGTTCTGAGTTGTAGGGCTGAATGGGTATGCACAGGCAATCTTGATCCAACGTTGTTGCTGCCTGCTTATGAGTTTCACCTCGTCTGCAACTTCTGAAAGGTCCTGATCTTGGCTGAAGATAATACCTACATCGTATTGGTCCCGATTAGCGAGCCCGATCACATCAAGCGCAATCCTGACGTCGATGCCCTTTTCTTCGCCCGTCAGGAATGTGTGTTGCCCAAAACCTGGAATCTCCACTGTCTTGTTCCGGTAGCGCAATCGCCTGCTGAAAACGTGGATGCCTTGCCGTCCCATAGAGGCTAACTTCCCCGTCCAAAAGTGATTCCAAAACGGGTTGTCCGTGGCGTCTGGTACCCCCGTGTAAAAACGGGCGTGCGCTAGGTTCCAGCTTCGCAGTTGGCAGACCGATTCTGAAAGTTTCAGAATGTCGTAATTTGGGAAGTGATAGCCGAAAGAATCTTTGGCGTGGTGAAAGAGGTTTTGCCCATCAATGAAGGTCACAGCCCGCTTGATGGCGGGCTCTAGTAGGGGCATAATAAACCCTTAAAATAAATAACCCCGCCCGAGGCCTTGCGGCATGTCGAACGGGGAGCAGATAACAAAACCAATGCTAACAACATATTAGACGCTTTGCAAGGCATAAAAGTCGCAGTTGCCCGCACTAAACATCAGCTCTTAACTGCTGAGCCTATAAGACTTACCACGAGCCCGGCTATTCTTCCTCTTCCTGCCACTGATAACCGCAGACCAAGCACCTCCAGCGGTGCGTGGTCTGGGTGGGAGGCTCGGGAAAGGGAATGGCGGCGGACCACAGCGAGATCTGGTTCGGGTTCGCGCCCGACACTTTACGGATTTCCAGCGACTCGCACTCAGGGCAGCACGCGACTTCTTCGGTCTCCTCTTCCTCGCCTGGCTCGGTTTCTTCGGGCTCAAAACCATCAAGGATTTCCAGCGCGCGTACCACCTGGCTATCCGGTACCTGCAGGCGGATACCGCCGAATGCGCCGCCCATATGCCAGTTGATGGCATGCATGTTCTCGTCGCACAGAAAGGCGGAGATGTCCTCGGAGATGAGCTTGCCCTGGGCCAGCTTGGCCTCGCCCAGGCTGTAGAACTTCGCGATGGTGACCAGTTCTTCGGACATCTGATTCGAGAAGCGTAGGCTAGCTTTCGGCCCGAGTCAATTCCGGCAAGCGCACCCGCCGGCTGTGTTCGGCGATGGCCTCGACCACCTGTATCGCCACCGCCAATGCCCGGCGACCATCTTCCAGGGTCACTTCCGGCGTGGAATGAGCGCGCACCGCGCGCAAAAAGCTGCTCAACTCGGCCTGCAGCGGCTCCTGCGGCTCGACCGCGGGCTTAAACGGCGTGATGCCGGGAAGCGCGCTGGCAACTGCACTGACCGGATTGAACGGGTCCAGGCCAGCGGGGTCGGGGAGCCCCTCGTCCATGGTCAAAACCAACACGTCCTGTCTGGAGTAATCGAGTGAAACGTACTGGCGAGGCTGAAAGAAGCGCAGCTTGCGCACGCGTTCGGTGCTCACCCGGCTGGCGGTGAAGTTGGCCACGCAGCCGGATTCAAACTCCATGCGTACGTTGGCAATATCGGTTTTCGACGAAAGGATCGGCAGACCTACCGCCCGAATCTCTGTGACGGGAGATTTCGCGAAGGTCAGCACGATATCAATGTCGTGGATCATCAGGTCGAGCACCACATCCACGTCCAGCGAGCGCGGCGTGAAAATGCTGAGCCGGTGCACCTCGAAGAACATTGGCTGGGTAAGCAGGGGCAACGTCGCCCGCACCGCGGGATTGAATCGCTCCAGATGCCCGGCCTGCGCGATGCGGCCATGCCGTTGCGCCAGCGCAATGATTTCGTCCGCCTGGGTCACCGTCGCTGCCAGCGGCTTCTCGATCAGGACATCAGCGCCGCGCTCCATGAGGTGGCGGGCCACTTCGAGGTGAGCGGCGGTGGGGACTGCCACCGACACGGCCTGCACGCCCGCCTCGATCAATTCGCTGACCGAATGAAACGCTTGCGTGCCGAACTCGCTGGCTACCGCCTGGGCCCGCGCGAAGTCGGAGTCGACCACGCCCGTGAGTTGCACGTTCTGCGCTGAATCGGACTGAAGCTCGCGATACACCCGCGCATGATTGCGGCCGAAGGAACCAACGCCGACGACGCCGACGCGCAGTGCATCGCTGCTAGGCATTGTTTGATTTTCGCCCATCGGCAAGCCATGACGCAAAAAGGCGCTCGCGATGCTCGGGCCACTCGTCGCTCAGGATGGCCCAGCGCTCATGATCGCGCCACTCTCCATCGATCATCAGGTAGCGCGGAGAGAAGCCTTCCTTGCGGAACCCCAAACGGCCGACCAGCGCTTTCGAGGCATGATTGGCGGGCTGGATGTTCGCTTCCAGACGATGAAAGCCAAGTTCCTCGAAGGCGTAATCCAATACCAGCGCGAAACCCTCCGTCATGTACCCCTGCTTCTGCAAACCAGCGAAAGCGTAAAAGCCCAGGTAGGCGCTTCGTAGCAGCCCCATCACAGGTTCGCTCACATTGATCACGCCGGCCAGGCATCCGTCGGACTTGCGGCGAACCAGGAAGCCAAGCGTGCGTCCACTGCGGATGCGCTCCAGGTAGGTTGCGTACTCCTCGGGGCTTCGGGGAGGGAAGACCCACGGACGATGCAGGCTCTCGCTGCGTCGCGCAGCCTCAAGCATCTCTAGCTCACAACTTGCTTCGGGCTTGGAGAGGAAGACCCGTCTGTCGGCGTGAGAATAGTTGAAGCCGTTCTGCGCGTCTTGCTCGCTCATGTGTCTGCCAACGTAGCCAGGAAAGATCTACAGGCTGTGATGCGGGATGTGGGTGACCAGCGTCTCAGCAATAATGCAGATGCCAGCCTCGTCGGCGGCCGCCACCAGCGCTTCCTTGTCCAGCAGCAGGCATCGGCCCGCATCCAAAGCGAGACAGGTTGCGCCCGCCTGCTTCATGGTCTCAATCGTTTTCAGTCCAACGACGGGCACGTCGAAACGCATGTCCTGGTTCGGCTTGGCGACTTTGACCACCGTGAGCGCACGGCTTAACGTCGAAGGCTCTTTGCCCAGCGACGGCGATTTCATGATCTCGCCCGCGCGAAGGATGGTCGCATCTGTCCCTTCCATGGCTTCTACGGCAACGCAGGCAGCTTCGGCGATGACAACCGTCTGGCCGATGTCGAATCTGGAGAAATGGTGTGCGACTGCGCGGCCGTAGGTAATGTTCGTCTGCTCGGAATCGGTTGGGCCGCGCCGGGTCAGCACGCCATCGCCGGCCAGCATGGGCTGCAGCAGCGCGGTCGAGTTCATCAGCGTGATGCCTTCATCCGCCAGAACTTTGCCGATCGCTCCGATCAGCGAGTCCGTATTGCGCGTGCCCAGGGAGAGCAAGAGCTTGGCCAGCCGCCAGTCTGGCTTGATACTGCTGAAGATCTGCTTGTGCTTGACCTGCCCGGCCATCATGGCGCGGGTAACGCCTTCACTCTTGAAGATCTCGATGAGCCGCGACAACTCGCCCAGTGACAGCCAGTGCACCGCCGCCGCGCCGTGCTGCTCGATCTCGGGGAATGTCTCTTCCTTGATTGCCGCGACGACCACCTGCATGCCCTGCGAGCGCGCAGCATCGAGTACCAGAAATGGAAACTTGCCATTCCCGGCGATCAATCCTAAGCGTTCCTGCGATGGGTGTGGACATAGGAAGAAAGTAGTCAGTAGTCAGTAGTCAGTTGTCGTTGCCAGTTACGTCAGTTGAGTTTCAGTTAAACGACACCAGCTTCTGCTTGAATCTAGCACAGCGTACGCGAGACTGCTTCTCACTTCATCAGACCCGCTGCGTAGAAAGGCTGCTCTGACTCCCGGCATTGATTTCGTAATTTGCTCCACCGAGAGCCGGGGCTAATGAGCCGGTACTCTCTAAAGCGGCGCTTACATAGAAATCACCGCAAGCCCGCTTTTTGAAACAAGCTCTCATAACTGATTACTGACCACTGACAACTGGCAACTGCTACTGACAACTGCTTTACTTGATGATCCCGCGCTGCGAACCTTCGATGAAGCGCACCAACATGTCTACATCGTCGCCCAGCCCGCTCTCGGAGCGCAGCTTCTCCAGCGCCTGCGAAGTATTCAGTTTCGAGGCCAGCAAGACTTTGAACGCGTGATGCAACCTGGCGATCCGTTCGGCCGAAAACCCGCGCCGCTGCAGGCCAATCTTGTTCAGCATGTAGGCATGAGTGTCGCGTTCGGCGCTGGTCATGGAATACGGCAGCACGTCCCGGGTGATGGTTGTTCCACCGCCGATATAAGAGTGCGCTCCGATGCGCACGAACTGATGGACCGGACAAAGCGCGCCCACCACGGCCCAGTCTTCCACGGTCACGTGGCCGGCCAGGGTGGCGGCGTTCACCAGCATGACATGGTCGCCGATGATGCAATCGTGCCCGATATGTGTATACGCCATGATCAGGGCGTAGCTGCCGATGCGGGTCACACCCCCGCCTTTGGCGGTGCCGCGATTGATGGTGACATACTCGCGGATGACGTTGTGGTCGCCCATCTCGAGCCAGACTCGTCTCGCCCGCGAAGGTCACGTCCTGCGGATCCATGCCCACCACGGCGAAGGGATAGATCTTGTTATGGCTGCCCAGTCGCGAGGGCCCGTCCAGCACCACGTTGGAGACCAGCTCGCAGCTCTCTCCCATTTCCACGCCGGCCCCGACGATGCAGTACGGCCCAATGCGACACGATGCGGGAATCTTTGTCGCGGGATCGACGATGGCCGTCGAGTGGATGTTCATGGGAAGGTTACGCGCCCACGACTGCCGTCGCCTCGGCCGGTTGCGAAGCCGGGCG
Organism: uncultured Acidobacteriaceae bacterium; assembly: GCA_963843005.1. Classification (GTDB taxonomy): domain Bacteria; phylum Acidobacteriota; class Terriglobia; order Terriglobales; family Acidobacteriaceae; genus Bog-257. Next base: position 56,238 of record CAWJIW010000041.1, on the reverse strand, counting down.
GTTGAGCAGGCGGCAGGTGACGACGGCTTCGCAGGCCAGCTTGTCGCCGACGTAGGCCTTGCCCTGCATGCGGCCGGCGGTCCCGCGCCAGGCCAGCACGTCAACCTCGATGCGAAGCTGGTCGCCGGGGACGACGGGCCGCCGGAAGCGCGCGCGCTCGATGCCGGTGAACAGCAGCAGCTTCTGCTCGCGGTCGGGAAATTCCGTCAGCAGGAGCACGCCGCCGGCCTGTGCCATGGCCTCGACCACCAGCACGCCCGGCATGATCGGATGAGCCGGGAAATGCCCCACGAAAAATGGCTCGTTGACGGTAACGTTCTTGATGGCCACAATGCGCTTGGTGCGAATCAGCTCGGTGACCCGGTCCACCAGCAGCAGGGGATAGCGGTGCGGCAGAATTTTGAGAATAGCCTCGATGTCGAGGGTAAGATGTTCGCTGCTCCCAGACGCGGGATTCTCCATGTCAGTCATGATAGGGTCTCGTAAAAGTCACGATTATACATTCCGCAGCAGCAGGGACCCGGCAGCACACACCACGCAACGGCTTGGATAGAGATGGTTAAGACAAAGTTTCAGCGATCGAGCTTCCGACCTCGGCCAGATTTTGCATTGGCTGACCGAGCGTGAGCACGACATGGTTGCTTGCGTAAAGGAACTGGTGTCACGCGAGTCGCCCACCCGCAGCAAACTGGCCTGCGATGAGCTGTGCACGTACCTGCAGGTGCAATTCGAGCGCATCGGTGGACGGGCGAAGATCCATCGTCAGGACACCGCCGGCGATCATCTGCAGGTGAATTTTGCCGGCTCCGCAGGTCGGAGACCCCTGTTGTTATTGGGGCATTTCGATACCGTGTACGACCTCGGGACTCTTAAGACGATGCCGTGGCGCGAACAGGATGGCCGCCTTTATGGACCGGGTGTCTTCGACATGAAGAGCGGTATCGCGCAGATGATTTTTGCGATTGCGGCGCTGCGCGAAGTGCAGGGCGGGTTGCCTCGCCCGGTCACGGTGCTCCTGGTCTCCGACGAAGAGGAAGGCAGCGTCAGTTCGCGCGCGATCACTGAGAAGCTGGCGAAGCAGTGCGCCGCGGTGCTGGTCTGCGAGCCCTCGGGTCCGGGCGGCGCGCTGAAGACGGCGCGCAAGGGCGTGGGAGCATTCACCATGAAGGTCACTGGGCAGGCATCCCATGCGGGCCTCGACTTCGAAAAGGGACAGAGCGCAATCCTCGAACTGGCACATCAGATCGAGGCTATCTCGCGTTTGACCGATCTGAAACGCGGCACCACGCTCAACGTCGGAGTCATCCGCGGCGGGACGCGTAGTAACGTGGTCGCTGCGGAGGCTTGGGCGGAGATTGATCTGCGTATCGCGCGCAAAGGCGACGGAGCCATCATGGAACGGCGGATCCGCGGGCTTCGCCCGGTGAACAGCAAGTGCAAGCTCGACATCCAGGGCGGCATCAACCGGCCTCCGCTGGAGCGAACCAAGCAGGTGGTCGCGTTATTCGAGTTGGCCCGGAGCATCGCCGGCGAGCTGGGTTTCGCGCTAGACGAGATCGCGGTCGGTGGCGGCTCGGACGGCAACTTCACGGCCGGAATAGGCATTCCGACTCTCGATGGCCTGGGCGCGGTGGGCGAAGGCGCGCACGCCGCCGCATGAATCCGTAGTTGCGGCCGACCTGCCCCGCCGGGCTGCGCTGCTGGCCGGATTGATCGAGGCCATCGAATAGGTCTCCGCCACGCCGGTGCCAGCAATACTTGTTTTGACCTCTGCGAGAGCCTAGAATCTGGGCAGGCCCGCTATCCCATTGCGGAGTCGCAGAGAAACCGGGCAGTGTTCACGGGAGGCGTTTTATGGAAGGACTGTTCCAGCCCATGCACTTGCTGGTGATTCTGGTCATCGTCCTGCTGATTTTCGGCCCGAAGAAGCTGGGCGACTTGGGCAAAGGACTGGGTGAGGGCATTCGCAACTTCAAGTCGTCGCTGAACCCTAATAGCTCCACCCCCCCGAACACCACGACCAGCAACACTCCGCCCCCAGAGAATCCGCCCGAAGTGAAGAAGTAACCTTAGAGTCCTGCCATTCGAGTTTCCGGCGCGGAGGAGTCCGTCCTCACAGCAGCGGGTTTCCGGTAGCGGCCTCAGCCGCCCGCAACATGCGATAGACCCGCGGCACAGGCAGCCCTACAACATTGAAGTAGCAGCCGTCGATGCGCTCCACCCAACGCGAGGCAATGCCCTGGATGGCGTACGCTCCCGCTTTGTCCATGGGCTCGCCGCTGGCGACGTACTCCGCGATTTCGCTCTCTGAGAGGGGACTGAAAACCACCTGCGTAATCTCGGCCTCGGTACGTTCATAGCCTGAAGCTACAAGACACACTCCAGTGATCACCTGATGGCTGCGCCCGGAGAGCAGGCGCAACATGCGTCTCGCATCGCTCTGGTCGCAAGGCTTCTCCAGCAGATGCTCGTCAATGACGACCACCGTATCGGCGCCCAAAACCGCGCTATCGGGATGTCGCGCGAAAATAGCGAGGGCCTTGTCGCGCGCCAGTCGCTGGGCATATTCCAGAGGTTTCTCGTGCGCTGCGGCCTCTTCCGGCACATGCGCTGGATCGACCGTGAAAGGAATGCCTGCATTGCGCAGAAGCTCAGCACGGCGAGGCGAGGCGGACGCGAGGACCAGAGTCATGCATCACGATTCTACCCATTGAGGGAACATGGCGCCTGTGCCATCATGTGGCTTGCATGTCTCAAGGGACGCGAGGATGGCAGTCAGTGTACTCGGCGAAAACGGCTGCGAGGCTGTAATGACGCTCAAAACACGTATGGAAAAGCAGAAGGGATTAGTATTATCCTATCTGTGATAACATGAACTGTGATTGTGAGGCGCAGAAAAAGGGCTTCGAAACCGGACAAGAGGGTGGATCAGAGTTGTTATCTGACGGGCCCGCGGCGGGGAGCAGTTCTTAAAGAAGAAGTTTGGTATATAGGCGACAAAGTTGTGAAGTACAGCCTGGCTTACATCAATCCTCGGATTTGCGCGGTGGACAATGGCCGTGTACTGGGCTATGACAACAGCCACAATCAGCATCACCGGCACTACATGGGCAAATCCGAAGTCATAGAATTTAGCAATTATGAATCGCTTGCAGAGCAATTTGAAGACGAAGTTCGAGATCTTTGGAGACGCGAGGATGAAGAAGAGCGCTAAAGTATGGGTGACCACCGACGGAGTGGAAGGTTTTTTCCGTCGCGCACGCGCGCACGCGCGTAAACTCGATCGGCGGGAACCAATCGCTCCCGAGATAACCGTTGCCTTTGAGAACGTAAGCGATATGTTGAGAGTGCTTTCGGCCGAACGAGTCCGGCTCCTACGGGTCGCGAGGCGAAAGCCACTTCCTATTTCCGATCTCGCCTCTGGATTGAACCGCGACACACGTGCCGTAAGCCGGGATATCGATTTACTGGAATCCTTTGGCCTGATTCAAACGCGTTATGAAACCAATCCCGGGCATGGGAGATACAGGATCGTCGAATCCCGTGCAGCAAAGTATCAGCTAATGGCGACTATCTAGGCGTAGCTCTCCGCGCAACTTGGAACAGGGTGAACAGCGCCGTTTTCAGCGCACTGGAAGCCGTGTTCATCGCTTCCCTCCGCTCCGCAATGCCGCGGGAGGTCGCCCTTATCCTGTTAGAATCGAGGCAGCCCCTAAGCAGCTTCCATGGATCCGTCACTCATCCGAAATTTCGCGATCATCGCCCACATTGATCATGGGAAGAGCACGCTTGCGGACCGGCTGCTCGAACTCACGGGATCGCTGACGGCGCGCGAGATGCAGGCCCAGGTGCTGGACGCGATGGACCTGGAGCGCGAGCGCGGAATCACCATCAAGGCGCATTCGGTCCGCATGATGTATCCCGCGGCCGATGGCAAGACCTATCAGCTCAACCTGATCGATACCCCCGGTCACGTGGACTTCAGCTACGAAGTGTCGCGGTCGCTGGCGTCCTGCGAGGGCGCGCTGCTGGTGGTGGACGCGTCGCAAGGCGTCGAGGCGCAAACCCTGGCCAACGCTTATATCGCAATCAACAACGGCCTGGAAATCATCCCGGTCATCAACAAAATCGATTTGCCCAGCGCCGACATCGAGCGCACCAAGGAGATGATCGAGGCCGCAGTCGGTCTTGATGCCTCACATTCGCTGGCCATCAGCGCCAAGACCGGGCAGGGCGTGCCGGAGGTGCTGGAGGAGATCGTCAAGCGCATTCCTCCGCCCAAAGGGCGCGCCAACAATCAACTGCAGGCGCTCATCTTCGATTCCTGGTTCGATTCCTACCGCGGCGTGATCGTGCTGGCACGCGTGATCCAAGGCACGCTGAGCATGGGCCAGCACATTCGTCTGATGTCGAACGGGCGCGCGTTTGATGTGGAAACGCTTGGAGTCTTGACCCCCAAGCCGGTCGCCGTGGACCGCTTGACGGCGGGGGAAGTGGGCTTTCTCAGCGCCACCATCAAGAACGTTGCCGACACCAAAATCGGCGACACCATCACCGACGATGCGCATCCTGCGATCGAGCCGCTACCGGGCTTTGAGGAACTCAAGCCCATGGTGTTCGCCGGGCTCTACACCGTGGACGCCCACGAGCATGTGGCCTTGCGTGACGCGCTGGAGAAGCTGCGGCTCAATGACTCATCGTTCTTCTTCGAGCCGGAAAGCTCGGTCGCTCTGGGTTTCGGTTTTCGCTGCGGTTTCCTCGGCCTGCTCCACATGGAGATCATTCAGGAACGTCTGGAACGCGAGTTCAACCTCGAACTGATCACCACGGCCCCGGGAGTGCGTTACAAGGTCACGCTCACCGATCGCAGTGTCGTCGAGGTGGACAATCCGGCGCGCTGGCCGGAGCAGAGCGATATTGCCAAAGTCGAGGAGCCAGTCATCCTGGCTACCATCCTCACCAACGAGGAGTACGTTGGCGGCATTCTGAAGCTGGTGGAGGAGAAGCGCGGAAAGCAGAAGGGGTTCGAGTACGTCAGCTCCACCCGCGTCATGCTGAGCTACGAATTGCCGCTGAACGAAATCGTGCTCGATTTCTACGACCGCCTGAAGACGGTTTCGCGCGGCTACGCGTCGCTCGACTATCACCTGACCGGTTCCTGGGAATCACCGATGGTGAAGCTCGACATCCTGGTTTCGGGCGACCCGGTCGATGCGTTGTCGATCATCGTGCACCGCGATTTCGCCTTCGAACGGGGCAAGGCCCTGGTTTCCAAGATGAGACAACTTATCCCGCGCCAGATGTTCGAGGTCGCCATCCAGGCCGCCATCGGTGGCCAAGATCATCGCGCGCGAGACGGTGGCGGCCATGCGCAAGAACGTCATCGCCAAGTGCTACGGTGGCGACATTTCGCGCAAGCGTAAGCTGCTGGAAAAACAGAAGGAAGGCAAGAAACGCATGAAGCGCATCGGCCGCGTGGACATTCCCCAGGAAGCGTTCCTGGCCGTGCTCCGGGTCGGGGAAGACTAAGGCAGACCCAATCCATCAGCCCAGGAGGGCCCCGGGTGCCTTAACTTGGGCTACTCAGGCGGCTGGAATCGCGCAATTTTGTGCAAAACTCCCAAGTCAGGCACACCTCTCGAGCGGGGCCTGAAAATTGCTCATAGAATATTTTTATAGCCTCTAACCCATTGATTCTGCTGTCGCTTAAATCTCTTTTGGAATGGGAGGAGGAGCCGTAAGTCGCTGAAATAAAATGGCCTGCAGCGCGTCCGATCCTGTCTTCCACAAAGTTTTCCACAGCAGTGCCGCCTTGCCCAGCACCTAAGCAGGGCCACCCGTTTCCAGTTCAAAATCAGCGCAGAGTGAGCAGTAGGCCTCAAGAAAAAGCCGCCAACACGGCGGCTTCTTCCGAGCGAAAAATGACAAGGTTACTGCGGCTTCGTCGCAGTGCCGGTGCCGGCCGGCTTGGGAGTGGTCGGCGTCGTGCCAGCGGGGCGAGTAGCAGCGGTACCCGCAGGCTTCGCAGCCCCTCCGGCGGGAGCGGGAACACCCGACTGGGCGTTATAAGCGTCCACAATCGGCTTGGTGATATCCACCGAGGGAGTCGCCCAGAGTAATGGCCCCTGCGGCCAGGGATTTGATGAGTCGAGCAAGAGGCCGAAGTTGCCGGACTTCGCATACTTATCGATCACCGGCGCCATCTTCTGCAGGATGCGCTGGGCAATCTCGTTCTGTTGCTGCTGGAACTCGTTCTGGGCGTCCTCGGCCTGGCGCTGCAGGCTCTTCTGTTTGGTCTCGATGGACTTCACCAGATTGGCGCGGGCGTCCTCGTTCATCTTGTCGCCCTGGGTGTTGAGCTGCTTCTTAAGATTTTCCACCTCGGTGTTGAGGTTCTGCAGCTCGACCCGGCGCGGTTCGAACTTCTTCTGCAGGGCTTCAAAATCTCGCGCACCTTCGTTGGTGCCGACGATGGCCTGCTGGATGTCAATGATGCCTACTTTAACGCCGCCAGAGCCTGAGCTGGCAGTCGCGGGCGTGGATGCGGGGGTTGCGGCAGGCGAGCCAGATTGGGCCAGCGCCGCGGTTGTGAGAACAACAGCGAGCGCGGCAATACCTACGAGCGTACGCTTCATGTGGTTGGTATAACTCCTTGAACTGCTCCGGGAATTCCTCAGATGTTCCAAAGGCGAACGCGGTCCTGCTGCGTACTGCCTGGACGGCCGGGGAACAGCTTACTGCTTAGAGTGCAGCCTGGCCACACTTCCCAGCCGGAAAATTCGGCGGTGCGGATTGTTACATTATAGGGAACCATGCTTCTCAGCGTCAAACCAGCCTGGCCATCGCCCTTCAAACCGTAAGGCGTCTTGGGCTGCGGCGGCAGAGACGAAGTACCCCTTCAGCTAGAACGTAGTGGCTACTGTGAAGCGGAACGTCTTGCGCGGTTCGCGCAGGAAGTAACTGGGCTGGTAGAGGGAAACCGCGTTGAGGTAGGTAAAGTCGCCAGCCTGTCCGGGCGGGAACATCGACCGGGTGATGGGGTTTGGCGTATAGACCGTTTCGTTGAGTCGCAATGGGTTGTAGGCGTAATAGAAACGGAAGGGGGCATTCACCACCGGCATGATGACCTGCAATTCCAGGCCGGTGGACATCCGGGGCTGGTAGTTGGTTCCCGATACCGGCGTGAGCTGGCCATTGAACGGGATGGTCGCGCCGCCGGCGCAGGTGTAGGTGGACGTAAGGGTTGGGCAACCGAACACCGTGGTTTGCAGGGTTGTGACCTGCGGTCCTGCAACCCGCAATTGTGACTCCTGCGAGATGAAGTCCATACCCGTGTCCACAAAAGCAGCGATCGTCACCGGCCCAGCGATGGGGACGCGGTACTCAAGATTGTTCACCAGATTGGTATCGCCACCCGGGAAGATAATCTGATCCACGGGGATGGTGATCGTCCAATTGCCCTGCCTCGGATTGGACGGGTTCAGGGGAACCGCAGTGCCGTCGGGGTTCCTCAGCACAACCGTCACCACCGTCGGGAAGAAGGCGACAGGGGAGACGGCGCGGATGTCGAAACCTCGAATGTCGGTATCGCCACCCATGTAATAACGATCGAAGGGAGGAGCCACTTGTCCTCCATAGCCGCTGATCCACGAGCCTAGAACGCGGAAGCCAAACGTATTGCGTCCCTTGTTCACGGGAATAAACTTCTTATATTCGGCGACCGGCTTGATGTAATTAACATTGCCGCCCAGACCTGCCACTTCCAGCCCGGCGTAGAAGCTTTGTCCGCTGTGCGGCCGCGAGGGATTATCGATCCGGTTGTAGGAGAAGTTCGGGGACACTTTACTCGTGATAATTCCGTTCAGGGCGTTCGGACCGGAGACGCCGCGGAAGGCCAGGGTCTCAAAGTAGTCCGTGGACGCCGCACTGTACGTCGTCACCGACGAGTCGTCATAGGAGTAAACCAGCCCGACCCGCTTGAACGACCGCTTGATGGGGTAACTGAGAGAGCTGGTGAATCCCGTGCTGGTTTGCGTGAAATTCTGCAGCAGGGCCTGGTAACTGGCCGGCAGGTTGACAACCTGGTTGGCCTGGATAGACGTGAGTGCAGCTTGATTGTAGTTGTAGCTGCGGTGATACACCGACCAGCCGAACTGCAGCGGCCGGTCAAACAGGTAAGGCTGGGTGAACGCCAGCGTCTCGTTGCGCTGGTACTGCCCGATCTGGAATTCCAGGGTCAGGCTCTCGCCTTTTCCGAAGAGATTGTTGGTGGTGTAGTTGAGGCCGATAAAGGCCCCGGACAATCCACTCACGCCGCCGGTGAGGCCGATGCTGTTCTTGCCCTTTTCCTTAAGTTTGAGGGTGATATCAACCGTGCCGTCCTGCACGTTCTGCTTGATCTCGGAATCCTGCTCGGGCTTGAGGACCTCGAAATACTGCAACTGGTTCAAGCGCAGCAAGCTCAGTTCCCAGAGATTTCCGTTGTACACCTGGCCTTCTTCCAGGGCCAGTTCCCGCCGGATCACTTTGTCGCGAGTGGTTGTATTGCCCTGGAACTCAATGCGGCGCACATAGAACTGCTTGCCTTCGTCGAGGTCGATACGAAGACTGATGGTTTTCTTCTCATCATCGGCATCGGTGTTGGGCACGGGAGTGAAATTGATATAACCGAGCGCGGCATAGGCCTTGCGCAGGTTTTCCAGGCCTTTGCGAATGGCTTCCGTATCGAAAATATCGCCATCCTTGATCTTGAACAAGGCCCGCAGCCGGGAGGTGTCCGTAACTGCCTTGTTGCCGCTGAACGTGATCTCCTTCAGACGGAAGCGGTCCCCTTCTTCCACGGGCAGCTTGATATCCACGGCTTTGCCGGGACTTTTCTGAAAGAAATACCATTTGGGCGCGGTGTCGTGGATTTGCGTTATTGGATCACCGACCAGCGCCTTGAAGTAACCCTTGGTCTGGTAGAAGTAACGGACACGCTCCGCGTCTTCGTTCAGTTTGGTGGAGTCGTAAGTATGGGAACAGAGGCTTTCCAGGAAGTTCGGAGTGAATACGGGATCCCGATCGGTTTCAAGTTCTTCATCGCGCTCTGCAGTTGGCGACTGCTGACCGCCTTGTTGCCCTCAAACGTAATCTTGCCGACTTTGACTTTGGGGCCTTCCTTCACCACGAAGGTCAGGGCCACGGCGGCCGGCGGAATGGGACGCACTTCCGAGCGGACGGTGGCAAACTGGCGGCCGTGCGCAGCCAGCAGCTCTTTGATGACCACCTCGGCGCGCTTCACTTTGGTTGGATCGTATTGACTTTCCTGGGTGAGTCCGACCTTTCGTTCCTTGAATTTGTCGAGAACGTCGCTCTGGGAAACCGAACTCAAGCCCTCATACTTGATCTCGCGGATGGTGGGCTTTTCCTTGACGTAAACGTGGATGATCCAGCCCTTGGCCGAGGGCTCCCGCTCGATGCGCAGATCGTCGAAGTAGCCGGTGTTCCACAGGGAATTGAAGTCGCGCTCCAGCGCCGCCTGATCGTAAACATCGCCGGGGCGCGTGAACATGCGGGCGCGGATGGTGTCCGCCGGGATACGGCGGTTCCCATGGATAACGATTGACTCGATGACCCCTTGCTGCGCCGCACACGCTGCCGCCAGCAGGATAAGAGCGAAGACAACACTGATCGCTGTGGCGCAACAACGGGCTCCGCGACCGAGCCGCGCCGCGGGTCTTACCTGACGATGGCAAGAAATGACGAAAACCTCAGTACACCGTTAATGAAAGCGCAATTATACGGTACGGGCGCTCCCGTTCGTAACCAGCCGTGACACTGTTTTACAGCGGATGACTACGCTAACCCACGGTAGTGGGGGAAGTTTCGAGCGCGGCGCTCCGCCTCGACGGCCGTTGAGGCGAACGCAGCCCGACCGGACGTGAATCTTCCCCATGGCTCGTATCGCCCTCGCGGTTGCTAGAATGAAACGGTATGGCCGATGCGAAAACAATGCGCCTCACGGAGATGGTGAAAGCCGCGGGTTGAGCCAGCAAGCTAAGTCCGGCGGTGCTGGACTCGGTGCTTGGGAAATTAGCCCGGCAACACGATCCCAACGTGCTCATCGGCTTCGAGACCGCCGACGACGCCGGCGTGTATCAACTCACGCCCGAGCTGGCGCTGGTCCAGACCGTCGACTTCTTCACGCCGATTGTCGACGAGCCTTACATCTTCGGACAGATCGCCGCCACCAACGCGCTCAGCGACGTTTACGCCATGGGCGGACGCCCCATCAGCGCGCTGGCCATGGTCTGCTTCCCCGATAGTGGTGACGTCAAGGTGCTGGAGGAAATGCTCGCCGGCGGGCTGTCGAAGATGATGGAGGCCAACTGTACCGTCATCGGAGGGCACAGCATACGAGATGAAGAGATCAAGCTCGGCTATGCCGTGACCGGGACCATCCATCCGCGCAAGGTGCTGGCCAACAGCGGCGCCAGGGCTGGAGACAGGCTGCTCTTCACCAAAGCCATTGGCACCGGCGTAATCTCGACGGCGATCAAGCGTGGCAAGGCCGATTTCATCTGGGTACGGGAAGCTGTGCGCTCCATGACTACGCTGAACAAAGTGGCAGCGGAAGTCGTCAGCAAGGGATTTGAAGTGCACGGCATGACCGACGTGACTGGCTTTGGACTCATCGGCCACGCGCGGGAAATGGCACGCGGCTCCGGCGTAAGCCTGAGGATCTTCGCATCGCGGGTGCCCCTGCTGGAAGGCGCATTGGAATGTGTCCGCTCGGGATATGTGCCCGGAGGTCTGAACGCGAACCGCAAATTCGCAGAAGAGTGCGTGGAGTATGCCGACGAGGTGCCGGAAGAAATTCGCACGCTTTTGTATGATCCGCAGACTGCCGGCGGCCTGCTGATCGCAGTAGCGGACTCTGACGCCGAGCGCTTGCGCGACGAGTTGCGCAACTCTGGCATTGACGCTCCCGAGATCGGCGAGGTCCTGCCCAAGCAGAAGCCGCTGATCGCGGTGGCAGCTTGAGAAACGCTGATATCTTCAGCGGGCCGCAGAAGCGGTCGCTGTTCCACGTGCACCGCACTCTCCCGCAACCAATTACAATTGTTCTGACCTCATGAATACTTCTATCGAACAACTTCCCACCGCCACCTCAACCGATCTCAAAGACATCGCGGTCGATGTCGTGCGCCGCGCCATGCAAGGCGGAGCCACGGCCGCCGAAGCCATCGCGACGGATGGAAGCGAGTTCTCCACCGTCGTGCGTCTGGGAGAAGTCGAGACGCTGAAGGAATCCGGCTCCAAGGCCGTCGGAGTGCGCGTGTTTTTTGGACAACGCGCCGCCAGCACCTACTCCAGCGACCTGACGCCCGAAGGTCTGCGCCAGCTGGTGGACTCGGCGCTGACCCTGGCGAAGATAACCAGCGAAGACCCGTTCGCGGGGATTCCTGAGCCTGCGCAGCTCGGCAAACTCGAAGGCGAGCTCGATCTCTATTTCGACGACGTGTATTCGCTCTCCAACGCCGACCGCATTGATTACGCGCGCCGCGCCGAGAAAGCTCGCTCGATGCCGACCCCCGTATCGTCAACTCCGAAGGCGGCACCTTCGACGCGGCCATCGGCTACAAGGTGCTGGCTAACTCGCATGGCTTCGTCGGCGACTACCAGCGCTCCTACTGCTCGGTTTCGGCGGTGCCGATCGCGCAGGTGGAAGGCTCGGCCATGCAGCGCGACTACTGGTACTCGGTCGCGATGACGCTGAAGAAGCTGGAATCGCCGGAGCAAGTTGGACGCATCGCCGCGCAGCGCACCTTGCGGCGCCTCGGAGCGCGCAAGGTCAAGACCACGAAAGTTCCCATCGTCTTCGAGCACACCATCGCCGGCGCGCTCGTCGGACATATCTTTGAAGCCGTCAACGGCGACTCGATTTATCGCGGCGCATCGTTTCTCACCGGCAAGCTGAACGAAAAGATTGCCGGCGACAACATTAACGTGGTGGACGACGGCACCATGCGCGGCGGCTTCGGCACCAGCCCCTTCGACTCCGAGGGCGTGCCCAGCCGCAAGACCGTCGTCGTCGAAAACGGCGTGCTGAAGTCCTACCTGCTGAACACCTACACCGCGAAGAAGCTCAACTTGCAAACCACCGGCAACGCCTCGCGCGGGCTGGCGGGAACTCCCGGCATCGGGCCGGGAAACTTCTTCCTGCAGCCGGGAGCGAAGAGCCATGCAGGAGATCATCGGCTGACATCAAGGAAGGATTGTTCGTCACCGAGTTTCTGGGCTTCGGCGTGAACCTGGTCACCGGCGACTTCTCGCGCGGCGCCAGCGGACTGTGGATTGAGAACGGTGAGCTCACCTTCCCCGTGGAGGAGATCACCGTCGCCGGCAATCTGAAGGACATGTTCTTCAACATCTCGGAGATCGGCAACGACCTCGAATTTCGCGGCTCGATCGCGTCACCCACGCTGCGCATTGACGGCATGACCGTGGCGGGAGAATAAGATCCGGCCACGGTAGTAGATGCGCTCCGCAGCAGGTTTCTCAGACCCGCCACGCTCAGTCACGCGGGCTTCTGGACGAACCCTTGCCTCGCGCCGCCCGGCGGATCGCTTCCACCAGAACGGGCCCATCCATCGAACGATGGAGCACCCCTTGTGCTCGCAACCAACGTACATAGGCGACCCGGTCGTCGTCCTCGGCGAGCACCAACAGTGCAGTCTGGCGCCGCTTCAACATCCGCTGGATCTTCGAAAACGCCGGCAGAAAGCTCGTTGACAGAATCAGTACATGAGGATGGATCTTTTTCAACGTGCTCAGTAACTGCTCGGGGGATTGTGGCTGGCCCACGATGCGCACGTCGTCCGCGACCGCTAATACCTCCGCCATCCCAATACGAAAAAGCTCCTGATGGTCAGCGATGATGACGTCGATCATGGCCAGATATCCGTCCTACCCAACGGGGAGGGAGAAAGAATGTCGAGGGTCTTGTTTCGCGCGCCGACTCGACCCGAGTGGGTGGAAAAAGGCCGGGGAAACTCCTCCCGAGACACCCACCAGAATTTCACACCCGCAGCGGGTGGTTTGTCAGTGACGTATGGCGCAGCGGCGGTGATGACGGCAAACGAAAAGGCCGGCACCCAAACCATGGATGCCGGCCCTATCAGAAGCGTAGTTGACCTCCGACTAGAACAGCTTCCGGCGCATTACGCCGGCCAGACCAAGCACGCCTGAGCCCAAGCAACAGGATGCTGCTGGGTTCCGGAGTGTAGAAGCCGGTCGTACTGGTGGTGCTGGTGGTAGTGGTGCTGCTGGTGCTGGCGCCAAAGAGATCGAACGCCTCCGAGCCGATGGTTCCAAGCGTGTTCTCCGACGCCTGCGACGGCCCGTCGTTTTCATCCCAGTACAGCTCGTTGCCCTGGCTGGTGACGCCGTTCTGCAGATTCAGCCAGTAGGCGCCACTCAAGTCCAGGTTCAGCCCCGACACTGTGTCCTTGTTGATCTGGTAGCCGTAGAAGTTGGTGGTAATCACTATATTGTTCAGGGCAGCCCCAGTGCCGCTGCCGTACACGCTTCCACCATTCTCCTGGCTGGTAATTGACCAATCAACGGCAAGCGGGGTGTCGCCCGGATACGACCAGGTGTAGAAGTCGAAGCCCTGGACGGTGCCGCCCCCGTACAAACTAAAGCTGTCACTGACGATGTAGCCGAAATTAATGGTCCAGGCATCGATTGCGCCGCTCAGACCGCCGTTACTGTAAAGGATGGTTTGAGCAGCAGCCGGAATCACTGCCAGCGACAGGCACAACAAAAATGCGATACGTAATTTCATGAATTCCTCCGTTCGCCACGACAAGAGAAGTGCGTGCGTGAATACAGTTCAGGATCAATCCCGCAAGAAAAGTCGGAAGTACCCGCCTCCTCTTGAATTCAGCTAAGGCGTAATCTCCCACACCACGCCTCGGCCATAAGCCCCACCGTTCTGAGTGGTGCCGTAGAGTTTGCCGTTCGGAGCAATCGTCACGTTGCTGATAGGATTTGCCCCATCACTGCCCGCGGTAAAGTCATACAGCGAAGTGAAGATCCAGCCGCCGTCCGAGGGCGTCAGCTTGAACACCGAACCAGCGCCATACAGGCCGTCCTGATAGGTTGTGCCGTAGAGGTTGCCGGACGAGTCCATGAACAGACTGGCTCGCGGCCCTCCGCGATAAGCCCCGGGAAAGCTATAAAGCACGGTGAGTTTCCAGTCAGGTGACAACATGAAAACCGTCCCGCCTCCGCCGGCGCCATTGCTCGTGGTGGTGCCATAGAGATTGCCCGCCTGGTCGGAGATCAGGCCCCCGAAAGGAAGCCCGCCGTCGTCCTTGCCCTGGAAACCCCAGACCAGGTTCTCTTGCCACCCACTTTCCGAAGGAGTCAGGTAGAGGATGGTTCCGATGTAGCTGTTACATGGAGTGCCGTACTGGGTGGGGACGTAAAAGTTGCCGGTTCCGTCTCTGAGAGCTGCCAGGGGTGGCGATCCCGCTCCTTTGCCGCCGCTGGTCGAGTAACCAAAGCTGTACAGCAAATTCTCCGTCCAGCTGCCACCGGAAGGTGTCAATTGGTAGAGGGTCCCCTGACGGGAGGTACCTCCGGACAGGGTGGTGCCGTACATATTCCCCGCGCTATCAAAAACCAGATCGCCATTAGCAGGGTTTGACCCATCCAGATACGACCCTCCAAATCCCTGGAATTGGTAGAGCACGGTCTCTTTCCACGCGCAGAGAGCGGTCTTGCAGGAACTCGCTGGGGGCTTCAGGTTGAATACCGTACCGCAGCCGCCCAAACACGAATCGTTCACCAGCCCTCCGTTGGAAGCTGTACCGTAGAGGGTACCGTCGGCTCCAAAGATGATGCGCGCCAGTGGATTGGCTCCGTCGGCTTGTTGGGACCCAGCGAAGTCACGAAGTGCGTTGAGCAACCAGACCGAGCCCCTCTGCCACAGCCTGAACGCCGCCCCGCCGCCCCAGTACCCGCCGGCGTAGGTGGTTCCGTACAGATTGCCCTGCGCATCTGCGGTCAGACCAGCATTCGGCTGTCCTCCATCGGTATTGCCGCTGAAGTTATAAATCACTTTGAAGGACTGCGACGGCGACGGCGGCGCGGTCACGCTATGGGCGGGCTCCGCTTTGGATGCCAATACAGGTTGATTGCTGTCGCAGATCCCGCTGCCGTTTGCGATGTCAAAGGTCTCCGAGCCAATCGTCCCGATATAGTTCTCTTCGGCCTCAGAGGGGCAGCCGGCTGACTGGCAGCCGACACCGTCGTTCTCGTCCCAGTACACCGGATTTCCCTGGAAAGTCGTTGCATTCTGCAGAGTGAGGTAGTAGGTTCCCGGGTCCAGGCTCAGGTTAAGGCTCGCCACTATATCCTGGTGGATCTCGTAGCCGTAGTCGTTGACGTAGAGGAAAATGTCGTACACCGGTGCCGTTCCGCTTCCGTAAACGGTTCCTCCCCCCAACGGTTCGCTGGTAACCGACCAGTCCACGGTTTGAAATTGTTCACCCGGATACAGCCAGACATAGAAGTCGAACAGGTTCATCGGGAGGGCGCCGCTGGTCAGGGTGAAACTGTTGCTGGTGGAATAGCCGAAATTAATTGTCCAGGCATCGTAGTCGCCGTTGAGTGGGCCGTTCTCGTACAGGATGGTCTTGTCCTGAGGTGAACGCCGATGCTGCTTGGCGTTATGTGCCGTGCCCGCGGTCGGACGGGCAAGATGGGACGCGAATTCGGGCATGGTGGCTGCTTGGCGCGCCGTGGGCGGGACCTTTTGCTGCGCCCAGGCAGGAACAAAAACCATTGTGAACAACACTGCCGCGGTTAACAGCGAGATGGTGCGGGAAGATGAGCTGCAGAATTGCGGGCTGCCGGGCATGGGCTTCTCCTTCTTGCCGTCGGACAAATGAATCGACCTGGGGACGAGCGCACTGGATGCCAGGAGAGAAGGAGATCGAGGGTCTTGTTTTCGCGCGGTTTCGCCGGGGCGCGCGGAAAAAGGCCAGGGAAACTTCTCCCGATACACTCGTCATGGATTTCACGCCCGTGGCCGGTTGGTTGTCTGTGACGTATGGCGCAGTAATACGTGATAAACAGCACTAGAAAGGCCGACACCCGATGGAAGAATGCCGGCCGCAGCCTGGACTATTCATGACGAACTCGCGCTTTGAAGGGGCACGGCTTTCAGCCGTGCCGTAAAGCTGGTCATTTATATTGGCTTTAGCCACCGAGGGACTTCGGTTTTGAAGCGAAGTGCGCGTTCCCTCAGGGGCTGAAGCCCCACTCGCCACGCCCTCGTAACGGCACGGCTAAGCCGTGCCCCTTCAAAACCGGCCGTCTTCAGTACCGAAACAGCTGAATAATCCAGGCTACAGCATCTTTCACTGTTTCCCTTGTGGTGTGATCTCGAAGATGACGCCGTGGCCATAGGCTCCGCCACCTATTGTCACACCGTAGAGATTGCCGCTAGCGTCGAAAATCAAGTTGCTGCCGCAATTTCCTCCGTCGCTGCCGTTGGTAAAGTTGTGAATAATGCTTTCTGTCCAGCCTTCATCTCCGGGGACCAGCTTGAAAACCGTACCCCATCCAGAAGGGCCCCCGTACGCAGTCGTGCCATAGAGGTTACCGTTGGCGTCGAATACCAGGCTGGCCTGAGGCGTTGTCCCGTCGCTGCCGCCGTTGCTGTTGCCGGTAAAGTCGTGCAGCGAGGTGTACGTCCAAACGCCGCCGGATAGCGCTACCTTGAACGCCGTCCCTTGATCTCTGGGGCCTCCAAATCCGGAGGTGCCATAGAGATTGCCGGAGCTGTCAAGGATGAGGTCGCCGTAGGGGGAGTCAGCGTCGTTCCCCAGACCGTAAAGCGTATTGAATGCCCAACCAGATCCGGAGGGCTGCAACTGGTAAACGGTACCGCCGTAATTCTGGCCTCCGCGCGACGCCGCGCCGTAGAGATTGCCGGCCCGATCGAAGATCACGCCGCTCCAAGGCCGGCTTCCGTCCGAGCCGTCAGTGAAGCTGTAAAGTACGCTTTCTGTCCAGCCGCCATTGGAGGGCGTCAACTCAAAGATGGTGCCGCAACCCACTGAGGCGCAGTTCACGCCTTCGTAGCTGCCGCCCTGCGTGGTCGTGCCGTAGATGTTGCCCGCCTGATCAAAAGCCAGGCTGCCGGTTCCGGGGCCACCTCCGTCACTGCCGTCGGAGAACCGATACAGCACGGTTTCCCTCCACGGGCTCAATGCTGCCGGTGAGACGGTCGGTGGGACCGAAAGCTTGTAAACCGTGCCGCAACCAGAGCTGGCGCAGTTCCCAACATAGTACCCTCCCCCAGCCGTTGTGCCATAGAGACTGCCGTCCGGACCAAACACTACCCTGGCATAGGCAATCGCTCCATCAGTGCCGCCTTGGAAGCTGTAGAGCGGGGTCAAAACCCAGCCGGTGCCCTTGCGCGACAGTCTGAACACCGTACCGTTTCCAGTGGAGCCGCCCCCCAGAGTTGTCCCATAGAAGTTCCCTGCCCGATCCATGGTTAAGCCGGTGTAGGGGACTGCCCCATCCTGCCCGCCGGTGAAGTTGTAGATCACTTTGAAAGTTTGGGCCTGCACCGGCTGCGCTATGAGAGTCATGAACAAAAATACGAATAACAGGAACAGGAGCAGAACCATGATGGCGAGCGCGGCACTTTCGGGCCGCAGGTGCGCGCCGAAAACCAAATTTGGAAATCGCCGATGATGAAGCATTGGCTTGTCCTCCTTGCCCGGCGGCGTAATTGAAAACCCACGCGGCGTCAGACTCACTCGACACGCTGGGGAGAAGGAAATCGACGGTCTTGTTTTCGCGCGGACTCGCAGGAGTGAGTGGGAAAAAGGCCGGGAAAGCTTCTCCCGAGTACACCCACTAGAATTTCACGCCTGTGGAGGGCAGTTTGTCGGTGACGCTATGACGCAGCGCAGAGTGATAACCGGAGATACGGTAGGGGAGCATCCCAAACTCACTTCTCCGGACGCCCCGCTTCCCGTCGATCAGAACCCGCAGCGGAGTAAAGGGTCCGTCGTCGCAGGTCAGACCTGACCACGCAACCAGCGCCAGACATACCCGGCACCGAGATTCCGATTGACTTCCGGAAGAACCGGGATAGAATGACGCCACTAGGCCGAAGCCGCAGCATTTATCCACTTATTCCGATTTCATTTGGTTTGACTGACCCGGGCCCAGTTCCGGGCCCAGGCACAATTCACGCGACCCGATCTTGCCGATGTCAGGCGCCTTTCAAGCGTCGCGATGTCGGATTCCGATCGGTACCGGCGGCGAAGTCGGACCTGCTAACTTCGGACTTCGTCCCGCTCCTCAGGCGTCCAAGGAGGGCCGTATGAAGTCCCGCAACTGGATTGGGATGATCGTCATCAGCCTTTTCCTGTCCCGCAACGCGTCTGCGGACGACGTAAAGCCCCCGGCACCCAATCCTGAACTGGCAACCGCGGACCATCTGTATCGCTCCGGGAACTTTGCCGCCGCCGCCCAGAAGTATGCTGCCATTCTGGAAACCCAACCCCATCTGGTGCCGGCCCAAGCCGGGCTGGTCCGCTCCTTGCTTCGCCAGCAGAAAGTCGATGAGGCCTTTACCACGGCCGGCAGCGCTCTGGCCGCGCAGCCCACATCCTCTCCACTTCTGGCGGCCATGGCCGACGTTGAGTTCCGGCGCGCGGAGATGCCCGACGCAGAAGCTAATGACCTCAAGGCACTCAAGCTGGACCCCAGGCAGGTGCCCGCTTATCTCGGTTTTTACCGTCTCTACGAGGCCTTTTGTTATTACCGGCGGGCTTATGAGGCGCTGAACATGGCGCACCAGATCGCTCCGGATAATCCTGAAGTCCAAAAGCTGTGGTTCGCGAGACTTCCCAGCCGCGAGCGGATCGTGGCCATGGAAGCTTATCTTGCCGGTGAGCATCCTGACGACCCCGAGCAAACCGAGCACATGCAGCAATATCTTCAATATCTAAAGGCGACCAACGACAGACCTGTGCACGCCTGCAGGTTGGTCAGCAAAGTCGACAGTACCGACATCAAGCTGGAGGAGCCGCCTTCCGGTGGGCGCCATAGCTACGATCTGGCGGTGAAGCTGAACAACCGCAATAGTCGCCTCGTTCTGGATACCGGCGCGAGCGGCATTGTGGTGAGCAGTCGGGCCGCGGAAAAGTCTGGTCTCCCGCGGATTGCCGATATTCGCGTCGCCGGAATAGGTGATCGGGGTTCACAGGGCGGATACACCGCCGTGGCTGATCACATTCGGGTTGGGGAGCTCGAGTTTGAGGACTGCGTCGTACAGGTCGCGGAGAAGATGCCCATGCCCGACGAAGATGGTCTGATCGGTGCGGATGTTTTCAGTTCCTATCTCATCGATATAGACATGCCGGGGCGGAAGCTGCGGTTATCGCCTCTGCCGAAGCGTCCGGACGAGGCCGTCGCCCCGACTGCCCTTAGCAGCCAGGGCGAATCTCGTTCATCGGTCGAGAATGGAGACAACAAAGAAGCGTCCCCGAGCGGACAACCAGCTTCGGGCTCGCAACCACCACGTCTGCCCAAGGACCGCTATATCGCGCCGGAGATGGCAAGCTGGCTGCAAATTTTTCGCTTTGGCCACGAACTCCTCATCCCCACTCGCGTGAATGACTCAAAACCCATGCTCTTCTTGATCGACACGGGGGCGTTCGACAATATCTTGTCAACCACAGCCGCCCAGCGGGTCAGCAACCTGTTAGCCGATACCAGGGGAGTGAACGTGAGGGGGCTGAGCGGGTCGGTGGACAAAGTCTACCGAGCGAAAGCCAAGGTGCAGTTCGGGCATTTTGCTAACAGCGACCTCTATATGCTGACTCTCGATATGTCCAGGATCAGCCGCATCACCGGAACCGAGGTTTCAGGTGTCCTCGGCTTCGCCATGCTGTCGGCTATGCATCTGAAGATTGACTATCGTGACGGCCTGGTTGATTTCACATACAACCCCAAGCACTAGATGTGACGGACGGGCCCACTCACTGATTGAGGGAGGATAGCCACCATGAGGCTCAACTACGTTATCAAGTTTGTCTCTGACATGAACCGCGCAGTGAAATTCTACCGGGACGTACTGGGCCTGCCTTTGAGGTTCGAGTCCCCCGGCTGGAGCGAATTCGCTACGGGTGAAACCATACTTGCGTTACATCCGGCGTCTACGAAAAACCCCGCCGGAGCGGTGGAGTTGGGATTCACGGTTCCGAACGTGGAAGAGTTCCACCGGAATATGGTCAGCAAGGGTCTCCAGTTCAGCCTGCCGCCGACCAAGCAGGATTTCGGAGGCGTGCTGGCGCAGTTTGCCGACTCCGAAGGCGGGTATTGCAGCGTCGGCGAGCAGCAGGATGCGCCAGGATAGCTGGCACTTTGCCTCAGTCCATACTTGACGACAGGGATGTCACCTTTCCTCTAGTCCAAGGCTAGTTGCGTCTTAGGGCGAGTGGCCGGCTTGGCCGGAGCTTTGGTCGTTTTCGCCGGCGCCGCCTTGGGATGAGCGTCCGCGTCCACCTGCTGGGCCACCTTGTCGGACTCGATCACGAACGTAGCCATGACGGCGTCCACCGCGAACTGGTGGGCGTTGGCCGCCAGAGGCAGGTCCTTGATCTCGGGGAGCGGCTTGCCTACCTTGTAGAGCGTCATGGCGCTCAAGGCCTGGAAGTCGGACGGATCGAGCACCACACCCTTGGGCACGGAGGCTGGCGGCAGCCCGCCGCTGCCTGGTTCCTTCACGTCGCTGGCCGTGGTGTAAAGGATGTAGTCACACTGTTTGGTGCGGGCTTCGCTCTCCACATCGGCCGCTGGCGCTTCCGCATCCAGCGGCACCGCTTCCATTTTGTTGCGGGCGATCTCGCTCAGCAAGTTGAGGCGCAGGTTGTCGGTGGGAAGCGACTGGCCGCTTGCATCCTTGATCTTGACCACGCCGACCCGCACTACGCCGGCACTCTTGGGGGCGACCGCGGGCGCAGCCGGCGCAGCGGTCTTGGCCGCCGCAGATGGTTCCGCTTTAGGCGCGGGCGCAGCAGCCGGCTCCGCCGCTGCGGGCGCGCCACCCGTCATGGCGGACGCGTCCATGGCCCGGCAGCCGGGCGGCATCTCGAACAGCGGCGCATCCAGGGTTGCGTTGGCGATCTCCAACACCTCGGTTGTGGTGGTGAAGGTCCCCTGCTCCGTCACCATGGTAGTGGTCTGCTTGAGCGGGTAGCCCAGCGCGCCGCCCCCGCCGCCTTTGACCACGATGCGGTCAGTGCACCCGCCGCCCCGGCGACCCATGCCACCGCAGGCCAACGCGCGGTACGACTCGTCGCCACAGGAAAACGCCGCCGAGAGATCGGCGTACCAGCCATCGGTTTCCATCTTCATGTGCGATTGATTGCAGGCGTCGGGACTGGACTCCATGACCATCGAGGTCTTGATGTGGCGCGCCTTGTAGCCGAACATCTCCTGGCGCTCGCCGGTATCGGTGGAGGTGCGGCTGACCGTGACGACGCCGCCCTTGCGCGCGGGCGCTTCGGGTTCCTCCCGTTCCGTCCCATGGTTCCCAGTGCGGGAGTTTGCGGACAGGAGGTTTCGCCCCCGCCCATCGACATGACCATGCAGTGGTCGCCGCTGATGGTGATCATGCGCTTCTGATCGCACTGCGTAATGGTGACCGCGCCACCGTGGCCGCCGAAGCTCATCTCGCGGCGCTCACGCCCTCCCTTGATGTACACCGTGCTCTCGGTGCTGTGGCCCATCACCGTGGTGCGGGTCTTGATCTTCAGGTCGGCGGAGGCGGCCGCCGACAGGAACGCCAGAGTTGTTGCCAGAGCAAAACAGGTCCGCAGCAAGCGGGTCATGGAAGGTCTCCTTGGAAAAGCGCGACGGTCGGTTATCGGGATGAAGCCCGGCATCAGATATTACATGGGTCTGGTCCGAGACACCCGTCAGAATTTCACGCCTGCGGTGAGTGGTTTGTCAGTGACCCATGGCGCAGCAGCGAGTGATAACGGCAAATCAGAAACGACGGGCACCCAAAACTGCTGGCAACGGCCGCCAGTCTCAGCGCCACACTGTGGGAAACAGCTTTCCGGCCTGCTCGGGCGTGATGGGATGACCTGCCAGCTCCAGGGCGCGCGCCAGCTGCGGATCGGCGCCAGCCGCCAGATCTCCTGCCGTGGGAAGCAGGAGCTCATCGGGAACCACCCCGTGATGTTCGAGGCTGTTGCCATCGGTCATCTTCAAGTCGGCCACTGTGACCTCCACCCCGTAGGTGACTTTGGTGTCTATTCCCACCGAGAGCGGATAGCGGCGTGCCTCCATCACCGCGCCGGCCGAGCGGTCGCCCACAACGGTGCCGCGCTTTTCCAGTTGCACCACGCGCGCGAACAGCTCTGAAGCCGAAGCCGACCGGCTGTTCACCAGCACAATCACCTTTCCGGAGAACGCATGGCCGCCTCGCGATTTCGCCATCAAGGGCTTGGTGTTCTTGCGCTCCACGCGATCGCCAACTTTCACCTCATGGTCCATCACTCCACCCAGAACGCGCGCCAGATTTTCTTCCGCGCCTCCGCCGTTGTCTCGAAGATCGATAACAAACGCCTTATGGTTGCTTGCTTTGTGGAGCACTCCATCGATGTCATCGTCGCTTATCATGAAGGCCGGCAGCTTCCACACCAGGACATCGCCCTGCTCGACCGAACGGGGCTTGTAGCGCTGCTGGTCATTTTGTGACTCACGGATGACCTGCCAAATATCGGAGCCCTTGGTAAAGTCGTACGTCTTGGGCAAGTTCTTCACCGCCGACATGACGGCGACTTCACGCGGCTGCCCGCCCGGACTGACCACAACCAACTTCATTCCCGCTCGCGGTGAGAGATTGTGTAGGGCGTATTCCACCTTCCACCACGTTTCCCGTTTCGCCCGGAAGCCTTCCACGGAGACGACCTGGTCTCCCGGCTTCAAACCCTTGGCAGCAGCGTCGGAACCTTCCTTGATGGCTGTGATGAAGCAGTTATCGCCGATGAAGGTCGCCTCCCATCCATCTTCCACGATGAACGGACGGGCTGGTGGCAGGAAGAAGGTATGCGAATCGTTCAGACCATCGAGCATCCACGCAATTACACCGAAGGCATCGCTGAGCGTGGGCACCTGACGGACTCTCTGTTCGGCTTCGGTGTACCGCGCTTCGAAGTTCACTCCATGATAGGCCGGGTCGTAATACTGTTTGCGAACGGTGTCCGCCGTCTCCTTCAGCATCTGCAAGGCTTGTCCGCGTTGAACGGAATTCATAGTGTCGGTTGTCTTTTTCTCGTCTGCGGACGATCGCAGTCCAAGCGGGCTTAACAGAATGGCGGCGAACAGGAGCAGGACAGTGGCCGCGCGTGCGACGGTGCGGGGAAGTAAAGTGCAGAATTGCTGTTTGCAGCGCATTGACTTCTCCTTCTCGCCGTCGGGCAATGTATCGACCCGACGGACGGGCGCACTTACAGATGAGGGAGAATGTCGAGGCCTTCGTTTAGCGAGGACTCGATAGCAGCGGGTGGGAAAAAGGCCGGGGAGCTTCTCCCGAGACACCCGTCAGGATTTCACGCCCGTGATGGGTGCTATGTCAACGATCTATGGCACAGCGGGATGTGATAACGGCAAACTAGAAAAGGCCGGCACCCAATCCAGGACGCCGGCCGCAGTGAAGCCGCAGAGGTTCAGTTACGGCGTGATCTCGAAAATCACTCCGTAGCCATACGTCCCGCCGCCGGACGCCGTGCCGTAGAGATTGCCGTTCGCGTCGAATATCAGAGTGCTAATCGGGTTTGCCCCGTCGCTGCCGCCGGTAAAGTCGTGCAGCGAAGTGTACGTCCAGCCGTTCTCTGATGGCGTTAGCTTGAAAACCGCAGCCGGATCCATCGCGCTCGCTGGCGTGGTGCCGTAGAGATTACCCGCCGCATCCATGGCTAGAGCGGGCGAGGGGCCACGAAGAAGCCAGGTTCGTAAAGCTGTAGACTAGTGGTGAACGTCCAGCTGCCATTTTGCCGGGCGTCAGCTCGAAAACCGTGCCGCCGGTACCCGGGCCGCCATCACTGGTGGTGCCGTAGAGATTGCCCGACTGGTCGAAGATCAGTCCGGCGAGGGGTACCTCCTCGTTTCCGTCTTGGAAAATTAGAGAACATTCTCTGCCCAGCCGGATCCCGAGGGCGTCAACTCGAAGACTGTGCCAGCTCCGTAGGTGCCGCCCCCGGAGTCGTACCGTAAAGGTTGCCGCCACTGTCGAAGATCACCCCGCCGACGGGGCCGGTCCGCCTGCCTCCAGTCAAGCTGTAGAGAACACGGGCCGTCCAAACGTCGCTTGAGGGCACCAGTTCGAAACACCGCGCCGCCGTATAGGGCCGCCCTCGCCAGTCGTGCCGTAGATGTTACCCGCCTGGTCGAAAATGAGATCACCGACTTGGGGCTGTTTCCATCACTGCCTCCCGTGAAGCGATAGAGCATGGTTTCCGTCCAGGGGCAGAGTGCGGTCTTGCAGGCTGTCGCTGGGGGTCTCAGGTTGAAAACCGTGCCGCAGCCGGGCCAGCCGCAACGGCGCCTCCTGTATCGTGGTGCCGTAGAGACTGCCGTTCGGCCCGATGATCACTCTGGCACGGGGAAAAGTCCCGTCATTGCCTCCTTGGAAGTCGTACAGCGGGGTTAAGACCCAGGCGGAGTCTATGTGCGTCAGCTTGAAGACCACCGCACCGAGCGCAGTTGCCTCCGGTATGTCCGCCCGTTGGGCCGTGCCGTAGAAGTTTCCTGCTCTATCCATTGTCAAGCCGGCGGCAGGGTGCTCCCCGTCCAGCTCCGCCGGTGAAGTTGTAAATCACTTTGTAGGTCTGCGCCTGCGCTGGTTGGGTAAAGACGAGTATCAGCGCGAGCACAAAGATGATGGCCAGCGCGGCGGTAGCCGCGCGTGAAAGTAAATTCCGAAGTGGCGGTTTGCTGTGCATGGGTTTTCCCTCCTCTCCATGCGATCAAGAATGAATTGAACCAAGGGGACGGGCGCGCTTGGAGGCTGGGGAGAAGGAAGTCGAGGGTCTTGTTTCGCGCAGACTCGCCAGGAGTGGGTGGGAAAAAGGCCGGGGAGCTTCTCCCGAGACACCCATCAGGATTTCACGCCTGCGGCGTGTGGTCTGTCAGTGATCTATAGCGCAGCGGGATGTGATAACGCCAAACTGGAAGCCTCTGGGAGTACTATCCGGCCATGACCGAGTCGATCTACGTAGACTGCATTGCTTCTCTCCTGTTGATTTCCGGTCTATGTCATATTTTTCTGCCATCGCAGACCGCGCGCTGGCTAAGCAAGCCCGGCCTGGTGCGTTTTGTTGGCGCGTGGCTTCTGTTGCTTTCTGTCCCTTGTCTCCGTTGGCGGGGTTGGTACTTTTGGACACTTTTCGGAGCACTTGCCCTGTCTGGGATTTGGAGACTTTGCTTTCCGCGCCACTCAATCCGCGCGCAAGAACGGAGCTATCCCCGCTGGGTGCATGGTTGCCTTCTGTTGGGTGGGGCAGTAGCCGTGTGGGCTCTCCGCCCATAAAGTCGCTCTGGTTCCAGCTCAGGTGCGCGTGCGGTCCCTCGACTGGGCGGCCTCCGCGTCCGCCAGCAGGCGTTTTCTTTCCGCCGCCAGCAGCCGGCGGTGATTACGATAGATCCACCATATTCCATAGCACACAATTCCGCCGAGGATGGCAGCGAACCACAGCAGACCGATGTCCTGCAGCCTGTAGCGGGTGAAATACCACCTGTTCCTGTACAGCCACGGAATGATGGCGATCAGCAGAGAGATGACCACCGAAACCAGCCAGAAATTCGGCTCGCTGCATTTGAGCGGAAACCCATCCTGGTCGGGGGCGGACCACCATCGCCCCTCCAGCGACCAGCACAGACCGATGGTCAGGAGCAATAACACTCCCGGCAGGAGGAAAAACGCAGGGATACCGGCAACGGTCAGCGTCGGCGACTCGCCCAGAACGTCCACATCCACCGGCTGGCTGATGACGATGTTGCGCATCAGCGGCGCTCCGCCGGTAAAGGACTGAGTCGCGATTTGAAACACCAAGAGATACTTCCCGACCTTGACCCTTGGATTGGCCTTCACTGGGAATTCTTCGATGGCTGTCTGATAGGGCATGAGGATCAAAGCGTGAGGACTGGAATAGAAGCAAAAGGGAAGGCTGCCGTAGGGCAATTGTGTCCTGCGGTCCTGGCAGAATGACACTCCTTTCCCGATGGGCGCGATGTTCATGATGTTGATGGTCCGCGTGGAATTGTTTTTCAGCACCAGGTAGATCGAGCCCCATTGCGAGCTGTCCAGCGACTCCAGCGTGGTCTTGATCTGAACATCCAGAACTTTGTCCAGTTGGCCGAGGTCCGGCGTCTTCACCGGCAGCGACTTCAGAATTATCTGCGGCAACGTTCTGCCGCTGGCGATGGTCTTGTAGTCGAGGCGAAGATCGAGGTTCTCGTCGATCGGGGTTTCCGGTTGACCGAAAGGCGGCGCTATCGCCGTGAAACGCCCTGCTTCCGGCCCTCCGGATTTCACCATCGCCGAGGGACCTACCGCACCGCGAGCTGTTAGCCCCTGGATCGGCTTGATGATCAGTGTCCAGACATAATCGGCGTGGGGGGCGAGCGCGGGAAGAGCCAACGGCGTGCTGGGTTGAACATCGAGGGCCGCTGCAGGCAGCCACGACAATCGCAGATCGCGCAAGGTGGAGTCCGTGGGATTGTGCACCACGATCAGCGCGGTGGCCTGCTGCGCCGCTCCCACCGGCAAGCTCACCGTGGATGGCCGGAACTCCAACTCGGGCTGGGCTTCTTCGGGGACGGCGACCGTGCTCAGCGCGAGAGCGAACAGCAACAGCGCAAGGCCGCGCCGCCAGAGTCCGCCTAATCGGAAGTGTGGCGCGCCGCTTCTTCCCGGAATTTCTCTTTCGGCTCCCAATAGCCCCACACTATACGCCCGTCCGGCACCCATATCCCGATGCCGGACGCAGTGAAGTTGGGAATTTCAGTCCAGGCGTTCTGCGGTGGAAGCGCCGGGCTTCAGCCCGGCGAATCTGCCGCTCATCAAGCAGCGATCAATTCGCGGGACAGGCCCCTTTCCGGAACTGCGAGGCATCATTGCTGAACTGCTGAACCGCACTGGGTGTGATGGGTTTTCTAGAAGCTTCAGTGCGCCATCCACCAGGGACATGCCACTCTGGTTGAGCTTTCTTTGCGACCGTTGCACTTCAACGAACTTGTGTGTGGCGGTGAAATCCCAACTGTTCGTGTCCGGCGGGTCGCCCTTTTCCAGAAAGTCGAGGAACGCATCAAAGTTCGTCTCGAAGTGCCCGCAGTCACCGAGCAGCAGGTAAGTCAGCCACGAGTAGAATCCCATATTCATTCGATAATGCGGGCTCAAGTTGATGTGCGACAGTGCATCGGCCAGTGTTGGCTGCCTCCTCGACGTGATTGTCCACCATGCTGAGCTCGACCAGATTCACCCACCCAGCCAACCACTCCGTATAGGGAACATCCTTCGTAGCCGACTTATACGCCTCATATAGCTGATGCATGGCCGCCGCGTCGTCGGGTAGGTACTTGGTCTGAATGAGTCCCCACACCAGCATTGCAGTTCGATTGGGCGGTTCCATCGTCAAGTATTTTTTCAACCACGCCACCGTCTCCCTTGCATCCTCAGCATTCTGGACTGAGTCCTGCCAGGACACCGAATCCTCCGTCCCACTTGGGATCCGTGTCAATCGCCTGCTGCGCAAAGGTTCGCGCCTCGGCATATCGTTTCTGCTCGCAATCGGATCTTGCCCAGTTCGGCTTCCGAATAGGCTGTGGGCCGGATGCGCATGGCTTCCTGCAAGTGCTGTTCGCCTTGTTGCGTTTCTCCCGAACGGGCGTATGCGATTCCCGCCAGCCGCTGTCCCCATTCTGAAGTCGGGTCTGCTGCAAGGGAAGGGAGAACCAAGGCAAGAGCCTGGTCGTATTTCCCCGGCCTATGAGTTCGGCAGCACCCGCGGCGGCGAGTTTCGTTGGCCATTCCCGCGAATTGGTCGTTCGGCTTGGCGTACTTTTGTCCCAGTTCCAGCGCATTGGCCGCGGCGGCATAGTCGCCCGTCTGTTCCAGAATGGTCGCCGCCTGCAAGTAGAATTTAGGATCGCTGCTGCCCAGGCGAAGCCCTGCTTGCAACTCGGCAATGGCCTTCTTGCTGTTGTTAAGCTTAAGGTAGGCTGCCGCGAGCAACGCAAACTGGGAAGCGTTGGTCGGCGCAGGTATCAGGTCTACCACCTCTTTGGGCCGGCCGGAATCGAGCAGGCTTTGAGCCAGCTTATTCAGCGCTTCCTGGTTAGAGGGGTCCACCGACAGCGCCTTGCGGTAAAGCGCCGCCGCCAGTTCAGGATCAGCCTGCTGGTACTTGTCGGCAGCCCGCACGTATTCCCTGGGCGACAAGGAAGCGGACGAACCGGTTTTCTGGCCCATGGAATGACTTTCCAGGTGCAATGCATCAACGATTTGTTGATTGACTTCGGCCTGAGTTTCCAGGATATCGCTCCTGGAACCCGGCTTCTCAATCCTTATGAGGGTTTCACCGCGGGCGCTCGTCAGCGTCGCATGTAATACGCAACCTCCCGCGGCGGCTGTCGCAGATTCGGTTACCACGTATACGCCTGCCCGATCCTGTGCCGGCTTGACGAAACCGCTGCCCACGAGGGTAGTACGGAGTAGTCCGGACAGGGTCTCCTCATAGAACCGCTTCTCGCGGTCCGAGGAAAAACAGTTGGTCTCCACCGGGGACACGAAAACATTTACAGGAGCATCTGGCGGAACGATTTTGTCGATCACGTCTCGAGCTACTTCATTGAGTCGGTCTGGAAGTTCGCCGCTCCCGGTGACGAAGCTCTTTTCCATGATCAGTTTCGCTTCCGGCCCGGCTCCGTTTAGCCACACTTGGTAGCGCACAATCAGGAGTTGAGATCCCCTTCCGGTAAGCGTGTCGGCGGCAGGGGCGGTTCCCGACGATACAAGTCTGACCTGTCCTTCCAGAGAATACGAGGAACCGCTTGGTCGGATGGGAACTTGAGCAGTCGGCTGGTTCGCTTGGGGCAAAGCGTTGGTGGTGCGAGGAATCGAGGGCCCGCGACTCACCCCCAGCCGGGGATAACCTAAGAAGTAGAGGTAAAGAGCGTCCGGGATCGCCCTTAGCAGATCGGCCGAATAAAGAGATTTTTCCGTATGTTCCCAGGGATCAAAGTCGCGGACCTCGAGAGGGACAAGCTCGCCAGCCGCTATTGCGGGTTGTCCACTTTGAGGTAGAGGCTTCTCTTGTCCATAAGCTGACAAGGCGGCCACACCGCCAAGAAGAATCAACAGAAAGAGGAACCGCCGAAAGCTAGCGACGAGCACGTTTCTGCACATTCTTGCACAGCTCATCAACGTTTTCAGACGTATCCACACAGAAAAGGTCCACGAGTTGGTCAAGCGGTGGTTTTTGGTGGTGCCAGGATTTTGGAATGACGCCCTCGCCATGTAAAGACGTTGCTGTGCAGAGAACGTCGAGTTGATTCGTGTTCGAATTACTTGCTGTCATCACACACTCAACCAGGAATGGATCGCCACCATGGGCAGGGCGAGCCTTTCCCAGTTGTTGCTTCAGGTCGTCAATCTCTTCCAGGTGGAAGATGGCCGCTATTCCATGGTTCTGGAGATACTCGGCAACCTTCATCGCGAGCATGATTTCGGCCTTGACGGCCTGAGCGCACTCGTTATCTTTCGGTGACTTCGCCAAAAGGAGTTGAAGTTTTGTAACATTTCCTGCCGCTTTCTTGAACAGATCGCTGGATTGAACTTCGCAATCGGAAACGGTTGCGACTACGAATCTCGCGAGGTGGAATTCGGGCGTGTCGGCCGCAAAACTCGACGAAGTGGGTAGACACACCATCGTCAGCGCTGCAAGTAACCACCAGGTCCGGATTCGCATTCTCGACTTCATGGCTGTTGTTGAATCCCGACCAGCTACCTGGGTTTCATTTCGATCCCCAGCGATTCAGAACTGGGGCACTTCAAATCCAACGATGAAGAACCCGCTGTGTCGCTGGTTTCAATCCTGATGTAATCGTAATGGCCCGGCATCAGGTATATCTTGCCGTCACCCGGTAAGTCCCCATATTCTACATCCGCTTCCCCCTGAAACCTCCGATATTTCACCTTCGCACCAGAAATATACGGCAACTGCACCGCACACGGAAGCTGAATGATGACTGGCCCATGAAAGAAAGTCCCCTTCAGAATGCTGATCAGCGGTAGGTAATACGAGGTCTGTCGACCGGTTGCCACCGTGTACTCGTAGTTTCGCAGCAACAAGCCATCCACCTGATAGATGGGCTCACCCGTGGAAGTCCGCTTGTCGGTATTGACCCACTGCCGGGGCTTTCCCGCAAAGGCAATGTCCGGGGGATTGGCCTGCGGAGGGCTGAAGACGAACCGGGGGGACCACACGGGCAGAGTTCCGAGCCACAAAACCGGCGTGGCCAGCACCAGCAATGTCCGGAACCAGTAGGAATCCAGAACGGCGGCGTAATTGCCCGCGCGCTTCTTTAACAGGCGGTCCAGGCCGAAATAAGCTAAACCGCTGGCCACCAGCGAGGCAATCGCCTTAACACGGGCATCGAGGGCACCCCACTGTTGGCTGGGAAGAGCAAGCAAATAGATAAGGAGCACAATCAGGTCGGCGGCCAGCAAGAACACAAACACTTGCCGTGACGCACCGCGGTGATGCGCTCCTCCATGACGTGCCAGTTGCGGACGTGCCTGTTGCGAGCTGGCCATTCGTGGCGTCCCCTCAGCCACTCAACAACTTAGGCTCTATTTGCTCCCATTATAGGGCAAAGTTGACAAGAATTCTCCGTCAATCTGCGCCCGCATTCCCAGTTCGGGAGAAATGCGGCCTTCGTCACATTACTGAGCAGTTTTGTGCTTGCTATGCCCTGCCGTGTAGCTAGGGTCAAGGTAGTAGTGCGCAACGGTTTCACGGACACTCGCACGCGCCCCGCGCACTTTGTCGCGGACCATCATGCGAGTGTCGAGCGAATTCCTGGAGCCGGTCCCCTTACCGGCGCAGCGGCCAGCGCGGTCCGCTATCCAGATGGACGCAGCCGCAGAGTTTCAGTACCTCCAGATTGCGCCCTCGCAGTACTTTCCCCCCGAGGGACTGGTGCCCCAGAGAGAACCGGGCGTCATATAGTGGGGCGACCACCAGTGGAACGTGTACACCGTTTCGTAGTGCCAGCCTCCATCTTTGGGATCTCCGGGATCCAGCCTGAAAATCTCGCCATAGTCATAGAGCTGCAGCGAACAAGTCAGGCCCAAGCAAGCGGGTCCGGCTGTGATGCCTACCGGGGAGCTTTCCGCAATCAGGCCATAGGCTCTTCCGTGCGTCATATAGTCAATGGTGTATGACTTGCTCAATACCCATCCGTCGTCGGAGGGTGAGATCATGAAAACGGCGCTTCCAAGGCCGTAAAGGTCCGAGCCATACTGAGCCAAATAATAGGGACTTGCGCCGTCGCTTTGGCCCTGGAAGTTATAGAGGACAGTCTGGGTCCAGCCGCTTCCGGAAGGGGACAATTCAAATACCGTACCCGCGCCATAGTGTGCCGCCGCCGGAAGTCGCACCATAGAGATTTCCGTCTGTTCCGAACAGCAGGGCGCTAGGTCCAGAGCCGTCATTTCCGTTAAACGAGTGAACGATGCTCTCCGACCAACCGCCGCTCGACGGCGTCAACTGGTAAACCGCGCCTTGGTTGAACGCCCCGCCAGCGGCGATGCCATAGAGATTGCCTGCCGCATCGAAGACAACGCCGTTGGGATTGTAGGCATCGGTGATGCCGGTAAACTGATAAATCGCCGTTTTCCTCCACGGGCAAAGGGCTGACACGCAAGCTGTCGGGGGGTATTTCAGGTTGAAGACCTGGCCACAGTAGGAGCCGTTACAGTTTTGCAGGCCCCCGCCCGAGGTCGTGCCGTAAAGGGTCCCATCTGGGCCGGCAACTAAGGGCGACGGATATTCCCCATCGGCTCCCCCGGCAAAGGTGTACAGCCGCGTGACCGTTCCCTCGGCGTACTTGAAAATGAAGCTAACAGCTGTACCGTACAGTGTCCCGCGGTCAAAGGTCACGCTGGTTGGATCCGCTCCGTCCTGCTTGCCAGTGAAGCTGTAAATCAAGGTGGGATCGCCCCCGTCGCATGGCTGTATCGTGTTGCTGCCGGTGATATCGAAAGTTTCCGAACCGATGGTTCCTACGCCGTTGTCGTCGGCCAGCGAGGGGCAGCCGGGCGACTTGCACCCGGCGCCATCGTTCTCATCCCAGTACAGCGGATTGTCCCCGGAAGTGACGGCGTTCTGCAGGTTCAGGTAGTAGGTCCCGGTCCCCAGATTGAGATTCAACCCAGAAACCGTGTCCTCGTTGATCTGGTAGTCATAACCGTTGGTCGAGATGATCGTGTTGGCAAGGGGAGCGCCAGCTCCGCTTCCATAGACTGTGCCGCCGTTCACCGCGCTGGTAATGGACCAGTCCACGGTCTGCGGTTTGTCGCCCGGGTATCCCCAGGTGTAGAAGTCGAAGCCGACCACCGTGGAGCCGGATCCCAAGGTGAAGCTGTTGCTGACGACATAGCCGAAGTTGATGGTCCAGGCATCATAGGTGCCATTGAGCGGCCCATTCTCGTAAACCACCACGTTACTTGCGGCGACGCGCGACGGCTTGCCGGAGGAGTAGAAGGCGCCTTGCTCGCATGAGCCAGTCGCTGCGCGAAAGCTGGTGACGCTGCTGCTTCCCGCGCCGTGGGTGGAACCGGGTTCTGCGCCCACGCCGGGAGCACCGTGATCGCAATCACCAGCACGACCGTAGCTGCGCACAAGATGATGCGGAAAAGTGAATTGCAGAATTGCTGCTTGGCTGGCATGGACTTCTCCTTCTTGCCGTCGGGCAAATGAATCGGACTGAGGGACGGGCGCTCTGGGCGCTGGGGAAATGAATCGAGAGTCTTGTTTCGCGGACTCGATAGGAGCGTGGAAAAAGGCCGCTGAAGCTTCTCCCGAGACACTCACCAGAATTTCACGTCTGCGGCGGGCGATGTGTCGGTGACCCATGACACAGCTGGACGTGATAACGGCAAACTAGAAATGGCCGGCACCGGAGTAGGATGCCGGCCGCAAGCCTGAATTATTCATGACCGAACTCGCGCTTTGAAGGGGCACGGCTTCAGCCGTGCCGTAAAGCTGGTCATTTATATTGGCTTTAGCTAAAGCCGGTCTTCATGAATTACTCTTAACGATGGCCTGAAGGCCAGCTCTACCCGGGATTCGAGTTTTTCAGCAGCCTCTATCGGCCGCTGGGAAGCTAATGTTGCGAAGCAAAAGCTGACTCAGGAGACCGAATGGACTATCACCATAATGCTCGACTGACGGTTCATTGGTCGAGAGGAACTTGCAAAGAGTGTTATGGAAGGCCGGCTGAGCCTGCGCGAGGCGGCAGCCGAGCGCGGGCTCAGCCGGCAGAGCGCTTCCAAGTGGGTGCGGCGCTACCGGGAGCTGGGCGCGGCGGGCCTGGCCGATCGATCTTCGCGGCCTCATAGGTCCCCGCGCAGCGTGCCTGTGGGCGTGGCCAAGCGCGTTGCCGAGCTGCGGCGGGAGCGTAAGACCGGCGTCGAGATCGCCCTGACCACCGGCCTGAGTCGGGCCACCGTCAGCCGCATACTCACCTGGTTGAAGCTCAACAAGATCCATATGCTGGAGCCCAAGCTGCCGCCTAACCGATACGAGTTCGACGCCCCCGGCGACATGCTGCACATCGATATCAAGAAGCTGGCCCGCATCCACAAGCCTGGACACCGCATCACCGGCAATCCCCAGGACGAGACCCGCGGCGCGGGCTGGGAGTTCCTCTACGTGGCCGTCGACGACCACTCCCGCATGGCGTACACCGCCATGATGCCCGATGAAAAGGCCGTCTCGGCAAGCCGCTTTCTTCGCCAGGCTGCCGCATACTTCGCGGGCCATCAAAACCTCCATCCGCCGCGTCATGACCGACAACGGGCCCTGCTTCATCTCCGACCTGTTCAAGGCCGAATGCCAAAGGCTTGGAACGCAAGCACCAACCGCACAAAAATCTACACCCCAAGAACCAACGGAAAGGCCGAACGCTTCATCCAGACCGCCATACGCGAGAAGCCGTGCCCCTTCAAAACCCGCCGTCTTCAGCACCGAAACAGATGAATAATCCAGGCTACAGCATCTTTCACCGTTTCCCTTGTGGTGAGATCTCCCAGACAACACCGTAGCCATAGGCTCCGCCGCCATACGCCGTGCCGT
This sequence comes from uncultured Acidobacteriaceae bacterium, assembly GCA_963843005.1. Lineage (GTDB taxonomy): Bacteria > Acidobacteriota > Terriglobia > Terriglobales > Acidobacteriaceae > Bog-257. The sequence continues at coordinate 21,784 of CAWJIW010000041.1, read as the reverse complement.
AGAGATTGCCATTGGCATCGAAAACGAGGCTGCCATTGGGATATCCCCCGTCGCTGCCGCCCGTGAAATCGTGCAGTGAGGTGTAGGCCCAACCGCCGTTCGAGCGCGTTAGTTTGAAGACCGACCCCTCGGCGTAGCCACCATAACCACCGATTGCGCCGTAAAGGTTCCCGGCAGCGTCCAGGATGAGCTTATCGCTGGGGCCGTAGCCGGATCCCTTGGAGAAGCTGTAAAGGGTGCTAAAAGTCCAATTGCCGTTGGCAAGCGTAAGTTCGAAAACCGTGCCGCTCCCGCCATCGCCATAAAACGAGGTCGTTCCGTAGAGATTGCCCGACGGATCGAAGACGAGCCCCCCGGCTGGGGTGCTCCCGTCACTTCCCCCAGTGAAGGCGTACAGGATCTGCACTGTCCAGCCCGGCCCGGACGGCGACAACTGGTAGACCGCACCGTAACCATACGGACCGCCGGACGAGAACACACCGTAAAGGTTCCCGGACTTGTCAAACACCACTCCGCCAACCGGTTGGCTGCCCTCGGCCCAAGTTTGTGGTTCATACAGAACGGTCTGGGTCCAGCTGCCACCCGAGGAGGTCAACCGGTAAATCACGCCATAGCCTGCGCCTTCCCACGGGGTAGTGCCATAGACATTGCCTGATTGGTCGAAGGTGAGGTCACCAGAAGGATTCTGTCCATCGCCCCCTCCCCTAAAGCGGTAGAGCACAGTTTCATTCCAAGAGACTAAGGCTGATTTTGGAGCCGACGATGGCGGTCGCAGATGGAAGACCGTGCCACAGCCTTGCGTGCCGCAGCCGATCCCTCCGTTATAGGTAGTGCCATAAAGGGTCGCATCAGCAGCAACCACTGCCCGGCCAAGAGGATTCGCACCGTCGGTGCCACTGGCAAAAGTGTAGAGCGGAGTCAGGATCCAACCGGAGCCGTACTGCTTGAGTTTGAAGATGAGCCCGTAACCGGAGCCGCCGCTGTAGGCGGTGCCGTAGAAGTTTCCTGCCGCATCCATCGTTAAGCCGGTTTCCGGGTTTGCCCCGTCCGCCCCACCGGTAAAGTTGTGGACGACTTTGAACGTCTGGGTCGGGGCGGATTGGGCCAGGACAACCGTCAGCACCAGCGCAAGTGCCAGCCCTAGCGTGGTCGTTGCCGCGGGTGAAGTTATGCGGAAAAGCGAATTGCAAAATTGCGGTTTGCCGGGCATGGGATTTTCCTTCTTGCCGTCGGGCAAATGAATCGGCCTCGGCGACGGGCGCATTCGATGCGCGAGGAGAAGCAATGTCGAGGCCTCGTTTCGCGCGGACTCGCCAAGGAGAGGGTGAAAAAGGCCGCTGCATCTTCTCCCGAGACACTCACCAGAATTTCACGTCTGCGGTGGGCGGCTTGTCAGTGACCCATGACGCAGCCGGAGGTGACAACGGCAACTAGGGTCTGCCGCTCGGAAAAAGACGAACTGGAAACGGTAAACTCGGAGTTTGCTTCCCATGGAGGATGAACTTTGGCCCATCTGTTTGAACCGCTGACCCTGCGCGGCATCACGCTGTCCCACCGCATCGTGGTTTCGCCCATGTGCGAGTACTCCTGCGAGAACGGCCTCGCCAACACCTGGCACCTGGTCCATCTGGGCTGCCGGGCGGTGGGCGGAGCGGCGCTGGTTTTCACCGAGGCCGCCGCAGTCTCCGCCGAAGGCCGTATCAGCCCGCAAGACCTGGGTGCGTGGTCGGACGCGCACAGCGAAGCGTTCGCGCCGATCGTCCGCTTCCTGCGCTCGCAGGGCAGCGTCGCCGGCATCCAGTTGGCGCACGCCGGACGCAAGGCCAGCACCAAGCGGCCGTGGGACGGAGAAGGGCGCATCGAAATTGCCGACGGTGGCTGGCAGCCCATCGCGCCCTCCGCCATCGCATTCTCGCCCGACTACCCGCTGCCCCGCGAAATGTCGCATGACGATATTTCTCGCGTCACCCGCGAGTTCGCCGCTGCTGCCGGTTTCGCGCTGGCGGCTGGATTTGAAGTGCTCGAGGTGCACGCTGCTCACGGTTACCTGGCGCATGAATTCCTGTCGCCGCTCAGCAATCATCGGCAGGATGAATACGGCGGCAGCTTCGCCAATCGGGCGCGCTTCCTGCTGCAGACCGTGAAGGCCGTCCGCCAAGTCTGGCCGGAGCGGCTTCCTTTGTTTGTGCGCATCTCGGCGACCGACTGGACCGACGGCGGCTGGACGCTCGACGACTCGGTCGCGTTGGCGCGGCTGCTGAAGCCGGAAGGTGTGGACCTGATCGACTGCTCCTCGGGCGGAAACGTGGCGCAGGCCGCGATCCCGGTGGGCGCGGGCTATCAGACGCCCTTCGCGGAGCGCATCCGGCGCGAAGCCGCCATCGCCACCGCCGCGGTCGGCATGATTACCGCGCCGGCGCAGGCCGACCACATCATCCGCAACGGCCAGGCCGATCTGGTGCTGCTGGCGCGCGAGATGCTCCGCGATCCTTATTGGCCGATGCATGCCGCCCAGGCGCTGCGCCAGGTGGCAACATGGCCGTCGCAGTATCTGCGCGCCGCGCCCTCAGGTTCGCTGCCGCGCACTGGCCGCAAGGACTGAACGAATTCTGCATCTTCTTTTCTTATGGAGACAGCACGCATCGCCAAACTGTTGCGGCCCTTTGCGGGCGAAGCCGAACTGCCGCCGCTGCTGCTGGAGCAATTGCAGCGCTACCTCGAAGTGCTGCTGCGCTGGAACGCGCGCATCAATCTGACCGCCGTCCGCGATCCGGAACAGATCGTGACACGACACTTCGGCGAGTCGCTATTCGCAGCCCGCGTGCTGTTCGCCGCGCCGCCGAAAAGTGCGACCCTTGCCGATGCCGGCTCCGGCGCAGGCCTGCCCGGTATCCCCATCAAGCTGTTTGCGCCCGCGATCGCGCTCACGCTCATCGAATCGCACCACAAGAAAGCGACGTTTCTGCGCGAGGTAATCCGGGATTTAAAGTTGGAACACGCCGAGGTTTTCAGCGGCCGGGCGGAGGAGTGGCAAAAGTCGGCGGACGTGGTCACGATGCGAGCGGTCGAGAAATTCGAGCGGACGCTGCCGGTCGTCGCGAAGCTGGTAGCGCCGGGTGGGCGGCTGTGCCTCATGATTGGCGCCGCTCAGAGTGAGGCAGCGCGGACGTTGCTGGATGCGGGCTGGAGATGGGAAGAGCCGCATCCGCGTGCCGCTGAGCAGCGGGCGCGTGGTCGCAATCGCCAGACGCGACTGAGCGCCGCAAAGCGCCTCCGGCAGAAATATCGCGCTGAGATTGCCATCGTCACACGGCATAGAGTCAACGGTCACAGACAAGCCATCGCTGCCGGCTCAGACTCTAACTGTTGGGCGCCAGGAATAAGACCCTCGGTCTTGTCGCACCATCACTCCAGCCAACCACTGGCAAGAGAACAAGACCATCGACATTTTAATGTCGTTCATTCCCGGCGCCCGCGTCGCAACTCCTCTTGGGCCCAGGCATCACGCCAGATGTACCAACTCGGTCAAGAAAGGGGAGACCATGAAACCGATCATTCTCGCATTAGTTGTTCTGTCACTGATGGTCGCATCCGCATTCGCGACCAACACGGCAACCCAGGTGGTGACAGTCCCCGCGGCGAGCCAGGTCATTCCGCCATGGCAGCCGCCGCCGCCATTTCCACCGCCGCCCCCCAGTCCACCGAAGCCACCTAATCCGCCCAGGCAGCCGCTGCCAACGCCTTTTATGAGCGGGGTGACTCCGCCGATTTATCCGCCGCCGCCCAGTCCACCGAAGCCACCTAATCCGCCCAGGCATCCGCTGCCAACGCCTTTTATGAGCGGGGTGACTCCGCCGATTTATCCGCCACCGCCCAGTCCGCCAAAACCACCCAATCCTCCCAGGCATCCGCTGCCGACGCCTCTGATGGGCCAGACGATTCCGCCCACACCGCCGCCGCCCAGCCCACCGATGCCACCTAATCCTCCCAGGCATCCGCTGCCAACGCCGCTAGGGTAGGCCGTGGTTGTTCGGGTGCTATTCGAGACGCCTCCAGTTATTGCGGAGGGCCCAAGCGGAAAAGACCAGGCGACGCTCTTTACTTAGCGCCGCCTTTTTTTGCTTTGCCTTTGCCCAATTCGACGGGACCCAGATACAATTGCAGGACATCTGTAGAGGTCGCCCCACCTCGTCCAGGCCCCCGCATGTAGCACGGCAACGGGCCAAACTCCAACAAAACGGATGATTCCAATCACGAGGAGAGCTTCGGGCAATATGAAGAAACTGCACGCTTGTTTCTTTGGCAGAATAGTCTGCTGCGCAACCATCTTCTTACTGAGTTGCGCCGTGACCACCGCGCAAGTCGCGGTCACCACCTATCACAACGACAACTACCGTTCCGGGGCAAACACCCACGAAACCACTCTCACTACAGCCAACGTCACCGTGAACAGTTTTGGCAAGCGCCTGACCTTCGCCGTTCAAGGCTACGTGTATGCGCAACCGCTGTATGTGCCGGGTGTCGTCATCGGCGGCAAAGCCCACAACCTCGTTTTCATCGCGACCGAGCACGATCAGGTTTACGCCTTCGATGCCGACAGCGGCCAGCAGATTTGGCGCACGAACTTCCTGGCAAGTTTCACTCCCCTCCTGGTGGTCAGCACGGTTTCCAGCAACGATGTCGGATGTGGCGACCTCGTTCCCGAGATTGGAATCACTGGGACCCCGGTCATTGACCCCAGCAACAACACTATGTACCTGGTTGCCAAGACCAAGGAATACGACGCGCGCACCAAGACGACCACCTTCTATCAGACCCTGCATGCGCTGGATATCCGGAGCGGGATTGAACGGGGCGTTATCCCTCACCGCATTACGGCCAAGGCTGCGGGTAATGGCACTGGCTCCGTCGGAGGAGTGCTTACCTTCGATCCTTTGGTGGAGGCGCAACGTTCGGCATTGCTTCTGCAAAATGGACAAGTGTTCATCGCCTGGGCCTCGCACTGTGACCTCAACGCCTACCATGGGTGGTTGATGTCCTTTAATGAGGCGACCCTTTCCTCCACCGGCGTTTTCGTCGATACCCCCAATGGCTATGAAGGCGGCTTCTGGGCCAGCGGCTCGGGTCTGGCAGCCGATGCCGGTGGCTCGATCTATGCCGGCACCGGCAATGGGCTCTTCAGCGCCAACAACGGCGGAATCGATTTCGGCGACAGCATTCTCAGGCTCACGTGGTCCAGTTCAAACCAGACCTTCACGGTCAGCGATTATTTCACTCCCTGGGACCAGCACACCTTGGACGCCAACGACATTGACCTGGATTCCGGCGGGGTGCTGTTGCTACCGGACCAGCCGGGCTCGAAGTATCCACACCTGCTCGTACAGGCCGGCAAAGAGGGAACGATCGATCTCGTCAATCGCGACAACATGGGCCACTTCCATTCGGGAAACGACAGCCAGATCGTGCAAACCCTTCCCTATGCCATCGGCGGCGTGTGGGGCGGTCCCGCTTTCTGGAACAACAACGCTTACTTTGGCGGTTCCTACGACAGCATGAAGGCTTTCGACTTCGATCCGGTGGCGCAGCAGCTCTCGTCCGGCTCCGCCTCCCAGTCACCCGAAACCTTCAACTTCCCCGGGCCCACGCCATCGGTGTCTTCCAACGGTGCGACCAATGGGATCGTATGGATCATTCAGAGCGACACCTACGGTGTCGCGAATGCTGTTCTGCGGGCCTACGATGCCACCAATCTGGCGACGGAACTCTACAACTCCGAACAGAATCCGGGGCGTGACCACGCGGGGCTGGCGGTGAAGTTTACCGTTCCCACGGTGGCCGATGGCAAGGTGTTTGTCGGCGCCGAAAACCAGGTCATAATGTACGGGCCATTATGAGGTGGCCCTCGACGGGGTGTAGGTCAAATCTGAAGCCCAGAGCCGCGTAGCGGCGGCGTTGCCTTGAGCCCGGGGCGCAAGCCCCGGGTAGAGCGAGGCTCGAACCGAGCCGCGTAGCGGCGGCGTTGGTGTTCGACGCTGGCCTCGAATTGCCGTCCCGACCGTAGACTTCAGTCCGAGCGGAGGGACCTGCGGTTTGTGCCGTCCCCGGGGGACTCGTGATTCATCACAACGCTTACCCAGGGCTCACGCCCTGGGCTAAGTTTGTTCCGCCCTCCGGGCTGGCGTCCGCGCTAATGAATGAAGATCGGCAATCAGCGATTACCTAAAGTCCATCTGTCATCCCGACCGAGGACTTCAGTCCGAGACTCGTGATTCATCAAAATGCTTACGCAGCAACTCACAGTCCGAGTGGAGGGACCTGCTTTTTCTGCCGACCGTACCGCGTGTGTTTCACGCGAAACTTTACCGTACAAACCCAGAGCCGCGAAGCGGCGGTGTTGCCTTGAGCCCGGGGCGCAAGCCCCGGGTAGAGCGAGGCTCGAACCGAGCCGCGTAGCGGCGACTGGTTTTAACCTCCAGAATGGTCGAGGATCCCTGTCGGAAATACAGAAGTGGGAGATATAGGCTAAGACAGCTATAAAAATACATGCCAGTTTCTATTTACCAACTCGTCCGTGGCACAATGGCACCGTGAAGTGGGAAATTGCATCTCTTTCTACCAGAATACCGCCTCGACACCAAGCGGTTTGCACACTTCCAGAGCGAAGCCAAGGGCGGTGGTCAGGGCCTCCCGTGCTGGATCAACGGGTAAACGAGGAGGGAGTTCCGTCAGGGCGGCACAGCTCTCCACTCCGGAGCCGATCATCATAAGTAAAGTGGTAACAGTATCATATAATTTGATAGTTATTGTTGTATGAGTGGGAATCATGTAGTTTAATTTCGCTAACCATGAGTTTCTAGTGGGAGATTACTGCTTTTAGAACGTCTTACTTGTCCGGCCGGCGCTTCAGTTCGCGACGCCTGCTGCATGATTTGCTCTAGGGCCTCCGGTTCCATCAGCGCGCGCACAAACACGCAGAACCGGATGGCCCTCATCGGAAGCGATTCCGCGACCGCCTCGAGATCTTTGTCCGAGAAGGTAGCAAGATCCGCGCGCGGCTGTTGGTGTCAGAGCGCGGTGCAGCAAGAGCCGCAACCAAAACAATCTCTGTCACCCTGAGCGAGCGGCCGCTTTTGCCGCGAGTCGAAGGGCCCCTATTTAACGCTTAGGTCTGAGATCCAATAGGGGTGCTCTGACTCGCCCGCCCAAAACCGGGGCAGGCTCGCTTATTTCCCGAAGTGAGAACCCCTTCCGCCGCTACGCGGCTCGGATTCACTTTCCCACTTTATCCGGGGCTTGCGCACCGGGCTCACTTCACCGCCGGCGCTTCGCGGCTGGGTTTGCGGCAGTTCCCACACCAGCGCCAGATACGGTTTCATCTTCTCCGAACGCATGAGCTCGTTGGCGGCCGGTTCGGTCTTAAGGTCCTGGGGCGGGAGGTATCTTAATTTCCCCATCGGTCATGGTTTCCTCGCGGCGGAAGCGCCCACCAAACTGGTTTGAGCAAGCGCCGGCTGAGTCAACGGCGACTGTTACCGCTTCGGAAAAGGGCAAGACTCTGGCTTCTCTTCACCCTGTTTCGGTGGATGTTCCTTATCATGCAGCACTTCGAAAAGCTTGACGTTGTTGTCGAGGGGAAGGTGCAGGGCTTCGATTATCTTGCAGTCGTAGAATGCCTCTTTCCATGTCTGGAATCTAGCGCTAACAACCTCTACGACATCCATATTCCTCGCATTCCTGAAGTCGGTATGGATAAGGAACGTACCCTTCAGGTGGGCATCAGCTAGGTTGCTACCGAACAGGTTGGCGCCGAACAGATTGGCCCCGCTCAGGTCCGTACTGTGTAGGTTGGCACCTCGCAGGTTAGCGTTCGTTAACTCGGCACCCTCCAGGTGGGCATCAGCTAGGTTGGCGGCGCGCAGGTCAGCTCCGAGTAAGAACGCCCCTCCCAAATGGGAACCAGGCAGATAGGCCTTGCTCAGGTCGGCGACCAACAAATCAGCACCGGTCAGGTCGGCGCCGAGCATGTCGGCACCAGCGAAGAACGCGCTCTCTGCTGACGCGTAGCGAAGATTAGCCCGTCTCAATTGAGCCCCGATCACGGAATCTGCATCGGTTTCGTTATCGTTCTTCCGAGTCCAGGTCGATTTTTTTTGGGAAATCTCTGCACTCGTGAGATTTGCAAACGGCGGATTGCCGATGAGCGCCATCCAACGAGGCACCCAGGTCCAGCGCCCGTCAAGCCACCCTCCCCGACTGCGCCATTGTTCAGACGAAGGCATCGGAATGCCGGCAATAGGTTTACTGGACCGAACTCCCCGTATCGCTCCCAGGGAAATCAGCCCGAATACAATTCCAGCTGCGACTGCGAAGCCGGCTGTCTGGTAGCCGCGACGACTCCTGAAAGCCGCTTTCGAGGTGAATTGGTCGCGCTTCACTCCACGCATCGTTCCCACTGCAAGCCGGTAGAGGCTGACGGCAGCGACTATCGAGATAACGAGCAGCAGCACATGAAATGTCGTTCCAATCCACTCGTGCCGTCGCAGGTAGCGTCCCCAGAACAGAAGCATGGTGATGGGCACAATCCACCACGCCAGCAGCACCGAAATCCACAATTGCAAGTACGACAGGAATGGACGACCGACGTTCAGCTTGGGCAGGTGCGCCCGCACCAGGTCGTTCAGCAGCCAGGGATCGACTTTGGTATGCAGCGGCCGTCCGTCGGGAAAGACCGCGGGCAGCGAGCCGAGTTCCTCCCACAGCTTTTGCAGATAGAAGTGGAAATAGAAATAGACGCAGAGCACGAGCAGCGGTGCTACTACATAAAATCCGACAATGGGAATGGCGGTCTGGATGATGGGCAGCGGCGAGGAGGCGCGGTTGGTGATGAGGTTGACGTCGGTGGTGGTGGCGATCGTCAGCCAGCAGTAAAGACATGCCGCCAGGACCGCGCAGGAAAATTTTGCGCGCGCTTTCGGAGATGCCCTTGACGTTGTCCAGGCTGTCATACAACTTCTTGAGCTGGTCGGGCAGCTTGGCGCCGGTCAAGTCCGCGCCGGCCAGTTGCTCGGTCTGCAATGCTCCGCCAAGGGAGCTAAGATCGGCGGCGCGAAGGTTGGTCTCGCGCAACTTGGCTTCAGATAAGTGAGCGTCCGTGAAGTTAACATGCCACAAGTCGGCCCAGCTCAGGTTGGCCTGATAAAGATCAGCACGGCACAGCTTGGCGTGTTCGAGATTCGCAGCGCGCAGGTCGGCGTACGACAGATCTTTGCCGGAGAGGTCAGCGGCGTCGAGGTCTGGAGTGACTTCAGGCTGCTGCTTGCGCAGGCTTGGACGCCCTCGTTCAGCTTCGCGAGATGTTCGGGATTCGCCATGCGACGCAGCCTCTACTCAGGGAAATTATCACCTGCCGCGCAAAGTGCCTAAGAAAATACATCATCCCAGCACAACGGTCTGCAAGAATTTCGGCCTGGGCGCGCCGCGATCAGCGGCCTCCAAGCGCAGAGGCCAGGAAATCCGAACAGGTCCATAGGGCACTGCAAGCAGAACTCGGCGGGCGCTTGCCAAAACCGAAGCCAGCATATCGACCAATCGACCGCCAATCAAAATGTTCCACGTGGAACATTTCCAGCAACTATTATATTTACAATAGATTTGAAGCACTTTAGACACAACTTTGGCGCACTAGAATCGCCCACCCCTTTTACCAGAACCCTCGAAGGACGGCCCCTCGTCCCAAGAAAGGCGAGTCGCGCCTTCAAAAATGTTCCACGTGGAACATTTCCTACAACCGCCCCATTTCCAATAGCTTAAGCCACAAAATACGCCGATTTGGTCACAATTCCACGGCCACCTTCTCGGCCATCCGTCGCTCCAGAATTGTTCGGCGTTGGAAACATTTTCCGTCGGCCGCCGTCCGATCTCCGGCCCCGCCGCGAGTTACGCACAACCTCGAGTCCCACCTACCCATTGCCGAATCAGCACCTTCGGCCACCCGATGCGAGTCTTGCACAGCTTTTCCTCGGAAAACTTCGCCCTGCGCAGACTCCTCCGTTGCCGCGCCGCCCCCGGCGGTCTAAGCTGCTTACGCGAGGCGTTTCTCCGGGAAAACCTATGGCACGGGTCATCGCGGTCACCAACCAGAAGGGCGGCGTGGGCAAAACCACGACCGCCATCAATCTTGCCGCTTCGTTTGCCTCTTACGGCCCCAAGACGTTGCTGGTGGATTGCGATCCCCAGTCCAACGCCTCCAGCGGACTCGGTTTTCTGCGCGATCCCGAGCGGCCCAGCACCTACCAGGTCCTGCTGGGCGAGGTTCCCGCCGCCCAGGCGGTGCAGCCGACCGAGGTCGCGAACCTGAGCGTGATCCCGTCGCAGAAGAATCTGCTGGGCGCCAACATCGAGCTGGTCGCGATGGAGCATCGCGAGTTTCGCCTGCGGCACGCGCTGCAGCCGCTGCGCGACAGCTACGAGTTCATCGTGATCGACTGCCCGCCCGCGCTCGACCTGCTCACGCTCAACGCGCTGGTCGCCGCCGACACCGTCCTCATCCCGATGCAGGCCGAGTACTTCGCGCTCGAAGGCGTGACCGAGCTGCTGGACACCATCGACCGCATGCGCGACCAGCTCAACCAGGGGCTGGCGGTCGAGGGCGTGGTGCTGACCATGTTTGACGAGCGCACCAACCTGGCGCAATCGGTGGCCGCCGAGCTGCGCGGCTTCTTCGGCGAGCTGATGTGCCAGACCGCGATCCCGCGCAACATCCGCCTGGCGGAAGCGCCCAGCCACGGCAAGCCGGCGCTGTTGTACGATCCGCAGGCGCGCGGCACCGAAGCTTACCTGCGGCTGGCGGAGGAGATCATCGCGCGGGTCCGGCACGCGCAAACGCGGGAAGCTGTGTAGGAGAGGGAGGGGGGGGGGGGGGGGGGGAGGGGTAGGGGAGGGGTAGGGATTAGGGATGAGAGGGGTTAGGGATGGTATTTCGCAGTTGGCGTTGAAAGATGTAAGTTGTGTATTGAGTCCCACGATGTGGGATATACCACAATGTGGGAATATCGGAGTATTGAACCGTAAGGGCGCAGCTTGGCCGTAGGAATTTTTGTGCTGTCATCCTGAGCGAAGCGACCGCCCGGCTTTTTCGACCCGCCGATTTTGCGGGTCGGGCGGGCGCGGAGTCGAAGGATCCGCGGTTGCGGCGTTCTTGTATGACCTGGGTCGGGGCGGAACAAATTTGACGCAGATACCAGCCCGCAGGGCGAGATAAATTTAGCGCAGATGCGAGCCCGCAGGGCGGAACAAACTTAGCCCAGGGCGTGAGCCCTGGGTAGGCGCGATATTAAGGATGACGAGCCCCGTAGGGGCGGCACCAAACGCGGATGAAACGAAAATTCTGTACCGTCCCAGGGGGACTCGCGATTCAACACAACGCTTTCCCAGGACTCACGTCCTGGGCTACGTTTGTGGCGCGCTTCGCGCTCTGGCTGTGTTGAATCAAGCCGGTTTTCGACGAACGTGTGCCGCCCCTAAGGGGCTCGACCTGATGAAGAAACAGGGAACCCAGCGCTTCCGCGTTGGGCTAATTAGTTTTCGCCCTGCGGGCTAGCGGATTTAACGCACGGAAGTTCGTTCGCGGAAGGGGTCTGCGACTGGGACGGTATAAAAAGCAGGTCCCCCTCGGCTACGCTCGGGGCAAGCTCTCGACTCCGCCGGCCGGGCCGCCATCGCTCGGGATGACGGGTTTGTTTTGCTAACGGCTAATTGCTAGTTGCTAATTGCTTCTTCATGAACTCGCCCACGACAACTCGCATGACGGTCTTCCTCTCGCACAGCACCAAGGACGCCGTCTTCGTCGAGAACGCTCGCCGATGCCCTCGAGGCTTCCGGCTTCACCCCCTGGCGCTGCGAGGTGGACATCGACAAGGGCGCCAACTTCGTCAGCAAGATCAACGACGGCCTGGCGCAATCCGATGTGGCGCTCCTAGTCTGGTCGCCCGATGCCGCCAACTCCGCCTGGACCGAGCAGCCCGCAGGGCGAAACAAACTTAGCCCAGGGCGTAAGCCCTGGGTCAGGTTGTTAAATAAATCCGGAGCCCCTTCAGGGGCGGAACAAAACGCTGATGAAACGAATCGCGGAGGAACGCTCCGATGCTCGCAGCGCCAACGCTCCAGTCCCGCTTTGCGGGACGAAATAAGATAGCCCAGCGCTTCAGCGCTGGGTGGGCGTAGTAGAAGAATCCGAGTCCCCCGGGGACGGCACAAAATTCGGCCCTTCGAACTAGGGGCGCCAAATGCTGATTGCTAATCACAGATGTTTATTTCGCGCAGATGCGAGCCCGCAGGGCGGAACAAACTTAGCCCAGGGCCCTTCGACTGCGCTCAGGGCAGGCTCCAGCCCTGGGTAGGGATGCATAAAGGAAACCGAGTCCCCTTAGGGACGGCACAAAACGCGGATCGAACGAAATCTGTGCCGTCCCCGGGGGACTCGCGATTCAACACAACGCTTTCCCAGGACTCACGTCCTGGGCTACGTTTGTGGCGCGCTTCGCGCTCCGGATAACAAACTTTGTTTTGCTAATGGCTAACGACTAATTACTAATCACCAGGAACCTCCTATGACCGACAAGCGCAAAGTGCTGGGACGCGGGCTGGAATCGCTCCTCCCCGTGCGGAAGTCCCCCGATGTCACGCTCGACCCCGTCACCCAACCCGCGCCGGGCGAGAGCGTGCTGGAGATCCCTCTCGATCAACTCGACTCCAACCCTTACCAGACGCGCACCAAGATCGACGAACATGCGCTGGCCGAACTGGTCGAGTCCATCAACGCCCTGGGAGTGGTACAGCCGATCGTCGTGCGGCCCTCCGCCCACGGCCGTTACCAAGTCATCGCCGGCGAGCGTCGCCGGAAGGCCTCGCAGATGGCTGGCCGCGACAAAATCCCCGCCATCGTGCGCCAGGTCTCCAACGAGCAGGCCATGGAGATGACCATCGTCGAGAACCTGCAGCGCGAGGACCTCAACGTCATGGACCAGGCGCAGGCCTTCCATCGCCTGTCGCACGAGTTCAGCCTCACCCAGGACGAGATGGCGCAGCGCACCGGCAAGGATCGCTCCACCGTGGCCAACTACCTGCGCCTGCTCAAGTTGCCGCCCACGGTGCAGGAGCTGCTACAGCAGGACAAGCTCAGCTTCGGCCACGCCAAGGCGCTGATGACGCTGCCCGCCTACGCCCCCGGTCCGACCGAGGAGCTGGCCCAGCGCATCGTCACGCTTTCGCTTTCTGTGCGCCAGGCGGAGGAGGCCGTTACTAAGTTGATGCATCCCCGCCGCAAGGACAAAAAGAAGCGCGTTGTGGACCCAAACATCAAGGATTGCGAGGAAGATCTGAAGGCCGCGCTGGGCTGCCATGTGACCATTACCGACCACAATGGCCGTGGCCGCATCGTGGTGGAGTACACCTCGCTGGAGGATTTCGACCGCATTTTCGACGTAGTCGTGGGGACAAAGCCGGAGTAGGGGGCGGGAGCGTACGACCTTCCATCTGCCGATCTGCCGGTCCGTCATCCAGGCAATTGACCGCGCCTCTCGTAAAGTTGTACTGTTCAACAGTTGAACTGGGGGACCGCCCGTATGGATATCGTCGCCGTGAAAAACAAGTTTCAGATCGTGATTCCGCAGCACATCCGCGAGCAAGTCCACGTGGAGATCGGCGACCTTCTGGAAGCGGGTGTCGAGAACGGCAAAATCACCTTCACCCCCAAGAGCCTCATTGACCGGCATCTGGCGGAGGGTCTTGCGGACGCAAAACACGGCAGGACCCATGGTCCTTATGCCAGCGCCCGGGATGCGATTAAAGCCTTGGAGATACGCGCCAAACGCCACGCGAAGAAGCGCCGGCAGTGAAGCTTCGCTTTACGGAAAGAGCGGACAAGGACTACGCGGACCTGCCGGTCGCTGTCCGCAAAGCCTTCGCAAAACAACTGCGCTTCCTGCTCGCCAATCTTCGACACCCGTCGCTGCAGGCCAAGAAGTACAGCGAGGCCCTGGATGTGTGGCAAGGCAGGGTGACCAGAGGCTGGCGATTCTACTTCAAGATTGAGGGGGACGAATATGTCATCCTTTCCATCATTCCGCACCCAAGGTAGCCTCGCTTCCGTCCGCGGACGCTGGGCCTAATCATGAATTCCAATGCAATGAAGAGTTATTACTCCGTCTTGGTAATAAACTATCGCTTCCACCATGATCGAGGTTGGAGTGACAGATGCAATCTGGAACAGCGCTACTCCGTTAAGGTCTTGCTGTAAGTTCGCTGACACTTGAGGGGTACGGGTGCTTGTGTAGTTCGTGTCTGGAAAAGGAAAAGCCCAGTTAAGCGTTATGAAAAGGGGTACGCCGGTCTGAATATTCTCGGACTGCCGCGCGTGGTTCACGGGAGCTGGTATACCAGTTAAGTGTGAGCCATCTCCGTAAAATACATTCGATGAGTTCGAGAGCGTGAGGGCATTACTGTAGCTCCCGCCCAACTGTGAGCTGCCCAACAGTCCGCTGATTTGCGAGAACTGTATGCCGGTCAGGCCCGCACCACTGCCCGTGAACATCCCGCTTGTGTTGATGCCGCCATTCACATCCAGCTTCGCTTGCGGGGTTATAGTCCCGATGCCCACATTCCCGCCCGCCTGATAGAGGACCGAATTGCCCAGGATGTACGGGTTCTGCCAGATCGGTAGGTAGTTTGTCGAGCCTCGTCCATTCAAGAAGCCGGGCTTTGTTCCCAGGGATTCGCTCTGATGGGTCTCGCTGTTTGTCTGACTGGATGGATCTGTCGTTGGAGCCCGCAGAAATGCCGAGACCGGCAGCCCAGCCAGCGTTTCGGCTTCGTGGGCTTTGAAGGCATAGGGCACACTCACCAGCAGCACGCGCGGTTGCTCGGCTTGTCCCTGGAGCTGCACGCCCAGCCAGCGTTCCTCTTGCTGCGAAAACAGGCCGTCAGGCAAACCTGTGGCTGTCGTGCTGCCCAGCAAAACGCTGTATTGACCATCCCGGCCGAGCGTGACGTTTTGCGTCTCCATCCAGATGGGCGCACCACCCTCCCGCTGCTTGTAGATGGCGAAGGTGACACCGACGGCCGTGGATGCAGGGGACGCATCCTTCAGCGCCCCGCTGTAGCGGATGAGATTCGGAACGGACGTGGTTGATGCTTGTTGGGCTGAGACGATGGAAGCGAACAACAGAGTGGACAGAGCAATGACGAAGCGGATGCGGCGCATGGGGCGCTCCTTTCGTGGCGAAAGGCTCGGGAGCTTGTGTGACTGGGCCGGTAGCGCGCATTGTGTGCCCACACCGATGCGCTGTCAATCAGAATTTCCCGGAAGGGATCATGCGAACGGAACCGGAGTAGCAGCGTGTCCGTGAGAAACTGCGCCGCGTCTCTAAAGCAAACCTGTCATCCCAACCGAGGGCTTCAGAGTCTGTGTGGCTTTGTTGAGATCCGGTGCGGCTGCTCCAGAGGCCCTGTCCGTTCTCGCTTTGAAAGGGCACGGCTTTCAGCCGTGCCGTAAAGCTACTGTCCATTACGTTGGCTTTAGCCACTGAGGAACTTCGGTTCTGCGACGAAGTGCGAGTTCCCTTGTATGTTGCTTGCTACTCCCCAAGGCTGCCATGGGGTGTTAAGTGGGAATGGCAGGTATGGGGTTCCGGCGGGAAGGCCGTAGTTCCCTGAGGCGCGGTGCCCGAGGCATCGTAAGCCTGTCCTGAGATCGGCCTCCCGCCCTGCTTTCCGGAAACCGCGGAGAATCCGAGGCGCGAAGCCTGCATATTCAAGGTCGGCCGGAGAGTTGGCGTTGGGCGGGAAGCCGGAGCCAGCCTAGCACACAAGGAGAGCGCGCGTGAATTTTTGCGGAATCGATGTCAGTGCTCAGGAGTTAGTGGTGAAGGTTCGTGGGCCAGAGCGGGAGGAAGCAGTGCGTCGCTTTGCCAACACGCCATCGGGGCATAAGGCCCTGGTGGGGTATTTGCTGGGGCGGCGGGGCGAGGCGATACGGGTCTGTCTGGAAGCCAGTGGCAACTACAGTTTGGACGTGGCCCTGGTGCTGGCGGGGCAGGAGGAAGTCGAGTTGGAAGTGATCAACCCTAAAGCGGCTCGCCACTTTGCCCAGGCGCTGGAGCAGCGCAGCAAGAACGATCCGGTGGACAGCGCGGTGTTGTTGGAGTATGCGGCGCGCATGCCGTTTACGCGGTGGCAGCCGCCGCGGGAGCAGGACCTGCAGTTGCGCGCCATCACCCGGCAACGGTCGTCGCTCACCCAGGAGCGGGCGACGTTTCGCTGTCGCTTGCACGCCGCTCAGGTTTCTAGCAGTACGCCGGCCTGTGTGGTGCGGGAGTTGGGGCGAACCATTGCCCACTTGCAACGCAGCCTGGCACGCATGACCAAGGCCGCCCTGGCGCTGGTCAGCCGTGATCCTGTGCTGCAGCGTCGCCTGCAGTTGCTGGACAGCCCCAAAGGGATAGGGGAAGCTACGGCTTTGGCGGTGCTGGGCGAGCTGGTGGTGATCGGGGAGCGCTCGGCCCGCGAGTTGACCAAGCACGCTGGTCTGGATGTAGTGGAGTTTATTTCCGGCAGCTCGGTGCAGAAGAAGCCGCATATCAGTCATGCCGGCAACGCTTACTTGCGCAAGGCGTTGTACATGTCGGCGCTGACGGCGGCCTATCAGGAGCCGTATCTGCGGGCCTTTTACCAGCGCCTGCTGGCTGCCGGGAAGGAGAAAATGCAGGCCCTGGTGGCGGTCATGCGCAAGCTGCTGCACGCCATCGTAGGCATGTTTCGTCACGACCAGCCCTACGACGGAGCCCGGTTGTGTCCGCCGGGGGGAGCGGCGGTTCGCTGAAAAAGAAGAGAGGTTCTCCGCCACCTCTCCAGAGAAGAAAAAAGCTTGCGTTTTAACAGAGAATCTCAGGGGCTGCAGCCCGATTCTCCACTCGCACGTAACGGCTCGGCTAAAAGCCGTGCCCTTTCAAAGAAGATGTCAACAAAGCGAGTCTGTGTGGTCACCCACACCTCGCCCCGGGCATTCAATCTGGCGGTGCCGTTGTAGATGTTCATCATGTCCGGCGACTCGACAAAGGAATGCGACAGGTACTTGTTCTCGGGATCGACGGGATGGTCAATCTTGAAGGAGCCGCCGCCTTTGGTCAGTTTGCCGTTGACGTTGAGATCGCCGGCGTAGAAACCATTGCCGCCTGAGTCCACGGTGAATACGGTGTTGCCGCCTCCCAATCCTTCGAGGATCGTCCCGCCCGCTCCGGTGGTGAACCTGCTGTGCCAGCCGTGAGCGTACAGATCCCACCGCTGCACACTTGATTAACTCCCACAACAGCAAAACTGGTGGGCGATGCGCCCTCTACGCCGATGCCGTCAGAGCTGTCGCTCCCGCTCACGCCGGCCGCGCCATCGGTGAGGCCCTGTCAATCAGAATTTCCGGGAAGGCAGCAAAAGCAGGTCCCTCCGCTCGGGCTGAAGCCCTCGGTCGGGATGACAGGTTTGCTTTAGCGCGGCGCGGGCCTTATCTTTCGCTTCACCAGGAGCTGAGGTATTTACCGCGCCGGTGGAAATCGGGTCGCATCGTAGACGAAGTCCACCAGGCCATCGCGATAGTCGATCTTCAGCTGAAACATATGCAGTATTTCGAAGCCAAGCGTGCGCGATACCTCGGTGCCGAAATTCTTACTTATGCTGGATAGATCGAAGGTCACCATGTTCTGGTTCTTCTGGGCGAAGTGGGCGAAGACCAAGGTTGCTTTGTCCGCCCGGTAAACGTCGGCTACCTGTCCGCTGAGTCCTTTCACGTGCATATTGGGATCGGAGCTGATCTTGGTCACCTGCCGGCCAGCCCGGGTGGAGAGCATGTTGCGCTGCGCGCCGGTGTCGATCAGGAACAGCATCGGCGGTGAGTCGTTCACTCGGGTAAAGATCAGGAGGGCATGACCGAAGCGTAAAATCGGGGTCCAGTTCGCCATCTCCGGAGCTATGTAGCGGTCCTTCGGCAGAGGGCGCGACGGAGCGGCGGCTTTGGTCGCAGGGTTGGCCGATTCCGCCTTCTGGTCGCCCGGGCTCTCCGCCTTATCCTCAGGATTCGCGTGCGACTCGCCTTCGCTATTGAGCCCACGTGGGCGCCACGGCTTCATCCGGGCGCTTAGGCAAGGGAGACAACCTGAGCTTCTGCCCCGGAAGGTCGATGTCGATCAAATAGGAACTGAAGACGTCGGCGCCGATGAGGCCGTCTTCGTCGGTTATGGACGCCCGGTCGGTGACGCGCACCACGCAATCTGCGAACTCCAACTCTCCCACGCGAATGTGATCGGCAACGGCGATATAGCCCCCCTGCATACCTTTTTCGCCGACCCCGCCATATTGGGTCTGGGTGATAAGCGCAAGACCGGATTTTTCCGCGGCTTTGCGGCCGATGAGGATGCCGCTGGCGCCAGTATCGAGAATCAGGCGATTGTTGCGGTCGTTCAGCTTGACGACGAGACCAGTCCCGACAACATGTTGCGGGTCTCGGCGCATCGTTTCGAGACTGGTATCAGTTTGTTCGACTTTGCTGGTCAGCTTGCAGGCATGCACCGGCTTGTCAGCCGTGGCCTTGAGGTATTCCAGTTCGTGCTGCAGAGCTCGAGTTTCTTCCGGGTCGTCAGGATGCGGACCAGCGAGATAAGCCTCGATGGCAGCGATGCGTTCCCGCCGCGAGAGTTGTCCGAACCAACGGCGCTCCACCTCGGGATCATTGGGCGCAATCTGGTGGGCGAGCTTCAGCTGCTGGTAGGCGCCGCCGTAGAGCGAGTAAACGTGGTACATGCGGGCCAGACCGAGATAGGCCCGGGTTTCTTTGGAATCGGCGTTCAACGCCTTGCGGTAAGAGCTCTCCGCCTCTTGCATTTCGGCGCGCCGGAATTCGACATCCCCCATGGCCGCCAGGAGCGGTGCGGAATTGGGTTGCGCGGCCAGAGCGCTGCTGGCGGCGGCATAGGACTCGTCGATCTTTTGCTCGCGTAACAAGCAGCGGATGAGCCCGGCCTGCGCCGGCACGAGCTTGGGGTCGGTTTGCAAAATTGATTGATACTTTTCTGCCGCTTCCGCGAACTTGCCAGACTGGTAGAGCTGGTTGGCGGCGAGCAGTTCGGGATTGTCAGCGGCCGCCTTGGTGTCGGCGGCGGATGCGCTGTAGGGAAGGAAGAGAGCGAGAGAAACGGCCATGAGGACAAACAAGCGCCGGGCCATGGCAGGTCACCTCCCGAGCCAGAATGGGTTTATAGCCGAAGTATAGGTCTGGTTGGGAGGAATGCAACAAAATATGCGCCGCAAACTACACAGCCCTGAGTGGTGACGCCTTGCCGCCGCCCCGGACTTTTCCAACGGAGAGCGTTTTTGCTAGGCCCTGGGAGGTGAGTTGGTGTAGAGTCTAGGCCCTCTTGCCCCTCGATAAGCAATTCAGACTTGAATCCGTCGGAAAATTCTTTCGACTTTACAACCTCGAATAGCGAGTAAAAGAAAGGCGTACCTCTATGCCCAGGTCAGCAAACACTCCAGTTAAGCAGCCGATCTTTCGTGAGCCAACCTTCAACGAGTTAGTCCCGACTCTTGATCCCAAGTTGTTCAGCCAAGCGCATCCCTCGGACGCCCAGCTGTACAAGCAGATCGGGGACCTGCTGAAGAAGGACGTGGTTTCCTTCGACACGGCGCGCGGCAATCCCGGCGATCTCTATGCATGCAAAACGCCCTGGGCCCGCAAGGCGCGGACGCCATCCAGGCGATCCAAAAGGCGGTTGAAATCACATTCCATGCCGTCGGCGACACGGACGCCTCCAACGTCAGCAAGTATGGCCGCGAGTTGAACGTTGCCGACCAGGTCACGACTGACACCCATATCTCGGATCGGCAACAAGCCCGCCTTCCTGTTTCATCTGGGAGACGTGGTCTACGATTTTGGCGAGGCCCAGTACTATTACGACCAGTTCTACGAGCCGTATCGAAACTACCCTGCACCCATTTTCGCCATCCCCGGTAACCACGACGGGTTCATTGTCCCCAACACGCCACCAGACCAAATCCCGTGACCACTTTTGCGCGGAACTTCTGCTCGCCCAGTCCGGTGATCACGGCCGAAGCGAAGTCGCTCCACCGCACCGCAATGACCGAACCGCCGTCTACTTCGCCCTGGATGGACGTTCGTCGACATCATCGGATGTCGAGCAATGCGCTGGAAGATCCTGGTCTGATTTCCAGCGAGAAAGGAAAGTGGAAGGGCGTGCCCGACGTGCAACTGGCTTTCCTGACGGCACAACTGCAGCGCGTCAAGAAAGAAAACTTTACCGGGGCACTGCTGATTGCGTGCCACCATCCGCCGTTCAGCTATTCGCCTCCAGCCAAGGCCGGTGGGTCGGGCGGTAACCACGGCTGCAGTTCCGACATGCTGGCGGAAATCGACACTATCTGCGTGCAGGAAGGGGTTTACCCCCATGCCTTTCTTTCGGGGCACGCCCACAATTACCAGCGTTACACCCGCACGGTGTCCTTCAACGGGAAGGATTATGACGTGCCCTTCATCGTTTGCGGAGACGGCGGCCACAACGTGAATCCTCTGGTCCAGGCCAGCAAGGGCAAACCTGCGAAGGAACCCACGAACGGATCGAAGGTCAACTATCTGGAGGCGAAGAAGCCGGCGGTAACATCCAAAGGGTTGCTGCTGGAACGGTATGACGATCGGAACTACGGTTACTTGCGATCGCTGTGGACAAGACACTACCACATCGGCTTCCACACCGTAGGCGCGGGGAGCAATCTAGCGCAATCCCGCGTCGACATGGTGACGGTGGATCTGGCCAGCCACACGATGGTCGCGAATTGAATAAATAACCCTCGCCTGCGACCCACCCTCGGCCGCGTTCCGGGGCAGCCCGTCGCGTAAGCGAGAGGGTGGGCGCACGACGAGCGGCTATTGAGACAGGCTTACCGCCAGATAGTAGGCGGACGACTCGCAGCTCTTGATGCTGCGAACCGTTATTGACAATGTGAATGTCTATTTAAAAACTGCGGGGACGCATTTCTTGCTTGACTTGAGGGGTCAGATTAGGGAAGGTAGTAAAGGAGAGCCCTCGTCCGTTTGAGCAGTTTTGGGATCCTTGTTACTGGGCCCCAGAATTTCCCGTGTAAGTCGTAAACAATCAACTAATAGCGATCTCTGGCCTCGAAAGGTTCCTTGCGATGAGTGCCATGTTGACGCTGTTGTTCGTCTGCCTCTTACGTTGCCTCGCCCTTCCTCGCCCCTCTACAGGCTGCCGGGTTCAGCCTACTAGTGGGCCATCGCACTGAAGACAGCGTCAGGCTCCTGTTGGGCACGGCCGTGGACGCGATCCTCATCCATCAAGATCACCTGCCGGAGAGCGACGGCGTGGTTGCCGAGCTGAAACGCGTTTCTCCCCGGACGCCGGTGGTCTTATTGCGCGGCCGCAAACACTGCAAGACCGGCAAGCCTCATGGTATTGCCGCTGTCTGCTGCGCCGATCCGGGAGACGAACATTTGTTGAAGGCGCTCCCCACGTTCTTTCGCTTCATCCTGGGGAAGCAGGCCCAGAACGCCGCCAGCGGGGCCAAGGGAAAAGGGCCGATCCTGGGGTGTCAACGGCAATCTCCGGCTGACGGCGTAATCCCATCTTTAGGGCTTTGTTCAGCGTGAAACGGAGAGAGGGCGGTCTCCGCTCGTGAGTATTCCGCCCTCTTTTCCGCCGAGCTCAGGCAA
>CAWJIW010000040.1:0-374100 GCA_963843005.1 uncultured Acidobacteriaceae bacterium | reverse complement strand
TACTGAAGGGCAGAACGCGCAACAGTACCTCGAGATTCGCGGCAAAGGACTTGGTGGTCACGAAGTCTGGGCCGTAGTGTTTCAGGGCGCGCTGCACGGCGTCGGCACGATAAGCACGATAAAAGATGGTGTAGTCGGTGATGCCGCGCACATGGAAGAACATGCAACAGGAAGTTTCACCAGACGTAACTGCCCCAGGTTCGCCGCAGGGAAAATTGACATATCCGCCTCCGCGGATGTAGCGCGAGGCAACTACGACGTCATCGCCGTTGTAAACCCGCCGCGCCATTTCCGGCATGATTTCAGTCGCTGGTGCCGTCGCCCTCCATGATGAAAATGCAGTCCGCTGGCTCGGCCCGCGCCGCCGCGGCCACCACCCGTCGTAAAAAGTCATCGGCACGCCCTGGTTCACGGGATGAGTGACGATGTCCAGGTCCATCTTGTCGCGAAAGCTTTCCGCCTCCTGCAAGGTGTTGTCGCGGCTGCCATCGTTGACCACGATTACGGCCAGCGGCATGGTCGACGCCAGTTCTCGCAATTGCCTGCAGCACGACGCCCAGGTTCGGCCCTTCGTTGTAGGCAGGAATGATGACGTAGCTTTTCGCCATGCAATCGGCGCGGGTCTGTCAGCCTGCTCTCCTACGAAGGCCTCCACCACTCGCTCAACGTCGGCGCGATTCTGGCAAATCCAATCGAGCAGCAATCCAATTCCTGGCAGTGGATCGATGGTCGGACGCCACCCCAGTTCGCGTTCGGTTTTGCGGATATCGGCTACGAATACAGGCTGATCGCCGGCGCGGGGCTCCGCGTGGCTGACCGGAATTTTCTTCCCCAGGCGCTGTCTCCAGGAAGGCGAGCAGTTCCACCAGCGAAAGTGTCCGCGCGGGACCTCCACCCACATTGTAGATTCTGCCCGCCGCTCGCGCCGGGATCGGCCGCTGCGCGCTTGTAGGCCGCAACCAGATCATCAACGTGCAGCAGGTCGCGCAATTGCAGGCCATCGCCGTAGATCGTGATCGGTCTTTCCAGCAGCGCCGCGATCGAGAACCAGGCCACCCATCCCTGGTCCTCCACCCCAAACTGCCTCTGGCCGTAGATGCACGACTGGCGGAATACCACCGATCGGAATGCCGTAGATCCGCCCGTAGTCGTGTACGTACTGGTCGGCCGCGCCTTTGCTGCAACCGTAGGGCGAGTGAAAGTCGAGAGGACGGTCTTCGGCGATGCCTTCGGGAAAGTCGCGAAATCCGTATCTCGTGGCACCCTTTACGTAGGCCACGTCCGTCATTCCGCCGTAAACCTTGTTAGTGGAAGAGTAGATCACCAGCGGCTTGTTTCCTGACTCGCGAATCGCCTCCAGCACATTGAAGGTGCCGCGGGCGTTGATCTCGAAATCTTCGGTGGGGCGAACGATCGACGTCGTGACCGCAACCTGCGCCGCCAGATGCAGCACCAGCTCGGCCCGCCCCACTGCATGCAGCAACGGAAAGTAGTCGTACCGAACATCGCCAAGAACGAATTCGCACTCCGCGGGAAACCGCTGTTGCAGATAGCGCAGGTTCAAATCCGTGCCTTTGCGAGAGAGATTGTCGAACAGGATGACGTGCCATCCGTCCCGAATGAACGCTTCAGCTGCGTTCACTCCGATGAACCCGGCTCCGCCCGTGATGACCGCTGTCTTTATTTCCATAGTTGCCACGTTACGAACAACTCAACCTGCATCGAAAGGGGATGTGCTTGAGGGCGTTTCCGATTATTTTCTTGCCAAACGAAATGCTTGGAAACCCAAATTCAGCGGGCAGATATTCCTGAAAAGTAGGTTGGCGCTAAGGCCCTTCGCGAAGAAGATGGGCGAATCACCAGATCCCAGCACTCAGCTTGCTTGAGCTTGCGTATGTTGCCGCAGCGTCAGGTCACCGTGCCCGAATGGTTTGACCTGCAGTTATCCGTGGGTGGATATGCCCAAGTTCTTGTTGGGTGAGTTCTGCAGAATTTTCAACTCTCCGCTCGACTGTGGTGGGCTCTGCGAAAGCACCTCGCGCCGTTCGGCTTCTCCAAGGGCCTCCGACTTCGCCCACGCCCGCGAGCCGATGAGCGCTTTGGCGAGTTGTGCCGGTTGGTAAGTAATGCTGGGCCACATGAACACTTCATTGGTGCACCAGCATTCGTTGGCGTGGACGCTCCGGCGAAGGGCTTCGGCCTGCGGCGAGTACCAGAGTTCGCGAAAGCTCTTCTGGCGGAGATTTCCCAGTGGGGGATGGGTTTCGCAGAAACTGACGTCGCCATTGGCGTAGACCACGCCGGTCAGAATCCCTGCACGACACGGGACTACCTGCGTCTGCTGCCGGGCAGTCTTGAGTTTCGCCCATTGCAACATTGGCTCAACCAGCGAGCCGTACCGTTTTTCCTCCCGCGGCGCCCACAACTTTCGGGCGTATTGGACCAGCTGATCGTAAGCGACCAGGTCTGGGATGACCAGCGATTCGTTCTTGCGTTCGCCCCGGATGAGCGCCAAGTTGTGGTGATCCATGGCCGGGCATCGTTCGTACAGATAGGTGGTCAGCCTCTTGATCTCGTCTATGTTCTCCGATGTGACGGTGGAGATTGAATGGATGCGCAATCGAGGTTCGCTGGCCTGCAGCTCGGCCAGCGCCTCGTAGGTTCCGAGCAACTTCTCGAAAGATTTGGGATTGCCACGGAAGCGATCGTGATACTCCGGCATGCCGTCTATGGAAAGTTCACACACAAACAGCTTGAGGCTTTTCTCCTCGAAGATGCTCTTCAGCGCTTTGATCGTCCGTTCGGCGAAGTACCCATTCGTCGGCACGTAAATCTGTTCGACGCCATTGTTCTGGATGAAGAACCGGCAGATCTCTGCGAATTCGGCACGCAGGAAGGGTTCGCCGCCAGACAGGTTGAGATTCTTGATCCGTCCCAGATCTCTCGCGAGCGCGAAAATCTCCTCCACCTTCAGGTCATCACGCTGATTGAGGTTCCGCCAGTAAAAACAGTGCTCACACGTCAAATTGCAAATCGAGTTGATAAACAGAATCAGAAAAGGAGGGGTGGGGACGCTTGGAAAAGCCAGGTTTTTCCAAGTAAGCTTACCGTGTCGGATAATCCGTTCAATCGTGTTCATTGTTTCTGCCTCGCTGCGAGGGCCCTCGGGCATGGATTAGCGCCACAGCCGGAACATCTAATCCGCCTACTATATCAGTTTCGTTTCGTTGCAGTTTGTGATTCAGTCACTGGGGTCTTGGGGAGTGCCGTGATAGATTCTCAGGCTCAAGGGAGCATGAAGCTGTCCAACCCATTCAAGAACATTATTCACCTTGCTGCAGGTGATTTGGTTGCCAAAGCGACCAGTTTTTTTGCCTTTGTTTATCTGGCACGAATCCTCGGAGTGGCGAACTTCGGCGTGCTTGAGTTCGCTGGTTCTGTACTCACCTATCTGCTCCTGATGGCTGACGGCGGCCTCGAGAAGTGGGGAACACGCGAAGCCGCAAACACCATGGACATTGCGGCCCTTGCGGCGCGCGTCGTGCCGTTGCGCTTGCTACTGGCCTCGCTCAGTTTTGGCGCCCTGCTGGCTTTGCTCCCCCTGTTTCCGCGTTACCAGAGTCTCCGCGTCGTACTGGTGATCTACGGTCTGACCGTCTTTGCCCAGGCAGTAAACCTGAAATGGATCTTCATGGGACAGCAGAAAATGTCTGGTGTAGCGCGTGGGCTGGTGATCGGGCAAGTACTCTTTGCTGGGGCCGTCGTTGCATTAATCCACAACCCCGCTGGGCTGGTTTGGGTTGCGGCGTTCCGGCTCTTGAGCGACCTGGTGACTGCCTTGTATTTCGCACGATGGTTTGCCCGCGAACATGGCCGCTTGGCACTCAACATGACATTCCACGGGATAGATGCAGTTCTCAAACCGGCCCTTACGATCGGATTCTCGTTGACAATGGGCCTGTTGAACTACAATTTTGACGCTGTGCTGTTGGGCTTCCTGCGGGGCCCCAGCGTTGTGGGCTGGTACAACGCCGCGTACAAGCTGCTTTTGGTCGGCATAAGTGTCGCAATTACCTATTTCACCGGGCTCTTCCCTGCCCTATCGCGCCTTTATGTTGAAAACCGCGACGAATTTCGTCTCTTGGTCCGCCACACCGTCGAACTCTGGCTTACCTTTGTAGTCCCGCTGGTGGTCGGAGGGACATTCCTTGCCGGTCCCATCGTTCGCTTTCTATATGGCCCAGCTTATGACAATTCGGCCGCGCCGTTCAGGATATTGATCTGGTCGGCTGCTCTGGTTATTCTTCGCTGGGTCTACATGGATTCTCTTCGAGCTACAGGTCAGCAGGCTCTGGACCTTCGCTGCGCCATCACATCTGCCGGCCTGAACGTTGGCTTGAACATTCTGTTGATTCCGCGTTTCGGCATGATTGGCGCGGCTTCGGCCACAGCCTTCGCGGATCTCGTTTGGTTTGTGATGTCCTATTACTATTTCCGTCGAACTGTGTTGCCATGCGAGCCGTTCCCCTCTATCACCAGGCCAGCGCTTGGCGGCGCCGTGATGTGCGCCGCCCTGTGGCTTTCGCGCTCCATGGTCTGGCCGTGGCGACTTGCCCTGAGCTTGGTTGCGTACTTGATTGTGCAAGCATTGTTCAGGAATTTCAGACAACGTGTGGCCGTTTATCGACGATGAAGGTCCTCAGAACTATCGTGTTCATCTCACTCTTAAGGGGGGTGCTGGAAGCCTTGACCGGGGTGTCTGCCACCGGTTCAGATGCTCCTACTGGTGGCCCTTTAGAAGAATGAGTAGATAAATGGAGCGATGGCGGAACTCTGCGCCAAGATCAACAACAGCGCGAACAGACCGAGCGTGACCAATATCGGTGTCATCCACCAGCGCTTGTTGCTCCAGAAGAAACCGAAGAGTTCCCCTGCGATTCCAAAACGATGGCCTGTGGTTTTCAAGAAACCCATAACAACCTCCCCTTTCCAGACTCGCTTACGTGACTGGAAACGTACATACTTACTAACCTGGCGCTTTCAACTGCTACGTCAGGGTGTTGATGGCTCTTCACTGACTTTCCGTCGCCAAGAGGTAATCGTTGATCGCCTCCGCGCTGGGCGTCTGAGATTTGATCATCAGGAGCATGGAATTCCATAACGGGAAACGTCGAAGCGATGGACACCAGCTTCCTGACCCGTGTTTTTCAGTCTTCCACCACGTGTGTCTCGAACACCCGCCGAAATCCCTGCCACCGTTCCTGGTCGAAGGTTCCGTCCGCCGCCAAACAATCCACGGCCGCGTACGCCATGTACAAGGCGTGGTGTGTGTTGTCGTGCGCAAACAACGCCTGCCGGCCGTAGTGCAGCAGCCCATCGAGTCCTTCGATCCATCGATCCATCCGCTCCAGGTGTTTTTCGTATCCAGCTCGATAGACCGGGTAAGCCTGGCGCACTCGTCGGGTGTAAACCCGCCGAATGGGCGCGCGAACCGGCAGTCCGGCGGCTTCCAACCACTCGCATAATTTCTTGCCCAGCTCCCCGTCGCTCCACTCCCAGTAGGGACCGCCCGGGTCGCACGGCAGTTCGGCGCACAACACCGTCGTTCCACGTGGTTCCTGCGAGCCAAAAAAGTTCTTGGGCTCGGACATCCGTGACACCGGCATGGATTCTTCTGGGAAGTAGTAGGCGTCGAACCGGCTGAATTGGTCCTGTTCCAGCACCAGATAGACGAGCACCATCCCACGGTAGCACAGGCTGTTCGCCGACTCGAGCACTTCGGGCGGAGCTGCCGGCTGCATCATCCGCACCAGCAGCGTTGCCGGCAGGGTGGACCACAAGTGCTGTGTCGGCAGCTCGTGTTCTTTTCCTTCCTTCTGGTAGCGCACGGCCGTGACGCGGTTGCCATGGCGTTCGATCGAGGTCACGCGCGCGCCAAACAGTATGTCCGCACCGGCCTTCTGCGCCGCTTCCGCAAGGCACTCCGACAGTTGCCCGTACCCGCGCCGCGGATAATAAAACTTTCCCGCGCGCGGCGGCTTCAGCCCCGGGACTTGCGAGAGGACCTTGCGGAACATTTTGCCGAGCGAGCTGCCGGAAACGCGCCGCTTCGCCGTGGTTGGCGCAAGTTCCTCCGGCGCGACGCCCCACAGCTTCCGCGCGTAGGGGAAGTAGAACTCCTGGCAGATGGTGAGTCCCAGTCCGCGCTCGAGGACCGAGGCAAATGTCTCCGGCCCCTGCGTCCCTTTCGG
Organism: uncultured Acidobacteriaceae bacterium; assembly: GCA_963843005.1. Taxonomy (GTDB): domain Bacteria; phylum Acidobacteriota; class Terriglobia; order Terriglobales; family Acidobacteriaceae; genus Bog-257. The sequence continues at coordinate 367,849 of CAWJIW010000040.1, read as the reverse complement.
CAGAACTTTTCGCACCAGGTCCGTGCTCACACCAAACGCAAAGCGTTTAGGCAGCCGCAGCATCAAGTCCATCGGCTTCAAAGGGAAGTGTATCCACCGGCCTTGCAAACGGATGCGTCCGTGCCGCACGCGCAGTCGCAGGTCCTCTCCCAACAGAGACTGCCAATCGCGCAGGATAGCCGGATCCACTGCCGGGTGCAGACGGTGACTCCCGTGGTCGCAATACACCCCTTCGAGCTGGAAGCTGCCGGCGATTCCGCCCACCGTGTTGCCCTGCTCGAGTACCGTGGCTTGCGCAATGCCAGTCCGCTGGAGTTGAAACGCCGCGCCAATTCCCGCCGGCCCTGCTCCCAGGATCACCACCTGCTGCCGCTCGGTCGGGGCCCCATCCATTGCTCGGCGCGGGCGGCACATCGCGTCCAGTGTGTGCGCGCTCGGACCCGGATTCCCGGATATGGGTTTATTGTTTGTCACCCTTCGTTTCTTCCTTGTCTTCTTGTGCTTCTCTGCTACTCGCATTTACGGTCGTGGAAGCAAGAGATGATCTTGGGATGCATGGGGCCTGTCAGCCACGGTTTGCCGCCAGCTAAGCAGCGAGCCTCGGCCCAGCACCATTGCCAGCAGTCCGCTGAGCAATCCCCCGCCGATGAGGATGGTCTGAAACACCAGGCCAGCCGCGAACGCCAGCGCCGACGGCGCCCCGAATGGTGCCAGCAGCGCCACCAGCGTGGCCTCCCGCACGCCGATTCCACCCTGGCTGACGGGCATCATTGCCGCGATCTTCGAGAGCGGCCATGCGAACAGCCATACCGTCCACGCAATGTGCAGCCCGCACGCGTCCGCCAAAAATGCATTCAGCATCGTCAACCCGATCTGCAACGTGATGCCGCACGCGAGCGAGAGCAGCATGATCTGCGGCCGCCGCGATCCAGCCCTGATGCCCTGGCGAACCTCCGCGATTCGCCGACGTATGCGGAATGAAAACCTTCTCACCGGCAGCACAGCCACCAGCCCCAGCAGTCCCAGGATTCCCACTAGAAACGCTGCCGCGAGAAACCAGAAGATTCGCCGGCTCTGCGCGTCTAGTTCCCGCGGCAAGAGAAACGCCCCGATGCCGGCTACGATCGCCAGCGCCAGAAGGTCCTGAATCCGGTCTACCAGGCTGCCCAGTAACAGCCCGACCTTCGACCGCACGATGCGCAATCCCAGCCCCGCGCGTACGACGTCTCCGCCGATGATCGACGGCAAATAGATGCTCCCGAATAGGCCAGCGTAATAGCATCGCACCGCCCCAACGAAGCCGAGCCCGCCTCCGGCCAGGTTCACCATCATCCTCCACTTGGTGACACCCAGCAGGTGCAGCAACAGGTATGCCGCCAGTGTCAGAAGCCATACGCCTGGCGTCAGCCGTTTGATCGCAGCCCACAGGCTCGCCCGTGGCAGTACCAGGAACAGCAGCGTCAACACCACGGCGCTGGCCGCCAAGCGCAGCATTGCAATCAGCCATTTTTTGTTCGACATCACTCTGGGGTCGTTATGGTCTGGTATTCGTGATCCGCAGTCGGATTGGCGACGGCGACCTCGGATTCATTTCCAACCGCCGCATCCGGTAGAGCAGCTCTTCTAGTATCTTGCGGTTGAAGCCGATCAGGTCCGCCGCTAACCCGATCAGCAACACTTGGAAACCAACCATGATCAGGATAGCGCCCAGGATCAGCGATTGCAGGTGCCCGATGCCCTGCCCGATGAATTTCAAGTAGAGGAACCGGATTCCCGGTAATGTCCCTAACAAAATCAGCAGCGTCCCGGCGATGGTGAACACCCGCAGGGGCCGGTACATCGTGTACGCGCGCAGGATCGTGCCACTCGATTTCCTGATGTAGTGCGGAATTCCCCGCATCAGCCGCGACGGCCGTGTCTTTGGGTTCGTATGTACCGGCACGTATTCGATTGCCGTCCGCCGCGCACCGGCTTGGATTAGCGTCTCCAGGGTGTACGAATAGTCGCTCAACACCAGCGTACGCAGCGCGGCCTCGCGCGTGATGGCGCGAAAGCCGCTCGTCGCGTCCGGCGTGGGCACTCCGGCGGCCTGCGAAATCACCCAGCTTCCCAGTCGTTGCAGCCGCCGTTTCAGCGGCGAAAATTCCGGCAACTCCGCCACACCCCGGTCGCCGACTACTAATTGGGCGCGTCCCGCCAGGATCGGCTCCAGCAGCCGCGGGATATCCTGTGACTGATACTGGTTGTCGGCATCCGTATTCACAATCACGTCCGCACCAAGTCGGACACTTGCTTCGAGGCCAGCCACAAACGCCGCCGCCAGCCCCATGTGATGTCCCAGGCAGATCACGTGATGCACCCCACAGCTGCGCGCGATTTCCGGTGTCTGGTCGCTGCTGCCATCGTCCACCACGAGGTACTCGAGCTGATCCACCCCGACGATCTTCCGTGGCAGCATCGCGACCGTCGCCGGCAGCGTTTTCGCCTCATTGAAGCACGGAATTTGGATGATGAGTTTCATGGAGTACTGACGGATTCTCAGCTTTCACTCGCCGAGATCTCTCGGCGGCCGAGACTTCTTATTTCACCCATCCCAACTTGCCGGTCTCGATTCGGCTCGACCGCACAAACGACAATGTCACCCCCGCCCACCGTCCCCATAAACACCTGCTTCGCTGTGCAGTCGCGACGGATCGCAGCCATCAGCTCCGGAGACCCGCGCTCAAGATACATCGGAAACGTGTACAGAACCCAGATGCGTCGCCCCTGACCGCGGATCGTCTCGAGCTGGGGGGCAGTTTCCACTTGTGCCCAGGGCTGCCCGTAGTATTCGCGGTAAACATAGCCGATTGCACCCGCCGTCACCACAGGCTCGTCCGCTTGCCGTCGCGCTTCGACAAACCGGAGCGCTCCTCCATAGTCCTGCTTTGGATAGTGGTAGTTCCGCAAGAGCGAAAAAGCCGAAACCAAAATCAGCAACGCTACCAGCACCGTGCCCCATGTGAGCCCGTTCGTTCGCCTTCCGGCTTCGCGACTCATTTTACCCGCCAGCGTCGCAACCACCACCATCGTTCCGCGCACCAGAATCAGCAATCCGAAACCCAGTAGGTAGAAATAGAATCGCGGATACATCGTCCCCCGCGCCATCACCGCGCCCGCTGCCGTCATCAGCCCGGGCAACACGAACACCGCGGCCGCCACTCTTGACTGCCGCCAGTAACTCACCAGCCCCGCCGCAAAAAGCACTCCCGCCACTGCCACTACCGCTTGCGCGCCTAGCCCAATTTGTAACCCGCGCAGCGTTTCCCAAAACGCCCACGCCGGCGTGGAGACTCCTGCCAGCTTTGAGGGCCGGCTGAAGTATTGCCGCACCTGCAACACCACCGGCGCGTACAGCAACAGCGTGAATAGGCCGGCGAGCGTCATCCCCATCGCCGGTAGATTCCAGTCCGCAAGCCGGTAGTCTCCTCTTTTTGCGGGAAACAGCAGCAGCCAGGCGCAGATTGCCGCATGGCTTATCACCACAAACACCATGGTCAGGTGCGTATAGGTGCCCAGCGCTGCCGCGACGGCGTAGATCAACCAAGTCGACCGCTTCGTGCTGCGCAATCCGCGTAGCAGATAGGTCGTGCATAGCAGCGTCCAGAAGAGCATCCCAGTGTAGCCACGTGCATTTTGCGAAAACCACACGTGATGGTAGGAAACGGTCAGCAGGGTTGCCGCCAACAGCGATTCCCGGCGTGTAGTCACTTCTCGCCCCAGAAAGTACAGAGCGGGCACGGCAGCCACGCCGAATACCACCGCCGGCAGCCGAAGCGTCCACGGATGCTCGCCCAGTAGCACGACTGAAATCCGAGCCAGCACCGAGTAAAGCATGTGCTGGTTGTCGCCGGGAAAGAGCGTCAGGATCTCCCCCAGCGGCCGCCGCACCGTTTGAATCAGCGTGTAGAACTCGTCGAGCCACAGGTCGCGGTTGAGCCCGATCGCGCGGAGCACTGCCGCCGCCACCATCAAGGCCGCCAGCGCCCCCCACGGCGCAAGCTTTTTGTCCTCTTCCTCGAGCCACAACCACATCACCGCTCGCTCACGGGTTCGTCAAGATTCCGATGGGCCATGATCTCTAAATTCCCGAAACCCCCGCAAAGCTACGCGGAACCTCCGGTCGCTGCCGAAATTGTCGCTGGGTGGGTATATCCGGCCACCGAGTACAGGGCCGTTTCGTGGGCGACAAAATACGAGTAATCACGGATTGGGAGGAAGCCCAAATGGCTTCGAGTCATCATGATGGAAAAAACCAACATAAAACAACCGACTAGAAACTGCCCCAGTAGGAGGAACAATAGCCCAAGCATAATGGCGGCCCACAGGGGAATCGCCGACTGTCTGAAAAAGCCCGCTCCGACTACGGCGCCAATCAGCACAACGAAACTCATCGTACTAAGAATGGTCATCAGTAACAGACGCGTGCCCACAACTTCCTGGTTCGCGAACAAGGCGGAGAGACCGTGAGTGACCAGGCTGACAAAATTCATGCGCGATTCGCCAGCCAATCGACGGCCGCGATCGCAGCGCACTCGAATATACGGGAGGCGTGACTTAAGAAAAGTTGCCGAGTAGTGGTTCCACAATTCAGGACACACGACGAGGCTGTCGAGGTGCGACCACGGCAAAACACTGAAGTTACCGAATCGAATATCGCGGCCGGTGAAAACTCTGTGTAGCAGGGAATAACAACGGTACATCAAGCGAAACACCAGACTCTCAAGGCGCCTGCCGCGCTCCGCAAACACAGCGGTCGGATGCTCCGGATTCTTCATTGCGCCGAGGAGTACAGGAATGTCCTCCGGTCTATCCTCACCGTCTGCATCCATCACCACGACTGCGTCTCCCGTCCAATGTTGTTGGATGTGAGCAATCGCGACTGCTATGGCTCGTTGATGGCCCAAATTACGCCGCAGCCCTAGTACTGCGACGCGGTCGAGAGCCTCGGGTTGAAACGGGAGACCGCGCTCGTATGTGCTAAGCGTCGAGCCGTCGTCAATGAAAAGCAGGCTTGCGCGCAGGGAACTCTCTTCGCGTAGCACAACGTCGATGTTCCGGCACAACTTCATTGCCGCATCCCAGTCCTCGTACACGGGCATGATGATGACAATGTCCATGGCGTTAACGGCTCAGGGTAGGATTCATGCGAAGGTCCACTTCCCTACGACGCATTTTCTGACGAGTCTAATCAGGATTGGGCCTCGCATTCCCAGATGTCGAAATAATGACTCGAAGGTTGCTTTCGATACTGCTGAAAGAAAAGGCGCCGAAATTCATCACTAAACACCGCCCGCTCAGGAAACAGATGCGGGTCCATAAGCGAGTACACGTTTATCATGCTGAATGGTTCGTCACCCTTGGGAATCAGCCAGATCTGCGTTTTGCATTGTTGGATATATGCCAGTGTACTAGGCGGAATGGCGATGACCCCGGAGAGTTGCATATCGCCGAGGGCGACCACGTCGATGGTGAACGGGTTCCCTGCAAAGACGAGCGCTGGCCGGAAATACGTCAACTTATATTCCGTATTCCAGCCGCCATATCCCATTTCTATTTTCTTGCCGGGATGACTCCTCATCACTCCTTCGACATCGCTGACAACGGCAGACGCCTCCGATCTCGATTGGAGCAACGTCTTGACTGTAGGGGAGAGCCTGATTCCAAGCTGCGTTACGACCGCAATTGTAAGCCAGCACCAGAGCACGGGAGCAATTGTCGGCCGGGGATCAACGGATGCGGTGATGGCTGCATTCCTGATCTTGCTATAGACGTCAGCGCAAGCATAAGCAATTGTCGGATAGAAGGGCATGAAGTGGTGAGAGCCGGCACCGATCTTTGAAGATGAAACAGCTACCGCCGCCAAACAACCGCCCAAAACCAGCAGAAAGAATCGTTTCTCACGCAGATAACTGGCCAGATAATCTTGGCCACAGTTTGCCAGCTGCCAAAGAAGGAGTACGAAAGGTGCGCATACAACTGGCAATAACTTCAGTTCGCGTAAGAACTCCCCATGACTTAGCGGCTGGCGTGACGTTTGGTGCAGCCATTCCAGATACCGTAACCCTGATATGCCGGGAACGAAGAACGGCAAGACTGCAAAAACCACCGCGCCAGCCGCGGCCAGCGTGGCCGGTCGCCAGCCGTGCCGTCGAATCAGCAACACAAAAAGCGGCGCAAAGTACAACAGAGCTGTGAACTTGACATCGAACGACAATCCGCATGCCAGCGCGAGCAGAAGCGTGGAGCGCCAACTGGAAGCACAGAGCACCGCATACAAGCCGAGAGCAACCGAAAGAATTACAAGAACATCCCCCCGAACTTGAAACAAGTAATCGAATAGCAGCAACAATGCGACCACGGCAGAGGTGACTAATAGTGCGCCTCCTGGATTCAGCACTTTCCGATAGGAGCGCCACAGCAGTGCTAACAGGCATAAGTTTGCCAGCAGTACGACAACCTTCAGTGAAAGGACATTCGCCCCCAGAATGCGTAAAGCCAGCGTGTAGGGCAGGTATGCCATCGGCCCGTAAGGAAACGAATAACGCTGCGGAGAGGCAAGGTCATGGTATAACGGCGCTCCCCTTAACAAGATAAATGAGACAGATGCGATATTGGGTTCGACGTGTTCCAGATAACCTGCATATAGGGTGTTACAAGCCAGGATCAGCACATAGCCGCCCAGCAAGGCCGCGCATAGAGGAGCCCAAACTTTCTTACTTTGCACGAAGTGCTGAAACCTTAATAGCCCCGAAAAGAACCACCGGCGCATGACCATGAACAATAGGCCTGTAGCTGCTACCAGTGAGAACAGGAAAGTTTCAGTATGATGCACAAGGAATGATTGCGCCACAGTTATGGTGGATTGTTGCTGCCCAGTGAGACCTTACTACTGACAATCAAGTCTGGTCCAGTTCCAGTGGAGTACAGCGTGTACTACTCCGCACCAAACCTATTCTTTAACCGTAGAAACGGACTTTCTACAGTGTGCCATGAAATCACTGCCAAGAGGTACGTGACTGTGATCCCTATCCCCAAAGCGAGACCCACACGAGCAAGGCGGGGCCCGAAATACAGAAGTTTGGGAACATATTTTGATAGGGGGGCGTGGAACACGTACATTGCATAACTATACTTCCCAAATCTCGTTAAAACGGAATTTCTGAGAATGCCAACTGGGTCACCGCGGCTCGCTGCCTGCGCAACGAAGAAGACCAGTGAGGCAAACGCCAGATCGATACAAGTATATCCGTAGCGGGCCATATATGTACCTACTGGAACAGTTGTCCTTGAGTACAGGCATATGTATGCAAAGGCGCCTAGCCCGGGAACCCAAACCCATCTCATAGTCACCTCGCTTAAGAGCGACATGCGATATTCTCGCCAGAGGATGGCAATGACAGCGCCAAGTGCGATGGGTTCCATACGAAACGGTGTAATGAAGTAAAGAAAGTAAGGGCTCGGAGGGTTTTGGCCGAAAGTAAACCGGAGAACTGGGGACAGCACGATCATGACAAAGCACACGCGCAGAAATGTTCTCCTGTCGGCAACAAAAACAAGCAGAGGCCAGACGAGGTAGAACTGTTCCTCGATGCATAATGACCAGAAATGTGATAACGGTGAAACCGGGTAGCCTAGGCCGATATACCAATTTACTAGATATGGCCAATACCACATTTGTGCTGACATATTTATGTACATTAGCTGACTAAATCTATGGGCGACAGGTAAAACCAGATCAAAAAAAAAGAATATGCTTACATAGTATAGCGGAAAGATACGGAGAATTCGTCGTGTGTAGAAGTACGAAAAATAGTGCGGTGAACCCTTCGAATCCAGAAGAATGCCTGTGATGAGAAATCCCGACAGTACGAAGAACAGATCCACGCCTATCCAGCCCAGTCCGAGAATTTCTCCTAAAGCGCCGTGTGGTTTTGTGGAGGTACCGAAGTGATACACCAACACCAGCAGGATCGCAATTCCGCGAACCCCATCCAGTTCCGGGATGTGCTTGGGCAGCCGGGCTGCCTGCTGGACGGGTTCACGAGCGATTGCATAAGCTCCCACGTGTCAGCCTCGCCTAAATCCGTTCGAAGTCAGCGGCTATGCCTGGCCACTGTTGGCGTGTCTTGGTTCCGGGTTCATGTCTCCTATTTTCTCCCGTCTCAGCCAGAACAACAGTGGAAATATCCCGAAGACTGTAACAAGAGATACAGCAATTCCGAGGGTGCGATCCAAAGTCCGCCCAAAGTCAATCTCAATGCGACTGAAAGCGGCTGGAGCTGCTACCAGCATCTGCCCAGTTCCGACATCCGTCTGAATGGGAACGATCTTTCCGTTGAGCTTAGCTTCCCATGCGGGATAATTTACCAACCTCAACTTGAGTAGGAGCGGGCGAGGCGAATCCGACGGAGAACACTTTCCGCTCGGCCGCCCACTGCTCGACTGCGATGTGAGCTGCCGACCCTTTGTCGCCGTCCGAACCTGCTAGGGCAACCTGTGGTGCCGGTTCATCGATTAGTGAGGGCTGGTTCCCGAAAGGCAAGTCCCAGCTTGCTATACTCCGGAAGCCCACGTCGGAGTGCACAACCGCATTAAGCTCGTCCAGATGATGACCAGGGTCCCACCATGCGCTGTGCATGATCGCCGCCGAAATGCAAGTGACCGCCAAACCGGCAATCGCCCGTGGCATCCACTTGCTTCGGGCTTCAGCCATGGCTGACGCCGTCAGCATTGCGCCGGCGACGCAAAGAGCAGACAGCCACCGCCAGGGAAATTGGATGAAGCGAAGTTCTGGCAACGTCCGATACAAAACCAGACTCGGGGGCAACATCATGAAGGTGGATGCCGCGGCTAGTCCCGCAAACAGGCGCCAGTCCTGGGGTTGGTCACGCCGCAACTGTCGGGCCAGCACAGCCCCTCCCGCGGTTACGGCAATAACCACCAAAGCAAAGAACGATAGCCCTCGATTGAAGGTGGCGTATTGCGGAACGTTGCCTTGGCTGAAAAGGAAATTATGCTCCGGCATCCATTGGAACTTTATGGCTTGATCGACGTTTATCCAACGTCGCTCCCAGGCTGCTGGCAACAGAAAAAAAGCGCTGGCGCCAAAGCCCGCCAGCATGGCCACCCCTCCATATAGAATCGGTCGAAGCGAGCGATGGACCAAACCGCCGAGCACCAGCAACCCCGCTAGAGTGTAGGTTGCGACGACGGCACCCGGCAGATCTGTTATCCATAGCGTGCCAAACACCAGCGACAAAGGCAGAACAGCCCGGCGAGCGTCCTTTCCCATCCGAATCCCGCCCCATACCACCGCCGGAAGGAGGCCAATCGCCAACAGTTCAGCGTAAGCGCAACGCTTGTACACCGTCAGCATGAGGTACGGATTCGTGGCATAGAGGAGGGCAGCCACAAGTGCGCCGGGCGGACGCAGCCACTCCTGAGCGCACTTCCACATCACGGCCCCCGCCAGTGTCAGTACTATCCATACGTAAACCCCCGGCACCACTCTCCACGGCAGGGCTAGGCTGAGCATCGCTCCGATCATCCGTGAAAGCGGAGGGTAGAAGATGAAGAAGGGTTCTCCGAAGCCGTGGTTGGTCGCGGCTGACCACCGGTGAAACATGATTCCCTGCCGCAGTTGGTCCGCGGCCTCCATCCACCCAGGCATTTGAAAATCGAGGTCGTGTCCCAACGGAGTCCCAAACAACATCATGGGAGTTACCGCTAAGGTCGCGGTGAGTATAATCCACAGGACAGCTGGCCTCGGGAGGGCGGCATCGCCGGGCATGGACTCTACCGTCTGAACCGGGGCTTGTCGGTTCAGGTCAACACTCATGGAGGATCGATCGTCCGTGGCGAATCGCACGATTCAAACTCCTTGCGTCTCACCGGGCACCTCGCGCGCACGGAGCCAGAGAATCAGTGGGAAAACTGTCAGCAGAGTCGCGAGAGAAATCAGGATCCCTAACGTGCGGTCCGGGGTACGGACAAACCATACTTCAACCTTGCTCATGCCGGCCGGCACCGCTATCAGTACCTGCCCGGTTTGTTGTTCGGTTTGCAGGGCAAGGGCGGCCCCGTTCACCTTTGCCTGCCAACCCGGGTAGTTCACCAACCTCAACTTGAGCCGCATCGCACGCGGGGAGTCGACGGAGAACACGCGCCGATCTGCCCTCCACTCTTCGATCTGGACCTGAGCTGGCGGCTGGGAGATGTCATTCGCATCTTCTGGATTCGCGGGAGCAACCAATGGCGCGGAAACATCCAACTTCTCAGGGTCGCTCGCAAGGGGATGACACCAGCTTACTATGCTCCTGAATCCAACCTTGGAATGCACCACGGCATTAAGCTCATCGAGGTGATGGTCAGGATCCTCCAATAGTGAGCTGTACATAATCGCGGCCGCAATACAGGCAACCGCGAAAGCTGCTATCGCCCGTGGCATCCACCTGCTGCGGGCTTGGCCCATGGCTGATGCGGTCAGTATTGCGCCCGCGACGCAGAGCGGAGAGAGCCACCGCCAGGGAAACTGGACGAAGCGAAGTTCAGGCAACGTCCGATACAAAACCATACTCGGAGGCAACATCATGAAGGTGGCCGCCGCGGCGAGTACGGCAAGCAGACGCCAGTTCCGAGGTTGGTCACGTCGCAACTGCCGGGCCAGCACAGCCGCGCCCGCCGTAACAATGATCAACAACAGCGCAACCCATGAAAGGTTCCGGTTAAAGGCGACCCCATACAAATTAGTGTGGTCGAAGAGGAAATTATGCTCCGGCCGCCATTGGAACTGCATCACCCTGCCGATGTTGACCCATTGCCGCTCCCATGCCGCCGGCAGCAGGAAAAAGGCGCTGGCGCCAATGCCCGCAAGGATGGCAAGCGATCCATAGAGGATTGGTCGCAACGTCCAATAAAGCAAACTACAGAGCACCAGCAGCCCGGCCAGCGAGTAGCTTGCGATCACAGCAACAGGAAGATCGGAAAGCCACATTGCGGCGAGCACCACGGACAAAGGCAGGATGGCTGTGCGGGCGTCCTTTCCCATCCGGATTGCGCCCCACACCAGTGCAGGAAACAAAGCGCTCGCCAATAGCTCAGCGAAGGCGCAGCGTTTGTAGGCGTTTGTCATGAGGTACGGATTGGTGGCGTAAAGCAGCGCAGCCAATAGCGCGTCGCGTGGCAACAGCAACTCTTGCGCGCACTTCCACATGGCCACGCCCGCCACTACCAGCGCCAACCAGACATAGACGCCCGGCGCCATCCTCCACGGCAGGACCAACCCAACTAATCCCCCGATCAGCCTGGAAAGAGGCGGGTAGAAGATAAAGTAAGGCTCACCAAAGCCGTGATTGGTGGCAGCGACCCAGTGTTGAAACAAAATTCCCTGCCTGAATTGGTCTGCCGTTTCCATCCAACTGGGCACCTGATAATCAAGGTCGTGTCCCAGCGGGGTGCCAATGAGGACCATGGGCATTACTGCCGCGGTGGCGGCGAGCATGATCAAAGCAAAAGCATACTTGGTGAGATTTTGGCTAGCCGGCATAATCTCCGGATGCGCTGACTGCTGAGTACTGACCGCTCGCGCTAGTCGGCAATAATTGTGGCTTTTCCAAATGTCGGCAGCAGTAACATTGCAATGACATACGCTGCGGCGCCGCAGGCTAGCGTCACATTCAGTCCGAACTGGATGGCGATCACCATCGCCAGCACCGAGCCGAGCACGCTAGACGCCGCGTTCATTGCCCACGCCCACTCCACGGCCCCGTGCTGGGATAGATTTCTTTGATCGGCTGCGGCGTTTCCGGAAAGAGAGCGCAAGCCAGTGGGGAACGGCATGCCCATTGCGAATCCGAGGGGGGCGAGCAGCAGCGCGCTAATTACCAGCTTAAAGAAAAATGGCAATCCGACAAGCGTTCCGAGTAGAGATGGCAAAGCGAATACATAGACTAAAAGAGCGATCACAATAAAGACGATTGCCAGAGCCACGCGCGCGGGTTCCGCAATCCACCGCCGCGACGCCACGCTGCCCATCCCGCTGGAGAGCAGCATAAGAAAGACGACCACGGTCAACGCGTAGGTGGGGTGTCCCAGGAACAACACGAAGCGCTGGATGAACGCAATCTCCACCAAGATGTAACCTAGGCCGATGGCGATGAAATACAGTAAACGAATTTTGCCCGGTCCCGATCGGGCTTGCGCCGACAGCGCCAGTGGCAGAACCAGGAACATTAGTACTGCAAGAACCGAGATCACCAGCAGCAATCCCAGGACCAGCACTCCAACGTTCACCTTCCAATCAGTGATGCTGTGCTTATCGCGCCAGAAAACCGGCCGTGGCTTCAAGGTGAAGAAGAAGAACGGCGCGTTGTCGTCCACCGGCGAGACATTGTACTCGTAGCCCGCCGAAAAAGCGCGAGGGTCCTGACCGCGAATCATCCCGGCAAACACCGGATGCGTCATCGTCGGATCATTGGCCGTCATCGGCATATAAAGCACGTGCAGATTTGGGTTCTCGTCCGCGGGGGTTGCGCCGCTGATATGTCGCAGCACAGCAAGTTGCTCCTCATCGGTGAAGGCAGACTTCTTCGCCAGCACAACCACCGGAAGGCCGTCAGCGTACAACGGGCCCCTACTTACCACGATGAAATTTCTCGTGGTGTCCTGCACGCCAAACTGATGCAGCGCCGCCATCGCCTGAGAGACTACTCTCAATGCTTCCCGCGGTTTGGCGAACTCCCACCGCGTTACTGCGATAAAACCATCAGGCTTAAGGTGCTCGAAGTACTCGCGGAAGGCTTCCACGGTGTACAGGTTGTTCTCGCTGAGTGCGAAGGCGCCGGCCGCGGTCGAAGCCCACGTATCCACCAGTGTCATTTGCACAACGTCGTACTGGTCATGGCTGTTGCGAATGAACGACCGCCCATCGCTGACGTGCATATGCACCTCAGGGATATCGTAGAGGTGATGGGCATACTCAGCGAAGTGGTCGCGCATAATGTCGGTGGCAATGATGGGATTGATCTCGATGCCGGTGGCATTCGGACTGCCGTTGGCCACGGCGCGCAGCACATCCACTCCGCCCCCAGGGCCAATGATGGCGAAATCTCCGTGCGGCCGCAGTACGTTGGCGACAGCCGGCGGCTCTGACATCAGTTTGCGAAGGTATGCCGCATCCCACCGGTGCGGGTCGGTGTGCATGATGTATGTAGCGGCGTCGGCGTCAATGACAATCTTCAGTTGCTGTCTCTCCCGGTCCACTTCGACGCGCGAGAGGGCATTCCATTTGGCGTAGAGCGGTTGCGGACGGAGGAGTCCTTTCGCGTACACGATGTCGAAGAGCCGGCCGTGGACGTTGATCGCCATCAATAGCACCATAAGAAATGCGACTCCCAGTGGGAGGATGCGCTTTCTCCGGCCAGCCCACGCCGTTCCAGCCAGCGCGACCGCGAATCCGGCAAAGAGAATCGTGTTCGGTGCACCAATGGCGTTTAGTAATGGAACGAGCACCAGACACGCTAGCGCCCCTCCCAGCAGATCGGCGCCGTAGAGCTGCGCGACCCGCCAGCTCTGCCGGGCAAAGAGAACCGAAAACACCAGTCCAGTGATGAAAAACGGCAGCGCCGAGGCCAGATACAGCCCCGTCAAATTCCGCACATTAGCCCAGTCAAAGTAAATGGAGACGGCGCTGTGCAGTGCGAACTCCACCACTGCTACGATGAGCAGCGCGTTTGCGCAGCACAGAACGGCGGCAAGCGGCTCCACGGACCAGCGCCCAAGCCATCCCCGCCACACATAGGCGAATACCGCCCCAGCCCCCAAGCCGAGCAGCGCAATCGAGATGGCGAGAAACGCAAAGTGGTAAAACAGCACCACCGAAAACAGCCGCGTGAGCGCAAGCTCTAGTGTCAGCGCTGAAAAGCTCATCAGACCCACAGCCAGAAACACGCTGCGGGAAGAAGTGGCTTCAGCGGGATCTACAACAATGGGAGATGCTATCGTCGCATTCATCGTCTGTTTGGGTCTTCAGTTCGGGTGAATATGGACGGGAAATTGTAGCCGTGACTTGATCTTAATATTTCGCCGGATTCCGATATGACCCGCGCCCTTGCGACCTGCTCGGCGTGCTTGATAGAGAGCTGCGCGCGCAAAGCCCTCAGCTTCGAGTTTCTAGGACTTGGGGCTGATGAGCAACGCGATGTCCACTTGGAATGGTGGAACCGTCAAACTGCAAAGCCGTGGCGCGACGTTCACCCGAGAGAGTACCGCACCTGTAGCAGGATCAATCCATTCACCAATCAATTGTTGGTGGCCAAAGGGGGAGAAATCGAAGCTGAGTTCCACCTGCTCAACAGGCGTGGTGTGATCGGCAGCATGTTGAAGATAAATTCCGGCTGTCTGCTTCGAAACAAGCCCGTAAGCGCGAACGAGACCGGGCGAAGTAAGCGAAACGGGAGCCATGCGAACGCCAGAATCGAGGCGGGATGCGAAGTCGCGGAGTATTCGAATATACCCACGCTCTTCGGGACCTAGATAGACGTTGGCACCCATCCCGGGCGAGTAATGGCCTCCGAACATACCTGCTTTTGACCAACTCGTGTTCCAAAAAACCAAGGTGATCTCTTGGAAAAGGGCAGTCCAAGCTCGGATGCGCATGCGCACGGCGGATCGCGGGTCCCAGTTCATCCCTGCGTTGCCCTGTTCACCAACGATGACGGGCTTTCCATGCTGTTTCCATTTGCTGGCTAGCTGTTGCACGCGCAGATCGGAACTCAGCTCATTTTCGCTGTAGTACCAGTGTGGAGCATTGATGTCGATTGCACGGAGATCGGGCTTCTCCCAACTTGTACTGATGGGCTTATGGTCCGGATCCACGGAGCGTAGATAATCGGCCATCAAAGAGATCCAACGATCCGAAGCGTGGCGTTCATTCAGCAATTCCCAGAAGTCAGCATAAACTCCCCATCGCGCGACACAGTATGCCACGAAGCGTTCTTCTTTCTCAACTACTTCCCGGTCTTCGGGAGCTTCGATACCCTCCTTATTCTTGCCCAGTGCATCGTTCATGGCGCGCTCCAGCAGGTTAATGGCACGGGTATCGCTCTGCTGTTTTCCGTAGACCCCAAATATGCCGAGCATCACTCGGAAGCCATTCTTGCGAGCCGAGGAAAGAAGTTCATCGGTCGCGATGCTTTCGGGTACTCGGTAGTGGTCCAAGTCACCCATCAGCGAGTAAGAACACTCCCTTTGGGAAAAGCGGAGGAGGTTGAAACCAGCCTCTCCGTAAATGGCGAAATACTGATCTATCGACACTCTCCGACCGGGCTGGCTTCGGCCTTCTCCGTCGATGATGAGATTTTGGAGCTGACCTCCGTTCATGTAGATACAGTCTTGCAATCCAATTGGAAAATATGGCTCCCCGTCAGCAGAAACCCAACGAAAGGGATTATCCGGACTACGACGGATCGGGCCCTTCGCACCGCTCGGCAAACAGCGAAATGTTCCATTCCCCTTCCTTCGAAATCCTCCTGTGCCAGTGAATGTGTAGGAATAGGTCCAACTTCCTGCTTCATCAGGGCGAAATCGAACCTTCCACAGGTCCCGACCGTAAAAGAACCCTCCCATCCGGTGCTGAACACCGGTCGGCGACTTAAAGACCGCCTTAAGGTCGACATCGAAGAAGTTATTGCGGTAAGCACCGTTATGCTCGAACGAAAGCTCAAGCACCCCATAACGAGGAACTTCAGCAATGACCTGGAGCTCGAGGAGATACAACTCGGTGGGGTTCTGACTGCCGTTGCTGCATGCAACCAACGTGAGATAGGCGCCGAGCAGGAGGGTCACCATCCACAATCTGGAAGTGCCCTTCAAACAATGTCTCCTGTCCGGATGTCGGTGTTGCGACTCTCTCTTGCCGGGCACTAGGTTGGGCGAATGCCCACCAACCCTCTACGTCCGGTAGAGCAACCCTAGATGGGTTCGACTTGGTAGTCGTCGATTCGAACGGAAAGCGATCGCTGGATCGGCTCAACGGAAATGATCAGCGTGCGATCCCCCTTGCGCTCAACGAGAACCCCTTCAACCCCGTCCAGCGCTCCTCCCCTGATCCGGACGCGTTGACCGACTTGGAGGAACGGACAAATCTGATAGGACAGGCTGCTGGACAGAAGGGCTCGTACTGCGTGGATCTGGCCGTCAGGGATGGGTACTCCTTCCCCGCGTACTCCCACAAATCGCAGTACACCGGTGATACCCATTACTTTCGCCCATGACTCGGGCGACAAGTGCATATGCGCGAAGGCATAGCATGTAAACAACGGCAAATGCACCACTTTACGTCGGTCGCTCCAAGAATGGACTTCGCTGACCAGAGGAAGAAAAGTGGTTATTCCTTGTCTCTGCATGTGAGCAACCACTGACTTTTCATGCTGGGATCGAGTGTGAATGGCATACCACTGCGCCCGGATACCGCTGAAAGAGCCATGCGGGCTGGCTACCAGAGTCTGAGAGAGTTGGGGCTGATCAGTCACACCCTTATCCTCCGAGTCACATTTTGCTGTATGACCGGTGTGTTTTGGTAAGGATGTTGAGATAGTTGCAAGGGAATGGCCAGAATATCATCAGAGCGCACTTTTACTGGGAGTTAATGGCACATAAGTGGCCGCTGATCAGCCTCAGTAATTCTCTGCATTCTATCAGTTCTTACGACGCCGCTGGCTATTACCAACACGCAGAAGTCCCTTGTTCTAGATTGCCTTGCCAACCGAAGGTAAAAGACCGCCGAATCGGCTTGGCTCATCTCAAGGAAAGTTCCGAATCCTTGGGAAAAATATTTCACTTCTTGGGATCGGTCGTAAGCCGCGTCGGGACGCCGACCTGATCAATTCTCACTTCGAGCCAGTATCCCGGTCCTACGTGCAAGAATCAGTAAGTTGCTTTTTTACAATGATATAAGAACAGACTTGGTCCCCCAATCATTGCAGCTGTGGTGATTGGCAACCTAACTGCGCCCTTCGTAGTGGATTAATGGCTCCAGCCAGGTAGGACCCGAATTGGATATGCATATCCTCCACGTCGTCGGGGCTCGCCCGAATTTCATGAAGGCGGCGCCAGTCCTGCAAGCGCTGGCGAAACGCGATCTGGTAAGGCAGACTCTCGTGCATACCGGGCAACATTACGACTTCAACATGTCTGATGTGTTCTTCGAGCAGCTAGGGATATCAGCTCCGGACGTTAACCTAGAAGTCGGCTCGGGCAGTCACGCCCAGCAAACTAGTCAGATCATCGCTCGATTTGAAGCCATCGTTGTTGAGCACCAGCCGGATTGGGTTGTCGTTTATGGGGATGTCAACTCCACCGTCGCAGCGGCGATGGTTTGTGCCAAACTGCTGACTCCTGTCGCGCACGTCGAAGCCGGATTGCGGTCGTTCGACCGCACCATGCCGGAAGAGATCAATCGTCTGCTCACCGATCAAGTCTCCAACCTATTGTTCACGCCCTCGGAAGATGGCAATCGGAACTTGCAGATGGAAGGAATCGCGCCCTCTAAAGTGCACCTGGTCGGCAATGTGATGATCGACACTCTGGTTCGACTGTTGCCCTTCGCCCCAAAGCAATTGCCGAACAGCGTTCCCGAACGGTATGCGCTGGTAACGCTACACCGTCCTTCAAACGTCGATGATGTTGGATGGCTTAAGTCGCTGCTGAACCTGTTTTTAGACATCAGTCAAGATCTCCCGATTCTGTTTCCGGTACATCCCCGCACCAGAAATAGAATCATTGAAGCTGAGACTGAATTAAGCAATGGTCGCTCAAATCTGCAGCTTCTCGATCCTGCGCCATACCTCGAATTTCTGGCTCTCCAGAGCAGGGCAGCAGTCGTAATCACCGATTCTGGCGGAATTCAGGAGGAAACGACGTTTCTTGGCATACCGTGCCTAACTGTCCGCGAGAATACCGAGCGGCCGATTACCGTCACCATGGGGACTAACATATTGGTGGGTCGGGATGTTCATCGCCTTCGAACTGAACTTGAAGCAGTACTCGCCGGGAAGGTCAAGCGGGGTGCCGTTCCGCCGCTGTGGGATGGCCATGCAGCAGACCGGATTGCGGAGGTGATAATGACCTGCCCCCCAGAAATTAGTCCAGCGTAAATGAGACTTCTCCTCTTAACATAGCCCGCTAGGGCGGAGGAGGAGTCGTGCGCAAGAGTCGATTCAACGAAGAACAGATCATCGCCATTCTGAGGGAATCGGAAGCCGGGGCCGATCCCGGCGAGCTGTGTCGCCGGCATGGCATCACGCGAGCAAGTCTGTATCGCTGGAAGGCAAAGTACGGCGGGCTGCAGGTGAGCGAGGCGCGGCGGTTGCGGGCGCTGGAGGAGGAGAACCGGCGGCTGAAGCACCTGGTGGCGGACCTGACGTTGGACAAGCAGGCGTTGCAGGCGGTGGTCGCAAAAAAGTGGTAAGCCCGCAGGTGCGGAAGCAGGCGGTGGTGGTGATGCGCTCGGAAGTCGCGGTCTCAGAGCGACGCGCCTGCGGGCTGATCGGATTGTATCGGGGGACCTATCGATACCGGGCGCGGCGCTCGGAAGACGGGCGGCTGCGAATGCGGTTGCGCGAGTTGGCGCACCAGTTTCGGCGCTTTGGCTATCGCCGGTTGCAGGACCGGTTGGTGCGCGAGGGCTGGCGGGTGAACCACAAGCGGATCTGTCGGCTCTATCGGCTGGAAGGGTTGCAGGTGCGGAAGCGGCGGCGCAAGCGTTGTGGGGGCGTGCCACGGTTGCCGCTGCCGGCGCCGACGGCACCGAACCAGGTGTGGTCGCTGGACTTCATGGCCGATACGCTCAGCTCAGGGCGCAAGCTGCGCACGCTGAACGTGGTGGATGACTACACGCGCGAGTGCCTGGCGATTGAGGTAGACACATCGCTGCCGGGAGCGCGCGTAGTGCGGGTGCTGGAGCGGCTGGTCGGCGAGCGCGGACGACCGCGGCAGATCCGCACCGACAACGGCCCGGAGTTCGCCGGGCGTGCGCTGGACCAGTGGTGCTTCGCGCAAGGGGTGGAGCAGCACTTCATCCAGCCGGGAAAACCGATGCAGAACGGCTATATCGAGAGCTTCAACGGCAAGTTCCGCGACGAGTGCCTGAACGAGAACTGGTTCGTCTCGCTCGGCGATGCGCGGCAGATCATCGAGCAATGGCGGCGGCACTACAACCAGGAGCGTCCGCACTCGGCCCTGGGCTATAGAACGCCGGCGGAGTTTGCAGCAGAAGTAAGAAGCTTCGGAATCACTGGCGTGGGGCAAGGGACCTCAAACGCCGGCCCCTTGCCCCACGCCCCCATCCCCGCTACGCCAGACCAGTGGGGCGAACAAAAACCGGAGAAAGTCTCATTATCCCTGGACTAAAGATGGGGGGCAGGTCAATAACACAAACGGACGCTAAACTCTCTAGCGCGAATCGCCAAATGTGCTCCTACCGAGGTGGCAGGCGCCTGAGCGTGGTCAAGGATTGACGGTTTATGGCCGGTCTTGTTACACCATCGATGACCATGCCTCAGATGAACTCCGCTGCCACATATTGAGGCCGGGAAACTCTGCCTTGGAGCGACCATAACTTCAGCAGCCAGACGCGGCAGAAGAAACCTGGGACTGTTTCAGAGTCGCGCGCTTAAGTAGCTCTTCCGTTTGGGCCGCGGCATTCTCCCAAGTATAACGTTTTGCGTAGGAGGATATCGTTTCGCGATTCCAATTCTGGAATAACGCTTGCGACAACCCCTGTTCGATTGCTTCCGGCCTCGGTTCGACGATGATCCCGTGCTCATGATCGGCAAGGAGCTCTGGCACTGCGCCTACAGCTGTTGCCACGACCGGGGTGCCACACGCGAGAGATTCCAAGACTACGTTCGGCCAGCCTTCTTTGCGACTGGCGAGGCAGCTGACATCTGCAGCGCTGAAGTAAGTCCTAAGCCGTTCGTTTGGCACGGAACCGACAAATCGGCAAGTGTCGGTGCAACCCAAACGCTCTGCCAAACATTCAAGTCGCTCGAGTTCGGGTCCGGCTCCTACCATCAAGAGCTTGCAACGTGCCACTTTCTTTTTCAACAAGGAGACGGCTCGGACCAGTAGGTCCGGTCCTTTCACGTGCTTGAGAGCAGCAACCGAAAGGATGATTCTGTCCAGTGGATCTAACCCGAGCTTTTCCCTGACCAGCAGGCGGTCCTCTGGGAAAAAGCGCTGGTGGTCGACCCCGTTCCCGATGGTTTGCACATCTGTGAGGGTAGGCTCAAGATCGAGTATGATCCTGCGGAGAGAATCGGAAACTGCGGCAACTCCCGAAGCATGCCGCAAGCACCCAGCGTACTTGGGGTCGTATGGTTGTGAAGCCTGGAAACGTATGAATGTCTGTACCCCGAGCCGAAACTACGACCGGTATCCCAAGAGATCTTCCAATCAGCACGGCAGCCAGCCCATCGGGATATACATAATGCGCATCGATGCAATCGAAGCGGTATTTCTTGTGGAGACCGCGCACAAGATCTACGCATCCCGCGTAAATCAGGAGACCATGTAACGGCATGGAAATCCTGGGCACGAGTGGATACCGAGGATGATGAACTTCCAGATTACCGACTCTCTCTAATTGAGGAATCGAAGTGACCGAGCCCCAACTCGTCCCTTTCAGGAACTTCGGAGCATACGGAACTGGGGCCACAACCTCCGCAAAATTTTGATTGCGCTTGGCTAAACACGAGGTTTTCTGGAAGACGAAGATTCCAAAATCAGGACTCAGCGCGTTTGGAAAAAGGGTACTGAAGGTCAGAATGCGCATGATTTTCCGGGAGCGGCTACCTCTCCTGGCCAACCTTGCCTTCGACGGCAATGCCGGAAACGGGTAGCTCCACTTTCAGCGGATTCTTTCCTTGTGCACTAAATCCCAGGTTCTGATAAACCTCCAACTGCGGATCCCCGTGCTCACGGTTGCTCACGACGGGAATCGTGGTCAGCAGTTTGAACTGATCTTGATGCAAAACCCGCACCAGCATCTGCATCGATTGCAAATCATTCCAGAAACCTGGTTCAACAACGACGTAACGAACCCCATATCGCTCGATCATCTCTCTAAACTTGTCCTCCGTAACTCCCAGTTCCTGGACACCGAATAACTGCCTATCTATCGCCACTTTAAGTAAGAGCTTGTCAGATCGAATCACTGTCAGATTCTTGCATTCCGGCATGCTCTTCACATTGAATATGAAAGAGCCATCCCGCTGACCGGAGAACATTACCACACTGTCTGGCGGCGCCATCGAGCAGACGTAATGAGCGGCAGCTCGATACCCGGATACATACGGGACGGGTTTGGTGACTAGAGTGTAAGAAAAGCTTGCAACCGCGAATACCAGGGCAACACAAGGGGCTATCTTGGATGGAAGACCTCGAGCAATCGCGAGCACGGCGAAGAATACAAGTGGGAAGACCAAGAATATGGTATAGCGCGAAGAGCTTACCGCGATGAGTGTAAAAAACACGTAACCTATAAGTATCCAAGCGGCAAAAAAGAATAGTGCCGGCTTTGGTAGCCGCCATTGCTTTCGAAATGCGGCTCCTACGCAGTAGACGACTGCGAGGGCCAGCAAGATCCAACCAAGTTGACGCGGCCATTCGTATCGGGCCACATACTCCCAAGTCAATATACTTAGACGCGGTGGCCTTACCCACCCTCCTCCCGCCGCCTGATGCACATTAGCCTGGCCCCACAACCATGTAAAACCCACCAACGGTGCTATGCCGACGATGAAGAGTACAGCCGACCACCAGAGCTCCATGCGGCGAAACATCCCTTTCCTATAAACAAAATAAAGTGTGAATAGATAGGCTGGTACGATAAAGATCGCCGGCTGCTTGGTATACGCTGCCCCGAGAACCAAAGCGGTCGCCATATACAAATCGCGTGGCTTACCCGAATCCAAATAGCGGGAGAAGAAGTACGCACCCCAAAGAAGGAACGCGAAAGTTGGAATTTCAAGCATCACTTGCCGCCCCCAGAGCGCCATGATTGGAGTGCCAACAAACGCCAGCACGGTTGACAAGGCGGTGACGTGGCCGACCCAGCGCCGGCTCAGGAAGTACGCTCCATACGCCGTAGCCAGAAAGAAAGCACTGACTGTCAACTGCGCGGTAACATGCGACACTCCGAGTAAGCCGAAGAATGCAGCTTCCACCAATGCAAACAGGGGCGGATATGTTAGGGCTGTAACCGCAGGATACTGAAGATAATAGTCGATGGCCCATTGCTTGAGGTGGGTTATGGGCCGGGCGCGAGCCATGTCGTAATAGAAGACGCCGTCCATGGCATGTCGCGGAGCGTCGCTCCACCAGAAATCCCCTTGCGTTGGGGAAGTCTTAAAGAGCAGCAACACCGCAAAAGCCAGGAGAACTAGACAGGCTAGGTCTCCACATCTCGAATTGAACGACAGACCATCAAACGGGCGGCGCATCTTTAGTTCCCAAGATCACGTCGTGCAATACCGCGAACTCGAGTTTTTGGTAAACTCCTCGACCGTTCCGCTGTAATTACCACGTCGCAATCTGTTGTCAACATGGGCCATTACGTTAATGCTCCAGTGGCTCGCGTCACCGTGGCATTTTGATCACCTCTCCTGGCCGACTTTGCCCTCAACGGTGATACCGTAAGCAGGTAAATCGACTCGGAGTAGATTCTTCCCTTGTGAAATCGGGCCCAGATTCTGATAGATCTCCAATTGCGATTCATCGCGTTCGCGATTACCGCTGACAGGAATTGTGGTCAACAGTTTGAATTGATCCTGGTGGAGGACCCGCACCAGCATCTGCATCGATTGCAAATCGTTCCAGAAGCTCGGCTCCAAGACTACGTAACGGACAGAATATCGCCCGAGCATGTCTTTGAACCCGCTTTCGCTGACCCCAAGTTCCCTGACGCCGAATAGACGCCGATCTTCCGGCACACTGAGCAGAAGCTTGTCAGCTCGAATCACGGTCAGGTTCTTACACTCTGGCGTGCTCTTAACGTTGAATATGAACGATCCGTCTCGCAGACCGGAAAACAAGATTACGCTGCCCGGCGCCGCCACCGAGCAGACATATTGAACCGCGGCACGATATCCAGATACATAGGGCACATGCTCGACAAGAACTGTGTGAGTGAATACGCCGACCGCAAGAGCAACGGCGCCGTAAGGAGCGATTTTGGCAGGGAGACCTCGAACGATTGCAAGTACTGCAAAAAAAACGAGGGCAAAAATCAAGAATATCGTATGTCGAGGTACTTTCAGCGCGATAAGTGTGAAAAACAGGTAACCTGCAACCAGCCAGGCTGCCAAAAAGAACAGCACCGGGCCCGGCAGCCGCCATCGTTTCCAAAGAGTCGCTCCTATTCCATACACTATCGCCAGACCCATGACAATCCAGCCGACTTGATGAGACCACTGGCGCGCTACGTAGACCCAACCGGCCAGACTCAGGCGTGAGTATTCAACCCAGCCTCCCCCGGCTGCAGTCTGCACGTTAAGTCGACCCCAAAGCAAAGTAACTACCGCGAGCGGTATCACTCCAACCACAAAAAGTACAGTGGCCCACCAAAACTCTTTCCGCCGAAATAGAGCATTCCGATAAACAAAGTACAGCGTCAGTAGATAAGCCGGAACAATAAAAATTACGGTCTGCTTCGTATAGATCCCAGCAAGTACAAAAGCAAGCAGCAGGTATAAATCGTGCGACTCACCGGCATCCAAATACCGGAAGAAGAAGTAGCAACTCCAAATTAGGAATGCGAACGCTGGAATCTCCAGCATCACCTGCCGTCCCCAAAGGGCCATGGCCGGTGTCCCAATGAACAGCAACGCGGTCGAAAATGCAGCGACGCGACCGACCCATTGCCGAGTAAGAAGATATGCTCCGCAGGCAGTGGCCAGAAGAAAAGCACTCACTGTCAGCTGCGCGGTAGCCGGGGAAACTCCGAAGATACTAAAAAATACACCTTCTACTACAGCAAATAGCGGCGGATAGAAGAGAACCACGATGGCTGGATATTGAAGATAATAGTCCATTGCCCATCGCTTCAAGTTGGTTATGGGCAAAGCACGGAACAGATCATGATAAAATGCGCCGTCCATGGCGTGCCGCGGAGCGTCGCTCCACCAGAAATCACCTGCCCGAGGTGATGTCGTAAAGAGCAGAAACACCGCAATGGTAAGTAACAGAAAGCATACAGCATCCGGATACTTTGTCTTGGTCCAGCCGCCATTAGAAGATTGCTGCATTTTATCTACTCGTCATCATTTAATTAAGATCATCCGGGCCGGGTAGAACGAGCTCAGCAACGTGGTATTGCAATTCATCCACCACCACAACTGTTGCGTATGAACAGAACCAAATTTTGGCTACATCTGCAGCCACCCACTGGGTAAATGGGTAGTCTTTGAGGGACATAATACCATCGCGCGTCTACGATCACGAAATGGGGCGAACTTGGATCATTCTGTCAATGTAGTGTCGCGTTTGCTGGTTTTTCTAGCATCACAAGCAGATCGCTGCGGTAGTTCTCGAATATTGGCAGTCGCAACGCGCGGATCGCCAACAACTCGAGCACCACCAGAGGCCCCAGCATCACACCCTGAGCTGTACACTCGACATGGCGTATAAAGCGAATTACTAAGCCAGATTCCGCGGCAAAGCGCTGGATATCGCGGGCCTTGTTCAGCCGATAATGCGTAGGAAAGATGTCGTCGTCTCCTCGTCCGTCCAGGAAGCTTGCGATACCTTTCATGACAGGAGCTGGCATATGACGGGCGATCGCCACTTCGAAGTATCTCGCATTGGGCGTGTGGAAAAGAAACAGGCCTCCGGGGGCGAGCACTCGGCGGACCTCGCGAAGCAGGCGTTCAGGATTTTTCACATGTTCCACCACCATATTCGCCGTGACTAATGAAAACGTCTCGTCCGCAAACGGCAACTGTTCGATGTCGGCGGCCACTTTCTTAAGTCCAACGGAGTGGGGACGGAGGTCAACCGCATCCACACCGACTGCCGTGGCACATCGACTTACCAAGGCGCGCTGCGTAGACAGCGCATCGGGCATCCAGTCCGGAAACAGTTGATGACCGCATCCCAGATCTAACCAACGCGTCCCCAATCGAATCGACTCTTGCAGAGCCTCGCGGTAGGAAAACTGTGAATTGCGAAGTCCGGGACAGAGGACCTTCAGGCTCTCATAGTAGGCCCTTGTGAGCCGTCGCCTTGTCGTCGAAGTGTTAGGCATTCAGCCGAATTGCTTACAGTTTGATTGCCACCTTGTCAGCTTGTCGCAATTCAGAATTGCGGCCGAGTCTCGCCGTCTCCGAAGTCGGATGGGGGCTTACGCAGTTTTCACCATCGCTCTTGCGCTGTATTTTAGCAGGAGTTGCACTGCAAGGAATGGCCAACAGCTCCGTTCGGCTGAAAATCTCGGGACCTCATGTCGCGGCGGCGAGCGACGAACTCAAAAGGATCTCACAGGGCCAAGAAACTTGTTCGAAGGTCGGCTTTGGGAAGAAATAACTCTCACCCTTCTGGCAAAAGTAAAGGAAGAGCTTACGCCCTTCCTTTTAGAGATCTGATTCGAAAGCTTAAACTTGTAAGCTCAAGGGCGCCTAGCTACTCGCAACCATTTTCCGACGCAGCCCTGCACCAAATGCAAACAACCCGCCACCCAGCACGGAGAGAGTAGCTGGTTCCGGGATGAACAGCAAGTTGGCATCCGCAACTTGCAGAGCTCCAAAGCACTTACCGCCGGTTTGGCAGGCGCCATTAAGCGAGATACTTTCAAGGAAGTTGCTGGCGCCGGTGAAACTGTGATTCCCGATGGCCGCGTTAAGCAATGGATTCAGCATGATGCTGCTCAAATTCACATTGCCGCTGAAAAGACCTACCGCTCCGAAACCGCTGAAAGTCGATCCGGGCAAGAAAGAAAAAGTCAGAAGGGTAGATCCGTTGGCAATGCCCAGAGGCGCAATACCCCCGATGATCGTGAAGGTGCCTCCAGCGCCAAAGGTGTAGGAGAAAGCGCCGCCACCGTGAGATCCCATGGTTTCGGAACCGGTCAACAGTGTAGCGTAGCCACCCGTAACAGCGCAGTTGCCACCACCGCATATCGCCGGGCTGGAAAGCATATTACTGATCAGGGCACCTAGGCCACCGTTCCCTGCACCAATGGTAAGCTTATCTCCGATGCCCGGGGTGAAGTTCAACAGCCCCTGACCGGCAATATTCGTACCGTTGAAATCTAGTGACCCGGCCCATGCCGAGCCGGCCAACGTCAAGCACAGAACCATCACGGCACACAAGGTTAGTCTACGGACGATCATTGGACCCCTCCCACACTGCTAGACTAGTCTGTGATACACATATAGCACATAAGTGACGCGTTACCACCTCGTGTGCTACTTCCCGTAGCTGCACTTCACCTTCCAAAGTATATTCCTACTATCTGTATGAAATAAAATGAGTTGCATCAGCACACGAAACGTTCCAATGTCCCACTGCGCAAAGTAATACCTACAAAAAAGGAATGGACTTGCCAAGGCTGAAGTCCAGACGCAATCGCAAAGATCCCAATCCTGGTACACCCAACCGCACCAGTCATGGTATGTTGCTCGCCAGCCCTGGGAAAGACAGTTGCCGCGCGAAGTCGCTGAGATCGTCAATAGCAGGTGATGCATCAGAGCTAAACCTCGCGGAGATCGCAACCAGAGACACGTTCTGGGGATGTCCCAGCAACCGGAATTCTGCTTGAATCGCCTTGATCTGCCAGGGGCTGGCAGTAAGCCGATCGCCGGTCAAGTACCACGTCCACACGATGCGGCGCATCCAGCCATACCCAAGCATGTACTCAGCGACCATAATTGACTTGCCAGCAATGGTCGCTTCGCGATAGTGACTACTTATGAGCTGCCATTCACCGGAAGCCCCCACCACATTCGCAGAACTGACGAGTTCAACGCCACGTCTTTTCACCGGATAGGATGCGATGTACAAGGATACCTCGCGCGAACCCTTTCTGAACGTTGCCGATGTCTCCGATTCGACATTTTCAAACTTCGGCGCCCAGCTACCCTCGGGATCTGCAGTCTGTAGCCAGCCGGCAGGTTCCGACCACAGTTTTGCCACCGGCTGGTTGGGAGGAGTGCGAGACCATAGGAAGTCGGCGGTAGAACTTGCCCCTAGCACGATCAAGATCACAACGACTACAAACCACAACACACGAGCGACCCCGATGGGCGCCAATGGTAGATTGTTTGAGCTCGGGGAAGATTCCGCATGCGGGACTTCCGGCTCACGCCATCTCAACGCTAATCCGACCAACGCCGCCGTCACCAGCGAAAAGAAGAGCCAGCCGTAGACTATGTGATCCACTCCGGCGGCTATTCTATTGTTGCTGAGGTACGCCAGACATACGATTAAGTATGCTCTGACTGCATTGGCAATAATGGGAACCAACACGGAAACCGATAAAACAGTGATGCGCCGTTTCCAACTGCGGAATGCGATACCCGCCAACAGGACACCCACAACAATCGACGACGTCAAGTATCGAATCCCGCTGCAAGCCTCGGCGATTTTCCAGTCGCCTGAAGGCGTTGACAAAACAAGACCGTCCTGCATCACCGGGATTCCAGAGAATCGAAGCGCATTCACCGTGAACGCTGCCGTGAGCTGCTGAAGCGGACCAACAAGGCTTTCCCCGGCAGGAACAAGGAAAAACAGAAATAGGAGCGCAAATCTCAGGATGCGCACAGCTTTAGTTCCCAAGAATGTCCAGACGAGAGCGTCGATCAATCCAACCAAGGCGAACTGCTGAACCTCCTGCACGTCGGCAACGCTGCCACCGAGCCAAGCCATGGCGGAAAGCAGCAACACCGCTAGACCCATGAACGAGGTGGTCGGATATAGGCCCTTGAGTTCTGCTTTCCGCCGCCAGGCAAGAAATACCGAGATCGGAACCACCACAAACCCATACGAATACGTATTGCTGCCATACCAGATGCTGACCATGGAACTGACGGTAGATCGGAGCAGAAAGACGGTAACGAGTCCCGCCAGTGCCAGCCCAATCAGTGGCCAGATCCAAGCGCTCGCAGCTTGGTACTGTTCCCCAAGGCTGGGTTCGGCCGTGCAGACGGGCGTGGAGGAACTGGAAATCGACAATTGGTCCCTCTAGCGGCAGCAAGCATTCATGGTGCGGGTTCCAATCCAGGTTGCATTTTCATCGCCATAGCACAGCAGTCGGATCCGATATCCGCAGATCCTGTTGTGGCCCTGAAGTGCTATTGATTTACCCAGAAACATCGGACATGCCTTTGCTTCGCAATCGGGAAACGCGGCATTATCCAGCCAGACCATAATCTACGTTTTCCCGGCGGCGAGACTCTACCAACACTAAACACGCTCCGTACTTTATCTGTGATCTGCCAAATCATCAATAATTAATATTGTGAAAGCAGCGTGCCCATGAATCCTGAGCTATTGGCGGCCGCGTGGCCGAGGCGCGGAATTAAACATCTGAGCCGCTAACACAATCACGACCGCAAGTTGTGAAACGCGTCGGGGCCTGCTTGTAGGCAGAGCGGTATAGCGCGCGGTAGGCCTCGATCATGGCGTCGCGCGAGTAGAGTTGCTCGCAACGGCGCCGGTTGGCGGCGCCGTGACGTTGGCGCAGAGCGCGGTTCTCGACCAACGCGCGTAGAGCCGCAGTGAAGGCTTGCACGTTGCCGGCTGGGACTTGGCGCTCGCCGATTATGGCGGAGCAGTCGCCGACATCGGTGCAGACGGCGGGCAGGCCGCTGGCCATTGCTTCCAACAGCGCCATAGGCATCTGTTCGGTGGACGAGCTCAACGCGAAGATGTCGATGTCGCGATAGAGCGGCGCGGGATCGGTAACGGGACCGGCCCAGGTAATGCGATCGGCGCAGCCGAGACGCGCCGCGGTTTGTTGCAAGGCTGTGCGGCTGGGCCCGTCTCCCACGAGGAGCAGATGCGCGGAGCCGAGGGGTAGAGCGGCAAAGGCGTGTAGGAGCAGGTCGAGATTCTTCTCAGGACGCAAGTTGGCGACGGCGCCGATGACAGGGATGCGGTCCGGTGGCGGAGCGGGCGCGAAGCGCTGCAGGTCGACGCCGTTGCGGATGTAGTGGACCTGATTGAGAGGCAGGCGGTATTCGTGGAGCGCAATGTGATACAGCACCTTTGAAGGCACGACAACGGCATGCGCGCCGCGCAGGACGTAACGGCGAAAGAGCACGCGGCGGGACTTGCGGCGCGTGGCTTCATCCGGCCCGAATCCGTGTTCGGCGTGGATGAGCGGACGGCGAGCGAGGCGCGCGCCGAGGGCAGCTTCAATGGCGCCCCAGTTGTAAGTGAGCACGAGATCGCAGGGCGTGTCGCGAAAGAAGCGGCGGAACGCGAGAGGTCCTGCGGACCGGGGCGCAGACAGGAGGCGGTAATCGAGGGCGGGGGGGATGCGGGCGGTGGCGGTGGTGACGCCATCCATGGCGAGGATGAGATGGCAGAATTCCGGTCCCAGCGCGGTGAGGGTGTCGATGGTGCGGATCTGTGGTCCGCCGGGGCCAAAGGTGGAAAAAACATGGAGGAGAGTGACGGGCGTCATACGGGCAGTCGAAGGTCGCCGGGTAGCAGCGGCGGCAGGTTGGCGTCTATGGCTTGGGCGAGGAAGCGCCCGCGGGAGGAGTTGGGCCGCCAGGCTAGGTGGCTGCGGGCGAGGTCGCTGGCTATGGGCGCTCGAAGGCTGCGGCTGGAAAAATCGCGATAAAAAGGGAAAGGATTTTCCGCTTTTCGCGCTGCAATCTTGACAAACCACTTGGCAACGTCGAGCAGCCAGAGGTGGGCAAGCGGTCGCGGGTGAAATTGAATCAGGCGGTAGGAGCGGCGACGGAGCTCTTCCAGGAATTCGCGGGCGGAGAGCGAGACATCGCCAGCGAGATTCATGGCGAGGCCTTCGATATCGGGTACAGCGGCGGCCGCGTGGAGCGCTGCGGCGACGTCTTCGGCGAGAACGAAGGGCAATGGGTGGCGGCCGGTGCCCCACCCGATGCAGTGGAGATCGCTGACCCACAGGCCCAGGCCGCTGTGGGTGAGCTGGCCACCGGGGCCTAGGACGACGCCGGGGCGGAAAATGACAACGGGCAGCTGGTGAGTGCGATGCCGGTGGAGTAGCTCGCTCTCGGCGAGGGCCTTGGCGCGAGCGTAGTAGCTGCGTTTGGCGGCCTGCTCGTCGGCGGGTTCGCCGTCGAGGACGGTGCGGCCAGCGCCGAGGTAGAGCGCGGCGATGGAGCTGACATAGATGAGGCGGCGCGCGCCGGCGGCCTGTGTAGCGACAGCGACATTGCGCGCGCCCTGAACGAAGTCGCGTTCATAGTCGGCCCAGTAGTTGCCTCCGCCGGTCGAGAGACTGTAGATAACCTGCACGCCTTCAACGGCTTTTGCAAGAGCAGTGGGGTCGGCGACGCTAGCAATGGCGGCTTGGGCGCGCGGGTCGGGCGACTGACCGGAGCGACTGACGACCCGGACGCGATAGCCGTCGTTCAAGAGGCGGGCGACGAGCGGGCGTCCTATGAAGCCATTACCGCCGATAACGGCCGCGAGGGGGTTACGCACCCGCAAGCTCCGTGGCGGCTCGATTCGCGGCGTTTGCGATGAGTTCGCAGGCTTCGACGATCTCGCGGCCTTCGCGGGCAGGGACGGGGAGTGGGCGCCCGGCGGAGAGCGCCTCGTAGAAGGCAGCGATGCTGGCCCGCATGCCGAGGTGGAAGGTGTCCTGCGGCGGCTTCAGCTTGAGGAAGCCGAGGGTGTAGTTGGCGAGGCCGCGCGCCCCCTGCATGGCAAGGAACGTGCCGTTGCGGGCGGCGTCGAAAAGGTCGGCTACGGGTGGCACCCAACGCGACTTGGGGTGGACGGTGATGGTGTTGCGGCGCAAGTCGCCGTGGGCGGAGGCATCCTGCCCGGTGACATGAATCCAACTGTCGACGTCGTCACGGCCGAAGGCGAGCAGGAGTTGGGCGGGTCCGCGCTGGCAGATTAGGGAGATCTGCCAGGTGTCGTAGAAGAGCGCTCCGGTGTTGAGCGTGCGCGCGCCACAAGTAAGCACGGCGGCTTCCTGGACGGAACCGAGCAGGCGTACGATTTGCGACAGCGGGTGCGGGGCCTGTTCGAGCAGGATATTGCCTGGCGCGTCGAACATCCAGTGTTGATGCTGGCCGGCGCTCAGCTGGCGGAGCCCGGTGGAAAGGCAGACAGTGACGCACTCGATGCGCCCGAAGCGGCGGGCGCGGGCCATTTCGACGAGACTCAGGACGGCAGGGTGGAAACTCTGATTGTGGTTGACGGCGGCGGCGAGAGAGAGGTTAGCGGCGGTGTCCTCGATACGGCGGCAGTTGGCGGAATCTGGCGCAAGTGGTTTCTCGCAGAAGATATGGCAGCCTGCATGGAGACAGGCCAGTGCTGGCTCAAGGTGGGCTGTGGGAGGGGTGGTGATGTGGACCGCTTGCGGGCGTGCGTCGCGGAGGAGCTCGTCGAGGTTGGCGGAGGCGTACGGGATGCGCCAAGCCTGTGCCATGGCACGGGCGCGCGACTCGTTTGTGTCGCAGAGACCGCAGACCTCGACGGAGGGTAGGGCGCGAAGGGCGAGCAAGTGAGCGTCGGCGATGTAGCCGGCTCCAACGATAGTGACGCGCCAATGTTTCATAGGATCAGGAAGACCATCCTCAGCGCGAACGCAACTGCCATCGCCAGCGCAGCCATTAGCCGCGCGCTTGTGCCGTAAATTAGGCTGTGAAACTGTCGCTTGCTGGACATGGGCCTTTACTTCCTCGTACCTCGGCGAAGGGGTGGAACGGACCCTGCTGTTGTCATCAGGTTTTTGCCGAGCAGCCGATAAATTGCGATCTTCAGCAGTTCGGAAAACACCAGCTTCCTCCCGTCTGGATCCTTCCACCAATGCTCGCGCAAATATCCGCTCTCGTCAGGAACGGCGACAAAGTTCAGCCTTGTACCCTCGGGTAACAGCTTCCGGCAGCACATACGTATTCGCTTCAGATGAAAACCGCTGCTGACGACCGTTGCCGACTGAATGGGACTATGTTCTCGGAGCCAGTCCGAAAATGCCAAGATTTCGCTCAGAGTTCCGAATCGCCTAAGGGCAATTCTGTGCGCCTCTGCGTTTCCAGAGTCGATCTTAACAAAGTAGTGCCGGCGCCGAGGCTCTGTGGCAGAGGCGATGGCCAGCAGATCCAATGAGGTAGGCAATTCCAGATTGGAGAAGCGGCGTATCTCGAACCGGCCGACGCTGAGCAACAGTGTAGGCGACCAGCCCTGCTGCAACAATTTCAACGCGAAGTGTTTACGGCATTCTCGCCCTGCCAGCACGAAGATGACGTCGGAACGTTGCGGTGGATCGGACGCAGCGAGCCAGTCATAGAGTCTTTTCAGAAGACTGAAGTTGACAGATATAGGGATCAGATTTGCCTCCGACTAGCTGCTGCAAGGACCGATCGCCGACTGCGAAATGCATTTTGCCACGCTTCCGCTGTGCTTTGTGACGAACTCGTAAATGCCCTGATAGCGCCGCGCCAGCACCTTCCAGTCTTTGTCGCGCAAGATCATCTCGCGACCGTGCTCACCGAGTCGCTGGCGGAGACCTGGGGACGAGATGAGCCGCTCTAGTTGGACGCAGAAATCCGAGATGTCCTCAGGCCGAAACAGTAAACCCGTGACCTCATGCTCCACCAGTTCTCGGTGGCCACCAACGCTACTTGCCAGGACTGCTTTCCTCAGCGACATGGCCTCCAACGGCTTCAGCGGTGTAACCAATTCGGTCAGTCGAACGCTGAGTCGGGGAAATACCATTACGTCCACAACCGAGTAATACCGCCTTATCTCGTCGTGGGGAACGCGATTGATGGTACGAACATAACTGGCAGCACCGCATTCTCGGATTGCGTTACCTATCGCCCTTTCGTCTTCGCCGCTGCCTATAACCAGCACCTGGAACCGATGTCCGCGGGAGTATAACTCAGATGCGGCGCGAATCAACCAGGGCACCCCTTCGTAGCGGTACAAGGAGCCGAAAAATCCCAACACCGGCCTGTCACCCAAGCCCAACTCCCGGGCTAATGGTTCGTCACGCTCTAGCGGAGCAAAATGCTCGGCATCGACTCCGTTCGGCACATGAAACAGCTTCTCTGCGGGTAGTCCGCGCTGGCGAAGATCGGCGAGCATTGGTTGCGCAATGGCAGCCACCGCGTCTGCATTGCGGGCAACGTAATTCTCCAAACCACGGGTCAGCCGATATCGCAGCGAAGCAGCACGGGTAAGTCCCTGGTCAACCGCTGCATCCTCCCAGAATGCACGGACCTCGTAGACAAAAGGTAAACCTCTCCTGCGCGCCGCCTGCAAGCCGGCAAGACCGCATAACGCCGGAGAATGAGCATAGACGATGGACACCGGGTGGTTATCAATCAATGACAGAATGCGGTTGCGCAGTAGCCGGACGGTCTCCCACTCACGCACGCCCGGCCATCGCTGTTTGAGCGCAGGACTGCTCAGGATGCCCGCGATTGGTGTGCGCGAGTACAAAACTCCGTCAACTTCTGTGTCGGAACCAGTGGGATCATCGAGTTGGTGTAGAGGTCCGGTGAGTGCAATTATCGCCTGACCAAGACGGCGTTGAGCCGTAATCAAGTTTCGGCTGCGTACGCTATAACCGCTCAAGACTGGCCACGAATGGTCCAACACGTGGAGCACACATCTGTCCGAAATCCCGGCGTACGCTGATGTAACCAAGTGGTCTCACCTCGATGCCAACATGATTCAATTCTTTGCTTATTTCTTCATCACTTGTGTGCTTGATGCGAGTTTACCTGTCGCAACTTTAACGAACCCATCCTCTGGATCGGGGTAACTCACGTATAAAGTATCCTTCGGCCCGATCGCCGCGTCGACGTTGCCGTATTGTTGCTCCGCACCCGAAGCAACCGTCTCTATCTGCCATTTCTTGCCATCCCAAAACGCGTGCTTCACCGCACCAAAATCACCATAGATGATATGAGGATTACCATGGCTGTCGAGTAGCAGACTCGTACTACCGACATAGACATCGTAGCCAGATGCAACTGTGTCAACCTTTTCTACAATCCATTTTCCTTGCTTCTGATGCGCATATTTCAATGTTCTTGCGTCGAAATAGCTGATGTGCGCCGAACCATCCGGAGATAGCGCCAAGCTATTGTCGTAACCTCTGTAGCTGCCAGTGGCCTCCGACGAATCGACAGTCGTTACGCTCCAATTACCGCCGTCCCATTCCGCATATTTTACTTCACCAACTGACCTACCGCCAGAATACAATTGGCTGTAACTCGCATGTGGGAACCCTTTTGAATCGATTACCATCGAATGCCACTTGCCTGAGAGCCCCCCGTCAACCGTGCGCACCACCCAAACACCGTCTTCGAGGTCGGCATGACGGAGGTGGCCTAGATTACTGCCGTCTGGATATTTTTCGTGATACCAGCTCAAGTGTGGCGCGCCATCAGGACCAACAGCAACCGAACAGTGAAATGAAAGAGTTCCAGAACCAGGATCGATCTGTTGCGTTACCCACCTTTTATTCTTCAGAGCAATATACAATAGCCCCCCAATTGCTACACACAAGTGAGGTCCACCGTTTTTGTCAACCGCCAATCGAGGATAAACGTGTTGGATCGAGTGCGTTGAATCTATCAACTTGACCGAAAACCACTTCAACGAATCCGCAGGACGAAAGGCGTAGTATACCCTGGCTTCTCTAGTCAAATAGGTGAGATGAAGATTCTCGCTGGGGTCCAGAGCAATCGAACTGGTCACCCCTCTGGCTACCTTCTCAGATGTCCAACTCCATTCCTGTGCTGTTGCTAGCGCGCACCGTAGTATAATAAGGAGTAACATTACTACAGGGAGTGCAAAGTTTCGTAACCTCTTCTTGCTCTTGGGAACGACCAACATATATGCTCCGTGAAACGACACTGACATTCGGGGTGCCTCGTTATCTCCTGATCGTTAGTAAATTAACTTACGTCTGAAAACCTCTTTTGTTCTATCCTCACAATTGCCGCGCGTGACCCATCTGCGGACTCAGTTTGTAATTTCCGGGCCGGCTGAGTTTAGGAGCCTTCCCTTGACCAGATATTCAAGCAACGCCCTGGCCACCACCTCGTGGCCGTACTCGTTGAAATGAATATCGTGTTCGAAATAGGATGGCCTCGTGGCATTCGCATGCAACATGGTGTCCATCAGGTCGAGGGTTTTCATGTCTTTGGTTGCCGCCAGTTCCTCCATCACCTGCTGGATTATCCATTTGCTGTTCTGACCGGAGAACGGAAAGTAGACGAGTACAAGCTCCGCCCCGCGTTGCCGACACAAATCTCCCGCAGAAGCGTAAAGCTGTTTGAAAACCTTCACTCTTGTCGGTAGATCCAGCACATCCTGTCGTTGCCCCCATGCCTTCCGGTAAACACCGGAGACCTTAGTCAGCGCGAGATCAGCCAAACCAAGAACGTAGCTGTGCTGCGCGAGCTCGTAAAAACCTGAGAATGTCGGTGGATGAAAGACAAGCCGGCCCGCGCTGAGGGAAAAATATCCCTTCGGCCGGCCATTCGAAGGATTGATGGTGGAAAAGCTCTCACCGAAATCGTTGGAAAAGGCACAGATAATGACCAGATCGGGGTTATATTTCAGCCCTTCGGTCTGCAAGTACAGATACTCCTGATCTGCGCCAAAGGCCGGAATTCCCATATTGATTACTTCAAGCTTCTTGGCGGATCTTTCCAGGATGTCCGTAAATCGGTTGGACGCCTCCACACCGCCAGCTCCGAAGACCATCGAATCTCCTAGCACCACGATTCGGAATACGTCTGGAGGTTTGTCATAGGAGTGTTCTCGATCCCGGAGTCCTTTGGAGTTAATAGCGACGAAGTAAGATTGAGCCTCCTTTCGGTAGAACTTTCTCGCGTGAGGTATGAGCTTCCATCCTAGGACACTGTCAGCAATGATGAGACGCTCTTGAGAAGCCAATGAAGCATAGGCTCGCAAGGCCAGCTCGAAAACAGACAAAGACAGCAGCAAGCTGACCAAAACCAAAACAGTTTTGCCCATTAACTTCTTCACCGTCAGCGACTTCATTATTCCTAGAGTTCCCGTCTTCAATTTGCAGCCGACCCTGAATGAAAATCCAGCCGCTTTCAGTGCTGGGCGCCTCCGAAGACCGCCGAGGGGCCAATCTTACCCTCCGCCTAAGAATCGATCCAAACGCCGAACCTGTTACTAACCTGCGACAGCCTCTAGCTTCTCCACAGGCTGGCGTTCTGGCATCGTCACCCGAAGATCCCGCTCGGCCAGTATCTTTAGAACGATGACGCATGCAATCACTTGGTAGAAAAAATCAAAATACGCTCTACCAAGAGTCGCGCCATTTGCCATATAGGCCAGTA
Organism: uncultured Acidobacteriaceae bacterium; assembly: GCA_963843005.1. GTDB lineage: Bacteria > Acidobacteriota > Terriglobia > Terriglobales > Acidobacteriaceae > Bog-257. The sequence goes on along the minus strand of CAWJIW010000040.1, from coordinate 331,256 downwards.
CCGTAACCTCGAACATGTGCGTGTACGGCACAACCCATTCCAACTCTTGGTTGGTTCTTGCCCGTCTGCGAAGCCCGCGCAAGGTTACAAAACTTGACACCAAGAGTGCCATAAATAATCCCAGTCCGACAAATCCATGTTCACCTAACATCCCGAAGTAAATACTATGTGAACTATGCAAATGACCAAGCTTGGTATATAAGTAGCTTCTTAGGCGCGGTGGAACATATTGGGGAAACGCGTCTTCGTCCGTGAACACATCGAATCCACCCCCAGTTATCGGGTAATCCATGACCAGGTTCCACGCGCCTCCCCAAGCGATGAGCCGCTGGGAAGATGAGGCATCCAGATTGCCCTGTAGGAACTGAGACATTCGGTCCTTCCATGCCGCAGTGCTGAACGTGACAACGCATAACAGGGCGGTAGCGACCAGAACTAGACTGATGATCTTTTGCCGCGATTTTGCCAAGAGCGCTATTGTTATTACCGCAAGGCCGACCAGTCCGCCTCGCGAGTATGTACCGATTACAGAGATAATGACGCACACCATCAACACACGTAGCCCGATACGCATCCACAACTTTGGCTCCGCCCGTGCCATAAAGAAGAACATGGGGATCGACATATTCAACGCCAGTGCAAAGTCGTTGTTATCTTCGATAAACGATCCAGGCGGGCCCAAGACCTGGAATTGGCCACCGGTCCTAATAAACCAGACGGCTGCGAACAATGCCCGCACCCCGAAGCTCGCTAGAATGACCAACACCAGGAACCGGAGCTTTTTCTTCGAAGTGACGAGCAGGATGGTAAGAAACGTCATTAACAATATCTTGCTGACGGTTTCCAAGTGCGTAGTGGCATCCTCCAGGTGCCCGGCAAATTCACGAATGTGAAAAATATAGAATGTAGTAAACGCTAACCATAACCACAAAGCGGCGAGCAGGAAAGTCTCGCGGGTGAAGATCCGGATGTTTTTCGGCGCGAATAGCGTGCCAACCAACGTAGGCACTGCAATTATTATCGCGGGCGGAAGCCAATAGCGGGCTATGCCCCACGCATAGCGATGTGGGTTGAAGTACGCGATCCAGGTCCACATCAACACACCAAAATAAGCGTTGAACAGCGCGACCGGCGCTGACAACAGAATGATCGCAACTACAATCGTGTCTCGGATCGAACCCATGAATAAATAGCTGAAGTCCGGCTATGCGCCAGCGCTGCTTGCGACGGCCGTCAACTCCTCGTCCGCCGGGTGGAAAAATAGCCGCTGTAGACGGAATGCAAACATCGCGATTGAAAGCTCTTCCCCTTGGATCATCCGTCGCAGTCGGAAGCTGTCTGCTCCTGGCTCATTGACGCCCACAATCGTGGTCATCGCAGTGCGAATGCCAAGACCCGATAGAAGCTTCGCTCCAACCGTTCCACAATCAGGAGGCTTGCCAAACGGAAATGCGAAATCTTCTACTACGGCATCCAGGCGATTTTCGATCAGCCATTTTGATTCAGCGACCTCTCTTTTCAAAGCATCGGGCGTGATGCGGCTTAGCACCGGATGCGTCATCGTGTGACTGCCGAAAGAAATTCCCGCATGGTGCATCTCTCGAACCTGGCCCCAATTCATCATCGAACCGCGAAGTTCTCCGGATGGCAATGGTACCTCCTTCTCGAACGAATCGCACCACCGCTGACGTTCCTCGTCGGGTACAGTACGCAAATACCAGACTACCGTCGTGGCCGCAGCAACGCGGCTGGCAAAGTCCGTTAAGCGGAAGTTCCGTCGCGTGTTTAACGTAACTGTCACGTCCGATGTGGCCCTCCGAAATCGCAGAAAAATCCGGTCATACCATGCGAGTTCGCCGCTTTCGATCGAACCGGCAGTTAGGTAGACAGTCGCCGGAATGCCATACTCCCGTAGGACCGGGAACGCATCGGTGTAAGTTCCCAAATAACCGTCATCGAACGTGACCACCACACTTTGCCGCTGTGCGCTGGGGTTATGAAGCTCCTCCGCCATCTGGCGAAGGGAAAGAACGCGATAATGACGTTTGATGTACCTCATTTGCTCGGAAAAAGCCCGCTTCGGAAACCTGCAGTACATCGGGAATTCGTGTTTTCCAACACTGTGATATCCCAGTACCGCATATTTCGGCTTCCGCACTCTCCGAAGCCGCTCTCCACTGCCGTTGTCGGAAGCCAGCTCACAGTGGCGCGACACCACCTGAAAAGCGTGCAAAAGTCCCGATTGATACAGACCTGCGGCGACCATGTGACGCCAATCCGCGATGACGGGTTGCGTCTGTTCCTCAGCTTGCATTTCCGGCTCCAGTTTCACAGGCTGCTCACCCTCCGATCCGGTAGTCCCGATGTCGGCGGTGCCATAGTTCCAGCACGAGCAGCACCCACAGCACTTCACCGTAATAGTAAGGATAGGCGTAGTTGAGCTGTTTAATACGGGGCAGAAACTCTGGTCGAAAATAGCCACGTTGGCGAGCTTGTGGTTCGTCCAGCACAGCCGCAAGAGACTTCATGCCGGGATCGTGAATCATCCAATACCCAACCGGAACACCAAATCCATGCTTCTTCTTGTAAAGTATGCGATCAGGCAGGATTCCCTTCATCGCCTCCTTGAAGATGTAGCGCTTCTTAAATCCTCTAAGTTTGAGATTCGCAGGGATGCGGCCGGAGAGTTCCGCTAAACGCCGGTCCAATAACGGGTACCGAACCCTGACACCCGCCAGCTCGGCGGTTCCAGTAACTTTCCTGATATCGTTGTCAGCCAGCGTCATTTTCACGTCCAGATACAGCAGTCGGTTCAAGTCGGAGTTGGCGTGCGGTGCCGCGTCAAAGTGTGCCTGGGGGATATCGAACGCGGTCTCAGGTCTCGCCTGATCCAGAAAATCGCGCTCGAACACCTCATGTCCAGTTTGAGTAAGAAAGAAGTTATACGAGAACATGCGTCGCGGATTGGGAATTTCGGCGCGACGAATGTAGCGTGCCGGAAAGGAAAGCGGACCAGTTTGGGGCAGGAAGTTTGCGGCGGGTTTGATTGCTCCACTTCGCAGAATCGCAGGGATCGAGTGGTATAGCGCAAACTTCTTGTCCGCTGCGTATCGGTCATTTCCTGCGAAGAGCTCATCGCCGCCATCTCCAGCCAGCAACACATCGATGCCACTCTCGCGAGCAAGTCGGGCACAATGGTACGCCCCGATCGCCGAGGAGTTCGCAAAGGGTTCCTCGTAATACTCGATAATTCTGGGTAGCGCTTCCGCCGCATCACTCGGCTGCAAACATTTCTCCCGATGACGAGTGTGGAATCGCTCCGCTGCAGTTCGTGCAAATCCTATTTCGTCGTAGCGAGGGTTTTCGAAGTAGATAGAAAACGTATTGACAGGCGAGTGCAGTTCGGTTGCAAACGCAACAATGCTGCTGCTGTCGGTTCCTCCACTGAGATAGGCTCCGGTTCGTTCGGACTCACAGCCGACCAGGTGCGAGTGGACTGCCTGTCGCATGCATTCCCGAAGCTCCTTTGAGTATTCACCAACATCGGACTTGCTCGACTCCTGATAATTCATGTCCCAATATCTTGTCTTTCGAACCTGACGTCGCTCGTACACCAAGAGGGTACCTGGTTCCAGCCGTTCGACGCCTTTGTAGATGGTGAGGGGGGCCGGAACGACGGTATGAATCAAGAATTGCATCAATGCAGCCGCGTCAACCTCCGTCCGCGGCTTCATGCATGCGATCGCATCCAGCCTCGAAGCAAACAACACTCGCCCGAGCTCACAGGTCCAGTAAAGGCCTTTGAAACCACACCGGTCGATCGCAAGCACGAGTCGTTGTTGCTCGGGATCCCAAAGCGCGACCGAGAACGCGCCCTCCAGCCTCTCAACGAACTTCAAACCGTACCGGACGTATAGGGCAGAAACGAGTTCTCCGATCGAGCTTATGCTACTGCCATTTGCGCTCCCGTGCTCGCCGAGCAGAAGGCTTGAGTTGTACAAATCAGCGTCCACTGCCACAAACAAACCATGGCCAACACCAAGCTGCGAAACATCCAACCGATGAGATGCCCTAGCAACGCTCCATTGCCACCGATCGGGGACTCTTTCTGATCCTCCTTAAGTTGCGTGGCCGAGGACATCAGCTCCAACTCACCAGGCTGGAGCTTAGCACCGGGTTCGCAGATGCCGTAAATTCCGCTCATTCGTATTCACTAGGCCTGAAATACTTGTTGCCATTTGCGAAACATCAGTACAGTCCACAAGTACGCCGATCGGTCGAATGTGCCTGATTGATGCTGCTTCCAAATCTTGGACAAGTAATTTCGATCGAGAATGCCATCCTTATCACCTGTCACGATTAAGTCGTAGGCCAAATCCTTCAACTCACAGCGGAACCAGCGGTCGAGCGGGATGGCAAACCCCTGCTTTGGACGGTATACGATGTCGCGCGGCAACACTGGTTCCATTGCTTTCTTAAAGATGTATTTTCCAGTTCTGCCACACAGCTTAAGGCCCGACGGAATCGAAGCAGCGAGCTCCATGAACTGGTGGTCGAGTATTGGCGCGCGCACCTCGAGGGAAACTGCCATACTCGCGCGGTCGACTTTAGTGAGAATGTCATCCGGTAGATAGGTCTTGATATCGACGTACTGGATGCGAGACAACGGGTCCGTTGTGTCTGCCTCATCGTAATATTTCTTGAGTACATCGAGAGAGTCGTAGTCGGCCAGGTGCTGTTGGAAGTCCCGAGTAAACACGAGTGCCTTTTCGTCGGGCCTGAAAACGGAAACAGAATTGAAATAGCCCTCCAGCGGCGATCGTGAAAGGGACTGCAGGGTTGCTTTCGCGCGGAGGGGACGCGGCGCCCAGGCTAACCCTGGATACCAGCGACCCAACGGCCCGAAAACATTGCGTCGCACGGATGCGGGGACGAAGCTACGCATCTGGTTTTCCATGCGATCAAAGACATAGCGACGGTAACCGGCAAAGTTTTCGTCTCCCCCGTCACCTCCCAATGCCACTGTAACCTGCCGACGAGCAATCTTGGAAACGTAGTAGGTCGGCACAGCGCTTGAGTCAGCGAACGGCTCATCATAATGCCATGCAAGCCTATCAAGCACATCCAGAGCTTCGACCTCGACTACATCCTCGTGGTGATCGGACTTAAATTGCGCGGCGACCTCACGCGCGAACTCCGATTCGTCGTACTCCTGAGCACTGAAGCCGATCGAGCAGGTGGTAACTGGACGGTCCATAATCCGGCTCATCATCGCCACGATGGATGAGGAATCCACCCCTCCACTCAGGAATGCGCCCAGCGGCACCTCGCTCATCAATCGAATCCGTGTAGCTTCGCAAAGCTGCTGGCGAAGGAGTTCGCACCACTCCGCCTCGGTATGATCCTGAACATTGGAGAAGGAGAGCCGCCAATATGGGACTTCCCGCAGACCCGCAGCGCTCACCACCAGATAGTGGGCGGGCTGGAGCTTGCGCACGCTCTTATATATCGTCCTCGGAGCGGGGATATAGCGACAACGAAAAGTAATCGGATACTGCCAGGGGATCGATTGTCCGCGGAAGGTCATCGGCAGCTAGAATCGCCTTTAGTTCAGAGCCAAAAATGAGGCGCTCCCGATCCGCAAAATAGTAAAGCGGCTTCTTCCCCACGCGATCGCGCGCAAGTAGCAAGCGCCGCGCATTGCTGTCCCAAATGGCAATGGCGAACATGCCCCGCAGTCGCGCGAAGCACTCTTCTCCATACTCTTCGTACAAGTGGACGATAGCCTCGGTATCTGACCGCGTTGTAAATCGGTGCCCACGAGAAAGCAGCTCCCGGTAGAGATCGGTGTAGTTATAGATCTCGCCATTAAGCAGAACCCAGATCGTGCCGTTTTCGTTGCTGATCGGCTGATGACCACCGGCGACGTCGATGATGCTTAGCCGCCGATGCCCCAAACCAATCCCGAGGTCAACGAAGATGCCCTCGTCATCGGGGCCGCGGTGAAGCAGCGACTCGTTCATCCGATGCACAACTGCTCGTTCGATGGTGCGGGCCTGATCGAATTCGAAGATTCCGCTAATTCCGCACATATGTGGTTGAAGCCAGAGCTACCCCTCGGCGCGTAGCCAAACCGATATACAGATTGAGATAACGCCGCACAATACGATCCAGGCTGGAATGCTGCAGTGCTCGATCTCGTTCTGCTCTGCCAAAATCAGTTCGTAGTCTTGAATTCTGCAACGTTATTAGCCAGCTGGCTAATCCGGAAACATCTTGCAGAGCGAGCAGACATCCGCACATCCCCTCCGCGACAAATTCTGGATTGCCCCCTACCCGAGTCTGGCCAGCTGCGGTAGCAGCCCCAGGCAGAGTGCAACCCCTAATCAGCTTCATAACTACTTTTTTAGTACCCCCAAGATCCAAGCGATCAACCACATGCATGATTCGCAACGGCCGCGTCAAACCAACCGGCTCGCCACCGATGTCGTCTGAATCGGGTGGTAAGACACCCGTCGCGTATGCCGAATCAATCCTTTCCCAGATTGAGGTGGATGACCTCGCCATTGCACTAATGTTCCGTGACCAGTTCAGGTGACCGGTTGACTCGTTTAGCTGTAACCTGAACGATCGCCTGTTCCATTCTACGCAAACGGGAGTCCCAACTCAGCCCCTGTCGGACCGTGGCCGCATCCGCGCGCAACTGACGTCGCAATCCCGTGTCCTTCAACAAGAAACTCACTTTATCTGCAAATTCCGCGGCGGTCTCGGCAACGAAGAGCCCCTCTCGTTCCGACAAGCCGACCCCCGCCATGGCTCGACTGGTGGTAATTACAGGAGTCCCAACCGCCAACGACTCGGCGATTTTGTTGTGGAATCCCTGAGAAATTCGAAACGGAGCAACCGACACTTGGGCATTCCGAAAGTACTGAAAGGCATCTGGCACTGCGCCCGTTACAAAAACGCCAGGAATGGCAGCCAACTCCCGCACCCGCCGATCCGGGTCCCGGCCGACAATCACAAACTTCAACTCGGGGTGGAACTTACGAACCAGAGGAAGGATGTCCCGCGCGAAATAAGCAGCTGCATCGGAATTCGGCAGATAACTCATCGTTCCGACGAACAGCGCGAACGGCTGTAAGTTACGAAGTTCACTGTTGCCTTCGGGCTCGGAGATGTCGGGCACTTGGACACCGTTGGCAATTACCTCAACTTTGAACCCTTCTGGATCGCTCCCGCGCAGTTCTCTTGCGTCGTGCTCGGTCACAGCAAATGACTGTACTGCCAAGTGTCCGAGCGAGTGTTCGGCGATCGCTACGCTGCGAGCCTCACGCATATACAGCCAACGGCGGAGGAGGCCGGACCGAGCGGCATATTGCCTGAATTTTTGGGAATCGGCGTCCACGAAATCAACCACCACAGGCGCAGGCGGAGGCTGCGGAATGGACTGCCCCATCGAAGAGCAATACACAAAGATTACGTCGTAATCGCATTGGTACAGCACCTGTCTTAATTTTTCGTCAAACTTGCGCGAATGGAAAAAACCGAACGACATCGGACGACCGGTCAAGAAGTTGCAAGCCGCGTGCCACAGCCTGAGTGGCTCTCTGAGGACTTCCACATGAACGCTCCGGCACACACCCCGAAGAAACTGCTGGTTTTCGGCACATTCGTGTGAGTCCGCAAAGCTAAAGAGGTCAACGTCATGCCGAGCGGCCAAATATCGGAGCTCGTGGAAGGCACGAATCCTCTCGCCCTTGTCGGGAGGGTACGGAATGCGGTGCGTTAGAAAAAGGATCTGCATAGCGCGTAAGACTGAGAACGTCAAACATTAAGGAAACCAACGTACTACATGGGGTCCTAACCACGTGGTTGCTTTCAACGGCATGCGACTCCATAGGTTTGTAGCCAAAGCGAACTTGGGATTCGCAGGAGAAAAATTTGGCGGGCTTTTCCGTCTTACCATGAATACCTGATACTTAAGCGGATCCACTTGCATATTCCACGCAGACTTAAATTGGTAGGCGCCGGTATTCTTCTTGCTCCGGCCGAAGTCAAACCGCCGGATCCCTTGATTGATCGCGCGCTTCATCAGCTCCCAATAAATAAAATTGTTCGCCGCCAGCGTATTCGCATCCGGTGACGCACCGGAATAATGTGGAAACAGCGTGTCACGGAATAGGAACGAAAAAACACCCGCCACCGGTCGCCCGTTTGCGTGCGCCATTGTTAAGTCGGCACCGCCTTGGAATTCATGAACGAGAGTTTCCAGCCACTGCCGCGAAAAGACGGGCGTACCAAATCGGCGCCAATTAAGCGTGAACAATTCGTAAAATGCCGGCAATTGTTCGAGACCAGACCGGAGTTCTAGCCCCGATCTTTCTCCCTTGCGAATCATGTAACGCGTGTCTCGAGGCAGGCGCTTCAATTGCGCTTCCGGCTCGGCGGCCAGTTCCGTCGCAAAGGACACGTATAGGTTCTTGATGTGGAATTCCGAACGTGGCTTTCCGATTTTGTGACGCAACTCAAGAAAGTCAATCTTCTCAGCTACGCCAATTCCTACTGCGTGCGCAACTAAAGCATCAGCAGATTCTTCGTCCTCCGCACAAACACCTCCGTAGTCTGCGAAGGGAGTAGAAATCAGGCAACGCCCGACTATCCAGTTCGAAATCAAAAACAAAGGCAGCACGCCGGTGATCTTTCCATTGCGCTCTGCGTAGAAGGATCTGTTCTTGTAGTCAAAGCTCTTCTCAAGCGCCCGCATCCATGCAGTCGAATGAAACGGTGTGGCCTGTGGATTCGAAGCGACGAAACAGTCCCATTCGCGTGCGATCTCGGCACGGAAGTCCCTGATCGCAACCGATGCAGGTTCGAGCTCCACAGCGACTACCGGGACCCTAACTGCCGCCATTCTTGTCTCCGCCCATGTTCGAGAACATGGCCGACTGAGGCGTAGGAACGTTTTCGTGCGGCTCGAACAGCCATGACTCGTCCACATTCAAGTACACGGCAAGCAACTTCCGTTCATCTGCAGATGGCTCGCGGTAACCGTGGATGATCTTGCTCAGCTGGCTTTCGCAGAGCTTCAACTCCTTGGCGATCTGGTTCTGTCGAATACCCAACTTAAATATCTGCAGTTTGAGATTCGGATACATGTTCACTCGTCCTGAATCGCGCAGGCGCTTTATATCGCGCAGTACCGTAATCACTACCGTTGGTACTATCGCTTTTGGCCAATTTTGGAGTAATAGTAACCATAGTGAGTTCTGTGGTGCTGGCGCTCCTGCCCATTCAATAGCACCCCCAGCAATTTTTTGCCCTGGAGCTTCGGCCCGATAGTCGCTAAGATCTCCCGCTTCGTTCTCTGTGCACGTACGACGACCAGCACCGAGTCACAGGCAACGCTGATAACGTCAAAGTCGGCCAGCCCAATCATTGGCGGGCAATCCACGATAATCATGCTGAATATTTCATTGCACCAACCAATGAAGTCTTTGAACTTGGGGCCGGCGAATAGATCACCTGCCGGCATCTGCGCCTGACCCGCTCCGACGATGTAGAGGTTCCGAACATTGGTCGACGACAGAGCTGCTTCAAAGTTCGCTTCACCAGCTAGAACTTCCGCCAGCCCGGGCGGCTCTATCGCACCCGTCACAATGCTGATGCCAGTGGTCCGGAGATCGGCATCGATAACCAACACACGCTGGCTAGGAAGCTGCGCTAACGACAATGCGAGGTTTAGAGTGGAAACTGTCTTGCCCTCGCCGGCCTCTGCGCTGGTTACAACTGCGGACCGGATTCCTTCGGCTGATTGAAACCGAACCAGCTTGGTTCGAAGCGCGCGATAAGCTTCAAACGCGCCGTGGGTAGAAGGTGTCTCGTCGCCTGCTACCAGAAAGGGACGCTTAAGGAGAGGCATTTCGAGCTGGCGACAGCCTTGGAGCGCCGTAGAGGTCGCCTGGCGAGCTCTCTCTGTGTCCGCCCCAACCGCATCCAGCAACTCCGCTAACGCCGGGTTACTGACCGGCCGTTCGGCAGAATGTCGCCCTGCACCCTGCATATCGCGGAAGAGTTTGCTCACAATTCGCCCCGAACTGGGCTCTTAGCTGCCTGCAAAGAGTCGCGCAAAAGCGGAAGGGCCGTGGGTTCTGTTTTCTTCCCGCGTCTAGGATCACCGTCGCCGTGATAGTCGAAAGCGCCCGCGACCGCCTCCAACTCATGCCGGGCCACGGCTTCTTCCACCATGTCGTCACCTATTTCCGCACGCATGGTCTCACAGCCGAGGGCAAGGCAGGTGTCACAAACGATGTTAATCAGACGGGGCACGCCTCCCGTGTACTGGTAAATCTTGTCGATCGATAATGAGGTAAAAGGGATATCTCCCTGGAGTCCAGCGATTCGAAGCCGCTCAGAGATGTACATGCGCATCTCGGCTTGGCTCAAGGCTCGCAAAGCTGTTCGCTCTGCAATCCGTTGGCGCAAAGCCCTCACAGCTGGATCGTTCAACAGCTGCGTGAGTTCCGGCTGTCCACACAGAATTACTTGCAAGAGCTTCTCTCGATAGGAGTCGGCGTTCATGAAGAGTCGAATCTCTTCCAGGACGTCCGTCGACAAGAGATGGGCTTCATCAACAATTAAAAGGCAGGTTCCGCCACTCTTGAAAGCGGCGAACAGCAGTCCCTGCAAGGCGGCAAGTCGGGATGGTCGGGAGATGGCCCCACCAGGCACCTCGAATTCAAACAGAAGGGTCTCCAATAGATCATCTCGCGTGAGCCTAGGGTTAACAATCAACGCCGTGGGAAGGAGCTTGTCCGGGTACCGGCGCGCAAGCACGCTCAACAGGCCATTGAGAATCGTCGTCTTGCCGGTACCGATAGGACCGCTCAAGAGCATCAGCCCCTTACGTCCGATCACACCATGCGCCAGCCTCGTCAGCGCATCCCGATGTGCCTCGGGAAGTTGCAGAAACTTCGGATCGGGCGTCAGCCTGAAAGGTTCTTCCCTGAGGTGGTAAAAGGATAGGTACATGTTAGAGGAACCGTACACCGAGATGCGCAACTCCAATTCCGAGCCCAACTCCAACCACCACCGTCACTATTGCAACACTGCTTAAGCGCAACATGTTATGCCAGAGCTGCTGAACAGTTAGGATTTCCGGCACTCCGCTGAGCACAGGTGCACCGAGGATCCGCTCGGCTTCGCGTTCGTTCCGCACGGAATCGTCCACCATTTCCCTTAGAAACGCAACCCCGATGCCGACGAGTATGCCCAAAAACGTCCCACCGATTACCAGCAAAGGACGGTTGGGGGAGTACGGCTTTTCCGGTGCCTGAGCAGAATCAAGCAGTACGAATCGTTCGCTCTTTTCCCGGCTTTCCATCGCAGTGGCGGTTTCGGCTGCCATCTTTTTGTCTAGCAATGATCTATACCGGGCCTGCAGAGCGTCGTAGTCGCGCTGAACGGCGCCGCTCTTTTGCTGAAACGCTGGGACGTTCTGCATCTTCGCAAGATGGAAGTTGATCTCAGGCTGAAGTTGCGCCACCAATTTCTTCTGTTTTTCGATATCCTGATCCAGCTGTTCCAATTCTGCTTCAATCACCGGATTGTTGCGCTTGTGTACGGCAGGCGTTGCTGTCTTCGGAGCGGACACTTCGGCTTGCTTTGCCTTGGCCCTGTCTAATTGGGCTTGCAGCTTGCGCACATCAGGATGATTTGGTCCGTAGCGACTTCTAAGTGCATTCAGTTTCGTTTGCAGCGCCTCTGGTTCTGATTCGTTGGCTGACGTCCCGGCGTAGAGATCAACGTCGACGGTGGGCACTGTGGATTCCTCAAGAGATTGCAAATCCACCTTCTGCTGCTGATCCTGGGTTATTTGCTGTTCCGCCGTGTGTAATTGCTGGCGAAGGGCCTCCGCCTCTTGAACATGAAGCCCGGCATCGGGTAGATCTTGACCATATTGGGAACGGATCTCCGCCAATTCATTCGCCTTCTCCTGAATCTGCTGTGTCGTCTTTTGCAGCTCACTCTCAAGGAAATCAGCCGTTCCGTAGGACTGCTCTTCGCGCACCTTCAGATTTTCTTCAATAAACATCGCCGCAATCTGGTTGGTCACCTGCGCGGTCTTGGCAGGATCCCTACCCTTATACGAGATCCGAAACGCGGCCGCCTGGGAGCCCAACGCACTAACCTGTTCCACGCTGATTGCCTTCTGCATGGTGCTGACGGCCTCTTGTTCTCCTTCCTGCTTTCTGAGCTCGGGATAAAGCCCCATACTATCGATGACCCGTTTGAGTCGGGCGGGAGATGTTACCTCCTGGTAGATCGTTGAGAGTCTCTCACCCCAAGCTGACATGGCGGTCGGTTGAACAAAACTGTAGGGTACTTTTTGGGGCTCGATCAGGATGACCGCCTCACAACGAAAAATATTGGGAAGCCTCCAGGCTACAACGGATATTGCGGTCATCACCGCTAATGCTGGGAAGATTATCCAGAACCTCCGGCGCTTTGCTAGGGAAATATAATCCTGGACGCTCATCTCCCCATATGCCTCGGCAGCGGCCGATGTTGCTATCTTACTCATCTTTGAATCCCTGTGTGACGGTGGATCTAATGTAAAAACTGCTTATCCCTTGTTTATCAAGCAGATTTAATTCCAAACTTGGTACCCCGCGAGTCGTTCCTTGCGGTCGATAATCACAGGGCTTAGAGCCTGTCATTTCCATTTCATCAGGCGCATGGAAAAAATCTTCCTATTGTTCGGAATCTTGATGCAACATGAAGACGTGGTTGCGTTACAACCCGGATTGGGCTCCCACCAACCAGTTCAGCCCGAAACTGAAGTAGCTTGTGTTGCCGATATAGAAGATTGTCTGCGTACCACTCTGATGCGCAAAGTTATAGTTCGCATTCAAGCTCAGCCGGGGTAACCACTGGTAACTAACTGATCCCCCCGCTCGTTTTCCGTTTTCATGACTTATGGCCGTATTGACCGTCCGGAATGCGCCAACTCCGGCGTTAAGCCCGACTTTCCTGCCGAGGTTCCGTCTGTATGAAATATCGCCCTGGTCAAAGTAGCCGTTCGAAGCGAAAACGCTGATTGCTTCCGAGCGGCTGTAGGCCGCAGCAATCGAGGATGCTCGGAATGTTTTAAGTAAGGTTAGGTTGCCTACTGGCGACGCGGTATAATTCCCTCCGTAACGCTGGGTACTTACGGAAATACTACCTCCTAGTGACCAGGATTGGTATTGGAGAATCTTCCCTTGAAGACTTATGCCGAAGTTCTGACTGTAAAAATTGGGAGAGGTGCTGGCAGTTCCTGAAGTTATTGCATGGTAGATGCTGTAGAAGCCGCTCAGACTTACATTGGGATTCAAACTGCGAGTGACGGTGACCCCACCTCCAAACTGACCTACGTTACTCCATCCTCCTTGCAGCCGCTCGAATGTTCCCCCAATTATGGGACTCAAGGTGATTTGCGTACGCCCACTAGTCTGATAAGAGAAAGAAATGTTATTGGATTCGTAAATGGTATTGCCGGCTAGTTGCGCATACGGTGTTTGCTGAATCACTCCGCCGTTCGTGTAGGACAGTATAGTTTGGGGATTCGCCAAAAGAGAATTCTGAAAGAATGAAAACTGAGCATTTGCATTGAATCTCCAGCGTTCACTCAATTGTTCGTTGAAGGTAAGGCTAGCCGTCTGGTTGAAGTATGGTTGCAACCCCGAAATCGAAAACTGTTCGTTGGCCTGGAACACCAGAACGCCCCGGCTTAATTGTTTGCTGAAGCCGAGATTGGCTGTGGTTGAGTTCCCCGCGTAGGTCTGAGTAGCCTGACCTGGGGAGGTCTGCACTGCGTAGAATGCCACATCTGAGATGCTAGTAAGGTACAACGGCCCGATCTTCACTCCCTGAGGCTGGAGCTGCAAAGGAAACGGCGTTCCCAGTTGACGGATCCCATTATCATCGGACGTCGTCAAGCTAGCACTCTTGGCAGAGTTGTTAGCTGCATTGTCAGCTGTTGCGTTGTCAGCTGTTGCGTTGTCAGCTGTTGCGTTGTCAGCTGTTGCGTTGTCAGCAGGCGTTTCGACAGCCACGTCGGTAGAAGTGCCGGGCGGCTGGGCTCGGTTGTCCGAACCGCCAACATCGGGCTGAAAGGGACCGCTCCAAGCCGTACCACTCAGCAACGCCGGCCGAGCAACTTGGCTCGACGCCACACCGGCACTGAATAGCACCGCCAGTGTACCCATCCATAAAACACGCCACACGAGACTCTTGCGCATATCTGCCTCCTGACGCGCGGTCACGGGATGACAATTATGTCGCCGACGACCAGCTCGAAGTCCGGTTCAGTACCCGCTAATACCTTCTTGTAGTGGAATTGAATACGCTTCTGATGGTCTCCCACTGTACGCAAAATATAGATCTTATCTGGTTTTGCAAACTGCGTCGGTCCACCAGCCTCCGCGAGCACCTGCAAAACGGTTTCATTGCCGATGAGATTAAAGGAGCCAGGCCGCCCAGTCTTACCCACCAAGTAAACTTTGCGGCTTCGGATGCTGTTGCTATCGCGCACGATCACTGTTACCTGCGGTTCCGTCACGACAGGCTGCAACTTCTCAGTCAAGAGGTCCTGCACTTGTTTGGTGGTCAGGCCCACTACGTGAACTTCGCCGACCACGGGCAGCGTAATTATTCCGTCAGGACGCACCACGACCGGACCCGTGAAATCTGGTTCTTTCCATACAGAGATAAACAGACTGTCTGCAATCCCCACAACATAGGAATCCGAAGCTTTGCCTTTTGGGGCGGACGCGTTGAGATCCTGCGGCATCTTGGTGTCAGTGGCAGGGGGATCTGGTGCGGGCGCTGCGGCTTTAGCCGATGCCGTTTCACCTGACGAAGATTCCCCCGACATGGGCTTATTGCCGGACGAAGTAAGTCGAGGACTTGGTGCGACCGCCTTGTTCGCCGGTGGTGCCTGCGCTTGGACGGAAGTGCCGCATACCCACGCGAAAAACACACTCGCCAGCACCAAAGTCAGGGCACGGGCGCCATACCGCATCCTCATCTCGCCTCCGGACAAAATAATCCTACCACTGCTATGGCCGCAAGTAAGCTGCCAATCGCACACCAGCTCAGAGGCTGAGTTATTTCGCTGATACAGAAAGCATCCCCCAACAGGGTTAGGAAATTTATTTCCATCTTCCCCTGAAAACCCTTTCATACTCGAACCTAGTGCAAACGCCACCATCGTGCCCATTCGTCGGCTAACAATCCATAAGGGATGAGTAACATAACCTGCGTTACTGAAGTAATATAGGTAATTCACTTTCCTATTGCATCGAGAGGAGTCTGCCGATTAGAAAGGATATTATGCAGACTACAATTGCTTCGACCTCTGGCGATCGGCACAAAAGCATTGAGTTTCCTAGCTACAAAGTTTTATTTGCGGCCATAATTTCATTCGCTGCGATCTTCGGTTTTGCCAAGACTCGGGTAGTGCAGTCTCCCAATGTGCCTTCCGGGTACGGCTGGCATCAGCTGGCAAACACCGTGATGACGTCGGTTTGCCTGGGTAATGTGTCGAACGGTATGTACACCGACCCAAGTATGACGACCACCACGAACTACAATTTTAGTTGCAACAACATTGTACCTTGGGGTGGCGGCGCCGGGGACGACGTGAATCAGCAGTTGATTATCTGGGGCGGCGGCCACAGCGATTACGCCGGCGACGAGGTTTTTGTTTTAAAGCTGAATGGCACCCCGACCTGGCAGCGGTTCACCAATCCAACGTACCCAGTCCCATACATTTGGGACGGCAACCCTTGGGAAGGGCTCAAACCGTATTACGTGAAGCTGGGTGCGGGTGGTGTTTACCAGCCGGGAGCCTCTCCGTCTTCGCGTCACACCTACAACGGTCTGCAATACGTTCCTTACCAAAACCATATGTATTCGTTTGGCGGCGGGGTAGCCAATCTGGGAGGTTTCTCGCCGGAGGTGTGGACGTTGGACATGGGTACGGGAGTTTGGACTATGGTAGGTCCGCCGTTCTCGAAGTCCCCTGGATACCCAACCACTGCTTACAATCCGAGCAATGGCCACATCGTCATGCACGATAAGAACTTTGACCTGCTCGACTTCGATCCACATACGGACCAATGGACCACTCTGACTGACCAATACACTGTCAGGGACGGCACAACGGCGGCGGTCGATCCGGTGAACAATCTGTTGGTCGTACTAGGTGCAGGGGCCGCATATCCCACCGTACCGGACTATCAGACAATTCAGGTGTTTTCGCTCTCTGCGCCTTATACCATGCAGTCGTGGGCACCCACGAATTGCGATTTGGTGTATCGTAACGCCGGATTGGCATGGGACTCGGCCCTCGGGCTGATGGTGGGATATCCAGGCGGCGGGAATCAGGTCTTCTTCCTCAATACCGGCCCAAATCCTGTGGTCACGGCCTTTGGTACTGTGCCTTCACACCAATGCCTCGACGTCCCGATCAGCCAAAACCCGACTCCTGTCAGGGGCGTCGATTACCCGCAAGATCCAGAAGGCACACCGGCTGGCCAAAACTACGGTATCTACGGACGGTTCGCGTACTTCCCCTCGCTAGATACTTTCGCGCTGGTGAACGACCGAACAAAGAATGCCTGGAGCCTGCAACTGACAGGAGGCAGTCCTGCTCCTAGCTTCGCGGTATCGACCTCACCCGGAGTGGTGACGGTACCGGAAGGGTCGCAGGGGACATCTGTAATTACAACCACAGTTTCTGGCGGTTTTAGCAACCCCATTTCGTTCTCGGCTGCGGGGGTGCCGGCCAGTACCACGGTTAGTTTCACACCCAGTACGATTGCGGCCCCAGGCGCGGGTAGCTCAACCATGACCATCAACGTGGGGGCAAGCACGCCAGCGGGGACTTACCCCATTCTGGTGAGCGCCTTCGGTGGCGGAGACACGGTAAATACCTCGGTCACACTAACCGTAACCGCAGCAGGCCTGCCAAACTTCACGATTTCTGCCGCGCCGTCTTCGCTAAGCATCGCACAAGGAAGTCAAGCAGAACCCGCGATTACCACCACCATTAGCGGTGGTTTCAACAGTTCGATTAGTCTATCGGCTTCGGGTGTGCCAGCGGGCACGACGGTGAGCTTTAGCCCGAACACGATACCCGCCCCGGGCGCGGGCAACTCGACGATGATCATTGCGGTCGGGTCGAGTACACCGACAGGAACCTATCCCATCACGGTGACAGGCAACGGCGGAGGCGTCCAGCAAAATACCGCGGTCACGCTGACGGTGACCACGGGCCTACCGAGCTTCACGATTTCAGCCTCACCGGCCTCGCTCAGCATCCCGCAAGGAAATCAGGGGATATCGACGATTACGACTGCCCTCAGCGGCGGTTTCAACGGTGCCATCAGTCTGTCGAGTTCAGGCGTGCCTGCGGGAACAACCGTGAGCTTTAACCCGCAAACAATTCCGGCGCCGGGCGCAAGCAATTCGACCATGACCATCACCGTGGGCAGCAGCACGCCTACGGGAACTTATCCCATCACGGTAACGGGCAACGGCGGGGGCGTCCAGCAAAAGACCACGCTCTCACTGACGGTGACCGCGAACCCATCGACCTTCACGATTTCAGCCTTACCAGCTTCGCTCAGCCTCCCACAAGGGAATCTGGCGATATCGACAATTACGACTGCTCTCAGCGGTAGTTTCAATAGCGCCATCAGTCTGTCGAGTTCAGGCGTGCCTGCGGGCACAACCGTGAGCTTTAACCCACAAACAATTCCGGCACCGGGCGCAGGCAATGCGACCATGACCATCACCGTGGGCAGCAGCACGCCTACGGGAACTTATCCCATCACAGTAACTGGCAACGGGGGCGGAATCCAGCAGAACACTACCGTGAGCCTAACGGTCACAGCTCAGGGATCCAACTACGACATAGGCATCGATTTTCGCAGCACGCAGAACTATGTGACCGATCCCGCGTACGCGGTCTTCGACAACTGCGTAAACGACGGAATCACCCAGCAAACCCGAACCAACTTGAATGGTCAGTCTGTTAGCTGGCAATGGAGCCAGAAATGTAATGGTGCTACCAACGAGAGTACCAGTGTTGACCCCCGCTTAGCAGGGATAGCCAACGTCTATACCGCATCTGGCGGGGAAACGCTGACCATAACCATTCCCCAGGCGGGGACTTATAATGTCGGGTTTGCAACCGGAAACGCTGGGGGGGGGCAGTGTGGTGGGGGACAGTGTCCAAACTTCATATTCAAGGACGGCACAAGTGGAACGCAGCTGTTTACGGTAAATCCGAACAATCCTGGCACAGGGCATTTCATCGACGCTACGAACCATAACTGGACGGCGGCCCAGTGGCCCTCCAGCAACCAGGAGCAACCGGTCACGCTAACGGGTACGACATTAACCGTGAGCATGGCGGCTGGCAATGCTCCCAATATCGGGCATTTCCGAATTACCTCTACCCAGCAAACGTCCAACTTCACGATTTCGGCCTCGCCCGCTTCCCTCAGCGTGGCGCAAGGGAACCAGGGAAGCTCCACAGTCACCACGACTATTAGCAGTGGCTTTAACAGCGCGATCAGCCTCTCCGCTTCCGGCATGCCTACTGGCACCACTGTGAGCTTTAACCCGCAGACGATACCGGCGCCGGGCGCGGGCAACCCGACCATGACCATCAATGTCGGCAGCAGCACACCAACGGGAACGTATCCCATCACGGTGACCGGCAACGGCGGGGGCTTCCAACAAAATACCACGGTCACGCTCACCGTCTTCGCACAAGGACAGCAGAACTTCTCGATTTCAGCTTCGCCCGCTTCCGTGAGTATCGCGCAAGGGAATCAGGGGACTTCGACGATCACCACCGCGATTAGCGGTGGATTCAACAGTTCCGTCAGTCTCTCGGCTTCCGGAGTGCCTTCAGGCACAACGGTGAGCTTCAACCCACAAACGATTCCGGCACCGGGCGCGGGCGGCTCGAGTATGACCATCACGGTGGGCAGCAGCACGCCTACCGGAACCTACCCCATCACGGTGAGCGGCAATGGCGGAGGCGTCCAGCAAAACGCCGTAGTCACGCTGACAGTGACTGCGGCCGTACAACCGGACTTTGTACTGACCGTTTCGCCCTCTGCGGTGTTCGTGCCGCAAGGCTTGGGAGGGAATGCAACCGTGACGGCGTGGCTCGTGGGCAGCTTCAACAGCCCGATCAGTCTGTCAGCTTCCGGAGTTCCCGCGGGCACGACGGTTAGCCTCAGTCCGAGCACGATTCCCGCTCCGGGCGCCGGTAACTCGACGATGACCTTGGCTGTCGGTAGCAGCACGCCGACGGGAAGCTACCCCATCACAGTGACCGGCATTGGGGGCGGTACGCAGCACACTGTCACGCTGTACCTGGTGGTCACGCAAGGAGGCTTCACTCCTTCGGCCTCCCCAGCGTCCATCAATGTCGCACAAGGAAAACAGGGAACCTCGACGATTACTACCGCCCTTAGCCTTGGCTTCAACAGCCCGATACGTCTCTCCGCTTCGGGTACGCCGGCAGGGACGACGGTGAACTTCAATCCTGGGACCATCTCTGCTCCGAGTGGGGGCACCTCGACCATGACCATCACCGTCGGCAGCAGCACACCAGTGGGAACCTATCCCATCACCGTGACCGGTAACGGCGGCGGGACCGAGCAGAGCACCATCGTTAGCCTGACGGTCACAGGCTCGGCATATGACGTTGGTATCGATTTTCGCGGCACGCAGAACTATGTGACCGATCCACCTTACGCGGTCTTCGACAACTGTCTGAATGACGGCACAAACCAGCAAACCCGAACCAACGCGAATGGTTATTCTGTTACCTGGCAGTGGAGCCAGAAATGTAATGCTGCTACCAACGAGAATGGCAGTGTTGACCCCCGCTTGGCGGGGATAGCCAGCGTCTATACGGCCTCTGGCGGGGAGACGCTAACCATAACGGTACCCCAGGCGGGGACTTACAACGTCGGGTTCGCAACCGGAAATGCGGCGGGAAACCAATGCGGTGGCGGAGCCTGTCCAAACTTCATCTTCAAAGACGGCGCGAGTGGCACTCAGCTGTTCACGGTAAATCCGAACAATCCCGGAATTGGGCATTTCATCGACGCGGCGAGCCATAACTGGACGGCGGCCCAGTGGCCCGCCAGCAACCAAGAGCAACGGTCACGCTGACCGGCACGACGCTGACCGTGAGCATGGCGCCTGGCAATGCTCCCAGCATTGCGCACATCCGAATTACCTCCGCCCAACAAACGCCAAACTTTGCGATTTCGGCCGCGCCCGCTTCGCTCAGCGTGCAGCAAGGCAATCAGGGCACCTCGGCAATCACCACCACAATTAGTGGTGGCTTCAACAGCGCAATCAGTCTCTCGGCTTCCGGGGTTCCCTCGGGCACGACGGTGAGTTTTAATCCACAAACGATTCCGGCACCGGGCGCGGGCAGCTCGACCATGACCATCACGGTCGGCAGCAGCACATCGGTTGGAACCTACCCCATCACGGTGACCGGCAATGGTGGAGGGATTCAGCAAAATACCACGGTCACTCTGACCGTGACGGCGGCCGTACAGTCGGACTTCGTACTGACCGTTTCGCCCTCTGCGGTGTTCGTGCCGCAAGGCTTGGTAGGGAACGCAACCGTGACGACGTGGATCGTGGGCAGCTTCAATAGCTCGATCAGTCTGTCGGCTTCAGCGGTTCCCTCGGGAACAACGGTGAGCTTCAATCCGCAGACGATTCCCGCGCCAGGCGCGGGCAACTCGACGATGACGTTCACGGTGGGCAGCGGTACGCCGACCGGAAGCTATCCCATCACTGTCACCGGTAAAGGCGGCGGTACGCAGCACACTGTCACGGTGAATCTGGTGGTCACCGCGCAAGGGGCCTTCACGATGTCGGCCTCCCCGGCATCCCTCAGTATCGCGCAAGGAAATCAAGGAACCTCGACCATCACCACTGCAGTTAGCAGCGGCTTTAACGGCTCGATCAGTCTCTCCGCTTCGGGCATGCCGTCGGGGACGACGGTGAGCTTTAACCCGGGCACAATACCTGCGCCAGGTGCGGGCAATTCGACGATGACCATTACGGTGGGGCTAAGCACGCCGGTGGGAACTTATCCCATCGTGGTGACCGGGAACGGCGGCGGCATCCAGCAAAACACCACGGTCACGCTGACGGTCACCGCTCAAGGTCAGCCGAACTTCACGATTTCAGCTTCGCCTGCTTCCCTGAGCGTTCAGCAAGGCAATCAAGGCGCATCGACCATCACCACCACCATTGGCGGCGGCTTCAACAGCTCGATCAGTCTCTCCGCTTCCGGCATGCCTACTGGCAATACGGTGAGCTTTAATCCGCAAACGATTCCTGCTCCGGGTACGGGCAACTCGACCATGACTATCACCGTCGGCAGCAGCACACCGCTGGGGACGTATCCGATCACCGTGACAGGCACCGGGGGCGGGTTAGCACCCACCGCGGCGGTAAGCTTGACTGTGATTGCGTCGGGAGGCCCAGGAAATGGCATAACCGTTTCCGATTTGTCCGGATCAGGGCAGACGAACCGTTTCGTCTCCGTAGGCCGCTTCTTCAGCCAAGGAGACATTCCGCACTTCGCGCAGGCGATCGTAGGCGGAACGCCGATACTGACTCAGTGCGACGTCAAGAACCGCTGGTCAGACGGATCACTGAAGTTTGCCATCATCAGCTTCGTGTTACCGAGCGTTTCGACGAGCGGGACGGCGGTCGGCTTCCAGGACCAGGCGACCGGCAACAACACCGGTTTCCTTCAGCAAGCCGACATGCTGAATAACGCTTACGACTTCGACGCAGTCATGCAGCTGAACGGCACCGTGAGCCCAACCACCAGCGCACGTTCCATGCTTCAGGGCGGGCAGTTCCGATATTGGCTGCAAGGTCCGATCGTTACAGCCGTCATCATCGAGGACCGAGACGGCCGCTCCTACGACGTGAACACCGACGGCGCTGCCGGGAACCCTCTGCACCCCATCTATGAGGCATGGTTCTATCCCCAAGGCAACAAAGTCGAGGTTGGCTTCACTTTGGAAAACTCGTGGTCCTCCTCGACTGCGACCAGCAGCGCCCGCAACCAGACGTTCTCTCTAACGCTGTCGACCGGACATGCATCTCCTGCAATTCGTCTTTCGCAGGCTTCCTTCACGGAGTGGGCATTTACTCGTTGGCGGCGAGCTTTTTGGGTGGATTCGGATCCTGCGCCGATCCAGATCGACTGGAATCCGCAGTATCTGCTCGCAACGTCCGCCTATCCAGCGTATGACGTAAATTACCTGCCGCTTAGTAATGGACTCCTGACTGCGGTATACAAGGCCTATACTGACGAGACAACAAACTATCCGGCTCGTCTCACGATTCCCGGTTTCGACGATCCTAACCATGGCGGCATCGTCAACTATGACCAGGCCATAGATGCTACGGGCGACGGTGAACCGACCAGTTGGATCGGCCTTTTCCCGACGTGGGACATCGATTATCTGCTAAGCGGGGATCCACACCTGCAGCAGATGATGACCGATAACGCGGATCTTGCTGGCCGGTTCCCGATGTGGTTTCGCGAGGCAGACCACCATCGCGGGATCGGGAAAGTACTTCGATTATCCGAATACGGGCTCCGTTGACCCGTACGGGCACGTGGTCTCGATCAATGCCCGCCAGCAAGTTACCTTAGCGCTCTTTAATTGGCATCCCGGTTGTCGCGGCGAAGGAGCGGACAACATCAACGCGGGTGCTCCGCTCAGCTACGGCCATTGGCCCTCTTTGGGCACCAGCCACATGCCGGACTTCGGATTTATCCCGTATACCCTCACCGGCAAGTATTATTACCTTGAGCAGATGGAATTGCAGGCTGGCTATATAGCGGGCTTCCGGACCGGATGCTACGACCTAACCAACAATTGGTGGCGGCAGGGCTATCTGGGGCTGTTGCAGCTTCTCGTTCGCGATGACGCCTGGGCGTACCGGGCGCTGGCCTATGGGGCATTTGTTTCGCCCGATGGGACGCCAGAGCAAGCCTATTTCGCCGATAAGCTCAAAAACAATATCGCACTCGAGGAGGGGGAGCACGGGCTGACGCTGGATATAACCGATACTCCTGACAGGACGACTGCTTACAACTACGGCAGAACCACCGCAAATAATACCCAGGCTTCCAACCCGTCCCCCCTGGGAGCGTGGGAGATCGACAGTGCGTCGCAGGCCTTCGCGCAGAACGGTCTGGCCAATAATGTCAATCCCAACACGTTGAGCAACGCGGGGTCGATGTTCCAGGAAGCATTCATGGATATTTCTCTCGGCATGGTCCGCCAGCTTGGGGTCGTGAACACGAAGGAGTTGCTGACATTCAATGCCAAGAGACCCTTTCATACTCTGCAGGATTCCAGCGTGAACCATTATCTGATTGGTCAATACTGCTATCCCATGGCATACACTAACGGGAGCTGGGTTGCCGACTGGTCAAATTTCCAGCTTAACTACCTTGTCCTTCCGACGCAATGGGGAGCGGCGGGGACCACGGATGACACCCGTGGCTTCCAGCAAATGAGCGCGGTCAGCTTCATGACCGATATCACTGTGGATGGGCTTAACGGTCAAGCTGTGTGGAACTGGTATAAGGCGAATAAGCCAAATCAATCTGAGTTCCAGACGGTGGATCCGCGCTGGAGCATCACACCGTTGCACTAACATAAGTGAAACGGCGCCAAGCGGCAGCAACTGTTCGTAAGCTAGTGAGCTAGTTGTCCCTTGGCGACGGCATAGAACAATAGGCGCTCCTCACCGCAGCGCGCCGTCGATTTAGTGGGGAGCTTTTCTGTCAGTCCTGAGATCTGGTAGTTCGTGCCGCGCGGGCATGAAGAACGCGACGCAAACCCCTGGCAATCCGGGAATGGCTACGATCCCATGGTATAAAGCATGGCATCCAGAGAGTTATACTCCACAGCAACTTTAATGCAAGGATGACACACACGATCCGTGACGCTGCTTCGACGCAAGAACGGACAGGGATTCCTCGGGCCGGTGTAAACGTGATGAGCAACTGGAGCAACTACGTTTTTCACCGCTGTAGTCAGCTTCTTTCTGGCGCCTTTTATAGTTGGGCATCTTGGCGCTTCCGGCTGCGGGGTCTGGACGCTGGTGGTCTTGCTGGCCGGTTACCTCGGCTTGCTCGACATGGGAGTGAGGGGAGCGGTAACTCGATATGTGGCGAAATATCAAGCGAAGGAGGAGCACGAGGCGATGGGAAGGATCGTCTCTTCCGCTTTCCTTTATTATTCTGGCCTGGTATCTCCGGCGGGTTTTGGGAATGCCCGTGGGAACCCATGTGTTTTCACATGGATTCGTCCCGCATCGGCTGCTGTTCCCTTCGCCGTGTACACCTACGCCACCGAGCATTGGTTCCCCGCCACCAATCTTGCCTTGTTTTTTGGCAGGTTGCGGCGGGTCTTCCACTGTGGTTGGCTTCGTTGTGGTTTTTCGTGATCGATGATTTCCGACGGCAAGAACTTAGTAGACCTGCGCTTTGCGTCCGTGGTTTCGTACTAGCACGTAGCGCGCGATGTCCGGCTTCGGCCGAACCAGGGGAGTCCTTCGATCATACGTTGGGCTGATAGTCTCCAATCGTGGGCCTTTGCGTGTTCGACGATACGGGATTCATCAAATTTGGCTTGCATCGCGGATTGCATGGCGTTCTCCAGGCCATCAAGTTGGGACGCGTCGTACAACAGGCCGCTATCTTCAGTCACCGCATCCTTGAGAAACCCAAGTGCTGGCGCGATGACTGGCCGGCCGAAACTGAATGCGAGCATCGTTGTACCCGAGGTCAGGACCTCCTTGTATGGTGCGGTAACGATGTCGCAGGCGTGGAGATAGATCTGTATGTCTCCGTCAGGCACGAAGCCCGGATGCAAGATGATGCGCGCCCGGGAACGCGCAACTGCCGCACGAATGGTGGCTTCGTATTTTGAATTTGGAAATTTTCCCGCAATGACGAGTACCGGCTCTCCACCCAGTTGCTCGAAGGCGCTGATCAAGCCTTCAACATTCTTGTATGGCTTGCAAAGACCTATGAAAAGGAAAACGAAATCGTTGTCAGCTATGCCAAGCTTCAGACGCGCCGCGCTACGCGTAACGACGTCCGGATAGTAACCAATATAGTGGCCGTGATCAATCAGCACCGTGCGTCCGGCCACCGCCGGAAAAATTCGCTGCATTTCCGCCTCAGCAGACGGACCGTGAACAGCAAACCGCGTCGTCATCCTGATTAGGAGGCGTCTCGTGAGCCCGTCCAGCGGCGGGATTATGCAGCGGTCATGTGGATAAAGATTATGAACGGTCCAGATCAGGCGTGCACCACGCCACCGTGCTAATGCGAGAAAGAATAGGAACAGGGCGTACTTACGCAAGCACCTTGTTCGCCGTTGATCGTGGTAATAAAATGAAGGCCAATGAAGGTGAACATAATCAATGCCACGCAGGTTTTGCAGCAGCCACCTGCCGGCAAAGATCCCCTCGTGCACCTTGACGCCTAGCGATTCGAGTGCAGGATAAAAGCACTCGGTATATGAATCACCACGGCGGGGAAAAGCCATAATTGAGAGCACATTTATACCTATCACGAGCCGCCCAATACGGAGGCGTGGCAAATGCGGACGATCATATTTTAGTCTAAGTTCCGAAATCAGCAGCTAAGTTGCTTTGTTTCAAACCGTTAAAGTCGTAGTTTCTATGATTCGATATTAGACACACTGGAGGTCTCAATTTTGGGGAGACGTAGAGCAGTGAAACTTCCCAGCCGCTCTTTGGGAAGGAACAGGAAGTTATTGATATATGTTCCGACGCGCTTTCCACGAATG
This sequence comes from uncultured Acidobacteriaceae bacterium, assembly GCA_963843005.1. Taxonomy (GTDB): domain Bacteria; phylum Acidobacteriota; class Terriglobia; order Terriglobales; family Acidobacteriaceae; genus Bog-257. Next base: position 305,301 of record CAWJIW010000040.1, on the reverse strand, counting down.
AGATTAGATCGGTTTTGGTGAATAGTAAAATCAAATGAGCCGATGTCAACAAGCTCTTCACCCAACAAAAAGTATCCTGTATATCCCATAGATTTTATGAATGCGCATACCCACTCGAACGAGCTGAAGTTGTGAGATTGTTCGATTTCCATTAAGAGCGTTGGACGTTCTCTCTCGATGGTTTCCTTGGCCCCTGCCAATACAGAGGGCTCGTGGCCTTCCACGTCAATTTTTACGAAGCCCACGGGGTGAAATTTGTATTCGTCCAGCGTCTTGAGGTTAACCATTATCGGGCTGGCAGACGGCGACTCCGATAGGTCGTTCTTCGCTTCGATCGTGCTTAGCATGGGGCGATCCGCAGGCCTAAGGAGCACGGTTGTACCAGTATCGTCTGATAACGCGACTTGCTCGACCGTGACGATCCGGGTGTTTCGAAAGAGATCGCGTAATTCTTCCGCGCCCTCCGGGCGCGGTTCAAATGCAATTACACGTGATGAATACAGGAGCATCTTCATCGTATAGACTCCTGTGGCAGCCCCGACATCTATCGAGATCTTGCGGCAGTCGCATATCCAGGGCAGGAGGACGTCTTCGGCTTCTCCTGAGTCGGCACCCCAGCTGCTGATGCGGTGTCTCCAGAGAAGTCTCGGAGCAACGAATTCGACGACGGACTTCAATAGGGTTTTCATGTTGACCCGGTTCCGGTTTAGCATTCCTGGGCGGCAGTAAGTATCCCCCGGCAGAGCCGGGGGCTTTGGATTGTGAGCCGCTCAAAGCGGCTGGCCGGGGTCGCTTAACGCGGCCCCGAAGTTTGGGGCCACCGTTCGGTGGCCGGTTAACGCCACAGGTTGATCTGGTCCAATCGCTTGTCCTCGGTTTCTGTTGCCGTATGTACTCGCGGATCACCTTCTCGTCTCGTCCTACGGTGGATACGAAGTATCCGCGCGCCCAAAAATGCTGGCCCACGAAGTTTCTCTTCTTCTCCCCATACACCGTGCCAGGTGAATCGCACTCTTCCCTTTGATAAACCCAATCACCTGCGACACCGCATACTTGGGCGGAATCGCGATCATCATGTGCACGTGGTCGGACATCAGGTGCCCTTCTTCGATCCGACTCTCCTTCTGCTCTGCCAGCTTACGGAACACCACGCCCAAGTGCCGCCGTAATTCCCCATACAACGTTTTTCTGCGGCACTTGGGGATGAATACCCACATGGTATTTGCACTCCCACTTGGTATGGCTTAGGCTTTCCATCTCGTCCATCGCGAACTCCCTTTCGTGTGCTTTGGCGGCTCATGTCTGGGAGTCTCCGCGATGGACTCCTGGATTTGTCAAACTCCTACTGCCTCCCCGGCAGAGCCGGGGCGTCTCCCAACGGACTAGGCTTCATCGCGAACGATAACCTCCAAGTTTAGCAGCCGTTTTGTGGGATAGAGAAACACACCCACGGGCCGAACTCGCAAAATCTTCGCCCTTAATCGAGGTAGGAGTAATAAACTCGTTTGCGGCCGTGATAAAGGCTTCATTTGGCTAACCGTAGCACCCAGGCATTATGCCACCTGTTGTTCACCACGACAATAACGTCCATAGATGGGAAGTAGGCAAATCTTCCGAAGATTCCGTTATAATTTGAACCCGCTCCTTCTGGGTCCTGTGGATAGTCTACCCCCTTCACCGGATTGGGAGCAGTACTGACCGTGACATCGAGACACTTGTGTGAAGCGACCCTTCCGTACTTTGTCATTGCGTCAGTCGGTCCGGTGTTGAGGAGATAGATCTGGTTGCCGCCTCCGGGGTAACCAACCATCAGGCCAAGTGCCGCGTCCCAGGCGAGCCCACCGTTGTGATACACCAGGTCACAACCTGAACTGTTCCATGCCTGCCAGTTGTGGGAGGACAACGAGAAGACCTGAACGGTCCGATAGTTTGGCACAGAGGGATATACTGTCCCAGCACCTAAGAAGACGAGAAGATTGTTCACCGGATCGATCGCCGCCGTTGTGCCGTCGCTCACATGAGCCGAAGTGCTCAAGGTCGTCCATTTCTTGGTGTGCGGGTCGAAATCGAACAGCGACATGCTCTTGTCGTGCATGACGATGTGGCCATTGCTCGGATTGTAAGCAGTGGTCGGGTATCCAGGGGACTTCGAGAACGGCGGACCTACCATAGTCCAAACTCCCGTACCCATGTCCAACGTCCACACCTCCGGTGAGAACCCCCCGACATTGGATACCCCGCCGCCAAACGAATACAGCTTGTTCTGGTACGGAACGTATTGCAGACCGTTGTAGGTGTGACGAGAAGAGGGAGAGGCTCCTGGTTGGTAAGCACCACCCGCGCCCAGCTTGACGTAATACGGTTTGAGCCCTTCCCAAGCATTGCCGTCCCAACCGTATGGGACTGGGTACGTTGGATTGGTGAACCGCTGCCAGGTCGGGGTGCCATTCAGCTTTAGAACAAAAACCTCGTTGCCGTGGTAATCGCTGTGGCCACCGCCCCAGATAATCAATTGCCGATTCACGTCGTCCGTAGCACCACCGCTCCAAGGCACAAAGTTGTTGCAATTGAAATCGTAGTTTGTAGTGGTCGTCATGCTTCGGTCGGTGTACCCACCGTTCGGCACGTTACCGAGGCAAACTGACGTCATCTTCGTGTTCGCCAGCTCGCGCCAGCCGTAACCTGTGGGCAAGCCCACGGAAGGCAGAACCGTCAATCCGACCTTAGCTGTCTTTGTCTTCCCCACCCCGCTGGCAGTCACCGTAAGCGCGTAGGTACCCACCGGCGTGCTGTCCCCCACCGAGATCGTCAGCGCTGAGGTACCCTCACCCGGCGCTGGACTTATGGTGGCCGGGTTGAAGCTCGTCGTCGTCCCCGAAGGCATACCCGACACCGATAAGTTCACCGCGCCGTCGAACCCGCCGCTCATGGCAGTGGTGATTGTGGAGGTTCCCGTACCTCCTTGCGCCACGCTCAACGCAACTGGAGCAGTCGCAAGTGTGAAGTCCGACATGGCCGGGACCTGTGCATGACCGAGGACAGTCGCAAGTGAAATTATGGCGGCAACCGCAAGCTTGTGACCAAGGAAGTGATGATTCTTACGCCGAACGCTAGAATCGGAAGCAATTGTGCTCCTCATATAACCTTTAGATCCCTCGTAACCGGCAGATTCTCTCGAAGCAGCGTACTTGAAGATTAGTCGAGAGAGGCAATCATGCCGTTGATCCCAGGCAACTCCGAAATCGTTGGCAATCGCCTGCTTTTGACGCCGATCTATTTGGGTGGCAATTCCGCCAGCATTCTCTTGGCATCCGCAGCCTGGCTGAAGTTTGGCATTTTCAGAGCCGCTTCAAGCTCTCTCTTCGCGTCTGCAGTCCTTCCAAGTTTATAATACGCAGTTCCCAAGTGGTAAAGGGTGTTAGGGTCATGTGGGTTCTTGGCAACCGAATTTCTGAGGTTCTCAACAGCGGCTCCGTACGAACCTTTCTTAACATAAATCCAGCCCAGCGTGTCAGTGACCATTGGATCGTCAGGAGCCTTCTCCTTCGCTTCCTCTGCGAGCTTTAAAGCCACGTCGATGTTCCCGCCGTGCTCGGTATAAACCCACGCCAAGTTGTTCTTAGCAACTATATTGTCAGGGTCCGCTGCCAACGCTTTTTCATATGAGACACGGGCATTTCCAAAATCGCCCGCAGTTTCATAGATTTGGCCAAGTCGAGCCATTGCATATGAACGGCCAGATTCCTGCTGCGCCACCTTCTCAAATTGCTGTCGCGCCAAATCAGGTTGTTTGTTCAGCCAATACGTGTCGCCCAAACCCAACGTAGCGGATGTCAGTTTAGGGTCAATGCTCAATGCCTTGTTGAAGGCATCCAGCGCGAGGGACAACCGGCCCGCTTGCTGTGCCACTTGGCCAAGGACCTGGTAACCTTGCGCCCAGTCAGGCGCTTTGTCTAAACGCGCCTTAACTGCTTCTATGCCCCTGTCAGGCTGTTTCTGCTCGACATAACTCATCCCCAAAGCATAGAGCGCTGTTGGAAGTCGCGGTGACCCGTCCAGTGCTATGCCAGCCAGATTAGCTGCCTCGGTAAACTGCTTTTGAGCAAGCTTGATCGAGCACAACGATTGCAGAATTACACTTTTTTGTCCGGCGGAGCCAGCGTTGCCTAGAACGCCTTGTAACTGCAACTCTGCTGAGTGGTAATCGCCCTTCGCGGCATACGCTTGAGAAAGCAGGAAGGAGCGCTGGACCGACGCCGGCTCCCGGATCTCGTCTTCCTTGAGGTTCTGGAGTGCTTGCTCCACTCGACCTTCCTCCAGGTTCAAAGCCGCAAGCAATATCAAGGCTCCCGGATAACTTGGATTGACCTTCATGACCTCCTGCAAGGCCGACTGGGCATCCGTCAGTTTTCCCTGGGCGATGTAGGCACGGGCCAAATCGAAGGCCGGTTCGGGCACTTCCGGACGAATCTTATGACTCTGCTGTAGCAATGGCACGGCCTCTGCTGTCTGGCCTCGGTCAAGAAGCATCCGGCCTTTCAATGCAAGCCCTTCCCAGTCCTTGGGATTGTTCTTCAGTACGCGATCCAAAACATTGGTTGCGTCTTCGTACCGTCCTTGGACCAGATAGACAACCGCCAGCCCATGCCAACTCTGCCAGTCCTTATCGTTGGCTTGCACCAGGCGCTGGTATTCCGCTTCCGCGTCCTTGAAGCGGGATGCGCTCAGATAAAACTGCGCAAGAACATCGTGATATTGAGGTTGGTCTTTCGCCGCCTCCCGAATGTGTTTATAAAGTGGTTCGGCATCTGCGTACCTTTGATGCCGCATGTAGAAGCCCGCCAACAGGGATTCGAATGAGATCTGGTTGGGATTCTGACGCAGCGCCTCTTGGAGAACTGATTCGGCGGTTTGCAAATCATGTTGCCCTTCGTAGGTAGTACTCAGCAGGGCAACGGCAGCGGGAGACTTGGGATCCAATTGCCAAGCTCGACGAAGAGTAGCTTGCGCCTGCGGTATATTATTTGCTGCGAGTTGCAAGAAAGCGGAATCCTGTATAGCCCGGACGTTGTTGGGCTCGACTGCCAATACTTCATTTACCAGAGCCTGACCGCGCTTGTAGTCTTGTAAGCCAATCTCACTTTCCGCTAGCAAAAGCGTTCCCGTCTTGTTGTCGGGCCATCTACTGAGTATCTGCTCTGCCTGCCGCTTCGCTTGTGTAAAATTGCGTGCTCTGGCCAACAATTCTGAGATCATGATCTGGGACTGAAGGTCATCAGGATCGGCAACTGAAGCCGCATAAAATTCCTGGAAAGCCGTGAGCAGAGCGCCACGCTGGAGCTCCACAGTACCAAGGGCGAAGTGTGCCTTCGCCAGCTGCGGATTCAACTGCAAAGCCCGACGCAATTCGATCACTGCAGCGTCAGGTTTATTCTCGCGCAAATATTTTTCCGCGCGGTTGTAGCTTTTTTCTGCCCTGACAACCGGATCTCGAAAACATCCAGTCGTCGACAACAGCAAAATTCCCGCCAAACCAACAGCCACCCTGAACCGGCCCTGCATTGACGTACTCCTGCAATTCGGATCTGTCGCGGTGAAACCCCGGTCGGACTCTTCTCTCATTCTATTGCCGTCTCCAGAAAGGGCTTCACTTTGCACCTCGTCCCGACAACATCACCTTACCGGTTTCGAGGAGAATGGCCAAGTCTAGCGTAAGAGACAGGTGTTTGAGATAAAAGAGGTCGTACTCGAGTTTCATTCGAGATTCTTGGACTGTCGCCCCATATCCGCACTTGACTTGTGCCCACCCGGTTATCCCCGGGCGCAACGAATGCCTCAACCCGTAGTAGGGGATCTCTTGTTCCAGCACTTGCGCAAGCCCAGGCTGCTCGGGTCGGGGCCCAATCAGGCTCATATCACCGAGCAACACGTTGATCAATTGCGGGATCTCATCTAGGCGAAACTTGCGAATGAACCGCCCTACCCTGGTTATGCGAGGATCCTGATCGGAGGTCCAAGTCGGATTGGCGGGCATTGGCTCATGGCGCATCGAACGAAACTTAATGATTTGGAAGGTCCGCCCATGCGGACCGACACGCCATTGCCGGAACAGGACTGGAGGACCGCTCTCCAAGAACACGGCGAACGCTACCAGCACCGCCAGCGGAGCCATGACCGCGAGTGCAATAACGGAAATCACAATGTCGCTGATCCGCTTCCCCGCTAGCAGCGCCTGAGACTTTCGAAAACCTTCTGACAGAATCAGCCAGCTGGGTGAAAGCTCATCCAATAGGATACGTCCTGCGATGCGCTCGTACATCTTGTGGGCTTCTTCAACCTGGATGCCCAGGAATTTCAGATTAAGCAGTTCCTTGAGCGGCATCTGGCCGCGGCGCTCCGACAGCGAAAGTACAACGAGATTCGCTTTTTCCTGGATGGCCATCCGTTCCACATCTCTCACGGCACCGATCACGGGAAATGTGGCTTCCCTGCTCTCAGAAGACGAACCCAAGGTGGCGGCGAAGGTAGCGGCGCCTGCCGACGCGTTTGAAGCTGAAGCAAAACTGAGTTGCTGGAGGTCGGCTTTCCGAACAGCCGTTCCTCCATCGCCAACACGAAAGGCGTATACGTTCCCTGGTGGCGCTTCGTGGTAATAGTCACTCCGGGACGCGCCAACCGCAGGCTTGAGTAGAGTATTCGTCGAACTTTGGTCCTCGTCGAGAAAGCCAACAATCTCGATGTTGAGTTCCGGCCTCTCTGCAATCTCCAGCGCGAGGGATTTGCCGGCTTTGCCACTCCCCATGATCAATATCTTCTCGCGAGTTCCCAAGAAGGGAAGACCGGCATCGACCAACAGTCGCCAACCGATGACGAAGGAAATGATGATAGGGGCAGCAATCGCTGCAACCCCGCGGCCCAGACTCAAGTCTGGGTCGATATAGTAGGCCAATGCCAAGATAAGGCAAGCGACTCCCAATGCTTGCAAGAGCCGTGCAAACAGCATGGTCCGTCGGCGCACGACGTTGAGATCGTAAAGATCGTAGTAGTAGAGAGCCAGATCGCAGGCTGCTATCACGAGCCCAAAACGGGCAAATGTGCCAGGTTCACTCAATTGCTGACGCAGCGCGCTGATGTCGTGGAGCCGCAAGGCGGTGGCGAACAGCAATCCGCAGCCGATGAGGGTGCCCTCCGACAAAACGAGCACCAGTGTCTTACCCGGAATCCTTTGGCCGCCGATTCTCATGGATAGAAATGGTAGGCGGAGCAGGATTCGAACCTGCGACCTCCCCGGTGTAATCGGGGCGCTCTCCGACTGAGCTATCCGCCTATCCAATAACAGCAGTCGCAAGTCACAGTCCAAAAGAGCGTTAGCCGCAAGGAAAACGCTAGACACGAGAAATACAGAAATTAGTTGGTCATTTCAACCCGAGGGCGAGGCTGACTACGCGATTGCCCGCTATCGAGTCTTTAGGGAACCGTCTAGGATTAATTTCGGACCCGAGAAATAGGAATATCTTTTCCGCAAACGCTGAAAAAAACTTGCACTACCCACCAATATGGACAGTTACCCTAGGCGGTATTTCCACCTTTAGGCTATCTGGCAAACCATTTTGCAGCTTTTTTTGGGTTCAAACTGGACTGGCAATTGCAGCCATTGCGCTGTAGAATCAGCGCAATGGCCGTCTATGTCCGTGAGGCAAGTATCATCGACGACCGGCAAGTCCTGACTGGCCTAGCGCGTACATATCTGAACGACGACGCTGACGAAGGGCGGTTCCGCTGGCTTTACCAGGAAAATCCGTTCGGCCCAGCACGGGCTTGGATCGCTTGCGGAAATGACGGCGATGCGGTTGGAATGGCGGCCGTTTTCCCCCGACAGATGTATTGCGGTGGTGCCGTGATGCCGGGGTGTGTCCTGGGGGATTTTTGCATCAGCACAAATTACCGGAGTCTGGGGCCGGCTGTGCAATTGCAGCGCACGTGCCTGGCGTGCGCCCGATCAGGAGAGTTTGCACTCGCCTATGACTTCCCAAGTGCTACGATGTTGGGCATTTATCAGCACTTGGGCGTCCGGCCATTTGGGAAGTCAGTTCGCAGGGTCAAGGCATTGCGTGTCGATCGCAAGATTAAGCGCATTTTGCCCTCGGTAACTCTCTCGCGCCCCCTGGCTGCTGCCGTGAACTTCGCGCTGGCTTTGCGGGACCGCAAGTCGTCTGGTCTTCTGGGCTTAGAGTTTTGCCTCCAAGATGCACCTTGCACATCTGAATACTCGGAGCTGGCCGATCAGGTTGGTTCGTCGTTGGGCATATGTACCGTACGCAGTGCAAAATATCTAAATTGGCGGTACTGGCAACATCCGCGCGTCAAGTATGAGTTCCTTACGGCGCGCAGGGGTAAGGAACTGCGGGGGTACTGCACGTTCACAGTGGCGGACGGAAATGCCACCATTGCCGAACTGTTTGGCGACGTGAACGACGACCAGTTGGTATCCGGCCTATTGCAAGAGTTGATTGTATTGCTGCGAACTCGGGGCCTAGCAACGGTGAGCCTGCCGGTGCTGAGTGACGATCCGCGTAATCGTTTGCTCAGCAAGCTGGGATTCTGGGCTCGTGACGCAGTGCCGGTCATGAGGTTCGGTCGCGACTCCACAATCGCGGGCTCGCGGATGTTGCTCATGCACGGCGATCGGGAAAGCTAAACCAGGGAGTGAATGGGCGTGTCTGAAAACAAAGATGCAATCTTGCGAATTAGAGAATTTATACTGCTGAAGTTTCCTCTCGCGCGAAAACGAAAAGTGGGGGATGGCGACAATCTGCTGGAGAACGGCATCATCGATTCGCTCGGAGTTCTCGATATCGTCACGTTTTTGCAGCAGGAGTTCTCAGTTGCAGTGGCTGATGAGGACCTGACTCCGGAAAATTTTCAGAACATCGAGTGCATGGCGCAGTTCGTGGAGCGGAGTCTGGAATTGCAGCCTGGATCTGCCGAATGACGCTGTCCAGACGGTCGGGCAGCAAAGCGAAAACAAGGTCACGGGAGCGAGTAGATGGTTCGAACGGGCGGTAGGAGCAATTGACCCTCTCGTTACAAGGGCTCAAAGATCCGGCGACTGACCCTACGGGTGAGGTCGCGAGCCTGCAGGCGCGCGTCTATGCGACCTTGGAAGAGTTGCCGCCCCCCTACGTGCGCCTCTTCGAAGAGGCAGGCCGACAAAGCTTTTTCTTGACCCTGGCGTGGTTTAAGAATTTCGCCAGAACAGCGTTGGATGAAGGCTGTCGCGTACGCATCTATGGCGTCGGCTCGAAAGACGACTTGGGGCCAGCGGCAGGTATGTTTGTGGCACGCAGTCTGCCTCAGTTCCGAAATCCGCCTTCGTTACGAAAGCTTTCCGCACTCACGAATTACTATAGTTGCTTCTTCTCGCCCCACCTGGCCGATCAAGGAGGCCGCACTCGGGAGACCCTTCAACTGCTGGCGCGCGCTATCGGCGCAGAAAGGCCGCGTTGGGACGCTATCGAGATTCAACCCCTCGACGTGAATTCCCAGAGTTTCGCGGCCTTAGTGGAAGCGTTTAAAGCGGCTGGCTTTGTGGTCCAAACCTTCTTCTGCTTCGGCAATTGGTATCTGCCAGTAAAGGGTCGGGGCTTCGCACAGTATGTTGACAGTCTGCCATCCGTTCTGAAGAACACCTTGCAGCGAAAACAGAGAAAGCTGGAGAAGTCCGGGCGCGCGAATATTGAGATCGTAACAGGCGGAGAAGATCTCGAAACCGCAATTCAAGCGTACACCAAAGTATATCTCGCAAGTTGGAAGCGGCCAGAGCCCTATCCGGGATTCATTCCCGGGCTAATCCGCATGTGTTCCGAGATGGGGGCCCTGCGCCTTGGCCTGGCGTTCATAGACGGCGAGGCTGCCGCCGCTCAACTCTGGATCGTGCACAGCGGAGTAGCGTGTATTTACAAGCTGGCCCACGATGAACGATTTGCGAACCTGTCAGTGGGAACAATCCTGACTGCTAGGCTCATGCAGCATGTGCTGGACATCGACAAGGTGGATGAGGTGGACTACATGTCCGGTGACGACGCCTACAAGAAAGATTGGATTTCACATCGGCGGGAGAGATGGGGAATGCTCGCCATGAATCCCCGGACACCGCGCGGGGCCCTGGCAATCTGTCGGCACCTGGGCGGAGGCACTGTCAAGCGTACCGGCTTGTGGCTCTATCACCGCTTGCGATCTGGGGATAAAACAGCGGACGCCATTATGTGACGGTTTGGCCACTTGCCTGTAGTACTGGAGAGAAGACTCGATGGATTTTCTGATCCACCACATGCTGCGGAACAGCGCGGCTCGTTATCCCGAGAAAGAGGCGGTTGTCCACGGTACTCGGCGCCTGACCTATCGCGAAGTCGCCGATAGTTGCGCATCGATTGCGAGCGGCCTTCGTGGCGCGGGCATGCAGCGTGGCGATCGTGTGGGAATCTACCTCGACCCCTCGGTACAGCAGGTTCTGTCGATTTTCTCCGTCTCCCAGGCGGGCGGCGTATACGTGCCGATCAACACCGTCCTGGCTCCAGACCAAGTTGCACATATCGCCCGCGATTGTGGGATGAAGGCACTCATTACCACGCCTGACAAGCTGGACGCACTTCTGCCCACGCTGCGTGATATCTCGTCCCTCCATTTCTTCATCGTCACAGGCAAGTTGAACGGACGGGACCCAGACGGCGAAAACGCCAATTCCAAACCGGTCCATGGATTCGAAGAAATGTTGTGTTTACCGGTGGAGAATCCCTGGCAAGATTGGGGCATCTCGCCGGATCTGGCCGCCATCCTGTACACCTCGGGTTCCACCGGAAAGCCCAAAGGCGTCATGCTGAGTCACGCCAACGTGATGGCAGGCAGCACGATTGTTTCCACCTATCTCGAGATCAGCGATCGCGACCGGATTCTCGGAGTCCTGCCGTTTAGTTTCGATGCCGGCATGAACCAGTTGATGACTGCATTCCAGCAGGGCGGGACTATTGTGTTGATTAAGTTCGTGTTCGCCAAAGAGATTATCGACGCTCTGCTGGCAGAACACGTCACCGGATTGGCGGGCGTTCCTACCGTCTGGTCTCTGCTTGCTAATGGAGGAATACAGAAGCACAAATTTCCTGAGCTGCGATATATCACCAACACCGGCGGCGTCATGCCTCAGGCGGTGCTGAGGGTACTGCGGGAAGCCCTGCCGGCCACCAAGATTTTTTTAATGTATGGTCTTACCGAGGCGTTCCGGTCAACCTATCTGCCTCCCGAAGAGCTCGACCACCGGCCGACGTCGATGGGCAGGGCCATTCCTGATACCGAGATACTTGTTCTGAACGACCGGAGCGAGTGGTGCCAACCCGGAGAGCCTGGCGAACTGGTGCACCGCGGGCCTACGGTATCCATGGGATATTGGGGCAATCCAGAGGCAACCAGTCGCGTGTTGAAACCCAATCCGCTTCTGCCTCCGGAGTTGGGAGATTGCGAGAAGGTGTGTTATTCCGGCGATCTTGTAAAGATGGATGAGGACGGCTTTCTCTACTACGTCGGGCGTCGCGACACCATGATTAAGTCCTCGGGCTATCGAATCAGTCCCACCGAGGTGGAAGAGGTGCTGTTCCAGACCGGCAAGATTCGCCAGGCTGCCGTGATCGGTATCCCGGATGAAGTCCTCGGCCAGACGATCAAGGCATTCATCGTTGCCAAGGACGGAGAGCACCTCGAGTGTGACGCCATTCAAGATTTTTGCGCTGAGAAAATGCCACGTCACATGGTCCCAAAGCAATTTGAAGTGATGAAGGAGCTGCCCAAGACCTCGAGCGGGAAGGTGGATTACCCAGCGCTTCGTCGTCGTGAGGGCGTCTGAGCTGCATGCAATTGGTGCCCGGTATCGAAGACTTCTTTTCCTCCTCTGCTGGAGAGCTGCAGGTTGGCGGCGTCCCAGTTGGCAAGCTGGCTGAGGAGTTCGGCACTCCTGTCTTCGCCTACGACGAATCAATCATGCGGCGGAAATGGGAGTTACTTCGCTCGACGTTCCCGCCGCGATTCGAGCTTTACTACTCAGTAAAGGCAAATCCGAACCTTAATATCCTGGCATTTTTTCTGGCGCAAGGCGCCGGCCTGGAAATCGCTTCGGCGGGAGAGCTGTATCAGGCCCGGGAAGCGGGCTGCGCTGCCGACCGCCTTCTGTTTGCCGGCCCGGGAAAGGCTCCGGCTGAGCTGCGTCTGGCGCTCAGCGAAGGCGTCGGCGAAATCCATGCGGAGTCGATGCTCGAGCTGGAACGGATTGGATACATTGCGACGAATCTTCACCGGCGAGCTCCTGTTGCCATCAGGGTCAATCCCGAAGCCGACGCGCAGGGCGGGGCCATGCGCATGGGAGGCAAGCCCGCTCCCTTCGGAATCGATGAGGAGTCGCTGGATGCTGCTTTGGACTTTGCACTGTCGCACCCATCCATTGAGTTTCGTGGCATTCACCTGTTCGCTGGAACGCAGATTCTGGACAGCGAGCTGGTGCTGGCCCAATATCGCAAAGGCGTTCAGATTGCCCGGCGCATTGCCACCCGCCTCGGAAGACCGCTGCACAGTCTCGACTTTGGCGGAGGACTCGGCGTGCCCTACTTCCCCAATGAGCGGCCCTTGGATATGGCGACGCTCAGTGCGGGCCTCGCTGATCTGGAACGAGAGATTGCTACCGACACCAGATTCACCGGAACCCGACTGGTGATTGAGCCGGGGCGGTACTTGATTGCTGAGGCGGGTGTTTACCTGGCCCGTGTCCTCGACGTGAAAACGTCGCGCGGCAAGAAGTTTGTGATCCTGGATGGTGGGATGAATCATCACCTGGCTGCTTCCGGCAATCTTGGCCAAACCATCAAGAGAAATTTCCCCATCGCAGTTACGAACAAGTGGGGCAGGCCTGACGAGGAGACCGTCGAAATAGTCGGACCTCTTTGCACCCCATTGGATACGCTTGCCCGCGCGGTCGCACTGCCACGTGTCGAGGTCGGCGATCTAATAGCGGTGTTTCAGTCGGGGGCCTACGCGCGTGCAGCCAGTCCGCTCGGCTTCCTCAGTCATCCGACACCTCCTGAAGTCATGGTTCACGGCACGAACTGCCAGCTCATTCGACGGCTTGGAAATGTGGCAGACTTCACACGAGACGAGCCTTTACCTGCTCACGACGACGCGGTGGCCTAGAGATGCGTTGGACTTTTGCCCCTGCCAAACATAGCTTTGCTGAGTTCCGGTCTCTTTGGGACTCCGTCAACTCCTCGCACAGTAATCATGTGCTGCTTGACTCCGATTTTGTTGAGTCCCTCATACGCTATTTCGGGAGCGCCAAGCTTCTTGTAGGGATGAGCGAAAACTCACACCGTGCCATGGCCCTGGTTCATCCTACCGCTAAAGGAGTCTGGTCGAGCTTTCAGCCGTCGCAGGCGCCGATTGGACTGGTTCTGTTTGCTCCTGACGAACGCGGCGAACAGATCAGGGCCTTGTTGAAATCGCTGCCAAAGTATGCCCTCCAGCTTGCGATTCTTCATCAGGACCCCGACTGCAGCCCCTGGCCGCGATCCGTCGCGAGCGCCGACGTGGAGGTAGTGGACTACATCGATACGCCACGGCTGGCCATAAACTCGACATTCGAAGAATACTGGAATGCGCGGAGCTCGAATCTCAGACACAACTTGGCGCGCCAACGGCGCAGGCTCGCTGACTCTGGCCGCCGGCTCGAGTGGGTAGTTCTCTGCCGCCAAGATGAGGTTCGCGTTGGAATCGCCGAATATGGACGGCTGGAGTCGCAAGGCTGGAAGTCACAAACGGGCACCGCGATCTCGACAGACAATACCCAAGGAAAGTTTTATACGGACGTTCTGGAGCGATTCTGCTTCAAGGGTGAGGGCTTCATCTTTCAGTTGCTCCTTGACGGCGTTGTCGTCGCGACCGACTTGTGCCTGGTTCGCAACCGGATGGTGGTGGTTCTAAAAACGACTTATGATGAATCTCTTAAGTCGTTCTCTCCCGGTCTGATGATGCGCGAAGAAGAGCTGCGTTGGCTATGGTCGCAGGGACAAGTTAAGGTTATCGAATTTTATGGTCGAGTGATGGACTGGCATCTTAAATTCACGGATGATACTCGAACCATGTATCACTTGAATTGCTATCGCAATTCCTGGGTACCCATGGTAAAGAAAGCGCTAAGGGGGTCCCAATGAGCCAGGGCCGCCAATTCACATTTGAGAAAGATCCGTCCTTCACATTCAAGTTCTTGCGGCGTTCTGCCCCAAACGCTTCGCTATATTCCTCAGCTTCGGCCAGGTCATGGCCTCTTGCTCTCGCAAGAAATGCAATCTATTTCGCCCTTGGCGAACTAGGACTCAACCGCGGAGACGAGGTGCTCATTCCAGCCTATATTTGCGCAGCGGCTGTTGAGCCAATCCGTGCATACGGGGCAAAACCCATTTTTTACAGGGTTAACAAGGACTGCAGTGCTGATTTAGTGGATGTTGAACGGAAGATCGGTCCTTGTGCTCGTGCATTGCTGTCTGTGCACTACTTTGGCTTTCCAAACCGCAACATTCGAGAACTTCGGAATCTCTGTGATCTTCGGGATCTCCTTTTGATTGAAGATTGCGCCCACGTCCTCTGTGGTGAGATGGATGGCTTCCCCCTAGGCCACCTTGGGGATGCTGCAGTTTTCAGCTTTCGGAAGTTTCTTCCGATCACGGATGGAGCGGAGCTTCGATTGAATCGGCAAGCTGAGGGCATGTCTATCGAATTGCGGCGGGAGGCGTTCACCTCCACGTTCAAGCATGCGGTAAACCTAGCTGAACAGCGATGGCCTGCCATTAGTTCGGCGATCAAGCCCTTATCGAATGTGGCAAAATTCCTGCACCGGATGTCAAGTCAGCGGTCGCAGGAAGTTCCAACCCAGCAAGGCGAGGTACTTCATGGAAACAGTGAAGCCCGCTTCGACCCTGGTCTGCTGCGTTTGCCCATGTCTCGACTTTCGAAATGGATCATGGCACACTCGGACATGGAAGCAGTCGTGGAGAGGCGCAGGGATAACTATTTCAGACTCGCCGTTGCACTGCGCGACATTTCAGGTGTCGAAATGCTTTTCCCGGAGCTGCCGGCGGGTGTTTGCCCATGGACGCTGCCGCTGACCTTCGAGCGGTTATCTTATGTTCACAAGCTCCTGCGCGAACGCGGAATACCCGCCGTTGCTTGGGATGCCGTGCGTCCTCAGGAGTTGGGTCGCACCGAATTCCATGATGCAGAATTTCTTTACGAGAATCTCTTCTTCTTGCCCGTTCACCAAAACCTGGAGCAGCGTCATTTAGATGAGATGGTATCGGCCATCAAAGACGTGCGACATGTAACACGGTCGCGTCCGTTGGCACGTAACTTGGGTTGATCCACAAACTAGTGAACATTGATACCGCGGTCGAGAATGGCAGAGACGGCAACGTGAGTCAGCGGCGCCTAGGGGAGATGGTCGAAAAGCCGACGCTGCTATCCTCGAAAGTACTGATGGTCGCGTATCACTTTCCGCCACAGGCGGGAAGCAGCGGATTACTACGGTCGCTGAAATTCTGCCGGTACCTGCCTCAATTCGGCTGGATGCCCACAGTGCTGACGATTGATCCTCGCGCCTATGAGCGAACCGAAGGCTCACAAATGGCTGAGATCCCTGCCGAGGTGAACGTCATCCGGGCATTCGGCCTGGATTCGCAGCGACATCTTTCGCTGGGCGGACGCTACCTGTCCTACTCCGCACTTCCCGATCGCTGGGTCACCTGGCTAGCCGGAGCAATTCCTGCGGGACTGTATAACATCGGGAAGCACAACATTGACGTCATCTTCACTACTTATCCGATTGCGACTGCGGTATTGATTGGATACATATTGCATCGTCTTAGCGGCAAGCCTTGGATCGTGGATTTTCGCGACTCCATGACGGAAGAGGGCTACCCAGAGGATCGGCTCAGACGGCGAATCTACCGGTGGATCGAGCGAAAAGCCATTCAACACGGATCGCGTTTTATTTTTACCGCACCCGCCGCGGTTCGTATGTACCTCGAACGCTACCCCAATCTAAGTCCAGACCAGTGCTTGTTACTCCCGAATGGCTACGACGAATCGGATTTCGAAGGACTGGCACCGCAACCTGCAGTTCATGCTCAGCTGCGGCTGTTGCATTCCGGGCTCATTTATCCATGGGAGCGGGACCCGCGTCCCTTCTTCCGCGCGCTGGCAAGGTTAAAAGCGGAAGGTGAGATCAGCTCGGATACTCTTTCGATTGACCTGAGGGCGACGGGCGGCGCTGAAGCTGAGTTCAAGAAGCAGGTTGGGGAACTCGGAATCCAGGACGTGGTCCACTTCCTGCCCGCTCTTCCCTACCGCGCTTCGCTGCAGGACGCTGCCGAAGCTGACAGCCTTCTCCTACTGCAAGCCGCCTGCTGCGATCATCAGATTCCCGCGAAAGCTTACGAATATCTCCGCCTGAACAAACCGATTCTCGCGCTGACTACGCACAACGGCAACACCGCCGGGCTGCTGAACGAAGTTGGAGGCGCCACGATCGCGGACATAGCCGACGACGACGCAATCCATGCGGCGCTATTAAGGTTCCTCACACAAGTCCGGGCTGGGACACACTCGCTCCCTCTGCCGGCTAAATACCGGTCGTACAGCCGGCGAGTTCAGGCCGAACAGCTCGCGGACTGCATGTCCAAGCTCCCGATTCGCCAGTCCGTAATTCATCATTGATCCCACACTCTTCCTGGAAGTTAGTGTTAAGTACCAGCGCCGCCCGCAGGTCACTTGTACATCATCAAGAAGAATTGGATTACTCGGTTTCCGGCGGATGCAGGTCGTACTGCTGGATCTTATAGAGGAGCGCCTTATAGCTGATCTTCAGCAAAGCTGCGGCCTTTTGGCGATGCCAGTTGGTCTGCTCGAGGGCGTGAGCCATAGCAGCCGCTTCGGCTTCTTTTTTCACCGCGCGAGCGAGAGACTTCAAACCGGTGACGTCGGGCTGTCCGCCCGCGGCTTCCCGCAGGTCACCATTGCTTCGTTGGTTCATCCGAAGTTCGGAGATGGCCAACTCCTCATCTCCGAGCACAAGGTAGCGCCGCACGAAGTTCTCCAACTGGCGCAGGTTGCCGGGCCAGGAATAGCTTAAACACGCCTGGATCAGCCTGGGACTGAACCTGCGTTCCGGACTGGAAAACTGGGTCGCATTACGCTGCATGAAGTGGTCTAGCAGGAGAGGTATCTCCTTCTTCCGGTCACGCAGTGGGGGTATCAGCATGGTAAACCCGCTCAGGCGGTAGTAGAGATCCTCGCGCAGCAACTTCGACGCAAGAGCTTCTTCGACTCTGACGTTCGTGGCCGCCAGAATACGGACATCCGCCTTGATGGTGGTTCGACTGCCCAAGCGGGAAAATCTATGGTCCTGCAGAAAATGGAGCAACTTCGCCTGCAGTGCAGGCGGCATCTCGCCGATTTCATCCAAAAGGATTGTGCCCTGTTCACACTGCTCGAACTTACCCGGCTTGGCTTTTGTCGCCCCGGTGAAAGCGCCGGCCTCGTAGCCAAACAATTCACTCTCGAGCAAGTCCGCCGGAACCGCTGCGCAGTTCACCTTGAGAAATGGGCAGTTTGCGCGTGGCGACAAATGATGAATGAGTAAGGACAACACCTCTTTGCCCGTGCCACTTTCGCCCAACATCAAAACCGGCATGTCGAACTTCGCAATTACCGACGCCTGCGCGTGAATCTTCTTCATGGCCGGACTCGCACAGACGAAGGAAGCACCTTCCGGAAGAGTAACCACGGTCGTTTCAGATTCATCGATCGGTTCGGGCGCGTGCGCAGCGGGTGCCAGGTGCTGCTTGAGCAAGCACTCCAGCTCCGATTCATGAAATGGCTCCGGCAAGTAGTCAACCGCGCCCATGCGGACCGCCTGCGTGGCGCTGCGCGTGTCGTCGACCGCCCCAAGCATCACGACCTTAAGATGGGGATGGAGCTCACGGGCCCGTTGCAGGGTTTCCAGTCCGCCCACGGCTGGCACCCCGACATCCATCAAAACGAGGTTCGGAACCGGACGGCGCTGAAGCCGATCAAGCGCGGCTTCCGCCGACGTGGCCGTTTCCACCTCGTATTCACCCGAGTTTAGTGCGACAGTAAAGTGTCGCAGCACTACCGGCTTGTGGTTGACCACAAGTATCAGGGGTAGAGAACTCGATCTGCTAGGTGCAGTGGCCACTCGGATCCTCCTCGACAACTGGGAAACGGACAACACGAACAACCGCCTCAGTTTTCAACGGAACCACAACCGCAAACCTGCAATCTGCCGGAAGGCCTTGGGAGGCTACAGAACAGCGGAGGCGCAAACGGCTGGCTGGAGCGCAACCCGATTTGAGATGTTTTAGGACATTTTCAAGCCAGTGTCAAGAAAAAAAGTAAGATTCTTCACACCGGATCCACTCTAGCAAAAAATCTTCCAACGTAACGTTAAGAGTTGAAAAATAATGCGCCTCGCTGACACTAAAAGCGCATTAAATACGGGTACTTCCCATTTTGGGAACTGAATGTTAGAGCAAGTATTTTCCTAAAATGTACTCCCGAGACATCGAATTTGGATCTTTCACTCTCAACTCAACGGCGCACCCAGGAACATGCTAAGAGGAAAATATTTACCACACTTACGCTGCATTGATGCACACTTTTGATTTGTATCAAACTACCACTATTGATAGATATCCGGCAACCACTAAATGGCCTAATACGGCGGATCTAAGTTTTAGTGCTCCCTGTCGTGACGATTTGAAAATCACGCCTCGACCAGCCGG
Organism: uncultured Acidobacteriaceae bacterium; assembly: GCA_963843005.1. Classification (GTDB taxonomy): domain Bacteria; phylum Acidobacteriota; class Terriglobia; order Terriglobales; family Acidobacteriaceae; genus Bog-257. Next base: position 286,414 of record CAWJIW010000040.1, on the reverse strand, counting down.
ATCCCCAACCGGACGGACGCAGTACGATCCCTCACCATTCCCGTCATCTCCTGCAGAGTGCCCTAAGGTTGGGAAGGTCATTGGAAGGCAAGTAACACGAAGTAGGTAGATTTGTCCGAAATAAATATTTTCGCGCCTATTTTCCGGCGATTCCCGTGGCCAATTAGTTGAAATACTGCATTAATGCTCGTATTCCCCAATATTCATCAATCCCAGGCGCTTTGGTTTACTTCGTGCTGCAGCAAACTGTGAGTTGAACGATTCGCCTTCGGCTTATGAACGACGTGGGGACGATTAATTCGAACGGCTACCATCTGGAACTTCCCCCAGATGAGGTTATTTTTGGTCAATCGGAGGCCATGCGTCCCGTGCGACAGATGGCTGAACAACTTGGCGAGGTGGATCTCCCCATCCTCATTTATGGCGAAACGGGCACGGGCAAGGAGGTTCTAGCCAACTACATTCATCGCCGCTCACCGCGAAGGGACGGCACGCTTGTCAAGATAGGTTGTGCTGCCATCCCGGCGTCGTTATTGGAAGCTGAATTATTCGGCTATGAGCAAGGGGCTTTCACTGGCGCCTATTCCAGTAAGCCGGGACTGGTGGAGGCGGCCGACGGCGGTACGTTGCTTTTGGACGATATCGCGGAGCTGGATATCACACTTCAGGCCAAACTGTTGCAGGTACTGCAGGATGGTACTTTCACACGTATCGGCGGCCAACATGAGCAAAAGGTCGACGCCCGGGTGATTTGCATCACCAGCCGGGATCTGCAAGATGACATCGCCCAGAAAAGGTTCCGCCTGGATCTGTTCCATCGCATAAACGGCGCTAGCTTTCGTGTTCCCGAGCTGCGGGAGCGCTCGGAAGATATTCCGGGCATTGCAGACTATCTCATCGAGCTCTTCGCCGAGACGTTTGGCACGAGTGCGTATCCGTTATCACCGGCCATGTGTCGACGTCTGCAGCAGTATCGCTGGCCCGGAAACATAAGGGAACTCGAAAACGTGCTCCGGCGGTATGTCATTCTGGGTACTCCTGAAGCAATCGCACAGGACATCTCCCGGCGCTCGTTCGCATTTCCTCCCACTGAACTTCCTGCACATCGACATCTCCCGCTGAAGGCCCGCACCCAGCAGCTTGTGCGTGAGGTCGAGACACAAGCCATTTTGAGGGTGCTGCAACTGAACAACTGGAATCGCAGGAAATCCGCTCAGGTGTTGAACATCAGCTACCGGGCTTTGCTGTACAAGATCCGCAGCGCAGGGATTGGCGAATACTGTCCCCCGAAGCGTGCAAGTTGATAAGTCGGACCACACTGTCACAAGCCGGCACAATTACAATTACGAAGTCATCAGGATGGAATTGCGGCGCTTTCAGACAGCGATACCTTCGCGGTTGTGAACTCCCGTCTGTCCACCCATGTCCGGCCTGCTACGCAGTGGGAGATACACCGTGTCGTAGATGGATCCCAGGGCAAAGTCTTGAAGCAAGCGCTCCAGCTTCGATTTCATCCCGGCTAAGCCGGTGTACTGACGCATTCTGGACTTCCACGACGCTTTCAATCGAGGTTGTAACGGGTCGATCTCCCATGGATGTAAGTAAAGGACAGCCGGCATATGCTCGCCCTTGTTGATTGAGTCAAGACCATTTTTCATCAGGGCGTAGGGAAGAATTCTAAGGTAAGCGCCCCCGCCGATCGGCAAATTCTGCCCAAACACCCGCCAGGTCGCGACTGGAAGCTCTAACAGACACTTTCCCACCAGCGACGGGTGCCGCTGTGCGTTGTGATTTGAATAGAAGTCGTGACGAATGGGATAGACACTGGAGTCGTAGCCGAAGCCAAGCTCCTCCAGTATGGCGTAGGCCCACGGCACGCTTTGCATGATCGAGAAATTTGGCGCTCGGTAGCCGACGATGGCCGCTCCAATCAAATCTTCAATCAAACCCTTCGCCCGGTAGGTATCTTGCCGAAATTCCTCCGGCGACAAACGAAAAACGGGATGATGCCAATCGCTGTGGCAGCCAACCTCGTGCCCGAGTTCCTGGGTCTTCCGGACGAGCTGAGGAAAGCGTTTGGCTACCCATCCTAGATAGAAAAAGGTGGCGCGCACGTCGTAGCGCGCGAATAGCTCAAACAGAGCCTCCGTATTCGGGGTGACCCGAGGCGGGAAACAATCCCATCGTGACCGGGGCGCTATCATCGACATCGCCTCGGTTTGAAAGTAATCCTCGACATCGACCGAAATGGCATTAGCGAATTTCATCGCTTACGTTTACCGGCACTTGCACTGCCAAAACCACATGATAACGACTCGACCTGCCGCTGGCTTACCTCCCAAGTGTTTTGACTCTAAGACTTTCCAACAAAATGTTTGGTTCGTGAATAATTTTCCAATCGGAAGCGAGAGAGGCCAAAATCGGCCCAATTTCACGCCATTCAAACCGTACCATCATTCTGACGTGCCACGAATCGCTTGCATTGTAAACCACCAAGGCCCGCCCCCCACGTCAAAGCCACATTACACTGAGTGAAAATGCATTCGCGCCGCATGCTGTTTGGCATCTTCTCACCGAACCGGGTGCAAAACTGCTAACGTCACGCCGGTGTGCTCATTTGACTCGGCAGATACCCCTAAACACGCCTATTGTGAAAACTGCTGTCATTTAAGATGATCTCGACAGCAGGAGGTGTCGTGGTCTGTAGTGCTTGTGGACATGAAAGTCCGTCCGGCAACCGCTTCTGCGGGATGTGCGGGACTCCGCTGCCGCACCCCCCTCTGAGCACTCCGGGCGCGCAAGGCACAGTCGACCTCACCCGGGTGCCAAGAGAAGGTCCCCTATCAGACCAGCGTGAGTCCACTGAGGCGGCTGAGGCACACGGCCTCGGCGAGACTCCGGAGCCGCTTGAGGCCTCGGTGGTTCTAGATGAGCTTGCCACCACCTCAGAGGAGCCGTCCCCTCGCGTAGAAGTTCTGGAGTTCCCGTGGATGGACGATGTGCTGGGACAAATCGCAGAGTTGGAAGCGGCCAAGTCCTCCGAAAGACCCGCCGAGGATGATTTCCCATTTCCAGACCTGATCGACGAGTTGCCTGCATCGGTGACCGAGCCGTATGAACACACATCAACCGTTGCAGCCCCATCTTTTTTGGAAATGAGCGATGCGCCGGAAACGACGGCTCGCTCCGACGCCGCAAACGAAGTCGGAGTCGAAGGCCCTTCCGGTTCAAAGTGGCACATGTGGGTTGCGACTGCTGCGGTACTGGTTTTCGCGGTGCTCGGAACAATCCAGTGGGGGTCACACAGGAACCAAACCAACGGTATTGTCGAAGTTATCAAGGAAAAGATTCGTAACCTGAAGCCCGGCAATCCGTCAGACACAAACAACGGCGACTACGGAACCGGTTCCACTGAGGCAAAGGCTTCCGGCCCGGCAACGCGAGTCGAAGAGCAGCCCAAGCCGCAAGATCAAGGCGCCAGCGCAATCACTCCATCCGCTCCTAACGCAAGCCCTGCAGCAACAAAGACGACAGTGCCGTCGACGGCGGCCTCGCCGGTTCAAGGTCCGCCACCAACCGGATCGAATCCTGCCATGACTCAGTCTATTCGCTCGGTGGATAAAGCACAGCCTTCCGGCCAGAGTTCGGGTGCAGTCTCGCAGTTGGCGAATGCCAGCAATTCCGAAGTGGTCATTCCCCGACCAGCAATGCAACCTGCTCCAACCGCCCCTGAAAAGCCCAAGGCCGCCAACAGCCCCATCCGGAACGAAGATCAACAAGTGGCAAAGAAGGTAGTTCCCGGCGCCCGGGAGTTGAACAAGGCGAAGAATGCCAGCGATACGGCTGCCGAAGCGGCATGGTTATGGAAAGCGACCGCCAAAGGCAACCCCGACGCACCGGTGCGACTGGCGGACATGTACATCAAGGGCGACGGTGTGCCGCGCAGTTGCGAACAGGCAGTGGTACTGCTGAAAACAGCGGCGATCAAGGACAACGCGCGGGCATGCAACCGTTTGGCATCGCTGTATGCCACGGGAACCTGCGTACAGCGCAACCATGTCCAAGCCTACCACTGGCTGAGTTCGGCGCTTGCCGCCGATCCCAACAGCCAATGGGCACAGCAAAACCGCGATCTTACCTGGCAACAGATGTCACCCGAAGAGCGAGCGCAGGCACAAAAGCGTCCATAGGACCGCTTTCGGCAAACGTAGCTATTCATGCGGCGGCAGACTAACCGGGTGCGAATCATCAAACGTGATGTTGCTTGCGGGAAACACGTTTAGTTCGGCGGCCGAGGGCGCCATCAAGGACCATATCAGCAGCATCCCGTGATGCTGCGTGGCAAACAGCGATTCCGACATCCTGCGAGACAGGGCTTCGCCTGGCGCGCGCAATCCAACGGTGCCGTGAAAAACCATGAACAGTCGGTTTCCCAGTAAAGACAAGTCGAAGGACTTGATCTCACCGAATTCTGAAAACAATTCCAGGCTGCCAGCGATCTTGCTCGCAACCTTTTTGTCTTCAGGCGAAGCGGGAGTTCGCATGGAGAGACAAGTCAGGTCCAGCGTTCGCAAGATGATCGAAGGCGTGGCGCCCTCACGGACCGCGTCGCCTGAACCGTGCTGCTCCACCCGCAGTAGGGTCCGCGAACAGGCGTGCAGTAATTCATATTCACGCTGTTGCCTTGCGTCCTGGGGCACTTCGCCGTCCTCCTCCGCCTGGAGAATGTCCCAGCCTGTCGGAAACTCATACTCCAGCCCCAGGTCGGGGTTGCGATAGACTCCATCGCTGATCTCGCCTGCCGGGATGCCGGCGCCCGGCTTGTCTTTAATGGCAGCGTCGACGAGCGATGTTGGGACCGTCGGTCCCTGGTATGCCTGGCCCGCGACCACGGCAGCTTTGCCTTCCCTCGTAGTCAGTTGGCTAGCGTCCTGCCCGCAGTAGAATTCCGCTTCGATCATGGCGCGCTTTGATTTCCGCAAGAACTCCTGATCGTTGGAATCCACCTCAACCCGAATGATGTAAGTCTTGAGCCGAAGCCAGTAGCGCTGGGTGTGTTCTTTGCCGCGCTGTCCCATGCGGGCGTAGAAAGATCCGTATCGCAACATTAGCTCTGGAATGTGGCGCCGGACCGGCGGAGCTGAACTTCCCGTAGTGTCGCATTGTTTTTGCTGTTCATCCTGGTACTCCTCCAGTTCGCGGGGCGACTCCTCCGCGGTGACCGTCAATGTACCGAAACGTTTCTCCTCCTCAAATCCGATGGCCAGTAACGCATGGTGCTTCTCGGGCATGACTGGGATCGTGATCAAATGCCCATCCGTTGTAATTGGTAGATCCAGACTGAAGCCGAAGAATAGGCTGGTGTAAGTTTCCGTCGAGAGATAACCGTCTTCTGGCAATAACGGTTTTCCCTGCACCGCACCGCAAATCTTCGTTCCGGAAATCCGTGCGAGCGCGCATTGCGCTTGCATTCCATGCGCAAAACACAAGAGCAGAGCTACGGTCAACAAGGATGCGACCCGCCTGCCAGCAGCACTGCAACTCTGCAAGCGGCTTTCGCGGCGCGCTGGAACGCAACGCGATGGCATTTTCAATTGACTTCGCTGACCATCCATCTTGCTGGGGCTACCTCGCGGAAGACTCTCCCAAGAGTAAAGCATTGATGCCGGGATTTTCAGTTGACAGGTCGCGGCGAGCACCTGCATCTTTATGGAGCCAATGCCAAACAACAAGCTGGTCCGCATTACGAGGTCACCGCAGTTGCCGACCATTAACGACTACTTCACTACCATGGCGCAGCGCCGGGGCGAGAGATCAGCAGGTTAAAGCAACTCGCCCTGGGCGGGGATTTGCCCATCGAAGCGAACAGCGCCACGGACAAACCGGGAGCTGATCCCTGGATTATGCATCCGGCCCGACTGACGAAGCGTGGAACTCGCAAGGGCAACACCGGCCACCCGGGTGCCCGGCCGGCATCCCAATCGAGACCGCGCAAGAAGCGCTGATTCCCAAAATTGCTACGAGGCCCATAGTATTTCGCCTCCAGCATTGACTTCCGCGAGCAGGCCAGAGTAAATTTTTGAAGCCATCTGCGTACATCGAGATGTGGGGAGATCTGCGGAGTCTTACCTTCAAAGGTCACCTTCTGAACCTGCCTTCACCTTGAGTAACCATTGAATAGAGGAGAAAAATGAAGCTTTTGCGAATGCTTGGATTCGCTACGGTCGTGTTGTTGGCTGCGGTCACCGTCGCCAGCGCACAATCGCCGTGGCAACCTGTTAACAACGTTCCTAACATCGGCGCCGGCGCCATGGAATTGCTGACCGATGGCAGGATCCTGGTACATGATGAAAGCGGTAACAACGGCACTTGGGGCAACTGGTGGACGCTGACACCCGACGTCAACGGCAATTACGCCAATGGGACATGGACCCAGGTGGCCACGCTGCCCTCAAATTATGGCCCGCTGTATTTTGGTAGCGCGGTCCTGCCGGACGGTCGCGTAACCGTCGAGGGTGGCGAATACAACTTCGGTACAGCCCACTGGACGAACCTCGGAGCGATCTACGATCCGATCGCCAACACTTGGACTGCAGTCAGCCCGCCGTCAGGATGGTCAAACATCGGCGACGCACAGACCGCCGTTCTGTCGAACGGGACGCTCATGCAGGCCAATTGCTGCACCAAACAGCAGGCTCTTTTCAATGCCTCGAATTTGACCTGGACCGCGACTGGCTCCGGCAAGTTCGATATCAACGATGAGGAAGGATGGGAGTTGCTCCCCGGCGGAAAGGTGCTGACAGTCGATGCTTATGTCCAAGCTTACGGCAATGGCTCGGGAACGATGTCCGAAATCTACGATCCCGGTACGGGTGCTTGGACCAGCGCCGGCAGCACGATCGTGCAGCTGTGGGACTCGGCCGCTAAGTGCGGTGGTTCGGGTGCAGCCTCTTATGAAGTAGGCCCGGCAGTGCTGCGGCCCGACGGCACAGTTTTTGCCACGGGTGCGAATAAATGCGCCGCCGGCCACACCGCCATCTACAACGTGAGTGCGGGTAGTTGGACCGCAGGCCCGGACTTTCCCGGCAGCCTCGACATCGCCGATGGTCCGGCAGCGCTGGAACCCAGCGGTAAAGTCTTGATGATGACCAGCCCCGGCGTCTTCGGTACGGGCGCTGTCTTCTTCGAGTGGGATGGCACCAGCCTGACTCAGGTCTCCGGTCCGCCCAATGGGCCTGGGGACTCCTCCTATTACGGTCACCTGCTGGTGCTGCCGACGGGACAAATCCTGTTCACCGACTTCAGCAGCGATGTTGAGATTTACACCCCCAGCGGAAGCCCGTACCCCGGCATCGCTCCCAGCGCGATCCTGACCCATGTGGTGTTCAGTCGCGGCAGCTCCATCCTGCTGTCCGGTTTCAAGTTCAATGGTGCGTCCCAAGCGGGGGCGTACGGCGATGATTACCAGGCAGCCACCAACTATCCCATCGTGCGTATCACCAATGTGGGCACGGGACACGTGTTCTATTGCCGTACCCACGATCACAGCACGATGGCGGTTGGCTTTCCGGGTCCCGCCTACACCCACGTAGATATACCCAGCAATGTGGAAACCGGTGCAAGCTATCTGGAGGTGGTTGCCAACGGCATCGCCTCGCAGAAGTACAACATTGGAATCAACTAAGAGACTCTTGTAGTTGGTTGTTCCAACCTGAGGGCGCCACTTTCCCGCTGGATTGTGGCGCCATTTTTATTGCCACTAATTGACTTTCCCGAGCCAGCCGGCGTAGAGTCAAAATCCAATCCTGAGTTGAGGTGTGGTGAATGCCTTAGCTGAGCCGGCCAAGAGTCTGCGTCGGAACCCGCCCTTTCAACCCAAACGCTGAGGAGAAAAATGAAGGCTTTGCGAATGTTGGGATTCGCCGTGCTCCTGCTCTTATCTGCCCGAAGCATTGCAAGCGCACAATCGTGGCAACCCTTAACCAACCAACCCGGTTTCACCGCCGGTACGGCTCTTCTGCTCACCGATGGTACGGTCATGGTGCACCATGAAGGCGCCAACAATGGATATTCGGAGTGGTACAAACTGACCCCCGACATCAACGGTAGCTACGTCAACGGAACGTGGTCGCAGCTGGCCTCGCTGTCGTCTGACTACGGCCCTCTCTTTTTCGCTTCGGCGGTGCTGCCGGACGGTCGCGTTATCGTCGAAGGCGGAGAACAGAATTTCGCAAATTATGTCTGGACCAACAAGGGCGCGATCTACGATCCGATAGCCGATGCCTGGACGCACGTGAGCCCGCCGAGCGGATGGGCCAACATTGGCGATGCTCAGAGCGCCGTCCTGAATAACGGGACATTCATGTTGGCCAATTGCTGCAGCACGCAGCAGGCCCTGCTCAATGCCTCGACGCTGACCTGGACTCCTACCGGCTCCGGCAAGTTCGACGAGAACGACGAGGAAGGATGGACGTTGCTTCCGGGCGGGAAGGTGCTCACCGTGGATGCCTACGTCAACATCGGCGACCCCAATGGCAAGAATTCCGAGATCTACGATCCCACCACGGGTTCCTGGACGAGTGCAGGCAGCACCATCGTGCAACTCTGGGATTCCCACGGCTCCTACGAGGTCGGTCCCGCGATGTTGCGGCCGGATGGTACGGTTTTCGCCACGGGAGCAAACGGCGCCGGCGCCGGTCATACCTCTATCTACAACGCAAGTCAGGGTACCTGGACGCCCGGCCCGGATTTCCCCGGCAACCTCGACATCGCTGATGGACCGGCGGCCTTGGAACCCAATGGCAAGGTGCTAGTGATGACGAGCCCGGGCATCTACGAAAACGGCGGTGTCTTCTTCGAGTGGGACGGTAGTAGCCTGACCCAAGTCCCCGCGCCACCCAACAGCCCGAACGACTCGTCCTGGTACGGTCACATGTTGGTGCTTCCCACGGGACAGATCCTGTTTACCGATTACAGCAATGACGTTGAAGTCTACACGCCCACTGGAGACCCTTACCCGGGCATCGCCCCCAGCGCGATATTGACCCATGCGGTGTACAGTCGCGGCAGCTCGGTTCTGCTGTCCGGCTTCAAGTTCAACGGCGCCTCGCAAGCCAGCGCTTATGGGGATGACGCCCAGGATGCCACCAACTACCCCATCGTACGCATCACCAACACCAGCACGGGACACGTGTTCTATTGCCGCACCCACGATCACAGCACCATGGCGGTCGGCTTTCCCGGCCCCGCTTACACCCACGTGGACATTCCAGCCAACATGGAAAGCGGCCGGAGCTACTTGGAAGTGGTCGCTAACGGTATCGCCTCTCCCAAATACACCATCGGCATTCAGTAGAAACACAACTTACCAGCGAACCCAAAAAAAGCCGTCCCGCACAGGGGCGGCTTTTTCGTCCACTTGTGAACCACACGACGGCACGGAAATGCGAAGGGCCGTCCCCTCGGGAACGGCCCTTCATGAACGCCTCCGCGCTTGATCTCGGATGGTGACTAGGTGCTGGTCCTGTCGCTGATCAATATGCCGTTGCGCGCGTAGCTATCGCGCGGCACTTCGACAAACGCCACCGTCAACTTCTCCGGATTGACGTTGAGTTCTTCCTGCAAAACCTGCGTGATGCGCTTGACTGCCCGGCGCTTCTGCTCGGTACTGCGGCCATCCAGCAAGGTGATTTGTACGTGCGCCATGCGAGCCTCCGCCGAGAGAGTTTCTCTCGCAGTTCAGTTTACTTTGCCAATTCGTATCCGGCGAAGAAATAGCCCAACTCGAAACGGGCTGTGTCTTCGGCATCCGAGCCGTGCACCGCATTCTTCTCGATGTTAGCGGCCCACTTCTTGCGGATCGTTCCTTCGTCGGCCTTTGCCGGATCAGTCGCACCCATCAGCTTGCGGTAATCGGCGATTGCGTCTTCCTTCTCCAGCGCCATCACGATGATGGGACCGCTGGACATGAAGTTCGTCAGAGATTCGAAAAACGGCCGGTGCACATGCACCGCGTAAAAGCCTTCGGCCTGCGTTTTGTTGATATGCAGCATCTTCATGCCAACGATGCGGAAGTTGTTTTGCAGCAAGGTATGGATAATGTCGCCGGCCGCGCCTTTTTCGACCGCGTCCGGCTTGATGATGGAAAGAGTACGTTGGATGGTCTTCATAAATTCGTGGTTCGCTCTTCGCTCCTGGCTTTTCGCCTCCGGCTTAGTTTTAGCTGTTAGCTTTTAGCCGTCAACTCTTGGCAGAATACTTCGTCTTTACCTCTGCGTCTCGGTGGTAAACAACTTAAGCTCTTACTGCCGCGCCTGTCACCTTCACCAGCGTCTCTCCGATCTCGGCCGGCGACTTGGCCACGTGAATACCCGCCGCTTCCATGGCTTTGATCTTCTCCGCCGCAGTTCCCTTCCCGCCGGAGATGATCGCGCCCGCGTGTCCCATGCGGCGGCCGGGAGGCGCGGTCTGTCCAGCAATGAAACCAATCACAGGCTTGCGTACCTTCTGCTTGATGAATTCCGCTGCGGTCTCTTCGGCGGTGCCGCCGATTTCGCCGATCATGATGATCGCTTCCGTTTCGGGATCTTCGTTGAACAGGCTGATTGCGTCTACGAAATTGGTGCCGATAATGGGATCGCCGCCGATACCGATCGCGGTAGACTGCCCGATACCGCGTGTCGTCAACTGATAGACCGCTTCGTACGTCAACGTGCCCGAGCGCGACACGATTCCGACATTACCTTCCTTGTGAATCTGCGCCGGCATAATACCAATCTTGCACCTGCCCGGCGAGATAATGCCTGGACAGTTAGGCCCGATCAGTCGCGAATTCTTCGTCTTCAGAAACTCCCAGACCTTCACCATGTCCATCGCGGGAATGCCTTCGGTGATGCAGACGATCAGCGCTACGCCTGCATCGGCAGCCTCCATGATGGCGTCGGCCGCGCCCGGAGGCGGAACGAAGATCACGGTCGCATTTGCTCCGGTTTTCCCGACTGCCTCACTCACCGTATTGAAGATCGGCCAGCCTTCGTGGGTTGTGCCGCCCTTGCCGGGAGTCACTCCGCCAACCACTTGCGTTCCATACGCGGCAGCGTTCTTGGCGTGGAAGGTTCCTTCACGACCGGTCAAGCCCTGCACCAGTAATCGTGTTGATTTATCAACCAGAATGCTCATCGAACCCCCTTAGCGGCGGCAACAACCTTCTCAGCCGCGTCCTTCATGGTCTCCGCCACGATGAAATTCAGTCCGCTCTCCTTCAGGATCACGCGGCCTTGCTCCACGTTCGTACCTTCCAGGCGCAGCACGATGGGCAACTGGATGTTGGTCTTGCGCGCCGCGCTGACCACGCCATTAGCCAGGGTGTCCACCCGCAGGATGCCACCGAAAATGTTGATCAGCACGGCCTTCACGTTCTTGTCGCTCAGCAGGATCTCGAAGGCGTGCGTCACCTGCTCTTCGTTGGCGCCACCGCCCACGTCGAGGAAGTTCGCGGGCATGCCGCCGGCGTACTGAATGATGTCCATGGTCGCCATCGCCAGGCCGGCGCCGTTCACCATGCAGCCGACGTTGCCGTCGAGCTTGATGTAGTTCAGGTTGTACTTGCTGGCTTCGACCTCGAGCGGATCTTCCTCGGTGAGGTCGCGCAGCTCTTTGATGTCGGGATGGCGATAGAGCGCGTTGTCGTCGAAGTTCATCTTGGCGTCGAGCGCGAACAGCCGGCCGTCGGTGGTGGTGATGAACGGATTGATCTCGACCAGCGACGCGTCGGTGTCTTCCGCCGCGCGCGCCAGCGCCATCATGAACTTCACCGCCCCGCTGATGTACTTGGCGTCGAGGCCGAGCTTGAACGCGATCTTGCGCGCCTGGAACAGCTTGCAGTCCGAAGCCGGGAACGATGTGCTCCTTGATGATCGCGTCGGGATCTTTGGCCGCGACCTCTTCGATCTCCATGCCGCCCGCCGCCGAGGCCATGAACACCAGCCGTCCCGGACCGCGGTCGAGCACGATGCCGAGATACAGCTCGCGCGCGATGGGCAGCGTCTCCTCAATCAGCAGCCGCTGCACTTTCTTGCCCTCGGGACCGGTCTGGTGCGTGACCAGTTTCATCCCGAGGATCTTGCCCGCCAGCTCGCTGGCTTCTTCCGCCGACTTGGCGATCTTCACGCCGCCGCCCTTGCCGCGGCCTCCGGCATGGATCTGCGCCTTGACGACAACGCCGGTCGCACCCTCGTGGAACAGGGCCTTGGCCGCGGTCTCAGCTTCTTCGCGGCTTTCGACCATGTGCCCGCGCGGCACCGCTACCCCGTACTTCGACAGGATGGTCTTTCCCTGGTACTCGTGTATTTTCATGATTTTTGATGACCGCGAGCGAACCGGCTCGCTGTTCTGGCCTGATTGGCCGGATTGTCTACTCCTTAAGAGGATCGCAACAACAACTGGGAAACTGGTGATTGTATAGGACGGCAGCGGGCAGTGGCTAGTGCGCTGCTCACATCTCCGCGCATTTCCTATTGCTTCCGTCCCCGAGTACCGTTCGCCAATCCTCCCACAACCCGAAGCCCTTCATCTGCTCGTCGAGATGAGTCTCCGGGAACGTTGCTTCGATCTGCGCGCGCGTGTAGCGCGGCCCGATTCGCTGCGGCCCGTTGGCCAGCTCAAGAATCAACTCGGCAGCCATCGCTTCGTTCTTCTTCAACTGCGCGAAATCAACCTTGTCGAAGGTATCGGAGGTGGCGTGGTAGTTGATCAGGTAATTCGCCTCCACCTGGTTGGCCACCAGCGTCGGCACTCCTTCGACCATGAAGTCGTAATGATCTGAGCCGGTCATGGCATCGTTAGTTAGCTGGTTCGCTTTCCACTGGGCGAACGGTTGCACCATGGGAGCAAGCGCAGCGTCGACGTCTTTGCGTCCGCCGGTCGAGAAGCCGGTGATTGCGCCGGTGCCTTCGTCCAACACCAACTCGCCCACAATATTGTCGAGCTCATTCCGGTGGGCGCGTACATACGCCAACGATCCCAGCGGGCCTTCTTCCTCCCCAGAAAAAAGTATGAAGCGAATCGTTCGCCGCGGTCGGACGCCGGCCGCCTTGATCGCACGCAGGGAGTCAATGACCAGCGCTGCGTTGCATCCATTGTCGAGTGCACCGGTGCCCAGTTCCCAAGAATCCAGATGAGCGCCGAGGATTACGATTTCGTTCGGGAGCTCAGTTCCCTTCAACTCGGCCACCACGTTACTGGTCGTGATCGGCGGCCCGATCTGGTTGGGCATCGAGATCGACACCTGTACTTTCTCGCCGTGAGCGAGCAGTCGCGCCATACGCTCCGAATCTTCCCGTGCCAGCAGGACCTGCGGAATGACGTCCACCTTCCCTGTGAAGATGTTGATGTGCCGGTACAGCAGATCGTGCTCACGGCTGGAGGTGAATGCGATGGCCAGCGCGTGGCCTTTCAGCGCTAACGCGATGATGCCCGGCGCGCGAAAGTATTCCTGGAAGAGATCGTCCCACGTTTTCAGCACATCGCTGTGCACCAGCACGATCGCGCCGGCGATATCCCCGGCCTTGGTGAACTCAGGCGCAGTGCCCATGCCGACATCCACCACTCTCGCCGTGGTCGCTTTCAGCGGCGGTCCCCATGCAATCGAATGTGCGCGCACGTAAAACTTCACTGGCGCGACCACGTTGACCTCGGTATTGCCTTCTGCCCACGACTGCGGAATGGTGAACTCTTCGGTGTGGACCGAGTCAGCGCCCGCAGCCTTGAATGCATCCACTCCCCATTGGATGGCTTTCTGCATCGCAGGCGTGCCGGGAACGCGCCCACCGATCTCGTCAGTCAAGACACGCAGGTTTTCCCGCAACGGAGTGGAAGGCTTAAGCGCCTCTTGCATTACGGCGGTGTTGGATTGCGCTAAGGCAAACGGAAGGGCGTTGCTGCCAAAAGCCAGCGCAAGAAATAGATAAACAAAACGAGTTGTGGGCATGAGACCGGAATTATACGAGAGCGCGGGGAATAAAACTCGCCATTCTTAGTTCTCTCACCAGAACGAAAATTTTGGTGGTGAGGAGAACGACGATGTCCAACAACACTCTACGCAAACTCGCACTCGCAGCGATGTTCACGGTCTCCATTGCGCTGCATGCGCAATCCGGGCCGACCGCAGCGAATAACGCATCTGCCCACAACGCAAGTGCCCAACCCACAACCGTAGCCAGTTCGGCTACCGCACAGCCCGTAACTTCGAATATCCGGAACGACATGGCCAGCCAGGCGAAACCAACCAAGAAGAAAAAGGTGAAAGAGTCGGCAGATGAAAACATTCGGCCCGACGATCCGAAAAAGAATCCCTGGTGGGAGCCGCGCGACTGGGACTACATCAACGAGCAAGGGCCGTAATCAACATGACTCAGCACGGCCCCCGTCAGCGAGCGCGAACTCCGCGCTCGCCTGCTTCTTGCATGAAGTACGGGCACGGCGCTACTCAGTCGTAATACTCCAACCCCAGGTGTGTGATCATCTCCTCGCCTTTCAAGTGGCGCAGAGTGTTCTTCAGCTTCATCGACTGAATGAACAGATCGTGCTCGGGGTAGAGTCCCTCGGCCGTCATCGGAGACTTAAAGTAAAAGCTCAGCCACTCCTGGATCCCTATACCGCGCAGCTCTGATGAGCGCTTGGCCAGGTCGAGGAACAACACCAGGTCCAGCACGAGCGGGGCTGCAAGGATGGAGTCGCGGCAGAGGAAGTCCACCTTGATCTGCATCGGATAGCCGAGCCATCCGAAAATATCAATGTTGTCCCAACCCTCTTTGTTATCACCACGCGGCGGATAATAGTTAATGCGAACCTTGTGACAAATATTGCCGTACAGATCGGGATACAGCTCGGGCTGCAGGATGTGTTCCAGCACCGAAAGTTTCGACTCTTCTTTGGTCTTGAATGAGCCGGGATCCTCCAGCACTTCGCCATCGCGGTTGCCCAAAATGTTGGTTGAAAACCAGCCTGCTAATCCGATCATGCGCGCCTTGAACCCCGGGGCGAGAATCGTCTTGATGAGCGTCTGGCCGGTCTTGTAGTCCTTGCCGCAGATGGGAGCTTCCATCTGTTTTGACAGCTCGTGCATCGCTCCAATGTCTACGGTCAGGTTGGGCGCGCCATTAGCAAAAGGAACGCCCTCTTTAAGCGCAGCGTAGGCGTAGATCATCGAAGGCGCGATGCTCTCGTCATTGGCACGCAGGCCCTTCTCGAAAGCGGCAATCGACTTGTGCACCGGCCCGGCTTTGATAAAGGTCTCGGTCGAGCCGCACCAGATCATCGCCAGGCGCTCAGCGCCGCTGGACTGCTTGAAGTCGTGGATGTCCTCGCGCACCTGCTCGGCCAGATCCATCTTGTTCTTGCCCTTTTTCACGTTGGGGCCATCGAGCTTCTTCACGTAGTTCTTGTCGAAGACCGCTTTGCGTGGCTTAATCTTCGACAGGAAGGGTTTGACCTGGTCTAGCAGCGAGGCTTCGAGCACGCCGGCGTTGCGCGCCGCCGAGTACATGTCATCCTCGAAGATGTCCCAGCCGGTAAAGACAAGGTCATCGAGCCCGGCGAGCGGCACGAAGTCATGGATCTTGGGCGAGCGGCCCTCAGTGCGCTTGCCGAGGCGGATGGTGCCCATCTGCGTGAGGGAACCGATGGGGTGAGCAATTCCCTTGCGCACCGCTTCGACGCCCGCTACAAACGTGGTCGCGACCGCGCCCATCCCGGGGATCATGATCCCAAGCTTCCCTTTGGCCGGCGCGATGTCGCCCTTGCCGGTCCCGGCCTTACTCTGCTTCTTATTCGTTGTCGGCATGCTTAATAGTCCGTTTCATGAAGAGTCTACAAACCTGTTATCTTCTCGTATCGCGGCAACCATTGCAATGAATCGCGCGCGAACGGACAGGTTTGCCCGTTCTGCGGCAATCTGAGGGATTCGGCGGAGACTCATGGCTGAGAATAAAGTCGCAGTTGTGACCGGAAGCTCCAGCGGTATCGGCCTGCTGACGGCGATTGAACTGGCGTTGAACGGATATCGCGTGGTCGCCACCATGCGCGACCTGGGACGATCCTCCCGGCTGGAGGAGGCCGCCCAGAAAGCTGGGGTGCGCGAGCGGATCGAGATGCTCCGGCTCGACATCACCGAATTCGATTCCCTGCCCGGCGCGGTAGAAGCAATCGTGCGCGATCACAAGCGCATTGATGTGCTGGTGAACAACGCCGGATTCAGCGTGGCAGGTTTTGCCGAAGACATGACGCTCGCCGAACTGCGCCAGCAACTCGAGACCAACTTCTTCGGCAATGTGGCGATGACCAAGGCCGTGCTGCCGGTGATGCGCGCCCAGAAGTCCGGGCACATCATCACCGTAACATCCGTCGCCGGACTCCTGGGGCAGCCGATGTTGAGTGCGTACAGTGCGTCGAAGTATGCGCTGGAGGGCTGGAGCGAGTCGCTGCGTATCGAGACCCATTCGCTGGGCATTCGCGTCTCCCTGGTTGAGCCCGGCGCGTTCGATACCGACATCTGGGAGCGCAACGTTGTGATTGCCAAGGGCGCGCTTGACCCCGCGTCGCCTAACAAAGAGCGCAGCCAGCGGTTCGCCGAGTTCGTCAAGTCCAGCGCAAAGCAGAGGCGCGATGCTCGTGAGGTGGCGAAGTTGATCGTCCGCATTGCGCAAGACCCCCACCCCAAGCTCCGATACTTGATCGGCGGTGACGCCAAGCTGCAAGTCTGGTTGAAGAGAATCGTGCCCTGGCGTAAGTACGAACGAATGATCGCCAAGGTGGTGAAGATCGATTGAAGCAGGCGTCAGCAATCAGCATTCAGCCATCGAGGTCCGTCTTCCTGACTGCTCAATACTTCGCCTAGTCCGCGGCTTGCTCGACCTCTTCCGCCCCCACGCGATGCTGCACGTGCGACCAGACGAAGTAAACCACCGCGGCAATAATCATGGCCCCAATGACGGCGTCCAGGCGATGGAACCACATCTTCAGCCGCGGGTCCGTGTCCCACTTCTCACCTAATCGCATACCCACATAAGCCAGACCAAAGCACCACGGCCACGAACCAATAAAGGTGTAGATGTGAAACTTCAGCCGCGGCATGCGGGCAATTCCCGCGGGCAGCGCGATGAAAGTTCTAATCACCGGCAGGAGCCGCGCGATCAGCACGGCAATGGCGCCTCGCCGCTCGAAGAAGCGATCAGCGATATTGAGTTCCCGCTGGCTGAGGAAAATGTAGCGGCCGAATCGTTCCACCAATGGCCGTCCGCCGAAATAGCCGATCTCATATGCCAATACCGAACCCAGGTTGCATCCGATCGCGCCCCACGTCGCGACTGCCAATAGCGAAAAACGGCCGGTGTACACCAGGTAGCCGGAAAACGGCATGATGATTTCCGAAGGCAGAGGAATACAGGCCGACTCGATGGCCATCAGCAGCATCACGCCGCCGTAGCCGCCCGCTGAGATGACGCCGGTGATCCATACCGCCAGAGTTTCAAGAATTCGTGCGATCATTGTTTGAGAGGTTACTCCGGTCTAATGGGTTCCAAACTTCGGATAACGCCGATGTTGGTGAAGGCGTTTCAAACTGGATTGACGAAGAGTACGCGGAGAACCTTAAACGGCTCATCGTTTACCGTGCAAATCCACTACCGCGCAAATCCACGCCTAACAAATGCTTCGACGAGCTTGTGAACTGTCTCTTGATGATAGGGCACCGTCCGCGCCAGCGCAACCACAAGGCAACTGGGTTTTCCGTTGTGCTATCGTTCGCACCGCTTGCGAAGCGTTGTCTTACGCGCTGACGAGTGTTTGACGGGGTATTACGCATTGAGGGGATTTTGCTACACCATACCCCAGGGGGGTATACGAGCGCCTGGGGCGAGAGCCAGATCGCGTGGGCGCGCTGGAGGCGGGGCCGCTCGGGCCTGGGTGTGTGCGGTTCACGGGATGTGGATTGGCCCTCGGCGCGGGGGGTGGCCAGCCGCTGCGATCCCGACAGCAGTGACTTGCGGGTGTCGAAGGCACGCCAGTGATCCGGGACACGGCGCAGATCGTTTTTCGGGAAATTGATCGGTAGACAACGCCAGACAGACCAGTAGGCCGCGGCGCCTTGCGCTTCCAGCATTCGAATCGCGTCCATCGTCTCGGCTGTATCCACGTCAGCCCGGAAACCGGCAATCATCTGGGCGGTGGCTGAATCAAGCAGCTTGTCTCGTACGACCCGTTCCTGCCCGGTGAGCTTGCGGCTGATGAGTTCCCGCGCAATGCGCAAGGCCACTCCCGACTGGTTCGCCAGAGCTTGGGCGCGTCTGAGCCGTGCGTCGGATGAACGCACCGGGCCCGTTGTGGCTAGCACTTGACCATCGCGCTCCAGCATGACGAAAGCCGCATCTTGATCGGCCAGCCAGCGAAGAGCGGCAAGGGAAACCATTCCATCGTTACCGATAACGACCAAGCGTCGAAGGCCATGTCCGACGCGTGGCAAGAGCACTTGACGGCGGTCAGGGCCAATGCCGTCTTCGATGAACAGGTGACCGCGATTCACGCGCACCTTGATGCCATAACCGAACAGCGTTATGACCCCATGCCGCGCGAACTTCGGGATGTTGCTGAATTGGGGAGATTGAGGTACGGTCTGCGTAACCGTCATGGGAGCTAACCCTCCTTGATGGCTAGGACCTGTTTGACTGCTGCTAACAGTCAGCAGGTCCGCTTCTTACTCTTTTACCTTTGCCGCTTGCTGGTACTCGCGCCAATACCGGCCCATAGTCCAGGGACTGACGTTATACCTTGCTGCGATTCGATTTCGTGCGGCGCTCTTTTCCACACCCTTATAAAGAAGGGTTGCCATATCCCTGCAAGCGTCAGCGATTCTTTCAGGGGTGAGTGCTTTACGCCGACCGCCTGGATTTTTTGGCAGCGCTTTCGCAATCTTCATGAAATCTGTGCGTACGACCCTCCTCATGCTCGTCAGGTGGTGCTTTATCTCACTCTTTTTGTCGGCGCTCAGCTCAGGAAGAGGCAACATCTTTTTCACCAAGACTTCTCTAAATGTTTCTTTCATGACCTTACGTCCCTCAGGCCATTCCGGGACATTCGAGAAAGCTAACTCAAACATCTCCATCGTCACCGCAGCGAGTTCTTCGGCAGTCTTTCGCTTCACGTCTATGCCCCGGTGGGTTTGAGCAAAACCTTCCATTGATTTTGCACCTGAAAGAGCAAAACACGAAAACTCATTTGCTCATTATAGAGCAGAACTCCCGGCGTTGTTAACGCTTATTTTTGGCTTCACACTGGGGCAAACATCAGAGCGGAGCAAGAGTGCCTCGCGTCAGAAACAAAACTCGATTGGTGTCTGGTTCGCATCGCCAGGTGCGCCAACGCCATATTCCTATCGCCAGCCTGCCGGAACGGAGCCAGGCCGCACGTGACCGTGCCCTGCACGTTCTCGCAGCCATGCGCGGTAATCCTAAGCTGTCGCTAACTCACGCCGCCAAGTTGGAAGGCGTCAAACCGCGAAACGGTCAAGAAATACGTTCCGTCCGCGCTAGAACAATCTCGCGGGAAGTTCCGGGCAACGAAAAGCGATCGGTATACGGAAACGCTCTACATTCCCGACGCTCGGGGCAACCCCGTTCCGGTCAAAACCCGTTCCTCAAAAGATCGTGAACAGCTCAGTCAATACTTGCGCGACTTGGGGCGCTATTTGCGAGGCGACCGCGATGCTCTCGCGCCCTGGCACGGGAAACGAATCGCCGGAGTGGAACTGGTTACGGCTGGACGCACTATCGTGGCCATCGAACCGGCGCTATCCGATTTCTCTTTGTATCGGGCATTCAACGGCGGTGCTGCCTGAGCAACCTGTTTCCAATTCGTACAGCCAGGCGAAAATCCCAGAGGGAAGATCGCCTTGGGAGCGATGCCTTTTGCCTCTCCTGCGGATACGCCTGCCTGGAAGGACTGACTCAAGTATCTCGCCAATGGCTCGAAGAGAGAGGAATTCCAAGAGAGCTTCTGCAGCGCTTACTGGAGGAACATCACATCTTCAGGCGAGTACATGATCCTGATTTGCTGGTGACGCTTTGTCTGAATTGTCATCGGGAGATTGAAGAAGGGTTAGCACGCGAAGGGGTCAGCATGCGGCCCGAGAGGAATCTGTACCGAGTCATCGTGCTCGTACTTAGGGCATCGGCTGTACTGTTTGATCTTTTGGCACGATCCTATCGCAGGTGGGCCACCTTGCTGGAAAACCAATTGGAGAGCAAATGAGTCACGACATTTACCTTCGAGCCCACACAGTGCAGCTTGATGAAAAGGAACCATGGGAAAGGGGTCCTCACCCCAACGACCCAAAATGGCCGGATCATGCCCTGGTCCTCGATTGCGAATCGCGCATCACGCCAGACCAAACGCTGACGTTTGGCTTCTGGAGCTTCTGCGAACTGCGGGATAACAGATATGTGTGCACGGAAGAGGGAATCTTCCACGATGACAAGGGCCTGAGCGCACCGGAGTTCGATGTGCTTCGCAAATACGCGAGGGCCACAAAGCCCGATACCACAGATGACGGCTGCGACCGCCTGCGCCTTTACTCTCGGTCAAAGTTTGTCGCGGAAGTGCTTGGGATCGCGATTCAGGCCAAGGCGCTTATCGTATGTTTCAACGCCGGATTCGATCTGAGCCGACTCGCCTTGGATTGGGAGCCCGCAGACAATGGTGGATGGTCGCTCATCCTGTCGCAATGGCGTGATCCCGAAAGCGGTGAGCTAAAGCCAAACAAATTCTTCCCACGTATCGTCATCAAGGCGCTCAACAGCAAAGCTGCAATCATCCATTCGACCCGCGCACCCATGTCCCTGCCGAAGAAGAACAAGAAGAAGAAAGTGCGAGTGAAGCTCTGGCCTGCCGCGAGATTCCTGGACGTGCGAACTCTTGCTGTGGGCGCTTCGCAACAGATCGTACTCATTAAAGACGGGATGCAAGGAATTCGATATTCCCGGCAAACTGGAAGACCACAAGCCGACTGGCCGTGTCGATCTGGACGAAATCGAATATTGCAGGCAGGATGTCCGGGCCACGGTGGGTCTGCTGAATGCAGTCAAGCAACAGGAATGCGATCTGCATCCCATTGCTGCCGGTCCTGACCAGATGTTCAGCCCGGCGAGTGTGGCGAAAAGCTACCTCGAAGAACTTCATATTGTGCATCCGAGCCAGAAGGTTATGGATGCTGAAGCGGCTTACGGCATCTTCATGCAAAGCTATTTCGGCGGACGTGCGGAGTGCCGCATTCGCAATTGGGAGGTGCCGGTCTGCCCCGTGGATTTCATGTCGCAGTATCCAACCGTCAACGAGCTGCTAGGCAATTGGGATGTTCTTACAGCAGAACACTTGACCTTCCCTGATGCCACGGAAGAAGTGCGGCAACTTCTCTCGCAGATTACGCCCAAACGTTGCTTTGATCGTAAACTGTGGCCTGCGATTCAAGTTCTTTGCCCTCGTTCGCCCGGACAACGATATTCTTCCCACGCGCACCATTTACAACGGCACGACCCAGAACATCGGAATCAATTACCTCACTAGCAAAGAGCCGATCTGGTTTGCCGGGCCGGACATTATCGCGTCCATCCTGTTGACCGGCAAGGTGCCGCACATCGAAAAGGCGATCCGCGTGGTGCCGCATGGCAAGCAGACGGGATTAGGTGCAACGTCTCTGCGGGGCATGGTCGAAGTGGATGCCAATACAACATAGCTTCTTTAAGCACGTCATCGAACAGCGAGCTGCCCACGAATCGAACCCGGCCCTTCATTATTGGCTGAAGATTCTCGCCAACAGCGGATCGTATGGCCTGTTCGTGGAACTCAATCCGAACGACTCCGGCGCAACCAAGCTAAAGGTGTTTTCCGGCGAAGAGTCATTCGAGACCACTTCCGATGTGGTGGAAGAGCCGGGAAAGTGGTTTGCCCCGCACATCGGCTCTCTGATCACAGCAGGTGGTCGCTTGCTCCTGGCAATGCTCGAAAGGTGCATAGCGGATGCGGGAGGCACATTTCTGTTTTGCGACACGGATAGTGCAGCCATAGTTTCAACCGAGCACCGAACGGAAATCGCAATGCCGGATGGAGCACGACCAATCACCGCGCTGTCCTGGCACGGAAGTGAACGAATCGTTGACAGATTCGAAAAGCTAAACCCGTACAACCCGAGTTCGTTAAAGATTCCATTCTGAAAGTCCATAAGTTGAATTGGGACGAAAACAAGCAACGGCGCCAGTTGTTCGGTTACAGCATTGCAGCGAAGCGTTATGCGCTTTATACGAAGACGAAAGCGACATCAGATCGTGGAACCGAAGGCGCACGGGCTTGGCTATTTCTATCCGCCAAAGGATTCACCTGAAGGATGGAAGCATGAAACTCCGCTATGGATATTCGAGGCTTGGGACTGGATCATGCGCGGAGTTCTCGGATTAAAGCACACACAACCTGCATGGTTCGATCTTCCGGTGATGATGAAATTGACGCTCAGCACCCCGCATCACGCTCTCAAGAATCTCGCCAAAGGTCCGCTTACGCGCCCGAACAATTTCATGATGATTCCGCAGATATGCCGCTTTGGATGTCCGGTCAAATGTGGACCCGGACAAGTTCACCCTGATAACTGCATTCTCATCCGAGCGGGATCAGTGGATGCGCTCGAAATGCATCAACATCCACGATTACCAATCGCCAGTTTACGAACTCACAGACGAGTACGATGGCCGCAGGGCGCTCCCAAAGAATTTCTTCATGCTCCTGGACTCGTACCAGAACCATCCTGAAGCCAAGAGCCTTGGGCCAGACGGAAAGCCATGCGAGTTCGATACGCGAGGATTGTTGCAACGGGCGCACATCGTTGCGAACTGGCCGCCTATCTACATCGGGAAGGAATCCGACCGGCATTGGGAAGAGGGCGAGGACATGAGCCTGCTGGATTTCAAGGCGATTGAATACAAGCGGAAGGGCAATGCTGTTGCGGCTGATGAACAGCTAGCGCAGATCGCAGAAGTTCCGAAGCGGGAATTCATGCGCTGGGGAATCAATCAGCACACGCTCGAAAAAATCTGTAGGCGGGAACCTGTGCGCGCGATCAAACTGGCGGAGTGTCTGAAGGTGCTCGAAGAATACGAAGCCTGCCATAATCGCTCGCTTCCAGGTTCACTTCAGCGCTTTCATTAGCGGAACAATGAGCGAGCCGAGAGCAGCCACCCCGGCACTAATAAGTTGCCACTCACTTTCGGTGTGTGCAGCCTCCGAGATGTCCAAGATCGCGGCACGGTCAGCCCCCGGAGCCGAGAGCGCACTCAGCTTCAGCTCCCTCCAGTTTTGCAAGGACAACAGCAATGGGCGGGTAGCTTGGTACCAACAAAACAACCAGATCAGGTGTATGCCAATTGCTGCTGGCAAGTAGCGCCTGTCGTGCACTGAAACAATGTTGTCCCAATAGAAGTAACTCCACGGAATGAAGATGACCGCTAGCAGTAACGAGGAGAACTGCCAAAGCCTCAACATTTCTATATTCTTAACCGCTGCTGTTTTTAGATCACTTAAAGATATTGTCGAAAGGAGAGCGCTGCCAACCGAATCCCTGAACTGTCCGGCGACCGAATCGGCTAGACCTATGAAGAATGCAATGAAAACCATGAAAACATAGGCACGACATTCTTGGAGAATAAATCCAGTGGGGCTTACATCCAAGTGAGCATAATAGTAGACGTTGCGGCCCTCTTTTAGAGTATTAAGACGAAAAGTCCGAATTAAGACGCTCCAGTTAAAAATCAAGTAAAGTCCGACGGCAGCTAGGAGTGTAGGAACCGGGCGAATCGCGTACCTTGGCACCGAGCGCCACAAAACTATCAGGATCGCGAATCCCAAATAGCTGACAGCCCAGATACCCGTCAACCAGTCGCTTGCCAGGCCTATCACCCGGAATGGCGGAGCGATCTTTTCCTGTGAAGCAGTCAATGCCGCGAGTTGCGACTTTGCCGACTCAGCTTTATCAGGTCGTTCTTGACTGATCACCCGTGTCGCCGCCTTTGCAGCCCGCTCGCTCGCTTTGTAGTCGTCCCACTCCCCTGAAGCAGTACCATCTATGCAAGCTAGATGCGTCGCGACGTCATCATTTGTTAAGGCCTTGTCCCGGTTCGCCACATAGCCCGGTAGGAGAAATACCCACACAATCACGAGCCCAACGTAGAGCATCAACTGTATCGCCGATATTTGGGGCGCAACGGGGTTGGTCGGGCGATTGACCACGCTATGTCTTGGGCGCGTCATAAATGGACAGGTGCTAAGGGCAGCGGGACCCGTTGCAAATGAGATTCGTATCATGTCAAGGGCGCGGGGTCAATCAGAGGGCGCATAAATACTCAGCAAGCGGAGGCGGGTCAAAATCTTGAACACATCCCCCGCAAAGAGCACCGCAAACTCCGTTCTGTAGCTCCCTTCTGGCAAAAGGATCGGGTCCCCGAACAACTCGCCCTCGCCCCCGCAGCTCCTCGCCCCGCTTTAACTCACGGGGCAACAGTTATGAGAAACTACAGAGAATGAGGCAGGGCGTACCTGACGCAGCCGGGCCTGCGTCTAACCCGGTGATGTTCCCTTCGAAAACTCGCTTCGTTGTGCACAAATGCGAGACGAACAAAACCGTTCTGTATCGGGAAATTGCCTCTGTATTTGAGCGACCTTGGAGGAACGCGCTTGGCAGACCTCAGCCGCACAGCATTCCTTGCGATTCGAAAAGCTTTTCTTATCGCCGTAGCCACGACTTTCATCGGTTTGATAATTCCCGGTCTCGTCGCCTACAAAGAGCAGGTGTTTGACAGTGAAGCCATGGAGAGGCACGCCATTGCCTTCTTGTCTCCGGAAGTCCAAGTGGAATTTCAGCGCTATCACATCTCGAAAGCCGATGCTGAGCGCAAAATGATTGAGATCAACACTGCTTTTCTGTCGCCAGGAACCCTCACTAATGAACAAGTTGCCTCTCTGAATGCTCAGCGCTCAGTAGCAGAGAAATTGGCGACTGCAAGGCCGCCAGTGTACTTCCTCCCGTTTTATCTCAGTTCTGCGATGCTGACATGGGTCTTGACCCTGACTCCCGTCGCTTGGCTGGCTCTGCTTTTCCATCCTGGGAAGAGTCCATTTCGTGGCCTGAACAGAAAGTACGTTATTAGTACCGGCTTCCTCGCTTATGTGTCCTATCAGTGGACCGTGTGGACTCGCTACTTCGTTTTGAAGAACAACGGAAGAAAGGTTGTCGGCTTTGCAAATTATGACGTGAGCCATGCAGCGTTCTGGCTACAGGAACTGCACACGATTCTGTTCTGGCTCCTGCTATCGCTTGTGTGCTATCAGTGGCTGCAGTTTGCGGAAGAGCAGTCGCGCAATAGCCTGAAAAGCGGGAGTACCCTCTCAGATGTTGCGAGGCGCTTGTCCGATGCGTTCTTGAAATGGCAGCTAGCCTCGCTCCTGCTGGCTTTAACGTTCTTTCCCTTTACTGCTTTCTACTGGGAGCAGGTCGTGAATTCCGGAGATGTTCGTTTTCTTCCTGCTGCAATCATTCTTCATGTCATGTGGTTTGGTATCTGGGCAGTTGTCACTGTCCCGCTATTCCAGGCAATGTCTCGATGGCGTAATTTCAAAGAACTAGCCCTGGAAGGAGTCCTGAACGGGCGAAGCACGACCGACGTTGTCCAGGCTCTTGACGCCGCTGAGCCTATTGGGGACTGGGCCAAGGCTGCCTCCGCATTCCTAACGGCTTTGTCATTCGTCGCCCCATTAACGAGGGCACTACTGCTTCGGTGACGGGGAAAATTCGATAGAACGCCACAGAGATTCTCTTCGCCGGAAGTGCCAGGCAGTCGCAAGGTTTGTAGTTGCTGTAATTAGCGAGAGCCGCGCCCCTTGCCCTGCGCCTCGCGTCCCCTATGCTCGCTCGTCGCTCTCCTCTGCTGGATCCACGTGATCGAGGCCGCCCCCCGGTTGCGTGCACCCGCGCCCCCGTTGCCCCTGGAGCCCTGAGCCCGCGCCCCGCACCCACGATCCAGAGTCTAACCCCCCAGAGCGCACGCATACCCCTAGGGGGTATAGTGTAGCAAAATCCCCTCAATGCGTATAACCCCGAGGTGACGTAACGTTGATTGTGTAAAAAACGAGAGGGTGTAAGTTGGCTTTGGCCTAACAAGCAAAAGCCATTCCTGGAAAGGAGCTTACACCCGATGGCGAAGGTAACACCGATCAGCGAGCACTTCCAACATTTCCTGGCGGAGATGAAGGAGACGTTGTGGGGCGATCTCTACGGCCAGACGAAGCTGGCGTGGCAGCGCTTCTTCGAGCTGCAGTTGGAGCGGCAGCGGGACCGCTTTTCCGGCGCGGGCGCTATGAACGGCGGCGTGGCCGGCGCAGAGTCTATCGTAACGGCTACTACCAGCGGGACTTCGTGACCCGCTTCGGCACCATCCGGCTGCGCATCGCCCGCACCCGGGAGAAGAGTTTTCTGCCCGCGGGCTTGGAGCGGTTCCAGCGCCGGGCCGAAGAAGTCTCCATGCTCATTCGCGAAGCCTTTCTGCGCGGCATCTCGACCCGGCAGGTGGGGCGGGTGGTGGCCACGCTGACCGGCGAGGTGGTGAGCCCACAGACGGTGTCGAAACTGACCCGCGATCTGGACGAGGCAGTTCGCCAGTTCCACCAGGCGAGGCTGAGCGACGACTATGCTTACTTGTTTCTGGATGGAGTGAGCTTGCGGGTGCGGCGTCCGGCGGGACGCAAGCGGGTACAGATGCTGGTGGCCTATGGGGTGCGGCGCGACGGCACCCGTCACCTACTGGCGTTTTTGCGCAGTCAGGGGGAAAGTCAGGCGAACTGGGAGGGACTGCTGCAGGATCTGTACCGGCGCGGGCTGGAGGGCAAGCACCTGGCGCTGATCATCACCGACGGCTGTGCGGGATTGGCGGCGGCGATTCCGACGGTGTATCCCCGGGCTCGGCATCAGCGCTGCTGGGTGCACAAGATGCGGAATATTCTGGAGAAAGTACGGAAACGCGATTACGACCAGGTGAAACGCGATGCTCAGGCCATCTACTTGGCGGAAAGCCGGGCTGCGCCGAAGCCGCGTTCCGCAACTTTCGGGCACGCTGGCGGAGTGACTACGGCACGGTGGTTCGGCGGCTGGAGCTAGACCTGCCGGAACTGCTATCGTTCTTCGCTTTCCCCCGCCATCTGTGGCGCAAGCTAAGGACGACCAATGTTATCGAGCGCTGCTTCGTCGAAGTCCGGCGCCGCACCCGGCCAATGGTGTGCTTTGTGAATGTCGAGAGCGTGGACCGCATCATCTACTCCATCTTCCAGAGATTCAACCTGGAATGGAAAACCCGCACCCTCTCCGTATTTACACAAGCAGCTTGACATCACCTAACCCCGACGAGTGTTTGACCCTCCGTACGCGCTCATGTAAACTCAAACAGTTGATTCCGCTCTAGTACCACCTCCGAGGAGGCGCGTACGACGGGCGGTTAGCTCAGCTGGTTAGAGCGCCTGCCTTACAAGCAGGAGGTCGCAGGTTCGAGTCCTGCACTGCCCACCATATCCGTCACCCCGTAACCGTACAATGACAAAGGTGACGCGCCCCGGAGCGGGGCAACAACCGCGCAAGCGGGGTCGTAGTTCAGTTGGTTAGAACGCTGCCCTGTCACGGCAGAGGCCGCGGGTTCGAGTCCCGTCGACCCCGCCATTCTTTTGAATGGCTTGCAGGATGCCCGTTGCGGGCGCTTTGTTTTTCCGGACAACTTTCGTCAGCTACTCCGCCGACCCGGTATCACTGCTGGCAAATCACTTCTTCCCCAGCAATTCCCGGGCGACGGCGGCCACGTTTTCCGGCTCGAAGCCAAACTTCTTCTGCAATTCCTTCAGCGGGGCCGAGGCCCCGAAGGTCTTCATCCCAATCACGCGACCAGAGGCGCCGACATACCGTTCCCAACCAAACGTCGAAGCCTGCTCCACTGCTACTCGCGCGCTGACGCTGGGTGGGAGAACGCTGTCCCGATACTCCTGCGTCTGGCACTCGAAGATGTCCCACGAAGGCATCGAGACTACTCGCGAGCGAATGCCTTGAGCGACCAGGATGTCGTGGGCTTGCGCGGCAAGGATGACTTCGCTGCCGGTTGCAATCAGCATGACTTCCGGGTTCCCGCCCGGAGCATCCGCGAGCACATATGCACCCTTGGAAACTCCCGAGGCCGACGCATACTTGCTGCGGTCCAAAGTCGGCAGCGGCTGTCGAGACAGCACCAATACTGCGGGTTGATGCCGCAACTGCATGATGTAGCGGTAGGCCTCGACAACTTCATTGGCGTCGCCAGGACGCAACGTGACCAGGTAAGGGATCGCGCGCAACGAAGCTAGTTGCTCGATCGGCTGGTGGGTCGGGCCATCCTCACCGTCGCCCATGGCGTCGTGCGTGAAAACGAAGATGGTGGGCAACTCCATCAGAGCCGAAAGCCGGATGGCGGGACGCGCATAATCGCTGAAGATGAAAAATGTAGCGCCGTAAGCCCTCAGCTTCGAGAGCGAGAGTCCGTTCACGATCGCGCCCATGGCGTGTTCGCGGATGCCGAAATGGAGGTTCTTCCCTCCCGGAGTGTCGGCCTGGAAGTCTCCTGCACCCGCGTAGGTCAGCGTGGTCTTGTTCGACGGCCCGAGATCGCCCGAGCCTCCAAGGAACCACGGAATGTTCTGCGCCAGAACGTTCAGTACTTTGCCCGACGCATCGCGTCCGGCAACACCTTTCGGGTCGGCAGGAAATACAGGAAGATTACGGTCCCATCCAGCCGGCAATTCTCGCCGCTGCATTAGGTCGATCTCGTTTGCAAGTTCGGGATATTGCGCCCGGTACTTGGCAAGGAGATCCATCCATTCGCGCCGAACCTTCGCTCCCCGCGCGCCGATTCCAGCGGAGAAGTGATCGTACACACCATCTGGTACGAGAAACTTCGCGTCCTCGGGCCACCCGTAGGCGCGCTTGCACAGTCGCACCTCATCGTCACCCAGGGGCTCGCCATGAGCTGCAGAAGTGTCCTGCTTATGCGGTGAACCGTAACCAATGTGGCTGTCGAGAACGATGAAGGTGGGCCGCCCGGTCTCCTTACGAAAAATATCCAGGGCATGTTCAATGCGATCGATGTCGTTGGCGTCACCGACCCGCAGGACATTCCAGCCGTAAGCCATGAACCTGGCCGCGACATCCTCGGTGAAGGCGATGCGGGTGTTGCCTTCAATGGTGATGTGATTGTTGTCCCAGACCCAGCAGAGATTATCGAGTCCCAGGTGGGCCGCCAGCGATGCGGCTTCCGACGCAACCCCCTCCATCAGGCAACCATCTCCGCAGACGGCGTAGATGTTGTAGTTGAAGATGTCGAAGCCCGGCTTGTTGAAGCGATTCGCCAGCCACTTCTGCCCGATGGCCATGCCTACACTGGTGGCGACTCCCGCCCCCAGCGGACCGGTCGTGGTCTCAACGCCCGAAACCCAGTGGTACTCCGGATGGCCCGGAGCCCTGCTGTCCAGTTGGCGGAAGCGGCGAATGTCTTCCAGTTCGACACTCGGCTTACCCAGCGTCTCGTATTCGGCATCCACCGCCTGCGTCTTGGTCAGATGCAGCGCGCACCAGAGCAGCATCGAGGCATGTCCGTTGGAGAGCACGAAGCGGTCGCGATTGGGCCAGATCGGCTCCTGCGGATCGAAGCGCATAGCGCGGTTCCAGATCGTGTACACCAGCGGCGCCAAGCGCCATGGGCGTGCCGGGATGCCCTGAGTTGGCCGCTTGCACGGCATCAATCGAAAGCGTGCGGATGGTGTTGATACACAGCTCGTCGAGTTCCGCCGAAGTGGGCGCTTTAACGACCGGGGGAGTACTCATGCTCTGCCTCCGTGCAACATCTTCAATTTTTGTGGATCGGACTGCGTCGCTGCCAGGGCCCGCTTCTACCGCTTCCTCTACTTCGCCTGCAAGTTGCCGGCGGCTGCTCGATCTGCCAGCACCAAAGCCTGGCCCTGGCTGACCCGTCCGGCGGGAATCGTCATGTCACCTTCCAGCAGGCGCGGTAGCATCGCCACCTTTTCACTTCCCGTCATCAGCCACAGAATGCGCCGCGAACGATTGAGCACCGGATAGGTCAACGTCATGCGACGCCTTCCCATGTAGACCCCGGTCAACCCAACATCCGCATTCGTCACGTTAAGAACGGGATCTCCGGGCACGAGCGACGCCGTGTGGCCGTCGGGCCCCATGCCCAGATGCGCCAGATCGAGCACCGGCGGCGAACCGGCCACCTGCTCCAGTGTCTTCGCATATTGTTTGGCAGCGGCTTCCAGGTCCGGCAACTCCACCGGCATGGCGTAGATCTGTTCCGGAGGCAGCGGCGCATGTTCGAGCAGGCTTGCCCGCAGATGGGTCAGATTGCGGTCCGGGTCTCCCGCAGGGGCGATGCGCTCGTCAATCTGAAATACATGCACATCTTTCCAGGGCACCTCTTCGCCTGCCAGCGCTCGCAGCATGATCCACGGCGTGTGGCCTCCGCTGACTGCCATGATGAAACGGCCGCGCGCAGCGACCGCCGCACGAGCATCCGCAGCAATGATCCCTGCCGCCCCTCGCGCGACTGATTCGGCATCCTCAAACACTTCCAACTTCATTCCGCTTCTCCACTTCGAAATACGCGATGGCTGTAACCCGGCCTCACCCCTACGAGCCATTCAGGGTCAGGCTTTGGACGGTGCTGCGAGAGGCTCTTCCTGGGTTGATGCTGGATTCTGCCAGCCACCGGGTGGGGTGACTTCAGCGACCTGACTCGGCCCCCACGTATCGGGATCGTATTCGTAAACCGGTGTGGATGCCTTTAGCACGGGATCCACAATGCGCCACGCCTCTTCCACATAATCCTGACGGGCGAACTGAGTGGCGTCTCCGGCCATGGCATCTGCCAGCAGCCGCTCGTATGCCTCCATCTCGCCGGGCTTCGGCGTACGGCTCACCAGCATCTCCGCCATCTGGCCGACCAAATTGTTCTCAAGTGATGGAACTGCCATGCCGAGAGCAATGGTCACTTCCGGACTGACGCGGAAACGCATGTGGTTCGACAGTACTTCACTCTGCGGAATCAACGTGGGAGGTTTGCGGAACCGCGCCAGTACTTCGGTGCACGTCTCCGGCAGACACTTGCCGGCGCGGATGTAGAATGGCACTCCCTTCCAGCGCCAGGAATCAATATCGAGGCGCACAGCCGCAAAGGTTTCCACCTGGGAGTCAGGCGCCACTCCCTTTTCCTTGCGATAGCCGCGGAACTGTCCCCGGACGAGATTCTTTGCCTCCACGGGCGGGATCGCCTTCAGCACTTTGGCCTTCTCATCGCGAATGGACTCGCTGTCATTTCTGACCACGGGCTCCATGGCCAGGTTGCTCATCAGCTGAAACAGATGGTTCTGAATCACGTCGCGGATGGCGCCCGTCTGATCGTAGAACCCACCCCGGCCCTGCACCCCGAAGTCTTCCGCCATGGTGATCTGCACGCTCTCGATATAGTTGCGGTTCCAGAACGGCTCCATGAAAGCGTTCGAGAAGCGGAAGATGGTGATGTTGTGCACCGGCCGCTTACCAAGATAGTGGTCAATGCGGAAGATGGATGACTCGTCGAAGGCGCTGCGCAGGATTCGATTAAGCTCTTTTGCCGAAGCCAGATCGTGGCCGAACGGCTTCTCGAGGATGACGCGCGCCCCCTTGGCACAGCCCGACTTCACCAGTTGCTCCACGACCTTCTCAAAGAGGATGGGCGGGATGGCAAGGTAGTGGGCCGGCCTCTGGACCGCGCCGAGTTCCTTGCGGAGCGCTTGAAAGGTCGCTATGTCCGCGTAGTCACCATCGATGTAATGCAGCAAACCGCTCAACTTCTCCCATGCAGCGGGATCGACTCCTCCGTATTCTGTAAGGCTGGCGTGGGCGCGGGCCTTGAGCTGGTCCAGGTTCCAACCGGCTTTGGCCACGCCGATGATCGGCACGTCGAGGTGCTCGCGTTGGACCATGGCCTGCAGCGCGGGAAATATCTTCTTGTACGCCAGATCTCCCGTTGCGCCGAAGAAGACCAGTGCATCGGATTCGGAATTACTCATCGCTGTCCGCTCACTTCTCCGGCGCTTTTTCCAAATGTCCGCCGAACTCATAACGCATGGCCGACAAGAGTTTGTCCGCGAAGTCGGCCTCGCCGCGCGAGCTGAAACGCTCGTAGAGCGAGGCGGTAAGAACCGGACTCGGCACGGCTTCATCGATGCTGGCCTTGATCGTCCAGCGCCCTTCGCCTGAGTCCGACACGCGGCCCGCGAATTTCTTGAGCTGCGGATCTTCGACTAAGGCAGATGCCGTCAGGTCCAATAACCAGGATGCGATCACGCTGCCGCGCCGCCATACCTCGGTAACGTCGGTCAAATTGAACTCGTACTGGTAATGTTCAGGATCGCGCAACGGCGTGGTCTCGGCGTCAATGGCGTGGGTCTGCTTGCCGATGTTGGCGGCGCGCAGAATATTGAGCCCCTCGGCGTAGGCGGCCATGATGCCGTACTCAATTCCGTTGTGCACCATCTTGACGAAGTGACCGCCCCCGCTGGGCCCGCAGTGCAGATATCCCTGTTCGGCCGTACCGCCCATCTTCTCGCGTCCCGGTGTCTTCGGTATATCGCCGATGCCAGGTGCAATGGTTTTGAGGAGCGGATCGAGGTACTTCACGGCCGCGTCCGGGCCGCCGATCATCATGCAGTATCCTCGCTCCAAGCCCCAAACACCGCCGCTGGTGCCGACATCCACATAGTGAATGCCCTTCGGCGCGAGTTCCTTGGAACGACGGATATCGTCGATGTAGTAGGAATTGCCGCCGTCAATCAGGATGTCACCCGCCTCAAGGTGTGGAACGATCTGGGCAATGGTCTGGTCCACAACCCCAACCGGGATCATCAGCCAGATTGCCCGCGGCTTGGTCAGCTTGCTGACGAAATCCTGCAGTGAGGACGACCCCACCGCTTTCTCCTTCACCAGTTCTTCAACTGATTTCGGCGACATATCGAAGACCACGCAGTTGTGGCCGCCTCTGATGAGCCGCCGCACCATATTGGCGCCCATTCTCCCCAAACCCACCATTCCGAGTTGCATAGATCGCTCCCTCTTCCTTATTTGTTGAATAAGTTTCTAAATCTTTACCTGTTCTGGCGGTAGCGCCGGATCAAGCTGTTCGTGGAACTGTCGTGAGCCAGTTCCGTATCCGTCGGGCTCGCCAGCTCCCCGATGATTCTCTGGGCCAGCACCTTGCCCAGTTCAACCCCCCACTGGTCAAACGAGTCGATCCCCCAAATCGTGCCTTGGGTAAAGACCGAGTGTTCGTACAGCGCAACAAGCTTTCCCAATACTTCCGGCGTGAGCTGCTCCGCCATAATCGTGTTCGACGGCCGATTGCCCTCAAACACCCGGTGCGGAACCAGCCAATCGGGCGTGCCCTCGGCCTTGACTTGCTCAGGCGTCTTACCGAATGCCAGGGCCTCGGTCTGCGCAAAGACGTTCGCCAGCAGCATGTCGTGATGTTGACCAAGTGGATTAAGTGTCTTATAGAACCCGATGAAATCACATGGGATAAGCCTCGTTCCCTGGTGAATCAACTGGTAGAACGAGTGTTGCCCGTTGGTTCCCGGCTCGCCCCAATAAATCGGCCCGGTATCGTAGTTCACTTCCTTGCCGCGCAAGCGTAACGTGTTTACCGTTGCTCTCCATCGTTAATTGCTGCAGATAAGCCGGGAAGCGTTTGAGATATTGCTCGTAAGGCAACACGGCAACCGTCTGCGCGCCGAAAAAGTCGGTGTACCAGACCGCGAACAGGCCGAGCAGCACTGGCAGGTTGCTTTCGAACGGAGCCGTCCGGAAGTGCTCGTCGATCTGATGGAATCCGTCCAGCATGGCCCGGAAGTTGTCGGGGCCGATGGCCAGCATCGTCGAGAGTCCGATTGCCGAGTCCATGGAGTAGCGACCCCCAACCCAATCCCAGAACTCGAACATGTTCGCGGTATCAATGCCGAACTTGGTCACTTCCTTGGCGTTGGTCGAGACCGCGACAAAGTGTTTCGCGATCGACGTCTCATCGCCTCCCAGACCTGCCAGCGCCCAGGCACGAGCGCTGTGGGCGTTGGTCATAGTTTCGAGTGTGGTGAAAGTTTTTGAGGAGACGATGAACAGGGTTTCGGTTGGATCAAGATCGCGAACAGCCTCGGCGAAATCGGTGCTGTCGACGTTGGAAACGAAGCGAAACGTCATCTCGCGCTGGCTGTAATGCCTCAGCGCCTCGTAGGCCATTACCGGCCCAAGATCGGAGCCGCCGATACCGATGTTGATCACATTGCGAATTGGTTTGCCGGTGTGTCCCTTCCACTCTCCGCTGCGAACGCGGTTACAAAAGCTCGACATCTTGTCGAGCACGGCGTGGACCCCGGGAACTACGTCCTCGCCGTCTACGACGATCTTTTCCCCTTTAGGTGCTCGCAGGGCTACGTGCAGCACTGCCCGTTTCTCCGTGATGTTGATCTTCTCGCCCCGGAACATCGCGTCAATTCGCTCCCGCAGGCCGGACTCCTTGGCAAGCTCGATGAGCAGCTTGATGGTTTCATCGGTGATTCGGTTCTTCGAGTAGTCCACGAAGATTCCCGCCGCTTCGGCCGTCATCCGCTCGCCGCGCTTGGGGTCGTCGGCAAACAACTGGCGGAGGTGCGCCGTACGAATCTGCTTGTGATGAGCGGCCAGGGCCTTCCATGCCGAACGTCGAGTCAAACCTTTTGTGCGAGGTGCCATCTTTCATTACTCCTTGAATATCTCGATATGTTTTCAGGATTGAGCTCTTGCCTCATTTCACCGGCTCCGCTTCGTTTGTGGCATTGAAGGCTGGCAGCCGGCATCCACCCGTACAACTAAGAAATCTCCCCGTTGAAAAATCAATAATTGCAGGATGCAGTCCCGACCGAGGGGCGACGAATGTCTGCCATAAGTGTGTGGGCGCGCGACACAGCATATCATTCATTTGTGAAGCAACCATGAAAACCTGTCACGGCCAAATTCGGCCCAACTGTCACTAAGTGACAGTTGCCGACCGGCTCAATTTGGGGTGAAATGAGTGGACGGCATCATAACGTGTTTTGCCGTAAAGGGGTAGGTAAATGAATACGACAGGCGGTAGAAAAGTTTTTATCCGTTGCACTCTGCCTCGCTCTTATCACGGTCACCATGCCGCTCGAGTCGGGCGCTGTGGCGTTCTACCAGGGCCAGCAACCGCCGCCAGGGTCGAGCCCTGCGTCCCCGTCCGACTACCCGGGACAAGGCGCTCCTCAGACCGCCGCTGAGCTGCAAAGTCTGGTGGCGCCCATCGCGCTCTACCCGGACGCATTGGTGGCCCAGATTCTCAGCGCCGCGACGTTCCCTGACCAGATCGCGGTCGCCAACTACTGGCTCGGCGAAAACAAGAACCTGACCGGAAGCGCCCTGATGCAGGCGGTCAACGGTCAATCCTGGGATCCCAGCGTCAAGGCGCTCACCCAATTCCCGTCGGTGCTGAACAACATGGCGCAGAACCTCTCGTGGACTTCGCAACTGGGAGAGGCGTATCACAACCAGCAAGCCGACGTGATGGCCGCCATCCAGACCTTGCGCGCCCAGGCAAAGGCTGCCGGCAATCTCAAGTCCGGCTCGCAGATCACGGTGGTGCAACAGTCGCCGCAGACCATCGTCATCCAACCGACGAATCCCCAGATTGTGTATGTCCCGCAGTACAACCCGGCTGTCATTTACGGCACACCTTATGTGGTTCCTGCGTATGTGGCTCCTACGTACAGTACCGCTGACGTGGTGGCGACTGGCCTGCTTTCTTTCGGAGCGGGAATGGCGGTTGGGGCGATGATGAGCGGCGGTTGCTGCGGTTGGGGATACAGCAGTTGGAACTGCAACTGGTATCACGGCACAGCGTACTACCACGGCGGGGCCTACTACGGTAACAGTGCGTGGCATGGCGGCTACTACGGCAACGGCTACGACAATGCCGCCCATTACAACAATGGGTACAACAGCAATGGCTACCACGCCAACAACTACAACCACGGTTATAACAGCAGCGGCTATCACGCCAACAACTACAGCCACAACACGAATGTGAGCGGCAACACGGTCAACGTGAATAATGCGAACCGGCAGAACGCCAGCGCAGATCGGAGCGACGCCTCCGCTTCCTCCCGCGGATGGGGAGGCAGCGGAAGCGGTTGGCCGCGGCTCGACGGCCTTCAGCGGCTTCGGCGATCACTCCGGCGGGTCGGGAGGCGGAGGCTGGGGTGATCGGTCGGCAAGCTCTCGCGGTTGGGGCAGTCGTGGAGGTGGCGGCGGTTGGGGCGGCGGCGGGCGCAGCTTCGGCGGTGGCGGGTTCCGCGGTGGAGGCGGCGGTTTCCGGAGGTGAGGCCGGAGACACCTTCTGCACACGAAACTTCTGCTGATGCGCAGCAGGAAAACTTAGCCCTCAACGATGAAGTACACGTTTGGAGGACGCGAATGTCGCACGTCAAGGTCATAATTTTGCGCTGTTGCGTAGTCTTTATACTCGTCGCGCTGGTAATTTCCTTAGCCTCATGCAGCAAGCCCGAAAAGCCCGCTGCTACGGAAGCTGTTCAGAAGACATTTGCGTCTCCTGACGATGCCGGCAAATCGCTGGTGGAAGCGGCGAAAGCGGGCAATCACGACGCGTTGATCGCAATCTTCGGTCCGGGCTCGCAGGACATCATCTTTTCCGGCGATACAGCCCAGGACAAAACCTCGTTCGAACATTTCACGGCCGCCTATGCAACCATGAATCGCTGGCGCAAACAGACTGATGGAAGCGAAGTGCTCGTACCTCGGGGCCGACAATAATCCTTTCCCAATCCCACTTAAGAAGAACGCTGCCGGGCAATGGTATTTCGACACTGCGGCGGGAAAGGACGAGATTCTCTCGCGGCGCATCGGCGATAACGAACTGGCCGCCATGGAAGTGGTTGCCGCCATGGCGGATGCCCAAGCCGAATACTTCGCGCAACATCACGACGGGGTGAAGCAGTACGCGCAGAAGTTCATCAGCGACGAAGGCAAGCAGAACGGACTGTATTGGAAGTCGCCCGAGGGACAGCCCAAGAGCCCGCTTGGACCGCTGGCAGCGTACGCGGCCGCCACCGAAGGATTCACTCCTGAGGCCGGACAAGCAGCAGCCGTTTCACGGCTACTTCTATCGCATCCTCACCAAACAGGGTGCGGCTGCCAAGGGCGGCGCGAAGGATTACGTCGTGAACGGCAAGATGACTGGCGGCTTCGCCTTCGTCGCCTATCCGGAGAAGTATGGTGACACGGGCATCATGACGCTCATCGTCGACCAGAGCGGCGTCGTGTACGAGAAGAACCTCGGCAAGGACACCGCTCGAACAGGCGAAAGCGATGACCGAATTCAATCCCGACAAGACCTGGAGTCCCATCGGAGAATAGGCGCTGATCAGGTTCGCGCCTCAGAGCGGAAGCATTCGATTCGCTGTCGCTGATTCTCCCAATGGGCTGCGGCCCAGGCTGGAGCCGGGTTGGCAGCGAGTCGAGTCTGACGCCTAGTCTGTCCACAGCGTGCGGGTAAATGCAGCAAGGGCCCGCTCGGACTGGCATTCTAAAGCTTGCCCGATTATCCCCGAGAATCAGTCCTGCACGTAAGTAATGCGGATATGCGCAACGCTCGGAGCATTGCCAGCGGCCATGCTCACGGTCAGCGTCGTACCTGTAAGCCTAACCTGTTTCACTTGGTTGCTGGAGGGCCACTGGGCCGCCGTCCAGTTATGGTTCGCAGCGTCGATGAAATGCCCCACGCCAACATTATTGGGATTGACGGCAAACAGCTGGGTTCCACTCGCGCCGTCTTTGAATGTGAAGTTTGGACACTGTCCCGCACCACATTGGTTCCCCATCGCGCTCCCGGTTGCGAACCCGATGTTGTAAATCCCCGCCTGGGGTACCGTTATGGTTAGCGTTTCTCCGCCAGAGGCGGTATAGACGCTGGCTATCCCCGCTAAGCGGGGGTCAACACTGGCACTCTCGTTGGTAGCAGCATTACATTTCTGGCTCCACTGCCAGGTAACCGAGTAACCATTCGAGTTGGTGCGGGTTTGCTGGTTGGTTCCGTCATTCACACAGTTGTCGAAGACGGCATAAGCCGGATCGCTCACATAGTTTTGCGTGCCGCGAAAATCTATACCGACGTCATAGTTGTGTTGCTGGGTTGTGACCGTCAGGTTTACCGTAGTGCTCTGCTGCACGCCTCCGCCGTTGCCGGTCACCGTGATGGGATAAGTCCCCGTCGGCGTACTGCTGCCCACCGTGATGGTCATGGTCGAATTGCCCGAGCCCGGCGCTGGAATTGTCTCCGGATTGAAGCTCACCGTCGTGCCCGACGGCGCATGCCCGAAGCCGACAAGACTGATCGAGTTATCGAACCCACCACTGATCGCGGTGGTGATCGTGGATGTCCCCTGGTTCCCTTGCGGAATACCGAGCGAAGCCGGTGACGCCGATAGATTGTAAAGCTCTCTTCAGTTATCCAATTTATTAAAGCCACTAATCGCAGGGGAATTACTGTCATAATGAGCGCCCATCGCCCCCCGACCAATTCGTGGTACAAGCGGAATGGTCTGACGTAGTTTGTCCCATCGCAGGTGCCAGTCCAGAGTCAACTGCGTAACCCCTGGAACCTGCGAGACGAAACAATTTTGCGTATTAGCACTGACATCAGCATCGAAGTATCCAGTGGCGATAAATGCAGGTGGAAGCGGATTAACCGGAGTTCCCCAACAGTGGCCGCCGCCTGATGCACACTGGCCGCCGCTCCAATAGGATTGCGGACTCCATTGCGCTCACGATGGCGTTGGCAGAGTTTGGTTTGACCACGGCCAGCCCGTTTGCGCCGCAGGTTCCTATCGTTACGCCTCCATTGGTAGGATTCGGGACCGGTCAATCCCCATACGCTCGCTCCTGCTGTAGCCGCCACAAAGAAAGGCTCCGTGCCGTCCTGAGACTTACCCGGCGTTCCCCCATTCACGGAGCAGTTACCGGTCTGCGAACAGATGCTCGTCATGTTGCTGATGGCCGCCCAATCGAAGACTCCAGAAATCCCTGCGAATCTGCGTGAAGGGCGTAGATGAGGGTCGCTGCCATTCGCAGTTTTCGGAGTTGTAGAGCTGTGTCCCAAGAGCGCGCATGAGGTAAACATGCGCTGTGCCGTGAGAAAATCCAATCGGCCGGATGTCCATGCCGTTGCCGGGAATCTGTCCCTTGCCCGCATTGGCCGACCAGAAACGCTGCGAAACATTCCGTGTCATTAAACCCCGCTGGATAGGTCGGACTATTGCCGCTTCCCATCTGTGAACCATGCGTACTGCCCGTTGACGGTGTGCGATCCCGCTGTGCTGGAGTTGCCCAGACAATCCGTTCCTCTCACCACGGTATAGTTCCACGGTCCATTGCCACTGATCGCCGTAACCTTCATCGTTTCTACAGCGCCTGTGCCATCATTGACCGCCTGTAAGTTGAAGCATGATGTGTACGAAGTTGGGAATCCCCGACGCTCCCGCATAAGCTGACCGTAGCAGTAGTTGTTGTAGCGTTCATGGAGCGATAATGTCCGACGGTGGCGGCAAACGTGTACGCATGTGCATAAAAATTGAACTTACTTCCGCGGTTTACAATTGTCGGAACCACTCCGGGATTTGATCCGGATGGAAGCACATACCCATCGTCTGGACCGCCAGCCGACTCCCCCACCAGCCATGAATCTAATCTATGATCGGATCCTTGTTCGTAGGGCCATCCGAGCCATAGTACATGTTGAAACATCGAGGAGGTTGGTTTTGGAGGGTCGTTACGCCAGCCTTGCTGCCGTTGGGATTGCTGTAGCCAAGGCCGCAGTAAGTGCCGCTGTGTCGGAATACCGCAGACCGCCGTCACCGTCGGGCTGACTCCAGATAGGAGCGCGGTAGGCGCGACCGTGACGTAGGTGTTGGCCGTGTAGCCAGAGCCACCCGTGATCTTCGTTACCGTGTTGACCGCTGTACCTGAGAGCGTAGCTGTGGCTTTGGCCCCTGAGCCGCCGCCGCTATCGAAGATAAATACTGCCAACGTCGGATTGCCGGGATAATTGCCACCGTCGACTATATTGAATCCGGTAATCGAGCCGCCCGAGATGTTCGCGGTGACGTGAGCCGCAGTCGTCGGTGTGCACGGGACACTGCGCCCATAGCTTGCCGAGCAAGGCCTAATACGAGCAAAAAGCGCTTCATTAGTTTTCACCTGGAGTTTTCATCCTGGGGAGCCTGAAGTTCGTGCCTTGGCCTGGCTTCGAGCAGATTCCGGCGGATTGGAACCTCTTCCGAGATCCTCGACTGTTACGCTATACCAGCTTAGTAATCAGTTACTAGAAGACTAATGTCGCATCCTTAAACTATAGTAACCATGTATTTGGTTACCGTCGACGGCCGAATTCGCGAGTGCCGAGGTCGAAGCTATCGGGAACCGGACCGGGGTTGGTCACGTTGCTCACATTTTCAACGGAAGGACGAAGACGAAGGTAGGCTGGTCTTGGGTTTCGCGCGCGGCGATAATCCTGTACCTCACAGCTTCTGCACGGCTTCAGCGACGCAGTCGCACAGCGCCCGCCGGCTGGTCAGCAAAGCAGAGAAGTGGCCGGCTGCCACCCATCGCAGTGTGCTTCCCGGCCAGTGTTTATGCAGGCGCTCGGTTTCGCTGCGCAGCACATAGCCATCGCGCGTGCAGCCTGCAATCATCGCCGCGTCCGGCCTCACCGGCACGGGATGGCTCGTGACATCGGCGGCATCAAAAAGCTCTGTCAGCCGCCGTCGCGCCACTGCGCGCTGGGTTGATCCGCCGCCCAGCGAGTCCAGGTCCACGCTCCACGACAGCAGGCCACGCGTGTAAATGCTGCTGGCCGAGGCGCCGGTGGCGAGCGCTGCGCATGCCATCGGAAATGGCGACACTGCCGCGGTGATCGCCGCCATATGTCCGCCCATGCTGTATCCGGCAATCGCCAGCTTCTGATATTTGCTCGCGCACATGTTCCAGCAGCGCGCGTCCTTCCAACACCATGCCCAGCGCCATCAATCCCTGATCACTCACCGTGATGAACGACGGTCCTCCGACGGCCCGGCGACGGCCATAGAAAGGGTTCTCCAGCAGATACAGGTCAATTCCCTGCTCCGCAAGTGGCCCAAAGACGCGCTCACGCACCTGGTAGCCTTCATCGCGTGAGGCGGCAAACATGACGCACGCGGCATCGTTACCTTCGGCCGTAAGAGAGCGTAGATGCACGGTCCTCGCCTGTTCTGGGAGCGTCACCAGCGGCGAGACAAACGCTCCGTCCCGCTTTACCAGGCGGCCGCGCTTGCTTGCAGCCTCCCACTTCAAAGAAATGGGGCCCGGCGCATCCGAGTAGGACCCGCACCCGGAGAGTTCCGCCAGAAGCTTCTCGTCGCCCCAGCCGCGCGAGAACAGCTTCGACCGGCTTGACGCCCACGCTACCAGCAAGTCAACTGGGTGCGCTCCGGCGGCACGATGGCTG
Organism: uncultured Acidobacteriaceae bacterium; assembly: GCA_963843005.1. GTDB lineage: Bacteria > Acidobacteriota > Terriglobia > Terriglobales > Acidobacteriaceae > Bog-257. Next base: position 244,661 of record CAWJIW010000040.1, on the reverse strand, counting down.
AGAATCCCGTTCATGCTGCAAGATGTTACTCGAAAGGTAATACAGACGATATAGCCTTGTCGCGGCGTCGAAGAACCGGCAAAGCCCGCCGACAATGCGACTCCTCCCTCCCCCTCCCATAGTTCTTTGAAATCATCGCCTTTACAGGGAAATTTCCGGCAAAATCTTGACCCAGCATGAGTTACAGGCAAAATCTTCAAAAATAGGGACTTAGAATGAGGCGAATGGGCTGGTCTTACTGATAACTGACAACTGGCAACTAAAACTGTCTTCGGGGTCTTACTGGCAACTGGCAACCGTCTTCGAGCCACTTGGCCTGCTCTCGAGGATGTTCTGGGAGTCGCTCGGGCGCAACTCCTCCACATCCTTCGCGACCAGTGTACCCGCCGTCGAGCGCCACACCTAGCGAGTTAATCACCGTTCAACGTGATGTGAACGTTGCCTGGAATCGGTAAGGAGCCAAGTTGTGGCGTGCCCTGGGCACTCAGGCCGCACAACCAACCGCACCTAGCGATGAATCGCTGGGCTATCTTATGACGTCCCCTTCGGGGACTCCTTCCTCACCGCAGCATGACGTACTCGGCTTTGGCTTGCTTGTAGATGGGATGTCGGGGTCGGCTTCTTTCTAGAGAACAGATTTGTCCTACGGTTGGACCACGCGCAGCCCAAGATGCTTGGCGAAGGGATCGAAATCGTGGTCACGGTGGAGCAGTTCATATCCCGCTTCGATGCAAAAGGTGGCGATCAGGCAATCGTGGTCTTGCGAACCGTATAGCCGCGTCGCCGCAGCCAGCGGTAGTTTTGGGCGGCTGCCACAGCCAGGTCGATGCCACTGGTCTCGAAAACGTGGAATTTCGAAACATCGCGCCGCACCTGGGCGAAAACGGCGTCGCTGCGAATTCCTTGTAGTAGCTCGCATAGGATGAGGTCGGTCAGCCCCAGGCGTTGCCGGCCCAGTTCCCGATCCAGCCATGACGTGTGGTGGTTGTCGGTTCCTGCCAGGTAGTCAATCCAAACGGTCGTATCAATGATGACTACGAGGCCGCCTATTCTGGAACGCGGCCCAGACGGGACTGATTCAGATCACCTGCCCACAGCACTTTGCCTCGCAGCCGACGGACGCTGCTCTGGGCATGCGTCTGCAGCAACAGCCGGAGGGCCTTCTCCACCGTGGCCTTCTTGGTGGCAGCCCCGCTGCGCCGCATCGCCCGGCGCATCAGGCGGTCATCAATATCAATGTTCGTCCGCACAGTGCACTCCTCCGATGTGTAAACATCTCATAGTTTTGTGTATTGTTCAAGTGAAGAACTTTCTTCACGCCGGAGTCCGCAAGCGCGAAGGTCTACCCCTGACCCCTAGCTCCTTTTCTTCACAGCAGCTTGGCGTATTCGGCTTTGGCTTGTTGGTAGATGGGGATGTCGGCTCGGACGGCCGCGCACCCCAAAGGCTGATTGTGCCGCCCCCTGAAGGGGGCTCGGGGATCGTCGGGGGCAGCTTTCCCACAGCTTCCGCTGTGGGCTAATTAGTTTCGCCCTGCGGGCTGGCAACCGCTTTTAAATCCTTCACCAGCCGCTCAAACGCCGTTCGATACGAGTCGTGCTCCTTCCAATTGCTGAAGTCGGGGATGAAGTACTCGCGTATCTCGCGCGCCGAGTCCACGCCCGATGTCGGCATCGAACAATTTCCATTGCTTGACGGCCTCAAACGGAACCAGCGTGATGGGAAACAATAACTGCTTGCCTTCCTTCTTCTCCCGTTCCCGCGCGTTGGCAATTTCCGTCTTGACCCAGTCACTGCTCATGCTGTGCTCGGAGAGGATGAGCAGCAGCTTGTCATGCAGGCGGATGGCCTCGTCAATCTGCTCGTGCAGCTTGCGGCCTCCCTTCATTTCCTCCGGCGCGAACCAGCAGCGCACGCCTTTGGCTTGCAGGTCGGCATGGAGCCGCTCGGCAAACTCCTGGTCGTGGGTCGAATAGCTGATGAAGCAGGAGTAGAACTCGATGGAGCGTCCCACCATCGAGCCGATATAGGCAATGAACTCGTCGGGAACACCGCAGCCGCGCAGGAAGACTTCGGGGATCTTGCCGCGCGACTTGTAGATGGTATCAATGCCGATGGTGGAGGCTCCCCAGTGTTTGATGGTCTCAAGACCCTTTGCAGTGCTCAGATCAACGTCAGCAAAGATCGTTCCACGAGTCTGCGTCCCCGTAAAGTCCGTGCCGGTGAGGCGCGCCCTGCTGAGGTCTGTCTCGCGGAGGTCTGCCCCGTGGAAGTTCGCTCCACGAAGGTCGACATCAGTGACGCTCGCCCTGATGAAGTTTGCTCCGCTGAGGTCCGCCCCGTCTATGTTCGCCCCGCTGAGGTTTGCCATGTTGAGGTCGGCCTCACGGAGTTCTGCATCGCGGAGGTTCGCAATCTCTAGGTCTGCCTTGCTGAGGTCCGCCCCGTCCATGTTCGCCCCGCTGAGGTCCGACCACATAAGGTCCGCCCCACTGAGGTTCGCCCCGCCGAGGTCCGCCCTCTGTAGGTTCGCCCCGCCGAGGTCCGCCCTGCTGAGGTCTGCGCCGCTGAGCTTCGCCCCACCGAGGTCCGCCTTAAACAGGTCCAGCAGCACGTCGGCATGCTCCTCCCTCCACTTGTTCCATTGCTCGACGCCTTGCTTGAGGATTTCGAGATGTTCTGGGTTCGCCATTGCCGCGTGACCTCGCTTGCTTCCGGGATGCTACGGATATGTCGGAAGGCCACACTCTATGCGCCCGTCCCCGCCGTTCGTTTTGCGCAGGGCGCCCAGCATGCAAGCGCTTGTGTCGCGGCCGAGGCTGCATCGCAAGCACTCCGGTCATGCCTGGTCGGCATGCAAACGCACGCGTCGCGCTAAAGCCAGAATTACCAACACTGCCAGTCCCACAAAGTGGGACGAAAGAGCTTAGCCCAGCGATTCATCGCTGGGAAAGCGATTTAACAGGACCGGAGTCCCCCGGGGACGGCACATGCACCCTTCCCTCACAAGTCGAATTGTGGCGTGCCCGGGGCACTCAGGCCGCACAACCAACCGCACCCAGCGATGAATCGCTGGGCTATCTTATGACGTCCCCTTCGGGGACTCCTTCGGTCACCGCAACCAAAGACCGGGCCAACCTTATCGCCTGATCCTGAGAGACTCTGGCACTACGTCGGCGGAATCGCGCGTCAGAAGAACATTTTGTTGCTGGCTGCCGGCGGAACCGCCAATCATCTCCATCTGCTCATCTCGTTGCCGCCGACCATCACGTTGGCCAAGGTGGTGCAGGAACTCAAGGGGAACACCTCGCGATGGCTGAATGAAAGGTCTCGCTGCGCATGGCAGGAGGGATATAGCGCGTTCAGCGTGAGCCAGTCGCAACGCAAGACGGTGGTGGATTACATCGACCGACAAGCCGAGCATCACGCGAAATGGAGCTTCGAGCAGGAGTTTCTTACCTTGCTGAAGAAGTCAGGGATTCCCTACGATCCGCGGTTCGTGTTTGGGTAGGTCTCGTCTGTCGTCCCTACGGGACTCGGGTTCATTGTTTAACTTTCCCAGCGCTGAAGCGCTGGGCTAAGCTCTTTCGTCCCGCCAGGCGGGACTGGCGAATTCTCTGTCAAGCAAATAATCATCTTTCTCGTGGTTACTTTCGTAAGTGCGGCTGTCGCATTTTGATTGCGAAGGCAAGGCCCGCTGTGCACACTGATTTGTTGGGACAAGCCCAATGGCCGCGCTCTGATAGAGGGAAGGGCCCAGGCTCTTTGACAAAGTCGGCAGTCAGCAATCAGTTTCCGGTCGTCGCTTTTCGCCGGTTGCCAGCAAGACCCCAAAAGGCAGTTGCCAGTTGCCAGTCGTCAGTTGCCGGTAAGGCCAACCCCGTCCATTCGAGCTAAGTCCATATTTTTGAAGATTTTGCCTATAACTCACACGGGCTCAAGAGCTTGTCGGAAATTTCTTTGTAAACGATTGATTAGAAAGAACAAAGAAAAGGGGGGCAGGGGGTAGGTCAGTTGTCAGGACCGCAGATCCCTCCGCTCGGACTAAAGTCCTCGGTCGGGATGACAACGCGCATGACGGCACAGGTGAAGTGAGATAATGCTCTGTATCCGTCTACATCCTCGTTTGTCGGCCCCGCCCGCCACAGGAGCTTCGCCATGCCCGCCAGCAGCGACCATTGGGACTTCGACTACATCGTTATCGGCTCCGGTTTCGGAGGCAGTGTCACGGCACACCGATTGGTGGAGAAGGGGTACAAAGTCGCGGTCATGGAGATGGGCCGCCGCTGGACGCCGGAGAACCTGCCGCGCACCAGTTGGTCTTTCCATCGCTGGTTCTGGCGCCCGGGCCTGGCGCTGCGTGGCTTCTTCAACATGCGCTTTTTCCGGCATGTCACCATCCTGCACGGCTGCGCGGTGGGCGGCGGCTCGATCACCTACGCCTGTACCCTGCTGCGCCCGCCCGACAAAATCTGGGACAACGGATTCTGGGCCGGCCTGGCCGACTGGAAGCAGGAGATGCCGCAGCACTATGACGAAGCTTCGCGCATGCTGGGCGTCACGGAGAACAACATTCTCGGGCCCGGAGACCTGTTGCTCAAGAAAGCTGCGGAAGCGATCGGCGTGGGCAACACGTTCTATCGCACCCACGTGTCGATCTTGCAGTCGGCGGAAGGACAGCCCGGCGGCGTAACCGTTCCCGATCCGTATTTCGGCGGAGAGGGTCCGGAGCGGACCACCTGCAAAGCCTGCGGCGGTTGCATGATGGGTTGCCGCCACGGCGCGAAGAACACGCTCGATAAGAACTATCTGTACTTCGCCGAAAAACATGGCGGGCAGGTGTTTCCGGAGACCCGGGTGGTGGACGTGAAACCGCTCAACGGCAAAGCGGATGGCAGCGAAGGCTATGAGGTGTCAACCGTCAGCTCCATCGCGTTTATCAATCGGCATCCGCGGCGCTTCACTTGTCGCGGCGTGGTTTTTGCCGCTTCGTCGCTGGGCACCACCGAACTGCTTTTCCGGCTGAAAGAGAGAGGCTCGCTGCCGCGGATCAGCAATCGGCTGGGCAAGCATGTGCGCACCAATTCGGAGTCGCTTATCGGAGTGCGCGTACCCGGATCTGGCGACGATCTGTCCAAAGGCGTCGCGATCGGCTCCGGCATTCACATCGACGAACACACCCACATCGAGGCGGTTCGCTATCCCAAAGGCTCCGATTCCATGGCGGCCTGGACTACCATGCTGACCGGCGGCCATCCCGGTCCGGGACGGGTTGCGCTGTGGGTCAAGAACGTCGTGGTTTCGCTGCTGCGGCATCCGTTCAAGACGATCCGCGTTCTGCAGCCTTTTGGATGGGCGCGTGAGTCCGTGATCCTGCTTTGCATGCAGGCCGTCGACGCCCACATTGATATGTGCTGGGAGCGACCCTGGTTCTGGCCGTTCCGCAAGTTTCTGGTCAGCCGCGGCGATAAGATTCCGACCTACATTCCGCAGGCCAACGAGTTTGCCGAGAAGCTTGCACAGCTCGCGGGAGGAACGGCCATGAGTATGCTCCCGGAGATTCTGTTCAACATCCCGGGGACGGCGCACTGCCTGGGTGGTTGCGTCATCGCCGACTCCGCTGAAAATGGTGTTGTGGATTATCGTAACCGTGTGTTCGGCTACCGGAACATGTACATCTGCGACGGGTCGGTCGTGGCCGCCAACCTCGGAGTCAATCCCAGCCTGACCATCACCGCGCTCACGGAACGCGCCATGAGTTTCTTCCCGCCCGCATCGCAAGCGAATTGGGACGATGCTGCCGAGCAGCGTCAGACGCCTGCCGAATGCCTGCAATGACGGTTTTGGAACGTGATTGTGACGAGCTAGTCGCTAAGTGGTTCAGACTTGGTGGAGCTAGTCGGGATCGAACCGACGACCTCATCGTTGCGAACGATGCGCTCTCCCAGCTGAGCTATAGCCCCACTTGCGGAATGCCAGTGGATGAACCAGCCAGCCACCGACTCCTTTGAGTATACAAACAATCGCAGGGTACGTGAATACCGCGGTTGCGCTACGGCCTTGGCGGAAAGTCGGCGCGTGGATATTGGTTCTCTCTTCGGGCGTGGCCGACTAAGTCTCGCTGGATCCCGGCCGGCCGCGATTGGTAGTCCAATCTCCCCTGTCCCGGCCTTTGCAGGTCCTTAGCTTTAACTCGAGCGGCCCCTTGTAGGAACTAAGCCGCAACTGCTTGCACATATCAGCATAGTAACGCCGCTATCATATTCAAATCATGCGACATAGTATGGCAGAAAGCCTGGAAAACGGTGGCAACGTATATGGCAGCGGCACTGGTGCCTCACTGGCCAACACCGTCATCTCGACCAATGGCTACGGCTACCAGATCAACAAGGACACGGTCAGCGGCTTGAATGTGCCTGTCACCAACGGAATCTCCTACTGGCTGAACCTGCAGAACGCCACTACCTCCCAGGGCAACCCGCTCTACTGGGATGAGAACGATGGCAAATCGCTGGCCTCGGAGAACACCATAGGCTCGATCGGCTCAGAGGCGTTTGACATTATTGGCAGCGGCAGCACCACCACCACCACGACGACTCCTGAACCCAGCAGCATCATGCTGTTAGGCTCTGGCATCCTCGGCGTGGCCGGTGTACTGCGTCGCAAGCTGTTCTAACAACAACTAGAACCCTCCCCCATTCGCGAACTGATCCTTACAAAGCCGGAGCACGCAGCTCCGGCTTTGCTTTTGCCTGCTACCGCCGAGCTACCGCTGTGCTGCAGCGGTATTTCCGTCCGGCGAAGATCCTCTTCCGTCAGGCTCGCGTGGGCGCGACGCCGAAGTGCCGCCCGACCCGGGAGCTGGTAACCAACAGAAACCATTGTGCCGGTGTGAGGCCCTCCGACTCCGGTGTGGGCAGATTTCAGCTTCGCTTAAGCTATTGTCTGTAAGAACTTGCGAAACACCTTACCGCAAGTCGGGTTTATGATGTTGTCAGGCACGGATCATTCCCGCGTGCTGCAGTTGGTAAGGGTTTTCGCCTCGAGGGAATGCGGGTTGGACGGGTTGAGAGGCGAAAGGAGCTTTCAATGAAATCACGGCGGCGGTTTGCATGGTTCTTCACTGCGCTGCTGTTTATTGCAATGTCGGCTGGAGCTGCTCTGGCCCAGAACGAGAACCTCGGTCTGCCTCAGGGCGCTGGTCAGGGCGCTGCTCAAGGACAGAGCCAGCAGGACCCTCCCGGACGCGTGGCACGTTTGCAGTACTCCTCGGGCCAGGTTTCGATGCAGCCCGGCGGTGTCAATGACTGGATTGCGGCCAGCCTGAATCGGCCGCTCACCACCTCAGACCGGGTATGGACCGATAAGGACTCGCGCGCCGAACTCAACCTGGGCGACGGTTTCGCTCGCATGAGTTCCGAGACCAGCGTGACGCTCACCAATGTCAGCGACAACACCGTACAGATCGAGCTTGATCAGGGCGTCATGACCCTGTCCGTACTCCATCTGGAGCATGGCGAAATCTATGAAGTGGACACGCCGAACCTCGCCTTCACGGTGATGAAAACCGGTGTATATCGCTTTGATGTCCATCCCAGCGAAGATCAGACTTGGGTGACGGTCCGCAGCGGCTACGGCGAGGCTACCGGCAAAGGCGCCGCAGTGCGCGTCAACTCCGGCATGCAGCTCCGGTTCACCGGGTCTAATTCTCTGCAGCACACGGCATACGCCGCGCCCGCACGCGATGGCTTCGATGATTGGGTCCAGGTCCGCGACAAACGGCTGGAAAATTCGGTGTCCGCGCGCTACGTTTCGCCGGGCGTGATCGGCTATCAGGACCTCGACGCCTATGGCACCTGGCAGACCGCGCCGACCTACGGCAATATCTGGGTGCCGACCTCGGTTCCCGCGGGCTGGGCGCCATATCGCTACGGCCACTGGGCGTGGATCGCTCCCTGGGGCTGGACCTGGGTGGATGACGCTCCCTGGGGATTTGCTCCCTTCCACTATGGACGCTGGGTTTCGTGGAATGGCGGATGGGGATGGGCCCCCGGACCGCTGGGCTACTGGAATCCCTACTACGCTCCCGCTCTAGTTGGCTGGATTGGCTGGCCCGGCTTCGGTTTCGGCTTCGGCTTCGGCTGGGGTGCGGGCTGGGGCATCGGCTTCGGCTGGTTCCCGCTCGGCTGGGGTGCGCCTTATTATCCCCACTATTGTGGCTGGGGACATGGTGGTTGGTATCCGCATGGTGGCTACGTTAGCGCTGGCTATCTGCACAATGTCAACATTACCAATACGCACATTACTAACATCAACAACCTTACCAACAACTACTACAACAACAATCTGGTGGGTACGAACGGTAACCGCAACGTTCCTGGGGCGGTAACGGCGGCACCCAGATCAGCGTTCACTTCTGGAGCGGCCATCAACAAAGTTGGAGTGACCGTGCCGAGGGCCGACGTGGGCAAGGGCAACCTCGTTCATACGGCGGATGTGTCGCCGACACGGGAATCCGTGCTCGGTGGTCACACGGCTGCCGCTCGACTCCTCCTGCGTCCGCATTCAATCGCAACGTTGTGACGCAGTCGACGCCTCCCGCGGGTCCGGCTCGCTTCGAAGGCAACACGGCTTCGACGCACGAGTGAATGGCGCTCCGTCGCAGAACCATAATGGCGGCAACTGCGGGAACTCCGAATGGCTCTCCAACCGCGAACGGTCAGCAGCACACGGTTGCGCGTCCGCCGAACAGCGGCACCAACCAGGTCGCGAATGCCACTACGACCTCCAATCCGGCGGCGCATACGGTGCCCCGGCCACCTGCGAGCAACGATACCTTCGCGCGTGGTGGAAGCAACGTAAACAGCCAGGCGCAGGCGACAAACCCGCAACACAGCAACGCCGGCAACGCGCCGATGGCGAACAATTCGAACGTGCCGCGGCCGCCGGCGAACTATACGTATCATCCGCAGAACGGAACATCGTCCACTGGTCAGACCAGTCATGCTCCGGCTGCCACTACACACCAGGCCGCTCCGGCGCCCCATAACTCCGCTCCCGCCTCTCGCGAGCCATCGGGCAAATCGGAGTCAAGAGGAACCGGTACGGCGTCTTCCGTCCCACGGCCGCCGGCAGGTTACACCTATCATTCCGCCCCGACCTACTCTGCTTCGGCAGGTTACGGTGCAGGTCGAGCCAGCAATGGCTACTCCGGCGGCCGGAGTTCTTACCCTTCGTCTTCGACTTACAGCGCTGCTAGGGGCGCGTCGCCGTATCCCGGCTACGGCTCCGGACGGAGCTACGGCTCGGGCCCGGTTTACACGAGCCGCAACTCTGCCTCTGCACCTCGGTACTCAGCGCCGGCGCCGCATTATTCCGGCGGTGGTGGCGGGGGTTACCATGCTTCCAGCGGAGGAGGCGGGTATCACGGCGGAGGAGGCGGGGGCGGTTCCCACTCGTCCGGCGGTGGTGGCGGACATCACGGATAACCCCACGGAGTTATGAATTAGGACAGGCGGCCGGCTGCGGCCGCCTTTTTCTTCCGTACTTTGCGAGTCTTCTGTCTGTGACGGCTGAACGTCGCCGGACGCGCACCGCAGCTTATAATCAAAGTGTGACTCGATCCATCGTTAACAAGGTAGCCGAGGCCAACTTTCCCACCCGCTGGGGACAGTTCCGCATCTACGGCTTTGAAGGGGATTTTGAGACTCCGCCGAACAACGGCTCGTCGGGAGCGGCCGACCGTCTGGCCGCGAAGGGAAAGCGGAACACCGCAGGGAAGGCGCGGTTGCCCTGGTCATGGGCGACATTCATGCTGCGCCGCCGCTGGTCCGCATCCACTCGCAATGCCTCACCGGAGACGTCTTCCATTCCATGCGCTGCGACTGCCGTCAGCAGCTCGAGCTGGCCCTGTCCATGATTACTGAGGCCGGCGCCGGCATCCTCATCTATGAGCAGCAGGAAGGCCGCGGTATCGGCCTGATGGCCAAGCTTCAGGCGTATGAGTTACAGGACAAGGGACTGGATACCGTCGAAGCCAATGTCGAGCTCGGTTATGACAACGACTATCGCCAGTACAAGCTTCCAGCGGCGATCCTGCAGCAGCTCGGAGTGAAGGAAGTGCGGCTGATCTCCAACAATCCTGACAAAGTTGCGGCCGTCGAGGCCGCCGGAATTAAAGTTGTGGAGCGAGTCTCCGCCGAGGTCGAGCCCTACGACACTCGGAAGCCTATCTACGTACGAAGAAAGAGAAGATGGGGCATTTGTTTACTGGGTGGTAGGAGAACCAGGTTTGCAAAGAACTGGCGAGGTGAGCTGGGGCGTGGTTTTTTCCCGCGGATAGGCCATACTGGCACTGATTTGCTTCTTGTCCAACTGCACTACGATTGTTTCCCATCGCACTCCCTCGTCTGCGGTGTCAGTCGGGGTGTCCGGTGTCTGCTCGATCTGAAGACCCTTCTCCAGCCAAACGGCAACCATGTTATCGGACTCATGCAGCACCGGCAGGGGCCTTGTGACATTCGGTTGACCACCGACAAAAGGTATTCCGAGTTGTTGCAATTGGCATCTGCCCTCCTCGGCGATGACAAAACTCTGAAAGTAAGGTTTGCCCCCTCCAAACGCGGAAGGAATTGCCGCATAGAACGTGAGCGAGAAAATAATCATGTACCCCAATATCGAGATAATCGCCAAACCGATGCAGAAAAATAAGTAGGGAATCATTGTTTTGGATTCAGCAGTGAACCATGCTGGGTTTCTGGTCGGCGGAACAGCCTGGCAGCCAGGAATGCCGCCACCGCTGCAAGGCAAACGGGAACATAGACTTGAATCGTTACCGCCAGACTAGCAAGGGTCTCGGTAAAGAAGTTACGTTGTTTGCTCATGTGAGGGAATACCCGGCCTGTAATTTGACGTATTAGCTCCCAGATTCCCCAGACTGTAATCTGTCCCAAGCCAGTAGTCCCGAAACACAAGTACAGAGAGGCACCAAAGACAACGAGGAAAGGGACAAACAGCCAGAAGAATATCTTGCGGGAATGAGGCGGCTTTGGCCAGCCATCCTCAGCCAGCCGCCATGCGACGAAAATGGCTGGGAAAGCCAGCAGCGAGAAGCTCAGGATAACCAGGACGCCGGTAAGGATCAATTTTGGCTTGGCGAGTGAAAAGTCGGAAATTCCAATTTTGTGCAAATACGTGTTTATCGTCAGCATTCCCGTCCCATATGCGAGAGCTGCTGAGACCGCGCCAATCTTCGTTAATTCTCCAATGTCCGGAAGTGTATTTCCCGGTGCATCTGTTCCATTCGGACCCATGACGTCACCTCGGGGTGAGCCATTGTGAAACAGCTTCGCCGTGAATTCAATGAGTTTGTCGCTATCCGCTATCCACTGACCACCATCTGCGGCTCCTAAGCGCCCTCTCCAGCGCTTTCCCGCTCTTCACGGGCAAGTTCTTCACCGCCGCTCTTGCCAGCGCAACATATACCTCCCGCGCTTCTGGCACGACCTTCAATTCGGCAAGGTGCTTCCGAACGGTGGCGACATCTCCTCGGGCTAGCGGGCCGCTGAAGGCCCGAGCAGCGTCATGCTTCAAGTAGTTCTTTAACGTCTGCCGTAGCAAGGGAACCATCATGGTCTTGATATCGTCAGGCCTGATGCCGGCCGCCTTCGCCACCTGCTCCAGCGATGCCATCAACGCGATCACCAGGGGCGAAGCAAAACTGCCGAACACGTGATAGAGCACCTTGTTTTGCTTGCGAATCGGGAACGCATCTCCGCCGAGACGTTCGACAATTTCCCGCGCCACGCGAGTTGCGACGGCATCGCCTTCGACCGCGAAAGCCACTCCCGCCATCTGCGGCACTGAGTTGCGCACGAACGTCATCATGGGATGCACCGACGCCACCCGCGCTCCCTTCTCGCGGAGCGGAGCAAGCTCGTCGCTGGTAAGCGCGCCGCTGGAATGAAAGACAATTCTCCCCTTCCAATCCTGAGATGGAGCCAGCAAGCGCGCGACACCGGCGATTACGTCGTCGGGTACCGTAATCCAGACGATGTCGGTGTCGAGCGGCTGCTTGCCCAGTTCGACAAAACCCGCGCCCACTTTGCGCGCCAAAGCCCTCGTCTGGCGGCGTCCTGCGCTCTTCGCACGTCCAGCGATGGTCCTTACCTCGTAGCCGGCTGCCGGCAAGGTCAAAGCCAAGGCGGTGCCGAGGTTTCCGGCGCCAACCACGCTGACCGTCACGGGCCTCGCCGTATCTGATTCTTTCCGCACGCCGGGCAGAATAGCAGATCGCTTCTTTCGTTTCGAACTGGCAGTCTTTCGATGTGGGTGTTCTATAGTTGAGAGCTATGCAACCTAAGTTGTCTGCCGCACATCCGTCCCCCCGCCAATTCAAACCGAAAGCAACCGCCGGCGCGAAGACCCGGTTGAGTCGACTCTCCTCAAAGACAGTCTTCACTGGCCGCGTCTTCCATGTGACCTCAGAGCGGGTGAAAGAGCCCAATGGGATCGTGGCTGTCCGTGACGTGGTGCGCCATTCCGGTTCGGTTGTAATACTGGCCGTGGATAACAGCCCGGCAGAGCCGCGGATTCTGCTGGAATATCAATACCGCTACGCGGCAGGACAGTATATGTGGGAAGTTCCTGCCGGGCGAATTGATCCCGGCGAAAGACCGCTGGCCGGCGCCAAGCGTGAACTACGGGAGGAAACTGGATATCGCGCGAAGAAGTGGACGCGCGCCCTGTTCTTCTATCCGAGCCCCGGGTTTACGGACGAAACCATGACGGTTTACCTCGCGAGTGAACTGACCGCGGGCCAAGCCCACCCCGAGGATGACGAATCCATCGAATGCAAGCTGACGCCCCTTTCGCAAGCACTGGAGATGATCCGCTCGGGAAAAATTCGCGACGGAAAAACCATCATCTCAGTGCTGTGGCTGGCGCAACAGCGCTGACCCCGACCGCGTGGCCATCCCCTAAACGTGCCATTCTGCTAAAAGCGGCTCGCCCTATTCGGAAGAATCGAGAGAACATTGTAAATATGCGGGGTTCGAAGCTATATACTCTGTTGACAACACCACGAAGTGGCGGGAAAATTAATCTACGCTGTTCATCAGGCCAATCCATCTGGCCAGATGTCCCCTGGGAAAAAAAGTCCTCTGAAGACTTTGGCTTCTGGGCGCAACCTGATTGACGCAATTCAAGACCAGCATCCTCGGGGTGAGGGTGCTGATGGGCTTTGCCCGGAGGAAGACGAACGTGAGACTGAAAGGAACCGTAAAGTGGTTCAACAATGCAAAAGGCTTTGGATTTATCGGCCGCGAAGATGGTAGCCCAGACGTATTCGTGCACTACAGCGCGATCAGCTCGGAAGGCTACAAGAGCTTGCAGGAAGGCGATCAGGTTGAGTTCGAGATCGTCGACGGCCAGAAGGGCCCTCAAGCCGGCAACGTGACCAGGGCCCAGTAACGGTCACTTTGCTTTGGTTCTCAGAAAGCCCAGTCCCACTCGTGTGGATTGGGCTTTCTCTATTGCGCCGAAATTGACCCGCCTGCACTTAGAATTCTGGCGTGGTGCTTTGCTGTGCGCAACAAGCCTGATCCGTCGTCTGACTTCCATATCCGTCGTGCGACGGAAAAGGATGCCACGGGCATTCTTCATTGTCTTCAGATGGCTTTTGAAACCTATCGCACCCGCTACACGACGGCTGCATTCCGCGACACCGTACTCACCCCCGAAGCTCTTCAGCAGCGCTTTTTCTCGATGAGCATATTTGTTGCAGTCGACGGCGAGAATCACATTGTCGGCACGATTTCCTGCACTCTAATAAACCGGGACGAGGGGCATCTGCGCGGAATGGCGGTCCTGCCGGAATGGCAGGGCCGAGGGATCGCGGAAAAACTATTGGAGTCCGCCGAGGCTGAACTGGCCAGCAGGAAGTGCTCGCGAATCACTCTCGACACAACGGAGCCCCTGCAGCGCGCCATGCGTTTCTATGCAAGAAACGGTTACCGCGCCTCAGGAAAGATCACCAACTTCTTCGGAATGCCGTTGCATGAATTCGTGAAGGAGTTGAAAGGCTGAAGCTGCTGCCGGGCGCAGTTTCTTCGCAGCACGTTACAATTCCGCACAGGCACTCTCGCGTGGACAACAAGGGCATCGCCAACGTCTTCTATGAAACCGCCGATCTCATGGAGATCAATGGCGACGACTCCTTTCGCATCCGCTCCTACCGCCGCGCCGCCGAAGCCATTGAAGGCTTCCCTCAACAAGTTTCGGAGTTGCTCGACGAACCCAAGAAGCTGCTGGAGATTCCCGGCATCGGCAAAGGCATGGCGGCGAACATCCAGGAGCTTTGCCGCGAGGGCAAGCTCGGATCGCATCAGGAGCTGCTGAAAAAATATCGCCCGTCGATGCTGGAGTTGCTGAAAATCCAGGGGCTCGGGCCGAAGACGATTGCCCTGCTGTGGAGCGCCTTCCAGGTGAGCGATCTCGCCAGCGTGGAGAAGCTGGCGCGGGAAGGCAAGCTGCGCGAGCTGCCGCGGCTGAGCGAAAAGAGCGAGCAGAAAATATTGAAGGCGATCGAAGGCTATCGCCGCATCTCCGGGCGATTCCTGCTGGACGAAGCCGACCGCACCGCGCAGAAGCTGACTGAGCACCTGCAACATATCAAAGGCATCGAGAAGATCACGCCTGCCGGTTCGCTGCGTCGCGGGCGCGAGACGGTCGGCGATCTTGACATGCTCATTACCGGGCCTTGCTGCGTCGACGATGGGCAGCGTGCCGATCTCATCGAGGAGATCCTGCGCTTCCCCGGTATCCTCGAAGTCCTGGCCAAGGGCGATAACAAGGTCAGCTTCAAGCTGCGCAGCGGAATGCAGGTGGACGTGCGCACCCTGTCGCCGGAATCCTACGGAGCGGCGATGCAATACTTCACCGGCTCCAAGAACCACAACGTGACGCTGCGTCAGCGGGCGCTCAAGATGGGCTTCACGCTCAACGAATACGGCCTGTCTCGCCTGGACAATAACAAAAAGGTCGCGGGGGCGACCGAGGACGATATCTACGGCAAGCTCAAGCTGGACTGGATTCCTCCGGAACTGCGCGAGAACAACGGAGAGATCGAAGCCGCCGCGGAACACAAGCTGCCGGAGTTGATTACCCTTGCAGACATTCGCGGTGAAGTGCACATGCACACCGTCGAGACCGACGGGCGCTGCACGATTGATGAGATGGCTGAAGCGGCGAAAGAGCGCGGCTATAAGTACATCGCCATCACCGACCACTCCAAGAACCTGGCGTTCGCCAATGGGTTGGACGACGAGCGCGCCGTGCAGCACATCGCGCGCATTCGCGCCGCCGATGAGCAGACCGATGGCATCACCATCATGGCTGGGGTTGAAGTGGATATCCTGACTGACGGCGAGCTTGACCTCTCCGACTCGGTGCTCGAGCAGATGGACGTGGTCGTGGCCAGCGTCCACTCGGCCTTCAATCAGGAACCGCAGCAGATGACAGACCGCCTGCTGCGCGCCTTGGAGAACAAGAACGTCTCGATCCTGGGACATCCGACGGGACGACTGCTGCTGCGTCGCGATGCCTATCCGTTTGACATGGAGGCCGTGCTCAAGGCGGCCCTGAAGAACAAAGTCGCGATGGAGCTGAACGCTTATCCCGACCGTCTTGACCTGAATGACGTGCATTTGCGCATGGCGCGCGATCGTGGCGTGAAGATTGTCATCAACACCGACGCGCACCACACATCGCACTTCGAAAAGCTCAAGTACGGTATCCTGCAGGCGCGCCGGGCCTGGCTTACGCCCAAGGATGTGCTCAATACGCTGCCGGAGAAGGCGTTTCGCAAGGCGATGAAACACCAGTGGAGTAGATAGTGTGAAAGTGACTAGTGGATAGCGAATACCGGATTCATCCCGGCGACGAGCGCAGCGAGGAGTCGAGGAGACCCCTATTTTCGCAAGGCAATCCCCAATTTATTGCTGCGCCAGGTGCCGAATCGTGAAATCCTGCCGCTATAGGGGTCCTTCGACTCCGCGACCGCCACAAAAAACGGGCGGTCGCTGCGCTCAGGATGACAACCCCAACGGAGCAATCCATGGCTGAAAACAAAGTTCCGCAATACGACGCCGGACACGTTCCCATCACGGAGGAGTTCGACAGCGCCAAACGCACACTTCCACCGTTCGCACCGGTGGCCATTGCTTTGGTCGCGGTTGCCATTGTGTGGGCATCATCATGTATGTGTTTCGCGCCAAACCGGTGGCGCAAGGCGGCATCGACCAGGTGTTCTTCAGCCAGCCGGCCAACATGACCAACGCCATGGTGCTGCTACAGGTCACGCTGCGCAACGTAGGCGACAAGACGCTTTACATCAAAGCCATCAACGCAAGTCTGAAAACCGATCAGGGAGACTTATCGGACGACGCCGCCTCTCCGTCCGACTACGATCGCTACTTCAGTGCGTATCCGGATCTGCGCCAGCACAGCACCGATCCACTCAGGGTCGAGATGAAAATCGCGCCTGGCGCCGAACAGAAAGGCACTGTGCTGGTTTCATTCCCGGTCACGCAGCAGCAATTCGATGCGCGCAAGGACCTGAACGTCACCATCGACGCCTACGATCAGAGGCCGATCGTGTTGCGAGAGAAAAGCGCGCAGACGAAGTAAGTGGCGTTCAGGTAGAGCGGGCCTGCAGGCGCGCGTTCACCGGCAGGAAAGTAAAGCTTCCGCCGCTGAGGTCACGGATCTCAGCAGCGGAAGCAAGATAATATTGCAATCCGAAACGCAGGCCTGAAGCCCGCTCTACCCCATTGCACATAAAAATGCTCTATGGCGTGACCGGCGTGGGCGCGCCCTTGGGCGTAGCCAGATAGCCCGTGATCCTGTCTTTGGCGGCGGTGAAGACGACCACCTCATAGAGCAGATGGTCGCGTCCGGTATAGAACTGCAAAGGTTCGCCGACGGTGCGGTCCTTCTTCTCAATCGTGCGGTCGTCGGCAATTACATTGACGGTGAAGCGGCTCTTCTTCGGGTCCACTTTTTTCAATTGCAGACTCACCGTCGAGATCGGAGTCTTGGCTCCCTTGTGCAGAGTGAAGTCGTAATAATTGCGTTCACCTTTGCGCTTTAACATATCCAACTCGCTGGAATTATGGGCGATAAGTCCGCTCTGCACGCCAAGGTCGCCAATGGCGCGCTCCAGCTTGGCGTTCGTGGCCGCCAGATCGGTCTGGGTCTTCTGGATGTCCGTCTTGGCCGCGCCAACCTCGGTCTTAACACCGCTGACTTCGCCGCTCACGGCAGCAATCTGCTGCCCTTGCTGGCTTTGCGCGGCCGACAGCTTGGCTGCGGCAGCCTTTTGCTGACGCTCCAACTCGGCCGCACGCTGGGCAATTTCCTGCTTCGTCATGCCGGCCTGTGAGGTCAGAGCCTGCTTGAACTCCGAGGACGTAGCGTGGATGCGGCTATTTAACTCGGCCTGGGCTGTTTCCATGCTCAGTTGCTTCTGCTCCATCGCGGCGATCCGGCCTCTCATGTCGTACATGAGATACAGGGACGCAACCACGTAGATCGCAGCGATCGCGATCAATACGTACTTCAGAATGTCGCTGCGGTCTGGAGACGACGAAACCGGCGGTTCATCAACCACGCGACTCTCAGGCTGTTCAAACATCAGGCCACCTTTCTTGCTGCTTCCAATTTTGGGCGCGCAGAAAACCTATGTCAAACAGCATCTTATCAAGTAAGCGGGTGAGGTCGTGCGCACCCGCCCGATTTGCATTGCCGCTGCTCTTAGGGCAATCGCCCCGGTTTCACTACAATCGAATCGTGAAGACTTGGGATGTTGTCATCATTGGCGCCGGTGTCATCGGACTGTCGCTGGCGTGGCGCTTGCGGCACAAAGGCAAGAGCGTGCTGGTCGTGGAAAAGGGAGAGCCGGCTCGCGAGGCCACCCACGCCGCAGGAGGAATGATTGCGCACTGCGATCCGCATAACCCGCCGGAATTGGCCGGCATGATCGCGGCCAGCGCGCGCATGTATCCCGAGTTTGTTCGCGAGCTGCGCGACGAGGCATTCGAGTCGCCCGATCTGCGTGATGCCGGAACCATCGCATTCTTCCCGGGCGATGAGTCGCCGAAGTGTGAAGGAGCGCTCGCTATCGGCAACGATGAACTCGCCCGGCTCGAGCCATTGATAGCGTTGCGAGTGCCAGCCTGGTTCCTGCCCGAGCGCAGCGTCGATCCCCGCAAGCTGGGTAGCGCCCTGGAGAAAGCTGCCCGGAATCGCGGCGTTGACTTCGCCACCGGCTCTGCCGTCGTGGAAGTCGCACTGCTGGGTGGTCGCACCGCCGGAGTTCGCACCACCAAGTCGTTCTACGCCGGAGCTGCAGTCGTGAATTGCGCCGGCGCCTGGGCCTCGCAGATGCGGCCCTTCGGCCCGCCGACGCGACCAGTAAAAGGACAGATGGTCTGCGTCGTGCCGCAGCCCGGAAGTCCTCATGCTGGTCCATTGTTGCGACACGTCATTCGCACGCCTGAGGTTTACATCATTCCGCGCAGCGATGGCCGCATCCTGCTCGGGGCCACGGTCGAGGAAGCGGGCTACGATAAGCGGGTGGACGCTGACACCGTGCAGCGTCTGCGCCAGGCTGCCGAGAAGGTCGCGCCGGAGATCGGGCACATGCGCATCCATGATGCCTGGGCCGGCCTGCGGCCCGGTTCGCCAGACAACCTCCCGATTCTGGGCGCCACAAGTTTGCCGGGATACTACGCTGCGACCGGGCATTATCGTGATGGCATCCTGCTGGCTCCGATTACCGCCCATGTCATGACGCAGTTGCTCACCGGACAACCAACTGATTTCGACCTTGCTCCTTTCTCACCTCTTCGGTTCGATTGATAGAATTGCGGATGCCTGGTTTGACCCTCCTCGCAGGCGCATGCGATAGTTATTTGTTTACGTAGCTGTAATATTTTCGTAATCCTACATTCACATTTCATGCAACTCCCGACGCTCACAGCTGTCGGTGGAGCCCGTCATGCGCCTGATCCCGCGTGATACCAAGTTTTTCGATATGTTCGCCGAGATTGCGAACAATGTAGTCGAGGGTGCGCAAGTTCTGGCCGACCTGCTGCATAACTATGACTACGAGCAGATGCCCGCCGCCGTGCAAAAGATCAAAGAGATCGAGCACCGCGGCGACGAGATGACCCACAGAATCCTCATCAAGCTGAACCAGACCTTCATTACTCCATTTGATCGTGAGGACATCCACCTGTTGGCGTCCTCGCTCGATGACGTTCTTGATTTTGTCTATAGCGCGGCTGACCGCCTGCTGACCTACAAAATCACCCAGCCTTCTCCGTCGGCCAAAATATTGGCGGGCATTATCCTGAAGCAGGCCGAAGAAATGAAACAAGCGGTCAGCAAGCTCGGCAAGAACCGTCATCTCCTCGATCACTGCGTGGAAGTGAACCGCCTGGAGAACGAGGCTGACCAGGTAAGCCGCAGCGCGATTGGCCGCCTGTTCGACGGAGATTACGATCCCATCACCTTGATCAAACTGAAAGAGCTGCTGGAGATCCTGGAAGAGGCCAGCGATAAAGCGGAAGATGTCGCGGATGTGCTTGAAACCGTCGTGCTGAAGAACGCCTGAGACGCTACTCCATGCCTGCGAACGACAACTCAGCCCAGGACGTGCCCTCGTGAGTGCCGTGCTGGTGCTGCTGATCGTTACCGTCATTACCGCGCTCGTCTTTGACTTTCTGAACGGCTTTCACGACGCCGCCAACAGCATCGCGACCGTGGTTTCAACCCGGGTGCTGTCGCCCCGGCTGGCGGTACTCTGGGCGGCCGTGTTCAATTTTCTGGCCGCCTTCTTTCTGGGCACCGCGGTGGCCAAGACCATCGGCAGCGGGATGATTCAGCTCGACATCGTCACCCAGTACGTGGTGCTGGCTGGATTGCTCGGCGCCATCGTGTGGGATGTCGTGACCTGGCTCCTGGGACTGCCGACCTCCTCGTCGCACGCGTTGATCGGTGGCTACGCTGGAGCGGCCATGGCGCGCGCCGCGATTCTTCATGGCTGGAGCGCCGCGCCGCACGTCATCATCCCTAATGGCTGGACCAAGACCCTGATCTTCATCGTGTTTGCACCGGTGATCGGGTTCGTTCTCGGCTTCTCCTTTATGGTGGCGATCTCCTGGATCTTTCAGCGCAGGTCGCCACGCCAGGTGGACAGCCTTTTCCGCAAGCTCCAGTTGCTGTCGGCCGCGGCTTACAGCCTGGGACACGGCGGCAACGACGCCCAGAAGACCATGGGCATCGTGGCCGGAGCGCTCTACACCGCAGGAGTCATGGCTCCGCGCGACTTCGCGGCCAACTGGGGACACTGGCACTGGCCGATCATCCTGGCGGCACATACCGCGATCGCGCTGGGCACCTACTTTGGCGGATGGCGCATTGTGCACACCATGGGCTCCAAGATCACCAAGCTGAAACCGGTGGGCGGCTTCTGCGCCGAAGCCGCCGGCGCAATCACCCTCTTCGGCACCGCGTTGGCTGGCATTCCGGTGAGCACCACGCACACCATCACGGGCGCGATTATCGGCGTCGGAACCACGCACCGCATCTCGGCGGTTCGCTGGGGAGTTGCGACCCGCATCGTCTGGGCCTGGATCCTCACCATTCCAGCATCGGCGGTGGTTGCCATGCTGGCGTTCTGGCTGATACGGTTCTTCAACCCGAACGCGTAAGGGAACCGCTGTTCGCCTTTCGCCGTTCGCTCTTTCGCTCTTCGCTCTTTGCCATTCGCGGTTCGCCGTTCGCTTATCACGTCTTTGTATTTCGCGGCGTTCTCCCTTAAGACTGTCATCTTGAGCGAGGACTTTAGTCCGAGCGGAGGGAGCCTGCCTTTCCGTCGCCGAAACCTCTCCCGTTCGCGCCTCTGGCGAAAGAGCGAAAAGCGAATCGCGAACAGCGAATTCCGGCTTCCCTGCTAAAATCTTCACGAGCCCTCATGTCCACTCATTCCCCATTTTGCGATGTCGAAACCGCGCTGGAGGAGATTCGCGCCGGCCGCATGATTGTGGTCGTGGACGACGAAGATCGCGAAAACGAAGGCGACCTCACCATGGCCGCCGAGAAGATCACGCCCGAGGCCATCAACTTCATGGCCAAGCACGGTCGCGGACTGGTCTGCCTCGCCATGACCGAGGAGCGGCTGGAATACCTGCGTCTCGGCCAGATGTCGTCGGAGAACACCTCCAACTTCGGCACCGCGTTCACCGAGTCCATCGACGCCAAAGAAGGCGTCACCACCGGCATCTCGGTTTACGATCGCGCCCAGACCATTCATGTCGCCATCGACCCGTCCACGCGACCCAACGACCTGGCGCGTCCCGGCCACGTCTTCCCGCTGCGCGCTCGCAAAGGCGGAGTGCTGGTGCGCGCCGGCCAGACCGAAGCCTCGGTTGATCTCGCTCGCCTCGCAGGGCTGGTTCCGGCGGGCGTGATCTGCGAGATCATGAATGACGACGGCAGCATGGCGCGCGTGCCGCAGCTCAGCCAATTCTGCAAGCGGCACAGCCTGAAGATGCTCACCGTCGCCGAACTCATCCGCTATCGCATGGCCCACGAGCGCTATGTGAAGCGGCTGGCCGAAGCCATCGTCCCCACCGCTTACGGCGACTTCCGCATGATCGCCTATGAGTCGGAGATCACGGGCGAGTCTCACATCGCCATGGTCCGGGGCGAGCTCGATAACGCGGGCGACGAACCCGTGCTGGTGCGCATGCACTCGCACTGCCTGGTCGGCGATGTCTTCGGCGCCAGTTGGTGCGCCTGCCGCGATTCCATTGACGGCGCAATGCAGCGTATTGCCGAAGAAGGCCGCGGCGCGCTGATCTACCTGCATTCCACCTCGAAGGGCTATTCCGTCGAGAGGCTCGGCGACCGCCAGACCATTCAGTTCCATCACGAGCAGCGCCTGCCGACTCTGCCCGAAAGCCAGCGCCGCACTCAGCGCGAAATCGGTATCGGCGCGCAGATCCTTTCCGACTTGGGTCTCAAGCGCATTCGCCTGCTCACCAATCATCCGCGCCGGGTCGCAGGTCTCGAGGGCTTCGGCATCGAGATCGTGGAACAGGTCCCAGTCTCGGCCGCGGGCAAAGCTTCCGTGCGCTGACGGCTGTTCCGCTGCGCGCCTGTCCTTAAGTTCTCGCCGCTTTCTTGGATTTGTCATCCCAAGCGCAGCGAAGCGGAGTCGAGGGATCTGCGGTTCCGTGCTCAGCATTCAGTCGAAACTGAATCCGCTAACGAAACACCTCCCCCTCCTCGATTTCACTTAGAATCAACGACTTACCAAGAAGTTCCACTCGCAAATACTTGATTTTGCAAGGCTTATTAGTAAAATATTGTAAGATAACGACTTAGATGCGAAAGAGCGCTGTTTTTCGCCCCGAAATGTGTTAGACTAGTTAGCTAAGTTAGCGATGCTAACATGACAGCAAGTGAGACTAAGCTATTGTCGGTGCGACTGCCGGAAGCCGAGAAGCGCCGCGTCAAGATCATGGCTGCGAGCCAGGGCGTGACCATACGGCAAGCCATCCACGAGGCGTTCGATGCCTGGGCGGCACAGCTTCAATCGCAAACGCCCACTCCTGACGCAGCGCGCGGCATACCCGCCGGCGCAGATTCCGATAGGCCACGCCAGCCAAACCAGCGCGCGACACCCAGGCAAGACCGGCGTCCGGCCAAGACAAAACCCTCCCCGACACCGGGCGGCGGTCAGGCGCCCAACGCCGATGCACCTTCGATAAACTGGCTCCTCCAGGCAGGCCGGTTGGATTGGTCCAAATGTGCCGCGGCGCAGAGCGCACCGGGAGAGCGCGGCAACGTCTGGGTTGTCCGCGGGACCCGGGTGCCGCTGGCTGCTATCTTTAAGAAGCTTGCGGAGGGTTACCCATTTCTGGAAATCCAGGAGGTCTTCGGACTCACTCTGCAACAGCTCATGGCCATCCTGCAGTTCGCGGCTGAGGGTGCGGCGCTTACCGCTCCTGCCGTTAGTTTCTTCTGCCCAGGTTAGCGTCCAAAAGAAGGACGCGAACCTGGGGCACCAGGCCCCGACGACAAGCCCCTGGAGATCAAGGACCAGAAGAACCACGACATCAAGTACACCATCGCCGCTCGCGACGGCTACACCGCAAAACACGAGGTGGACTAACCTGGGTTATTCATCTTTGATTCTGTAGGATAGCGGCAAGTCTTGAAACGGCACGGCTTCAGCCGTGCCGTTAGTGTGTGTGGAGAGTTGGGCTTCAGCTCCCGAGGAAGCTAGCACTTCGTCTTAGAACCGATGCCCCTCAGCGGCTAAAGCCAGGATAATGACAGCAGCTTTACGGCACGGCTGAACAGGCTGCTGAAAAACTCAATGTGGACACTCTAGGGTAGTGCGGGCCTTCAGGCCCGCGTTAAGAGTAATTCATGAAAGCCGGCTTTAGCTGTGAAGTTTCAATAGGTTGTTGTCCATTCGGCCAAGAACTGGGAAGCTGATGTTGCGAAGCAACAGCTACCGAGGAGACCGAATGGACTATCACCATCATGCTCGACTTACCATTCATCGTCGAGAGGAACTTGCCGAAACCGTGATCCAGGGCCGACTGAGCTTGAAGGAGGCCGCGGCCGAGTTCAAGCTCAGCCGGCAGAGCGCGGCCAAGTGGGTGCATCGCTTCCGCCAAGCTGGCCCCTTGGGGTTGCGCGATCGCAGCTCGCGGCCGCACCGGTCTCCCCGCTCTACTTCCCCAGAATTGATGGACCGCGTGCAGCGGCTGCGACGCCAGCGTTGGACCGGGGTCCGCATCGCCCAGTCCACCGGCCTGAGCCGGGCCACCGTGAGCCGCATCCTGACCCGGCTCAAGCTGAACAAGATCAAAATGCTGGAGCCCACCCTGCCCATCGTGCGCTACGAGCTTCCCGCTCCTGGCGACCTGCTGCACATCGACATCAAGAAGCTGGCCCGCATCCACAAGCCCGGCCATCGCCTCACCGGCAATCCCCAGGATGAAACCCGCGGCGCCGGCTGGGAGTTTCTTTATGTCGCCATCGACGACCATTCCCGCATCGCCTTCACCGCCCTGCTCCCCGACGAAAAAGCTACTTCTTCCAGCAGCTTCCTTCGCCAGGCCGTGGCCTACTTCGCCCATCTCGGCATCCCGGTTCGTCGCGTCATGACCGACAACGGCCCGTGCTTCTGCTCCAACCTCTTCGCACAAGCCTGTAGCCATCTCCAACTCCGCCACACCCGCACTCGCATCTACACTCCTCGCACCAATGGCAAGGCCGAACGCTTCATCCAAACCGCCATCCGCGAGTGGGCCTACGCGCGCCTCTATCAGAACTCCGCCGAACGCCTTCGCTATCTGGCTCCTTGGATCCACCAGTACAACTGGCATCGACCGCACACTGCCCTCAACCAAAAACCACCCATCAGCCGATCCGGTCTCGATGTCAACAACCTCTTGACACATCACATTTAGCCGCTGCGGTACCTCGACTCAAGCCCCGCGAAAACACGCGCGTCTTAGCGACCTCGGGGCATGTACCTCCGGGCCTGAAGGCCGCTTTGTAATTACCTCATGGACGCGGCGCTGAAGCGCCGCACTACCCGAAACTCCCCTTCAAAGGACTTTTTCGCAACCTCTCAAGCCGTGCCCTTCAAAGCTCGAGATCCGCATCAATCATCCACGGACGGGTGACCCATCCTTTCGGCTCGAGGCTACGCATTCCACTTATCTGCGGGTGGCCCTGGATAAGAGCGAAGGGTTTGTCAAGCGATAATTGTCCTGGGCGGTGGGTGAGCACCGCTGGCTTCGTCCCAGCGAGGTTGAGGACCAAGTATCACGGAGAACTCGCGATTCAATCAGTTCTCGGTGGAAGCAGCTTCGTTCCACCAACCATGGATTCGGCCTAACCAGCGACCATGATTCTGCTATGCGAACCCCCAGCCGCCGCAGGCGGTGCGAAAGTGGAAAACAGCTTCACCGTTTTCCAAGGCCGGCAGGCCGTCTTTTGCACCGCTGGGTCTGGAGGCGAGAGCACCCAATCAGTCCATCGGTCTAGCTTTTCTTGCCGACCAGGGCCACCCGCGGGTTGCTCTCGATGCGAACGATCTCCGGATACGGCGTGTTGCTGCGCAGCATCCAGTAGAGTCGTACCGCCAATCGTCTCGCCGCTGCTACCTTGGCGATGCCTTTCGGCTTGCTGTGGCAGCGGTGAGCATATGGTTTGCGAAAACTTTCATCCAGCCGAACTACACTCTGCGCCGACTCCACCAGCAGCATGCGCAGAAACCGATTACCCTGTTTGCTGATGGCGCCCAGCCGCTGCCGTCCCCCGAGCTGTGCTCCCGCGGGATCAGTCCCAGATAGCTGGCCACCTGCTTGCCTCGGGGAAAGCGGGAGACGTCGCCGATGGTCAGCACGAAGGCCAGGGCGGTGATCGGGCCCACGCCGGGTTGAGTCAGCAGCAGCCGGGCCTGCGGATCCTGCTCGGACGCTTGTTGCGCCGCCTCGATCCAACGGCTCGATCTGGGCATCGAGATAGACCAGCAACTGCAGCAGGTCCTGCCGCCGGCACCCCGCCCAACCCTACGAGCGGCAAGGCGCGGAAAGCTTTCTGTCCGGCTACGCTCCACAGCTTCGACTTCTTTTGCATGCCGCGATTCATCGCCAGGTGCTGCAGTCCGTTCTTCACCCGCGCCCGGATCTGCACCAGCTTGTGCCGATGAATCAGCAGCTGCCGCAGATCGCGTTGCTGCTGACTCGGCACCCATAGCCGGGGAAACCGGCCTTCCCGCAGCAGCTTCAGCACGTGATCGGCATCGCGCTGGTCATTCTTCTGCTTGCGCACATAACTGGCCCGGATCGGCGCCGCATCGCCCACCCACACTTCATGCCCCATCTGCTGCAGCAGGTCCAGGAACCACTGACAGTTCCCCGTGGCTTCCAGGCCGATCAACGACGGCACCGGCAGCTGCCGGTACCATCGCTCGGCTTCGCCATTGCCGTTCCCTAACTTCTGTTCTCCCGTTTCCCCGGTCTCCGGATTGAACCAGGCAACTTGTTGCCAGCTGGGATGAAAATCACACCCTATAATCAACATCGAAGGCTCCTTCTTCCTCAGCGTCTTTCTTGGTCCTCAACTACCGCAAAAGACGCCTTAGGATAGAATCGCGAGCCTTCGCTCTTATCCAATCAACCCAAGCTGCTTTTGCTTGGGTGGGAGCATCCGGATTCTGCGATGCGCCTGGTGCCCCGGGTTCGCCCTTCTGTTGGGCGAACCTGGGGTCAACGGAGTGGTGGAGATCGAATCGGAATGGACGGCCCGAGGATCGTGAGTTGAAAATACTCGGTGGCCACGCCCGAACCTTCTTCTGCCAGGTTCGCGTCCAAAAGACGGACGCGAACCTAGGGCACCAAGCACCAAGCTTGCGCCCCGGGCTAACTTCGCTGCCGCCGCTGCGCGGCTGGAGGCTGCTTAGTTCGGTTTGCGGGGCACAATCTCCTCGTCGCGGATGAAGAACTGGGCAGAGCACTTCTCGGAGCCGCAGATGACCGGCAACAATCCGGAAAGCTGCTTGCGGGTGACGAGCCCGAGCTGCCCGCAGGTCGGACAGGACAGCACGGCCCAATAGGGATCGTCCTTTTCGCCCATGTCGCCGGCATTTTCCAGCACAAAAATCGTTCCGGGCTCCATTTGTTCGGGGATCCATTCGCTCAGGATGCTGATTTCTCCGATCACGTGCCCTCCTTCAGGACGGTTCAAGAAGCCTTACTGCGTCGTACTTTAAGATGACGAACGGAACCGTTGTGCTTGCGCGCGCGGCGCACCTCGGCGCGGGCACCCGCTCGAGCGCTGCTGGAGCGATCGATGGGGTTGAAGACCCGCTGGATGGTGTCGCTCAGGCACACCGATAACATCGGCTGGCGTGCGTTTTTCAGCAGGTCAACCACTCCGCGGGCGGTATCTTCCAGGAAAATGTGCCGGCCATCGGTCAGCAGGTGGTATTCGGAGGCGGCCGTGACCGTCTCCACCAGGCGCTTGCCCAGCTCTTTCTGCAGGAAGCGGATGACCCGGCGGATCTTCTGCAACGAGAAACCACGCTGGCGCAGATCGCAGATCACCGCCACCTCGGCGAGGTCGTCGGGCGAATATATGCGCCGGTGCCCCTCCCGCTGGGGAACCACGATGCGGCGCTCGTCCCACCATTGCAGCTGGCGCGGGCTGATTCCGGTCAGCGCCACCACTTCCTTGGATGTGAACGTCGCCTGCATTGGTCCCTGCACCCCAAAACAAATCCAGCAGGAAATGTTTCAAACATCATAGTGCAGTAACGTGCACTGTCAACATGAATTATTGACCGGAATGGTAACTGGGAGGTGAACAGGAGAATAATTTTCGTGAGAGTACAAAGTCGTGTTCGGATCCCGTTCGACAGCGACGCACCGCAGATCCTTCGACTCGCGCCCGCCCGACCCGCAAAGGCGGCGGGTCGGAAAGCCACGCGGGCGCATCGCTCAGGATGACAACATCAAGTTCTTCGCACAGATCCCAGCCGTTCGCCGTCACGCACTGCTGTGAGCGCTGCACTTTCCCGCAGGTTGCAATCGCTTGAAAATGAAGAGTAACGCATCTCACAGTACCGAATAGCGGAGAGCATTACCTCTGGGGCTAAAGCCCGATGTCTATCGCGTGCGCAGCGGCACGGCTGAAGCCATGCCCTTTCAAAACGGGTTTGTGAGATAGCTGATAGCTTGTAGTTTTACTGGCAACCGGCAACTGGCCACCGACAACTGACTACTGATCTGGAGGATTTCCGTGGAGCCGTTTCGTTATCACGTTTTCGTTTGCACCCAGGAAAAAGCTGAGGGAGTTCCCTGCTGCTCGGCGGCAGGTTCGTTCCGTGTCCTCGACTCGCTGCACCGCGAGTTGGGCGCCAAAGGTCTCTCGGACGAGGTGCAGGTTTCAAGCTGCGGTTGCCTCGGCATCTGCGACAGCGGCCCGGTGATGGTCGTGTATCCCGAAGGCGCCTGGTACACCAAGCTGACGCCCTCCGACGTGACGGAAATTGTCGGCTCGCACTTCCAGGCTGGCAAGAAGGTCGCGCGCCTGGAGCGCACCGATTCCGCGGAGATGAAGGCGGAGATGCTCGATCATCGCAATAAATATCTGGCGATGTTGAAGGGCAAGGACGCCGCCGGTGTGCTGCCCGATGACGTCAATGAGTTGATCCGTGGCTTCATGCCCAGCCGCGCCGTGCTGACCGCGCTGGAACTGGATGTGTTCACCGCTGTAGGAAACGGCGGCACGGCCATGCAGGTCGCGGGAAAGATCGGGGCGGCGGTGCGCGCCACCGAGATGCTGCTGAACGCGCTGGTCAGCCTGAAGCTGCTGGAAAAGCGCGACGGAGTCTACACCAACACGCCGATGTCGGCGCGCTTCCTGGTCGAGGGCACGCCCGACAGCGCTCGCGAGGCGCAACTGCACATTGCGAATATGTGGAAGCGCTGGTCCACTCTGACCGAAGCGGTGAAGGCGGGCACGTGCGTCGCCCCTCGCGGAGATAACGGTTGGGTGAAGCCGTTTATCGCCGCCATGGACCACCGGGCCCGCGGCAATGCACGCGCCATAGCGCAGGCCGTCGAGATCAACGGTGCGAAGCGCTTGCTCGATCTTGGCGGAGGTTCGGGCGCTTACTCCATCGCTTTCGCCAAAGCCGCTCCCGGCCTGCAGGCGGAGATTGTGGACTTGCCTGACGTGCTGCCTATCACGCAGCAGCACATCCGCAAAGCCGGATTGGCGGATCGCATCACGACCCGCGAAGGCGATATGCTGACGATTCCTCTGGAGAGCGGCCATTACGACCTGGTGCTGCTCTCGGCGATTTGCCATATGTACTCGCCGGAGGAAAACCAGGAGCTGCTCAAGCGAGCTTACGCGGCCCTGGCGCCCAAGGGACGGCTGGTTGTGTCCGACTTCATCCTTGAGGCTGACAAGACCGCTCCGCGCCATGGCGCGCTGTTCGCGCTGAACATGCTGGTGGGCACGCGTGCAGGCGCAAGCTACAGCGAGCCGGAATATGACGGATGGTTGAAGACGGCGGGTTTTGCGGAAACGAAGCGGGTGCGCATCCCCGGGCCGGTCAGCCTGATGATCGCTACCAAGTAGGTTGGCCTGCGCTTCACGCTGCAAGCCAGCGCGCTATCATGGACGTCCGGAGGTATGTATGTCCCCGAGCGCCCAGCAACTCACGCGCCGTGAGCTGATAGCCAAAGCTGCAACGGTCACCACGGCAACGCTGATTACTCCTGCTGTGCTTCTGGCAAGCCCCGAGGCCGCCGAGCCGGAAGTCACAGCCACAGAAGACCTGATGCGCGAGCATGGCGTGCTTCGCCGTGCTCTGCTCGTGTATTCCGAGAGTATCCCGAAAATCAGGAGCAATGCCGCGTCGCTAGACGCCAGCGCTCTGTACCGGGCGGGAGTTCTGTTTCGCGATTTCGGTGAGAACTACCATGAGAAGATGCTGGAAGAAGAGCACATCTTCCCGGTGGTGCGAAAGGGAACGGGAGAAGCACCCAAGTTGGTGGACATCCTGCTCGCACAGCACGCGCGTGGGCGCGAAATTACGAGCTATTTGCTGGCGGTAACCAAGAACGGACGCATCGCAACCGCCAACGCCGAGCCGCTGGCACGCTCGCTGGAGGCATTTGTCCTGATGTACCGCAACCACGCTGCCCGCGAAGACACGGTCGTCTTCCCGGCCTGGAAGACGCACTTCACCAACAAGCAACTCGACGAATTGTCCGATCAATTCGAGGACATCGAGCATAAGATGTTCGG
This sequence comes from uncultured Acidobacteriaceae bacterium, assembly GCA_963843005.1. Classification (GTDB taxonomy): domain Bacteria; phylum Acidobacteriota; class Terriglobia; order Terriglobales; family Acidobacteriaceae; genus Bog-257. The sequence goes on along the minus strand of CAWJIW010000040.1, from coordinate 214,745 downwards.
CAAAGACGGCTTCGATGATGCCGTGGAAAAGATCAGCGCCATCGAAACGACACTCGGCCTGGCCGACTTGGGTCAGTTCACAGCGCCGCCTCCGCCCGCGATCAGGAGTTGACGATGGCACAGAGCAGCACGGTTTGGGTAGCACGCACGGCGAAGGCGCTGCTGTTGATTCGCATTCTGGTTGGCTGGGTGTTCGTGTCGGAGGGCATCCAGAAATTCCTCTTCCCTGCCCAGCTCGGCGTGGGGCGGTTCGAGAAGATTGGTATCCCATCGCCGCATTTCATGGCGCCGTTCGTGGGAACGGTCGAGATTGTCTGTGGAACCCTGCTGTTGGTTGGGCTGTTCACGCGGCTGGCGGCAATCCCACTGCTTGGCCGTTATATTGGTCGCGATCACAACGACCAAGATTCCAATGATCGCCAAGAGCGGGATGTGGGCCATGCTGCACGAAGCCCGTACTGACTTCAGCATGCTGCTGGGACTGGTTTTCCTGCTGATCACTGGTGCGGGAACACTGTCCGTAGACACCTACCGCCACCGACGGTATTGCGATCAATGGCCCACGTACTCATCGAGAAATCTGAAGACGTCAGACTCCCAGAAAGCGGTTGTATAGACAAAGTTGTGCCCATCCTCGGCCGTTTGTCCTACGGGAGGGTAAATCCTGAGAGAGTGCAGTTTTTTGAGCTGTGCCAGCTCGGCATCCATCGTTTTCCCGGGCGCGATTGAGAAGTCGTTCTCAGCTTGCAAAAGCATGATGGGAACGGCGATGCTGCGAATTGCGGTTAGAAGGCGCTGACGGATTTCCGGGTTGCTTTCCCAGGAATTGGCCGCAGCCGCAAACGCAACCGCAGCCCGAATGGAGTGGTCGCGCTCAGCCACAAGCAGGACGAGTTGACCACCGAAGGAATGCCCAACCACGGCGATGCGCTGAGGATTTACCCCGCGCACTTTCTTCAAAAACGAAAGACCGGCGATGGCATCGTCGAGTTGGTCGGTTGTCAGCAAAACGAATTGCAGATGTTTTCGCACTTTGTCGTCCTTGCCTGCGCTCTCGCTCTGCAAGCGATCCTGAATAAAGTCTCCCTGATCTGCTGACAGGCCCTGACCTCGACGACAAAGATAGAGAAAGGCGTAGCCATGCTTTACGAAAACGGGCCCCAGCTTTGCCGCCGCGTCGGTCATCAGGAAGCCGCTGGTATGCGCAGCATCGGGACCGCCGGAACCGTGAAGAAACAGGACGGCTGGAGAAGGTGCAGGGCCTGCCGGTCTCCACAGGAGGCCTCGAAGATGCAGGTTGCCGCTGGGAACGATAACGGTCTCCGGGGCAGTCAACGACAACGACTGGCCTGCGGCCACGCATGCCGCCGTCAGCAGGAAGGCGAAGACAAGGAATCGCGTCATATTTGTTGGTGCTGAAACATCCTATCTATTGCCCCATACGGCGCTTCACCACGAACCGGCGGAAGAAGCTGTCGCTCTCCCAAGCCGGACGCCGCGGATCGTTGGCGACCCTCACAGTCAGGCCCTGCACGATGTCTTCGAATTTGCCCGCAGCCGCCAGGTCCACTGGCTGGTCCAGATCGTCCGAAGGCGCGTGGTAGCGCTCAGTGAGCCACTTTTTCTCGGTAGCAGCCTCCGGCGATCCCGGCTTGAAGCCCACCTTCATCGCCACCGACGGAATTCCCTGGCGGATGAAGCTGTACTGATCGCTGCGGATGAAGGAATTGCGCAGCGGCTCGGGGTCGGCCTGCACCTGCACGCCTTGCTGCTGCGCAACCTGGCGAACCACGTCGCCGAGGCTGGACTCATCCAGTCCATAGACGGTCAGGAGCTTGAGCGGGAAAATCGGCAGGAACATGTCGGTGTTGATATCGGCCACGATTGAGTTCTTGGGCACGGTGGGATGGGCGGCGAAGTACTTCGATCCGAGCAGACCCTTTTCTTCCGCGGTGACGAAAACGAACAGCACCGATCGCTTTAACTTGAGCTGGGAATGTTGCAGCGAGTTGGCGATGTCGAGCACCAGCGCCGATCCTGAGCCATTGTCCATGGCGCCGTTGTAAATGCGATCGCCGTTGATGGGCTCCCCGATACCGAGATGGTCCATGTGGGCCGAGAGCACGACGTACTCGTCCTTCAGCTTGGGATCGGTGCCGGGCAACTTGGCGATGATGTTGTCCGATTCGACGTCTTTCTGGATGACCTTGGCGCGCGCCTTGATGCTGGCGCTCAGCGCGAAGCGCGGCAGGTCTTTGCGCTCTTTCGCGAGATCAGCAATTTGCTGAAACTTGTAAGGCGATCCCTCGAACAGCTTCTCTGCATACGCAGGGTTGAAGACGACCGACAGCTTAATGCCTCGCGACTCGTTGAGACTGGGGTCAGCCAGCGCCATGCTGGGACGCGTGCGCGCCAGCGTCATTCGGCTCCAGGGAATATCCATCGAAGCCGGGTTCGGGATCGAGATCATGCCGATCGCGCCGGCCGCGCGCAAGGCTTTGGCGCGCTCTGACGCCGACTGATAATGCGAGGCCAGGGCCGACGGCATCTCCGACGGAGAGCCGGAAATGATCACCGCCACTTTGCCCTTCAGGTCGAGGCCGGCAAAATCGTCATAATCCTTTTCCGGCACGCGCAACCGTAGCCGACGAATACCAGGGGCGCATCCACTTCGGGAGCGAGATCGACGCGGGTGCTGAACATCGCGTCCTGGCCCAGTACCAGAGGCTCATCCTTGCCATCACGAACCAGTGCGAGGCTGGAACCGGATTCATCAATCTGCCGGCTGACCAACTTCACCGGCTGGTAGAAGCCGTTGCTGCCGGCGGGCTGAAGTCCGTCTGCCTTGAGCTGCTCAACGATGTAGGCAGCAGCCTTGCGGAGACCTTCGCTGCCGGTTTCGCGGCCTTCCATGTCGTCGGCGGCCAGGACCTTCACGTAGTCCCACCAGCTCTTGCCATCAAAGCTGGGTGCGGGTGAGGCTGGAGCGGGAGTGTTCTGGGCACTGAGTGCGGTGGAGAGCAGCGTGAGCAGGAGGAGACGTTTTAGCATTGATAATCCTTAGAAATGGTCACGGGCAGCTACAATCGCCAAATGTCAGGTCACTTCCGTTGTTTCCAATATCCCGGTCGCCTGTGCCCGTGGGCAACGGCCAGCACTTGGACTATTAATCTCTTTCTCCCGGTAGATAACTGCAAAAGGAAAGTGCTGCAGAACGAACTTCCGCGTTCCGTGCTCACCCACCGGCCAACGCCCTGGTGACTCGCTCACTAAGTTTATGGCCCGATCCAATTCGGCGGCAAATCTAAGAGCTGCGGCTTCACTCCGCTCAAGATACCAAGACAATGCTGATTTCAATTCCGCCAGAGCTGCCGGGTGAATCTCCAGTGGTTTAGCGGCCATTGAGGATGGCCGAGATTTGGCGACGCGCTTCCGACCAGGGAACGGGTTTCACTTTGCCAGAATCCAATTCGCCTATCCGGCGCGCGATCTCTTTGTTCCATTCTTCTTCTGCCGACTCGTCCAAGGTTTCATCGAGGCTTTCGAGAAGGGAGCCGCCAACGCGGCACGTGCTTCGCGGGAAGAGCGAGTGCCTTTTTCAGCAATTCGGAAACGTCTTGACTCATGCGCTATTCTAACTCCAGGAACCCGCTTCCCTCCTGTCGTGATCCCCTTGCAGGTCCACATCAAGCCAATCGCTGGCACGAGCGTTGCGTTATAATCTGCTGGCAGAGCGGGAGTAACTCAGTGGTAGAGTCACAGCTTCCCAAGCTGTTGGTCGCGGGTTCGATTCCCGTCTCCCGCTCCAATTGACGGATCACGCCGCCAGTCCTCTCCGTTTCGCGCACAAAGCTGCGTCCGTGCCGCTCGCTTCCAAATATCAGAAGCAACGACAATCCGGCCATCACCACCAGCTCAAATGCAGTGAGCGCCCATGGGTAACCCAGGCGGTCACGCAGCGCGAACTCGACGGTGGGGGTCGAGGCGGCAAACAGAATCCCCACCTGATAGGTAAAACCCGGCAACAAGCCGCGGACGGCATCCGGTGACAATTCGTTGAGGTGGACCGGAATGATGCCCCACGCGCCTTGCACACCCATCTGCATGATGAAGGCGGCGACCGCCAAAACCGCAAGCGAGCTGCCAAAGGCCCACAAGGGAATGATCGCCAGCGACACTGCCAGCGCCGACAGCATGCTATAGCGGCGGCTGATTCGTTCGGAAAGCAGGCCGAAGATGACCGCGCCGGTTACCGCGCCCACGTTGTAGAACATGGTAATGTACGCGACCGTGTTGGGTGCGGCCCCGTGAGCGTGTCGCAGAAAGTCGGGATAGAGGTCCTGGGTACCGTGCGAAAGGCAGTTCATCATGAACATGAGCGCGATCATGTACAGGCTGAGCCATTTGTGCTGCCAGGCGATTCGTGGACCGTCAATCGTGCGTGTAACGCGGTGCTGCTTCCATGCCTCCGACTCCGGGACCTTCATCCGAATGTAAAGAGCCAGCAGCGCCGCAAGTCCGCCCACCCAGAACATGGCACGCCATCCCCAGTTGGGCAACACCAGCCGCGCGGCGAAAGATCTGCCAGTAAGTAGCCGATGGAATATCCGCTCTGCAAGATCCCCGAGAGCACGCCGCGCCAGCGAACTGGAGCATGCTCGATGGCCAGTGACGCGCCCACACCCAACTCGCCGCCCATGCCGATGCCAAACAGCATGCGCAGAATGAAGAACACCGTGTAGTTGGGCGCGAAGTCACATGAGCAACTCGATGGCCGGAAAAAAATGACGTTGGCCATCAGCGGGCAGCGCCGAGTAGCGGTCGGCCATCATGCCGAAGAGCAGAGCGCCCACCGGCCGCATGGCCAGCGTCGCCGTGATGGTGAGCACGATGTCACGCTTGGGAACTCGAAATTGAGCCGCCAGCGTGTCGAGGAGGAAGATGACGACGAAGAAATCGAAGGCGTCGAGTGTCCAGCCGATGAAAGCCGTCTCCGTTGCATGCCAGCGGTCAAGTTGGCCTGTAATTCCCTGTTGGAGAGTTCTGCCATCCTGCACCCAATCCATCGAAATGCGGTGAAGATAACAGATATGAGGTCGCGAAGGCCAGGTTCTTGCAGGCAGGAACGAGGTCCGCCCTTGCCGCCTTTCTCACTTCAGTACTTCGACTCCGATCAGCGCAGCAGTGTCGCCATATGCTGCGAGCCCTGCACCAGTCCCAGCGACCAATTGGCCGCATTGATGAAGAAGTTGGGGAAGAGCCCGATCCCCACCGTGCCGACGGCGGTGATGGTCAGCACCAGCCGCATTGCCGGTCTGAGCTTCACCGGTTCCACGTCCACGGCCTGGCGCATCAGCATGGCGTTCGCAATGCGCATGTAATAGTAGAGCGCGACCACCGAGTAGAGCACGCCAATCGATGCCAGGATGTAATGCCCTGTCTGGATCAGGCTGAGGAAGATGAAGTACTTGCCCCAGAAGCCCGCCAGCGGCGGAATACCGGCCAGCGACAGCAGGAAAATCAGCATCAGCATGGCTTCGGTCGGCGCCTTGAAATACAGGCCGGCAATGTCGTCGATCTCGTCGCCGATGATGTTGCGCCGCCGCAGCGAAGTGATCACCGCGAACGCGCCCAGGTTCATAAAGGTGTACACCAGCAGGTACACGAGGATGGCCACGATACCGGTGGAATTGTTCTGGCCATCGCTGGCGACCAGGCCCAGCAGCATGTAGCCGACGTGCGCGATCGAGGAGTAAGCGAGCAGCCGCTTCAGGTTGTTCTGCGTGATGGCTGCCAGGTTGCCTCCGGTCATGGTGGCGATGGAGACAAAAACCAGCAGCGGCACGTACATCGAGCGCAGCGGATAGAGACCGAAAAGGAAGATGCGGAGCAACATCGCCCAAGCGGCCGACTTCACGGCGACCGACATAAATCCGGTGACGCTGGTGGGCGCGCCTTCGTAAGCGTCCGGCGCCCATTGATGGAACGGCACGGCCGCGATCTTGAACAGCAGCCCGGTGGTGGTCGCCAGCAAGGCGAAGACCACGATCGGATCGTTGGGATGGGCCGCGATCACTTCCTGAAGTTTTGTTGCGATGCGGCCAAGGTTGGTGCTGCCGGTAAGTCCGTAGAACAGCGACAGGCCGTAGGCGAAAATTCCCGAAGAAAAAGCTCCCAGCAGTAGATATTTCAAAGCGGCTTCGTTGGAGCGTTTGTCGCGGCGCAGAAATCCCACCAGGACGTAGGTCGAAATCGCCATCAGCTCCAGGCCGATAAAGATGAGCACGATGTCATAGCCCGCGGCCATGCACATCATGCCGACCACCGAGAACAGAATCAGCGCATAGAACTCGCCGTGGTTCTCCTGCTCGACCTCCAGATAGCGCATCGACATCAGGATGGCGACGGCCGCGCCCACCAGGAACAGGTAGAAGAAATAAATGGCGAAGCGGTCCACCAGCAGCGTACCCATGAAGCCGCTGCCGCTGAACTGCAGGCCCTGGAGTTCCGCGACGTGATAGGCATAATGCAGCTTGCCCACGGCAGCCGCCGAGAACCCGATGCCGATCAAAGCGGTGATGGCGTTCACCTGCTTCCACTGCTGCGGCAGCATCAGGTCGATCATCAGAATGCCCAGCCCAAACAGCGTCAGCAGAAGCATGGGCAGCGCCAGCAGGTAATCGCTGCTCGAAAAATAAAATGCGAGCGAGGTGGTCACAATTTCATCCTCACTTTTGCCCGCCCGCCGCGGGAGCCGTTGCCAGTGTTCGCCTTCGCGCCGTCTTTACCGGGACCGGTTGCTGCGATTCCGCCACCCCCGTCTGGGAGACGAACCACCGGTCGCCGGTTTCTGTGTCTCAGGTGCTTTGGGCGGCTTCGGGTAATGCTGTCGGCGTTTCGGGCTGCAGTATTCACCGCCGGCTGACCTGCGACTACTGGCTTCGTCAGTCCGGGATAATCCGGGCGCACCGTCGCCACCAGGTTGTTCACTGGCGTGGAGAGTATCTGGAAGAACGGCTTGGGATACAGGCCGATCCAGAACGCGAGAATCACCAGCGGGATAAACGTCGCCAGTTCGCGTCCCGAAAGGTCGGACAGCTCTTCGTTCTTGGGATTGTTGCACCGACCCGAAGAACACTCGCTGGTACAGCCACAGCAGGTAAGCCGCAGCGAGAATCACGCCGGGCGCCGCCCATGCCGCCCACAATTTGTTCTCCATGAATGTGCCCTGCAGGATGGTGAACTCGCCGACAAAGCCGTTCAGCAGCGGCAGTCCCATCGAAGACATGAACATGATCAGGGTGATGGTCGCGTAGATCGGCATCACGTTGGAGATGCCACCGTACTCCGAGATCTCGCGCGTATGCCTCCGCTCGTAAAGAATGCCGACGATCAAGAACAGCGCGCCGGTGGAGATGCCGTGGTTGATCTGTTGCAGCACCGAGCCGCTGAGTCCCGGCGGGTTCAGCGCGAAAATGCCGAGCGTGCAGAAACCAAGGTGGCTGACCGACGAGTATGCCACCAGCTTCTTCATGTCCTTCTGCATCAGCGAAACCAGCGCGCCGTAGATGATGGCGATCAGCGAGAGCACGATCATGAACTCGCGCACCCACGGGCGTCATGGCCACCGCCGGGAAGAACGGCAGGGAGAAGCGGATCAGGCCGTACGTCCCCATCTTCAGCAGGACGCCTGCCAGGATGACCGAGCCCGCGGTTGGCGCCTCCACGTGCGCGTCGGGCAGCCAGGTGTGGAACGGGAACATCGGCACCTTGATGGCGAAGCCGACGAAGAAGGCGAAGAACAGCCAGATCGCCGCGGGCCCGCCAATCTTGGGCGCAGTCGCGTAGAGATCGGGCAGGTAGAAGGTGTACACGCCGGTCAGGGAGTGGTGATGGAAGTAGAGGAACAGGATGCCCAGCAGCATCAGCACCGAACCGAACAGGGTGTACAGGAAAAACTTGATGGCGGCGTAAAGCTTGCGCGGTCCGCCCCAGATGCCGATCAGCAGATACATCGGCACCAGCATGGCCTCCCAGAAAACGAAGAACAGGAAGAAGTCGTTGGCCATGAAGACGCCGAGCATGCCCGTCTGCAGCACCAGGAACCACGCGTAATATTCTTTCACCCGCTCCTGGATCGCATTCCACGACGACAGGATCGAGATCGCGCCCAGCAGCGTCGTCAGCATGATCAGCAGAAACGAGATGCCGTCGATGCCGACCACGTAACCGGCGCCGATCGAAGGAATCCAGTTGTTCGGCGAGCCTTCGACGAACAGGAAGCCGGAACGCTCCTTCACCGCCCAGAACCAGGGCACCAGCGGCAGCGAAACGGCGAATCCCAGGAAGGCGAAGATGTTCGCGACCCAGCGAATCGCGTCCTTGTTCTCCTTCGGCAACAGCAGCAGGAGAATCGCTCCCACCAGCGGGGTGAACAAAATAATCGAGAGAATGTGGTTATACATTTTTAGCTCTCAGCTTTCAGCCGTCAGCCTTCAGTCGCGTTACCTGTTTATTTCTAGAGCTGTCATCCTGAGCGGCTACCGCCTCTTTTGCATGGAGTTTCAGCCCCTGCCGGAACAACGCCAGGTTCCCAAAACCGCCTTCCAACGGCGCTAAAGCGCCGCTCTACCCGTTCTACCACTTCACGACGTAATAGAAAACGAAACCCACCAGGCCGGCGACCATCACCAGCGCATACCACTGCACCAGTCCCCACTGCACCAGGCGCACGGGATACGAAGCCAACCGCGTCACAATGGCCACGCCGTTCACGAACAGGCCGTCGATGATCCACTTGTCCCACAGCACCGACAGCGTGCCGCTGAAGCGCGTGGTCCAGCCTGCGCCGTTGACCGCGCCGTCAATCACGTTGGCATCAAACTTCCACGAGGCGTCGCCCAGGCCCATCACGCCCAGGCGCACCGGGCCGACCTTCGCGCGGCCGGTGAAGACCCAGTCGTAGATTTCATCCACGTACCACTTGCGGAACAGCGTCTTGTAGAAGCGCGGCGAAATCTCGTTGATCGGCTCCTTGTAGCCCTTGTCCGCGTTCTTGTAGGCGCGCTTCGCCAGCAACCAACCCGCCATCGCCGCGCCGACGGACGCGAACATCAGCGCGTACTCCAGTCGGATCGGTGTGCTCCTCCTCCTTTTCGCCTGCCGCCACCTGCGCCCCCTTCGCCTTCTGCTCCAGCACCACCGCTTCCTTGGCGAACACCGGCTCGAGGAACTTCTCGAAACGGTTCGTTCCGCCCAGGCTGTGCGGCATGCCGAGATAACCCGCGCCGACCGAGCAGATCGCCAGAATCACCAGCGGCACCGTCATCGACCTTGGGCGACTCGTGAATGTGGTGCTCGACCTCGTGGCTCATGCGCGGCTTGCCAAAGAACGTCAGGTACATCAGCCGGAACATGTAGAACGACGTCATCAGCGCCGTGAGAAACGCGAAGTACCACAGGTAGCGATACGCGCCCGCCTCGCGCGACCACGTCTCCCACAGGATCTCGTCCTTGGAGAAGAACCCCGCGAATCCGGGGATGCCCGCGATGGCGAGCGTCCCGATCAGCATCGTGCCGAAACGTGGTCTTGATCTTCCGTGCAGCGCGCCCATCTTCCGCATGTCCTGCTCGCCGCTCATGGCGTGGATCACCGCGCCGGAGCCGAGGAACAGCAGCGCCTTGAAGAACGCGTGCGTGAACAGGTGGAACACGCCCGCCGCGAACGCGCCGACGCCCAGCGCCAGGAACATGTAGCCCAGCTGCGAGACGGTCGAGTACGCCAGCACGCGCTTGATGTCGTTCTGCACCAGGCCGATGGTCGCGGCGAAGATCGCCGTCAGCGCGCCGATGATCGCGACCATCTTCATCGCGTTGGGCGCAAGCACGAACAGCGCGTTGGAGCGCGCCACCATGTACACGCCCGCCGTCACCATGGTCGCGGCGTGGATCAGCGCGGAGACCGGCGTCGGGCCCTCCATCGCGTCCGGCAGCCAGACGTACAGCGGGATCTGCGCCGACTTGCCGCAGGCGCCCACGAACAGCAGCAGGCAGGCGGCGGTGATCACCGGATCGCCGATGTGGAACTGCCCGCTGCGCGCCAGTGGTTGACCGTGCGTGTACTGCATCGACCGAAGTACCAGGGATCTAACATGCCCAGCAGGAACCCCATGTCGCCGATGCGGTTGACGAGGAACGCCTTCTTGCCCGCGGTCGAGGCCGAGTGCCGTGGAATAGAAGCCGATCAGCAGGTACGAGCACAGACCCACGCCCTCCCAGCCGACGAACATCACCACGTAGTTGTCGCCAGGACCAGCGTCAGCATGGAGAACATGAACAGGTTCAGGTAGCCGAAGAACCGGTAGTAGCCGCCTTCGTGCGCCATGTAGCCGACGAGTAGACGTGGATCAGCATGCCCACGCCGGTCACGAACAGCAGCCAATCGCCGACAGCGGATCGAGCAGGAAGCCGGCATCGGCACGGAACTCGGCGGTGCTGGCCGCCGTGCATGACGTAGCCCAGCGTGCCATCACCGGCGCCCAGCCAGGTGTACATCACCTTTTCGAACGGCTTGCCGGGAGTCGCGGCCGATAGCCCGTGTACTGCCACACCGCGAGGCACGCCCACAGGAACGCCAGTACCACCATGCCAACGCAAATGCCGTTCACCACCGACTTGGTCGGCTTGCGTCCGAAGAAGAACATGCAAGCCGCGCCAATCGCCGGGAAACAGCGGAATCAACCAGATGTGGTCAAGAAAAAAAAACATGTATGAGCTCTCAGCAATCGCTATTCGCTTTTCGCCCTTCGCTTTTCGCCCGAAGACCTGAAACAGCGTGTCATCCTGAGCGAGGCGCGCCGCCTCTGCGCGCCGGAGTCGAAGGACCCCTATGACTTCCAAAATGTGTCATCCCGAGCGAGCCCGCCGCGGGCGAGTCGAGGGACCTGCATTTCTGTGCCGTCCCCGGGGGACTCAGTACCTTATTCCCGCATACCCAGCGCTAAAGCGCTTGGCTATCCTCTTTCGTCCCGTTTCACGGGACTCGGATGTCGCACCTCAAACCTGATTCTCAAAGAACACATCGCGGGCGCATCGCCGCAACGGAAAGTGACAACTGGCTACTGACCACTGGCAACTGCCCTTTACCACTTCAGCAAATCCACTTCGTCCACGTTCACCGTCTCCTTATTGCGGAAGAAGGCGATGATGATGCCCAGGCCGACCGCGGCTTCGGCGGCGGCGTCGGTGATCACGAAGATCGCGAACACCTGCCGTGCAATCCGTACAGCCGCGAAAACGCCACCAGGTTCAGGTTCACGGCATTCAAGATCAGCTCAATCGACATCAGGATGATGACCACGTTGCGCCGCGTCAGCACGCCAATGGTGCCGATGATGAACAGCGCCGCCGCCACGACCAGGTAATGCAGTGTGGTGATCTCAGCCATCTCAAATCCTCTTTTTCGCCATGACCACCGCGCCCACGATGGCCACCAGCAGCAGCAGCGACGCAATCTCAAACGGCAGCATGTATTGCCCGTACAGCGCGAGGCCGATCTGCTGCGTGTTCTGCCCTTCCGGCAACACCGCGGAGAGATCACGCGGAAAGATCGTCGCGTCCCTGCGAATGACGAACAGCAGCAATCCGCCCAGCGCCAGCGCGGCGATAGTGCCTACCAGCCATTGCTTGTTGAACTGGATCTCGCGAATGTTCTGCTCCAGGTTCACCAGCATGATGACGAACAGGAACAGCACCATGATGCCGCCGGCGTAGAGCACGATCTGCACGGCAGCCACGAACGGCGCGTACAGCATCAGGTACAAGCCGGCCAGCGAGACCAGGGTCACGATCAGCGACAGCGCCGCGTGCACCGGATTCTGCGCGTGATCACCGCGATCGCAGACACAATCGCCGCAAACGACAGCCCATAAAAGAAAATGGCGTCGCGACAGGATTCATAACGGACGCGGCTCCCTTCTTACTAGCCACCAGCCACCAGCCACTAGCCACTGCTTCATTTCGCGTACCTCACCGGCTCCGGCCCGCGCTCCAGCGCCGCCTGGTCCAGCACCATGCCTTCGCGGCTGTAGAGCGCCATCTCGTAGTCCTGGGTCAGCTCCAGCGCATCGGTCGAGCACGCCTCGGCGCACAGGCCGCAGAACATGCAGCGGCTCAGGTCGTAGGTCCACGTGACCGACTTCTTTGCGCTTGGTCACCGGATTGCGCTCGCCCTTCACCACGATCAACTGCTCGGGACACGCCAGCGCGCACAGGTTGCAGACGATGCACAGCGACTCGCCGGTCTCGGGATTGAGTTCAGCCGTGGCTGGCCGCGATAGCGCTCAAAGATCACTGGCCGCTCCAGCGGATACTGCTCTGTTATTGCCTCCTTGGCGACTGATTGTTAAACGTGACCTAGAGGCCCTTCACCAGGTCAACCATAAACACCTTGCGCAGCAGCGGAGCCAGCACTCACCGCAACACCCCCACAATCGCCGCCGCCAGTTGCGGCATCAGGCCCCAGACCGCGGTGCAATCAGGACGCCCAGCCCGGTAGGCAGCAGCACCTTCCAGCCCACTTTCATGAGCTGGTCAAAGCGGTAGCGCGGAAACGTTCCGCGATACCAGATGTACAAGTACATAAAGAAGGCAACTTTGGCGACGAACCAGTAAATGTCCTGCACGCGCTCGCGCACGCCCGGCATCAGCAGCACCAGTCCGACGAACCCCAGCAGCGCCCGAACATGCCCAGCCCGATCGTCTGAATCCGAACTGCGGATCTTCGGCATGCGGATGGTTCCCAGAAAGCACATCCGCTGCCAGCACGAAGAACGTCAACGCAGGGAGCAACGAGAAAGCCAAGTCCCATGCCGGGCCGCCCAGCAAGTTGGGGAACGGCCGCATCCATCCACCCAGCCACAGCGTCACCGCGATCGACGATACCGCGAGCATCGCCGCATATTCCGCCAGGAAGAACAGCGACCAGCGGAATCCGCTGTACTCGGTATGGAATCCGGCGACCAGTTCCGACTCCGCTTCCGGCAGATCGAATGGCGCGCGGTTGGTCTCCGCGATCATGGCGATGGCGAACACCACGAACGCGAGAAACCCCAGCGGGAAAAACTTGAAGATGAACCAGGTGCCCTGCGCATTCTGCGCCTCAACGATGCCGATCATGCTCAGCGTGCCGGTACCGGTCTGCAGGCTGGTCATCAGCACCGCGCAGACAATCGCCAGTCCCATCGCGATTTCGTACGACACCATCTGCGCGCTCGACCGCAGCGAGCCCATCAGCGGATAGTGCGAGTTCGACGACCATCCCGCCATGATGATGCCCAGCACGCCCAGCGACGAGATGCCCAGCATGAACAGCACGCCGATATTCATGTCGGTCACGGCATGCGTGCGCCCGAACGGCACCACCAGAAACGTCGTGAACGCCGTCATCGTCACCACGACCGGCGCGCTCCAGAACACCAGCTTGTCGGCATTCGGGGGAATAATGTCTTCCTTGATCAGCAGCTTCAGGGCATCGGCAAAGGGTTGCAACAATCCGTGCGGGCCAACGCGCATCGGGCCAAGGCGAATCTGCATGTGCGCCAGAATCTTGCGCTCCAGCCAGTTCATGCGATCACCGACAGCGAAACCCCAATCGATGATCAGCAGGATGTAAATCGTGGCCCAGAACATGCTCCCGGCCTCGCCGGGGGTGATATTCGAGTTTAAGTAAGTTTTGATTGCGTCAAGCATTGTTGTTAATTAAGGTAGTTTCCAGTTCGGATTTTCAGAAATCATCAACAAATTCGTGTACCTGGCTGATTGTCGTCGGTCTTTGCTTCTCTCGTTGTACCTCCAGCTCGATCGGCTTCCAGCTTTGCCCGGTACTTGCGCCTTTAGCGTATGCGTGCCACGGAGCGTTCCCGATTATGCTCGTCTTGCGAAATCTCTATGCGGAACGTATTCCTTTCGCGACCTGTAGCACCCACGGCAGGTATGCTGTCTTGGCACTAATTCCAAAGTCTCTGTCTGAGAATATCTCTCGTCTGCATGTCCACGTTAACTCACCCTCACTCCGCCATACCCCGCGATTTCACACTGAGACACTACCTTTTCCCGCGTTGATTTCCTCTTAGCCAGTTCCTCAGTTTACGTTTATTCCATTGCTATCGAAGTGTAAAAGTCAGATTCAGTAGTTGCTCGTTTCCCTATGGTTCTCGAACGGTTGTGTTTATTCAACTTGCTAATGCATTCTTCGTCCCCAAGATGTAGCTTCAATGCCTCCTAGAATCAAATCTTGACGTTCCACTTCTTAGTGCCTGGCGAAAGCTTTGCCAGCCCAGGTGAGGTGTGACTTAAACCTGCATCCATCAAATGTAATGCCTCTCAGTTCTCCAATCATCACATTCTCACCATCAGTGCTGTTTGTTACGTGCTTTGAAAGGGCACGGCTTCAGCCGTGCCGGTGAAGACCTCTTCTTTCGAGTGGCTTTAGCCACTGAGGTACCTCGTCTTTAACGCTTCCCGGAAAAGCCGAGCAATATGGGTAATCCGTCGCCCTCTCAAGAAACCTTCTTCCCACCGGGTTGCGGTAGATGTAGCCAACGTGAATTTCGAAATCTTCCCGGTCGCGGATGCGATGGTCCGAAAATCCGCGCTGCCAGATTTCCATTGAGCTGCCTAATTCTTTTCTTAGCGCGATACGAAAAACCGCCCTTAACAAACTGGACAGATCGTTCCAGCGTGACGGTGGGTGTAATCAGCACATGGAAGTGATCCGGCATGAGTACGTATTCATGCAGCAAATAGGCCCTTCCACGATACGATTGCAGCATTTCGAGAAACAGTTCCGCCCATTGCGCGTTCTTGAAAACAGCACAGCGTTGCCAAGTCGAGGCAGTCACGAAGTACGTTTGCCGGTTGTTGGTCGCGTGTTCACGAATGGGTTTCACAACTCATTCCCTCAGGGGCTAAAGCCCTGTCTGTTATGCCCGTTTGCGGCACGGCTAAAGCCGTGCCCTTTCAAAACTCTTCGCTCTCACGGCACAGCTGAAGCCGTGCCCTTTCAAAACTCTTCGCCCTTGCGGCACTGCTGAAGCCGTGCCCTTTCAAAACTCTTCGCCCTTGCGGCACTGCTGAAGCCGTGCCCTTTCAAAACTCTTCGCTCTTACGGCACAGCTGAAGCCGCGCCCTTTCAAAACTCTTCGCTCTTACGGCACGGCTGAAGCCGTGCCCTTTCAAACCTACCGGTCCACCTCTCCGAGCACGATGTCGAGGGTGCCGATGACCGCGACTACGTCGGCCACCAGCAAGCCACGCACCATCTTGTCGAGGGCTTGCAGATTCACGTATGACGGCGGACGCACGCGGATACGGTACGGCTGCGTGGAACCGTCGCTGACGATGAAATATCCCAGTTCGCCTTTTGGCGCTTCGATGGAGTGATAGACCTCGCCCACGGCAGGCTTGATCACCTTCGGCACCTTGGCCATGATCGGCCCCTGCGGCAACCCAGCCACCGCCTGGCGAATGATGCGGACCGCCTGCCGCATCTCCTCGATGCGCACCAGGTACCGGTCGTAGGTGTCGCCGTTGACGCCGGTGGGAATTTCAAAGTCGAAGTCTTTGTAGGACTCGTAGGGCTGCTGCTTGCGCAGGTCCCACTTCACGCCGCTGGCGCGCAGCACCGGCCCGGTGACACCGAGCGCGATGCAATCTTCCGGATTCAGAATGCCGACGCCCTTGGTACGCTCCACCCAGATGCGGTTGGTGGTAAGCAGCTCTTCGTACTCGTCGAGCTTGGGCAGGAAGAAGTCGCAGAACTTGTTGCAATCCTCTTCCAATCCCTCGTAGGTTTCGTAGAGGCAGCCGCCGATGCGGAAGGCGTGTGTGGTCAGCCGCGCGCCGCAATACTTCTCGAAAATCTTCAGTATCTCTTCGCGATCGCGGAAGCAGTAGAACAGCGGAGTGATCGCGCCGATGTCGAGCGCATGCGTGCCCAGCCACACCTGGTGGCTGGCAATCCGGCACAGCTCGGTCATGATTACGCGGATGTACTGGGCGCGGGGCGGCGCTTCCACGTTCAGCAGCTTCTCGACCGCCTCGCAGTATCCCAGCCCGTTGGAAACCGCGGCAACGTAATCCATGCGGTCCACGTAGGGGTTGAACATCGCGTAGGTGCGGTTCTCCGCAATTTTCTCGACCCCGCGATGCAGGTAGCCGATGACGCATTCGGTACCCAGGACTTTTTCGCCGTCCAGCTTGAGGATGACCCGCAGCACGCCGTGAGTGGAGGGATGCTGCGGCCCCATGTTGAGGACCATTTCCGTTGAGTCAAGGAAGGTCTGGTCCTTGGTATCGAGGTCGAGATAGTCGGTACGTGCGGTCGTATCGCTCATTGTCCACTCTCGATGCCAAGATTGATCTGCACCCATTCCTGGTCCTGCTGGAGAATCGAATAATCCTTGCGCAGCGGGTGGCCCTTCCAGCCGTCGGGCATCAGGATGCGTTTCAGGTCGGGATGTCCGTCGAACGTGATACCGAACATGTCGTAGACCTCGCGCTCCAACCAGTTCGCGGTTGGCCAGATGTCGACTACCGTGCGCACGCTTTCGCCGTCCTTGATCTGCGCCTTTACCCTTACCCGGTCGTTGTTGTGGAAGGTGTACAGGATGTAAACGATGTCGAACTGGGTCTCGCGCTTGGGATAATGCACGGCGGTGATATCCACGCAGTAATCGAAGAGCTCGTCGTCGCGCATCCGCAGCAGGATCTCGTACAGGATGGAGCTATCTACGACGAAATACTTTTGCCCGAGATAGGTGACGGCCTCGCGAATCCCTGAGCCATACTGGCTGCGAAGACGCGTGGCCAGTTCCGAATCCCAGGGCTCCGGTTTGGGCCCTTCGGGTTTGGGCGGAGCGGCTGGTTTGGCAGCGGCCGCCGGTGCTGCGGGCTTGGCAGCCGGTGCGGCGGCTTGCGCGGCGAGCGGCCGGCTTTTCCGCGGCAGCGCTGGCCGGTTCCACGGGCTTGGCCGCTGCAGGCGCCTCCGGTTTCGGGGCTGCAACTGCTGGCGGAGTAGCGGTTTCGGCTGGAACTGCTGGCGTTTCCGCAGGCGGCTTCACGCCGCCCTCGGGAGGAGAGACCGGATTGGGTCCTTTGGTTTCTTCGGGCATTCCTATGCCTCTCGGTATCGCTGATTCGGCTTCGCTATCGGAACCTTCAGTTGTAACAGGATGCGGAGTCGCGATTGACGTGCGAGGGTCACGTCGCCCTGTGACATCAATCACAAAATCGGCTACCACAACCTTCCATAACCCGGTACTGACAAAAAAATCCCCATCCGTATCTCGTGACGCGAATGGGGCCAATTCCGAACTGTTCTGCACCGGCACCCCGCGACTGCCTACACCCATTCCAGGGCGCCTTTTTTCCAGATCCAGATGTATCCCACGATGAGGATGCCGAGAAAGATCATCATCTCCAGCAACCCGAACAGGCCCAGCAGCTTAAACTGCACCGCCCAGGGGAAAAGGAAGATCGTCTCCACATCGAAGACCACGAACAGGATAGCCACAATATAAAAGCGCACAGTGTAGCGTCCGCGGGCGTTGTCGAACGGCGTGATGCCGCACTCATAGGGCATCAGCTTGGTCTTGAAGGGGTTGCTGGGGCGCACGAGATAGAAAATCGCCAGCGTCCCGGCCGCCACCAGGAAGGCTACAAATGCAAATATGAAGATAGGAACGTAGTTCTGCGGCATAAATGGCTGTCTCATCCGTCACGCCGGAGCGTGACCCGGTTATGAACGAACGCGCCACTATACCGCCTCCCGATTCGGGATTCAATGACGTACGTCACAAATTGGCTGGATCGAACGGCGATTTGCTCCCGCGAAGACGTCAGAGCGACTGCAGAAACACCAGTAGTGCCTCACGGTCGGCGGCTGACAGCCGCTTGAAGCGCTTGGCAGAATCCGCAGCTTCACCGCTATGGCGCACGATGGCGTCGTGAACCGTCGTCGAGACTCCGTCATGCATAAGGCGGGTCCTCATGCGCACACCCCACAATGGGGCGGTGCGAATGCGGTTGCGTGTGGGGTTGAAATTGTCGGGCGCCATTCCCTTCCAGGCGCTGGCAGCGAACCTGCGGCCATAGTGCTCAACCACGGGAATGACAATGCCATCCCCGGTGCCGACATTGTGGAGCAGGAAGTCACTGTAGGGATGAAACTGCTTCGCGGCGAGTGCCTCGGGCACGGTAAAGGCGCCGCCGTTCACCTTAGTTCCCGCCGCTGCGGTAGTAAGGGTCTGCACGTGGCAATCGTTACAACCGACTTTGTCGAACACCTCCGACCCTCGCTTTGCCTTGTCCGTCGCGGCCAGGGTTTGGTCGGCAGGTGGCGCCTTGCTGGCGCGAACGAAACGCGCGAAATGGTCAATATCCGAAAGCCCGTCCGGCCCCAGTTTGTCGTTAGGTTCGGAAACTGTATTGCAGAGGTTCGTCACCTCGTCGGGCTGCAGGCGGCTGGTGATTCCCATTTCATTCAGGTACGCGTCGGCGGCGAAGGAGAGGAGACTGGCATGCTGGTCTTTCCAGCCGAAGCGGCCAACGCCGGTTTCTCCCGGGACCTCCAGAATCGGAACTCGCAATGCCAGCCCGCAAATCTTGCCGCCGCTCTTTCGGCATTGCTGCTTGCTCAGATCAATTAATGTCTGATCGGAAACTGCCTCGACGAAGCCATCACCCAGCAAGTTGACCGACACTCGCAAGGTGCGGACAGTTTCCGTGTCCGGCACACGTTCCTGGATCTCCGTGTCCGGATAGGCTCCGTTGGGGCAGATAGCGCGGTCGTTCACCAAAGTGCGGCCGGTGATAACTTCCTTACCGCGGGCGATCGGGATCGAAGGGTTCTCAAACTCGCCGTTCTTGCCGACGTGTCCGACGCGCAATTCCGTTACCTGGCTGGCCCGAACCAGAAACTGGATTCTGATGGCACTCGCGGCACGATTGCGCGTTGTAGATGGGGCCGAGCCCATCACTGATTTGCTCAACCTCCTCAAACGTGGTCTGGTCGGCTTGATGAGTGGCATCGTCAACCAACCCGTTGCTCTTGTTGTCGAAGGCGGAAGGCGCCTCATTGGCCGGAGGAGCAGAAGTCAAAGCCAAGGCAAACGTCAGAGCAGCCGTGAGAAGTCCAAGAGCAATAACCCGCATACCATGCCTCGCCGTTTCGGCCCAGATCACGACTTTCCGCGTCGCTCGAAATCGCAGTCAATTGTATTACGGTGAATCTATATAATCGGGAGCTTCTACTATAGCTGACAGACGCTAAGAGGTTTTTCGGACGGCGCATCCCTATTTCCAGGACAAACTGTGGCACTCGACCAGAAAATCTACGAGCTACGACGAGACAAACTGAAGCAGATCGAGGCGCTGGGGCAGTCGGCGTATCCCTATCGCTACGAAACCACCCACGACATTCCCCAGATTCTCGAGGAATATTCGGCCAAGACCGCTCCCGAACTCGAAGCGCCGCGCGTGAACGTCAGCCTTGCCGGACGCCTGATGTCCATCCGCGTACAGGGAAAGGCTGGATTTGCCCATCTGCAACAGGGCGGCAAGCGGTTGCAGATCTATGTCCGGCTCGACAATGTTGGCGAAAAGGGATTTCAACTCTACAAGCTGCTGGACACCGGCGATTACATCGGCGTGAAAGGCTATCTCTTCCGCACCCGTACCAACGAATTGACGGTACACGTCGAGGAGATCACGTTCCTGGTAAAGGACCTGCTTCCCTTGCCCGAGAAGTGGCACGGATTGCAGGACGTCGAAACCCGCTATCGCCGCCGCTACGTTGATCTGACGATGAATCCTGACGTGCGCGAGGTCTTCATCAAGCGCGCCAAAGTGGTTCAGTCGCTGCGGCGATTCCTCGACACGCAACGGATTCATCGAAGTGGAGACGCCGATGATGCATCCCATCGCCGGCGGCGCAGTGGCCAAGCCCTTCATCACGCACCACAACACGCTCGACACCGACCTCTACCTGCGCATTGCTCCCGAACTCTATCTCAAGCGGCTGGTGGTCGGCGGCATGGACCGCGTGTACGAGATTAATCGCAACTTCCGCAATGAAGGCATCTCCACGCAGCACAACCCCGAGTTCACCATGCTGGAGTTCTACATGGCCTACGCTGATTACCGCGACATGATGGACTTCACTGCCGCCATGCTGGCGCAAGTGGCGCAGGACGTGAATGGTACGACCGTCGCGCACTTTAACGGGCACGACATTGACTGGAGCAACTTCCAGCGGCTCTCCATGCGCGAGGCCATCATCCAGTACTGGCCGGAGAATGCCGGAGACAAGCCTCAGATGAGCGACTTCTCCAGCGCGGAGCAGATTGCCGCCATGGTGCATCGCTACAACACAGCGAATCCGCATATTCCCTACGATCCTTCCGCGCCGAATGGCAAAACCATCGCCGAGATCTTTGAGTTCATCGCCGAGCCGCATCTGGTTCAGCCGACCTTCATCTACGACTTCCCTTTGGCTATCTCTCCGCTATCGAAGAACAAGCGCGAACCGGAGGAAAACGCCGACTGGGTGGAGCGCTTTGAGATCTTCGTCGGGGGCCTGGAGATCGGGAACGCCTTCAGCGAGCTGAACGATCCCGAGGAGCAGCGCCGGCGTTTCGAGCAGCAGTTGGGCGAACGCGCTCGCGGCGACGAAGAAGCCCACCAGATGGATGAGGACTATATCAGGGCGCTGTCCTACGGATTGCCGCCGACCGCCGGCGAAGGCGTCGGGATTGACCGCCTGACCATGCTGCTGACCGATTCGCGATCCATCCGCGACGTGATTCTCTTTCCGCTGTTGCGTCCGCTCAAGCGCGAAGAGGAAGATGAGCTTGATAGCGCGACGGAAGAAGCGGCAACGAGCTAGAAGACGCTACCGCTTCAAAAGCCCCTGCCGTTGTGGTTGTTCCGCCACAACTGGAAGTCCAAAACCTGTCAGGCACTCCCGTGCCATCCCATCAGAGTCACACAAAATTTGTTTGTTACTACCGGCTCCGGAGTAGGTAGAATTTAGCCCAACGACGGCAACTGCGGTTTTCCGGTTGCTGTGATATCCCCCCTTTATGGCCGACGAACGCATTCTGGTAGTGGATGACGAGGACATGATCCGCGAAGTCATCTGCTCGATTCTGGGCCAGGCTGGCTTTGAATGTCGGCAACTGACTTCGGGAACCGAGGCGCTGGCGACCCTGGGGTCGGACCATGATTACTCGCTAGTGCTCTCCGACGTGATCATGCAGGGGATGGATGGGCTGACTCTGCTGGCCAGGATTCGGCAACAACACCCGGACATCCCGGTGGTGATGGTCACGGCAGTTCACGACATCTCGGTCGCGTTAGCGGCCATCCGCAATGGCGCCTACGACTACCTGCTCAAGCCCTTCGAGCGCGAGCAACTATTGGCCATGGTGCGACGCGCCCTGGAGAACCGCCGGCTCAAGCTGGAGAACCTGGCCTATCAGACGAAGCTGGAGTCGCTGGTTTCGGCCCGCACCGAGCTGCTGCGCCAGGCATTGAGTGATCTGGAGCGCTCGTATGACATCACGCTCGAAGCGTTGGGCGATGCGCTCGACCTGAAGGATGCCGAAACCGAAGGACACTCGAAGCGAGTGACGGCTTTTACCATTGCTATTGCCCGGGCCATGGGACTGCCACAGGACAAGATCCGCGTGATCGCGCGCGGAGCCTTCCTGCACGACGTCGGCAAGATGGCGATCCCGGACGCTATTTTGCGAAAACCCGGCAGACTCACGGAGGAAGAGCAGGTCATCATGCGGCAGCACGCGCAACTGGGCTACTACATGCTGCGCAAGATTCCGTTCCTGCACGAAGGAGCCGAAATCGTATATTGCCACCAGGAGCGTTTCGATGGCAGTGGTTATCCCCGTGGCCTGAAGAATGATCAGATTCCTCTTGGAGCGCGGATATTCGCGATCGCCGACACCTTTGACGCCATGACCTCCGACCGTCCATATCGCGCCGCGCAGTCCATCTCCTCGGGACGGCGTGAAATTCAACGGCAGGCAGGCAAGCAGTTCGATCCCGAAATCGTGGATGTGTTCCTGTCAATCCCGGAAAATCTTTGGCAGGAGTTGCGCACCGAAATCGAAGCCCAGACCGGCCCGAAACGTTTTGGCTTCAGCCGGGCCCGCACCAATTGATAGGAGAACGATGAACCGTCGATTTGTAATGCCGTAGTCAGGAGGCGCCTTTTGAGCACGGTCCTATCCGAAGCAGAAATCCAGCAGGCACTGCAGAAGCTTCCCGGCTGGAAGAAGAACGGCAATGCCATCGAACGTGGCTTTCAGTTCAGCAACTTCGTGCAGGCGATGGAATTCGTCAACCACATTGCCGAAACTGCCGAGGCTGTAAACCATCATCCGGACATTCACATCAGCTACAACAAGGTCGTGCTGGCCCTGATCTCGCACGATTCTGGCGGAGTTACTCAGAGAGACATAAAGATGGCGGGCAAGATCAACGAAGTGGCAACGGTTTAAACTGGATTATTCACCTGTTTCGGACCTGAAGACGGCAGGTTTTGAATATGGATAAAATCATCGCCTTACTGACCAATCTACTAAGCCTAACGAAGATCACTGCCGTTTCAGTCCCCGGACTGCTATCGCTTACGCGATTGCCGTCGTGTTCTTGCCCCCGCCCCCGAGAGAACTCATTCGCATTGTCAAGGCACACCAAGTAGAGGTGCTTCGAGCGACGTCCCAGGGTTGGTGCAAATGCCGCGATGGTCCGGGCTCATACAGCCCGCCTGCGACATCGCACTTATCCCGTTGCAGCCAAGCGTTGAGGAGCGTCGAGCCTCAATGAAGTGATTTCTCTGTCAGAAATCAATGGAGGGCAGCTTCAGTATACCCTGGGCTTGCGCCAAGGCCTTTCGCTAGGATCGTCGTCGATCCTCGGTCCCTCGACAACGCGCCGGATGCCGTAAAATCTCAGCTCCTTCTGGACGCGGAGCAGATGAGGCTGGCTGAGTGCATGGAGGCGGAGACTGCCCTTAATGGCTAAAGCCAGCATAATGACAGCAGCTTCATCGGATTTCACGTGCTAGAAAGCCGTCGCAACCCGAAATATCCAGCGCATAGAGAACAGATCTCATGAATAATCACAGGCCATTCGCGATAGAGACCGGGATCTGGCTTCGCTCGGGAGGTTCTCCGGGCTCATTGCGCTGAGAATGGCCGACCCCGGACGGCTACGGCCGCGTCAAGATTTCGATTCCTATCTGGAGCTACTGACCCATCATGTCATCGCGTTCATTCTTCTCTCAATAGCTCTTGGTGTAATTGTGACGGCGAAAAACAACGCACTATACAGCTTTCTGTTCAGGAAGCTAACCGGTGGTCTGTGATCTTCGCAACGGGAGGCTGATCCATATGGGCAGTTTCGATTCAATCATTGCCGTGCTGCGAGCGCCATAGCTTCCACCATCATTGGTATATTGCTGGGATTCCTTGCGGCCCGTCGAATCATTGGTATTAGCGGTCATAGATCACGCTAACTAACCGACGGAGGATGGAGGGGACTTTACGTTTGAGCATCGAGTCAAGAACTCGTACGCCCGTGAGTTTGGCCGCGATGGGACGCACCGGCTGGGAGTGGTCAGTCGATGCCAAGTACGCAATTGGAAAGGGTCTGATAACACACCAGGAGAGCGCCGCGCTTGAGAATGGCAGTCTAGCCCAAAGCGACCTGTCTCTCGGCCTTATCCTCCCACTCGCGCTGTTGATATGCGCTGTTGCGACACGCTTCGACCTTAAGCCCCTCGCATATGGCAGCGTTTTGGCAGGCGTAGTTCTTTTGACCGCCTTCTTGTTCATGATTGGAATGGAGCGTCGTCAACATTATGAATTGGAGCTACAGTCTCTCATCCTCGGTAACGCGACGAGAAAAGATATGGAGGTCGTTTCGCAGCGAAATGACAGTCCGATTAAGCCTCAGCACAAACTGGAAGGCCACTGGAAGTTTGCCAGCGGCCTTAGTAGTTCTTGATTGGTAGCCTGCCCCTGGACAGTTATCCGCCCATTTGAGGACGAGGTCCGAGATTCTCAGCGATACGGTTCAAGGCCTCCTGAATACGGTCGAGTTCGTCCTGGGCGCTGTCATTCCATTCCAGCAATCGCTCTGGAGCCTGGCGGAAATTGTCGAGGAGCAAGCGCACCACGTTTCTTCCCCGCTCACTCAGGAGAAATGCCCCAACGCCCCCGACTCCCAACACCGTAAGTGGCACGTACCATCTGCGCATCGGCCGCTCCTGCCGCCAGCTGCTTGGACGGCAACTACAGGCAACTTACCTTTTTAGAATGGTGCTTTCAATAGTTAGATGAGGCATCGGCAGGAAATTACGCTGTCGAGTTTGATTCTGGGAATTTTGGTGGCCCGATTCCCAAAATGGGACGTAGCGCCCACCTTTTCAACCATACGAATCTCCTCCTCCCGCACGGTTAGCCAAAACCGAGCCGACGAGATTATGATTCCGCTCAGGAGGGCAGGCCGAAGACTGTCGGCCCTGACCCGAAGACTTTCCTTTCCCCGAGCGAGGCGTCCAAGACCACATCATGAAAAACCGAAACAGGTTATTGTTTGCATTTCCATGCATGGTACTCACGGGCCTGCTGGCGGTTTCGGCATCGCTGGCAGCGCAAGAGCGCAGTGTGAATCCCCAGCCGAACACGGTGTGGGTCGGCGCTGATGGCAAGTTCGAATCCGAGCCCGATACCGCCCTGGTCCAGTTCAACATCTCGGCACAGGAGGAGAAGCTGCAAGACGCCAATGACCGGGCGACCCGCGCGGCGGAACAGGTGCGCCAGTTGCTGCGGGCGAATGGCATCGATCCCAAAGACGCCCAGGTCGGCCGTTTCGCGGTGCAGCCCGTTTACGACTACAAGAACCCGAAGCGTAAGCTGGTCGGATACAGAGTTGACACGGACATCAGCGTCAAACTTAAGGACTTCACCAAGGTCGGGCCGATTACCCAGGGCATCGCCAGTATGGATGTCACCGACAATCAGTCTCTGAGTTACCAACTCGAGGACATGGACGCAGCCAAGATCAAAGCAGTGGAAGATGCGCTACGTCGGGCGCATGACGAAGCCACCGCCGTTGCCCGCTTCAGCGGACGCTCGCTGGGCGAGCTTTCTTATGCCTCCGTGGACACCTCCGAGCGGACTCCGATCGCACGCCCGATGATGATGGCTCAGGCTTCCCCGATGGCGGCCTCCAACGCTCCGCCGCCGACGGCTGAATTCGGGGCCCAGAAAATTACTGTTAACGCTCACGTGAACGCGCTATATATGCTGAGATGACTCGCGCGACTTTCGTCCCACACTGGCGTTTGAGAGTAGTAGGAAAAGGCCATCCGTCTGGAGAAAATATGAAGGCATTCGTGTTCTTGGCTGCGGCCATGATTGCACTCGTTGTCCTAGTGTCGGCCCAAGATCAGCCACAGGTGACGCAGCGCAGTTCCCCGGCTCCGCAAAACCGTGCGAATGTCGGCCCTACGGCAGTCGCCTCCAGCCAGCCTTCGCGGGAGAATGCGGCCGGTCCCGGCGAAGTCATCACGGTGCCCGCCGGAACAAAGATTCCACTTACCCTGAAGCAAGGGATCACTACCAAGAATGCGCACCCCGGCGATGGCGTATACGCGCAGACTGCATTCCCCATCACCATGAACGATCAAATCGTGATTCCGCCGGGCACGTTCGTTCAGGGTGAAATCCGCCGGGTGCAGCGGCCGGGCAAAGTCAAGGGCCGTGCCGAATTGCAGATGAGCTTCACTTCCATGATCTTCCCCAACGGCTACACGCTGATGCTGCCCGGCGCAGTGCAAGGAACGCCGGGAGATGCAAACACCGCCGGGGTCAAGGACAAGGAAGGAACAATCCAGGGCGATAGCAGCAAGGGAAAAGATGCCGCCACGATCGTGGGCACGGCCATTCCTGGAGCCGGCATCGGGGCCATCGCCGGTGACGGGAAGGGTGCAGCGGTTGGAGCGCTCAGCGGCGGGGCTCTCGGCTTAGCGACTGTTCTGTTGACTCGCGGCCCCGAAATACAACTGGGCGTGGGCGAATCGATCGAGATGGTGCTGGAGCGCAGCATCACCATTGACCAGGCAAAAGCGCACCGGCCCGCTCAGTAGATCAGATACTTGCTTCTCACTTGCATGAACCGATCCAGTTGGTCGCGCCAATCATCCGCGATGCGCCACGGATCTTCTCCTGCCTGCAGCGCTGCGAATGCAGCCTGATTCACCAGTAACCGGTTCATGCCGGTCATATCGAACCCCAGCGGAGACAATTTGTGCAGGGCCGCCGCCAGCTCAATGCCCAATTCCGGAGCATCCACGCTTTCGCGGTCGGTGATCACGATGTGGATCCCACTGCAGAGCTGACGAGCATAGGTCCCGCCGGTCGGAGTGAAGGTCGTGGGCACGAACCGGACACCGGCGATGTTACGCGCGTTCAGGTAGGTGGCCAGTTCTGTGGCGTCAATCCACGGCGAGCCAATCAATTCGAAGGGCATGTCCGTGCCCCGGCCAACCGAAACATTAGTGGTTTCCAGGAGAGCCACACCCGGATACAGGGTCGCCGCCTCCAGGCTGCGAAGGTTGGGTGATGGATTGATCCATACCTGCCCCGTGGAATCGAACCAGTCGCCGCGCATCCAGCCCTTCATGGGAACGACGGTGAGATTGGCGTTGATGTGGCGCTCTGCGTTGAATAGCTTTGCCAGTTCACCCATCGTCATCCCGTGCCGCAGCGGAAGAGAGTAGTAGTTGACGAAGCTCTCCTGCCCCGCATCCGAAACCGGTCCCTGCACGTAAGCACCATTGATGGGATTAGGGCGATCGAGCACCACAATCGGCTTGCCCGCCTTGGCCGCCGCTTCCAGAAAGTATCCCAACGTGGTCTCGTAGGTGTAGAAGCGGGCGCCCGCATCCTGGAGATCGAAGACCAGCACATCAAGGTTGCGCAGAACGTCGAGGGAAGGCCGGCGTTTGCTGTCGGTGTTGCCGTACACGCTGTATATGTTGACCTCGGTGGCTTCGTCCTTGAAGTTGGGAATATCGGGTGTGTCGGCCGCCCCGGTAATACCATGTTCGGGACTGAAGATGGCCGCTAATACCAGGCCCCGCGCCCGCGCCAGAACGTCAATGGTCCGCCGCCCGCGGGAGTCTACGCCGGTCTGGTTGGTCACCAGCCCAATTCGAGGACCGCGGATGCCGGGAATTCGCAGCGCATCAAAGTCATGCTGCACCAGTACGTCAATCCCAGTCATCACCTGGCCGTTGCGGACAACAATTCGCCGCGCCGCCACTGCCGCCTCGTTGTAGCCGGTGATTCGCGCCAGCCGCATTTTCTGCTCTTCGCTGGGATTGAGCTGCAGTGCTGCCGCTACGGCAGTGGCCACCTCGGTTCGCAATGCGATCACGTTCCCTTGCTTCATGTTCACTGAATTGGTCAGCAGGATGATGTAGGTATTTGTGGTGGGATCGATCCACAGCGAAGTACCGGTAAAGCCCGTATGTCCGAATGAGCCCACGGGCAGCAAGTCGCCGCGGTTGGAAGAAAACGGCGAATCAATGTCCCAACCCAAGCCGCGCACGCTGGTCATATTGGGCGCTTGTTGCGGCGTGGTCATCTTCTCCACGATCAGCGGCGATAACACGGGGGCGCCGCCGTTGAGGAGGGCTTGCGCGAACTTCGATACGTCATCGGCGGTCGAGAAGAGCCCGGCATCGCCGGCCACTCCTCCCATCTGCCGCGCGGTAGGATCGTGCACGACGCCCCGCAGCAGGGTTCCAGTGCGCTGGTCATGTTCGGTTGGCGCGATGCGCGGGACCCACTCCTTGGGCGGGTTGAAGCGGGTCCATGTCATTCCGAGCGGCCCAAAGACATAGTTTTGGGCATATTGGTCGAGCGGCATCCCGCTGACCCGCTGCACCAGCTCGCCAAGAACAATGAAGTTAATGTCGCTGTACAAAAAGGTCGAGCCCGGCGGGTTGATAAGTTTCTCAGCATTGGCGCGTTTGTATCCTTCTTCTACGCCCCGCCAATAGGGTTTCAAGTCGATGTCGGGTCGCAGTCCGGAGTAGTGCGTCAACAATTGGCGGACGGTCACATCCTGTTTGCCGTTTTGCGCGAACTCGGGAATGTACTTGGCGACCGGATCGTTAAGCTTCACCTGGCCGAGTTGCACCATCCGCATCACGCAAGTCGTTGTGGCCATCACCTTCGTCAGGGAAGCCATGTCAAAGATGGTGTCCACCGTCATCGGCTCTTTGGTCGGCTCCAGCGAGAGAGAGCCATAGGCCTTGCGATAGACAACCGCTCCGTTGTGGCCGACGAGGAGAACCGCTCCGGGCGCATTTCCCTTCTCCACTGCGTCCTTCAACAGGGCGTCAAGCGGCGCAAATCCAGACTGAGAAGCGGTTGCAGGCGCCGCAGCGCCGGTCGGGCTGCTCTGGGCCAACGCGATGGCGCCGAAGAACAAAGTGCAGAAAAACGGGAGTATCGCGGTGGCTGCCCGGCGAAAACGAATCATCAAGAGATATGGAACCTTTCTGGTTGGACGAATAAGTCCGAGCTTTGGGGAGCAAGCTATTATAAGTTGCTATCGCATCTATTGGCATGGTGAGGCTGCTCTGAACCAATCGTCGCAACAGCTCGTGGCCACAAGGCGTGCATTCGAGCGCCAAGAGCAACAGTTCGCCAAGGCCTTCGCACTCATTCGAGAAGCCATTGAGCAACGCGTGTTCCCAGGCGCCGCGCTCGCGGTCACACACCGTAGCTCGCTGGTTGCTTCGGCGGGATTCGGCAGGTTCACCTACGAAGAAGACGCCCCGCAGGTCTTGGCCGATACGATCTTCGATCTGGCTTCTCTGACCAAGGTTTTGGCGACAACGGCGGTGGCGATGCTGCTCCACGAACGTGGCCAGCTAGCGCTGGATGCGCCCCTGGCCGACTTTCTGCCGGATTTCGTTTCGCTTGCGCCGCCTCATCAGCAGGCCGAGCGCCAGGCGGTCACGATCCGCATGCTGCTGGCGCACTCCAGCGGGCTGCCTGCTTATGAGAAGCTGTTCCAGTTCGCTGCCTCTCGCGAAGAAATGATCCGCGCGGCGCTCACCACGGGGCTGGTTGCAGCGCCGGGCACGCGCGCCGAGTACAGCGACATTGGATTCATCCTGTTGGGCGAGTTGCTGGCTCGCAAAGCCAACCTGGCGCTCGATCTCTTCGCACGACAGGAAGTCTTCACGCCTCTTGGAATGACGCGCACGCGCTTCAACCCTCCGGCGGAATTGAAGGCAGAGATTCCGCCCACGGAGGACGACCGCACCTTCCGGCACCGCATCATCCAGGGCGAGGTGAATGATGAGAACGCGTTCGTGATGGACGGCGTCGCCGGACACGCCGGTCTATTCGCTCCAGCAACCGACGTGGCCCGCTTTGCCGAATGCATGCTGCACGGTGGATCGCCGCTTTTTCAGACAGCGACGGTCAAGCTCTTCACCCGCCGTGAGCAGTCGCCTATCGGCACATCACGGGCGCTGGGATGGGACACTCCCTCTGCCCCGGAGTCGTCGTCGGGCACTCACTTTTCGGACTCATCGTTTGGACACCTCGGCTTTACCGGAACTTCCCTGTGGATTGATCCTGAGCGCCAGCTTTCGGTAACGCTGCTGACCAACCGCACCTGGCCAGACCGCGCCTCGCAGGCCATCCGGCAGGTACGGCCGCAGGTACACGATGCGATTGTCGAGGCTCTGGAAGAGCGATGAAGCATAAGCCCGCGACCGACACTGCAAAACTCGGCACCGAGCAACGCAATCCCGCGACGCAGAATCTCGACACGCGCTCGGCGCTCGAGATCGCCCGCCTGATCAACGCCGAAGACGCCAAAGTAGCCGTCGCGGTGAAGAAGGCCCTGCCACAAATTGCGCGCGCCATTGATGCCATCGCCGACGCATTCTGCGAAGGGCGGGCGGCTGATCTATGTCGGGACCGGAACCAGCGGACGCATAGGCGCGCTCGATGCGGCCGAATGTCCGCCCACCTTTAACACCAATCCCAAGACTGTGCAATTCGTGATCGCCGGTGGCGTGAAGGCGTTGGGCAAGGCGGTCGAAGCCAACGAGGACTCGCGCGAGGCGGGGCGCGCGGACATCGCGCAGCGCAAGCCCACGAAGCGTGACGTCGTGGTTGGCCTCGCAGCCAGCGGACGCACTCCCTACACGGTGGCGGCGGTCGAGTATGCGCGCTCACGCGGCGCGGTCACGGTCGCGATTACCTGCAATCGTGGCACACCGCTGGAGAGAGCGTCCGACATTCCGATTGTGGTGGAGGTTGGCCCGGAGGTCGTGGCTGGTTCGACCCGCATGAAAGCGGGCACGGCGCAGAAGATGGTACTGAACCTTTTGTCCACGGGCGCGATGGCGCGGGCGGGTTATGTGTACGGCGATCTGATGGTCAACGCTCGTCTGAAGAACAGCAAGCTGGTCGAGCGCGGCATCCGGATTGTCCAGCAGGCAACCGGTCTGGACCGCGATGGCAGCGTCAAGGCCCTCCGCAAAGCTGCAGGCAGTATTCCCGTGGCCATCGTCATGACCAGGAAGAAGGTCAGCAAAGACGAGGCTAAACGCTTACTGAAACTCGCGAAGGCCCACCTGCGGCATGCCTTGAAGGAAAAATAAGCGTTGGAGGTTTTGATCTCACCTTCTTTTGAGATAGTATTTCCCCGCCATCGTCTCCGGTACCAAGCGCAGCGCCCGAACAATACCGGGCCCTGCGGCGACCACGCTTTCAATTGCACGTAAAATGAGGTCAGCGCCGTGCTCCATAGATTCGGCGTTCGCAGTAGTGAGTTAGGACATCCCTACATGGACAAGTTCGTCATCCGGGGCGGCAATCCGCTGCTGGGCACGGTGCGCGTGAGTGGCGCGAAAAATGCGGCCCTGCCCGCAATGGCAGCCGCGCTGCTCACGGAAGAACCGATCATCCTCGAAAACATTCCCCAGGTACGCGATATCGAAACCGAACGCAAGCTGCTGGCCGCCATGGGCGCCGAAGTCGAGCTCGGGTACGGACGCGCGCAGCACCGCACCACTATCTGCTGCCGCAATCTGGTCAACGCTGAGGCGTCATACGAATTGGTCAAGACCATGCGCGCCTCGACCCTGGTACTCGGCCCTCTGGTGGCTCGCATGAAACAGGCCCGCGTGTCTCTGCCCGGCGGCTGCGCGATTGGCGCGCGCCCGATTGACTTGCATATCAGCGGCCTGGAAAAGCTGGGCGCACAGATTTCGCAGGAGCACGGCTACATCGAAGCGCGCGCCGAACGCCTTAGAGGCGGGCGGATCGTCTTCGAGAGGATCACCGTTACCGGCACCGAAGACCTGCTGATGGCTGCGACGCTGGCCGAAGGCGAAACTGTCCTGGAGAATTGCGCGCGCGAGCCTGAAGTGGTCGATCTGGCGGCGTTACTGAACAAGATGGGCGCCCAGATTGAGGGCGCTGGAACGCCAACCATTCGAGTGCAGGGTGTCGAGAAGCTGCATGGCGCGCGTCACCGCATCATTCCCGATCGGATCGAAGCGGGCACGTTTATCGTCGCCGGCGCCCTGACTGGAGGAGATTTGCTGGTCTCCGGATGCGAACCGCGTCATCTGGGCGCGCTTCTGCAAAAGCTGGAGGAGTGTGGAGTGCAGGTCCAGACCAGTGGCGACTCGGTACGCATTACGGGCGACGCGCCGATCCGGGCTGCCGACGTGGTTACGGAAGAATATCCGGGCTTCCCTACGGACATGCAAGCGCAGTACATGGCGCTGGCGACACAGGCCGAAGGCACCAGCATCGTTACCGAGAATATCTTCGAAAACCGCTTCATGCATGCCCAGGAACTGGTGCGCATGGGGGCGCACATCAGAATTGAAGGCAGCAGCGCGGTGGTGCACGGTAAAACTCCGCTGAGCGGTGCAGCTGTGCAAGCCAGTGACCTTCGCGCTTCGGCTTCGCTGGTGCTGGCGGCTCTGGTAGCCGACGGCGAGACCATCATTGACCGCGTGTACCACATTGACCGCGGCTATGAACGAATTGAAGAGAAGCTGCGCGGCGTGGGAGCGCAAATCCGGCGCATCGGAGAGTTCCTTCCCAAGAGGGTGGCTAATCCGGGGGGAACTGGGGAGCCGGCATACGGAAATCGCGCATGATGCCGCTGCCTTTCAGTCTCATTTCTTAGGCATCGACCAATAGTTCGCCATCAGTTCGCTGGCCCACTGGGGTTGCTCCACAGCCTGTCGCGGCAGGAACTCGCGCATCACTGGCTTGATATCAACAACTGGAGTTCCGTCGATCGCGTCCAAGCCGCGAACGGTAAGTGTGCGATCCTCAACCGATTCGAGTGCAACGATGGTGGCGCCCAGCCGGTTGGGACGATTCTTGCCCCGCTGCGCGAAAATGCCGACCTTCGGCCAATCCGGATTGTCACGGGGATGTCTTGCTTCCGGTTCGACCTGGCTTTCTTCCACACGGTCAAACACGTAGATGATCTCCGCGTGGGAGAAGTCTTTCAGGCCAAGCAGTGAAGTTGGAGTGAGCCAGTCGGCGAGGACAATGCGCGAGCGGACATTCCCCCAGTCATCGTCCGCGAGTTCTGTCCTGTGGTTGCGAACATAGCCGATCGGTTCAAGCCTTATCAAGGTTTCTCTCCATCAGGTAACTTCGGGTTCAGACGCCCCGATCAATCACTGATTCTTTTAGGCTCGATTCTTGTTCGAGGTTTGGCGTGGCGGCACTGTCAGGCAGCCTTCGTGATAGAGGTTCTAATCAGCCACCTGCTTCTCTTCCACTTCGGGTGGGGCTTGGGACGCAGCAGTTTCGCCATTCGGTTTTGCCACGGACGCCTCGGTGCGCACCGGCAGTTTAGCCGGACGGCTTCCCTTCTCGAATTGCCCAATGTGCCAGATGTCGCGAGCATACTCCAGGACCGTCCGATCGCTGGAGAACTTGCCGATGCGGGCAACGTTCAGGATCGCCTTGCGCCACCAGATCTCTTCCTGCAGGTACACGCCATCAATCAAATGCTGCGTCTCCACGTAGGCGGGAAAGTCGGCGATGTGGTAGTAGCGGTCTCCGCGATGCACCAGCTCGTCGAATACCCAGCGGAACAGTCCGTGCTCGTTGGCACAGAATCGGTCTCCCGCAAGGGCATCCATGACTTCGCGGACCATCGGATCGGTTTCGTATTGCTCGCGCGGGTTATACGAGCCTTTCTGTTGCATCTCGTGGATTTCCTCCGCGCGCAGGCCAAAGATGTAAATATTGTCCTCGCCAACCTCTTCCGCTATCTCAATATTGGCGCCATCATAGGTACCAATGGTAAGCGCGCCGTTCATGGCCAGCTTCATGTTGCCGGTCCCCGAGGCCTCCATACCCGCCATCGAGATCTGTTCGCTCAGGTCGGCCGCCGGCATGATTAACTGCGCCAGCGACACGCGGTAGTCAGGCAGGAAGGCGATCTTGATTGAGTCCTTCACCTTCTCGTCATTGTTCACCGCGTCGGCCACGTTGTGGATGAGCTTGATAATCTGCTTGGCTGCCCAGTATCCCGGGGCGGCCTTGCCGGCGAACACATAGGTCCGCGGCACCAAAGGCATCTCGCCCCGCTCCACGATCCCCAGGTAATCGTGAATGACATGCATCACGTTCAGCAGTTGGCGCTTGTATTCGTGAATGCGCTTGATCTGGACGTCGAACAGCGAATCGGGATCGACAACGACTCCGGTGAGATCCTGTATGGCTCCCGAAAGCTTCAGCTTGTTCTGGCGTTTAACTTCCTTGAAGGCTTCGCGAAAATCCGGATCGTCGGCGAAGGACTCCAGGTCCCGCAGCCGGTTCAGGTCGGTGATCCACTTGTTTTCGTCGAGCGTGCGGCTGATGAGATCCGTCAATCCCGGATTCGCTTTCATAAGCCAGCGGCGGGGCGCCACGCCGTTCGTCTTATTGTTGAACTTTTCCGGCCAAATGATTGCAAATTCAGGAACTAGAGTAGTTCTTAAGAGATCAGTATGGAGCTGCGAGACGCCGTTGACCGAGTGGCTGCCTACGATACACAGATGGGCCATCCGCACCTGCTTCTCATAGCCTTCCTCGATGATCGACATCTTGCGCAACTGTCTCTTCGTCAATCTGCGGGTACTGCTGCATTTCGCGCAGGAACTGGTGGTTGATGCTGAAGATGATCAAGGTGTGCCGGGGCAGGACTTTTTCCAGCAACGGCACCGACCACTTCTCCAGGGCTTCGGGCAGCAGGGTGTGATTGGTGTAGGCCAGCGTCCGCTGGGTGATGTCCCACGCCTTCTCCCAGGGCAACTGGTCCTCGTCCAGAAGGATGCGCATCAGCTCGACCACCGCCAGGCTGGGATGCGTGTCGTTCATCTGGATGGCGATCTTTGACGGCAGCAGTTCGACATTCTTGTGCTGCTTGCGGAAACGCCGCATGATGTCGCCGATCGCGCACGCCACCAGGAAGTACTCCTGCACCAGCCGCAGCTCCTTGCCGCTCATCACCGAATCCGACGGGTACAGGACACGCGAAATGTTCTCCGTGGCAATCTTCTGCTCGACCGCCCGGATGTAGTCGCCCCGGTTGAAGATCTCAATGTCGAAGTCTTCTGAAGCGCGTGCCGTGAACAAACGCAACCAGTTGACCGTCTGCCCGAGGTACCCGACGATGGGCATGTCGGTTGGTATTCCCACCACGATCCTGGGATTGACCCAGGTGTGCTTCATATTGTCCTGTTCGTCGCGCGTACTTTCGACGCGGCCATACATTGGAATGCTGACCGCGTCTTCCAGATGCTCGATTTGGAAGGGAGTGCCGTCGGCCTTCCAGCGGTCGGGCTTTTCCCGCTGGAAGCCGTTGAAGATCTCCTGCCTGAACAGGCCGAATTCGTAGTCAATCCCGTAGCCGAAGCCCGGCATGCCGAGCGTGGCCAGCGATTCGAGGAAGCAGGCCGCCAGACGGCCCAGACCCCCGTTGCCGAGACCGGCATCGGCTTCGCTGTCCAGGACCTCGTCGAGGCTGACCCCGAAGCTCGCCAACACCTCACGGCAGAGTTCCTCGACCCGCAAGTTCGACAGGTTGTCGCCCAGCGAACGGCCCATGAGGAATTCCATGGACAGGTAGTACAGCTTCTTCGAATCTTTGTGCCGGTAGCGGGAGTCTGTCTCCAGCATGCGATCGACGATGCGATCGCGGATGGCCAGGGAGACCGGCTTGAGGTAATCAGCAGGTTTCAGCTCGGATGTGGGGCGTACCAGGGTGTAACGAACGTGCTGCAGGATGGCTTGCCGCAGAATCTCGGCGGGCTGGGCCTGCGTGAGAAATTCTGGGGATGACATAGAAAAAGAAGGCCTGTCCGCTCTCGGGCGGCTCTCGCCCGGCGAGCTACCACTCTGCTTCGGCACGCGCTTGGCCGGGGTATGGCTGTCTTCGCGAGGTGCGCTGTCCTTCCCCGACCCGGCCGACTTTGATTCATCAACGATAGCTGCGCAACCCCGTCAGGCTAATTCTAATGCATGGGGCCGCCGGGAGAACACCTGAGTTGGATGGCGGCCGATTGTGGTCCAGGGCTGAGGGGCGGTTGAAGTCTCCCTTATTTCTCCGGCTCGTCTCCGGCTGGAAACACAGTATGCCGTGGCGCTGGCATGGGCAGATCACCCTTGGCCGCCCGCCAAAGAATGGAATTCAAAACGCTGCTGTCAGCGGCATCGGCGACGGAGAAGTCGAGTTTGGCTGACTCCTTCGCTCCGGGCGCGTTGGGCGGGTTCGCCCG
The DNA here is from genome assembly GCA_963843005.1 of uncultured Acidobacteriaceae bacterium. Lineage (GTDB taxonomy): Bacteria > Acidobacteriota > Terriglobia > Terriglobales > Acidobacteriaceae > Bog-257. Next base: position 178,819 of record CAWJIW010000040.1, on the reverse strand, counting down.
GTAGATCAGCCCATTGTCCCGGTTGCGATAGTCGGCCTTGAACGCCGGCTGGTCGCCGGCTCCGGTGAACAAGGGAGCCATGACCGCGGCATGCGCGTCGTTGTTGTTCATGGGCGGAAGTCCCAGCAACGCCTCGATGGTGTGGACCATGTTCACCGTGGTGTAGAAATGATGGTCCACCGCGGGATGCTGAGGGCTGCCCGGTGAATACTTGCTGATCACCAGCGCGATGCTGCGGTGGGCGTCCACGTGGTCGGCGCCGTTCTGAGCATCATCTTCCAGGACGAAAATCGCGGTGTCGTCCCAGTATGGACTGTTCGAAATCGCCTCAACTGCTCGCCCCAACGCGAGATCGTTATCGGCGACCGACGCACTCGGAGCGGGCGAACCGGCTCGTGTGCCCGCGGTGTGGTCGTTCGGGAAACCGCAGGAGCACGAATTGTGGCAGTTGCTCACCTTTTCCGCTCTGCCGCGCCTGCACAAAACCGGCAAACTCGCGGAGGAACTCATCGGCCCGGAACTGATCCGGATATTCAACCTTGAAATCGGCGTAATTGGGATCGAAATGGCCCTGCAATTCGGGCTTGTTGGCGGAATCGTAGGCCATCAGAGGAATCGTGAACTGGTATGGGCTCTTGCCACCGCCCAGTTGCACCGGGAGGTCCTCTCCGGGTTTCACCTCTTTGCGCGCGCAGTCCGGCGGATGCCCAGTGGGTGCGCCGGTTGAGGCCGGAGAGTTCTGCTCCATATCTTCACACCACCAGCTATTCACGTATTCGCCATAATGACGATAGGTCAGCTTGTGCCGGGCCAGATTGCCCCACAGGTATCCTGTCGCCGGCTCATTCACGTCGGGAATGCCGATGCGCATCGGGTTGATATCGCCGACATCCCCTTCGAAGTCATAGAGCCGCTCTTTGCCGCGATAGTTGATCTGCCACGTCTTTTCTGTGTAGTCGCTGGTGATGGCTGAAGTGGACCAAACGTGCCCGTCGCCGGAGACCTCGCCGCTGTCGTAGAAGTTGTCAAGAATCCCGAATTGCCGCGCCAGCGCGTGCTGGTTGGGCGTGATGTCCTCGCCGTACATCACCAGCGAAGCATCGCCGTTTCCTTCAGCAATGTCGCCGAAAAGCTGGTCATAGGTGCGGTTCTCCTTGATGACGTAGATCACGTGACGGATGGGATTGCCGCCACGCTGAAATAGGATCTCGCCGGTGCGGCCTTCCATCTGATTGCTGCGGATAACCTGCTTTGTGAGCTTGCCGCCTTCGCGTTCGGCATCGGGCAGATGTACCCGCGCAATCGAGCCGTGAATCATGGAGGGGATGTAGGGGTGCTGCTGTTTGCCGGGATGGCGGGGATCATCTTCCCATCCAGCATTCGGGCCGGTCCCGGTGCCCTTGCCGCTGGCGATCAACAGATCGTCGCCGTGGATTGCCAGCGCGGTGGGATACCACTCGGTCGGAATGAAATACTCAGCACCAGTTTTCTTGGGGTTTCTCAGGTCGAAGACCGCGACTGCATCCGACGACGCATTCGCCACGAAAAGCTTGCTGCCGTCACTCGATTGCGCCAGCGCGTTGGGATAGCTGCCGCCGTAGGTTTGCCCGGGAAGCCGTGTGTCGAGATAGCGCTCGACTTTGCCGCTGGCGGTCGCGACCACTGCAACTGCATCGCGGTTGGAGAGCGTGACGTAAAGAGAGCGCTCATCCGGGCTGAGCAATAGCGCCGTGGGGTGCGATGAGGCATCGATGCTGTGCTTTGGCGGCAACAACGCGATCCGCCGCGACGACGCGGCCAGAGCGCAGGTCAAGCTCCGCGACCTGGGATCCATTCCACAGCGAGCACCAACCACGGCTGCCATCCCGATTCACCACAACGCCATATGGGAAAGTCACGGGCACATACTTAGGTTGACCCAAATCGAACCGCCGCAGCACGTTGCCGCTGCGCACATCGAGAAGAACCGCGTCGTCCGCAAGGTTCTCCGCGATGAGGAGCATATCGCCCTTCTGGTTTTTGACCACTGCGAGACCGGCCGGATAAGGGATCGCTTGTCCCGCGGCAACCCGCTTCGCGTCGTAGGTAAAGCGCTTCCCTGTCGGCACAGCAACCAGTGGCAGTTTCAGGAATCGGTCGGGCGTAAGCGCGCCGCCCTGAACGCGGTACACGGCGATTCCGTTTCCCGTGTCGCCCGGCTTCTTGCCCTCAGAGTCGGTCAGCGACGCAACCGAGGCGTACAACTCAGTTCCATCGCTGCTCCAAGCCAAGCCCAGGAAATAGGTCTGCTTCGCATCAACCACCAGGCGCGGATCGGGAAAGTCGCGCACCTGGTTGCTCACAATATCCAGCAACGCGATGGACTGCTGAAATTTGGCCTCCGCTGTGCCCCGGCCGTTGTTGAGAATGGCCAGGTACTTCCCGTCCGGGCTCATCGCCAACGCCGTAGGAAAGCTATTGGTGGACTGCGGGGCCCCAATCGTCGGCAGCAGTAATGTCTTGCTGGAAGGGAGCGGCACTTCCTTGGTCTGCTCGGGCGATTGCGCGCTGGCGGCGACCAACGCCAGACACAACAGCACAAGAGAAACCCAGAAATTGCGAACGGTCATTCGATTCTCTCCTGCCCGGAAGCAGGTTGTCTTTACTCTTCGCACATGATGGGTGTTGTGCATGCTTGCGGCCGCGATTTGCTGGCGATAGTGGGCCAGTACCCGGGCGACTCCGTCCTCGATGCGTTCCGCGCCCGACACCACCACATCGGCATGTACGACCGTGGGGCGCACGTAGCGATGGGCCATGGGAGCGACCGTGGTCATGAACTGCTCCACTACCGATTCCGGCGTCCGGCCGCGCTCACGCACGTCGCGGGCCTGGCGCCGAGTCAGGCAGATTTCGTCGTTCATGTCCACGTAAACCTTGGTGCCCAGCAACTCGCGCAAGCCTGGCCAATGCAGCGTGAATAGGCCCTCCACAATCACGACTTCCGTCGGGTGCATGAGTTCCACTTTGCCGGTTCGCGTGTGGGTGGCGAAATCGTACACCGGAAGGTGCACCGGCTCTCTGTTCCGCAAGCGTGCCACTTGTTGGATGAGCAATTCGTGGTCGAGCGCTTCGGGCGCATCGAAATTCGCGAGCGCGCGTTCTTCGAGAGGCAGGTGCGAAAGGTCGTGATAATAGCGGTCGAGAGCCAGCATCTTGGCCTGAAGCGCGGCGGCCAGATGGCTCCCAAGGTAGGTTTTCCCTGCGCCAGACGGACCGGCAATGCCAATCAGGTAGATTTCGGCGGGCATGAGCAGAATAGTGTAGCTCAGCAAGGCAGGAGATTATGTGACGCATATGTTAATGCGAACCCGGATGGCTTTCGAGATAGCGTTCAATCCTGGACAGTACCGCGCGGAGCAGAGCAAGAAATTTGCCGCGCACGCGTTCCCCGGTCTCCATGACCTCTGCATGTGTGAGTTTTTCGCCAGTGATGCCAGCCGCCAGGTTTGTGACACAAGAGATGGCCAACACTTCGAGTCCCAGGTGACGAGCGGCGATGACCTCCGGCACCGTGGACATGCCCACCAGGTCGGCGCCGATGGTACGCAGGAAGCGGATCTCTGCTGGGGTCTCGTAACTCGGACCCGACATCGCCGCGTAGACACCCTCATAAATGCCGCCGCCCAAGCGCTCCGATTGTTCCAGAACGAAGTCGCGGAACTGCTGGTTGTAGGCATCGGTCAGGTCGGGAAAGCGCACTCCAAAGCGGTCGTCATTAGCGCCAATCAAAGGGTTGCTGCCCTGCAGATTGATGTGATCGCACAGCGCGACCAGCGCACCACGGCCGTATTCAGCCCGGATGCCGCCGGCCGCGTTGGTCAGCACGATCGCCCTCACCCCCATCCTCCCAAAGACACGAACGGGAAAGACGACCTGCTGCAACGAGTAGCCCTCGTAAGAGTGGGCACGTCCCTGCATAACCGCGACCGCGATGCCGTCTACGGTTCCGATTACGAGGGTACCGGCATGACCAATGGCCGTGCTCCTCGGAAAGAACGGAATTTCTTCGTAGGGAATGCGGACCGAGTCGCGCAATTCATCTGCGAAACCGCCGAGTCCTGAACCTAGCACCAGTGAAATGCGTGGCCGTAACGAAGTGCGAGCCAGAATGAATTGCGCAGCCTGGTTGGCGCGGTCGAATTCGTCGAGCGTGGAAGCGGTCTCCATAGATCAGGAACCTGGCGCGCTCACTTGCCGATCTCTTCCAGGTACTTCTCGACTTCCAACGCCGCCATGCAACCGGTGCCGGCCGCCGTGACCGCCTGGCGATAGCGGCGATCCGCGACATCGCCGGAAATGAAAACCCCAGGCGCGCGCGAGCAGACGTAACCCTGCGGTATCAGATAGCCCTCACCGTCGCGTGCCAGCTGATCGCCCACGAACTGGGCGTTGGGCGTGTGCCCGATCCCGAGGAACATCGCGCTGGTGGGGAAATCCCACTGTTCGCCGGTCTTCACGTTGCGCAGGCGGAGTCCCGTTACTTCCTTCTTGTTGACGTCGTACACGTCATCCACGACGGTGTCGGTAAGGAACTTGATTTGCTCGTGTTTGCGGGCTCGGTCGAGCATGATCTTCGAGGCGCGAAACTCGCCGCGCCGATGGATAAGGGTAACTTTGGATGCGAAACGGGTCAGGAACAAGGCCTCTTCCATCGCCGAGTCGCCGCCGCCGATGACGGCTATCTCTTTTCCGGAGAAGAAGAAGCCATCGCAGGTGGCGCAGGAAGAAACCCCGTGGCCGATCAGCGATTGCTCATTGGGCAGGCCCAGCCATCGCGCGGAAGCGCCGCTGGCGATGATCAGGGTGCGAGTCAGCAAAGTCTCGCGGCCCAGGTTGACCTCGATTGGCTTCTTGCCGAGATCACCGTTCTTCTGGCTGAGGTCCACCTTGACCACGTGCCCGGCCATGAACTCTGCGCCAAACCTCGCCGCCTGCCTACGCATGTTGTCGATGAGCTCAGGTCCCTGGATCCCGTCGGGAAAACCAGGGAAATTCTCGACCAGCGTGGTGATCGAGAGCTGGCCACCGGGTTCATGGCCGTCAATAACCAGAGGCGAGAGATTGGCCCGAGCGGCGTAGAGAGCGGCGGTTAGCCCCGAGCATCCGGAACCGATGATGATGACGTTACGAATGTTTTCTGGCATAGGACTGAGGTTAGATTCTGCGCGGCGCCGGAAGATGCAGTCCGGAATATTGCGACAGCATGCTCAAGCAAGAAAGCCTTGCATCTGAGAAGCTTGGAAGCCAATAGACGCGCCGTCCGAATTCTAACAAGTGCCCGGCGTTTGGGAAACGATTTAGAATCTGGGAATGGCAAAGCTAACGCTGGTTTATGGAATGCGTCTTCTACCGTCAGAAGAGCTCGCAGAAGTCGGAGAGGGCACGGTGAAGCTCAAGAATGGGCGTGAGGCGCACGTCACTCTGCACATTCTCGAGGGCTCGAAAGAAGATATCGAGAAGCAGTTGCGGCTCAATGTCGAAGCGTTTTTCGATCTCTATCCCGAGATCTAAGCGAACGTCTTCGATAAGAGGCGTGCGGGTTGGACTCCGGGAACGTAACCGGCTGAATAACCGTAATAATTATCCAGTGGTGGCAAGAGCCTCGGCAGGCCATAATCCTAGATCAGCCGACCCAATAGTTCGATATGGCTATCAAGCTCCCAGCGTCCAGCGAAATCAAGGCCCGGCTGCGGCGCATCCTGCGCCCCCACAGCAAGCTGGGGAAGACGACGCTTTGGTTTGGCGGCCTGGCCCTGCTGCTTGAGCTGTTCAGATGGATCACCCGCTCTCCTTCAGGCACGCTGCTCAGCGGATGGGCCACTTTCATCACCTTCGTCTTCGCCTTATGCGCGTTCTTCATGGGATTCCGCTGGATGCGCCGGCAGCTTCTGTGGCGGCTGCGCAACCGGCTGATCGTCACTTATGTCTTCATCGGCGTAATCCCAATTGTCCTGCTGGCGACAATGGGCCTGGTCGCCGGCTACTTGTTTGCCGGACAGTTTGCGACCTATGTGGCGATGTCCGACCTGCAGTCGGAATTGCAGCACCTGGAGTCTGCCAACGATTCGCTCGCAGTCCAGTTCCGCAGCCTGTTGAAGGCCGGAAAATTGAATGAGCAGTTGGCGACCGAGATCGCCGCGGCCTCATCCGAGAATTTCCGCCGTCGCACCGTGAGCGTATGGGAGGGCGAGAGAGGCTTCATCCTTATGGCGGGACAAACGGCAGCCGGAGAATCGACCGATCAAAGTGCCGCCAGCCATCAATGGCGATTTCCACGGCTTTGTCCTTGACGAGACTCACCTGCACCTTCGCGCGGTGAGGCACCTCGAGGAGGAGGGTCGCCACCTCACGGTGATTTCGAACATCCCCATCAGCGCCGAGCTTTTGAAGGAAGCAGCATCGCAATTGGGCTCAGTGAGCCTGTTTCCCCCTGATCGCGAGAGCGAACGCCCAGTGGCGCCAGCTTCAGGCGCAGCAAAAGATCGCCGCGACGAGGGCGTTCGGGTGGATTTCGAAGGCAAGTAAGGAGCGAGTGTCAGCGTTTCGGAGGCGGCTCTAGCCAGACGGGTGGAAGCCGGGCACGTACCGCCGCCTTCCAACTTCTTCGATGTGCGGTTTCCCTTCGCGACCCGGTTTCCCGCGGTGGATTGGGAGTCGGGGAAATCATTGGATGGCCTGATGGCGGTTGAAACCCGGCCCTCCATGCTCTACACCACGTTGTTCAGCACGCTGGGAGAGAAGTCTGGAGTGTTTCTCGACGTGCTGGTCGGGATTGCGATTTTCTTCGGGCTGATCGAGTTGGTGGCGCTGATTATCGGCATGCGCCTCAGCCGCAGCATGACCAAGGCGGTGGCCGAACTCTACAGCGCAACCCAGCATGTGAATCGCGGCGACCTGAATCACCGCATTCAGGTCCGCACCCAGGACCAGATGGCGGCGCTGGAGCAGTCCTTTAACTCCATGACCGAGTCGCTGGCAAAGTTGATCGCAGAGCAGAAGGAGAAGCAGCGGCTCGAAGGTGAGCTGGCCATCGCGCACGAGGTGCAGGCACTGCTCTTCCCTGCCGACTTGTCTGGATTGGCGGCGCTGGAAGTGCATGGGGTCTGCCGTCCGGCGCGGACGGTCAGCGGCGACTACTACGATTTCATTCCACTGCGCGAGGACAAGTTGGTACTGGCCGTGGGCGACATCAGTGGCAAGGGAATTTCTGCGGCCCTGCTGATGGCTACGGTACACGCTTTCGTCCGCGCCTATTCGCTGGAGCCGGAGCGCACCCTGGCTTCCGTGGCGCTAGGCGCGGGCGTAACCTCGCCCGAGACGCTCCCGATGTACTACCGCGGCGACGGCAGCAGCGATTCGACGCTGGCGCCCGGGCTGCTGATGGCGACCCTGAACTATCAACTCTTTCGCGCAACGCCGCCTGAGAAATACGCCACCATGTTCCTGGGCTGCTACGATGCGGGGGCGCGTTCGCTGACCTACTCCAATGCCGGGCATCTGCCTCCCTTGGTGCTGGGCAGCAATGGCAATGTCACACGGCTGGAGACTTCGGGAACTGTGGTGGGACTCTTTGATGGCATGAGTTACGACGAAAGCACCATCGGAATGGAGCCCGGAGACATCTTCGTCGCCTACAGTGACGGCATCACCGAGCCCGAAAACGAATTTGGCGAGTTCGGCGAGGAGAGGTTGATTGAACTCATCCAGGCCCATCGCGACCAGCCTCTGGCTCGCATCTGCGACGTCGTCACCGGCGCCGTTGCGGACTGGATTGCCGGCGGCGAGCAACCCGACGACGTAACTCTGGTGCTGGCACGGGCCCGTTAACATGCCCGCCGCCAGCGAGGTCCCACTCGCTCACGCTGGATCGAAGCAGCACACATTGCCGACCCAGGAAAAGATGGCCACCCGTGCAACTCTAGTGTTGGCTCTATTAACGGTGGCCGGTGCCTGGCTTCGGTTATCGCATCTCGGCACGAAAAGCTTGTGGCTGGATGAGGGCGCAACTGTCGCCCTTGCCCGCGCGTCTTGGAGCCACTTCATTTGGGTGTGGTGGTACGGCGAAGCCAACCTGCAGACGACCTACTTTCTCCTGATGCGCGGCTGGATCCACCTGGGCCATAGCGAGACCTGGCTCCGTTTGCCGTCCGCCCTGTTTGGTGTCGCCTCCATCCCATTGATGTATGTGGTAGCCCGCAGATTCGTCAGTGTTGGACCCGCGCTGGCGGCGGCTGCCCTCCTCGCCTTCAGTCCGACGGACGTGTATTACTCGCAAGAAGCCCGCAGTTACACATTAGCCATTCTGTTCGTGCTCTTGTCCTCGTACTTCTTCGTGCGGACAGTGGAAGGCGACCGGCGCAGGGATTGGGTGCTGTGGACGATCATCAGTATTCTCACTTTTTATAGCCACTACTTCTCGGCGTTGGTGTTGGTGGCACAGGCGTGCTCTCTGTTCTTTCGCAAGAAACCGCCTTGGAAACCAGTCATCATCGGCGGACTTGTGATCCTGGCCACGGCTATTCCTGGATTGACTTACATATTTCGGGCCGCGCCGGAGAACCTGCACTTCATCTGGATGCCGCAAGCGAGCCCAAGAGAACTATGGCACCTCGGCATGTTTTACGGCGGGAGCGGAGCGAAGGTGTTTCTGGCTTTGATTTTGTGGATCGCCGGTTTGGTTGCGATTGCGCGCACTCGCGGGCGTGACTCTGAGACCTTCTGGCGTGGGATGCTGATTGTGTCGTGGGCAGTCCTGCCTGCTGCGATCACGGCCCTAGTCTCGCTACGTCATCCCATCTTCATGCAGCGCTACCTGATCTTCTCGCTACCGGCCACGATGTTCCTGGCCGCGATGGGAATGGCGGCGCTAAGAAAAATGCATGTAGGAGTTGTGCTGGTAGTCGCGCTGTGCGCGATGTCCATACCCACAATCGTGAAGGATTACCATAAGCCGCGCGAAGACTGGCGCAGCGCCAGCAACGCGATACTCGCATCCGCATCGCCGGGAGATGCCGTCGTCTTCTATCCGTTCTACACCCGCATTATGCTCGACTACTACGGTGAAAGGAGCCCGGACCAAAGCCACCCTGCGCTGCACGTTTTTGCGCCGCAATACTACGACGGCGGAGAGGACGAGCATAACCTGTTGCAGGCGCTTGCCTCGAACCCTCACGAGTTTCGTCACGTCTGGGTGGTGCTTTACGGATCGAGAGAGGAGCGCGACTTGGAAGAACGCTCTCCAGCTCTCGCGGCAAAATTGCAGCCGCTGTATCCTCCGCCCGAGTCGCGGCAGTTCGCGGATATTACGGTCCTCGAATTCGGCAAGTAGTGGGAAGATACGACTCCCATCCGCGAAAAGCTGGCGGCTGCGCTGAAGCTGAAACAATAGGTTCGACGAGTTCTAGAGCAGATTCAGATTTGCTGCGTCCTGGTAGAGCAGGCCTTCAGGCCTGCGTTGCGCGCTCGCTGCTTTGCCCCGTGGCTTCAGCCCGTGGGCACGGGCTGAAGCCACGGAAGCCTTTTGGGTGCGTCTGGACGCGGCGCTGAAAGCCTGCCCAGAGCGTAGCCGAAGGGCGCCGCTCTACCGAAACAAATCCTGGGATACAGCAATTACGGAACTGCTCTACTCAGCCAGCGCCGGCAGAAAGCGATACCCCACGCCGCGCACCGTTAGCAGGTGCTGAGGATGCGACGGATCCTTTTCAATATACTTTCGCAAGCGAACAATGAAATTGTCGATCGCCCGCGTGTCCGTATCTTCGCGCAGACCCCACACCTCTTCCAGAATGGATTTCCGCGAGACAATCTTCCCGCTGTTGCGGATGAGGTGGCGCAGCAGTTCGGCTTCCATCAACGTCAGCCTGAAAATCTTGCCGTTCGCCCGCAGTTCCAGAGTTCCGAAGTCAACCTGCCTGCCGGCAAAAGTGTAAACATCAAACTCCCGCAAGGAATCAGCTTCCTGGGCTCCGGCAATGCGTGCCTCCGCCGGCGGATCTGAAAGGAGAGTTTTGCCCCAGTCACGACGCCGCAACAGACTGCGGATGCGGGCCAGCAGGATAGCCAGGTCGAACGGCTTGGGCAAGTAGTCGTCGGCGCCTGCCTCAAAGCCCTTCAGCACGTCTTCGGGACGGCCACGCGCCGTCAGCATGAGGAGAGGAATGTAGTTACTCGCCTTGCGCAACTCGGTGGCCACGGTGAAACCATCTTTGCCGGGGAGCATGACGTCGAGCACCACAAGGTCGAATTCGCGATGCTTTTCCAGCAGCAGGTCGAGAGCGCTTTCGCCATCGCCAACGACCTTCGTCGGGTAGCCCTCCGCTTCGAGGTTGAACTTCAGCCCTCGCGCCAGGTGCTCCTCGTCTTCGACCAACAGGATTTCGCTCATTGCGAGTTCCTCGGTAACTGAATCGTAACCACCGTGCCGTGGCCTGCTCCTTCGCTCTCGGCATAGGCGGTGCCACCGTGCCGCCGTGCAATCGCACGCACGATAAACAAGCCCAGGCCGCTTCCCTTCACTTGAGTTGACTCAGGCGTAAGCGCGCGATAAAAGCGCTTGAACACGCGCTTCAATTCGCCGCGCGCGATGCCAACGCCATTATCTTGCACCCGAATCTGGACACTTCGCAGGTCGGGGGTAACTACCTCAACCCGGATGCGCGGATCCTTTGGCGAATATTTCATGGCGTTATCGAGCACGTTGGAAAGGGCAGTGGAGAGCTCTTCGCGGTCGCCCATTACCGAGAGTTCAGCGGCGGGCCGGCCATGCTGCGCCCAGTCCATCGCCTCGAGGGAAAGGTGATGCCGGGAGCGCGCCAAATCCATCGCGTCCTGCACCAGAGAACCGACCGGGACCTCGGCCAGAGAAAGGAGGGCGTTTTTCTGCACTACGCGCGCCGCCCGGAGCACGCCTTCGACTGTGCCCATCAGGCGATGGGTGTCCTCCAGCATAACCTGGTAAAACTCGCGCCGCTGGTGCTCGTCCACGTCGCGCTTTTGCAGTGTCTCCAGATAAAGCCGTATGGAAGTGATGGGCGTCTTGAGCTCGTGCGTAATCGCATTCAGAAAGCTGTCCTGCTGCTCATTGCGGCGAATTTCGCGCACCAGGAAGATGGTGTTAAGGATGACTCCCGCAATGATGAACCCAAAGAAGATGAGGCCGAGGATAAGCGGGACGATCTCGCGCCAATTGATGATGATCCAGCTGGTGCTGAGGACCGCCGCTGTGGCGGCCAGACACACACCCAGCGTAATGAAAAATGCGATCGCTGTTTTGCGGCTGGTGATGCGCATGGCAGTCGAGATGAGAATAGCACCGGGCCGAGCATGGCAGCCTGGCAGTCGGGCAACTAAGGCAAAGGCCTACGGCTAAGGAGACCGGATGCCTCTCGCTGCGCCTGCTCAAAGTTGGGCGATAGCAGTTTGGCTTTCTGTATGGCCGATTGCGCCTCGCTGTTCCGGCCGCTCTGTTCCAGGGCGCGTGCAAGAAGCAGATAAGCAACGTCTGACGGGTGGGCCTTGACGGAGCGGTCATAGTCCTGGATGGCGCTGTTCAGATCGCCGGAATTTTGCTCGACGACCCCCAAACCCATCCACGCGCGTCCGTGGTTGGGGTTCAGATTTACCGCCGCCTGGAAACTTTCTCGGGCCTGAGCATAGTCGCCCAGAGCACCGTAGGCAAAGCCCAGATTGCTGAACAATTCAGCCCGTTGCATGGCATTCTGCGTCAGATTTACCAGTTTGTTGTATTGCTCAATCGCATGCGGCAGTCTGCCATTTCGCTGATCGTACATGGCAAGCTGCAGATTGCCGATGGGATCGGACGAGTTGATTGCAACCGCCGCCCGAAAATGCTTTATCGCTTCTTCCGGTTGCCGCAGGCTCATCAGCGCCCCGCCCAAGCCGTCCTCCGCTTCGTAATTACCGGTCGTGACCTGCAACGTGTATGACCACAGGGCCAAGTTGTCGCTCCAAAGACCAATCTGGTGATACGTGAGAACTGACAGGGCCAACAGCACAACGACAGCAGGGCCGACAAGCCACTGGATCGAAAGCCCGCGCAGCCCGGCCCGCTCCGCCACGCTCCAGCAGATCATGATGAACAGCCCCACGAAAGGCAGGTATGCGTAGCGATCAGCCATTGCCTGGCCGCCCACCTGCACTAGACCGATCATCGGGACCAGCGTCCCGAGAAACCAAAACCATCCTACGAACAGGTACCGACGACGACGCTCAGTGATAACCACGGCGGTGACAGCCAGCAGGAGAAGAAGGGATGCGGCTACCTGCCAGATCTGCAAAGAACTTCCCGGGTGGGGATACATGGGCGCAAGATGCACCGGCCAGAAAGCCTTTCCCAGATAGCGTCCGTAGGACAAGACGGCGTTCTCCAGCCGGATCGAGAAGGGTTGCTGAGTCACGATGCCCATCGCTCCACCTGCCCGCTGCGCTTTCACCGTAATGAATGCGCTAATCGCGGACAACCCCAGCAGCGGCAGCTTTTCCAATAGCAGCCAGGAAAAGCTCCTTGCCGGGATGTCCTCGGCAGTTCTGCCTGCAAGGGATGTGCTCTTACCTTCAACGAACATCCGTTGCAGCGGCCAATAATCCCAAAGCAGCAGAACGAAGGGCAAAGTAATTACCTGCGGCTTGGCCATCAGCCCCAGCGCGAACAAGAGCGCGACCACCAGATAGCGGCTCACCCGCGGCTCGCGCGCATACCAGCGATACGCACCCAGCGACAGCAGAAAAAACAACATGCTGAGCACAGTCTTCCGCTCAGCAATCCAGGCTACAGATTCGACGTTGATGGGATGCAGTGCAAATAAAGCCGCCACCATCAAACTGCGGCCGCTATAGCCGGTCGCCTGCCACAAGATCCAAAACAGCAGGAAGACATTTACCGCATGTAGCAGCAGATTGGTTGCGTGATGCCCTGCAGGATCCAGCTCGAACATCTGGAAATCCAATTCGTGCGACAGCCAGGTCACGGGATGCCAGTTGGCCTGATGGAAAGTTGTGAACGCCCACTTTATGCCGTCCGCGTCCAATCCGTACCGGATATGGGCATTGTCAGTTACGTAGCCGTCATCGTCGTAGTTGACGAAGGGATGATGGATGACTGGGTAATAAAGCGCGAGGGTCACAACCGTGAGAAGAACGCCGAAAAGGATTGGACGCATCCGCGGCGAACTAAACACCGACTGCTGCGTTGAAACTGCCTTCGTAGTCTTCTTCTTGGGTTTGGAGCGGACCGCGGGCACCTTTCCTCCGGGCTTCAACTTTATCAGCTTGCGACTACTGACCGTTCTCTACTGCAGTCCGGCCTGCGCCAGCATTGCCAGGAATTGCTTCTGAGTGCGCATGTCGATGGACTGTGCCACCAGCTTACCTTCGCGGTTATAGACGAAGCTCTTCGGAATGCCGTCCACGCGAAATGACTCGGCGACTTTTCCTCCCGTGTCGAGCAGAATTGGATACGTAATCTGCCTCTGCGCGATGAATGGCCGTACCTTGCCAATCTCCTCGTCCGAAAGCGCGAGAATGACGAATCCCTGGTCCTTGAACCTGTTGTAAAGCGCCTGCAAATCTGGCATTTCCTTCTGACACGGCGGACACCACGTCGCCCAGAAGTTCACCATCACGACCTTGCCGCGAAGCTGTCCCAGCGACCACGTTTTACCCTGCAAATCGGTGAGCGTGAAATCGGCTTCCTGCCGGTGTTGGTCATCGGCTTCGAGCTGTGCCATGGCAGCTTCGAATTGCGGAGCCGCTAACGCCACTTGCACGTGCTCGTATCGCACCAACTGCGCGAGTTCGATATAGGCGGCCGCTGGCTGTCCCTTGCTGTCGGGGACGGGCTGCTGGCGAAGCGTGTCCGCCAAGGTCGTCGCCACCTCCTGTAGAGTGTCGTGGCCGAAGTCACCTTCAGTGGACAGATTGGCCAGTCCGTTGGCCAGCCGAAGTTTGTTTGGCGTGGACGGTAGCTGGTGAATTTCCAGCGCGAGTTCCTTCGTCGTGCGCGCCCTGACGTCATCCGGCAATTTGCGCAGGCCGTGTATCTGGTCGTAGATCGGCTTTTCCTGCGCGCTCCAGACGACTTCCTGTTTCTGCGCGTGTGAGCTCGGCGTCACCAATAGACCGAAGCCGGCTGTCAGCAAACACAATCCGGTCGCGAGCATCGCGTTCCGGGAACCAGCGCAGGCTGATCGCGACGATTTCATCAGTTCACCTCGCCTGTCATCTTACCCTCTTCTGTGGAGCAGTTTTCCGCGCGACATGGAGATTCAACAACCCGCTGTACGCACCCTCGGTGCCTGAAATCAGCATATTCCAGACGGCTGTAAGGGCAAGCTTAAGAACGGTTACGAAGTGTTGGTACCGACAATTCATCTCAGGGCGAGCCCGAGGACCGCCTACGCCCTGGTTTCGCCCCACAGGACGACTCAGGAGAGACCAGCGCGCAGCATTGCGCACGTGGATTATGAAGGCATTAGCCCCGCCAGTGGCGACGCATTCAGCCTTAGGTCTTGTATCTCCAATATGCCATCCGCGGAACAATGTTCCGCATCTACGGGTGGATCGCCGCCGGGAACGGGCCTTCGTCTCCGACTCGTCCTCTTGCCGCCGCTGCACGCGCCCGCCGCTGGGGCTTTGCGACTCTAGTTGGACTTGCAGTTGCTGGCAGTGCGAATCTCCTCGATCCGCTTGAGAAAGACATCCGTCCATTCGTCGAGCGCCGCCTCATCAACGTTTTGCGCGCCGCTAGTGCGCAATCTGTGCACTTGTTTCTGGTCCATCATCTGGAAGCGCGCCACTCGGAAAATCGACTTGACGGACTCACGATCCAGACGTGTCAGCCGCTGGATCATGAGGTCCTGCGCTTCTTTCAACACCTGCTTGTCGCCCAACAGCGTCGCCCGCAGTTCGCAATTCCCTGCGTTGACAAAAACGGTTTGTGGCTCCCAGGAGCTGAAGCTGCCGCGGGGATTGGTGCCGGCGACATCCAACGCGCTTCTCTTCTTGCCGAAGGTGGAACCCAGATCATGAACGTAAATCACGGGTCGTCGACAGACCTTGGATTGAGCGCTCGTTCCCGGCTCCCACTCGGCGCAATCGAGACGGTTCTGCTGGGGGAGCGCATTGTAGTAGTGGATAAGTCCAAGGGCAAGCCGGTAGGCGTCGTATTCCACTTTTTGCTGGTGCGTCCATTCTCCATTGGCATAGAACTTGGCCGCATCATTCCACGACCAGGTCTCATCGTTGTCGGGATTAATCTCGTCCCACGGGAGCTCGCGTTCTGCGTTTACCACCTTGAAGACGACTGGTGCATCCTTGAGAGAGGCGTTGTTGTATGACAGCTTCTTTCCGAAGGGGTCGTCAGTGCAACCGATGCATGCGGCCGAGCCGACGGCGTAAGTGGGGTCGGCAGGGAAGCCCAGCGCCCACATGAATCGGGTTGTCGCGACCGAGGTGAATACTTCATTGAAGCGAGGGTTGTGGTCGGGGTATGGCGGTTTGAGATACTTCACCTTGAAGTGGTCAGCCTTGATCTCATGTTCGTTCTGGGCGTCGTCGCGCGCGTATAGAGACGCGACCTTCTCGCCGCTCTTGTCGGCTTTGACCACTACCTTGACGTCTTCGACCCGAATTGTTTCTCCCTTGGGGCTGTAGAACCCACCGTCGGCGGTCATGTGCCAGCATTGAAACTTCATGCTGTCGCCCGGGACCTTCACGAAGGCGTAGTGCGGCCGAAAGTAGCAGGCGATACTATCTGCTCCAGTGAAGTAGGCGAATCGGCTCTTCTCAGGTTGTGCAGCATCGAAGCCGGGGCCATTCGTAAGCTGGGTGGGAGTCAGAGTGGGCTGATCCAGCAGAATGGTGGCCGCTCGTATGCAAGGCAGCTTCTGCTCCTTTGTCATGTTATCGGGAACGGCGCACCCGGGGGTCTGCGCGGCGCCGCTGACCACGGCAATCAGAACGATTGACAGAACAAAAACCGATTTCTGCGACACAACCGCCTCCTTATGTTCATGCATGAGCCTCCAGCGCGACCGCGCGGCGCTATCAGAATGGCTTGGCTGAGGCTGAAGAAAAGTATAATCCTATCCCTCTCAGCTTCAAGACCTTTCGATGCACTCATCGCTGCCGACAAGCTGACGCAACACGACACCACCGTAAACTAATGTGCGAGCAGTCGATCTGCGGTATGTTGGGTCTGGTCGAAGTTCCGCGACAACAATTTCGCTCTAAGCATGGCCGCCTCGGCTTCCTCGTTGCGACCGTCCTGTAGCAATACCCTCGCGAGCAGCAGGTACCCTACGTCGGAAGGCTGGACCTGCATGGCTTGCGAGTACGCCCGAGTGGCGAGCATGGTGTCGTTGGACTTCTGCGCCACCAACCCGAGATCAATCCACGCCGGCACGTCACGCGGGTTCAGGCTAACCGCCGCCTCCAGGTTCTCCCGCGCCTGCGTCAGGTCCCCGAGTTCACGATAGGCATCGCCCATGTTGGCGAAGGCAGCATCCCTGAGTTTTCCGTTCTCCCGAACCGCGTTCTGGGTCAGGTTTATTACCTGCTTGTATTGTTCGATGGCCGCCGGCAGGTTGCCAATCTGCTGCTGGTAGCGGCCAATGTACATGTGGGTGACCGGAAAAGACGGCTCCAGGTCCGCCGCACGGTAGAAATGCTGCAGCGCTTCGTCTGGTCGGGCCTGAGCGAGAAGCGCATCGCCCAGGTAGTCTTCGGCTTCATAGTTACCGCTTGTGACTTCCAGCGTGTGCGACCACAAAGTCAAGCTGTCGCCCCAGTATCCGATCTGGCGATGCGCGACCACGGTCAGCACCAACAACACCGCGACGCTGACGCCGGCCAGCCAGGCGGTCGGCACATGCCGCTGCGCCGCCCAGTCTGCCACGCTCCAGCAAACCATGATGAACAAGCCCAGCAGTGGGAGGTAAGCATAGCGGTCCGCCATCGCCTGCCTGCCGACCTGCACCAGGCCGATCATCGGCACCATGGTCCCCAGGAACCACAACCAACCCATCACCAGATAGCGACGTTGCCGGCCCGCTATGACCAACCCGGTTGCAGCGACCAGGAAAACCGATGCGGCGACGATCTGCCATGTCGTCAGGGAGCTTCCCGGGTGGGGATACATCGGCGCAAGTCGCACGGGCCAAATCGCCTTCTCGACATAGCGCAAGTAGGAAACAACCGCATTGCCCAGACGGACGGAAAGCGCAACATCCGGATTCATGCCCCCGCCCAGACGCTGCGCGATCATGGTGACGACGCCGCTGATCGCGGACAGGGCCAGCAACGGAAGTTTCTCCAGGATCAACCAGGAAAACTGTTTCGGTGGAATGAGTGCTTCGGCGGCCTTCCGGGACGGACTATCCTGATCTCCGGCAAACATCCGCTGCAGCGGCCAGTAATCCCAAAGCAGCAAAACCAAGGGGAAGGTCACCACCTGGGGCTTGGCCATCAATCCCAGTGCGTACAAGAATGCGACGACAACGTAGCGGCCCACGCGAGGACGGCTGGCATACCAGCGATAGGCCCCCAATGCGAGCAGAAAAAAGAAGAGGCTCAGGAGGTTCTTACGCTCGGCAACCCAAGCCACGGATTCGACGTTAATGGGATGGAGGGCAAACAGGGCCGCCCATCAGACTGCGGCCGGCGAATCCGGTGGCTCGCCACAGGACCCAGAACAACAGCACTACGTTGACCACATGGAGCAGGAGGTTGGTGTCGTGGTGATCGCCTGAATTCAAGCCAAAGAGCTGGCAATCCAGCGCGTGGGAGAGCCAGGTCAGCGGGTGCCAATTGGCCTGATCGAAGGTGGTAAACGCCCACCCTACCGCGTCCCAACTCAGCCCATCCTTGATGTGGACGTTGTTGGTTACGTATTCATCGTCGTCGAAGTTGCTGATAAACGGGTGCTGGCTAACCGGGTAATACAGGGCGGCGGTAGCAATTGCCAGCAGTAGGCCGAGAAGCAGTATCCGGTGGACGGGCGGAGTGGCCTCGCCCTTGTTATGCTTCTCCGGAGTCGGTTTGTGGGCCTTCCTGGGTTTGGTACCGGCAGCTGCCGACACTCATCACTCCTCGTCGTCCCAATTATATCCAGCTGGAACAAAGCTTCGATTCACCGTGAAGGTCTGGCTGTTGCAGCTCGTCCGCGCAAACAAAAAGGACGACGCTTTCACGCCGTCCTTCACAGTATCGTTTGAGGTCCTGGCTAAACTGGAACCAATTCCTCGACGGGTTCGACTGCTTCCTCCGCGACCGCCTTGCCAACTTCCTGGATGCGTGCCGACCCCAGTTTGGGCAACTTGATGTCCCATGCCAGCCCAAGCGCCTGCAGCGTCTTG
The DNA here is from genome assembly GCA_963843005.1 of uncultured Acidobacteriaceae bacterium. GTDB lineage: Bacteria > Acidobacteriota > Terriglobia > Terriglobales > Acidobacteriaceae > Bog-257. The sequence goes on along the minus strand of CAWJIW010000040.1, from coordinate 160,406 downwards.
ATGCCATACCAATTCATATCGAATTCATACCAAGCCAGTCCATGACGCGCCGACTGCGGATGGGCGTGGTGATTGTTGTGCCAGCCTTCTCCGAAGCTGAGATAGGCGACCCACCACAGGTTGCGCGAATCGTCATCGGTGTCGAAGCGCTTGGAACCCCACATGTGCGTGCCTGAGTTCACGAACCAGGTCGAGTGCAGCAGGAGCACGGTGCGCAGGAACACACCCCAGAACACGAACTTCCATCCCCCCAACGCGAGCAGAATCACACCCAGCACCACCATCGGCACCCAGTGATACTCGCTGATCCAGACGTGAAACTTGTCCTTGCGCAAGTCGGGGACATAGGCGAGCAGCTCGGTGTTGTTGTTGTGAAAGGTCTTGCCGGTGAGGATCCATCCCATGTGCGCCCAGAATCCGCCGTCGCGCGGAGAGTGGGGATCACCGGGTTTATCGGTGAGCTGGTGATGAACCCGGTGCGTGGCTACCCAGAAAATCGGGCCGCCTTCCAGCGCCAGCGTGGCGCATGTGGTCAGGACATATTCCACCCACTTGGGGCACTTGTAGCCGCGATGGGTCAGCAGCCGGTGATAACCCATGCCAATGCCGAGGTTCCCCGCAACCCAATACAAAAAGAGTCCGACGAACAGGGCCTTCCAGCTGAACATGAATAATGCCGCAATGGCGCCGATGTGGAACGCGACCATGAATGCTGTCGTGCCCCAGTTGATAGTTTTCTTCTCAGTCATGCATCCCCTAAGTTGGTATGTATGGTCCGGCCGTCCGGTGGTGCGTCGATAACGAACGCGATTCCAGACTAACAACTTAGGGAGCAATCGTTTGTAATACTTTTGTCATTGGAATTTGTGATGTTTGGAGAGGCGGAACGAAGAATCGGGAGTACTCTTGGGCCGGGACTACTGCGGCTTATTGCTTCCCGGACCATAGTCGAACGTCACCGAAACCGCGCAGACAGAGTCGGAAACGGACACCACAGCTTTTCCTTTGGACTGCTTCGCACCTTGTGCGGAGACCACTTGCGTCCACGTTCCTTCGGGGCTGGATATGGCCTTCGTAGTACCACCTTCGTCACCGTACCGGGTTGTCACCGTCAGCGATTGATTGGGTTTCAAACCCGATGCGTTGGCGACAACTGAGTCCGCCAAGGACGACTTGCGTACCACTGACAGCTTGCAACTCTTATCGGAAGCCTCAATCGGAAACGGAACAGCGTCGACGAACGCGGCGATCTTGCCATCTCCTGAAACCACCGCCATACGCTTCATTTCGCCAGGGGCGGCCGTGGCCTTGATGTTGATAGGGTCGTCCGCACCCCGACCGGAGCAATAACCGGGTTTGCCCGAACAAACCAGCACGCCCCGCTTGTCGAAGCTCACGCCTTTAACCACCGGGTCGGGTGGCTTTTCCGGAGCCCAGCGCCATAGGGTATAGACCACGCCTTCAGGGAATCCTTTGCCGATGAGGTTGTACCAGAGCACAGTCCCATTCGATGTGTGCTGTCTAGGCCCCTCATGCGCAATCAGGGTCACTCCTGGAGATCCCTTGCCCCAGGTATTGGCATCAAGCTGCTGGGCTGAAAGCGGCAGAACCAAAGTCAACACTGTCGCCGATATGAGTGCCAGTCGCAGCCGTCGTTTCATTCTGGCTCCGCAGTGTTCAAACGCGTCGTCAGCGCTTCGCTTTCGCGCCGCCCTCGGGTAGCGACATCCCATAAAAGAATATGTCGCGCGCCTTCTCGGCTACGTCATCAGCGTAGCCTTCCAGGATGAGCAGATCGTTTCCCTGGACTTCGATCGTGGCTTTCCCCTCATTGGTATCGAAGGCGTACACACTTTGTGTGCTCTTGCCGTCTGCCGATGATGGTGGCAGCGGAACAGCTTTCTTATAGCGTTTGGGCAGGTAATCCGCGTACAGCTTGGCGAAGGCGCGGGCGGCCTCGGGAGAGTCCCAGCGCGAGAAGTACAGCATTACGATCTGGTCTTTGGGCGCGGATTTCGCACGGGAGGCAAAGTAGTATCCTCCCCGCCAATGCCGATAGAACTTCTTGGGATCATTAGCGCCGTACTGCTTGGCCAGCAGATAAACATCGAACTCCCCCATGCCGCCGAAGTCGAGACGCTCATAGGCGGGTGCGACCAGCTTATCCAGATCCGGAATGGTAAGTGGCGCCACCGCCTGGCCGAGAAGATACGTCTCGGGCTCCATGATCTGGCGCGTATCGACGGGAGGGTTCTCCAGCATGCCCGGATAGGCAGCATCCTTCCCCTTGTTCGTCAGCACGGTGCGCACAAAGTCGAGCCCCACGGTGTAGGGCATCATGAGCGTCTCACGTAGAAACATCGGCGCCGCGGCAAACACCGGCGAATCCTTGTTGTCGGCCATGCCTGCGCGCATCGCGTCCACGATCTCCGGGGCCGTCGCTGCCGTCTTGCCCATGGGCGCCAGCGAGTAGTCCAGCAGCACCACCATCGCCTGTCCCTCGGTCACGCACTGGCGGGCGGCCTGCGCCTCCTCCACAACATATTCCTGCTGATCAGGCAGCGGCTTGTCATCCTTTGCGCCCGCCAGTTCCCACTTATCGAGATCGATCTTCTGGTCCTGGAGCGCGTGCGTAAGCTCGTGTGCAAGCACAGGCTTCTGCGTGTCGGGTGGCACCCAGTCGAGCAGGTTCACGCTCTTGGTCCGGGGATCGTAGTAGGCCGCCACCTGCTCACCCAGCAGGCGCAGGAACTCACCGTGCAGGTCGTATCCCGGCGGTATCAGGCCGAACTTCTCCAGCACCAGCCGCGATTGCTCCATGCGCTGTGTGTCTTTGTCGTCCTTCATCCGCTTGTCGACATATTTCTCCATGGACTCGCGCGTGATCAGGTTGCGTTTGACCTTATGCGTGATGGGCAGGTCGGTGTCCTGGCTGGCGAAGCGCAGGATTTCATCCACCGAACGGAATAGTTCTTTGGCCTGCGCCTTGGTGACGCGGGTCTGAGGCTCGGACTGGTCGGAAGATGGTTGCGGCGGATTTCCCGGCTTCTGCTCCTGGACCGTCGCACCCACACCGGGAACCTGCGTCGCACCGGGCGGGTTGGTAGACTGCGGAGCTTGTGGCGAAGCGGGCTGCGACGCAGTTGAGGGCTGGTCCGGCGACTGCGCCGCCGGAGGATTTTGCGGCAGCGGCGGAAGCCCCTGGCTCCAGACGGGGCCCAGTACTAGAAAGAAAAGCAGAGCGCCTACTGCAGATGTCTTCCTCAAGCGCTTTGAATCACTGGTGTGGCATGGATGCTTCTCTGGCATGCGGAAGCTTCCAGCATACACAAGAGAAAGGAGAGCCTCGGGCAAACCTCTGCTCCCAGTCAGAATATCGGTGGCTTGGGCGGTATACCCGTCACGCCGCATTCTCTGATTGTTGGTCCTGTTCCTTCTGCTGCTCTGCCCGTGCGTTCTGGTCTTTGACAGCCAAATCCATCGGCGACATTGCCCGTTGCATGTCGCGGTAGCGCTTTGGCGTGACCCCAACCAGATGTCGAAAGACGCTGGTAAAGTGGCTTTGGGTTTCAAAGCCCGCCTTCACTCCGACTTCCACCAAAGGAAGGCTACCCTCCCGCAGCATCTCCTGGGCGTGCTCCACCCGCTGACGCATGACGTACTGGTGCGGCGTTGTGCCGGTGCTCAGCTTGAATAACTTGGAGAAGTAGTACTGGCTCATGCCCACCACTTGCGCCAGTTCCCCCACAGAGAGCGCCTCGGCAACGTGTTCACGGACGTGCTCAAAAACTCGCTGCAGGCGTCTCGGGGTCAGGCCCCCTGTGATCTCGACCGGAGCCAGAGTTGCCTGCAGGTATGCCTGGACTAAGTTGTGGGCGTGCTCCTCATCCAAGGAATGAAGCGCCAGCACCAGGACGTTCATCCCTTCGGTCTGGGCGCCTAGTTGGGCCGAGTAGGCATCGTTGCACAAAGCAGCACGGATTCCCGGAACCCGGTTTGCCGCCACCGAAGCACCCACCGCCCGGCTGGTCAGGATGATCCCCCTGTCGGCATCGTTACGCAGTACCGCGAGCGCCAACTGCTCCGCGTAGTCAGTGCGTTCCTGCGCGCCCAGTGACGACGCTGGATAGACTACGTCGCAGCCGTCGCCGCTCAGTTTGGCAGCCAGACGTTTCATAGCTTCGTGCCCTGCTTGATCAGAGGCGATTGCAATTCGCACGATTATTCTCCTTTACGGTCTTTACACCTTGCCGTTATTGACTTCTCATCCCAATTGTCCACGCCAGTCCGAATCCCCCGGGGCAGTATTCAAAAATCTACAACTTTTGTGTGAACCCTGGGGCCGAATAGAAGTTGCTCAGGATTTATCAAGTTACAGCCAGCTATGTTGAATTGCGGGATTCGGAGGGATAAGTTCCCAAATCGTGGTCTCGAATATTGTTTTCTTGAGGCGCATTGGGCCCTCGCCCGGCATATCAGGGGCGACGAGTAGCGCCGGCCATGAACTGGCCTAGAATTTTGTCGCGTTGTAAAGCCGCCAGGTTGACGGTCGCGGTACACTTCCAAAGCAGCTAAACCGTTGTAACCTGTGAGTTTCATGAGTGAACAAATGGCTGTTGAACAGCACCAGTTTCTCTTCGGGAGCAAGCATCCGGCGCCCGGGGGGCCAGGCATCCCACCACGCTGGACGCGGGGGGCGAAGGACGCAATCGGCACTGCCTACTCGACGGCCAGCCGGCTCTGGTACACCTTGGCCAACGGCGTGATCACGGAATGCTACTACCCGACAATCGATTCTCCCCAAATCCGCGATCTGCAATACCTGGTAAGCGATGGTGAGACATTTTTTCATGATGAGCGCCGGAACATGCGAACCACGATGGAATGCCTCGGAATGGCCGCTCTCGGCGTGAAGATCACCAACACCGATCCGGACGGACGTTATTCGATTGAGAAAACCATCATCGGCGACCCGCACCTGAGCTGCCTGCTGGTTCATACCAAGTTCAATGCCGCTCCCGGCTGGCAGGGCAGGCTGCATCTGTATGCGCTTTGCGCGCCTCACTTGCAGATCGGCGGGTGGCACAACAATGGGGTAGTCGCCCAAGCTAGAGGTCGCAAGTTGCTGATGGCCTATCGCGGCGACATTTATCTCGCCATAACCTGCGTTCCCTTTCCGTTCGTGAAGCTCTCCTGCGGATACGTCGGGGTCAATGACGGCTGGACCGACCTCTCCCACAATTTCAGGATGGACTGGGACTTCGACAACGCACTCGACGGCAATATCGCGCTCACGGGCGAGGTTGACCTGGCCCGGGACAACGAGTTCACGCTGGGGATTGGATTCGGCCACACTCCGCATAGCGCTGCCGCGACGCTGGCACAGTCCTTGAGTATTCCGTTCGAGACGACGCTGAAGACGTTCCTGGATCAATGGCAACGCACCGGCAAACGCTTCTCCTACGTCGAAAAGATGGCCAAACAGGATTCCTCCCTGTTCGAGCGGAGTGTAAATCTGCTGCTTGCCAACGAGGACAAGATCTATCCCGGCGCCATGATTGCCAGCATGAGCATTCCGTGGGGCGAAGACAAGGGCGACGACGATCTGGGGGGCTACCACCTGGTGTGGACCCGGGACATGGTGAACTGCGCCACCGCTCTGCTCGCCGTCGGCGATAACGCCACTCCGCTGCGCGCCCTGATTTATCTCGCTATAACCCAGCGCGAGGATGGCGGCTTCTACCAGAACTTCTGGATCGACGGTCGTCCTTACTGGACCGGCGTACAACTCGATGAAGTCTCCTTCCCAATCATGCTGGCGTGGAGGCTCTGGCGCGCCGGCGCGCTGGGAAACTTTGACCCTTACATCACGGTCTTGCGGGCCTGCGGTTATCTCATACGGGAAGGACCTGCCACCGCTGAGGAGCGCTGGGAGGAGGCGAGCGGCTACTCGCCTTCCACCCTCGCCAGCTACATCGCGGCGCTGATCTGCGCGGCCGAGATGATCGAGGACCGCGGCGACCAGCATACCGCCGAATTCGTTCGCACCCACGCTGATTTCCTGGAGTCGCATGTCGAAAAGTGGACGGTGACGAACAAAGGAACGCTGGTGCCGGGCATCACGCGGCACTATATCCGCATCAATCCTGCTGTGAGCTGTGAAGGCGCGTTCGGCGACGAGGATCCCGACCAGGGTGTGTTGGCGCTGGCCAACCAGAAGCCCGGCGATCGCTACAAATATCCGGCGAAAGACATTGTGGACGCTGGTTTCCTGGAGTTGGTGCGCTTTGGAATCCGAAAACCGGGCGACCCGCTCATCGAAGAATCCTTGAAAGTTGTGGACGCGGTGCTGAAGGTGGATACGCCGAAGGGCCCGTGCTGGAAACGATACAACCATGACGGATATGGCCAGCGCGACGATGGCAGCTCCTTCTCCGGTTGGGGCGTCGGGCGTCCGTGGCCCTTGCTGACGCTGGAACGCGCTAACTACGAGCTGTCTGCGGGACGCAATATCGATGTTTACTTGCGGGCGGTGGAAGCGTTCACGACCGGCATTGGATTGATTCCGGAGCAGATATGGGACGCTCCCGATCTGCCTTCCAAGTACCTGGAGTTCGGCGGGCCAACCGGATCGGCTATTCCATTAATGTGGGCCCACGCGGATTATGTCAAATTACTGCGCTCAGTAGTGGACAACAAAATCTTCGACCTGATTGAACCGGTGGCGCAGCGATATCGCAACGACAAGCCACGTCCGGTAATCGAAGTATGGAAGATGAATCGGCAGGTTCGCCGCGTTCCCGCGGGATGTCTGCTGCGAGTGCAGGCCTCTTCTCCATTTGGGCTGCACTGGAGTGACGACGACTGGAAGACCGTTCATGACTCCAGTTCTAATCCGACTGCGCTCGGGGTGGAGTATGTCGATCTGCAGATCGCGGCTTCGCCAACAGGGCCGCTGCAGTTTACGTTTTACTGGCCGCAGGACAGCGAGTGGCAGGGCACGGATTATCAGGTTGAGGTTGAACCAGCGACATGAACTTTGAGCACCAGAAAGGTGGCATCGGTGAGTAGCCAAGTGGACGTCAGCGTTCAGGGAAAAGGGCATGCAACCGCGGGAATCGACGACAAGGGCGTGGACGAGACGCCGGCGCAGAAGAAACTCGAATCCCTGTGTATCAACACCATTCGTACCTTATCCATGGACGGGGTGCAGAAGGCCAACAGCGGACATCCGGGCACGCCGATGGCGCTGGCGCCGCTGGCGTTCGTGCTCTGGGACCGCTTCCTGCGGCACAATCCGCGAAACCCGCACTGGCCCGGCCGCGATCGCTTCATCCTCTCCAATGGACACGCGTCCATGCTGCTCTACTCGATGCTCCACCTGACCGGCTATGATCTTTCGCTCGACGACCTCAAGCAGTTCCGCCAGTGGGGTTCGAAGACGCCGGGACATCCTGAGTACGGCCTGACGCCGGGCGTCGAGACGACCACCGGCCCGCTCGGCCAGGGCGTTTCGAACTCTGTCGGTTTTGCCATCGCGCAGCGCTGGCTGGCCTCGCAGTTCAACCAGAACGGCAGCGATCTTTTCGACTACCGCATTTACGCCATCTGTGGCGACGGCGACCTGATGGAGGGCGTCAGCAACGAAGCGGCGTCTGTCGCCGGACATCTTGGCCTTTCCAACCTGATCTGGTTCTACGACAACAACCACATCACCATCGAAGGCAGCACCTCGCTGGCCTTCAGCGACGATGTGGCCACGCGCTTCGTCGGCTGGCATTGGAACGTGCTGCACGTCAGCGACGTGAACGACCTTGATCTGCTGGATGTGGCGATTAGGGCGGCACTAAGGGAGACCCAACGCCCCACGCTCGTGATTGTCGACACTCATATCGGCTGGGGCTCTCCGCACCGGCAGGACACCAAGGAAGCGCACGGCGAAGCGCTCGGCGTGGAAGAGGTCCGCCTCACCAAGATGGCCTACGGATGGCCGCCCGATGCGCAGTTCCTGGTTCCCGACGAAGTGAAGGCTTACATGGGGCAGGCCGTGGCGCGCGGCGCGAAATGGGAACAGGAGTGGAACGGGCGCTACGATGCCTGGGCAAAGCAATCTCCGGATCTCGCGAAGATTTGGCGGCACATGGTGAAGCAGGAATTGCCCGACGGCTGGGACAAGGACATTCCAACGTTTCCGGCCGACGCCAAGGGCCTGGCCACACGCGATTCGAGCAGCAAAGTGCAGAATGCAGTCGCGAAAAACGTGCCCTGGCTGTTGGGCGGCTCAGCCGATCTATATCCCTCGACCAAGACACTTATCACCGGGGCCGGAGATTTCGAAAAGGGCAGCTACTCGGGCCGCAACTTCCACTTTGGTATCCGCGAGCACGCCATGGGCTCCATCGTGAACGGTATGGCGCTTTCGCATCTGCGGCCCTACGGATCGACCTTCCTTATCTTCACTGATTACATGCGGCCGGCCATTCGCCTGGCGGCGCTCATGGACATACCGGTCATCCTCATTTACACGCACGACTCTATCGGCCTTGGCGAAGACGGACCCACGCACCAACCGATCGAACAACTGATGTCGCTGCGCGCGATTCCGCGCCTGATGGTCTTTCGTCCCGCCGACGCCAACGAGGTTGCCGAGACTTGGCGCTACGTGATGCAGTTGAAGAAACTGCCCGCGCTGATGGCGCTCACCCGGCAGGCAGTGCCAACGTTTGACCGCAGCAAGTACGCCTCTGCAGCCGGGGTCGCTAAGGGGGCGTATGTCATGGCGGACTCCGGCGGCACACCCGACATCATCCTCATGGGGACTGGCTCGGAGGTGCAGCTTTGCGTCGGCGCCTACGAGAAGCTAACCGCCGAAGGAGTGAAGGCGCGGGTTGTCTCCATGCCGTGCTGGGAACTATTCGAGAAGCAATCGTCCGAGTACAAGCTCCAGGTGCTGCCGCCGGGCGTGCGGGCGCGAGTGGCCGTGGAAGCGGGCGCGAGCCTGGGTTGGAGAGAATACGTCGGAGACGATGGAATTGTTGTTGCCCGTGACGACTTTGGCGCATCTGCTCCTATTAAGGACCTCATGCAACACTTCGGGTTCACAGTGGATAATGTTGTGGCCAAAGCGCATGAGGCGATGAAGAAGATCAAGTCTTGATATCTCTCTAACCTTGAACAGAAACATTCCCGAGGATGACCATGAGCACTAACCCCTTAGTACAGCTTCATACCCTGGGCCAGAGCGTCTGGCTCGACCAGATGCGCCGTTCCCTTCTCACCAGCGGGGAACTCAAGCGGCTGATTGACGAGGACGGGCTCCGGGGCCTCACCTCCAATCCCACCATTTTTCAGAAGGCCATCAGCGGCAGCCAGGATTACGCAGAGCAGATGGGCAAGCTGGCGCATGGCGGCAGCAGCGTCCCACAGATTTACGAGGAGCTGGTGGTGCAGGACATTGGCGGCGCCGCGGACGTTTTTCGCGGCGTGTACGACAGCAGCGAAGGCGGGGACGGGTTCGTGAGCCTCGAAGTGTCACCTCTGCTGGCTAATGAGACGACGAAGACCATCGAGGAAGCCAAGAAGCTGTTCTCCCGCCTCGGTCGCCCCAACGTGATGATCAAAGTTCCGGGCACACCTGCCGGGCTTCCGGCGATTGAAGAGCTCATCGCCTCGGGGCTGAATATTAATGTCACGCTGATCTTCGCGGTCGAGGTGTACGAGCGGGTCGCCGAAGCCTACCTCAAGGGCTTGGAGCGCCGCGCGGATGCCGGTCAGCCGATCGACCGCATCGGTTCGGTCGCCAGCTTCTTCGTCAGCCGCATTGACTCCATGGTAGACAAGCAACTCGGGCAGCTTGCCGAAAAGGCCACCGATGACGCAGAGAAGCAGCGCATCCATGCTCTGATGGGCAAAGCCGCGATCGCCAACGCGAAGCTGGCCTACGAATCGTTCCAGCGCATCTTCGGCAGCGAGCGTTTCGCCAGGCTGAAGGAGAAAGGCGCCAAGGTGCAGCGGCCGTTGTGGGCCTCCACCAGCACCAAGAATCCTACCTATAGGGATGTTATGTACGCGGAGTCCCTCATCGGCGCTGACACCGTCGACACGCTGCCGCCCGCCACGGTTGACGCTTTCCGCAACCACGGCGTGGTCAAACCCACGCTGCAAGAGGGTCTCGACGAGGCGCGCCGGATCTTCGACGAGCTGAAGGCGGTAGGGATTGACATGAAAGCGGTCACCGACAAGCTGACCGAAGAAGGTGTCAAGTCCTTCGCCGATTCCTTCAACGAGCTGATTGAGGTCATTCAAGCCCGTCGCGATGAAGTCGTGCGCAGCAGCGTCGAGCGCCACACGGCAGCGCTGGGGCACTACGAAGAAGATTTCTCGAACACCCTGAAGAGGATGGAGAAAGAGAACTTCGTCGCGCGGCTGTGGAAGAAGGATCCCACACTCTGGAAGGACGATCCTGAGCACGAGAAGACCATCTCCAACTCCCTCGGCTGGCTAACCGTCGCCGAAACCATGCAGAAGCACGTGGGCGAGCTGACCGCGTTTGCCGACGAAGTCCGCAAGGCCGGTTTCGAGTACGCCGTGGTTCTGGGCATGGGAGGCTCCAGTCTCTGCCCGGAGGTGCTGTCCCATACCTTCCACAAGAAGGACGGTTACCCGCAGCTCTACGTCCTCGATTCGACGGTACCTACCGCAGTCCGCCATATGGAGCAGAGGATCAACGTTGGCAAGACGCTGTTCATCGTGTCCTCGAAGTCGGGCACCACGACCGAGCCGCAGATGTTTCAGCGTTACTTCTACGATCGGGTGAAGAAAGTCAAGGGCGACTCAGCCGGAGAGAACTTCATCGCCATCACCGATCCCGAGAGCCCGCCCATCAAGGACTCCGCGCACTCTCACCTCCGGCGGGTGTTTCTTAATATGCCCGACATCGGGGGACGTTACTCGGCACTTTCGTATTTCGGGATGGTGCCATTCGCGGTCATGGGCGGAGACGTGAAAACCATGCTGGCCCGTGTCGTGCAAGCCACTCACGCATGCTCTGGGGCACTCGGTGTGGAGGAGAACCCGGGTGCGCGTCTCGGCGCCATCCTTGCATCTCTGGCCAAGGCCGGCCGCAATAAGCTCACTTTGATCACACCGCCGCCGCTCCACACGCTCGGTCTGTGGATTGAACAACTGATCGCGGAAAGCACCGGCAAGGAGGGCAAGGGTATCGTGCCGGTTGCGGGAGAACCTCTTGGCCCGCCGGATATTTACGGTGACGACCGCATCTTCGCCTACATTCACACGGCTTCGTCCAAAGACGAGGGCATCGAGCAGATGCTGTCCGCTCTGCAAGCCGCGGGACATCCTGTGCTGCGCCACACTTTGCACGATGCGCTCGACCTCGGCGAAGAGTTCTTCCTGTGGGAGTTCGCGACGGCCATCACGGGAGCCCTGCTCGGCATTGATGCCTTCGATCAGCACGATGTGCAGGAGTCGAAGGAAAACACCAAACGGCTGCTTGCCGCCTACGTGCAAGAAGGTTCGCTCACCCAGCAGAAGCTGATTGTGGCGGAAGAATCGCTGCGGGTCTACGGCGATACCGAAACACGCGATGCCTTGCGGCGGAGCGGCTCGTCAATGCAGGAGATCATCGCGGCGCATCTTGCGAGCATCCAGCCCGGCGACTACTTCGCGATCACGCAGTACATCGAAGAGTTGAAAAACTACGAGTTCTTGCTGCAGCAGATCCGAGTCACCGTGCGCGACGAGAAGAAAGTCGCGACCACCGCCGGCTACGGTCCGCGCTTCCTGCACTCCACCGGCCAGTTGCACAAGGGAGGTCCGGACGTCGGCGTATTCCTTCAGATTACGTCCGACGATATTAACGACATTGAAATTCCGGGCGAGAAGTTCACCTTCGGCGTGCTGAAGCAGGCGCAAGCGCTGGGTGATTTCGAGTCTCTCGCGAACCGGCATCGCCGCGCCATTCGCGTTGATTTAGGCCGCGATATTGAAAAGGGTCTGCGCCGCCTGCTGTCGCTGGTGAAAGCTGCAGTTTCGCAACCTGCCGCGACGGAAGTTGCCGTCCGCCGCTAGGGCCAGATGTCAGCCGCTTTGGAGTGAAAAGGAATGAGTACGATCGTTCAGCCCATGCCCCAGTCCATCGCCAGACCCGTGCTGCCCAAGGGCGACTCGTGCCTGGTCGTCATCTTCGGCGCCACCGGCGACCTAACCCGCCGCAAGCTCGTTCCCGCGTTGTTTGACCTGGCGTGCATCGGATGTACCAGCCGCAACTTTGACGTGCTCGGCATCGGCCGCACCAGGCTGAACGATGAGGAGTTCGCTGCCCGCCTGCGCGAAGGCGCGGCAACTTCTCAGGACACTCGCAACTTCAGCGAGGAGGCATGGAAGGAATTTGCCAAGGGTCTGCACTATCTGCCCGGTGATGCCAACCAGGCTGAGTTTTATCCGCTTCTGAAGGCGAAGCTGGAAGAGCTGCAGAAGAATGGCGCCAGCAGGAACGTGCTCTTTTACATCTCCACCTCGGCCTCCCTGGCGCCGCCCATCGTACAGGGGCTGGGAGCGGCGGGCCTGGCGCACAACAGCGAAGGCTGGACGCGCATCGTCCTGGAGAAACCCTTTGGGCGCGATCTGGAAAGCGCGCGACAGTTGAATGAAATCGTTTCCAATGTTTTCGACGAGACGTCGGTGTACCGCATCGACCACTATCTCGGCAAAGAGACCGTGCAGAACATCATCATGTTCCGTTTCGGCAACTCCATGTTCGAGCCGGTGTGGAACCGCAATTACATCGAGTACATCGAGATTACCGCCGCCGAAACTCTTGGAGTTGAAGGCCGCGGAGCTTTTTACGAAGAGACCGGCGCCTTACGCGACATGGTCGCCAACCACATGTTGCAGCTGCTTATGCTCACCGCCATGGAGCCTCCTGTCGCCTTCGACGCTGATTCCGTGCGCGAGCAGAAGGTGCAGGTACTGCGCGCCATTCGCCCTATGTCTAAAGATGAGGTGGCGCAGCGCACGATTCGCGGACAGTATGGGCCAGGGGTGATCGACGGCAAGCCCGTGCCCGGTTATCGCGAGGAGCCCGGCGTTAAGCCCGATTCTTTGACTGAGACCTATGCTGCAGTCGAGTTCCATGTTGATAACTGGCGCTGGGCGGGAGTTCCCTTCTACGTGCGGGCAGGCAAGCGCTTGGCGGACCACGTGACCGAGATCAACATCCATTTCAAGCAAACGCCGCAGGCGCTGTTCTCGCGCAATCCCCGGGATGTCCACCACAACGTCATCACCATGCGCATCCAGCCCAACGAGGGCATCGCATTGAGCTTTGGGGCCAAGCAGCCCGGCCAGCAAATGCGGGCCATCCGCGTGGACATGACCTTCGCTTACCGTGACGCCTTCGGCTCGGAGACCCCTGCGGCCTACGAGACCCTGCTGCTCGACGCCATGCGGGGCGACGCGACTCTATTCACGCGGCGCGATGAAGTGGAAGCGGAATGGCGCATCATTACCCCGATTGAGGAAGCCTGGGCCGAGCTACCTCCTCCTCAGTTCCCCAACTATGCGGCCGGCAGCGAAGGGCCCGAGACGGCCGACCGTCTCATCAAATACGACCACCTCCGCTGGCGCACGCTGAAGCGTGATGACGGCTCGCCCCTGTGAGGACTACGGCAAACGTGCACGCCCGCAGATAAATGGGAACTACAAAAACTCTTCAGGTCACCCTGACTTCCTTACGTCTTGGGTGCGGCCCTTCCAGTCGCCACCTCGTCCCGACCAGTATTTCGCCGCCGAATGCAACGTCGCCATCATGTAAAACACCGCACTCAGAGGCATGGTCAGGGCCCACGGCGCATTCAGCCCGTAAAACCCGACTAGCGGCAGGTAGCTTGCGAACATCAGAGAGTAAGCCAATACACCTGCAACCATCAGCGACTGTGCCCCACTGAAAAGCAAAGCCACCGGCAGCACGTACACCAGCGCCAATCCCACCAGAGCGCAGACCAGAAGCCATGCTGAGTGGCGAAGCTGGTTGAAGGCAGCGCGCGCGATCATCCGTTCGATCTCCGCGAACGACCCATAGTTGCGCAGGCTGACCGTGTCAGGTGTTACGCCAAGCCACACCTTCCCGCCGCTGCGCTTGACCGCGGCGGCCAGCGCGCAGTCGTCGATGATCTCCTGCCGGATGGCGCTGATGCCGCCGGCGCGCTCCAGCGCCGCGGGACGAATCAGCATGCAGCCTCCAGCCGCGCCCGCCGTCTTGTGCCGCGGGCTCCGTATCCACTCCGGCGGATACAGCATGAAAAAGAAGAATATGAAGGCGGGAATGAGCAACTTCTCAGCGAAGCTTTGGCAGTGCAGCTTGACCATGAATGATGCGAGATCGTAGCCCCCGATCTCCGCCAGAGTCGCCAGCGTACTCACGTTCTGGGGCGAATGATAGATGTCGGCGTCAGTAAGCAGCAGGAATTGCGGTCGCCTCAGGAGCGCTTTGTCGATGCCTTGCTGTACCGCCCAGAGTTTGCCCGTCCAGCCGGGTGGCAGCGGCTGCCCCGGGATGACGGTGAGCGCTTCGGGGCGCGAGCAGTTACGCGCCGCTTCCAGCGCGGTTGCCCCAGTTCCATCCGTGCTGTTGTCGTCAACCACGAAGATATGCATCGCATCCACGCAGCTTTGCGCCAGGAGTGAGGACACAGACTGACCGATTACGCCAGCTTCGTTGCGGGCGGGAATGACGACCGCGATGCGTTCTCGGAGCGGCAATCTCAGGGGCTTCGGCTCTGAGTCGCTCCACTCTCCAAAATCCGCCGCGCGCGAGGAGCAGGTAGAGCCAGACGATGACGCAGAGACCTGCGGCGGAGAGAATGAGCGAATGCATGAAACTTCAGTTTAACGGGATAAGCAAGATTCGTTGATGTCGCTTCGCCCAAAGCCGGATGGCAACGCCGCCACCGATTTTGACCGCCGCCCGGTGCTGTGGCTAACCTCACCTGTTACACTTCTGCACGAATATGAACCGCATGGCTGAAGCAATTCGTACCCGACTCTACGACGATCCCGAAGGCAAGTTTGTCCACGCCGCTGTCCTCGACTCCTGTCGCAAGAATGGCGCGAAGGTCGCCATCGTTGACACCTCCTGCTCTCCAGCCCGGCGTATCAGCTACGCTGATTATGGTGAGTTGGTGGAACGCGCGGCGCGCGGCCTGGTCGCAGCCGGCATTCGTCCCAGTGACGTGGTTGGCATTTATCTGCCGAACTGCTGGGAGTTCGGCGTTGCCTTTCACGCCGCCATGCTGGCCGGCGCCATCCCGACCACCATGAACCCGACCTATCGCGAGCGCGAGGTTTGCTATCAGCTGGAAACCTCCGATGCCGTTGCCTTAATCAGCGATGGTGTATTGCTCAAGGAAATGAATTTGTCTGGGCTGCCGGCGCTGCGGAACCTGTACACCATACGTGCTCCCGGGCCCAGCGGCTCGCAGCCTTTTGACTCCCTGCTTGCCGCCGGCGCGAGTTCGCCATTGCCTGAGCCAACGCACGATTCGCGGCTCACCCTGGCCACCCTTCCCTTCTCCAGTGGGACCACCGGGCTGCCCAAGGGCGTGATGCTCTCGCATTTCAACCTCGTCGCCAACGTGTATCAGACGCTAACGGTGGGAGAATATGGCGCAATCGGCGGCGATGACGTGATGCTGTGCTTCCTGCCGCTGTACCACATTTACGGGCTGACCGTCGGGCTGAACTTGTCGCTCCTGCGCGGTTGCACCCTGGTGCTGATGCCGCGCTTCGACTGCGAACGCTCGCTGCAAATTACGGTGGACGAAGGCGTCACGATGTCGCTGTGCGTTCCTCCCGCTCTGGCGGCGTATTGCCAGGCGGCCGAACAGGGCAAATTCCCGCGTGAACATCGCTTGCGCTGGGTGAAATCGGGCGCGGCACCGCTCGCGCCGGAGTTGGCGCGTCGCTTCAGTGGAAGTACTGGTATTCCCATCCGGCAGGGTTATGGAATGACGGAAGCTTCGCCGGTAACGCACGTTGGATTTCTGATGCCGGAGCTATACAAACCCGACTCCGTCGGCGGCCCGGTGGCACAGACGGAGTGCCGGATACTCGATGCCAATGACAATGAAGTCGCCCCAGGTGAACCCGGAGAGCTGGTGATGCGCGGGCCGCAATTCATGCTGGGCTACTTGAAGTCTCCCGATGCGAGTGCGGCGGTGCTGCGCGATGGGTGGTACTGGTCGGGCGACATCGTGCGGGTGGACGAACTCGGGCTCTATTACGTGGTCGATCGCCGCAAGGAGATGATCAAGTACAAAGGCTTCTCGATTGCGCCCGCTGAGGTGGAAAGCGTGCTGCTCGAGCATCCCATGGTGCGGGACTGCGGAGTGGTCGGGCGGACAGACGAGGCCGGAGAGGAGATTCCGTGCGCGTTTGTGGTGCTGCGCGAAGGGGAGGCCGCCAACAAGCAGACCGAAGCCAGCCTGCAAGGCTTCGTCTCCGAACGCCTGACGAACTACAAGATGCCGCGCGAGGTGCACTTCGTGGCCTCGCTGCCCCGTACCGCCTCAGGAAAAATACTGCGTCGCGACTTGAAGAAAATGCTGTGACCGCCGGCGAGACAGGTGTTGTCGTGTCCGCCCTTGCAGCAAGGTGCGATCGCTGAACTAATGCGGGACGCCTGTTGCCGCCAACTGGCGCACAATCGCGCGGAACTCGTCATCCGTAAGCAGGCCGCCCTTCTCGATTCCTCTGCGCTTTACCGCCTCCAGCGCCGCCGCCCGTTGCGACTCAGAGAGTGGGAGTCCAAGTTCCTCCGCTTTCAGCCGGACGCTGTCGAGGCCGCTCTTCTTACCCAGAACGATGCCGCGCGTGGCTCCGACCAGATCGGCCGCATAAGGCTCGATGGCCTCGGGAATATGGAACTGGCTGGCCACCGCCCCGCTTTCGCGTAGGAAAAGATTGTCGCCGATCAGCGGCTTCCAGCCTTCGAGTTGGTAGTTCCCTGCGCGGCGCACGGCCGCTGAAACCTCGCGGATCTTATCCAGGTTCATCTCGACCGGCACGTCGTACAGACATTGCAAGGCCAGCGCTACCTCGGCAATGTCGGCGTTGCCGGCGCGCTCGCCCATGCCGTTGATAGTGCCGTGGATCCAGCTTGCGCCTCCGCGCACGGCAGCAATCGCCGCAGCGGTGGCGAGACCAAAATCGTTGTGTCCGTGCCAATGGATTGGCGTGTCTTTGCCCACCCACTCGCCCGCCAATCGCACCAGATACTCGGCCGCCTCCGGCGTACAGACACCGATGGTATCCACAATCACTACTTCTCTCGCACCAGCATCTATGGCGGCACAGTAGATATGTCGCAGGAAGTCGAGGCTGGCACGAGTGCCATCCACGGCGAAGAAGGCGATCCTCAGTCCGTTCTGCGCCGCAAACCCGATGGCGTCCGTCGCACGCCTCATCGCCTCTTTGCGAGTAATGCCATAGGCCTTCAACTTGATCTCGCTGACTGGCACTTCGATCACCGCGGCGCGCAAACCGAGCCGCACCAGTTCCTCAACATCGCCGCGCGTAGCGCGGGCAAAGCCCCACACTTCGGCGTGCTTCAGTCCAGCCCGCAGGATCAGCGAAATGGCTTCGCCATCTTCCTTCGATACCTTGGGAAAGCCCGCTTCGATGCGGCCCACGCCGAGATCGTCGAGCTTCCTGGCTATTTCCAGCTTCTGCTGGGGACTGAACACGACGCCAACCGTTTGTTCACCGTCCCGCAGGGTCGTGTCGTAGAACCGGACCGGGCGCGAGCGATCGAAGCGCGGTTGCACATCCGGACGGGCGTTCAGTTCGCTGGTCCACACCTTGCCTGCCAGGTCAGTCATCGTGGCCCCTCGTGCGCCACCGTGGCGACTGGCTTAGGCGGTGCTTCGCCATACGCTTGCTCCCACGAGATAACCGGGTTGCGCAGGATTCCGATCTGCTCGATCTCGCATTCCATCACGTCCCCCGGCTTCAGGAACCACGCTTTCGGGTCCGCGCTGAAGGCGGCAACGCCGGACACCGTACCGGTGGAAACTACATCGCCCGCGCTGTAGCCCATGGGTGAATAATGCGCCAGAATTTCCGGGATAGTGACCGACATTTTGCTGCTGTGCGAACGCTGACGGGGTTCGCCGTTCACGCGCAACTCCATCGCAAGGTTGTGCGCGTCCTTGATCTCGTCGGCAGTAACGATGTGCGGCCCCAGCGGGCAGAAAGAATCAATTCCCTTGCAGAAGCTGAATACTCCTGATTTCATCTCTTGCCGCTGAATGTCACGGGCGGTGATGTCGTTGAAAATGACGTAGCCGCCAATGTATTGTTCCGCTTCCTCCGCCGTGAAGTGTTTTCCCGCCTTCTTGACCACGATCGCAAGTTCCAGTTCGTAATCGAGTTCCTTCGTCAGGTGCGGCGGGAAGATCACCGGCTCATCCGGCCCAATGATGGCGTCAACGTTCTGGAAGAAGACAATCCACGGCAATACCGGATGCGAGAAGCCGGCTTTCTCCGCCTCGTGATGGTGCTCGCGGAAGTTGCCCGCAGTGTGGAAAAACTTCTTGGGGATGATTGGCGCCTTGACGCGAATGTCGCTGCGCTCGTAGAAGATCGGGTCACCATTCACTCCGGCCTGAGGCTTCTGCGCGGTTACGTACTCGAGAGCGTCGCGGGCGGCGTCGAGTGAGCGGTCACCGCCCTCGAAGAGCAGGCGCATGTCGCTGGGAACGAGTGTATCGGCAGAGGCTGTTTGTACGTTCTTCTTCTGCTGGAGATAGAGCTTATGCGCCGCGTTCAAGTCGGCGATGCGGCCGTCGGCCATCAGTGCGCCGATGCGCTGCCGGCCTTCACCGTCGTGGAAGCTGATAAGTCTCATGCGTTGCCAAGCCTCAATAATGCCGGGCTCTCATGCGGAAACGAGTTTATTGGGGATGGTGCGGATTGGCAAACTCGACGCAGTCCGGGTCGAACTACTGCGCGAAGGTCTTCGCTCGCTGCACGTAATGCTTCTGGAAGTATTCGCGGTACTGTCCGGAGCGCACGTCATCGAGCCACTGCTGGTGGTCGCCATACCAGGCGATGGTCTGCGCCAAACCCTCCTCGAACTTAACGGTGGGACGCCAGCCCAGCTCGCGGCTGGTCTTCTCGCAGTTGATAGCGTAGCGAAGATCATGCCCGGGACGGTCGGTGACGAACTGAATGAGGCTCTCAGAACGGCCAAGAGCGCGCAGAATCAGTTTGGCAAGGTCAATGTTGCGCATTTCGCACCCACCGCCGATGTTGTAGACCTCGCCTTCGCGCCCGCGCTGCAAGACTGCGTCGAGCGCGCTGCAATGATCGGTAACGTAGATCCAATCGCGCACGTTGAGACCCGCACCGTAAACCGGAAGCCGCTCCCCCGCCATGGCCTGCGCGATCATCAGTGGAATGAACTTTTCGGGAAACTGATAAGGCCCGTAATTATTGGAGCAACGCGTGACGACCGCCGGAAATTTATGGGTGCGCACGTACGCCAGTACCAGCAGATCGGAGGCCGCTTTGGTGGCGGCGTACGGGCTGTTCGGCTGCAGAGGAGACTCTTCGGTGAATTGGCCCTCCTCGCCAAGGCTGCCGTAAACCTCATCGGTGCTGACGTGCACGAAGCGTGGCACACCGGCCTCGCGGCAGGCCTGGATCAGGTTCTGGGTGCCGTCCACATTGGTGCGCACGAAGGCCGCGGCATCTTCGATACTGCGGTCCACATGGCTTTCGGCGGCGAAGTGGATGACCGCGTCGCATCCGCGGACCTGATCGAGCACGGCGCGATCGCAGATATCCATCTGCACGAAGTCGCACCGACCGTCCTGGACGGCTGGCTCGAGGTTCTTGAGATTGCCCGCATAGGTAAGCTTGTCCAACACCACCAGCTTCCAGCCGGGGTGCCTGGCTAGCGTGGCGTGAACGAAATTTGAGCCGATGAATCCGGCGCCGCCCGTGACCAGTAACTTCATGCGCCGCGCACCGTAACGGGTTCTTCTGCCTTGCGCAGCACCTTCTCGCGCACCATGTTGCTGGCGTGCCACAGGGACTCGAAGGTCCCGGCGTCGGTCCACCATCCGTCGAGCATGGCGTGGCGCAGCGTGCCTTCTGCGATGTAGCTGTTGTTGATGTCGGTGATCTCGTATTCACCACGGCCTGACGGCTTAAGGGTGCGAATGCGGTCAAAGACGGTCCCGTCGTAGAAGTAAATCCCAACGACGGCGTAAGGCGAGAGCGGCTTCTTGGGTTTCTCCTCGATGCGTATGATGCGCTCGCGATCGAACACCGGAACTCCAAAGCGATCGGGATCCGGCACCTCCTTCAGCAGCACCATCGCGCCCTTTTCCTGCTGCATAAAGCTGCCGGCGGCAGCGCGAATATCGCCCTCGATAATGTTGTCGCCCAATACCACGCAAATCTTGTCGCCCTTGACCCATGGCTCGGCCAGACGAAGGGCATCCGCGATGCCCCCTTCCCCTTCCTGGTAGGCGAAGCTGAGCTGCTGCAGACCGAACTCCTTGCCGTTCTGTAAGAGGCGGAGGAAGTCACCCGCATTCTGCCCGCCGGTGACGATGAGGATGTCGCGAATTCCGGCGCCCACCAGCGTCTGCAGAGGATAGAAGATCATTGGCTTGTCATAAACCGGGAGCAGGTGCTTGTTGGTGACGCGGGTCAGGGGAGAGAGGCGCGAGCCAATGCCGCCTGCGAGGACAATACCCTTCATAGGTCTCCGTTACGATGTCGCCAACAGCGCAGACGTGCACGGCAAGACGCGCCTGCATTTCTGTCCCTGAAAGGCTTTGGGAAGCACGTACGCCGCCGTTGGCGAGTAGGCGAGCTATCCAACAACCGAGTACAAGCGATTATCAGCGAATCGCCTCCTGCATGGCAAGTCGCAACTGGCCGCGCCAATCCGGCATGGTGATGCCAAAAGCGGCTTGAATCCTGCTATTGCACAGAACTGAGTTGCGCGGCCTGCGAGCTGCCGCCTGGTATTGATCACTGGTGATGGGCACGACCCGCCTGGCCTTCAGCGGCCCACCGAATTCCCCGGTATCAGCGGGCCAGTCCAGGAGAGCTTCGTAGTCCTCGAGGATCGCCTGCGCAAATCCCGCCCACGATGTCTGGCCCGCAGCCGTGAGATGGTAGATGCCATTCTGCCAGGAACCACTGGCAGTACGACGTTCAGCCGACTTTGCGATTATGACCGTGGTGGCTTCGGCAAGGGTGCGCGCCCAGGTTGGCGCGCCGAATTGGTCTCCCACCATGCGCAGCTCTTCCTTTTGACGGGCCAGGCGAAGCACCGTCCGCAGGAAGTTCTTACCCCGAATGTCATACACCCAGGTAGTGCGCAGAATGATGTGCGCACATCCGCTGGCCGATGATCGCCTTGCTCGCCCTCCAGCTTCGTCCGACCATAAATGCTGAGTGGGCCGTGGTGTCGCTCTCCTCGTACGGGCCCGGCTTCGCTACCATCATAGACATAATCGGTGGAGTAGTGGATCAGCAGGCCGCCGTTGCGCGCCACATTCTTCGGCCATGCGCGCAGGAGCGGCGGCGTTGACAGCACGCGCCAAGTTCGGGCTCGCTCTCCGCCTTGTCTACCGCGGTGTAGGCGGCGGCGTTTACGACAATTTCGGGACTCGAATTCGCGAATGGTGCGGGAGACTGCGTCCAGATCGGTAAGGTCCAATTGCTCGCACGTAATCGCCATCGACCTCGCCCAGCGGAGCCAAGAGTTCGCTGCAGATGCCATCCAATCTGGCCATTCGCCCCCGTTATGAGCAGTCGCAGGCTCATGGCTGATACCTCGGCAACTGGTCGCGCGCGATCTGTGACAGCGGAAGATTGCGCCGATCTTTGTCCGACAGGATGGGCGATTGGGTTTGCCAGTCAATACCGATTTCGGGATCATTCCAAAGCACGCCGCGATCGTCGCTGGCGTCGTAGTATTCGCTGCACTTGTACAGGAAGTCGGCAGTCTCCGAACGGACCGCGAATCCGTGCGCGAACCCCTTGGGAATGTAGAGCTGCAAATGATTTTCGCCGGAGAGCAGCACGCTTACCCACTTGCCGAAGTTGGGTGAGCCAACGCGAATGTCAACCGCGATGTCGAGGACCTCGCCACTCGACACGCGGCAGAGCTTGGCCTGCGGGTTCTGAAGCTGATAGTGCAGCCCGCGCAGAACGTCGCGCGATGAACGCGAGTGGTTGTCCTGCACGAACTGCTCGCGGACGCCGGCGGCGCCCAGCACGTTCTCGCGATAGGTTTCCATGAAGAAGCCGCGCGGGTCCACGAACACCCGTGGTTTCACCACCAGAACGCCCGGAAGTGAAGTCTCGATGATCTCCAAGTTTGCTCCAACCACAGCCACCGTCGCGGACATGGACTCTCCGCTGCAAAGAATCGGCAAACCGACGATTATAATGCGTGCTTCCTAACAATATGCTGCGCTGTTCCGCCATTGTCGTTACCTACAACTCCGCAGACACCATCGGTACGTGCCTGGAGGCCCTGGCGCGCGAGGGTTGCGAGATCGTGGTAGTGGACAATGCCTCGCAGGATGATACCGTGCGGCGCGTCGAGGAGTTCGTGGCGTGGCATGAACTTCGGTTGCTGGCCAACGATCACAATCGCGGATTCGCCGCCGCCGCCAACCAGGGAGTACGTGAGACAGGTGGAGATGTCCTACTGGTGCTCAACCCCGATGCGATCGCGGAGCCAGGAGCCGTGCCGGCCCTGATGCAGTGCATGGCAACGACTGACGCAGGCGCGGCGGGCGGCGCCCTGCTGCGGAGCGATGGACAACCCGCACGCGGCTTCGCCTTCCGGCGCTTGCCAACCCTCGCCCCTTTTCTTTGCGAAGCAATGCTGGTGAACCAGCTCTGGCCGGGCAACCCGGTGAACCGGCGATATCGCTGTCTCGATGCTGACTACTCGCAGCAACAGGAGGTCGAACAGCCGGCGGGAGCGTGCCTGGCGATCACGCGCGCGGCGTGGGACTCGGTCGGTGGCTTCGATGAGCAGTTTTATCCGGTGTGGTTTGAAGATGTCGATCTATGCAAACGGCTGCTGGAGCGCGGCTCAAAAATCATCTATTGCCCGACGGCTCCGCTTCCGCCACGGCGGAGCGCATAGCGTCGGGCAGTTGTCATTTCGCGACAAACAGGTGTTCTGGTACGGAAACATGCTGCGCTACGCTCGCAAGCACTTCACAAGTGGTCAAGTGGTTATTCTGCGCGCGGGTATCCTCGCAGGCATGCTGGTCCGGTCCTTTGCGGCCTTGCTGGGAGCCCGCCAAGGCGGACTCGGCGAAACCCTGGCGGCGTATTGGGCCGTGCAAGCAGGTCAGGCAATGCTAGAACAAGTTCCGACATAAGCCGGGTCCGCATCCGAGAAAGATTCTCAACACTAGCTTTTAGAGTCACGTGAGTGAGCGGGTGCAAATCCATCAGCCACGTTCCGCAAAGCCCGACTGGCGCCTCGCCAAGAACCGTTTCCGGTGCTCCCGGATACTTTCGGGGGACGGCGGCGCATTCACGGGCTGAATGACCGACACACTCCGCAGGAAGTTGTAGGTAGGATCAGTCAAGTCCGGACTGATTTCCACGGATTTACCGTCCTCACTCAACGTGATAAGAAGGGCGTCGAAAAGCGCATGAATGTCCGACCGGAGAAGAAGCCCATTCCCTGGGCTGTTGTCGTCAATGTGCTTCTGAACGCGGATATGAGCGGCCTGCAAGGACGCCGCCGTGACACAACCAGTCAGGGCGCACCTATTCCTATAGTTCGCTCTTACTTGCAACCCAAAAGCCTGCTGACCCGGCCGCGTCGCTTGCTCCCCCAAGCGCTTCTGACGTTCAATCTCCCGAGCTGTTCCCTCTCTAATCTCCGCGGAAGTTGCCGTTGCGCTCAAGTCGGAATTAATAATTCTGTCGATCTCGCGGGCCGCTTCGGCCTCCAGCGTGATTCCGCTGGCTTGCGTCCGCCAACGGGATTGGGGGGCCGCAAGGTTTGATAGCTGAGTTTCATCTACGAGGAAATGTTCCAACGGATCAACCAAGGTATCAAAGCGGATCAGAACTGCCCAAGGGTTCTCACCATGAGGCACATCGGTGCGCTTGATTGGTTTACCGACTACTATCCCCCTTCCAAAGATGCCGAAGGGGGCACTTTGCTTCAGCAAATAAGCTCGGTCGCCTACTTTAATTTTCCGATGCGCGAGGCAACGCCAATGCTCCTGCGCAGTGCCGTGGAGGCGAAATCTGTCGACAACACTGCGGAGCCGTTCATGCGGCCACCTTCCCGGCTTCCATGTAAAAAGATAATCGCTTCCATTAACCGGCCCCGACGGCACCAATCCCACCATCTTCGTTGATGCGGCCATAGAACTCCCCCGGCCTGCGGCGACCAGATTTCAAGCGCAGTTATACCCCGATCACGCCCACCAGTTCCTTCACGGAGTCGGCGCTCTTCTGCAGGGCGGCCTGCTCGTCGGCGGTCAGCTTGATCTCGATGATCTGCTCCAACCCGCCCGCACCCAGCTTGCACGGCACGCCAACAAAGAGTCCCTTGATGCCGTACTCGCCTTCCAGGTAAGCCGCGCAAGGCACGATCTTCTTCTTGTCCTTGATGATGGCCTCGACCATTTCGGTCACGGCCGCCGATGGCGCATAGTAGGCGCTGCCGGTCTTGAGGTACTTGACGATCTCGGCGCCGCCGTCGCGGGTGCGCTGCACCAGCTTGGCCGAGCGTGCTCCGGCTCGATCAGTTCGGTGATGGGAATGCCCGCAACCGTCGAGTAGCGCGGCAGCGGAACCATGGTGTCGCCATGTCCGCCGAGCACGAAGGCGGTGACGTTCTCCACCGAGACCTTCAGCTCCATGGCGATGAAAGCGCGGAAGCGCGCCGAGTCCAGAATGCCGGCCATGCCGATGACGCGATTGCGGGAGAAGCCGCTCAGCTTGTAAGCGGCCTGCGCCATCGCGTCCAGCGGGTTGGAGACGATGATGAGGATGCAATTGGGCGAATACTGCACCACCTTGCCCACCACATCGCTCATGATCTTGTAGTTGGTGTTGAGCAGGTCGTCGCGGCTCATCCCCGGCTTGCGGGGAATGCCGGCGGTGATGACCACGATGTCCGAGTTTGCGGTGTCGGCATAATCGTTGGTGCCGATGACGAACGAGTCCCGCTTCTCGATGGGCATGGCCTCGAGCAGGTCAAGACCCTTACCCTGGGGAACGCCTTCGATGATGTCAATGAGTACGACGTCGCAGAGTTCCTTCGACGCCAGCCAATGGGCGGCAGTAGCGCCCACGTTGCCCGAACCAACTACCGTTACCTTCTTACGCATAAGTCCTCACAGCTTGCCCGGGAAAGGGCGGTAAGATTTCACATCATGAAATCCGCGATCGCGGTTCGACCAATCCGTTAGTGGCCCGCGAGCACGGCCACCGGCGTCATGTTCTGGATCATGCAGCTGGCGAACTCGCTGGTCTTCACCTTGGTCGCGCCTTCCAGCATGCGTTCGAAGTCGTAGGTGACCTTCTTCTGCAGGATGGTACGCTCCAGCGAATCCTCGATCAGGCGGGCCGCCTCGTGCCAGCCCATGAAGTCGAACATCATCACGCCCGACAACATGACCGAGCCGGGATTGATGACGTCCTTGTCCGCATACTTCGGCGCGGTCCCGTGAGTCGCCTCGAAGATGGCGTGCTGATCACCGACGTTTGCGCCCGGCGCGATACCCAGCCCCCCGACCTGCGCTGCGGCTGCATCGGAGATGTAGTCGCCATTAAGGTTCGGGGTCGCCAGCACGGCATACTCATCGGGCCGGGTGACGATCTGCTGGAAGATGCTGTCGGCGATGCGGTCATTGACCATCAGCTTTGACTTCCAAGCGCCCTTGCCATGCGTGGCGTAGATGCTGTCCAGCACGCCCTTTACTTCCTTGTAAAGCGTGTCGTGGAAGTCCGGCGTCGCAAACTCCAGCCCGGGCTCCACCATCTTGGCGTTGTCTTCCACCGACAGCCCCGGGTTCCGGTCAAGGTTGTCGATGATCCAACTCTCGCGCTCGGTGACGACCTGATCACGGAACTCTTGTGTGGCCAGCTCGTAGCCCCACTCGCGGAAGGCGCCTTCGGTGTACTTCTGGATGTTGCCCTTGTGCACGATCGTGACCGACTTCAGCTTCTTGCGAAGCGCGTACTTGATTGCCATGCGCACCAGGCGCTTGGTGCCGGTAATCGAGATCGGCTTGATGCCGATGCCTGAATCTTCGCGTACATGCTTGCTGGTACCCGCAAGCATCTTGCTGTTGATGAAGTCGATCAGTTCCTTCGCCTTCGGCGTGCCTTCCTTCCACTCGATGCCGGCGTAAACATCTTCCGTATTCTCGCGGTAGATGACGATGTTCATCCGCTCGGGATTTTTCACCGGCGAAGGAATGCCCTGGTAATACTTCACCGGGCGCACGCAGGCATAGAGGTCGAGAATCTGCCGCAAAGCGACGTTCAGGGAGCGGATGCCGCCGCCGACCGGGGTGGTCAGTGGGCCCTTGATGCCGATGCGCAACTCGCGGAACGCAGCCACGGTGTCGTCCGGCAGCCAGGTCTTGAAACGATCCATGGCCTTTTCCCCGGCGAAGACTTCGAACCAGGCCACGCGCCGCTTGCCGCCGTAGGCGATTTCGACCGCGGCATCGAACACGCGGACCGACGCTTTCCAGATGTCGCGTCCGGTGCCGTCGCCTTCGATGAAGGGAATGATGGGATTGTCTGGGATGACAAGCTTACCGTTTTCGTAAGTGATCTTGGTCCCGCTGGAAGGCAAAGTAATTCCATTGTAAGAAGCCGCCACTAGGCACCTCGAGGAGTATGAGTATAGAAATCCCAAGCTGTATACAGCTATCGGTCGGGATGAGGAAGCACTAGCAGAGCCGGCGGCACGCCGGAACATCATCGAGGCGAAAAATGCGGCCCATCCTCTGGCGACACATGCCGCATCCGGATCAGAAAGGCTTACCGGGTTCTCCCGAACCCTTTAACGGTATCACCGGAACGGGATCGCTTCAATAAAATCGGCAGTTACGGCATCCCACATTGGCGGTAGATGGCCCGGGTGCCGCGCAGAACCTCGGCGAGCCGAATTTCCGGGTCGGAGCCGCCGTCCGGGCCCAGCACGCGCCCAAGTAGCTTTTGAACCGCGCGATGCGGATGCTCAGCCACCGGCAGCCACTTGCGGGCGCGCCCCGTCACCAGGCGGACCAGGTGTTCGAGCGTACGCAAGAACAGAGCAGCATCCGCGAGCCGTTGGTAGTCGCCGCGTTGCAGCAACTCGTGCTCGCGCAGCAGGTGCAGCCGGTCCCGCAAGTTCCCCGCCAGCCAGAGTTGATGGCGCGCCTGCAACGTGCCGGCGAGATAGTCGAGGTCATACGTGCCACCCGGCCCGGTCTTCAACGTCGGGGCGGAATCGCTGCGCTCCAGGCGCGTGCGAACCTCGTTCAGCTCCGGCTCGAAGTCCGGCCGCGTCGCGATTTCTGCGATGCCTCTGCGCACCGCCTCCAAGGCACGGTTGGCCACATCCTGATCGCCCGCTGCATGGCGAAGCTTGAGGTAGGTCAGCGCCTCCCAGGGCTTGGCTTCTTCGGCGAAGTAAAGGGCCAGTTGCGCCGGGGTAACAATCAACTCGCCTTCCCGGCCATGCGGGCGAAGACGGGCATCCACGGGAAATACCGTGCCATCGCGCGTGTAGGCCGTCAACACCTCCATGACGCGCTCCGCGACCCGGTGCATCTCCTCCAGGTTGCAATGCTCATCGCTGACAAACAGCACGTCCGCGTCGGATAGCAGATCGAATTCGCGCGCTCCCAGCCTGCCCAGGCCCATGACCGCGAATCCATATCGGGGCAGCAGCGATCGCCAGCGCCGCCTGGACCGCCGCATCCGCTGCGGCAGTGTTATCGGTCAACGATTCAAACACGTCGCGCGATTGAAAGAGGTCGCGCGCGCCCGACAGAAACATCCGGCGCCGGTAATGCCTCCGCAGGATGGACATTGCTTCGGAGCGGTCCACTTTGTCCCGCGCGAGATAGGCGAACACCGGGTCGCGATCCATATCCTGGGCCGCCGAACCCTGGTCGAACAGCTCGCCTGCGCTTGGGTCGGGGCGCACTTCGATCTGATCCAGCAACCCAACTTCTCCGGGGTGCCGAACCAGGATGTCGGTGAGGTACTCGCTGAATTCGAATATGGTCAGCGCCCGCTCGACCGCATCCGGGGAGCGAACGACCTCGCCGTAGCGTTCCGAAGTGGTTCCTGCCGAACTCAGGAAACGGTCAAGATTCCGCCGCGCATGTTGGGAAAGCTCAGAGCGGGTCGCGATCTCGCTCCACCCCGGAGAATCGATTGCCAGCCGCTCCATCAGCAGGCTGTAGGAATTTTCCTGCGTTACCGGCAGTTCCGGCTTCAGTTCAAACGGTAAAGGGCGGCCGCCGCTTTGCTGGCTCTGTTTCTGGTAGATGATGCGCTGGTAGATCTCGGCTACGGCAGCCATGCGGCGTTGCACGTGGGCCAGAAATTCTTCCGGCGTGGGCGCTGCCGTGCCTTCCGGCAACAAACTCTTTGCTACTGCCTGCAGCTCCGGGCGCGCTTGCGGCAAACGGTGGGTTTGCTGGCCGTGACGCAATTGCAGGCGGTGCTCCAGGTTGCGCAGAAACTCGTAGGCATTGGTGAGGTTGTAATAGTCTTTGCCGCCGATGTGGCCCTTGTCCTGCAGTTTCTGCAGCGCGAACATCGTTCCGCGCGACCGTAACCACCTCTCACTTCCTCCGTAGACGCGCTGCAGGCACTGCACCAGAAACTCGATATCGCGAATCCCGCCACGATCAATCTTCACGTCAATGCCGGTTTCGGTGGGTCGGGTCAGCAGCTGACGCCGGCGGTGGCTTCCGATTTTCTCCCGCGTGTCGAGCGCGGTCTTGAGGGCGAGGAAATTCAGCTCCTCGCGATACACGTAGGGCTGCACAGCATGCAGGAACTCGCGCGCCAGGGCGACGTCGCCGGCCGAATGGCGCGCCTTGATCATGGCCTGAAGTTCCCAGTCGTGGGCCACGTGGGAGTAGTAGTCGATGGCGTGCGGCAGCGGCACTGCAGGTTCGCCGTCGTGCCCCTGCGGACGGAGGCGCAGATCAATGCGGAACACCGGACCCTCGCGCGTGTGGCGCGAGAGCAACCCGGTGATTTGCTGCGCCAGGCGAATGAAGTACTCGCGATTGGAAATCCCGGCTCCCGGAGGTTCCGTGCCGCCGTCATAGAGATACAGCAGGTCGATGTCGGAGCTGTAATTCAGCTCGTTGCCACCGAGTTTGCCCAGCGAGAGCACCGCAAAGCGCGCACCCACGACGCGTCCCAGGGCATCGAGCTGTTGCGGCGTTCCGAAGCGGTTTTGCAACTCAGAGTTGACGTCGCGCAGCGCTTCTTCAATCAGCACATCGGCGAGCACGGAGATTTCCGCCGTGGTCTCGGCCAGGGTGGCGAGGCCGAGCACATCGCGCAGCATGATGCGCACGTATTCGCGCTTCTTAAAGTGCGCCAGCAATACCGCAGTATCGCTTTCGAGCGAGCGCGCCCGCATGCGCGCCAGGCTCTCGTGAAACTCTTCACGCGAGTGCGTGCGGTCGAGGCTCCTTTCCCTCGTGAAGGAGTGGAAGAGGTCGGGGTTGTGAATCAGCGTCTCGCTCAGCCAGGAGCTGTGCCCGAATACAACGACGGCATAGTGAACCAGGAAGGAGTGTTCTTTGAGAAGCCGCAACACCTCCGGGGAAGCCGACTCCGCCAGCCGTTCGAAGTGGATCACCGCAGCATCAGGGTTCGGCGACGTCATCAGCAGAGGTGCAAGTGCTTCGTACACCGTCGGCGGCACCCGCTGGCGAATGAGGGTGAGGTTGCGGACTGCTGCCTCAGGGTCGCGGAACTGGACATTCGGCGGGAGGTCTGCGAAATCGGATTGTTGGACTTCCGGCACGGGTTGCGAAGAGGATCAGTCGGTAGAGCTGGCCTTCAGGCCTGCGCTGCGCACTCGCTACTTGCTTCGTGGCTTCAGCCCGTGCCCACGGGCTGAAGTCACGGAACCCCATTTGAGCACGATGCAGGTGCAGCGCTGAAGCGCCGCTCTACCCTAAGTATTCCAGCTATTCAGCCATTGCGGAAACGTGCTCACGGGTCTTCCACCGTCACCCTTCCCACACGAAGGCGTCGAAGACTCCCATCTGTAAAAATCCCAGATGCCGATAGAGATCAACGGCGTGGTGGTTGGCTTCGGTCACCGTCAGCGACAGCAGGTTGAAACTACGATTGCGAAGCGAGTTCCAGGCACAGGCAATCAGGTTCTCGCCCAGGCGCTGGCGGCGAAACTCGGGAACCAGACACACCTGGGTTACATGTCCAACGTCGTCCCTGACTCGCGAGCAGAGGATGAGCCCGATCAAGACATTGCTCGGGCGATGGACCGCCACGAAGGACGAGCTGGGATCAAACACCCCGCAGCCGGGAAAGCGGACGATGTTGTTCAGGAAGCGCACGGAACCGGCGTTGGTGAGGTACTGATCGTTGATCTCGGAATCAATGTGGTTGCGATAAGCGGCGGTGATGATGCCAGCTGCCGGCTGATAATCCTGCTCGGCCCAGCGGCGGATATGAATGTCCGGCGGCGGCCGCAACAGCGGCATCTGCGGCGCATCGGCTCCGCTCAGATGCAAAGCCAGAAAAAGCCGCCGATAGCTCTGGAAGCCGGAGGTCACGAACGGCGCAGCCAGATGTCCGGTGGGATGGGTCAGCAGTTGCGCCTCGATGCGATGGATGCCGGGCGACTGCTGCAGCGTCTCGATCACGTGTTCCAGCATTTGCAGCTCGATCTGGTGCGCGTCACTGCGGCGGGGCGAGACAAACAGGTCGCCCACGACACCCTTGCTTCCCTCATATACGAAGAAGGAATAGCCAACAATGTTTCCGCGCTCGACTGCCGCGTAGCCCGGCAGAATCTTGGCGTCCACGTAGCGTAGGATCATTTCCGACGAACTGCGATAGTCCCACGCCAGCAGACTACCCCAGGCTTCGATCTCCTCCTGGAGCAGCGGGCGCAGGTCAGCCGACGAGAAATGCCTGAGGTCGAGAATTTCCACGGCCGTCAGCCGCTGCGGCCGGC
Source organism: uncultured Acidobacteriaceae bacterium (assembly GCA_963843005.1). Taxonomy (GTDB): domain Bacteria; phylum Acidobacteriota; class Terriglobia; order Terriglobales; family Acidobacteriaceae; genus Bog-257. Next base: position 129,133 of record CAWJIW010000040.1, on the reverse strand, counting down.
TGTGCGAAACGATTCTGGGCGCTTCAGCCATGTGCTGAGTCAGTCTAGTGCGGCTTGCCTCCTCAGGCAAACCGGGGAACAATGCTTGCCACTATGGATGAGCCTGGCCCGAATTGGCTCCCGACACCACATAGAAGTCCAAATGCTGCCAGAGGAACCCGCAGAAGCGGCTGTCACACCAGCGGGTAACGAGGCGCCCGGGCAGGCGATACTCCAATTCCCGCTGGCTTCCACTGGCGGCAACCACCAGATGCGCCGTAGGGGGAATTTCGTTTCGTTCGTAGCTGGGGATGGGCTGGTTGCGATAAAAGGCCAAGCCGTACTCCAGCGAGCGTGGAACGTCGTAAACGGCTATAGTTGGGACCTCCCCGAGAGAGGCGATCGCCGATTGCACCGGGCGTGCCGACTGCCTGAGCTCGATCCACACCACCGTGCCCTTCAGCGTGAAGGCAAGAGCAATAATCAGCGGCACCAACGTTACAAATCGCAATCCGATACCCGTAGTTATGCAGAGCCAACCAAAGCGAAGCAGGCAGGCGATGGCCAGATGCGGCGACAACGGCGATGTTTACATTTGCAAATTCCCGCTTCGCCAGCTTGAAAGGAACGATAAAAGCCGCGGCCAGCATCGCCGCCGAGAGCACCGCGTGCAGCAAGGCCACCCAGGTGTTGGGTTTATCTCCCGCGTCTTCCCGGCGACGAATGAAGTCGGCCAGCAGGATCGTGCCTGCTGGAATCGCCGGCAGTAAATAGCCCGGCAATTTCGACTGCGAGAAGGAAAAGAAAATGATCGGCAGCAGCAGCCACACGGCAAGAAAGGTGCGCAGGTCTTCCTCGCCGGGCGGCTGCTGCACTGAGAAGCGCCAGTCACGAATGGCGTCAACGATCGCAACAATGACGAACACGGTCCACGGCACCAAAGCCAGCAGTCCAACCGGCAGGTAAAACCAGAACGGCTGATGATGGCGGTAGATATCGGTGGTGTAGCGCGCCAGGTTGTGCTGCAGGAAAAAGATGCGGAAGAACTCAGGGTTGGCGCGCTGCACCAGAACGAACCACGGCAGCGTCACGGCCAGATACAGCGCGATGCCGACGGGCCACAGCGTTCGCAATGCCAGCCGCGGATCGCGGCGAAGCGCGGCAAACCCAATAATGATCAATCCGGCGAGAAGGACCGCCACCGGTCCCTTGGCGAGCGTGCCCAGCCCGGAGAAGAGGTAGAACGCCAGCAGCCATCCCCGGTTCTCGGTTACGTGCCAGCCGTACCAGGACAGCATCGCGGCGGTAAACATCGCCGTCAGCGGCATATCGGTCGAGGCGCTGCGTCCAAAGCCAATGACGATCGCGGAAGACGCGGTAATCAGCGCTGCATCAAGTTGCATGCCGCGGCGAAAATGACGCGACCAGACGAAGATGAAAAAGATCATCAGTGTGCACAGCACCACGGACGGAAGCCGCGCCGCCCAATCGCTCACCCCGCCTGCGGCCTGGTAGGAGACCATCGCGCCCCAGTAATACAGCGGGGGCTTTTCGAACCAGGGATGGCCATACAGGATGGGCGTCACCCAATCGTGTCGTTGCAGCATTTCGCGTGCGATCTGCGCGTAGCGGGGTTCGTCGGCGCCAACGAGCCCCAGGAGTTGCAACCCAACCACAAACAGGAATCCACAGGAGACCATCAACACCAGCACGTCGATGGAACGGCGGGCGCGATCATCCGGTGTGCTTTTTCGCTTCAAGGAGTAACGGTCCGTTTGCGTATCATTGAATCTTGGCCTGATAGCCGCGGGCTCGCAATTGCACCAGGAGTCGTTCGGTCGCAACGGACAATGGGCCCTCAACACCGCAGCCGCTGGCGCACTTGTGCCCGCCTCCCCCTAACGCCTCGGCGACGGCGGCGACGTTAACTGCGCCCTTGCTGCGAAGGCTCACGCGGAAGCTGTAATCATTTTGCTCGCGGAAAAACAAAGCAACCTCGATGCCTTCAATCGCCAGCGCATAGTTCACCAATCCTTCGCAATCTTCTACGCCGGCCTGGCAGCGTTCCATGGTGGCGCGATCGACGTGCATCCATGCCAGGCTGCCCTGCCGCTGTAGCGTGCCTAAAGCCGCTCCCAGCAGCCGCATCTTGGAGAGTTGGATGGAGAAGTACACATTGTGGGCAATGCCCACCGGATCGGCGCCGCAGCGAACCAGTTCCTGCGCAAGCGCAAAGGTACGCTCGGTGGTCCCGGTAAAACAGAACGCTCCAGTATCGGTAAGCACGGCGGTGTAAAGGCAGGTGGCTACGTCTGCCGAAATCCTCACTCCGGCCTGTCGCGCCAGGCGAAAAATCATCTCCGCGGTCGCGCATGCACTAGGGTCGATCCAGTTCACGTCAGCGAACGGATGGGCCGTAGCATGGTGATCGATATTGATGAGATAGTGCCGCTCCAGCCCACTGAGGCGCGTGCGTTGCACGCCGTCGCATTCCAGGATGATGGCAGCTTCCGCTTCGGGAGCTTGCTCTGACTGCAGCACCGAATCGCTGAACGGCAACGGGCGGTATATGCGGGGAACGCCATCGCTCAGGACTACGTTGGCCTGCTTTCCCATGCTGCGCAGGATCTGGCAGCAGGCCAGGGCGGAGCCGACGGCATCGCCGTCCGGCCGGGCATGCGAGGTAAGAATGAACTTCTGCCTTCGTGCTATCTGATTCAGAACTTCGTCCAGCATTCCCGTGGTCCCGAGTTCAGCCCCTAGCGTTTTCGCTTCTGGATCCGATGTAACAGCTCTTCGATTCTTCCCCCGTACTGTCCGGAGCGGTCCAGGGCAAAGACAATTTCAGGGGCCTGCCGCAGGCCCAGGCGGCTGGTCAGCTCATGACGAATGTAGCCGCGCGCCGCATTCAATCCTTCCAAGCTCTGCTCCGCCTCATCCTCGTCCCCGGCGACCGTGACGAACACGCGCGCCGTCCTGCCATCTTCGCCCATTTGCACTTCGCTCACGCTGACCAGACCGATGCGGGGATCGCCCAGTTCCCCTTCTACCAGGATGGTGATCTCCTCCCGCAGAGCTCCCGCCATGCGGCCGCGATGGTATTTCTGTCCCCGGTTCTCCATACTTTATTCTCTACCCGGTAAAAGAGGGGAACGTTAGAGCATACGCCCACCTGTCAAGCTAGTGGGCGTGCACGTCACAGTTCCTCGGTCAGGTGGCCGCCGAATTCCGCTTCGCTCAGGAAATCCAGGAACGAGTCGGTAACTTCGCCGCCGCTGTTATTGGCAACGCGTATGGCATGCCGTTCCACCTTATGCATCAGGCCTGTCAGGTAATCGCGCGAGTGCGAAACACTGACTACACCCAACGTTGCCCGCTGCCAGGCATCGGTCGCATCCAATTCGGCGACGGCGACATTGAAATGCGCCCGCAGCCCGTCTTTCACGCTGCGCACCACCTGCCGCTTGTCTTTGAGCGAGTGCGCGCCTTCAATGCGAACCTCGAGCGTGAGATACGCAATCATTCCTGGTCCGGTTGCACAACGTCCCGGACACCGCTTCCTCGCAAGAGAAATCAGCTCCGGGACGACGTAAGTTGCTTCTTAAGCGAAGGCTTCGGCCGCTACGCGCTCGGTGACGAAAGCCTCGATAACATCCCCTACCTTGATGTCGCCGTAGTTTGCGATCGAGATGCCGCATTCCATCCCATTCCGCACCTCGCTGACATCCTCCTTGAAGCGCCGCACCGACCCGATCTTGCCTTTGAAGACCAGCACGTTGTCGCGCAGCAGCCGCGCTTCAGCATCGCGCTTGACCACTCCGTCGGTGACGAAGCAGCCGGCAACCGTGCCCACCTTCGGCACGCGGAACGTGTCGCGCACGTCGGCGCGCCCGAGATAGGTTTCCTTGATCACCGGTTCGAGCAAGCCGGTCATGGCCCGTTTTATTTCGTCCTGCAATTCGTAGATGATCGAGTGCAGGCGGATGTCCACCTTCTCCTGCTCGGCGAGTTCCTGCGCCTTCCGTTCCGGACGCACATTGAACCCGATGATGATGGCATTCGAAGCCGAGGCCAGCAGCACATCGCTTTCCGTGATGGCGCCGACGCTGGCACGCATGATGGTGATCTTCACCCGGTCGTTGGACATCTTGGTGAGCAAGTCGCTCAGCACTTCCACCGAGCCCTGCACGTCGCCCTTAAGGATGATGAACAACTCCTTCTGGCCAGCCGTCCGCAACTGCTCGGCCAGATTTTCCAGCGACACTCGCGAACTCTTGGCGAGCTGGGCTTCGCGGGCCCTCTGTTCGCGGTACTCCGAGATGCCACGCGCCTTCTCGCGGTCGGCCACGGCTACCAACTGATCGCCGGCCTGCGGCAACCCTTCGAGACCGAGAATTTCGACTGGTGTCGCCGGCGTAGCAGCCTCCATGGGAGCGCCGCGATCGTTGAACATGGCGCGCACCTTGCCGAAAACGTTTCCGACCACGAAATTTTCGCCCGTCCTCAAGGTGCCATTCTGGATCAGAACTGTGGCCACCGGCCCCCGGCCGCGGTCAAGCTTGGCTTCAAGCACGGTGCCTGACGCCAGACGATCGGGAACCGCCTTCAGATCCTGCAGGTCAGCCACCAGGCAGATCATCTCCATCAGCAGATTGAGATTGGTCTTCTGCTTCGCCGAGACATCCACGAAGACGGTGGTGCCGCCCCAGTCTTCCGGCATCAACCCGCGATCGGCGAGCTGCTTCTTGACCCGGTCAGGCAGAGCATCTGGCTTGTCAATTTTGTTGACTGCCACGATGATGGGCACGTTCGCCGCGCGTGCGTGGTCGATGGCCTCGACCGTCTGCGGCATCACACCGTCATCGGCCGCCACCACCAGCACGACGATATCGGTGACCTTCGATCCGCGAGCACGCATGCGGGTAAACGCTTCGTGACCCGGCGTGTCAAGGAATACGATCTCGCGTCCATACGCCGGCGAGTTGGTATCCGTGATCCGGACCTTGTAAGCGCCGATGTGCTGGGTGATGCCACCGGCTTCACCTTCCGCCACGCTGGTTGAACGGATGGCGTCGAGCAAGCTGGTTTTGCCGTGGTCCACGTGGCCCATGATGGTGACCACCGGCGGGCGCGATACAGCCTGCGCGCTGTCCTCGCTTGCGCCTTCGGCTGGCGCAGTATCTTTGGCCAGTTGCTCTTCGAAGCTGATGACCGCAGTTTCCGCGCCGAAATGACGCGCCATCTCGCTGGCCAGATCGGAGTCGAGCGTCTGGTTGACGGTGGCGAAGACGCCCCGCGCCAGCAGTCGAGCGATCAAGTCCTTGGCGCGAATCCCCAGCTTTTCGGCCAGGTCTTTCACGCTGATGCCTTCCGGAATCGTGATGCTCCGGGAAATGGGCAACGGTTCGGTGGATAGCGACAACCGCGGCGGCGGAACGAAGCCCTTCATCGGGCCTTCCTTCACACCACGTGGAATATAGCGCTGTCCCGGTCGCGCCGGACGTCCCGCTGGACGTTGTCCCGTCGGAGGAGGAGGCGCGATACCTGCACCGGGGCCGAACCCCGGACGCGCACCCGGCGCACCCGAACGCGTGGGATGCGGACCGCGGCGCTCACCCGGACGCATTGGTGGACGTGTCTGTCCCGGTGGCGCAACCCCCGGACGGGGGCGCTGGAAGATCGGTTTGCCGCGCTCCGGCATACCTCCGCGTGGAGCCCCGTTCGTCGCTGCCGGTCGTGCTACAGACGGAGGCGCAAGATACACAGGACGCGGCCCGGTCTGCGGAACAATCAAACGCCGAGGTGCGTGCGCAGGTGCACCGGTACGCCCTGGACCTTGTGCAGGGGGCATTGGAGCGCCCACGGCCTTGCCAGTACTCTCCGATGCCTCCGGCTCAGCCACAGTCGGACCTTCGGCCGCATCGGCCTGGAGTACGCCTTCGGCTTGTTCAAGAGCCGGAACCTGGTCTTCAATAACTGCTTCCGAGGGCTTGGCGGCCTCGATCGCAGACGGAGCCTGCGCTTGGGGCGGCGGCGGTGCGGTTTCGGCTGGCTTCGGCGGAACAATTACGGCGGAAGGCTGGCGCACCGTCTGCGGCACAATAAACCGCGGCGGCTTGGGCGGCTCCGCCGGAACTGCCGGTATGGTACTCGCTGCAGCTGCCGGTGGTTTAACGACCGGCGGCGCAACCCGCGGGGGAACGGCGGAAGGCGGCGCGGCCACGGTCTGGCGAGGAGCACCGGTCACAGAACTCGGAGGCGCAAGCGGACGTGGAACTGCGGGAGAATGTGCAGCCTGCTGGGTCACGGCCTTGAGAACATCTCCCGGCTTGGAGATATGCGACAAGTCGATTTTGGGCTTGAACTCCTCTGCCGGGGCCGACCCCCGCGCGCTACGGGTAGTGCCAGGTTCGGCATGCTCCGCGAAGTACTTCTTGACCCGCTCCGCTTCGTCCACTTCGATCGAACTGGAGTGCGTCTTCTTCTCTGTTACTCCGACCCTGAGGAGAACGTCGAGAATCGTCTTGCTCTTGACCTCAAGCTCTCTTGCCAGATCGTTGATTCGAATCTTCTGCATTCCGCCCTGTTTCCTCCGTATTGTCCCCGTCCGGTTACGCTGTCATAGCATCCTCACGGTAAAGTCTTGCCAGTCCGCCCCAGGAAGGCGGACCTTCGTTTCTTATCGTTGCTCCCCAGGTTTCTCTTCATCGGGAATATTCTCTTCGTCGGTCAGAGGCGACTCGTTGGTCAGCCGCTCGTGCACCGTCACCTCGGCCTCGTCCGCCGGAGGCGCGTTTTCCACTCCATCAAGGACTTCCGACTCGAAATATTGGCCGCTTTCGGCGAGCTCTTCGACGGAATCGTCTCCGGCTTCCGCTTCGCGCGGCAAGCCTTCCACGTCCCCTGACTGGCCAGCCGAATCAGGCCCAACGGCGCTCTCGTCGCCGCCGCCCTCAAGAACGGCGTCCTCTGGCAGAGGATTTTCCTCGCTGCCCGGCAACGCTTCTTCCGTAACAGGCTCTTCGGCAGTAACTTCAGCGGCATCCAGGCTGGAGAAGTAGTTGTTGACTGCGATGCTGATCTTCTCCACCGTCTTCGGCCCGATTCCCGGCACCTCTTCGAGTTGTTCCGGTGTCATGTCGGCGACGGCTTCGACAGTCGTGATTCCGGCCGCGACCAGCTTCTCGACGATCCCGGGTTCCAGCCCAGGAACGCTCTCCAGCGGCGTGTTCTGCTGTCCCATGACAGCCTTCATCTGCTCTTCTACTTCCTGCCGCTTCTCTTCCTCGCTCTTGATATCGATCTTCCAGCCCAGCAGCTTGGCCGCCAGCCGGACGTTCTGGCCCTTCTTGCCAATCGCGAGGGACAGCTGGCTGTCGTCAACGATCACTTCCAGATGTTTCTCTTCGCCCTCGAGCACGGTCACGCGACTGACTTTCGCGGGTTGCAAAGCCTTCTCGGCAAAGGTCACCGCGTCCTCGTGATACTCGATAATGTCGATCTTCTCGCCACGCAGCTCGCGAATAATCGACTGCACGCGCATGCCCTTCATGCCGACGCAGGCGCCAACCGGATCCACGTCCTTGTCCTTGGACATGACGGCGATCTTGGTGCGCTCACCCGCCTCGCGGGCGATCGCACGGATGACAACGGTGTTGTCGTAAATCTCCGGCACTTCGGTCTGGAACAGGTGCGATACCAGCTCCGGCACCGCGCGCGACACGACCACCTGCGGGCCCTTAGAAGCCTTCTCCACCCGCACAATCACCACCCGCGCACGCTCTCCGGGAGCAAACGACTCCAGCCGTGACTGCTCCTTTCGTGGCATCCGTGCTTCGGCCTTGCCCAGGTCCACAATGACGTCCTGGCCCTCCTGGCGCTTGATGGTGGCGTTGATGACTTCCCCGACCCGGCCGATGTACTCGTTGTAGATGGTGTCGCGCTCCGCTTCGCGCACCTTCTGAAAGATCACCTGTTTAGCGAGCTGGGCCGCGATACGCCCCAACACGTCAGTAGGCTTGTAAGTGCGCAACTCGCCGCCAACCTCAGCCGCCGGATCAATCCGCTTGGCATCCTCGAGCGTGATTTGCGCATTGGGATCTTCCATCTGCTCGGGACCGTCAACAATCGTCCGCACCGCGAACGCGCGAATCTGGCCGCTCTCCTTGTCGAGCTCGGCGCGCAGGTTCTCCTGCGTCTTGTAGTACTTCCGGGTGGCCACAACAATGGCATCCTCCACCGCGTTCACGACGATCTGCGGATCGATACCTTTTTCCCGGCTCAGAGCGTCGATTACGTTGTACAGTTCACTCGCCATAGACTATTTGCCACCTTGCTTGCTTGATCTCTTGTTCAACACCTAGAACTCGGGTACGAGGTTCGCCTTCTCGACGTTGACGAACTCGATTTCCACTTCACTTCCCGGCTCGACTGCCTGCTGCTTCTTCGATTTCTTTCGGCCCGTCAACTCCAGGTTAAGACGGCCATCGTGAAACGCCTTCAGACGCCCTTCGAAATGCCGGTTACCATCCACCGGGTCGCGGGTCATCAGTTTCACCAGACTGCCGGTGAACCGCTGGAAGTCTTCCGGCCTTGAAAGCTTGCGATCCAACCCCGGAGACGAAACTTCCAGCACATAGGAGTTACCGGGAACCGCGTCTTCGACGTCGAAAATCGTGCTGACCTCGCGGCTGAGGTTCGAACAATCCTCGTGCGTCACTCCGCTTGGCTTGTCGATATAGATGCGCAGCATGCGGGCCTTGCCACCGCCCAACAGCTCAACATCCACCACTTCCAGGCCACTTGACTGCGCCACTCGGTCCACGATCTCGCGAATTCGTTCCAAACCAGCTGCCATCGCTTCTTGCTATGCCTCCCGGCAATTGAGCACAAACCGCCCATCAGGCATTCGCTGCCGCCTGGAGTCGCCAAACACCAGCGGATTAAAGGGTGGGAATAAAAAGTGGGCTCGCGCCCACCGATGTGCTTCGCCGAATACTTCCGGGTCTGCCGTCACGCCGGGAGGGAGTGACCAGAACCCTCAAAACACAACAGTACTCTAATGAATATACGCCGGAAATGGCCAAAATTCAAGCGGATACCTGCCCCATTACTCGCGATGCACCTGGGTTTGCTTAACCGCTACGGCAACTCTACAATGAGTGATTACCCTGCCGCGGAATAATTGCCATGATCCATTTTCCAGTGCCTGAGGCGCTTACCTTCGATGACGTGTTGCTGTTGCCTGCCAAGTCGGATGTCGTTCCGGCTCTGGCGGATACCACAACACGCCTGACCCGTAACATCGTCCTCCGCATCCCGCTGATTAGCGCCGCCATGGACACCGTGACCGAATCGCGGATGGCTATTGCCATGGCGCAGCACGGCGGACTCGGCATTCTCCATCGCAACCTCACCATTGAGCAGCAGGCCGGCGAAGTGGACAAGGTGAAGCGCTCGGAGAGCGGCATGATCGTGGATCCCATTACCATGTCGCCCGACGCCAAGATCGCCGACGCCTTGGAGGTCATGCGCCGCTATCGCATCTCCGGCGTGCCTGTCACCAAGCACGGCAAGCTGGTCGGCATTCTTACCAATCGCGATCTCCGCTTCGAAACTCGCACTGACATTCCCATCAGCGAAGTGATGACCAAAGAGAACCTCATCACGGTTCCGGTCGGCACCACCCTGAATGATGCGGAAGCCATTCTCCATCAGCACCGGATTGAGAAGCTGCTGGTCGTGGACGACCATTACAACCTCAAAGGCCTGATCACGGTCAAGGACATCCAGAAGCGCCTGAAGTACCCAACCGCCGCCAAGGATGCGCATGGTCGTTTGCGCGTTGGCGCCGCCATCGGCGCGACCGGCGACTTCCTTGAGCGCGCCCAGGAGATGGTGAAGGCCAAGGTTGACCTGCTCGCCATTGACAGCGCGCATGGCCATTCCACGCGCGTGATCGAAGCCATCCAGGAGATCAAGTCGAAGCTGCCGGAAGTGGACCTCATCGCCGGCAACGTCGGCACCTTCGACGGCGCCTGCGAGTTGGCGCGCGCCGGTGTGGACGCCGTCAAGGTCGGTATCGGTCCGGGCTCGATCTGCACCACCCGCGTGGTTACCGGCGCCGGAGTTCCGCAGATCACCGCGATAGCTGAGGCCGCGCGCGCAACCCGCGACAGCGGTGTTCCGGTGATCGCCGATGGCGGAATCAAGTATTCCGGCGACGTCACCAAGGCGCTCGCGGCGGGCGCAAGCTGCGTCATGATTGGCTCGCTGTTCGCCGGGACCGAGGAAAGTCCGGGCGAGACCATTCTTTACCAGGGCCGCTCGTTCAAGACCTATCGCGGAATGGGATCGCTGGCGGCCATGGCGCAAGGCTCCAGCGAACGCTACTTCCAGAACGCGGATTCGGATTCTTCCGTTCCTGTCCTTTCCGAAGATGGCAGCGACAGCAACCGTCTCGCAAAACTCGTTCCGGAAGGCATTGAAGGACGCGTGCCCTATCGCGGGACGGTCGGCATGATCGTGTACCAACTCGTCGGAGGCGTGAAAAGCGGCATGGGTTATGTTGGCTGCTCCAGCATCGCAGAGCTGCAACAGAAAGCGCGCTTCGTGCGTATCAGCGGCGCCGGCCTGCGCGAGAGCCACGTACACGACGTGATGATCACCCGCGAAGCTCCCAATTACCGTGTCGAGTAAAGCTCAGCCGCTCGACCGAGTTCGCCCTTTGTCGAAGCCGTCGTTCCGCATCCTGGCCCGCAACTGGTGGCCAGCCCTCGTCTGGCTGGGGATCATTCGCCTGGAATCCACCGACACGGCTTCCTCCGCCAACACCTGGAATCTCCTTTCTTACATCGTGTCCATCGTGTTTCCTCACATTAGCCCGGATCTTGTCTCGAAAGCCAATGACATTCTGCGGAAGACCGGCCACTTTATGGGTTATGGAATTCTGGGCGCGCTCGTCTTCTTCGCGCTGAAAAACACCAACCGCGATTGGCTCCGGCCGCTGTTGCGGCGTCCGTGGGGAATCTACCTGCCGGATTTGTGGCGATTTGAGTGGGCCATCATCGGCATGCTGGTCACCATCGTCACCGCTTCCTTTGACGAGATCCATCAGTCGCTCCTCCCTTCCCGCACCGGACGATGGCAGGACGTCGTGCTCGACACCTGCGGAGCGGCCGTGCTTCAGGTCTTCATCTACCTGCTGGCGCTGCGGAGGTTTAGCCGCAAGCGCGCACTGGTCGGCCAGCCCGAGCTCTCGTCCACTCGGTAGTCCCGTTTTCTACTATCCTCTGGGAGCCAATTCGGTGTAGAGTTTATCCATTTTCGCGCCCCAAAAAGGAAAACTCCACATGCAAGGTATCCCAGCGCGGCTGACCTTAACGGTTAACGCCAGCGGCGCGGATAGTGAAGACCGGGCCGAGCTTGCCCGGCGTTTGCGCCAACAGCTCATCGAGGCCGACGTCGATTCGGTAGAATTTACCCGCCCGGGGAACCTGCCTCCCGGCGCAAAAGGTGACCCGGCGTCGCTATTTGCCCTGGCAGTTAGCGTTGCACCCGCGGCCGTTACTGCCATGTTCGGCATGCTGCAAGTATTTCTTTCGCGCCACGACCGCGCCAGCGTCACGGTGGAGAGCGGGGGCGAGAAGCTCACGCTGACGGGAACGCTGTCCAGCGAGCAGAAGCAGATGGTCGAGGCATTTCTCAATCGCCACCAGGCAGAAGAAGCTCCCAATGGCTGAGAAAAAAAGCGCCCTGATTATCGCGAATTCGCAGTATGAGGATCCCATCCTGCGACAGCTCATCGCTCCCGCCCAGGACGCCGAAGCGCTGGCCCAGGTGCTGCGCGACCCTGCCATCAGCGGCTTCGAGGTCCAGACCATTCTGAACGCGCCCCGGTACAAGGTCGAGGAGGAGATCGAAGCTTTCTTCAGTGATTGCGACCGCAATGATCTCTTGCTGCTTTATTTTTCGGGCCACGGCGTGACCGACGGTGATGGCCTCCTGTATTACGCCACCTGCAATACCAATCCGAAGCGGCTGCGCTCCACCGCCGTGTCTGCCAATTTTGTCAACGACAGCATGACCAATTGCCGCTCGCGGCGCCAGGTGTTGTTGCTGGACTGCTGCCACAGCGGCGCGTTCGCGCGCACCAAAGCCGCCCCTGATGTGAACGCCGGACAGCAGTTCGGCGGGCGAACTCCGGAGGAGGGTCGCGGCAGGTTTGTCCTGACCGCATCGGATGCCTATCAGTACTCCTTCGAGGGAGACGCGGTCAAAGGCCAGGCGGTGTACTCCGTCTTCACGCAAGCGCTGGTGCAGGGGCTGCGCACTGGAGAAGCCGACCTCGATGGCGACGGCCTCATCACCTTGGATGAGCTGTACCAATACGTCCATCGCCGCGTCACTGACCAGACTCCGCAACAGAGTCCGCGAAAGTGGCATTCGACGTGGACCTGGGCCTTGCTATAGCGCGGAATCCCCGTCCTGCCGAAGCGCCGCTCCCCGAGGACTTGCAGGCGGCCATCAGCAATTTTTTCGCTGAACCACGCGAAGCGGCAGTTCAGAGGCTCGACGCCCTGCTTCGCGGCAAGCACCGCGGCCTGGCCCTCTCTGCCTTGAAAGCGTTGCTGGCACTGAAAGAGGACGACAGCCGAAAAGTCGCGAGCGCGGCTGAGAAATGCCTCGCGGCGTCTGCGGAACAAATTCTCGCCTTGGAGGAGCCTTCTGGTTCGTCCACGGCGCTGGCGCCTACGGTGTCGCAGCCGAATGTGGACGAGGGACGACTCGCCGCCGAGGCAGCCCGTTTGCAGCAGGAAGAGCGTGAGCGTAAGGCGGCGGCCGAGAAGGCTCGTCTGGAGCAGGAAGAACGTGAGACGGCAGCCCGGAAGGCGCGAGAGCAGGAGGAACGCAAACGTAAGGCTGCGGCCGCAAAAGCCCGCCGGGAACGGGAGGAACGCAAACGCGAAGCAGCGGCTGAAAAAGCTCGCCTGGAGCAGGAGGAAAGCGAGCGCCAGGCTGCGAGCACCAAATCTCTTGTGGAGAAATACCGCCAATTTCAGGGCGGGGCAGTAAAGCAACCGGAGGTCCCCGGCGAATCGACGCCTCCAAAAAAGTCCGCCATCGATGCCTTTAAGAACATGGAGACCTATATTCGGGAGGATTCGCCGACGGCGGAAGAAATGAGCCAAAAGGGGGACTCGTCGTTCAACAGCAAGAATTACCCTGAAGCTGCTCAGTGGTACCGCAAAGCCGCCGAACAAGGGAACGCACACGCCCAAAATCTCTTGGGCTATTTGTACGACATGGGCCTGGGGGTGGAGATGGATCATGTCCAGGCGGTGCAATGGTATCGCAAGAGCGCAGCCCAGGGGAACGCAACCGCGGAGAACAATCTCGGCGACTCGTACCGCCAAGGCTTGGGAGTGGAGAAGGACTATGCCCAGGCGCTGCAATGGTTCCGCAAGAGCGCGGCCCACGGAAACTCGATGGCGGAGAACAATCTGGGCTACATGTACCAACATGGCTTGGGGGTCGAGCAGGACTACGCCCAAGCCGTGCAATGGTACCGCAAGGCCGCGGAACAAGGGAACGCGAACGCCCAAAATCTATTGGGCTATTTCTACGATATGGGCTTGGGGGTGAAGCAAGATCATGTCCAGGCGGTGCAATGGTACCGCAAGAGCGCCGCCCAGGGGAACTCAACTGCCGAGAACAATCTGGGCGACTCGTACCGGCAAGGCTTGGGAGTGGAGAAGGACTATGCCCAAGCGCTGCAATGGTTCCGCAAGAGCGCAGCCCAGGGGAACTCATGGGCGGAGAACAATCTGGGCTACATGTACCAACACGCCTTGGGAGTCCAGCAGGACTATGCCCAAGCCTTGCAGTGGTACCGCAAGAGCGTAGCTCAGGGGAACTCACATGCAGAGAACAATCTCGGCATCATGTACCAGAACGGCTGGGGAGTCGAGAAGGACTATGCCCAGGCCCTGGAGTTGTACCGCAAGAGCGCCGCCCAGGCGAACGCATACGGGGAGTACGACGTGGGTTACACCTACGAGAACGGCTTAGGAATTCCGAAGGACAAGGCGGAAGCGGAGAAGTGGTACCAAAAAGCGAAAGCTCACGGCTACAAAGGCTAGTGCCCCCCAGCTTTGCCTTTCTTAAGCTATCCCCCACATAATCCTTCATATCCTTCCGAACGATCGGAAGGGTTGGCTCGCCTTCAGCCATCCCGTTGCCCACGCCCTCGCCCCTCAATCGCGCCCAGCCGCGCTGCGCCATGCCCAAACTGCTTTTTCTACTACCGTCTCAGAGCCGATTCGGTGTAGAGTTGACCCATTTTCGCGCTCAAGCTGGAAAAACCCCGCCTGGAATGCGCCCGAGGGCAGGTGACCTTGACCGATGGCTGAGAAAAAAAGCGCCCTGATTATCGCCAATTCGCAGTATGAGGATCCCATCCTGCGCCAACTCATCGCTCCCGCTCAGGATGCGGAAGCTCTGGCGCAGGTGCTAAGCGACCCTGCCATCAGCGGCTTCGAAGTTCACACCATCCTGAACGCGCCCCGGTACAAGGTCGAGGAGGAGATCGAAGCTTTCTTCAGTGATTGCGACCGCAATGATCTCTTACTGCTTTATTTTTCTGGCCACGGCGTCACCGACGGTGATGGCCTCCTGTATTACGCCACGTGCAATACCAATCCGAAGCGGCTGCGCTCCACCGCCGTCTCCGCCAATTTCGTCAACGACAGCATGACCAATTGCCGCTCGCGGCGCCAGGTGTTGCTGCTGGACTGCTGCCATAGCGGTGCGTTCGCGCGCACCAAAGCCGCTCCCGATGTCAACGCCGGACAGCAGTTCGGCGGGCGAACTACGGAGGAAGGTCGTGGCAGGTTTGTCCTGACCGCATCGGATGCCTATCAGTACTCCTTCGAGGGAGACGCGGTCAAAGGCCAGGCGGTGTACTCCGTCTTCACGCAAGCGCTGGTGCAGGGGCTGCGCACTGGAGAAGCCGACCTCGATGGCGACGGCCTCATCACCTTGGATGAGCTGTACCAATACGTCCATCGCCGCGTCACTGACCAGACTCCACAACAGAGTCCGCGAAAGTGGGCATTCGACGTGGACCTGGGCCTTGCTATAGCGCGGAATCCCCGTCCTGCCGAAGCGCCGCTCCCTGAGGACTTGCAGGCGGCCATCAGCAATTTTTTCGCTGAACCACGCGAAGCGGCAGTTCAGAGGCTCGACGCTCTGCTTCGCGGTAAGCACCGCGGCCTGGCCCTCTCTGCCTTGAAGGCGCTGCTAGTGCTGAAAGACGACGACAGCCGACGAGTTGCGACCGCGGCTGAGAAGTGCCTTGCTGCCCGCGCGGAACAGATTCAAGCCCTGGCCGAGCCTGTTCTCGCGACCGCGGCGCCGGCACCGGTCGTGTCGCAACCCGAGGCTTACGAACAGCGGCTTGCGGGCGAGAAGGCTCGCCTGGAGCAGGAAGAACGCGAGCGGTTGGCAGCTGCCGAAAGGGCGCGGCGGGAACAGGAGGAACGCGACAAACTGGCTGCGGCAGAAAAGACCCGGCAGGAAGAACGGGAACGCCAAGCGGCTGCCGAAAAGGCTCGCTTGGAGCTAGAAGAACTCGAACGCCAAGCTGCGGCAGAAAAGGCCCGGCGGGAACAAGAAGAACGCGACAAGTTGGCTGCTGCCGAAAAGGCCCGCTTGGCGCAGAACTTCGTGCCGAGCATTGCGGGACCAATCTTGCCGCGAAAAGAGCTGGACATCCCGCAACCTACGCCGCTCCCGCAACCGCCGCCCACGCCAGCCACGTTACGCTGGCGATTGTGGGCCGCTCTCGGGGTTGGGGCCAGCATTCTTGTCGTCGCGATAACCCTGATTAATCGTTCCGGGTCTGGCAAACCGGCGCCTTCCGAAATCCAGCAGTCTCCGTCCACTGGCTCTGGCGTAACAACCTCGCTGCAAGCTAACAATCCTTCGCCATCATCCGGCGAGTCTCCGTCGCAGCCGGAAGTCGCTCCGCCTGGAACCAACTCGAAGCAACCGAAGTTCGAGAAACAGCCAGCGCAACCCAAGGAGCGGCAGTCTTCTCTTGCAAACCTCGCTAATGACTCGAAATCCTCCACGTCAGTAAAGTCCAAGGAGTTGCCGAAGTCGGCTCTGCCGGCCAAGTCCTCAACTGATTCGCTCTCGGTGGAAGAGTTGGTCCAGCGCGGGAACACGGCACGCGGCGCAAAAAACTACTCGGATGCCGCGCAATACTACCGTAAAGCCGCCGACCAAGGGAGCGCGTTTGCCCAGAATGAGCTGGGTTACCTGTACCAGCACAGCTTGGGAGTGGAGAAGGACTATGCCCAGGCGATGCAGTGGTACCGCAAGAGCGCTGCGCAGGGGTACCCAAATGCGGAGTACGACCTTGGCTATATGTACTTGCACGGCTTAGGAGTCGCGAAAGACGAAGCACAAGCGGTTCAGTTGATTCGCAAAGCGGCAGAGCAGGGGCTCTCTAATGCGCAACAGGAGATGGGCGTCATTTATCAGAGGGGCTGGGGAGTCGAGAAGGACTATGCCCAAGCCCTGCAGTGGTACCGCAAGAGCGCCGGCCAAGGGAACCAATATGCGGAGAACGATCTGGGCTATATGTACCAGTACGGTTTCGGAGTTGAGAAGGACTATGCCCAGGCCCTGCAGTGGTTCCGCAAGAGCGCTGCGCAGGGTAACCCAACTGCGGAGCAAAATCTGGGCTACATGCATGAGAACGGCTTGGGAGTCGAGAAGGACGCGGCGGAAGCGCAGAAGTGGTACCAAAAAGCGAAGGCTGACGGCTACAAAGAATAGTGCCTTCCTCAACTCCCCGTTTAGCCACCACACGGCATCCTCTGCGATGTTTGTAAAGCTTGTTTCATCAATCATGCCACCGCCGAACCATGGCCAAAGCCCGGTTCTAAAAGCACACGAGTTTCGCGGGCCTGAAGGCCCGCGAATCCACATGAAAACGCCGAAAGAGCATTTATGGCGACTGACAACTGACCACTGACAACTGGTAACTGCTCTTGTCACAAAAACCTGTCAAGTTACGAAAGTACAGTCGGTCGTATTGTACGTTCGTAACCAGCGAAGGCGGGTTTTGCTTGTGGGGGAGAGGCCCCGCGGATTAGGGTCATCGTAGAGCTGGGCGTTACAGGCCTCCGGAACGCGAACAGCCGATGATCGATGAGCTGTACGACTTGTCTTCGCGGGAGATTGTCTCCCTTGACCGCGCGCCTTCTTTCCCGCGCGCCCGGCCACAGTGCGGCCCGGAAATCGTTTCCCAAAACAAAATTCAATCTGGCGACGTGGGTGTCGGCTCCCACCCTCTCGCCGAAGCGGCGACAAGGGTGGGGCATCCAGGTTCCTGTTATGCCCGCTAAGCCTCATCGAATCAATCCGTTCCGGCTAACTCCTTTGGATGGAATATTTTACGATAAGCGCCTTGTTTTGAATATTTTGCGGGCGCATGGGGGGAGGGGGGGTACCTGCCCGTTCAGTTGCCAGAGTTCGGTTCGCGACGCTCCGGCGGCAGCGCGCTGGCAATCGCCGCAGACGTGGCCGTCATCAGCGAGTCGCGGTCGGAGAAGCTGTGCGGATCAAGCGGCGAATGAAAGACAACAGTCACAGTTCCGGGATGCAGCGCGAACCGGTGCTTCGGCCAGCTCTCGTAGGTGCCGAGCAGGGTCACGGGAATGATCGGCACGCCGGAATCCATTGCCAGGTGAAAAGGACCTTTCTTGAAGGGCAACAGGCGGCCATCGGCAGAGCGAGTGCCTTCCGGAAAAATCACCATGTGCAGTCCCTTTTGCAGCACGCGAATGGCGGCCTTGACGCTTTCAATCGCGGCCTCGCGATCGCGCCGGTCCACCGGAACCAGATCGGCCATTTTCATGCCGGTGCCGAGGATGGGGATGCGGAACAGTTCCTTCTTCACCAGCACCGAACAGCGGCCCGGAATGGCCGGAATCAGCACCGGCGGATCGAGATTGGAGACATGGTTCGAGAGAAAAATGTAATTGCGACCGGGTTGCAGGTTCTCCAAGCCGCGGCGTTCAACCTTCACGCCGCCAAGACGAACGCCACAGGCCGCCAGCCAGGTTGCGGAGCGATATAGAGGCCATATATTGCCGGTAAGGAACGCAATCAATATCCCGAGAGGCCCATCAATCAGAATGCACACAGCCCAGAACACGAGCATGACGAGCGAGCGGATCAATGCACGCCTCCGCTCTCGTCATCACCGTGGATCCAGGCCTTGCGATGCGCGCGCTGCTCCGGAGTCACGACTGGCAGGTCCTGAAGCTCGTACCGCAGTTCGTCGCGCGCAGCCAGTCGCAGGCTCACCTCGCGCTTGCCTCGCCGGTTTTCGATCTGAAGGCGCACCTTGGTTCCCGGAGCCATGGCCGCAACTTGGGCGTCGAAATAACTGTCGGCGGGTTGGCCATCCAGCGCCAGCACCCGGTCTCCGGCAACGATCCCGGCGCTCTGCGCTTCGCTGTTGGACTCGACCGCAAGCACTTCTGGTTGGCCGCCGAGGTTCGCGGTGGTGGTAAATCCCGGAGTCGCGACCTGGACGGTCTTGTTGACCAGGCGCAGACCGACAATCTTGAAGTAGTCGTCGTAAGGGAGCTCTTTGACACCGGAAACATGGTCGCGAAAGAAATCGGCAAAGCTTTGGCCGCTGACGGTTTCGGCCGCCAGTTCGACGCCCTTGGAATCAGGAAAGAAGCGATGCTGCTTCGCGTAATGATCGTTCATCCAGTGGAACAAGTCGCGCAGCGACTTCCTCCCGCCGGTCAATTCGCGGATGCGCAGGTCGAGCAGGACCCCGAGAATCTCGCCCTTGTTGTAGTAGCTGATGCTCCGCTCCGGCGAGCGGTAGAACGCGTTGCCTTCGAACCAGGCATCGAGACTCGATTCTTCCGCCGACTGCCAGCGATGCGCCGGACGACGTTGCAGCTCGGTGATTTCTCCGGAAAGCGACTGCAGATACTCGGATTCATCGCTCAACCCGGCACGAACCAGCAGCATCTCGCTCACGGTGCTGGTCATTCCCTCGCTGAACCACAAGGCCCGCGTGTCGTTCTGGCGCTGGTAGTCAATGGGCTCGAGCGATTGCGGGCGGATGCGCTTCACGTTCCAGAGATGGAAGAACTCGTGCGCGCTAACGCTCGCCAGCCCCGTCAGGCTCTGCTTCACTTGCCCGGCATTGAGATCGATGACGGTGCCATAGGCATGTTCCATACCGCCGGCGGAGGGCCCTTGCGTGAACTGGTAGAAGAACGTGTACTCCTTGTAAGGACGGTCCTGCATCCAGTCCATGGCGGCGTGAGTAATCTTGCGCAGCACGTCGTTGACCTTCGCCATGTCGTAGTCCGCTATGCTGCCATCGACAACGACGTGGTAGGTTGCGCCGTCCTGCTGAAATGCCGATTGCTGGAAGGTCCCGACCTCGGTGGGACTGTCCACCAATTCATCGTAGTTTCGCGCGATTCCGACTACCTGTTCGACCTTGCCCGGCGGCGCGCTTCGGAGGACGTGCATGTCCTGCAGCGCCCAGTTGGCTGGAACGTCCAGCAGCCGAAGACTGACCGGCTGCGAGCGCAGGGCCGGCGAGTACATGAGCACCATCGCCCAGTTGAAAAATCCGTGCTCCGCATTGAGCGCGCTGCCAAAGGGCCCCTTAACATCCAGATGAATGTCGTAGTTCACCACGACGCAACCCGCGGGCGCGGTGATGTTCCACTCGCTGGTCTTGATGTTGTGCGCCTCCACCGGCGCGCCCGACGCATCCTGCGCGCGGACCTGCTCGACATGGGCGGCGAAGTCCCGCACCTGATACAGGGCGTTCCAGACCGGCATATCCAGTGTTCGCGTGCCCGCGCCATCGCGAAGGCGAACGCTGACGTGCGCGAGATGTGTGCCAGGGTCGGCCAGCGAAACAAAATATTCAGTAGGTTCGGCCTGCAAATTTACAGGCGAAGCACACGTTACGGGAGTAACCGCCACCGCAGCCGCGGGGCTGAAAAGGAAGCTCGTAGATAACAGTGCGGCCAGAGCAATTTGCGGGCGAGTCACGCTGGGGTCGAGACCTCACGCAAGGACTTGAGCTTCGCCGGCAGCTTTTCGTAGATTCCGCCGAAACCGCCATTGGAAAGAAGCACCACCACGTCACCTTCTCGCAACTCCGGCGCCACCGACTCCACAATCGCATCCGCGGTAGCCAGCAGCCGCGAGGGTTTTCCGAACGCGCGCAGATCAGCGAGGACCGCATCTGGATCAAGCCGTTCATGCTCGGGAATCGCTTCGGACTTGAAGATGCCCGCCAGAACCACTTCATCAGCGCCCCCGAGGCTTTGCGCGAGTTCGCGTTGAAATACCTTGCGCCGAAGCGTGTTCGAGCGAGGTTCCAGGATGGCCCAAAGCCGCCGCCCGGGATATCGCGTGCGCACCGCCTTCAAGGTTTCCGTAATCGCGGTGGGATGATGAGCAAAATCATCAATGATGGTGATGCCATGAACTTCCGCCCTGACCTCCAACCGCCGCTTCACGCTGCGAAAGCTCCGAAGCGCGGCGGCAATCGCATCCGTGGCGATGCCGTAGTTCGCGGCCATGGCCACGGCCGCGGTCGCATTCAGAACGTTGTATTCGCCAGCGAGCGGAAACTCGAACTCACCCCACGCTTGGCCGTCGCGCAGCACTCGCCAGCGCGTCAGCGCCGGCAGGTAACCAACATCTGCAATGCGCCAATTGGACTTCTCGCCAAAGCCGTAACGCTCCACCCGGCAAAACGCGCGGCTGACGCACTCGTCAACGTTCGGATGGCCATCCCAGGCGAGCAACAGGCCGCGGCCCGGAATCAGGTTAACCAGCCGCCTGAAGGCGGTCTTCACTTCATCCAGGCTGTTGTATATGTCGGCGTGGTCGAACTCGACCGATGTCAGAATGACGGCGTCGGGAAAGTAGTGCAGAAACTTCGGGCCTTTGTCGAAGAAAGCCGTGTCGTACTCGTCGCCTTCAAGTATGAACTCCCGCCCCGAACCCAGCAGGAACGAGCTACCAAAGTTCTCCGCAATGCCGCCGATAAGGAAGCTGGGGGCGCGGCCGGCATGATGGAACAGCCATGCCAGCAGTGATGAAGTCGTGGTCTTGCCGTGCGTCCCCGCCACCACTAACCTCTCTCGCCCAACCAGGAATTCATCGTGCAGAACCTGCGGCATGGACGCAAACGGTATTCGCCGGTCGAGCACGAACTCCAGCTCGGCGTTGCCGCGCGAGATGGCGTTGCCGACCACCACCAGCTCGGGCTCCGGTTGCAGGTTCCTCTCACTGAAGGGAGACACGGGAATGTTCAGGGCCGCGAGAAAGTCTGACATTGGAGGATAGGCCGCATGGTCAGAGCCAGTGACCTGATGGCCGCCCCGTTTCAGCATCCCGGCCAGGGACGCCATTGCGGTGCCGCAAACGCCGATCAGATGGATATGCTTCTGCTTCATGATCTGGTGGTCGGAATGGCTGCAACCTCGCTCTGGACCGCTGCTTCGTAGCTCAATGAGACGCTCTCGCCAACCGTAAGCGATGCTTGGACGCCAAAAGGAAGCGTGAAGTTCCTGCTGGAAACATGGCCTGACTTGAAACCGAATGCGATCGGAACCCGCAAGTCGCCCAACACGCGCTGGATGACCTGCTGCAGGGTGTAATCTTGAGCATCTCGTTGACCACACTTGAGCATCTCGCCGAAGATGATTCCCCGCACGCCGTCGAACTTTCCCGCGAGCTTCAACTGCATCAGCATGCGGTCGATCCGGAAGGGTGGTTCGGCGAGGTCTTCCAGAAACAGAATTGTCCCTTGGGTGCGAACCTCACAAGGTGTCCCCAACGACGCGCATATCAGCGACAGGCAGCCGCCGTACAGAAGGCCCTCCGCACTTCCATGCACCAACGGCTCCACTTCGCCGGCCGCGAACTCGCGTCGATAGGCGGTACCGGAACATACCGCCGCAGAGAATGCGTCGAAGTCCACGCCATCCGGCCTGGCGAAGTCTCCGGCGATCATCGGCCCATGAAATGTAACCATGCCCGCGGCGTCGCACAGGTACGTCAGCAATGTGGTGACATCGCTGCAGCCTACGAATATCTTCATATTCGCGCGAATGAGTTCCAGGTCAAGATATGGCAGAAGATAATTGCAGCCGTAACCCCCGCGCGCGCAGACGACGGCGCGAACTTCCGGGCGCACGAACATCTCATTGAATTCGCGCAGCCGCCGTTCCAGTGAGCCGGCAAAATACAACTCGCGATCGAGGATGGAAGGCAGATAGAACGGCTGATAGCCCAGGCGCAACAACGTCGCGCAACCTGCTTCGAGAGCATCCGGCTCAATGGGTCCGGCGGGTGCAACGATTCCGACCGTATCACCGGGCCGGAAGGCTGGTGGGCGGTGGCGCTCAGGTTGGGCGGAGGAACTCATCAGGCTGGCTTATCTTAAACGAAAAACTCGCCGCGGCAGAGCAAGGTCGCAGGTCCGTAAAGGAACACTTCGCCGGCCCACTCAACCGCTTGCGGGCCACCAGGAGCATGCACGCGCACCGGAGACTTCGCTTTTCCGGTGTGAATGGCCGCTACCGCCGCCGCGCAGGAACCGGTCCCGGATGACATCGTCTCGCCTGCTCCGCGCTCCCAGAAGCGCACCTCGATCTCGCTTCCGTTCAGTACTTTCACAAACTCAACATTCACCCCATGCTTGAAGTCGTGATGCATCGAGATCGGCTGCGCGACCGCCTGCCAGCCCACTTCAAACTCCGAGACAAACACCACGAAATGCGGATTGCCCATCGAAACCGGAACGCCGGAAATCTCTCCGCCGGTAAGCGTGATGGCAAACTCGTCTCCCACTTCCGGCGTTCCCATGGAACTGCGGAACTCGAAACTGTTTCCACGGCGAGCGGTCAAGTTGCAGGTCTTCAATCCGGCACCAGTACGAATGACCACCGAATCGCGGTTGTGCTCCGCGCAATACCACGCCGCAACACAGCGCGTACCGTTACCCGAAATCTCCGCCTCGGAGCCATCCGCATTCAGCAGGCGGATACGCACATCAGCATCGTTGTCAGGCATCACCCATTCCACGCCATCGGCGCCGACGCCGTTGTGCCGGTCACAAATGCTACGGCTAAAAGATGCGATGTCGCTGGGCGCGTGCACGATGTCGACGATCAGGAAATCATTGCCGCAAGCGGTGGCTTTCAGGAAGGGGACGCTCGCCATCTCAGTCCTGTTCGGAGATGGCCGTGTGAGCCATAGTCATCACCGACGAAAGCCTCTTCACTCTATCCGCCAGGGCGTCCTGATGGGAACGATACGCTTCGACCGTGAATTGCACCCGGCAATGATTGTCGCCCGTCTTGTCCGTGTGAACAGTCTGCATGGACACTCCGGATTGCTCCAGGGCACGGTTCAACTCGGCGAGGACCGGGTCCGAGCCCTCACAGGTCGTACCAATTACTTCATAAGAAACTGTGATCGGCTTCAAGTTGAACCGCGACTCAACCTGGCCCAGGACAATCAGGCAAATGAGCGCCAGGATGGTCGCGAAGATCGCCGTCTGGAAAAGACCGCCGCCCGCTGCCATGCCGATTGCGGCGGCGACGAAGATGGTCGCTGCCGAAGTCAAACCTGAAACCGAGCCCTTATCGTGCAGAATCGCGCCCCCGCCGATGAAGCCGATACCCGGAATGATTTGGGCGGCAATGCGGGTGTGATCGCCGGTGAACTCGCCCGCCAGTCGCTCCGACAGCAGCGTGAACATGGCCGACCCGAAACAGATGAACATCACGGTGCGCAGGCCGGTAGGGCGATGTTTGAGTTCGCGCTCCAGTCCGATGGCCCCGCCCAGAACCGCCGCGACCGCCAACCTTACCAGACTGGTGGAAGCTCCACTGGAGATGGGCCACCAACTCGGAAGCCAGGCCGCGAGTTCGTGAAGGGCGTGCATGACCGGTTGCGCGGATTGTAACAAAGCCTGAGGCTTCGGGCTGTTAACTGAGCGTGTGCGGGGCGGCAGGCGATCTCGCCATCAGCCAGCATCTGCGACTCTCGTGATAAACTCTCACGCAAATGAGGCTGGTTGTGAAGCTGGAAGACTATAAGACGATCCTCTACCGCCTGGAGGACGGCGCTTGGGTGGCGGAAATTCCGGCCATCCCAGGATGCTACGCCTTGATGCCAACCCGCGACGCGGCGCTTCGGGAGCTCACCAGTGTGTTCCGGATGATCTCGGAAGAGTACTTGGAAAAAGGCGTCCCGTTACCCGCTGACACCACCGAAATTATTCATGCCTAGCGGCTCGGCCCGCGAGTTTCAAAAAGCCGCGCGCAAGCTGGGCTTTTCCAAGACCAGACAGACGGGCAGTCACGAGCGCTGGAACCACCCCGATGGACGTGCCGTTACCATCCCTCTTCATGGCGGTCGCGAGATCGGCCCTCCGTTGTTTTTCAAAATCCTCCGGCAGCTCGGCATCACACAGGAAGATTTTCAGAAACTGCAATAGGGCTCTGTGTGCCTAGGTTCCCCCGCGCTTGTATATCGTGCAGCGTGATTGAGCAGGCGCACTTATCGAAATTACCTGAACGAATTCGCGGCTGTGGTGGCGTACCGCCGCCCATACTGGATCGCCTTCGCACGCGACGACATAGTCTGCAGCACGTGCCGGATTGATTAGCGCCCACTCCCAGTCGGGATGATTTCCCTCGGAGATGACACGCCGCAACGGTATGCCCGCCCGCTGCAGCGCCCCCACATGCTCAGCTTCGTACATGAGTAGAGTGGCCGAGACCGGTATTTCCGCGAGATAGTGCGCGAGCGCTCCCTCCACCGACATGCGGCCGCGGGAGTTGACCTGCGCCTCGCGCAGAGTGACGGGTCCTTCCCAAACGATCGACAGATAACTGCCACCCACAGCCGCCGCCAGCAGGCACCAGATCGCAATCTTGAAATTCCGGCTGCTCGCCCGCTCCGCCAGAAGCAATGCCACGAGCGGAATGAAGACGGCGAAGACCGGCAGCAGCTCCAGTCCGTAGCGTACGTTGTAGTAGGAGAACGGATACCAGACCGGCACATAAATAGGTACGCTGCCGAAGGCGATTGAAAGCGCATAAAACAGAAGTGGCAGCCAAAGCAGGAGCAGGACTCCACAGCTTCGAAAGCGCGCGAGCGCCACGGCAGTTCCTGCGATTGCAAGAACAAAGAGAAGCTCTCTCCAAAAACCGGTTCCGACATTGAGTTTGGCGGCTTTGAGGAAGTAGAGCCCCGCGGTGAGGATATGATCCTGCCCTGGGTACGGCGGCACGCCTGGGTTGCGCAGAGCAATTGCTTTGGCGGAATAGGGACCGTTGAGGAAGTCGAGCGCGTAACCCGAGACGTTACGCGTATAGATCAGCCAGAAAGCGACAACGAGTGCATTCAGCAGCAGACACTCGATGAGCGATTTCAAGATCGCCGTTCTACGAGAGCCGGGCGCCAGCGCGATGCGGCCCTTGCCTGAATCGTCGGGCGTCCGCCACCACAGCCCGACCGCCGCAAGAACGATGGTCCCAAGGATCGCGCCGACAAACCATCCGTCGTACCGTGTGAAGATGCCTCCCGCTATGGTGGTTGCGCACCACTCCAATGCCCGCTCCGGTTTCATGAGCGCCGGCCGCACCGAGGAAGTGGACTCGGGAGGAAATATCGCGCGCAGAAATTCGTCGAGATAGACCAGCGACCATACGAAGAACGCCAGGAAAATCGGCTCATTCATCGCCGTCGCCTGCAGATAAAGCAGGTTCGGATTCAGGGCGTAAATCGCGGCTGCAACGTAGGCAACCAGCTTCGGCGCCCTGCCGTTGACCAGCCGAAAGACTCCGAGTGCTCCCAAGACATAGGCCACCATGCCGGGGATGGCTCCTGCAATGCCGCTGCGCCACAACGCCATGCTCCAAACGAATGGCAGCATTGCGATGTGTTGCAGAGGAAGCCACACGGTACCCAACTGAGACAACGAGTCCAAGGGATGGCGATTGTCCACGACTCGGCGCGCAATGTTGAGATGGGCGACCGCGTCGCCGTAGAGCAGCAACTCGTTGTTCAGGTAGTAATAGAGCAGCGCGGCGATGGAGAGAGCGCCGAGTAATAAAGTGAAGCGCGCTTCGTGGCGCTGCTGGCGGTACCGCTGGTTGATGGCTGCGTGATCAGCTTTCACGGAGAATCACTTGTCAGGATAGCTCGCGGTGGACCTTTGCCGGATAGCAGCCAGAGTGTCCGCGGTCCCACAGCGGTAGGAAGTACCAGAGGTCAATCAATCTCCGACCCGAATTATCTGCCCCGGCTCGATGTCGCGCAGCGTAGCAAGAGCGGCTGGGATAATCGGCGCCAGATCCTCGATCTGATTGGATCGTGCACGGAGCACAAGCAAGCCGATCTTGCGATTCGCGAGATTCTGCTCGTACTCCATGCCTTGATCAACCGTTACAAAGACATCGAATTGTTTGTCAGCCAACAAGAGAAGCGCACCATTCTGTTTTCCGGACCATCCCATCTCCTGCACAGTTCGGCATTCATGTTCGGAGAGCAGCCGCTTTAGCGCACGTGGCAGGCACTCGTCGATCAAGAGTTTCATCGCGTTTGAGCGATGACCAGCTCTTTAGCGTGCTCCAGAGCCGCAATGGCTGCCTCGCGCGTCACCGAGGGAAACTCTTCCAGGAACTCGTCCAGTGTATGGCCGCCTTCCAGATAATCGAGCAGGTTCTTGAAGGGCACCCGTGTTCCGCGGAAAACCGGCACGCCCCCCAAGATTTTGGGATCTCTCATGATGACGTCACCAGGGTGAGCCATTCGCGCCTCCAATCGTAAGTCTGCCCTCACCATTTTATCGTTCCGAACCAAGACTACGCATGATGCTCAATTACTCGAGAGAAATCAGTCCAGATGCGTCAACTCGCGAAAGATGTTGAACCGCTCATCGATCTCCGCGCGCGTAAGGGATTGCAGGCGCTCCGTGCCAAACCGCTCCACCGAAAACGATCCCATCACGCTGCCGTAGAACATGGCATGCTTCATCACGCTGCGGCTCACCTCGCCCTGCGACGCGATGTATCCCATGAAGCCTCCCGCAAAGCTGTCGCCGGCGCCAGTAGGATCGCGCACTTCGTCCAGGGGCAGCGCCGGAGCGCGAAAGGGATGATGTCCGCCGGTAAATTCACCATCGCGGAAGAAGATGGTGGCGCCGTACTCACCATGCTTAATGACCAGCGCGCGCGGCCCGAGATCGAGCACCTTGCGGGCGGCCCGCGGCAAGCTGCTATCGCCAGCCAGCATTTTTGCTTCCGTGTCGTTGATCAGCAGCACATCCACCCGCTTAAGCATCTCGTCGAGGTTCTCGCGATGTCCACTGATCCAGTAATTCATGGTGTCGCCGCCCACCAGCTTCACGTTCTGCATAGCGTCACGCACCCGAATTTGCAAAACCGGATCAATATTGGCCAGGAATAGAAAATCGGAGTCGTTATACTCTGCCGGGAATCTGCGGCTCAAACTTCTCGAAGACGTTCAGCTCGGTGTTTAGCGTTTTGGCTTCGTTCACGTTGTCGCCATACTCGCCGGTCCAATGAAACGTCTTCCCCTTTGCGCGCTGGATCCCGCGGGTATCCACGCCGCGGCTGTGCAGCACCGCTTCGTTTTCGGCGGTGAAGTCTTCACCCACCACCGCCACGACCCGCACATCGGTGAAGTAGCTCGCCGCTAGCGAGAAATAAGTCGCGGCGCCACCAAGGATCTTCTGGCGCTCACCGTAAGGGGTTTTCAGGGTATCGAAGGCTACGGAACCAACCACAAGAATGGACAAGTCCTATGTTCCCGCTTTCTGTTCGGAATCGAAATACTTGCCGACGAGCAGTTTCAGCCGCTCCAGGGTGGCAGCGGGCACAGCAGCCTTCTGCGTGATGATGGCATTCTGCAGCGCCGAACCGCATTTGCAGCCGCGCGTCTTCGGCATGGCTGCTACCGCCTCGCGCACTACGTTGCTGGCGTGCTCTGCATTTTTCAGCAGCACGCCAATAATCTGGTCCACCGTGACGTGGTCGTGATCTTCGTGCCAGCAATCGTAGTCGGTGACCATGGCCACGGTCACGTAACACAGCTCAGCCTCGCGAGCCAGCCTTGCTTCCGTGAGATTGGTCATGCCAATCACGTCCATCCCCCAACTGCGATAAAGGTTGGACTCGGCCATGGTGGAGAACTGCGGACCTTCCATGTTCAGATAAGTGCCGCCGCGCTTCACGTTGACGCCCGCCCGACGGCAGGCCTCAGTAACGATCCCGGCCTCCTCGTCACAGATGGGGTGGCCAAACCCGATGTGCGCCACCAAGTCCATCCCCGAAGAAAGTGTCCACGCGGTGACGCGTGCGATCGACGAACTGATCGGGGACAACGAAATCCAGCGGGCGATGTTCTTCCTTCAATGATCCCACGGCGGAGAGTGAAATCACTCGTTCGACGCCGAGCTGCTTGAGGCCATGAATATTGGCCCGGTAGTTCAGTTCCGTAGGCATGAGGCGATGTCCGCGGCCATGTCGCGCCAGGAAGGCGACCTTCCGCCCCGCGAGTGTGCCCACGACATAGGCGTCGGACGGCGCTCCAAAGGGGGTTATGACCGGCACCTCGCGCGCTTCGGTCAGGCCGGGCATGGAGTACAGACCACTCCCGCCGATGATGCCAATTTCCGCCTCTTGCAACGGGTTCTCCTGGAGGATGGTGTGCAAACCAACGATTATACAAAGTACCGCCGGTTCTCTTACCCGCAATAAACCAGTGTCATGCCGAGCGGAGCCTGCCGCGGTTTTGGGCAGGCGGAGCCGAAGCATCCCTATTCGAACTCATATACACGGGTAAAATAGGGCCCTTCGACTCGCGGCAACACCGGCCGCTCGCTCAGGGTGACAGGCGTTGTGGTGGTAAATCATCGCTTCGCTTCCGCCTCAGCAAACACCCGCAGATCGTGGCCGGTCATCTCTTTGGGCTGCCCGATACCGAGAATGCCGAGCATGGTCGGCGCAATGTCTTGCAGCGCGCCGTCAGGACGCAGCGTAAACCGCCGCGCATCGCCCTTGAAATTGGCAGGAATCACCGAATGCTCTGAGGCGACAATGAACGGCACAGGATTTGTGGTGTGCGCGGTCTGCGGCCCGCCGCTCTCCGGATCGATCATCTGCTCGGCGTTGCCATGGTCGGCGGTGACAATCATGGCTCCGTCGCGCTGACGCAGAGCCGTATAGATCTGGCCCAGACACCCATCCACCGTTTCCACGGCCGTAATCGTGGGCGGAATCTTGCCCGAGTGTCCCACCATGTCGGCGTTGGCGAAGTTCACCACCATGACGTCGAAGGTGTCGTCTGCAATCGCCTTCACCACCGCGTCAGCGACGCCCTGCGCCGACATCTCCGGCTTCAGATCGTAGGTCGCGACCTTCGGCGACTGGACCAGCACGCGCTCCTCGCCCGGAAATGGCTTTTCGACGCCGCCGTTGAAGAAATACGTGACATGCGCGTATTTCTCGGTTTCGGCCACGCGCAAATTGCGCATCTGGAAATTGGCCATCACGTTGGCCAGGATGTTGGTCAATGACTCGGGTGGCGACACGACCGGCAGGGTAAAGTTTTTGTCATACCGCGTCATGCAGATGTAGGTCAGGTCCTTGGGGACGCGGTCGCGCGGGATGACGTGGTCGAGATCTTCCCAGCCTTCCAGCTCGCGACCATCCTGCGGTGTGAAATGGCTGTTGCGCGCCAGGCAACGCGTGATCTGCCGCGCCCGGTCGGCGCGAAAGTTAAAGTTGATGCAGACATCGCCGTCGCGAATCGTTGCCTACCGGTTCGCCGCGATTGTCGGTGAGCACGAACGGAATGATGAACTCGTCGGTGACGCCGCGGTTGTAGGAGTCCTTCACGCCCTGCACGGCGTCAATGTAGCGGCCACCTTCCGCGTCGCCAAACACCATCGCGTCGAATGCCTTCTTCTCGCGCTCCCAGCGGCGATCGCGGTCCATGGCGTAGTAGCGCCCGCTCACGGTGGCAATCTTGCCGATACCGTACTCGCGCATCTTCTGCTGCAACTGCTCGATGTAGCCCGCGCCGTTGGTGGGCAGCGTATCGCGCCCATCCATGAAGCAATGCACGAAGACGCGATCCACCCCGTTCTGCTTGGCCATGCGCAGCAGCGCATACAGATGGTTCTGGTGCGAGTGCACGCCGCCGTCGGAAAGCAGACCGAAGAAGTGCAGCCGCCGGCCGCCCGTGGCCGCCTTCTTCATCGCCTCGACCAGGACTGGCGTGGAGAACAGTTCACCATTTTCGATCATGAGATCGATCTTGGTGATGTCCATGTACACCACGCGCCCGGCGCCGATGTTGAGGTGGCCGACTTCGCTGTTGCCCATCTGCCCGGTGGGCAGGCCGACGTAGCGGCCGCTGGTGTGGATCAGCGTATTGGGGAACTCGGCCAGCAGGCGATCGTAATTGGGTTTGCGCGCCAGCGAAATGGCGTTGGCGTCCGACGGCGGAGCATAGCCCCAGCCATCGAGAATGATGAGGACGAGCGGTTTGGGTCGATTAGCCATTGGCCTTTAGCTCTTAAAGCTGTTAGCAAGAAATCGGTTCCGGCGACTGGCGGCACATGAGCGCCGTGGGCGCGAAACAAGTTAGCCCAGCGCTTCAGCGCTGGGTAAGTGAATTATGAGAACTTGAGTGCCTCGGGCACGGCACACGACGGTCCTACCGTCCCCGGAGGACCCCCTAACCCCTACTTCTTTCCCGCCAGTTCCCCGTGGTAGTTCAGCGCCTTCAATCCCAGGAAGCGCGCGGCCGGGCCGAGTTCTTCTTCGATGCGCAGCAACTGGTTGTACTTGGCAATGCGATCGGTGCGCGAGGCCGAGCCAGTCTTGATCTGGCCTGCGCCGGTCGCGACGGCAAGATCGGCAATGAACGTATCTTCGGTCTCGCCCGAGCGGTGCGAGATGACGGCGGTGTAGCGGTTCTCCCGTGCGAGGTTGATCGCGTCAATGGTCTCGCTGACCGAGCCGATCTGGTTCAGCTTAATGAGAATCGAATTGGCCACGCCGGAGGCGATGCCGCGCTGCAGAATCTCCGATGTTGGTCACGAAGATGTCATCGCCGACGAGCTGAATCTTGTTGCCCAGCTCGGCTGTCTGCCATCTTCCAGCCCTCCCAATCGTCCTCAGAGAAGCCATCTTCCAGCGACACGATGGGATACTGCCGGACCCAATCGGCCCAGAACTTCACCATCTCTTCGCTGGAGTGTTCGCTCTTGTCCGATTTCTTGAAAACGTACTTCTTCTTCGCAGCAGTCGTAGAACTCGCTGGCTGCCGGGTCGAGCGCGATAGCGATCTGCTCTCCGGGCTTGTAGCCCGCCTGGGTGATGGCTTCGAGCACCACCTCAATCGCCTCCGTATTCGACTTCACCGATGGCGCAAAGCCGCCTTCATCGCCCACGGCAGTGTTGTATCCGCGCTTCTTCAACACGCCCTTGAGCACATGGAAGGTTTCAACACCCCAGCGCAGCGCCTCACTGAATGACTTTGCGCCAACCGGCATGACCATGAATTCCTGGAAGTCCACATTGTTGTCGGCGTGCGCGCCTCCGTTCAGGATGTTCATCATCGGCGTGGGCAGCAGGCCGGCGGTGAATCCTCCAAGATACTGGTAGAGCTCGATGCCGAGGTGGTCAGCCATGGCGCGCGCCGCAGCCATGGAGACTGCGAGTATCGCGTTCGCGCCGAGTTTGCTCTTGGTCGGAGTGCCGTCGAGGGCAACCATGACGTTGTCCAGCTCGCGCTGCTCACTGGCGTCAAAGCCTTCCAGTTCGGGCGCAATCACTTCGTTGATGTTGCCCACCGCTTTTAGTACGCCTTTGCCGGCATAGCGCCCTTTATCGCCGTCGCGCAGCTCCAGCGCTTCGTGCTCGCCCGTCGAGGCTCCGCTAGGCACGGCGGCTCGGCCGCGCGCTCCGCTTTCCAGAATGACATCGGCTTCCACGGTGGGGTTCCCGCGCGAATCCAGAATCTCGCGGGCAAGGATCAGCTCAATTTGAGTCATGGGTATGATTCCTGAGTCTCTCGCCGGTGGATTTGCTTACGCGGCGGCGGGAGCGGTACGAAACCAGCAATTATACGGGAGCAGGAAGTTGGACATCTGTGACAAACAAACATGAGGTTGAACTCGTGGGGCAGCAAACAAAACGACTATTTCCCGCCATTGCCGGAAGTCATTGGTTGCAGGGAGGTAATTCCGTGGTTATACTTTCGGTATGAAAACGGCAGTGTCTATTCCCGATGATGTCTTCGAAGGAGCGCAGCGCCTCGCCCGCCGAACCAAGAGGTCACGTAGCCGCGTCTTCAGCGATGCGCTACGGGAATATCTGACGCGCCACTCACCGGAGGAAGTGACCGAGGCAATGAACAGGGCGTGCTCTGAAATTGGCGAATTGAAGGATCCTTTTGTTTCTTCTGCCACCCGTCGCATTCTAGGGCGAAGTGAGTGGTGATTTCCCAAGGTGAGATCTGGTGGGCGGACCTACCTTCGCCAAAGGGGGCGGGGCCCGGCTTGCGTAGGCCTGTTGTAATCGTGCAGTGTGACGCCTTTAACCGCAGCCGCATCGCCACGGTTGTCTGCATTCCTCTGACAAGCAATCTTAAATGGGCCCTGGCCCCGGGAAATGTTCATCTCCCGGCCCGTCTGACCGGGCTGCCAAAGAACTCCGTGGCGAACGTCTCCCAAATCGTCGCCGTCGATAAGAACCTGCTGACCACTTGCGTCGGCAGATTACCTCGTGCGAAGTTGGAATTGCTGATGGCGGGGATCGATACCGTCCTCGGTAAGTAGCCGCGGGCGGGCACGGGAGAGACTGCTCCCGCGTGCGGGAGTCACCCGAAAGTCACCGTCTTTTTGCATTTTCGGCCGCAAAACCGTTTGCGGCTAAGCTTGCGGTTGGGTATCCTCTTGCCAGCGGTTTCAGGCGTGCCAGGAAGGCACGCCGTGGACGCCGACTGGCTGGCGCCACGACCGCCTGACGGAGCTCAATATCATGTGGAAGTCATCGCGAAGGGAAGACGAACTCCCCACACCCACGCACGAGCCCAGCACCACCGGCTCTGCCTCCATCCCGGTTGCGAGCGCGCCATCGCGCCCGGCAGAAACTCTGCGCAGCGACGGTCGCAGCAGT
Source organism: uncultured Acidobacteriaceae bacterium (assembly GCA_963843005.1). Lineage (GTDB taxonomy): Bacteria > Acidobacteriota > Terriglobia > Terriglobales > Acidobacteriaceae > Bog-257. The sequence continues at coordinate 95,846 of CAWJIW010000040.1, read as the reverse complement.
GAAATCGCTACCATCGGCAAGTCGGTGGTGGTAAAGGGCGAGCTTTCGGGCAGTGAGGATCTGGTAGTGGATGGCGAAGTCGAAGGTTCGATCTCGCTGCGCGGGCAAAGCCTCACGGTCGGCCCCAACGGACGCGTGCGCGCCAATATCGAGGCCCGCAATGTGATTCTGCACGGGCGGGTGAACGGCGACATTCATGCCACCGACCGGGTCGAACTGCGGAAAACAGCGGCTTTATCCGGCGACATCTCAACGGCACGCATTTCCATTGAAGATGGCGCTTTCTTCAAAGGCACGATTGATATCCAGAAACCAGAGGCTGCTCCCAAGATCGAGGCCAAACCTCAGACCTCCGTGGCCGCAGCGGCTCCCGTAACCAACGTGTCGGCCCAGGGATTGCTGCTCGAACCCAAGAAGCTGTAATGCAGCATTTGTTTTCGCCGGGGCGCGTCGGCTGAGGCGCCCCGCAACCTCCTTCCTTCTTCTCGCAGCTCCGCCTTCTTTCCTTAGAAAGAATTGCTGCTGGCGCAACGCGACACATACAATGGTGCACAGTGACTTCTGGCATCTTCAGCAAAATATTCGGTGGCTCCGGCAGGCAGGCGGCGGATGACGAGTCTGTCCCCGGCCAGAGGATCAGCCGGCGTTCCACTGGGTTCAACGAGTTCATACGCGCCATCTCGCGGGAAGACGGGCTTAAGGTACTCGACCTGGGCTCGACTTCTCCCGCCAATATCGCCTTCATGACCGGCCTTGGACATCGCTTTCACCAGGAAGATGTGCTGCGCGGCGCAACCGACAAGACCCTCATCATCCCCAACGCTGAGGGCGGCACCACCGTGGACGTAACCCGCTTCCTTGATGAGAACCTCACTTTTCAGCGCGAGGAATTCGATGCCGTCATGTTTTGGGACCTCGCTGACTTCCTGCCTGAGCCGCTGGTGAAGCCCGTGATCGAGCGTGTCCATCTGGCCATGAAGCCGAGCGGCATCATGCTGGCCTTCTTTCACAACAAGGAGGTCCCTCCCGATGCTCCGTTCTACCGCTACAATATCGCAGCCAAGGACACCCTCGAACTGCAGCCGGCCCGGCCTTTCAAGATGCAGCGCGTCTTCAACAATCGCAATGTCGAGAACCTGTTTCGCGAATACACGTCCATCAAGTTTTTCCTCGGGCGGGACAACATTCGCGAAGTGCTGGTGATTCGGTAAGCAACTAGCAACTAGCTAGCAACTAGAGCAAAGTCGTCCAGCCTGGATTATTCACCCGTTTCGGCACCTGAAGACGGCAGGTTTTGAAAGGGCACGGCTTCAGCCGTGCCGTTACGCATGGGTGGAGTGGTGGGCTTCAGCCCCCGAGGGAACTCGCACGTCGTCTCAAGACCGAAGTCCCTCAGTGGCTAAAGCCAGCATAATGAAGCAGCTTTACGGCACGGCTGAAGCCGTGCCCCTTCAAAGCGCGAAATCTCATGAATACTCCAGGCTAGGAAGCAATCGTTCTAATAAATACGCTCACAACTGAATGCGAAATTTGGGGGACCTGATTGCTAATTGCTAATTGCTAGCTGCTAATTGCTCCTCCTTGTCTTGCGAATCACAAACGGGATCAACCCCGGCAAGCGCAGCAATTCGAAGATGGCAGGTTTGGCAAACGCGGGCAGCGAAAAGAGCGAACGGACTCGTGATGCGGCTGAGATGAGTGGAGCGAATTGCCGGTCATACTCCCGCTGGTAGGCCGCAACCGCGCTGACCAGAGAATTTCTGCCCAGCAGGAATTCACTCATGCATTCCGCGGCCAGCCGCCCGCTTCGCAAAGCGATCGAGATCCCGTCGCCAACGAAGGGATCGATGAATGCCGCAGCATCGCCCACCAGAAACAGGTTGCCGCGCACTGCCTCCGGGTCACGGTAGATCAGCGGGGCGGTGGTGATCGGCTGCATCAACGGGCTCCAAGCAGCCGCGCGCTTCGCCAGGCTCGGGTGTAACGCGAATACTTCTTCCAGCGTGGTTGCGCGGTCGGAACGCACCATCGCACAAGCATTCACGGTGTCAAGCGCGATCGGCTGTACCCCGCAGTAACCGTTTTCGAAGAAGTACAGGTCCGTGGAAGCGATGGCGTTCGGCTCGCGAAAGTGGGCTTTTATCCCGATCCACTTGGGGCCGGGTGGAATCGTCCGGTCCGCGGTAAACTGCGACCAGCGCCCGGCTGCGACGATCACCGCTGCCGCGCTGAAGTTCCCAGAAGACGTCTGCACCGTGAACGGACCGTCGCCATTATGGGCCAGCACCTCGCAATTAGCGTGCGCTTCAACGCCCGCGAGTTGGACCGCCTCCCACAGCAGCGCATCCAGTTCATAGCGGGAAATGCTCACGGCCGGCGGCGAAAGCTCGGCCTCCACCACTCGCTCGCCCAGCAGCAAACGAGTGCGGCTGAGCACGGGCGCGTCTCGGAACACCGATTCCGCGCGTGTCGTTCCCTGCAGGAGGCCGGCAAGAAGGTCCAGTGACTCGGCAGATACAAACTCCCCGCAGACCTTGTGACGCGGATAGTCCCGGGCCTCGAACAGCACCACCCTCGCGCCAATACGTGCAGCCGTAATCGCGGCCGCCGTTCCCGCCGGCCCTCCGCCGACAATCGCGAGATCGAATTGTGCCGCAGCCTTCGTCACTCGCCCTGCTTCCAGACCAGCACGCCCATGCGATAAAGATAATGGGCTGACACCTCAATGCGCGACTGAGTTCCGCCGAGCAAATCGCGCACCTCCTTGCAGGTGTATGCACGGCGCACCGATGCGGGCGCATCGTGGCGCGTTATGCGGCTGCGGAAGAGCGGGAATCCTAGATACACCAGCCCCAGGTACACCCGGCTGCGTATGAGGTCATTGATCAGCACCGCCCGACGGCAGACCCTCAACGCCTCTCGCACGAAGAGCCGCAGCTGCGTCAGGTTCAAAGTGGTGGGACAGAAGCGAGCAGCTCACAACATCGAAGCTAGCGTCACGTAGTGGCAGGCGCAAGGCGTCTCCGGCAATGGCGGTGGCGCCGTTACGCGGCAAGTGCGACCAATTGCGATCCAGTAATGTGATCTGCACTCCGACGCCCTCTCGAGAGAGGGCGCGCTGCGCCGCGAGCGGCACGTCTCCACGTCCCGCGCCCACCTCCAATACCGAGAGTTGCCGGCAGCCGCTCTGGCGCGCGACGCGGCGCAACAAACCCGTCGTGGTTCGCATTCCGCCGAACCATCGATTGATGCGGCGCAGATCCGAGAGCGAGGCTGCGATCTCGTCTGCGGTTCCCAGATCTTCATCCAGCAGTTCTTCGGTGACTGTGCGCTTCATTCAGGTTCCCGTAGGCAGCAGATGGTCCTATTAAGTTCGCACAATATTGTGACACCCAACGAATTGTCATTACGAGCGCAGCGAGGAATCTGCTTTGGCTTGGACCGCTTAAAAAAGCAGACTAGTCGCGCCCAGAGCGGGCGCTCGTAATGACAATCGGTTTTTGTCTGAATGGCGTCACAAGGCAATGTAATGCTCAATGGAGCGGTCTGCCTGGTCGCCGCAAGATTCATCCACGACTCTCTTAACACTCAAGCTCGCACGATTTCGCTTCGTCCGTCGCAAGATTCGCTTTCCGGACTGCCGCATGCCACTTCGAAAAAAGCAACCTGAGAATACCAATTCCGTCTAATTGAATTAAGGTTAGATTCGAGAACAGGCAAAGGAATATAGGTGAATTCGGCAAGACAATTTTGGGCCGCTGTTGTCGCGGCATATCGTGGCTCGTGCTCGCAGGTGCGGCCGGCCACGCGCAGCAGAAGCCTCCAATCGATGTTCAGGACCTGGTGCGCCGCGCCGCGCAGAACGAAATCAAGGCGAACAATACTGTCACAGAAGTACTTCATGTACAAAGACCATAATCAGTATAAGAACCATTCCGTCACGAAAGAGGTCATTGAAACTCCGCAGGGAGGCTTGGCCAGAACGATCGCCTTCAATGGCCAACCCCTAACGCCCGAACAGCGCGCCAAAGATGACCAGAAGCTGCAGAAGTTCGCCAACGATTCCGAAGCCCGCCGCAAACGAGAGGAGTCGAGCAAAGAGGAAGACCAGCGCGATGAGCTCATGTTGACGAGCCTGCCGGACGCGTTCCTCTACACCTACGCTGGAACTGAGCGCGGCCCGAACGGCAATGACTTGGTACACCTGACCTTCAAGCCCAACCCGAAATTCAACCCGCCCAACCACGAAACCCTGGTCTATCAGGGCATGGAGGGCGACTTGTTTGTCGACCCGAAAGCGATGCGGATCGCAAAAATCGACGGCACGTTGTTCAAAGATGTGGAGTTTGGCTGGGGTATTCTGGGCAGGCTTTATAAGGGTGGTAAGTTCATTATCGAACAGCGCGACGTGGGCGACGGAAAGTGGGAGATGGTGCGCGAAACGCTCCAGTTCGACGGCAAAATCCTTATGTTGAAGTCGCTCAGTATCTCTTCTACGGAGACCATGACTGACTTCCGCCAGGTCCCGGCGAGCATCACCACTGCGCAGGCGCTTGAGTTGCTGCACAAGAGCGATGTGGCGGTAGCGGAAAATGGTGGCGGCGTGAAAGAAGCGGGAAACAACAACCACTAGCCGGTTAATTCACCTGTTTCGGCACCTGAAGACGGCAGGTTTTGAAAGGGCACGGCTTCAGCCGTGCCGTTACGCGTGGGTGGAGTAGTGGGCTTCAGCCCCCGAGGGAACTCGCACTTCGTCTCAAGACCGAAGTCCCTCAGTGGCTAAAGCCAGCATAATGACAGCAGCTTTACGGCACGGCTGAAAGCCGTGCCCCTTCAAAGCGCGAAATCTCATGGATAATCCAGGCCAGGTGCAGAATCAGCATTCTCTTCAGGATGGGCAGGCAATCCGCGCCTTAAGCTCTTGCCGCGTATCAGCTTTTCAGAGACTTCTTTCCTCACCGTCAGCTTTTCAATCAAGTCCGCTGCGCACTTTGTAACCGCGACCAGCTTTATAGCTTACTGCGATTGTCCCTCTTGGCGATACCTCGACCTCCGGCTCGATGATGTCTTCCTTCCAGTAGCGCTTCGAGGCCGAGACATCTCCGGGCAACGTGAAGTTCGGCAACGTGGAAAGTGCCACATTGTGGGAGCGGCCGATGCCAGACTCCAGCATGCCCCCGCACCAGACCGGTACCGAGAAGCGTTGCGCGACATCGTGGACCAGCAGAGCTTCCGAAAAGCCGCCGACTCGACCAACCTTGATGTTGATGATGCGGCAGGCGCTGAGTTGCAGGGCGGCTTCGGCATCGCGGCCACTGTGAATGGCTTCGTCCAGGCAAAGCGCCGTCCGCAATTGTTTCTGCAGCCGCGCGTGGAAATAGAAGTCGTCGCTCCACAGCGGTTGCTCGATCATCAGCAGATTGAAGCGGTCGAAGGTCTTGAGATGCTCGCAGTGCGCCAGGGTATAGGCCGAATTGGCGTCGCAACTCAGCCGGATATCCGGCCAGCGGACGCGAATTTTCTCCAGCACATCGACGTCCCAACCCGGCTTCACTTTGACCTTGATGCGCTGATATCCAGCGGCCAGCTCAGTCTCGATCTTCTCCAGCAGTTCCTCGTGCGAGTCCTGGATGCCGATGCTGACACCGCAGGCGATCTGCCGCTGCGTTCCGCCCAGCAACTCCCAGAGAGGAATTCCTCTTTCCTGCGCCTCGGCATCCCAGACGGCGTTCTCCAGAGCCGCTTTCGCCATGCGATGCTCCCGCACCCGCGCCAGCAGCGCAGGCACTTCCCTGCCCGAGCCCACGTGCTTGCCCAACAGCGCCGGAGCCAGGTGGCGCGCGATCACATCCCAGGCACCCTCGATGTATTCCTCACTGTAGAACGGAGCTTCGCCGGCCACGCATTCGCCCCAGCCTTCCAGGCCCGCGGAATGGACCGTGACCAGGAAAATACGGCGTGTGTAGGTGCGCCCAAAGCTGGTCTCGAAGAAATGCACCAGCGGCATTTGCAGCTCGCGCAGCGTAATGGCTTCGATTTTCATGGCCCTATGACTGCATTAAGGGCGGTCAGCGTGGTGAGCCAAGGATGCGCTCTAGCCCCGAGAGGTACGTCCCAGCAGTAAAGCCGCTTCACAGCCTTCGCCCAGTCGGCCTCAAACATCGCGATCACTTGTTCGCGAGACCAGTCTCGTCCAGCTCCCAGCAAAGGTCATCCTTCGTAGCGCACTCCCAGGCCCAGCGCGAAAACGCCGCCAGAAACTGCTCTCGATTGCGCAACTGCACATCCGCTGCCTTCTGCCGAGTTTCCGGCGCCGCTTTCCACGCGTAGATCTCGGCGGGAACTTCGACGCGTACTTCCGCTTCCAGTGGCGGATGCGTGCCCGTCGCCAGCAGCGATTCCACCCGCTTCGATTTCAGCCACCACTCGGCGACCAGACGATCGGTAGGCAGAAAACCCTGCAATGGCGACGAGGTGATTCCATACTGGTTGATGTTGTAGCGCCGCGCGATTGCGCCCAGGCGTTCCAGATTGAAGTAAGCGTTCTTGATCTCCAGCGGATCGAAGGTCCACTCGATCAGCTCGTACCCCTGGGCGATGGCGTCTTCGCGCTGAAACAGCTTGAGGCGCCGCCCGAGGCCGATGTCGCGATAGCCGTCCTTGACCGCGAGCATGTGCGAATGCAGATAGAGATGTCCGTTATGGTTCCCCGGTATCGAGAACGCGAAGCCGACCAGCGTGGTTCCATCCCACGCCCCGATGAGTTGCCCGCCGATCTTGGGCGCCAGCGAAAAAATCCGCAGTGGCACCAGTTCGTTGTCGGCGAAACCCCAGACTTCCTTTTGCAGTGCAACGCAGGCGCGGAGCTCCTCCAGGTCGGTGCATTTGCGCAGCTCGATCGCGGCGGCGGTCACCGTTTTTCCTGTTGCTTCGATTCCTGCCACAGCGACTCCATTTCGTTGAGCGAGGCGTCTGCGGGTTTGCGCTTCTGCTCCCGCAGCTTGCCTTCCAGGTATTCGAAGCGGCGGCGGAACTTGCGGTTCGTCTTGCGCAAGGCCGATTCCGGATCAAGCGACAGATACCGTGCGATATTGACCAGCACAAAGAACAGGTCGCCGACTTCGTCTTCCAATCGCGCGCGCAGCTCCTCTGGGACTTTGCCGCCCCTAGCCCCGGCGACGCCCGCAGCCGATTCCGGCTGTGGCCCAGGCTCGGGATACTCCTCCAGCTCCTTGCGCAGCTCCTCGGTCTCCTCGCTCAGCTTGTCGAACAGTCCTTCGATGTTCGGCCAGTCGAACCCAACGTGCGCCACGCGCGAACTGATCTTGTAAGCCTCCATCAGCGCCGGAACTGCGGAAGACACGCCCGCGAGCACGGACTCAGGATGATCTTGCCTGCCGGCTTCGGTTGCCTCGGCATCCTTCTCGCCGCCGGGCCGCCGCTTCTTTTTCTCCTCGGCTTTCAGTGCCTGCCAGTTGCGCAAGACCTCGCTGGGAGTATCGGCTTTCACGTCACCAAACACATGCGGATGCCGATCCACCAGCTTGTTGGACAGGCGATCCAGAACATCGTCAATCGAGAATCGCTTCTCCTCCCCGGCCATCTGCGAGTAGAAGAGGACCTGCAACAACAGGTCTCCGAGTTCGCCGGGCAGCTCGTCCCAATCGCGAGCATCGATGGCTTCCAGCACCTCGTAGGCTTCTTCCAATGTGTAGGGCTTGATCGTGTCGAAGGTCTGCTCGCGGTCCCAGGGACATCCGCCGGGGCCGCGCAGCCGCGCCATGATTGCTACGGCGCGCTCAAATCGTTCGCCTGTGGTCGCCATCACCACCAATCTATATGACGGCAGATGCAGGGCGCAAAATCATGCCGATTCCAGGAAGGTGCGGCTCAGTAGCTTCGGGTCGTCGGAAATCAGTCCATCCACTCCCCAGCTTGCCAGGTGCAGAAGTTCGGCTTGGTCATTGACCGTCCAGGTGAACAACTGCATGTCGCGACCGTGGACCTCCTCGATCAGTGATTGCTCAACCAGTGTGTGGTGCGGGATGAAGACCGCGATCGGAAGCTCGGCCCAGCGTCGGGCCGCTTGACGATCCTGGCAAATGTAGCCCAGCGGCAACCTTGCATCGAGTTCGTGCAATCGTAGCAGCACCTCGGGAAGAAACGACGACACCACATACCGCGAGGGTGGATGAGTCTTCAGTTGCGAGACAATGGTCTCCTCGTTCCCTGCGACCTTCACCTCGATATCGAGGTAGGCACGATCGCTGAATCCGCTGAGCACATCTTCCAGGCACGCCATGGGCGAGCGCCGCCGCTCGAAACCGTAACGGCGCTCCAGCCCGGAATAATCGGTGGTCGCGATTACGCGGCGGCCGAGCTTGGGATCGTGGCACAACACGCTGCGACGGTCGCCGCTGAAGCGCACGTCGAACTCGAACCCGTCGCAGCCGTTGGCCAGCGCATATTCGAAAGCAGCCACGGTGTTCTCAGGAGGAATCCGCATGCTCGACCCGGGAACTCCGAAGCGTCGCGTACGACGCGCGCCTCGATGGCCCAGCAGCAGCGGACGTGAATTGGTCTTCACGGTGACCGCGCTCAATCCAGATCGAAGTCGCGAATCGGTTTTCCGGTGTCGGGCGATTCCTTGGCGCGCTTGACGGCTTCCTGAAACTTCTTCTCCAGCAGATCGCCCTGGTGCTTCTGCGCCTCCACCGATTGCCGGAAGATGGACTCCTTGCGACTGTCCTGGTCCTTCATGGCCCGCGCCGCCGCCTCCAAATCCTCAAACATCTTGGGAACGGCCTTGGCGGTGTGCGCGATGACCGCCTTGGTTTGCGCGTCGATCTTCAACACCGCGCCGCAACAGGGACAGGTGACCTCGAACAGTGAGGGAGTCTTCGGCATGAACAGAATCTTACAGTCATGCCGGCCATTCCGGCAAATGTCGCAATCTTGCTGCCGACATTCGACCTCGAAGATGCGACCGAAAGAGCTGGCGGGAATCTAAGTGAGTGACTTCAGCGTTGCGTTTCCCGCCCGTATCCGCAATCGTGCTGCATTCTCCAACGGGCGGAATTTCATCCAATCCGAGGAGTTCATTCATGGCAAGTACAGTCGATGTTCTCAGTCCTCAGAGCTCGGCAGAGCAAGGACGCACCAAGACCATTGGTTACGCAGCCCATTCCTCCACTTCACCACTCCAGCCATTTTCCTTCGAACGCCGCGAGCCCGGCCCGCAGGACGTGCAGATTGACATCCTTTACTGCGGCGTGTGCCACTCCGACCTGCACACCGCCCGCAATGAATGGACCAACACCACTTACCCCGTCGTTCCCGGCCACGAGATCGTTGGACGAGTGACCAAGGTCGGAAAGCAAGTCCGCAAGTTTAAGGCAGGCGATCTCGCCGCGGTGGGCTGCATGGTTGATTCCGACCGCACCTGTCCGGCCTGCAGGGCTGGCCTGGAGCAGTACTGCGAGGGGCCTGCCACATTCACCTACAACAGCGAGGACAAGCATCTCGGCGGCATGACCTATGGCGGCTACTCCAAGACCATCGTGGTGGATGAAGCCTTCGTGCTGCGTCCGCCGGCGAACCTCGACCTGGCCGCCACCGCGCCGCTGCTGTGCGCCGGCATCACAACCTACTCACCCCTGCGCCACTGGAAGGTGCAAAAAGGTCAGAAGGTGGGCATCGTTGGTCTGGGCGGCCTCGGACACATGGGCGTGAAGCTGGCCAACGCCTTCGGCGCGCACGTGGTCCTGTTCACCACTTCAACCCATAAGACAGAAGACGCCAAGCGCCTGGGGGCGCACGAGGTCGTAGTATCGAAAGACCCGGCGCAGATGGAGAAGCACGTTAAAAGCTTCGACTTCATCCTCGATACGGTTTCCGCCGACCACGACATCAACGCCTACCTCAACCTGATGAAGCGCGATGGAGCGCTGGTGCTGGTGGGCGCGCCGGAAAAGCCGCTGCCGGTGAGCGCATTCAGCATCATTCCCACGCGGCGAGCAACTATCCGGCTCCATGATCGGCGGCATCCCGGAGACGCAGGAGATGCTGGACTTCTGCGGCCAGCACGGCATCACTTCCGACATCGAGATCATCCCGATCCAGAAGATCAACGAAGCCTACGAGCGCATGCTGCGCAGCGATGTGAAGTATCGCTTCGTGATTGATATGGCGTCGTTGAAGTAACACTCTCCGGCGCGGTGGAAACGCCGCGCCGAGTTCCCAACCCCTGGATTGCCACTCGTCCCGAATCGCCAACGCTTCGCAGCGATGGAATGGGCTGAATCGGAACTGCTGCGGCAAAGTTAGGTATGATGTGCAGTTTGAGGAGGTCCCCATCATGGGTCGACGTCTCTCTTTCTCCGTCCTCGCTTTGCTGCTGTTCGCACTGAACTGCGTATCGTCGACGTTGCCCGCCGAACGTACCGTGGACTTGACCGCTGCCGACGGTACCAAACTCAAGGCAACCTATTTTGCCGCTGCCAAGCCTGGGCCTGGAGTCCTGCTGCTGCACCAATGCAATCGCCAGCGCAAGGTTTGGGACGGCTTGGCGCAGCAGCTCGCAGCTGCGGGAGTCAACGTTCTCACCTTTGATCTCCGCGGCTTTGGGGAGAGTGGGGACCAGCCGTTCGCCAAGGCCACGCCGCAGCAAGCGCAGGCGGAAGCCCAGAAGTGGCCTTCCGACATCGATGTGGCCTTTCAGTATCTGGTCTCCCAGCCTGGCGTTACGCGGGACATGATCGGCGTCGGCGGCGCCAGCTGCGGCGTCAATAACTCCGTCCAGACAGCGCGTCGCCATCCCGAGGTGAAGTCTTTGGTCCTGCTCTCCGGAAATACAGATCTGAATGGGCGTAATTACCTGCGCAATTCGGCGGTACCGCCGGTGTTTTTCTCCATCGCCGATGACGATGAATTTCAACCCTCGGTGCTGTCGATTGAATGGCTCTACAGCCTGACCGCGAATCCCGGTAAAAGGCTGGTCCATTACGCCACCGGCGGCCATGGGTCTGACATATTCCCGGTGCACCCGGAGTTGCCCGGAATGATCGTGGACTGGTACGTAACTACGCTGATCAAGACGCCAGGAAAAGCGCCGGCTTCTAAGGACACTCCGGCGCTGCCCGAGGAGGTGCATGTCCTGGACATGATCGATCAGCCCGGTGGCGCGGCTAAAGTTGCGCAGAAGCTCGAAGCCGCCCGCCAGCGCGATCCCAAAGCTACTCTGTTCTCTGAGGCAGTTGTCAACGTCATGGGATATGAGCACCTTCAGACCGGCGATACCAAAGGCGCGATTGAAATCATGAAGCTCAACGTTGCAGCGTATCCCAATTCGCCGAATACGTACGATAGCCTCTCCGACGCCTATCTTGCCGACGGCCAGAAGGATTTGGCGCGGCAGAACGCCAAACGGGCGCTGGAACTGCTGCCCTCCGACACCACTGACGACGAGGCCCGGCGTAACGGGATCAAGGACAGCGCCGAACAGAAATTGAAGCAGCTCGGGGATGCCTCGTCGTAAGCGCGGACCTGCCAGACGAACAGCGGGTGCCCCAGCCTTTCGCCTGCCTTTGGCTGGGTTCTATAAAAGGGGATGTCAAGAGAAAACACTTCTCCCTTTGCTGGAAAGAGAGGTAGTTCTCTGACATCCAGCCCCTTTCCTCCTGCTGGTGGCGGAGATCCGCAGTTCGCTAGTCGTTTTCAGGTCCACGCTACAACGTCGTTCGGGCTGAAGCTACACAAGCCTGGCGGCGGCGATTATGCCAACCATGGTTCTATCTGAGACTCGCGCCGAAGCGCGGCACTATGGCTTTGTTGGGTTGTCCGAGGGAGCATATGGTGCCCCGTGAGACTTGGCGCCGGCGGCGCACACAGCCTAACCCGGCCAGGATACTTACCCTCGAACCCGAGCGCTCAGAACCTGCGGACAATCGCGGACATGACTCCGGAATGGTCTTTTGGACCTGCGCGCTCAAGCGGCTTGTGGCTTCAGATATTCGGCGTCGAACGGTTCTCCTTTTTTCCAAACATGCAAAGTGATGGCGGCGATCTTGCGCGCCAAAGTTAGCCGGGCCAGCTCGGGCTTCATCCCCTTCCCCAGAAGGTTTTCGTAGAACGGACAAACGGCCCGTGGCTGCCACTGGCGGTGGTAGCCGCGCTCTTAAACAGGTTCTTCAGATCGTGGTTGTGGTTCAGGTTCAGTCCGCGAATGAACACCGGCTTTTTGCGGCGCTCCAGTTGACCGTTCACCATCTGATAGTCGGCGCTGCTGCGCGTCTCCAGAGCCAGACCGCAGTAGGCCCAGAACTGCCGCTTGCTGCGGAAGCGATGTGGCGTCTGCACCCGCCCGATCAGCAAGGCGGTGCGTATGGGACCCAGCCACGGAACCGTGCGCAGCAACTTGGTCTCGCTATGCTGGCGACATTCCAGAATCAGATCGTGACGGGCTTCGCGACGCAGTTGCTGCACGAGATCGAGTTGCTGGTAGAGTCGCCGGGCGCGGCGCTGCAACCCGCTCTCGCTTAACTGCGCTAACCATTCTTCCCGATGACGTTGGCCGTACGGCTTCTTGCCGGCACAGGCAATGGCCTGGCTGCGGTAGAGCGCTTTCAGTCGGCCCATGATGCGGGTCGTGTCTTCGGTGAGCGCGGCGTAGCTGCGTCCCAGATGCTTCACCGCCGCCGTGCTGTTCTGGCCATGGTAGACCGGCGACAACAGCCCGGCGCGCAGCAAGTCGGCCAGCTTGCGAGCGTCCACGGTGTCGCTCTTGTTGCCTGCCTTCAGCAGGGCGTTCTTGCGGGGATTGCAAACCACCAGCTTGGCCACGCGCCGCACCAGCAGATCGTACAGCCAGGCCGAGTGCGTGCCTTCTTCAAAGGTGATGTTTAATGTTCCACGCAGTCCCTGAACAAAATCCAGAATGGTGGCGGCATGAGTGGCGATCACCGACTGCATCACCAGCTTCCCGTTGCTATCCAGCACCGCTACCGAGATGGTGCTCTGGTGGACATCCAGACCGATATACTTGATGCTATCCATCGGGTGTTCCTTTCGTCAGGCTTGGTTTACTGCTCAGCACAGCAACCATAACCTACTGCGAAAGGGCGACCCTTTTATAATGCGTGCCCCAACCAAGCTGCTTTTGCTTGGGTGGGAGCAAGGATTCCGATGGGACATCGCGGCACAACCCTTCTGAAGGGAAATCTGTGCCGTCCCTGAAGCCCGGATTATTCATGAGATTTCGCGCTTTGAAGGGGCACGGCTTCAGCCGTGCCGTAAAGCTGCTGTCATTATGCTGGCTTTAGCCACTGAGGGACTTCGGTCTTGAGACGAAGTGCAAGTTCCCTCGGGGGCTGAAGCCCACCACTCCACCCGCGCGTAACGGCACGGCTGAAGCCGTGCCCTTTCAAAGCCTGGCGCCTTCAGGTGCCGAAACAGATGAATAATCCAGGCCGAAGGGACTCGGCTCCAATTTCCACTTTATTTTCCGTCTCCATGATCAGCGGCATTCGCTTGGATTTCGTCGTCTCGATGCTATTCTGACCTACAATCGGTCGAAATCATGCGCTCACTTTGAAGAAGAGCCAATCTTTCGGAGACGAATCTGATGGCTGACGCGTTGCAGCTCATCGCTGAAAACAAACGTACCCGGGACACCTTTCTTGACCTCGGCAATTGCGGGCTGACCAAGGTTCCCGCCGAGGTCGGCGAACTGGTCTGGCTGGAGGGCCTGTCGTTCGCAACCTACTGGTCGGAATGGGACGGCCGGGAGTGGCAATACAGAGAGAGTCGAAATACCGGCGACAGCAATGAGCGATTGACCGACCTTGCGCCGCTGGCGGGCCTGTCGGCCCTTCAGTCGCTTCATGTCTCGTCCACGCAGGTCACCGACCTGCAGCCGCTGGCGAGCCTGTCCGCCCTGCAGTCGCTGAATGTCGATAGCACGAAGGTCACCGACCTGAAGCCGCTGGCGGGCCTGTCGGCCCTGCAGTCGCTGAATGTCTCGAACACGCAGGTCACCGACCTGGCAGCCGCTGGCCGGCCTGTCGGCCCTGCAGACGCTTTATGTCTATAACACGCAGGTCACCGACCTGGCAGCCGCTGGCCGGCCTGTCTGCCCTGCAGACCCTGATGTCTCGGGGACGAAAATCACCGACCTTGCGCCGCTGGCGGGCCTGTCGGCCCTTCAGACGCTTCATGTCTCGTCCACGCAGGTCACCGACCTGAGCCGCTGGCGAGCCTGTCCGCCCTGCAGTCGCTGAATGTCGATAGCACGCAGGTCACCGACTTGAGCCGCTGGCGGGCCTATCGGCCCTGCGGACGCTTGTAGTCTCGCAAACGCAGGTCACCGATCTTGCGCCGCTGGCCTGCCTGTCCGCCCTGCAGGCGTTCGTTGTCTTGGGACACAAGGTCACCGACCTTGCGCCGCTGGCAGGCCTGTCTAGCCCTGCAGAGGCTTCATGTCTGCGTTACACGCAGGTCAGCGATCTTTCGCCGCTGATCGGCCTGGTCTGCCCTCCAGACGGTTAATGTTTCAACGACGCAGGTTACCGACCTCTCTCCACTGGCCGACTCTCATCCGTCGGGGTTGTCCGGTTGAATGGGATATCGGAGAGGGGGGCGTAGATCGGCCGGGCCTCTACGTCGCAGACTGTCCGCTTACCAATCCACCGCCTGAGATCGTGAAGCAGGGCAATGACGCCATCCTCAACTACTTTCGTGAGCGGGCGGTGGGCGGGGTGGACCATCTGTATGAAGCCAAGATGCTCATCCTGGGCGAGGGCGGCGCAGGCAAGACCAGTCTGCTGAGGCGCTTGTATCAGCCCGACCAGCCGCTGCCCGACGGAAAGCGAGACGACCAGGGGCATCGCAATCTACCGGCACGAATTTAAGCTGAAAGACGGACGGCCCTTCCGCCTGAACGTCTGGGACTTCGGCGGGCAACAGATCTATCACGCCACTCACCAGTTCTTTCTGACCCACCGCTCGCTTTATGTGCTGGTCGATGACACCCGTAAAGACTACAAGTCGGTATCGGACGAAGGCTTTAAGTATTGGCTGGAGTTGATTGATGTCTTTGGTGGGCACAGCCCGACGTTGATCTTCCAGAATGAGAAGGATGGCCGCAGCAAGGCCATCGACATCGGCGGCATCAAGCGCCGTTACGACAACGTGAAGGAACTCTATGCCGGCAATTTGGAGCAAGCCGATGCAGCCGACGGTGTGCGCGATGGCATCGAGTTTTACGCCAGTCATCTCAGTCACATCGGCGAGGAATTGCCCGCCCGCTGGATCAAGGTGCGAGCCGACATCGAGGCCCGCGCTCGCGAGGCGCCATACGTCCCGGTACAGGAGTATTTCGAGATCTACAGCCGGCACATGGAGTTTGACCGGACGAAAGCGTTGCTGCTGAGCCGGTACCTGCACGACCTGGGCGTGTTCCTGCACTTTCAGGATGACCCTTTGCTCGGCGCGCACGGTCATCCTGCAAAACCGATGGGCCACCGAAGCCGTGTTTCGCATCCTCGACGACGAAACCGTGAAGACACAACGCGGGCCGTTTCAACAGTGACGATTGTGAGCGGCTTTGGCAAGGATTCTGTTTACGCCGATATGCACCCGGAGTTGCTGGCGTTGATGCAGAGCTTCGAACTCTGCTATGAGCTGCGTGACAGCCAGCCGCCGACCTGGCTCGCCCCGCAGTTGTTGCCGCCCGCTAAACCCGAGGAACTCGCTGACTGGGCCAAGCCCGAGGATTTGGTGTTGCGCTATCGGTATGACTTTCTGCCCAAGGGGATGATCAGCCGCCTGACGGTGAGGCTGCATCGCTTTGTGCGCGACCCGGAGATGGCCTGGGTTACCGGCGTGCTGTTTGAGCGCGAAAGCACGGCAGTGCTGGCGGAAGTCCTGGCAAACGGCAGTGAGATCGAACTGCGGGCCCGCGGGCCGGAGCATAAAGCGCTTCTCAGCGTCGTTGCCGCCGATTTGGATGCCTTGAATGAGTCATTCCAAGGCCTGCGCGACAAGGTTGACAAGCGCATCCCCTGCAACTGCAAGGTCTGCAGTACGGAGTCCGTGCCTCAGTTTTTCGAACAAAAGGCCCTGCTCAAGCGCAAGCAGGACAATCGCCTGAAAGTGGAATGCCCACGCAGCTACGAATGACGTGGACGTGCTGGAGCTGTTGGACGGCATAAAGCTTGACAAACTGCCGCGCTGGGCAAATGAGACGCCAAGCGCGACTTCCAGGCGCCACTCGCCGCTTCGCCTCGCGAGATTCGCATCTTTCTGGCCTCCTCCTTCGAGTTCAGGGAAGACCGGGACGAATTCGAGCTGTACTTCCGCCAGCAGAACGACGAACGTCTTAAGAAGGGGTTCTATCTGAAGATCGTGCGCTGGGAAAACTTTCTTGACGCCATGTCGAAAACTCGCTTGCAGGACGAGTACAACAAGGCCATCTGCGAGTGCGATATCTTCGTTAGCCTGTTCTTCACCAAGACCGGCAAATACACCGAAGAAGAGTTCGATGTCGCGTTCCGCGAGTTCAAGAAGAAGGACAGACCACGGATTTTCACTTTCTTCAAGGACGCGCCCGTCAACATCGGCAGCCTGCGCCAGGAGGATCTCAATTCATTACGGGCGTTTCAGGCCAAACTGAAGGAGCTCGGACACTTTACAACCGTCTACGACCAGCATCGAGGACCTGAAGCTGAAGTTCCGCGACCAGCTCGACAAGGTGCTGGAGCAATACGGCTGACCGTAGAGTGAGTTTAGGCCGGGTGCGTCAGCCTTTCGCCAACCTTTGGCGAAGGCTGGGAGCAAAGATTCTGATCGTATATCGCGGCACAACTCTTCTGGAGGGAAACCTGTGCCGTCCCTGAAGGGACTCGGCTCGATTTTCCCACTCTTACCCCGGGCTTGCGCCCGGGGCTAAAACAAATGTCGCCGCTGCGCGGCTGGTTTCTTGGCACTTCGTCCCATGCCGCAGACAAAGCGCAGTTCCCACGGTCTCTTACGGGCTGGCGAATAGTATTCCGCTCCCCCACCCCAGCTGCGCGGCGGATTTGGGAGGGTTGCGCGGAGGCGTCAAGAGGAATCGGCGTTCGCAGGTTACGAAAGGACTAGTCCTTCCCAAAATGGACATGTACCTTCGTAACCGGCGCGACGAACGAATTCTCTTGCGACCTTGCTCCGCGCGCGCTAGGGTCGAAATGAAACGCACGCTTTGGGGGTCGGAGCTGCACACCGGGGTTCCCGGCAAACTCCGGTCTTACATGTGCACGTTTCATAGGTTCAGTCCCTACTGCTCGCCCGAAAGTGCATTGAGTCCCGGCGGGGGTTTGGTTCTTTGACAACCTGAAAGTCCCTCAGCTCCAGGGTCAGAGTAACGCTGATACTTTCCCGAAACGGGAGGGTCTATGCCTCCGGAAAGGAGTTAAGTCCTTATAATTTAATATTTTGGATGTAACTCCTTTGAATAGAATATTATACGATAACCTCATTGTTTTTAATATTTTGCAAAGAGTAGGGGGAGGGGGGTACCCCCTAGCAGGGGCAAACGTGGCAGGCGTCAGGTGCGAGTTGTCAGATGAGGGCTGAATGCACACGCAGAACCGCAGATCCCTCCGCTCGGACTAAAGTCCTCGGTCGGGATGACAGCGCGGAGGAGCACGAGTCTTAGCTGACGGCTGACGGCTGACGGCTGACGGCTGACGGCTGAAATGCTGCTTCTTACCGCAGCGCTTCCATGCACTCTTCCAGCACCTCGCGCGAGGGACGGGTTACGCTCTCGGGCAAGGTGGCCAGCGGCTCGTCGGTCATGTTGAGCATGTCGAGGAAGTTGGGCGCGGTGGTGTTCACGTAGAGCACGCCGGTCAGCACCTCGTCCGCCTCGTGTGACTCCATCAGCCGCTTGACGGCTTCCGCTCTTGTGCGTGGGATCGTAGTCGTGCTCCAGCTTGCGCAGGCGCAGCGACGAGCCGTCGTGCATGGCGACGTTGATGCTGGTTCCGGCATCGTACTCCACGTCGATTTCGTCGAAGTGCGGCACGAAGTTCAAGTCGTGCAGCGGCTCTTCGTGGTCCTTGACGAACTTGTACGACTTGGTCGAGCCCTCGTGATCGTTGAAGGTGACGCAAGGCGAAATCACGTCGAGCATCACCGTGCCGCGATGCGCCAGCGCCGCCTTCAGCATGGTGTGCAGCTGCTTCTTGTCGCCGGAAAACGAGCGCCCCACAAACGTCGCGCCCAGCATGATCGCCAGCGCGCAGGTGTCGATCGGCGGCAGGTCGTTGATGACGCCGGTCTTCAGCTTCGAGCCGAGATCGGCGGTGGCCGAGAACTGGCCCTTGGTCAGGCCGTACACGCCGTTGTCTTCGATGATGTAGATGATCGGCAGATTGCGCCGCATCAGGTGAACGAACTGCCCGATGCCGATGGAAGCCGTATCGCCGTCGCCGCTGACGCCGAGCGCGACGATCTTCGAGTTCGCCAGCACCGCGCCCGTGGTCACCGACGGCATGCGTCCGTGCACGGAGTTGAAGCTGTGCGAGCGGCTCATGAAATACGCCGGGCTCTTCGACGAGCAGCCGATGCCCGACATCTTGATGACGCGCTCGGGCGCGATGCCCATCTCGTAGAAGGCGTCGATGATGCGCTCGGAAATGGCGTTGTGGCCGCAGCCGGCGCACAGCGTGGTCTTGCCGCCGCGATAGTCGAGCACGGTCAGGCCGATGCGGTTGGTCTTGGGCTGGAGGCGCGGCTGTGGTCGCCATTTACTTGCCCTCCTGGGAGATGATGTCGTCGGTGATGGAGCGCGCGTCGATCGGCAGCCCGTTGTAATGGCGCACGCTGCGCAGCTTGGCAATGTCGTCGATCGCGATGTCGAGCTTCAGCAGTTGCAGCATCTGCCCGTCGCGGTTCTGGTCAACGATGTAAACGCGCTTGTGCGCGGCGATGAACTCGTGCATCTCGCGTGGTGAACGGATAGGCGCGCAGGCGCAGGTAATCGGCCTTGACGCCGTATTCGCTCTGCAACTGATCGAGGGTCTCGACCACGGCGTGATGCGACGTGCCGTAGGCGATGATGCCGACCTCGTTGCCGTCGTTGCGCACGATCTCCGGCTTGCGGAACCAGCGTGCGCGCGGTCTCGAACTTGCGCGCCAGGCGGTCCATGTTGTTGGCGTAGTCGTCGGGACGCTCGCTGTATTGCGCCTTCTCGTTGTGTCCGCTGCCGCGCGCGAACCACGCCGCCCCGGGATGATCGGTTCCCGGCAGCGTGCGATAGCCGACGCCGTCGCCGTCCACGTCCTTGTAGCGCGCGAAGCCGCCCAGCCGTTCGAGGTCTTCCTCGGTCAGCACCTTGCCGCGGTTCTGCGGCTTCTCGGGATATTGGAACGGCTCCGACATCCAGTTGTTCATGCCGAGGTCGAGGTCGGACATCACGAACACCGGCGTCTGCAACTGCTCGGCCAGATCGAAGGCTTCGCTGGCCATGCTGAAGCACTCGCTGACGCTGCACGGGATCAGCATCGGATGCCTGGTGTCGCCGTGCGAGAGCTTGGCCACGAATTCGATGTCGCCTTGCGAGGTGCGCGTCGGCAAGCCGGTCGACGGACCGACGCGCTGGATGTCCCAGATGACGCCGGGAATCTCGACGTAGTAGCCCAGCCCGGCGAACTCGGCCATCAGCGAGATGCCCGGCCCGGCGGTGGCGGTCATGGAGCGCGCTCCCGCCCATCCCGCGCCCAGCACCATGCCGATCGCGGCAAGCTCGTCCTCCGCCTGAACGATGGCGAACGTCGCTTTGCCATCCGGGCCGACGCGGTACTCCTTCATGTAATCGATCAGCGTCTCGACCAGCGACGACGAAGGCGTGATCGGATACCACGTCACCACCGTCACGCCGGCAAACATGCAGCCCAGCGCCGCGGCGGCGTTGCCGTCGATGATGATCATGCCGGCGGTCTTGTCCATGCGCTCGACGGTGAATGGGTCGGCCTTGGTCAGCGACGAGGCGGCGTAGTCGTAACCGGCCTTGGCGGCGTTCCAGTTCAGGTCGGCGGCCTTCACCTTCTTCGCGAACTGCTTGCGCAGCGCCTTCTCCACTTCGGCCATGTCGAGGTTGAGCAGCTGCGCCACCACGCCGACGTACACCATGTTCCTCACCAGCTTGCGCAGCTTGGCTTCGGGGCAAACCGCGGCGCGTGATCTTGTCGTAGGGCACGGCGTAGAAGGTCAGGTCGGAGCGCAGCTCGTTCAGCTTCAGCGGCTCGTCGTAAAGCACAGCGGCGCCGGAGCGCGAGCGACAGCACGTCTTCCTTCGCGGTCTCGGGATTCATCGCGACCAGGAAGTCGATTTCCTTCTTGCGCGCGATGTAGCCCTTCTTGCTGGCGCGAATGGTGTACCAGGTAGGCAGTCCGGCGATGTTCGAGGGGAACATGTTCTTGCCGGAGACGGGAACGCCCATCTGGAAGATGGTGCGCAGCAGAACGGTGTTGGCGCTCTGCGATCCCGAGCCGTTTACGGTTGCAACCTGGATGCTGAAGTCGTTGACGACAGGCTGTCGCACGGCGTCGCGCTCGGCGCCGTGTACTGCAATTCGGTTGTGGCCATCAATACCCCTTACTTGCGATGGATGAGTTCGGTGGGGAGAATAACTGTAATTATTATATGGCAGCTTCGCAAGCTGGCGGAATGGACGACAATTACCTTGAGGAGTGTTCACGCTCATCAGCGATTGCGCTACGCGGGCGGTCCCACCGTCTGGAAGTACTGCGCCATGTTGCGGAACTTGTTGTAGCGCGCGTCCAGCAGTTCCGAGAGCGGCATCTTCTCCAGCTCCGACAGGTTCTTCTCCAGAGCCTCGGCCAGAGCATTCGCGGCAGCGTCGTAGTCGTGATGCGCGCCGCCCGGGGGCTCGGGGACAACTTCATCGCAAATGCCCAGTTCCAGGTTGTCCTTGGCGGTGATGCGCAGGGCCTGCGCCGCATGTCCTTCTTGCTGGAGTCGCGCCACATGATCGAGGCGCAGCCTTCGGGCGAGATCACCGAGTAGATGCTGTTCTCCATCATCAGCACGCGATCGGCAACGGCAATCGCCAGCGCGCCGCCGCTGCCGCCTTCGCCGGTGATGGCGGCGATGAACGGCACCTTCAGCCGCGCCATCTCGCGCAGGTTGTGCGCGATGGCTTCCGCCTGTCCGCGCTCTTCGGCGCCCAGGCCGGGATACGCGCCCGACAACATCGATCAGCGTGATCACCGGACGCCGCCACTTCTCGGCAAACTTCATCGCGCGCAGCGCCTTGCGATAGCCCTCGGGATTCGGCTGGCCGAAGTTGCGATGGATGCGCTGCTTGGTGTCGCGGCCCTTCTGCGTGCCGATCACCATCACTTCCCTGCCGTGGAAGCGCGCCATGCCACAGACCATCGCGGCATCGTCGCCGAAGCCGCGGTCGCCGTGAATTTCGCTGAAGTCGGGAAAGATGCGCTCGATGTAATCCAGCGGATAAGGACGCATGGGATGGCGCGCCAGTTCGGTGCGCTCCCAGGCGGTCAACTGTCCGGACATCTGGCGCTTGAGGCCTCGACGCGCGTCGTGCAAGCGCCTGCAACTCGCGTTGCGCGTCCTTGTTGTCGCCGGCAACACCCTGCAGTTGCTCGATCTGTTTCTCGATGCGTTCCAGTTCGTCCTGCGCTTTCGAAGCAGCTTCCATATGATTGTCTTTTCTTTGCGTGGAAGCGCGGTACACGGCCTCCACCGCGAAATCCAGTATCGCAACTGCGGGCAGGATTCCTGAGCGCAGCAGCGACAGTTCGTTCCTGGCGCAAAGCGCCTTCGGATTGCGCGAGTGGCGACGGCGTTCGGCTCAATCCATCACCCGCACGCTGCCGCGGCCGCACAGCTCTTCAACGCGGTTGATGAACGCCCGGTCCGGCAACACATTATAGCCTTCCGCCTCCATCACCACGGTGAAGTCGCCCTTGCGCTCCAGGTCGAAGAGCACTCGCGCCTCGCCTTTACGCTCCTGGCACAGGGCGTGAAGCTCGTCGATGGTCGCGGGCGAGACCGTTCTCCAGCGGGACCTTGATGCGCAGATGGTTGCGGCAGCTTGGGCTTGCGCCTCCTCCAGCGGCGTGATGTCGCCGATCATGAGCTTGGAGTTCGAGCCCTCTTCCACCCGCACGCCGCCCTTCACCAGCACCGGAACGGTCAGCTTCAGCTTCTCGCCGAGGCGCTTGTAATCGTCGGCAAAGCAGAGGATGTCCACCGAGCCGTTCATGTCCTCCAGCTGGCCCTGCGCGTACAGATCGCCCTTCTTCGACTTGGCCACGCGAATGCCCTTCAGGACGCCGCCGATCAGGATTTCGTCCCTGCCGGTGGAAGACTTCAGCTCGGCGACTTCGGTCGTGGTCAGCGCGTTGAAGTCGAGCAGCTTCTCGCGATACTTCTCCAGCGGATGCCCGGTGATGAAGAAGCCGAGGATTTCTTTCTCGTTGGCCAAGCCGCTGATGCTCGTCCCAGTCGGGAATGTTGGGCAGCGGCTTCTCGACGCTGCCTGTCCTCGTCCTGCTGGAAGACGCCGAACAACCCGTGCTGGCCCAGCGCACGCGTCCTTCTGCGTCTTCGCCGCGTGCTCCATGGCGCTGTCGACCACGGCCATCAATTGCGCGCGGCGGCCCAGCGGATCCATCGCGCCGCTCTTGATGAGCGACTCGATGACACGCTTGTTCAGCAGGTGCAGATCGACCTTCTCGCAGAACTGGAAGATCGACCTGAACTTGCCGACCTCTTTGCGCGCCGCCACAATCGATTCGATGGCGTTGTGGCCGACGTTCTTCACCGCCGCCAGGCCGAAGCGGATCGCCTCGCCATGCGGCGTGAAGTACGCATCGCTCACGTTGACGTCGGGCGGCTCGACCGGAATCCCCATCTCGCGGCACTCGTTGATGTACTTCACCACGTCGTCGGTGCTGCCGGAAACCGACGTCAGCAGCGCCGCCATGAACTCCACCGGATAGTGCGTCTTGAGATAGGCCGTCTGATAGGCGAGCAGCGCGTAAGCCGCCGAGTGCGACTTGTTGAAGCCGTACCCGGCGAACTGCTCCATCAGGTCGAAGAGCTTCTCGATCTTCTTCTGCGGGAAGCCGCGCTCGATGGCGCCTCTGCACGAAGCGCTCGCGCTGCTTGGCCATCGCCTCGGGATCTTTCTTGCCCATGGCGCGGCGCAGCAGGTCGGCCTCACCCAGCGAGTAGCCCGCCAGCCGGTTGGCGATCTGCATCACCTGCTCCTGGTAGACGATGACGCCGAGGTCTCCTTCAGCAGCGGCTCCAGCTCCGGCAGTTCGTACTCGATCTTCTTGCGGCCCCATTTGCGCTCGATGAAGTCTTCGATCATGCCGCCCTGGATCGGGCCCGGACGGTAGAGCGAGTTCAAGGCGGTGAGGTCTTCGACCGCGGTCGGCTTGTAGCGCCGCAACACGTCGCGCATGCCGTGCGATTCAAACTGGAAGACGCCCGAGGTCAGTCCGGTGTGGAAGACCTTCTCGTAGGTCTCCTGGTCATCGAGCGCGAGCTTCTGCAGATCGATCCGCTCGCCGCGCGTCTGCTCGATCAGCCGCAGCGCATCGTCGATGATGGTGAGCGTGGTGAGCCCGAGGAAGTCCATCTTCAGCAGGCCCAGCTTCTCCACCGCCTTCATGTCGTAGGCGGTGACGATTTCGTCGTTCTTGGTGCGATGCAGCGGGACCAGGTCGGTCAGCGGCTGCGGCGAGATCACCACTCCGGCGGCGTGCACGCCGGAGTTGCGCACCAGGCCTTCGAGCTTCTTGGCGGTGTCGATCAGCTCCTTGGTCTGCGGCTCGTTCTCGTAGGCGGCCGCCAGCGGCGGCGAATCCTTCAGCGCCTGGTCGATGGTGATGTTCAGCGTGGCCGGAATCATCTTGCCGATGCGGTCCACCTCGGCGTAGGGAATGTCCATGGCGCGGCCGGAATCCTTGATCGCGGCCTTGGCCGCCATGGTGCCGAAGGTGATGATCTGCGCCACCTGGTCGCGGCCGTACTTCTGGGTCACGTAGTCGATGACCTCGCCGCGGCGGTTCATGCAGAAGTCGATGTCGATATCGGGCAGGCTGATGCGCTCGGGATTCAGGAAGCGCTCGAACAGCAGCTCGTTTTGCAGCGGATCGATATCGGTGATGCCCAGCGCGTAGGCGACCAGCGCTCCGGCCGCCGATCCGCGGCCCGGGCCGACCGGAATGTTGTTCTCCTTGGCGTAACGGATGAAGTCCCACACGATGAGGAAGTATCCGGCGAACTGCATCTGCCGGATGATGTCGATCTCGCGCGCCAGCCGCTGCTCGTATTCCTCCAGCGAATGCTTCAGCCGGCCCATGGCCTGCAGTTCGCGCAGCATATTCAGGCGCTTGGCGAAGCCCTCGCGCGTGACGTGCTCGAAGTAGTCGGGCAAGGTATAGCCGGCCGGCACTTCGAACTGCGGAAACGGATCGTGCACCTTCTCCAGCCGGACGTTGCAGCGCTCGGCGATCTCCAGCGTGCGCTCCAGCACGCGCTCGTATCCGTTGAAGACCTTCCCCATCTCCGCGGCGCTCTTCACGAAGAACTGGTTGCCGTGGAACTTCAGCCGGTTGGTGTCGTTGATCGACTTGCCGGTCTGGATGCAGACCATCACGTCCTGCGCGTGCGAGTCGTCTTCGCAGAGATAGTGGCTGTCGTTGGTGGCCACCAGCGGAATGCCGAGTTCCTGCTCCAGCTTCAGCAGGTTGGGCTGGATGCGCTTCTCTTCCGGAAGGCCCTGGTCCTGGATCTCGAGATAGAAATTGCCCTTGCCGAAGATGTCGTTGAAGGTGGCGGCGGCCTCGCGCGCCGCCTCGTACTTCCCTTCGGTCAGGCTCTCGGCGACTTCGCCCTTCAGACATGCCGACAGTCCGATCAGCCCCTTGCGAATGCTCGGCGAGAAATTTCTTGCTGACGCGCGGCTTGTAGTAGAAGCCGTGCAGCGACGCTTCGGAGACGATCTTGACCAGGTTGCGATAGCCTTCGTCGTTCTCCGCCAGCACGATCAGATGGTTGTAGCTGTCGCCCTCGGGCGCGGCGCGATGGTCTTCCTTCTTGCAGATGTAAAGCTCGCAGCCCAGGATCGGCTTCACGCCCGCTTCTTTGGCGGCGTTGGCGAATGCCACCGCGCCGAAGATGTTGCCGTGGTCGGTCATGGCCACGGCGGGCATGTCCAGTTCCTTGACGCGCTTGACCAGGCGCTCGATGTCGCAGGCGCCGTCGAGCATGGAGTAGTCGGTGTGAAGATGAAGATGGACGAATTGCGATTGAGACATTCGGATTCCGAGCCTTGGCTGCTTCTATTCTATGCGCGACGCGCAGTATTACACCTGGCATCGATTGTGGAAATCAGGGACGGAATTACAGCGTCTCATCCTGCCGCGGAATATGTCCCGTCGGCGTCCCCGGCGAGATCAGACGGCCACCGGTAATCACCTGGCCGGGTGGCGTCTGCTGCCGCACGGGGGCGTCGGCCCGCTGTTTGGCGTGCGCCCGGTAGGCGAAGATCACGGCCAGCAGCGGAGCAGCCAGCAGCAATCCCCAAAAACCCAAGACGAGACTGAGCAAGATGGGTACGATCAGCGAGGCCCAGATCGGTACCCGCGCGGCGCGGCGCATGATTATCGGCTGCAAGAGCAAACCGTCGATGACGACGATGCCTCCATACAGCATGAGCACGTAAAGCGCCTGCTCGAAGCCGCCGGCGAAGAGCGCGACGATTGCCGGCCCCATCAACGCCAGCGCCGTCCCGAACTGGGGAATGAACTGCAGCAACGCCGCCAGAATTGCCCAGAATGGCGCCCACGGCAGATGCAGATATTCCAGCCCCAACCACCACAGCGCGCCGACGACGACCGAGTCGTAAAACTGGCCGACAAACCACCGGCGCAGCGCGCCCCCGGTGAGGTTGATGTGCTGGGAAAATTGCATTACTAGTTGGATGCCCGTCGCTACAGGACGGTCTCGAAACCCATGCTACACTCAACTTTTATTCCCCACGGAGAGTCTGCTGCCATGAAATTTGGCGTCATCATCTTCCCCGGTTCCAATTGCGACCACGATGCATATTGGGCCATTTCGGAAGTGGCCCGGCAGCCCGTGACCTTCCTCTGGCACGATTCCCACGACCTGCAAGGCTGCGATGCCATCATCGTTCCCGGTGGATTTGCCTATGGCGACTATCTCCGCACCGGCGCCATCGCCAAGTTTTCCCCGGTGATGGAATCGGTGCGCAACTTCGCCGCCGATGGCGGATTGGTGCTGGGCATCTGCAACGGATTTCAGATCCTGTGCGAGGCGGGACTGCTGCCCGGCGCGCTGCTGCGCAACGCGGGATTGAAGTACGTTTGCAAGCCGGTTCACATCCGCGTCGAGAGCACCAATACCCCCTTCACGCAGCAACTGACGAAGGGCGAGGTGCTGGAGATTCCCATCGGCCACATGGAAGGCAACTACTTCTGCGACGAGCGCACCCTTGCCGATCTGAAGGAGCAGGACCGCATCATCTTCCGCTACACGACGCCGAACGGCGAGGTCACGGACGAGGCCAATCCGAATGGCTCACTTGAGAATATTGCCGGGATTTGCAGCGATGGCCGTAATGTCCTGGGCATGATGCCGCATCCGGAGCGCGCTGCTGCGCCGGAGCTTGGCATGACCGACGGAGCTAAAATCTTTCATTCGCTGGTGGCGGCGATGGTAGCAAGATAGCAATTAACAGCTAGCAATTAGCAGCTCGTTGCAGCCGATACAGCATAAGCGCTGAATCACATTCCTTAGTCCTGACTTTCGTTAAGCGGAATAATTGCCAAACAAGGGCCTGCGGGACGGCTAGTTGCTAATTGCTAGTTGCTGCTTTCTATCCCCACCGAAACGCTTCCTTATTCACCACGTACGGCATCCGGGTGATGTCGCCGCCGTAATTCTGCTCCAGCACATCAATCAACCCCTGCACGCAGCGCCCGGCCATGCCACGTTCGGGATCGACGGACAGACGGGTGACGCGTCCGGCGCTGGCGAAGTGCGGATACAACCGGCACCGGTCCGCAATTTCAGGATCGCGCAGAGGCGAGTCAGACGGCAGGGGCTCGGTTTCATAGACGTCGAGCGCCGCCCCAGCAATCCACTTTTCCTTCAGGGCTTTCGCCAGCGCCTTCTCATCGATGACCGGGCCCCGCGAGGTGTTCACCAGATAGGCGGTGGGCTTCATCGTTTTCAACGTGCGCTCGTTGATGAGGTGATAGGTCGGCGTGGCGCTCTCGCCCTCCCGCAAAAGCGGCAGGTGAATGCTGATGAAGTCGCTCTGGCTGAGCGCCTCATCCATCGAGACATACTTGATCGACGTGCGCTCCCGCTGCAGTCCGCTCTTGAAGCGCAGGTCCATCAATGCCTGCACCGCCGACAGCAACTTTTCGCTCGGCCCCATGGCTTCGTAACACAGGATGTTCATGTCGAAGCCAATGCACTTCTTGATCACCGCCTGCCCAATCCGTCCGGTGCCGATGATCCCGATGGTCTTGCCCGTCACCTCGTCACCCAGAAACGGCCGGTAAGGATGCCAATAGCCCCACTGATTGTCGCGCACCAGGTGTTCGGAGCTCCACAACCTGCGCGCCAGAGCAGCCAGCGTGAAAAAGGCGAACTCGGCCGTCGCCTCGGTGAGCACATCCGCGGTGTTGGTGAACGGAACCTTGTAGCTGTTGGCGTCGGCGCGATTGATGTTGTCAAACCCGACCGCGTATTGCGCCACCACCTTCAGCGTGCCCTTGCCGGCCTCGAAGACCTCTGCGTCAATCGGGTCGCGCAAGGTGGTGATGAGTCCATCAATACCGCTGCGGACTTTTTCGATAATCAGGCTCTTCGGCGGCGGCTCCGGATTGGGATGGACCTCGAGCTGGTAGCCGCGCTCGCGCAGGCGATTAAAGGCAGCATCGCCAATGTCAGCAGTGGCGAAGACACGAAAATTCTTCTGCGGCATGGCAAGTCCTTGAAGTCGCCAGAATGATCCCCACACCAATCCTGGCAAGGAATGACTTTACCCCAGCTGCTTTGAAGGGGCACGGCTTTCAGCCGTGCCGAAAGGCGCTCACAAAAGAATGGGCTTCAGCCCCTGAGGAATTTTGGGTTCGCAACAACAGCGACGTACCTCAGCGGCTAAAGCCGTATCCATAACTGGGCGTTAACAGCACGGCTGAAGCCGTGCCCCTTCAAATACACCAACTCTCACAACTACAAATTCTTCTTCGTCCACTGGTCCACGCGGTCGAGCGCCTTCTCGATGTTCTCAATCGAATTGGCGACGCTGAACCGCAGGTAGCCTTCGCCGAAGGCGCCAAACGCCGTGCCCGAAAGCGCAGCCACTCCCGCGTCATCCAGCAGCGCGTCGGCCAGCTTCTTCGATGGCCATCCCGTCTGCTTGATGTTCGGGAATGTGTAAAACGCTCCCTTGGGCAGGCGGCACGAAAATCCCTTGACCTGGTTGATGCCCTTCACGAACACGTCGCGACGGCGCTGGAATTCCTGGCGCATCTTCTCCGGCTCGCTCTGGTCGCCACGCAGCGCCTCGATGCCCGCCATCTGGGTGAAGGTGGCGGTGCAGGAG
This sequence comes from uncultured Acidobacteriaceae bacterium, assembly GCA_963843005.1. Taxonomy (GTDB): domain Bacteria; phylum Acidobacteriota; class Terriglobia; order Terriglobales; family Acidobacteriaceae; genus Bog-257. The sequence goes on along the minus strand of CAWJIW010000040.1, from coordinate 67,157 downwards.
TTCGAATTCGTCATCAGTCGCGAGATATGCACCGCGAGGTCAGGCCGCATCACGCCGTAGCCCATGCGCCATCCGGTCATCGCGTACGTCTTGGAGAAGCCGTCGAGGATGATGGTGCGGTCCTTGAACCCATCCACCGAGGCGATGCTGTATTGCTCGCCTTCGAACAGCAGACGTCCGTAGATCTCGTCGCTCATCACCATGATGTCGCGATCGCCGATGGCCGCCGCGACGTCCTGCACGTCCTGCTTGGTCATCACGCCACCCGTCGGATTCTGCGGAGAGTTCAGGATGATGAGCCGGGTGCGATCGTTGATCAGGCCGGCCAGCTCGTTCACGTCGAGGCGGAAATCGCGCTCTTCCCGCAGCGCTATCGGCACCGCCTTCGCGCCCAGGAAATTGATCATCGACTCATAGATGGGAAAGCCGGGATTGGGATAGATGACCTCGTCGCCCTCTTCCACCAGCGCAAGAATCGTGAAGAAGATGATGGGCTTGCCGCCGGGAACAACGACCACCTCGTCGGCGCTGACTTTGATGCCGCGCGACTTGGAGACATCTTCGGCGATGGCTTCGCGCAAATCCGGCAGGCCGGCCGACGGCCCATAGTGCGTGTAGCCCTTGTGCAGGGCGTCAACCGCAGCCTCGACGATGTTGGCCGGCGTGTCCATGTCGGGCTCGCCGATTTCCAGGTGAATGATGTTCTTTCCTTGACGCTCCAAAGCGCGGGCGCGAACCAGCACTTCGAACGCCGTTTCCGTTCCCAGCCGCGACATCCGCTTGGCCAGGCGCAATTCAGTTTGAGTAGTGGTCATAAGCAAACTCACGATTATACCCCTCGGGAAAAGCTGCAAGCAGCAACGGGCAGCCCTGGTACCCGCTTGCTATTCTCTGCCTTTATGCCGCAGTCCGCAGTGACGGAAACCCCACAGCCGTGTGACGAAAGCCTCGCCGGTCCGATGCCACGCCGCCGCGCCTATTCCGTCGTGGCCCTGGAACAGCACTGGTAAATGAACGTATCCCCTATTGTCCGAACTTGCGTGTAGCCATGGTGCAGCAACATTCGTTGGCACGCGCTGGCGCGGGCGCCCGCATTCTCCTGGTTGCCCACTACCGCGATCCGTGGCCCGTGCGCAGCCAAACCCGCCTCAACCTCCACCCGCGAAATAATGTGGTACCTGGCGCGTTGCTCCGGAGTGAGCCTCCTGGACACGATCACTCCAAAATCATTCTCGTATCCCGGGTAAGGCACGGCTTTCGATTCGAAAATATATCCCGGCCAGAAGCTCGCGATCTCCTCGTTCGGCTGAGCCAGCTCGTCAATGGCTGCTGAAACCTCGCGCACCCTCTGCAAAGTCCAGTTTGGCGCATCCTCGCTGCCGGTAATGCCGATGATGTCTTCCCCGGTGATGAGGTAATTCCGTATACCCAAAACCGTGTAGCCGAGAAAGACGACGAACAACGCCACGCAGGCAAAAGCGGCCGTCCACCTGGCTGACGAGGGTTGCACGGAATCGAGATAATCATTGACCGCACATACAGCAGCCACTATCAAGAATGGCACGCAGACACTGAAGTATTGCGTGTTAGGAGGAGTTGGGAGAAGCGAGATAACACCGATCAGGAAAGCGATAAGAAACGCCAGCACCGAAGAGTCTCGTCGCTTCCTCATAAGAAAGATCAACACGAAGGCGGTATAGGCCAAAATAGTGAACTGCAGACCGGTTTCCTGGAAACCGAACATGACCACTCGGGCGATATGCACCTTCCATCGCCATGCCCCCAGCAGACCCTCGGTCGTTCGCACGCATGAAACCCCAGATTGTTGAAGAGAAACTGGTCCGGAGAAGCAGCGAACAGATAAAGCGACGGAGTGATGCCTAACAGACAGCCGACGGCAAACCACAGGAGACGAGCGATTCGACCGGCCTTTTCCGGCTTCCAGAATAACCACGCCAGAAACAAAGGAGCCAGCCCGGCCACGTACGAGCGGGTATCGGCGCTCAAGCCAAACAGCAGGCCGCTGGCTGCGATCAACCATCGCGGAGAGTCCGGGGTCATCCGACTGACAATGACATACGCGCCAAACAGAAGCAGTGTTGCCAGAGAAAAGGTCTTTGCCACCGGGAACCACGCGAAAACAAACGTGGCGGAAGCAAACAGAACTGCTGCGGAGACCCCGGCAATCCACTTCCGCGTCTCGTGACAAACCTGCGCATAGATGAGCATGCCCAATATGGTCGTCAACAAAGCGGCAAACATCCGGGCCGAGGTCCAGGAGACCCCGGCCAACTTCATCCAGCCTCCATAGGCGTAAGGCAGCAGCGGAGCCTGTTGATAGAAAAAATCCAGGTATGGCGTCTTGTGCAGCAGGACCAGTCGGGACGCCAACACGTAGTAGCCTTCGTCGGCGTCAATGAACCGATGCAACGCAAAAAATGAGAACCACCCGAGCAGGCCGAGAGAGACGGGAACCACTAGCTAACTTACATCTGCGGGACAACTCGCCTCCTCGATGCAGCAGTTAGTCTTCTCTAGCCGGTGTACTCGATTTCAAATTCAATTTTTGCGGTTTTCTCCAGCATGGCTGAAACCGAGCAATATTTCTCCTTCGACAGGCGCACGGCGTCCTCCATCGCTTTGTGGGTCACGTTGCCGCTGACCCGGTACACGAGACGAATGCTCGTAAAAACCTTTGGAAAGTTGTCAGCACGCGCGGACGTGGCCCGGACTTCGAGACCGGTAAACGGCTCGCGTTTCTTGCGCAGGATGCCCACTACGTCACTCGCAGTGCATGCGCAAAGCGCAATCAGCACCAGCTCCACCGGGCTGCTGGCGGTCTTTTCGCCGCCCGCATCCACCACCAGCGCATGACCACTGCTGGCCTGACCCAGGAATCGATCTTTGTCGGTCCACAGCGCCTTGGCCTCAATCACGCTTGCGCCTCCTGGGCATTACTGTTGTTTCGGCTGGGAAGGTTTGTCGTAGATTGTGTACTGATCCTGTGGCCGCTTAAGGCGAATCATGATTTCCTGCTCCGGTTGATTGACGGTGTAATCCTCGCCGAATGTCCGGAAGCCGTATGCGATGACCTGAATTCGCAGCGTGCCATAGGGGATTCCGTCGAACCCGGTCTTGCCCTCACTGTCGGTCTTCAGTTCGAACCCACCTTTCGACTGCTTGCCCTTCTGGCCCACGGGATGAAAAATGACCGCTGCGTTACGTACCGGCTTACCGCTGTCATCCTTCAGCACAACGACTCTGACCGAGGAAACCCCGCCCGTGTTCTTCTTGTCACCGGCTACGAGCAGCGTGGAAACCAGCAGCAGCCCGAAAATGGCGAATGACACCCGAGGCAAGGGCATGACTTCCGTATTTTAGGTAACGCGAGCAGCACAGCGCAATCGGACGCTTCGCCGCAAGGCGATGAAACGGCTATTGCGAGAATACAATTGAGAATCCTCGCATGAATCGACTCTTTCTCAACTTGCACCGCAAGTCACGGGAGCAAAAACATAGGTTGTTTCTGCAACTGCTGCGGCCCGCTCCTGAGATGCGCATCCTCAACGTAGGCGCTTCCGGCACCCAAATTGGATTGCCGGAGCAGCTCGAATCCTTCTACCCGCACCACTCCCGGATCACCGGAGGCGGGCTTTCCCTGGCCGATGTGGAGGATTATCGCCGAAGCTTTCCCAAAGTGCAGGCCGTGGTCTTCGACGGATGCGCGCTGCCTTTTGCCGACAAGTCCTTCGACATCGTTTACTCCAATGCCGTCCTCGAACACCTGCCTGGCAGGCTGTTTACCGAGCGTTTTGCCGCCGAGGTGCAGCGTGTTGGCAAGGGCTGGTTCGTCACCACACCCAACTTCTGGTACCCCATCGACCCGCACTATCACTTGCCTTTCATACAAATGCTGCCCGAGGCGATGCAACATCGCTTGGCAAGGCTGGCGGGCAAGGTGCCGTACGAGAATCTGCATCTGCTGACGAAGCGCGAATTGCGCAGGCTCTTTCCGGTCGGCGAGGTGGTCGGCTGCCGGGTGACGTTTTATCCCGAAACCCTGATTGCCTATCAACCGCCCAGAGGAGTCTCGTGACTCGCGTCGGGCTGGCCCGGCAATCCTTAATCTGAACTGGAATTGGGGCTGCGCTTCAGCGTAGGACGGCCGTCGTCCTGCTGGTTGGGCGAACCGTTTCCGTCCTGGGTGGACGGTGTGCCCGAATCGCTGCTGGAGGAAGCGGTCCGCTTCAGCAAGACGGGACGGTTCGCCTCGCCCTTGGCGCCGCCCAAATGGCGCGCGTGCTCCAACGACAGCAGCCTCGACTTGATGCCTTCGAATTCACTGGTATCCACCGTGTACTCGGGCCGGTCCGGCAGATACTTGCGGATCTCGTCCTGCGCTGCCTTGATGCGATCGGCATTCATCGGATGCGTGGCGAACGCCTTGGCCACTAGGCTCTGCTTTTTCTTGCCGCCGTCAACGTTCAGCTTTTCGAAGAACTCCACGAAGCATTGTGGATCGTACCCGGCCGAGTATTCGTACTCCAGTCCCAGCAGATCGGCTTCCCGTTCGGCATCCCGCGAGAACTTCAGGAATCCAAGCGGCACGGCAAGACTCGCCACCTCGCTGATGGCATACGCCACCGGCCCGCCAATAAAGATGAGGGGCACGGAAGCCATGTTCCAGATCTGCGCCCGCGTCATGTTCTTGGTGGCGTGGCGTGCCGCGACGTGCGCGATTTCGTGCGCCATCACGCCTGCCAGTTCCGCTTCGTTATCGGCGGCCAGGATCAATCCGGTGTTCACGTAAAAGAAGCCGCCGGGCAGCGCGAAGGCATTCACTTCATCGGTGTCCAGTATCTTGATGGTGAATGGAACGCGCGCATCCGAGTTGCGCACCAGGTTCTGCCCAATGCGATTAATGTATTCGTTGATGATGGGATCGCTTAGCAACCGCGCGCTCATCTCAACTTCCTGCGAAAGCTGACGCCCCAACGCGATTTCGCGATCCAGCGAGTAAAAATCCAGACCTGATCCCACGTTCCGCTGGCCGATCATCGAGACGTCATACTTCGCTTCCAGTGGCGGATTTCCACTGTGGCTGGAAACCGCCGGCTGAACCGCGGAGTTGGGAGCCGGCGCAGTCGTTTTGAGTTCGGGAGCTTCGGAGTTTTTGTCGGGGGCGGTTGCTTCGACCTGTGCTGCAGTCGGAATCTGCGAAGGGCTCGCGCTCGCGGCCTCGCTGGGTGAACTCTGTTCCGCGCTGGAACTATCCGCCGGCTTTGTTTCACCCGCCTGCGGAAGCGCCGCCACATCGGAGTTTGCAGCCGAATTCTGCGCGGCGGCAAACGTCTGCAAGCTCGCAACTGCGAGGAGCACTGCGAACACGCCCATCATCAGGCGCGTGCAAACCGAAAACCGAGTGGCACCGAAGGCTGGCAATTTGGCACCCAACTGCTCTTACCAGATTATGCGCCGAATCTCGATGCGATGGAAGCTGCAAAGTTCACTAAGTCAATTCCGAAAAATTGCGAGAGCCAAACGCTTGCGTAGATGCGTCCCTTCGCCGCCCGGATTCAAGTTCTGGAGACGGCCTTGAGTTACGGTGAATGATGGCCCCAGCACCATGGCATTCGCGGTTGGCATGAGATCCGAAGAAGAGCGAGCCTTGATGCAGCGGCCCTATTCGGGCAGCTGATGTTAGGATTTCTAGCTGGACGGTGCTGCTCGATTGGAGATCTTAGTGAGATTTCTCCTGGGAATCGGGAGGCCTGAACTGGCTCCCGGAAGAGGGACTTTGCCCTATCGAAAATGTCCGCAAGTAGTTGGAAAATATGACCTACATTCGTCTTCGTAAAATTTGAGTGAATTACACTCATACCGGGCTTGACATCCAGCTTTATCCCAGATAGTATTAGCACTCGTTGGGAGTGAGTGCTAACAGGTGCTCTAGCGTGGTCGTCGGCACGGCTTCCAGCATCTGGGTTTAATCCCAAAGTTCATGAAAACGCTGACCCAATGCAGGAAACACGCATCGGGCAGCCAACACAAAACACCAATCCAAATTGAATCTAAGAAGGAGTTCGAGAATGGCTACAAAGCTGACTCCCCTGCATGATCGCGTCGTGGTTCGCCGCGTCGAAGAGGCCGAAACCACTCGTGGCGGAATCATCATCCCCGACAGCGCCAAAGACAAGCCGCAAGAGGGCGAAGTGATCTCCATCGGCAAGGGCAAAACCAACGACAAGGGCGAAACCTTTCCCTTGGCTGTAAAGGCGGGCGACCGCATCCTGTTCGGCAAGTATGCCGGCACCGAAATCAAGATTGACGGCGAAGACTTCCTGATCATGCGCGAGGAAGAAGTCCTCGGCATTCTGGAAGGCGCTGGCAAGCCGGCACTCGCTACCAAGTAAACAAAGTCTAAGCTCCCTTCTGTCGCGTTGCGACAGAGTGGGAGAACAATTGCAAGATTCGAAACTCTAAGGAGATTGAAACAATGGCAAAGCAGATTCTGCATGGTGAAGAGTCACGCCAGTCGATCCTGCGCGGCGTGAATGTTCTGGCCGATGCGGTCAAGGTCACGCTCGGTCCCAAGGGCCGCAATGTGGTGATCGAGAAGAAGTTCGGTTCGCCGCTGATTACCAAGGACGGCGTGACCGTGGCCAAGGAAATCGAGCTGAAGGACGCGCTCGAAAACATGGGCGCGCAGATGGTGCGCGAAGTTGCTTCCAAGACCTCCGACGTGGCCGGTGACGGCACCACCACCGCGACCGTTCTGGCGCAGTCCATTTACCGCGAAGGCGTCAAGACCGTTGCCGCCGGCGCGAACCCGATGGCGCTCAAGCGCGGCATCGAAAAGGCTGTGACCGCGGTTTGCGGCACGCTGGACGAAGACGGCAACCCCAAGGGTGGCGCGCTCGACAAGTTCTCGCAGAAAGTTACCGGCGAGATGATCGCCCAGGTCGGCACCATCTCCGCCAACAACGACGAGACCATCGGCCGCATCATTGCCGAAGCCATGAAGAAGGTCGGCAAAGACGGCGTGATCACCGTGGAAGAAGCCAAGACGATGGAGACCCAGCTGGAAGTCGTCGAAGGCATGCAGTTCGACCGCGGCTATCTGTCGCCCTACTTCGTCACCGATCCCGAGCGCATGGAAGTCGTTCTGGAGAACGCCGTCATCCTCATCCACGAGAAGAAAATCTCTTCGATGAAGGACCTGCTTCCGCTGCTCGAGCAGATCGCCAAGGGCGGCCGTCCGCTGGTCATCATCGCCGAGGACGTGGAAGGCGAAGCGCTGGCGACCCTGGTCGTCAACAAGCTGCGTGGCACGCTGCAGGTCGCGGCCGTAAAGGCCCCGGGCTTCGGCGATCGCCGCAAGGCCATGCTGCAGGACATCGCCATTCTGACCGGCGGCAAGGCCATCACCGAAGATCTCGGCATCAAGCTGGAGAACGTTCACATGGACGATCTCGGCCAGGCCAAGAAGATCACCATCGACAAGGACAACACCACCATCGTCGAGGGCAAGGGCAAGCCGGGCGACATCGAAGGCCGGGTCAAGGAAATCCGCGGCCAGATCGAGAAGACCACCAGCGACTACGACCGCGAGAAGTTGCAGGAGCGGTTGGCGAAGCTGGTCGGCGGCGTTGCCGTGATCAAGGTCGGTGCGGCCACCGAAACCGAAATGAAGGAGAAGAAGGCCCGCGTCGAAGACGCGATGCACGCCACCCGCGCTGCGGTGGAGGAAGGCATCGTTCCCGGCGGCGGCGTCGCGCTGATGCGCTGCGGTGATGCCATCGAAGCCCTGAAGCTGGAAGGCGACGAGAAGATCGGCGCCAACATCGTGCGTCGCGCGCTGGAAGAGCCGCTGCGCCAGATCGTCGGCAACGCCGGCGAAGAAGGCGCCATCGTTGTCGGCCGCATCAGCGAGTCGAAGGAACCGAACTTCGGCTACAACGCGCAGACCAACAAGTTCGAGGACCTGGTCAAGGCCGGCGTCATCGATCCCACCAAGGTCACGCGCACCGCGCTGCAGAACGCAGGTTCCATCGCGGCCCTGATGCTCACCACCGAAGCCCTGGTAGCCGAGATTCCGGAAGAGAAGAAGGAACCGGCAATGCCTCACGGCGGCGGCGGCATGGGCGGAATGTACTAAAGGCAGCAATTAGCCATTAGCAGTTAGCAATTAGCTAAAGGCAGCAGATAAGGCCTCGCAGAAATGCGGGGCCTTGCTTTTGCTGACAACTGACAACTGACTACTGACAACTACTCTGTCATCCCGATCAAGGACTTTAGTCCGCGTGGAGGGATCTGCGTTTCTGGCAACTGACAACTGGCAACTGACAACTAACCAGGGTACCCCCCTCCCCCCTTTCCCTTATTCTTTGTAATCATCGGTTTACCGGGAAATTCCCCGCAAAATCTTGAGGCGGTGGGAGTTACGCGTAAAATCTCCGAAAATAGGGACTTAGCCTGATGGAACGGGGTTGCCCTTACCGGCAACTGACCATTGACTACTGGCAACTGACAACCGGCTACTGATAACTGACAACTGTTTTCAAAGAGCGCGCGGCCATCGGGCACACTTGTCCCAACGTATTCAGTGTGCACAGCGGGGTATGCTTTCGCAATCGAAATGCGACGGCCGCACTTACGAAGGTAACCAAAATGTGCCGGATGGGAAGGCCGTGGTCAGCCGTTTCGAAACTCGCGTTGGGGCACGCGAGGCCTTGTGCCGAGCCCCTGTCCCCAGCCAAAGAAAACGTAGTGCACCAACTACTGGGTGGGCATATAGTGTAGGGCTATTGGGAGCTAAAGCTGAAATTCTAGTCAAGACTGATTGCAAGAGTAGTTCGGGGACCGCAACACCAAGGGAAGCCAGGTTTGAGCTTCCGCCAATAGAACCCATACCCCACCGAGGCCCGAGTAAAGGCTGAAAGAGACGGACGGGCCAACATCGCAACTATCGCAATTAAGGTTATGCCAGACGCTGAAGTTAGATTCGACGCTCTCTCCCGCGGACCGAATTGCCACCACCGGGATGGGGCTGGATGCCGAAGCCAAAGGTTGTTTGCTTGGCTCTTCTTGTTTGCAGTTCTTGCGCCGCGCGGCTGGGCGCAGGCCTATACGGTGACCGACCTTGGTTATTTCAGGGCTTATGGCATTAACAATAGTGGCCAAGTTGTTGGCCAAGATTCGCACGGTCATGCAATGTTGTATAGCGGCGGGACGCTAACCGACTTGGGGACGCTGGGAGGGATTGCCGCCGGCGCCACCGGCATCAATGACAGCGGGCAAATTGTGGGTTCGATCGCCTACAGCAACGGGTCTGTTCCGTTCTTGTACAGCGGCGGAAACGTGACCTACCTGTGGACGCCATATGACGGGAGCGATGGTGAGGCTTCCGGCATCAACGATAGCGGCCAGATTGTTGGCACTTCCTTTGGTGACCCCAATTTTGGATTCCTCTACAGCGGTGGGACGTTTCAATGGTTTCAATTAGGAGGGCTATATTGCTGCGAGCAGGCCACTGCGATCAACAACAGCGGCCAAGTGGTGGGCTCGTGGTATACCCACTTGGAAGACCATGCTTTTCTGTACAGCGGCGGGACAATGACCGACCTGGGGACGCTCGGTGGGCCTGAAAGCGCCGCGTATGGCATCAATGACCAGGGCCAGGTTGTGGGCTGGTCGCAAATCAGCGGGACTTATCATGCCTTCCTGTACAGCGGCGGGGGCATGATCGACCTTGGGACCCTCGGTGGAGGAACAAGCAGCTTGGCCCGTGGCATCAATAACAGCGGCCAAGTTGTGGGCGAATCGTTCATTAAGAGCTACCATGCCTTCCTGTACAGCGGCGGAAGAATGATCGACCTCAACACCATCGTTAGCCTTCCCTTTGGTCTCGACTCAGCCTCGGCGATCAACGATCTTGGACAGATTGTAGCCGCTGGAGGCGACGAACACTCCTACCTGCTCACGCCCGTCGTGGAGACGCTCACAGTCACCACTGGAGATGGACAGACTAGTACAGTGGGCACACGGCTGCCCAAGCCTCTTGTCGTAAAAGCCACAGACCAGTCTGGGAATCCTGTCTCCGGGGTTCCAATTACCTTCCAAGTAACCGCCCAACCACAGGGCGCAGCGGGGGCAGTGCTTTCCGTAACGAATGCGACGACCGCGGGCGATGGAACTGCGTCCACTCAACTAAAGCTTGGGAACCTGGCGGGCCAATATCAGGTAACCGCCTCTTGTGACACCGGCTACTGTTCTCCGAACGGTGTTGTGTTCACGGAGACGGCGAGTGCCAGGGGAACCATAGCCATAATCATCCCAGGGTCTCGAAACCGGCCCGTACGGGCGACGGGATGTCCAAACAATCAGCACGGAGTCCTTGATTCAATCTCAGTGCCTGCCAACCAACAAGTGGGGCTGGCGGTTTCTATTTCCCAACCGGCGCCTCCAGGCGGGTATTACTTCCAACTATCTTCCGAGGACCTCAACATCGCGGTGGCTGGGGTACAGCCCGTGGTTTTCATACCCGAAGGACAGACCGTAAGCAATGTGTTTTCCCTCTATGGCGTCAGCGTGGGCACGACTGCTCTTGACGTCACACCAAAGTCCCAAGACTTTCAACCGTTTTCGGTTCCTATCACAGCGTGGGATGTCAATCCGGGCGCTGACACACCGTTTTTGAATGCCAATTATCCGAACGTCGCCTATACGTGTCGTGATCCCTACAGTCCCAATTTGTCCAACGATCCAAGAGTCCTGGCCGCTTGCGGCTTTCCGGTACAGGGGGCGGTCAGCGATGGCGTCAGCCAACTCTTGCTGCGGCTGGAGGCTGGATTGCCAGGCACGGCGTGCTTCGAAATCGTCTCTCCGGGGCCTCCCGACCAGGGAACGATTCAGACGCAAGTCGCCGACACCAAGACCGTCGGGAACATGGAGTACGGATTCTCCTTCTACCAGGCCCCGAACGGATACGGCGATAACTCCGACAGCCGAACCGTTGAAGTGCAGTTTTTCTTCACCCCTAACTCCGGCTTTGGCAATACCTCGACCTTCACTGCATCATTGGCAATCGTCCGACCACCACTGCTGCTGGTTCACGGCCTCTGGGGTAACCCCAGTTCGTGGCCAAGCCTTTGGGACCGCGCCGGTGAGTTCTACGTAACCCACCGGGCAGACTATTCGGGCACAAACGCCGCCAACTACTCCACCAATTTCCCGCTTGTCCAACTCTTTGTCGCCGATGCGCTGCAAATGGCTCGCGATAATGGCTATGCTGCCACTCAAGCTGATGTGACTGCTCACAGCATGGGCGGTCTGCTGACCAGGCTCTACGTCGGTTCTCGGGAGTTCAAGCGCCCAGATAACTTTGACTTGGGGGATGTCTATCGCCTGGTAACGCTGGACACGCCCCACTTTGGAGCAAGCACGGCCAACTTGTTGGTGTCGTTGAACAACAATAGCCTTCCCTTTCAAGTGTTAACACGTCTTTCGCAGGCATTCAGGGCGGTAGGCTTTCCCTCCTCTCCTGATATCTACAAGGGCGCAGTGTGCGACCTCGCCGAAAACAGTGCTGCCCTGCAAGGGCTCTCCAGCGGAACTACCCTGTGGTCTCAGGTGATTGCAGCGACGGGCGGCCCTCCTGGTGCTCCCCCCGACGGAGGCAAATACCTGCCACTAATTGAAGGACTGTTAGATTTACCCCTCTGTGTGCCAGATTTTGATCCGATTTGCTTACCAGGCTCTCACTTGTTTCCTCAGGACAGCGTGAACGGCTTCCGGTTCCGCCAGAAGAATGACGGTGTCGTTCCTCTTACCAGCCAAGCGGGAGACCTCGGTGTTATTCCCTTCCCGGATCCTATCCATACCAACGTGACCGATCCGAAATCGTTCCCTGAGGTTAAGAAGCTGGTACTCTCACTGCTGGACGGCCCAGATTCTGGTTTCGCTTCGACCCTTCCGCCAGTTCCTTCCGACGGATTGGGTGATCCGCGTACCGTTCCCGGCCGGGGCAGCCCGCTGGACCAGCAAGACTATTCTGCCCAATGCAGTCCCGGTGGTCCCATGAACCCGAACGGTCATGGTGTGGTGAAGAACGGTTTAGTCGCGCAAGCGACAATTGGCCACGCGCTGTCACGTAGGGCGGCGGACCAGCGGGTACAAGTAACCTCGCCGGCGAACGGCCAGCAGTTCGCGCCGGGAGATGCCGTGAACGCTACCGTGCAGCTAACACCACCCTTAGCTGCGAATGCTGGGTGGCTGTCTGTAGGGGCGCCGGGGCTCGGCGTTCTCGAAGGAACCAACTACAACGGATCCACCTATCAGGTGAGCTTTGTGCTCCCCGACAACTACGCCGGTCCACTCACTGTGACGCCTGATGTCATCGATTCCAACAGCAATCCAATTGAGGGCGTTGGAGTCACGATTACAGTACGTCCCAAGACTGCCCCTTTGAGCCTCACTCTGGTCGAGGGCAGTTACAACCACTTGTTGTCGGCAAATGCGGCGGCGCGGGTGTACGTGACGGGCATTTACGAGAATGACGTTCACCTTGATCTGACCTCTTCTGTCACGGGTACGACGTATAAGTCCAGCAGCAACCAGGTTCTCACCGTGGACACAGAAGGCAACGTCCAGGCCAAGGCGTTTGGAACGGCGGTAGTGATGGTGCAGAATAGCGGCCTGAAGGCTTTTGCAACTTTCGCCGTTGAAGACCCGGGCAATCCTCTCGCTCCGCAAGACCTTACGGCTGGTCTAAGCATCACTCGGTCAGGCTTCCGAATTGACCAGAAAACCGGCTTCCTTGTTCAGACCATCCAATTCACCAACTCACAAACAGTACCGGTAAGCGGCCCGCTGTACTTCGTGGCGACGGACCTTTCGAGGGGCATAACTCTGGTTAGTACGGGAACGACCCGGAGTATTCCGCCGATAGGCAGCCCTTACATCAAGCTTCACACCGCCGACGGTATCACTCTTCAACCGGGTGAGCGCCTGAGCCTGACGCTCCGGTCGCTGAATCCGCGTCGAAAGCCGATCAACTACGTGCCCAAGGTGTTCAGAACCTTGACCACACCTTGAAGCATGTTTCATTCCGCTGCGGTCGGCCGGCTCTCCTGGGCCCATAGCCCCTCGCGGGTGGCAGCTCACGGCTTCTTCGCAGCCGCGGGTTTGGCGGTTGTCTTCAACGCCTGCTCCACGGGAATCTCGCTGCCCTCGGCGTTGATGTAATGGATGTCGAATGCGCCATCGGTCACATCAAAGAGCACGCAACTGGAGATGCAGGTGAACTGGTGTCCCATTTTGGCGGGGAGAAACATGTAGTCGCCCGCAGTCATCGGGTGCGCGCCACCCGACTTCATCTCCGCCTTGCCCTTGCCGGAGACCATCATGAGGTTCTCGTTCGCGGTGTGCCAGTGCCAGGGAATGACGCAGCCGCTCTTAAACTTCAGCAGCAGGACCGCGGCGCCTTTGGTTGGGTCTCCGCGTTGCGCGGAGAAGGTCGTGCAGGCGGGAAGCACGGGCAGGCTCACGAACTTGCTGGTCGCCATGGCGGCGTAGGACATCTGCTCCGAACTCTGTGCCGCCAGCGCTATAGAGCAGGCGAGTAACAACACCAGGATGGTCCCTCGGCGAGCGAATCGCATATCAAACTCCTCCTTGAGAAATAGGCCATGTATAGACCAGCGCCGTCGCTGGTTCGGTCGACAACGTGATGGGAACCAGGCATTTCCGGTTCCCACTTCAACTTGAGCACCAAGCCGTGTGAGAACCTGTGCCGCCCCTGCGGGGCTCAGATCGAGTTCCCACTTTGCCCGGGGCTTGCGCCCCAGGCTCACCTCACCGCCGCCGCTTCGCGGCTAAATCTAGGGCAGCTGGCAGCCCCTTCTACCTTCGAAAATTTCCTGATCGAGTTCTCACAAGACTCTGCAGCCCCGGAGTGTTTGCAACTGCTTGGACGCCGGCGTTAAGGCCGGCTCCACCCGAGCCTCGACCTGTTCACCGCTACATCTTGCCCGGCGCGGCCGCCTTGGTGTAGGTAATGGTCATCGCCTTCTTCATAGAATTGGCATCCGGGCCCATCTCCATGGTCATCGTGAAGGAGTCAGGCTTGAAGTCGGAATAGATGAACTTCGACATCATCTTCTGCCCATTCATCTCCGACTCCATCGTGCCGATCAGCTTGTCTCCCTCCCACTTGGATGTGCCGGCGGTGTCGCAGCCGTTCGGGGTCATGTTGTCGCACCATGTGCCTCGGTAGGCCTGCGCCTTGGGATCCCACCAGAAGGTGCCGAAGCCGTTGAAGCTGCCACCCATCGCGCCGGCGGAATGGTAGTTCTCCATCAGCGAGAGCCCGCCTGGGCCCGCCCAGAGTTTTGCGGTGCCCTCCCCGGTTCCTCCATTCGGCATCATCGGATTGGGCTCGTGCTTCTCAGTAACTTTCCAGTTCCCCAACATCATCTTGGTCATCTTGGCCATTTCGGGCGAAGGTTTAGGCATAGGCATGGACGTGCCTGCCGCTTCCTTCGGCTTCGCCGCCTTGGGCTTAGCCGGCGCCGCCGCTCTTGGCGATCAGCGTCACCGCACAGAGCCCTACAAACGCGAGTACCAGTAATCTTGGAATGGTCTTCGGAATGGTCTTCATATCCCTCCTAATTTCGACTGGTGAAATCTGCGGCAAAAATGTTACACCAGCCGGTGGATTTCGCAACAGGGGTTTGGGTTGTCGAACCAGGACCAGCCAATGACGCAGGGACTCAGGAACAGATATCCTGTGGCATGAGTTCAGCTTAATGGCAGATTCCCGGTATCTGCTGAGCGGAGTGACAGTTCCTTGACCGAGCGCCTCTACTACACCGACTCCTTTCTCCAAGAGTTCGAAGCTCGCGTTGTGTCGGTCCGCGGCCAAGGCGGCGCGCTCGCGGTGACGCTGGACCGGTCGGCGTTCTATCCCACCAGCGGAGGACAGGTCTTCGACACCGGCTGGCTGGAAGCGGAAGGCGCGGCGCGCATTCGCGTGAAAGAGGTGACGGAGGACGAGCAGACCGGCGACGTGCTGCATTTCGTTGAGGGTGATGCGCAAGGGCTGCGACCGGAACTGTCGGTACGCGGCACGATCGACGGCGAGCGACGCCGCGATCACATGCAGCAGCACTCGGGCCAGCATGTGCTCTCGGCGGCGTTCGAGAAGCTTTACGACTTCGCCACGGTTTCGTTCCACATGGGAGAAGAGAGTTGCACCATCGATCTCGCGACCGAGAGCTATCAGCGCGAAGCAACTCGAAGCCGCCGAGAAGCTGGCGAACGAGGTCATCGCCGAAGATCGTTCGGTGGAGATTCGCTTCGCGACGGCGGACGAGGCGCGCACCATGGGCGTTCGCAAGATTCCTCCGGCCGAACGCGAGAAGCTGCGCCTGATCGACATTCGCGAATTCGATCTGAACGCGTGCGGCGGAACCCACGTCCGCAGCACCGGGCAGATCGGCTCGATCCTGCTGCGCAAAACCGAAAAGGTGAGGCAGGGCGTGCGGGTGGAGTTTGTCTGCGGCTGGCGCGCGGTGCGCACGGCGCGGCGCGACTTCGAGACGCTGACCGAAGCGGCGGCGGTATTCTCGACCCACATCTGGGACGTTCCGCAGCAGGTCCGCAAATCGCTGGACGAGATCAAGACCGCGCAGAAAGCGCAGCATCGCCTGCTGGAGGAAGTCGCCGAATTGCAGGCGCACCAAATGCTGCAATCGGCAGAGGAGCGCGGCGGCCACAAGCTCGTGGTTCAGTTCTTCCCCGAGCGCGATCTCGCCTTCATCAAGATGCTGGCGCAGAAGCTTACGAGATCGGGCAATGCGGTGGCGCTGCTGGGTTGCGGAGGTCCGCAACCGTCGCTGGTCTTCGCGCAGACGCCAGGCCTGGCCAATGACATGGGCGCGCTGATGAAGCAGACGGTGCAGCAACTCGGCACGCGCGGCGGCGGCACGCGCGACATGGCGCAAGGCGGCGCGCCCGACAGCGCCAGCGCAGAACGCGCTCTGCAGCAGGCGGCAAGCGCGATAGGATGAACCAGTTGTCAGTAACCAGTTGTCAGTTGTCGACAGTCCGTCCTCGGCTGGCAGTGTGGCAGCGTCTCAAGTCGGCTGCTGTGCCTGAGTGCCCAGCATCGAGCGCAGAATGGCATTACTGGCTACTGACAACTGACCACTGACCACTGGCAACTGACCATGGACCAACGGCTCATTCTCGTCACCTTGCTGATCCGCCTCGGCGTTGCCGCGGCGATCAGCAGCGTGCTGGTGCGCGCGCGGCGCTTTCGCGTGCTGCTGTTCCGCGAGGAGCGCACGCTGGGCGAGAAGATGGAGATCGTGTTCATCGTGGGCACGCCGATCGCGCTGGGCGTGCTGGTGCGGGGCGCGGTACGCAACTTCTTCGCCGCCGACATCGCCTTCGAAGGCGCAATCCTGATGGGCGTCATTGGCGGGCGCCTGGTCGGCACCGCCGGCGGCGTTGCTGGTCTCGCTGCCCGGCGCTCCTGCTGGGCGAGTGGCTCTCCCTGCCGATGTACGTGCTGGCCGGTCTTCTGGCCGGCTTGCTGCGCCATATCGCGCCCGAGCGCGAAGCCATCTGGTCGTTCTCGCCCGCTGTTCGATCTCAGCATTTATCACTGGATCCGGCGCAGCATCCGCAAGTCGTTCATCGACTGGCAAACCTCGTTCTTCTTCCTGATTCTCGGCCTGGAGTTCGTGCGCATCCAGCTTCATCGCGCCTTTCCGCGGCGGATCTTCGCGCTCGATTCCAACAATTGGTGGGTGAAGCTCGCCATCTACGCGGGCACGGTGATGGCGGTCGCCATCGCGCTCAAGGTGCTGAACAACGTGCGCATCGAGATGAAGCTGGAGCAGCAGGAACGCCTGCTGTTGCAGGCGCGCATGGAGGCGCTGCAGAGCCAGATCAATCCGCACTTCCTGTTCAACACGCTGAACTCGGTTTCCTCGCTGGTGCGCCGCGATCCCGATTCCGCGCGCGAGATGATCGTGAAGCTGGGCAACATTTTGCGCCGCCTGCTGCGCAAGGGCGACTCGTTCGTCCCGCTGCGCGAGGAGTTCGAATTTCTCGACGACTATCTCGACATCGAGGTCGTGCGCTTCGGCCGCGACAAGCTGAGGGTGGTGAAGGAACTGGATCCCGCCTCGCTCGACCATCTTGTGCCCAGCATGATTCTGCAGCCGCTGGTGGAGAACGCGGTCAAGCATGGGCTTGTCGTCGAAGATGGATGGCGGCAGCATCCACATCCGCAGCCGCTGCGCGGACCATCGCGTGGTGATCGAAGTGGAGGATGATGGCGTCGGCATGCGCCGGGAGCAGCTTCCTCGGGCACCGGCATTGGCATGGTGAATGTGACCGAGCGGCTGCAGGTGGTCTACGGCGATGCCGCCGAGATCACCATCGAGAGCCAGCCGGGTCGTGGCACGCTGGTGCGGCTGGTGCTGCCGGTGTTGAAGGCCGAAGAGATGGGCGGCTCGGTGGCGGGCGCAATCTACGAAGAGCGCTCCAGCACCTCGCGATAATAACTCTCGTACATGGGAATGATTTTGCTGGCGCAGAAGCGGGCCTGCGCGCTGGCCGGGCCTGTTTGCCCATCTGCTCCAGCTTCGTTTCGTCGGACAGAATTTCGATCGCGTAGTTCGCCATCGTCTCCACGTCGCCGACCTCCGCCAGAAAGCCGGTCTTGCCGTGATCGATGACCTCGGGAACGCCGCCGGCATTGGTCGCGATGGGCACGACTTCGCACGCCATGGCCTCCAGCGCAGCCAGTCCAAACGACTCCAATTCGCTGGGCAGCAGCATCACGTCGGCGAGGGGAAGCTTCTCGTGAATGCGGTCCTGCTTGCCCAGGAAATCCACCTTGTTGTGGATTCCCTTCTTCACCGCCAGCCATTCGGCGCGCGAGCGCTCCGGGCCATCGCCGATCATCAGCAGCCGCGAAGGAATCTTCTTCTGCACCCGATCGAAGATCTCGATGACATCCGTCAAGCGTTTCACCGGGCGAAAGTTCGACAGGTGCACCAGGATCTTCTCGTCGGCCCTGGCATATTCCGAGCGATGCTGCATCACTTCCGGAGTGCGGTGGTAAAGGTCGCAGTTGACGAAGTTGGGAATCACTTGATCGGCGTCTGCACGTCGAAGATTTCCATGGTTCGCTGCTTCAGATACTTCGAGATCGAAGTCACGCCGTCGCTCTGGTCGATGGAGAAGCGGGTTATCGGCAGATAGGACGGATCGGCTCCCACCAGCGTGATGTCGGTACCGTGCAGCGTGGTCACGAAAGGCAGGCGGCGGCCTTTCCGGGCGTGATCGCAGCCCAGCATCTGCCGCGCCAGCATCGCGCTGACGGAATGCGGAATCGCATAGTGCACGTGCAGCAGGTCGAGGTCGTAAATCTCGGCGACTTCGGCCATGCGCGTGGCCAGCGCCAGATCGTACGGCGGATATTCGAACAGCGGATAGCGCGAGACTTCCACCTCGTGGTAATGGATGTTGGGCAGAGGTTGGGTGAGCCGGATCGGCTGCGAGTAAGAGATGAAATGCACCTCGTGACCGCGCTCCGCCAGCTCCAGCCCCAGCTCGGTCGCGACCACGCCGCTGCCACCGTAGGTCGGATAACACGTGATTCCGATCTTCATGGATGAGGTGTCAGTCATATGCGCGCTCAGGATTGGATGGGAATTCAGGGGTAGAGATTCAGGGGGGACATTGCGAACTTGGAGCTGTCATCCTGAGCGGAGCGCCCGCGAAGAATCTCCGATCCGCTTCTGAGATTGGCAAGAACTCCCCCACGAACGCATGGAAGGGTGCGTGAAAGATTCACCCCGTTTTTGTTCCGTCATCTGGCTTCGGCTTCGCGAGCCTCGACGGAGGCGGTGGCGACTCTGCGGCACTGATTCGGCGAGCCATGCGGCCGAGGTGACGAACGGCCGTTTCGATCTCTGAAGACTCGATCAATGGGCTGTGTCTCAGAACCAGCAGCGAATGTTCGAAGCGGTCTATCTCCGCAGAAAGTTTTCGCGGATCGCCCTCTTTAAGCGCTTTGAACACATCTAGCCCCAGTTCGTAAAGCCACGGTGCGTCATCACGATATGTGCTGATCGTCATTAGCCATACTAGAGCCGGATCATTATGGTCACGAGGATCTCCAACCAAGAGATCCATTAATTGTTCAGGGTGTATTTTGCGCCTTCTTCGAGCGGGTGAACCAAGACTCTCCGAGAGTTGCCCGTGAAGCCGTTCCGGTAGATCCCGGAACATAACCTTTATTTCCTCGAACAATTTGGCGGCATCGCTTGCTTCCGCTCCACCCGGCTTAGCAGGCTTTTCTTCTGGTTTTAATGAGATCAGCTTGTCAATACTTCCTCGGAAGGCGCTAACCTGGCGGCGCACGGCCTCCTCCCTAGGCTCCGCGTCAGAATTCCTTCTGATAAGCTGCAGAACCAGTTTTGTAAGAGAGTCCTCGTCGTCTGCAGAATTCTGGAACTGCGCAAACGGCCCTTTGGTCGCCTGATCGAATGCAACGCCTACCACAATCCCGAAAACCGGTTTGTCCAGCTTTCCCTTTGCCACTCCAGCTTCATATAGGATCCACGGACGATCTAGGCTGTTTGCAGTCAAAAGAGCTACAACGTCTGTAGCGTCGTTGATCTTGCCCATGATTTCCGAATACCACTCTGCTCCGAATTCAATGCCAGCTCCGCCTTTGCGGTCTGAAGAGCGGAAAGATTTGAGGAAACCGCCGCTGGCGTCTGTAAGTAGATTGGAGAATGCTTCCGCTAATGGGGCGTCCCGATGGTCATGACTGACGAAGATCAAGGGCCGTGAGGACTTCTTTGGCGTGTCGCTCACAAATGCGGAAGATATGGACGGAGGTGGCTCAACGCTCTGCACAACCTTCTTGGCCATAGTGCCAAAAGAATACCACTTAGGCGCAAGATACTAGCAAAGGCCCGCCCCTAATCGTTTGATTCAAGACGAGGCCTTCTGCTTTTACGCTTTTTCCAGGTTGAGCGCCCGGCGGAAGGAGCCGCGGTCGTTCTTGATCTTTTCCTGCAGCAGCATGATGGCGTAGATCAACTGCTCCGGACGCGGCGGGCAGCCGGGCACATAGACGTCCACCGGAATCCACTGGTTCACGCCCTGCACCAGCGCGTAGTTGTTGAATACGCCGCCGGAGGTGGCGCAGGCGCCCATCGAGATCACCCACTTCGGTTCCGGCATCTGCATGTAAAGCTCGCGAATTACCGGCGCCATTTTCTGCGAGACCCGGCCGGCGATGATCATCAGGTCTGACTGGCGCGGCGACGGGCGAAACACTTCGGCGCCGAAGCGCGCGATGTCGAAGCGCGAGGCGCCCATGGACATCATTTCGATGGCGCAGCAGGCCAGGCCGAAGGTCATCGGCCAAATCGAATTCCGGCGCACCCAGTTGACCACGGCGTCCATCGAGGCCAGGACCACGCCCTCGTGCTGTTGCTCGCCGAAAGTCGCGCGCAGGACCGTCGCGCGAGTCTCGGCCGAGCCCGCCAAGTTGTCAAACCGCTCGGTGCCGGACTCGGGATTCTCGAAATGGGGAGGCCGATAGTCGGAGCTCATCCTCACAATTATACTTCGGCCGATAAGAAGCCGGAGCCGTTTTTGGCGTCACCTCGGACACGGTCATCCGTCACCGCGCAAAGTCTGTAGCGATGCGATGCTGAGAAGTTCCGGACAGCTTTTTGTCCAGCCAGAGGAGGCTAGCCATGTCCTCGCCGACCACTGCGCCCCGGGAACCGGCAACACCCGTGAGCGCCCCGCCCGCCACATCTTCTAAACAGCTTAAGAAGTGGATTGGGCCGCTGGTCCTGGGATTCACCCTTCTGCTGATACCGACGCCTGCCGGCCTGAATGCGACAGCGTGGCACTATTTCGCACTGTTTGCGTCTGTTATCGCCGCTCTGATCACGGAACCGCTACCGGGTGCCGCCATCGGCTTCATCGGGGTTACGCTCGCCGCCGGATTGCTATTGGTTGGGAAAACGCCGGGCGAGGCCACTAAATGGGCACTCTCGGGGTTCTCCAACGATGCGGTGTGGCTTATTTTTGCAGCCAACATGTTCGCCTTGGGATATGAGGCAACTGGGCTGGGCCGTCGCATCGCCCTGCTGCTGGTCAAGGCTCTGGGCCGCCGGACCCTCGGCCTCGGTTACGCGATAGCGCTCTCCGATCTATGTCTGGCTCCGGTGATGCCGTCCAACACGGCGCGCAGCGGTGGCACGGTCTATCCCATCGTGAAGAACATCCCGCCGCTCTTCGGTTCGTTCCCCAACAATAACCCGCGAAGAATGGGTGGTTATCTGCTGTGGACGGGCTTTGCCACCACCTGCGTCACCAGTTCGATGTTTCTGACCGCACTCGCGCCCAACCTGCTGGCCGTGGAAATCGCGCGCAAGGTCGCACACGTCGATATCTCCTGGGGCATGTGGGCGCTGGGCTTTTTGCCGGTCGGGATCCTGTTGTTCGCGGCGACACCGCTGCTCGCTTATTACCTTTATCCGCCAGAGGTTAAGCGTGGCGACGAGGTTGCAAGCTGGGCGGGGGGCGAGCTCGTCACCATGGGACGAATCACCCGGCGTGAAATAACCATGGGGTTGCTGGCCGTGGCAGCGCTGGTTGGCTGGATCGGCGGCAGCCGCTGGATAAGCGCGGTAACTGTCGCTTTGGCCGTCATCTCGGTGATGCTGCTCGCCAAGGTGGTCGCCTGGAACGACATCCTTGCCAACAAGCAAGCCTGGAGTGTCCTGGTCTGGTTCGCCACTTTGGTAGCGATGGCGGAAGGGCTCGGCAATGTGGGCTTCCTCACCTGGTTCGGCTCCCGGGCGGCCACATTCATGACCCGGATTCCAATGGTCCCGATGCTGATTGTCGCCGTCGCAGTCTTCTTCATCATCCATTATCTGTTTGCCAGCATCACGGCACAGGCCACAGCGCTGCTGCCCGTTTTCCTGCTGGCCGTCCTGTCGGTGCCGGGCGTTCCCGCCAAGGCCGTCACTCTTGTTCTGGTTTACTCGCTGGGTCTGATGGGCGTCCTCACTCCCTACGCCAGTGGGCCTGCGGCGATCTGGTATAGCAGCGGCTACATCCCGACCAAGGACTTTTGGAGGCTGGGCGCAATCTTCGGAGCGCTGTATCTGGCGCTACTGCTTGCGGTCGGGATGCCGTTCGCAATCAAGTTTCTGCACTGACGGCGGCAGCCGTTCTCATTGGCGCTTTACTTAAGACGGTCTACGCTTCGATGCCTCATCTGCGGTCGACAACGCAGCTCGGGTGCGGCTGCAACCGCAGTGCGATTAGCCCGCGCCTACGGCTTTCGCCATCCGCACTGCCGGCAGCGTCAATCCACTGGCCAATGGCACGTTGATTCGCTCCAGTTCAGCGTAGCCATGCGCCCGGTACAGCGGAACTCCGGTCAGCGTCGACGCCATTTCAATCACAGTGAAACCTTCGGACATGGCAGCAGCTTCGCAAGTTCGCAAAATGGCGCTGCCAATTCCACGGCGCTCCCATCCCGGTCGAATGAAGAAAGCGCGAATGCGTGCCGGCTCAATTGTTGGATCCAGCAGCTTGTCCTCTCGTGCGGCCCAATGATCGCTGCCAAAGAGCGTTTTCCGACTGCTCCATCCCCCGCAACCAACCACAAATCCGTTAAGCTCTGCCGCGAAATACGTGCCATCCCGAATTAGTTGCGTATCGACGCCATATACCTCGGCCAGCGCGCTTTCGAGCTGGTCCGGCGTGTAGTCCGGTGCTTGCAGAACGCGCACCGAATCCTGGATCAGGGCTTGCAAGACAGGGACATCTTCGAGAGTCGCAATGCGGATCGCAAATGTCTGTGGCTTATTCACCGGCTGACCGCGATTGTTACGGAACCACCACCACCTTGCCAAATTGCTCGCTGCCTGCCAGGTACTCATGCGCGGCGCGGGTCTCACTCAGCGGGAAGGTGCGGTCCACCACCGGCTTCAGCTTGCCGGCGAAGACGTGCTTCAGCACTTCATTCAACTCACCCATCGCGCCCATGTAGGAACCCAGCAGCGAGAGTTGGCGCGAAAACAGGAAGCGCAAATCAAGATTGCCCTCGTAGCCGGTGGTCGCCCCACAGGTCACCAGCGTCCCGCCGTGCTTCATCGATTTCAAGCTTTCCTTCCATGTGGCCTGGCCAACGTGCTCGAAGACGATGTCCACACCGCGTTTGTTGGTGATGCGCCTTACCTCGTCGCCAATCTTCTGCTTGTAATGATCGATGGTGTGATCGGCCCCGAGTTCCCGCGCCTTCGCCAGCTTGTGCTCGT
Source organism: uncultured Acidobacteriaceae bacterium (assembly GCA_963843005.1). Lineage (GTDB taxonomy): Bacteria > Acidobacteriota > Terriglobia > Terriglobales > Acidobacteriaceae > Bog-257. The sequence goes on along the minus strand of CAWJIW010000040.1, from coordinate 43,773 downwards.
CGCCTGCGGTGGTGATCACTTCGGCCGACAGCATCTTGCAAATCTGGATGGCGGCCGAGCCCACACCCGAACCTGCGCCCAGCACCAGCACCGTCTGCCCGGCCTGCAAATGGCAGCGCCCGACCAGCATGTGCCAGGCGGTCAGAAACACCAGCGGCACGCTGGCGGCTTCGACGAAGCCCAGCGAGTCCGGTATCGGAATCACATTCACCCGCGGAACGGCAATCAGCTCGCAGTTGCCGCCATCCACGGCGTTGCCCAACACCGCAAATTGCTGGCAGAAGTTTTGCCGTCCCTGATTGCACTGCTCACAATGGCCGCAGAAAACCATCGGCGCCAGCAGCACGCGCATGCCCTCGTTGAGGTCGGTGACGTATTCGCCGCACTCGACGACCTCGCCCGCGATATCGCTGCCGAGGATGTGCGGCAATTGCACACCAGGCAGACCTTTGCGCACCCACAGGTCAAGATGGTTCAGCGCACAGGCACGCACGCGGACAAGAACATGGTCCTTGCGCAGGACAGGATCGGGGATGTCTTCGTATTTGAGAACTTCAGGGCCGCCGAACTCATGAATGCGAACCGCTTTCATCGATTAGTTCCTCGCTGATAGATCTCAGATTCCAATCAACTCTATCAAATCCAATACAGTTATGAGCCGACGCCGACAAAGCCCCATCCGTAAGATTTACGATAAGGCGCCTAGCCATTTCACCGGGAGGTGAGCCGCCACCGCATTCGCCAGCTTTTCGTCCGCTGTAACCATCTGGGCGTGTGCTTCGACTGCCAAAGCGACGTAAAGGCTGTCGTTAACCGTGCGGTCGAAACGGGTCGCGATCTTGAACGCGAGCTCGATCAGGCCCACAGACGGAACTGTCGTCAAATTCAAGTCCTTCACCGCCGCCAGATTGACCTCCGCGTCGGCGCGTGTGCATCTACCCCTCCGAACCGCTTTCCACAGGATGTTGCCGAACTCGGCCCAAAACAGGTCAGGAACGATGAACTGGATCTCGCGCCGGCCGTAGCGGTTAAGCAGGGCAACCGCTTCCTCGACCAGGGTCTCGTCCTTGAGTGACCACTTGGCGGCAGTGGTTGCGTCAACTACGACAAGGCTCACCTCTCGCGGTCCTCACGCACCATTTCCTCCGTGGAGGGAAAAGGCCCCGGCGAAGGGGAGGGCTGGGAGCGAAGACGTTCCAGGCGGCGGATCGCGTCCCGCCGTGCCTTGAGCTCCCGCGCAGTAGGAACGTTCTGCTGCAGAAGGGTGAGGACCTCCGCGGCGATGGATTTCCGGTTCTTGCGCGCCTGTTCCCGCAAGGCTTCGTACAACTCTTCAGGAACGTTTTCAACGTATAGGGTTGCCATAGGATTTTCCTAGGGAAGTCTAGCACAATTCCAACAGCCGGAACGTCTTCGACCTGCGACCTTTTATTGACTTGCCGCTTTCCGCGTCTTAATAATGAAGACCACCTTCATGGACATCTACGAGGAGATCGTTCAGCTTCGCCGCGACGGTCGCCGCGGCGCGGTCGCCACCATCACCAATGTGCGCGGTTCGATCCCATCGTTCCAGACCGCGAAAATGCTGGTGCGCGACGATGGCTCCATCGCAGGCACCATTGGCGGCGGCTGCGTGGAAGCCGAAGTATGGCAGGCGGCGCGCGAGGTCATGGAGGAGGAGAAGCCGCGCTCCCTCACCTTCAACCTCAACAACAATCCCAAATACGACAACGGCCTGGTCTGCGGCGGCACACTGGAAGTCTTCATCGAACCAGTGCTCCCGCCCGCGTTGCTGTATGTCTTTGGCGCAGGCCACGTCGCTTACAACCTATATAAGGTGGCAGCCATCGCCGGCTTTGACGTGGTCGTGGTGGACGACCGCGAGGCCTACGCCAATCGCGAACGCTTCCCTGCCGCGCGTGAGGTTATCGCCGAGGACTTCGAAGCGGCGACGGCGCGACTGAATCCGCCCGAGTCGTCGTACATCGTGATCGTCACTCGCGGACATCGTGATGACATGCGGGTACTGCGCTGGGCGATTACCACTCGCGCCCGTTACCTGGGGATGATCGGCTCGCGGCGCAAGACCATCTCCATTTACAAGGAACTGGAGAAGGAAGGCATTCCCGCCGCGAAGTTCGCCAACGTTCACGCGCCGGTCGGACTGGAGATTGGCGCGGTCACTCCGGAAGAGATCGCGGTGGCGATTGTTGCAGAAATGATTGCCGTCCGGCGGCAGGCGATAACCAACGTCCCCAGCAAAATGTATCCCTACGTGCGGCCCGACACATCCGAGCACGACGAGCAGGACGCGGTGGAAGAAGCAACTAGCGACTAGCAACTGGCAACGAGTTTCAAGCTAATTGCTAGTTGCTAGCTGCTCGCCGCTATTCGCTAGCTGCTGGTTGCTGCTTTTGCTATCGTTAGTCCATGGCGCTATCACCCAGCATTTGCGGAGTCATTCTCGCTGCCGGCGCTTCCACTCGCATGGGCCGCGACAAGGCGCTGCTGCCCTGGCCACCGGTGGCCGAAGGAACGCCCGCTGCCAATACCTTTCTCGGCGCCATCATCGATCTGCTGCAACCGTTCACCGACCTCGTCATCGTCGTCGCTGGCAAGAACGCAGTCGCCCTCGAGCCCATCGCCTACGCGCATAACGCGTTCATCGTGGTCAATCATGCGCCCGAACACGGGCAGTTCAGCTCGTTACGGGTGGGCTTGCACGAAGTCCTGAACCGCGGTCGCGATGCTGCCCTGGTCGCGTTGGTCGACCATCCGCCGGTGCTGCCGGTCACGGTGCAGGAGGTCCGCGATGCCTTCTTCAATGCCGATCCCGACGTATGGACAATTGTGCCGGAAGTGAAACGCGGCGACGAGCTGGTACATGGACATCCCATCATCGTTGGTCGCGAAATGATCGAGATTTTTCTGCGCGCGCCGCAGGACACGACGGCCCGCGAAATCGAGCACCAGTATCAGAAGCACGTTCGCTATCTGCCGGTGAATGACTTTCGGGTGGCAACCAACATTGACACTCCCGAAGATTACGAGCGCCTGCTCCGCGCCAACCTCATCTCCTCGGAGAAAGAGTTTTGAGCTCGACCGAACTCCGCGGCCAGGCCACCCAGTTCGTTGCATCGGTCCTGGCGCTGCAGCCGGCGCTTGCGGTATTCGATTGTGATGGGACCCTGTGGAGCGGCGATGCCGGCGCCGACTTCTTCTACTGGGAGCTGGAGCGCGGGATCGTCACCCGCGAAGTGGCCGGTTGGGCGCGCGCCCGCTATGAGGAGTACAAGGCCGGCAGAGTTGACGAAGCCCAGATGTGCGGCGAGATGGTCACTCTGAATCGCGGGGTCTCCTGCGAGTTCTTGCAGCGCACCGCCGAGGAATTCTTTCGGCAGATCGTCCGCCCTCGCGTTTTCCCCGCGTTGGAGGAGCTGACGCGACGCCTGGCCGAACAGGGCTGCGACTTGTGGGCAGTGTCTTCCACCAACAACTGGGTGGTGGAAGCCGCGGCGGCGCATTTTGGCATCGCGCGCGATCGCGTGCTCGCCGCCTGCGTCGAGGTTGACGCCGGATGCGCCAGCGATCGCCTCATCCGCGTTCCCACCGACGAACTGAAGGCGGTGGCGATTCGCGAGGTCATCGGCAGGCCGGTGGACGCGGTCTTCGGCAACTCGATCCACGACCAAGCCATGCTGGAAGTTGCCCGGCATCCTTTTTGTGTCAATCCCAATCCTGACCTGGAGCAGCTCGCGCAACAACGCGGATGGCCGGTGTACTGGCCCGCGGCGTCCGAACCCCACACGCCGCGGAAGTAACAGAGTCACCCTTTACCTACAGCTTCCGCGGCTTCGGGGAGCAACCGCAGATCCCTCGACTCCGTTCGCTGCGCTCTCTTCGCTCGGGATGACAAGCTCTAGAGGGTGAAGAGTAGGGATGACAAGCTGTGGGGGTAGAGAGCCGCGACGACAAGCTCTAGGGCGTGAATGCGTAGAGGTTGTCCTCCAGCTCTTTCTCGGGAAGGGCAAACAGATCGATCCAGCCTTCCAGGGGAAGCGAGTCAACCGGCAAGTGCTCGCGCCAGATGGCGAAACGCAAGCGGATTCGGCTTCCCTCCTGCGCTCCTATCATGGCGAAGGGGACGCGCATCTCGAAGATTTTCGCGATCGCGACCTCGACTCCATTGGTGTCGGCGTTGCCGTTGTCCGCCGAGAAGCTGGCCAGCGACCGCCGTTCTTCACCGTTGCTCAAGGCCCACTCCTGCACCTGATGACCTTGCGCATCCACGATCAGGCGATACGAGTCCACCGGCGATTTGCGATCGCGACCATCGCGCCGCACCTCGAAGTTCACCACCAGCCGGTAGGCTGTTTCCGGAGGGCCATGATGGAAGTCCAATCGTCCCGAGAGTGAATCAGCGTCGAGGCCGGCGTACACCGCGTCGAGGAGAAACTGCTTGCCGTGCATGGCGGTGGTTCGATGGTCGGAGGTGAAGCTGGCCGCGCCCATCCACTCGAAGTATCCGCTGACGAGGCCATCGACGCGGGCGCGGACGTAGGCAGTCTGCGGCAGGTAGCTGGGCCGAACCACCCCGCTGATGATGGGGTTGTTCAACTCCTCGGGCGGAATGCCTTCCAGCGCGTGATACACGTTGGAGAGATGCTTGCGATAGAGCTCGTCGAAATCGCGATCGTTGGCCGAGTGATGCTGCGGACCATACCACCAGTTCCAGTCGCTGCCTTCGGCTATCATCAGCTCTTCCCACGCGAGCTTGCGCTGCTCGGGCGAAACCCGCTGCGAGTGGCGATCGTAGTAATCGCGCGCTTCGGCGAGCAGGTCCCAGGAGTGGTTGTCTTCGGGAGATCCGATCCAGACATCGAAATTGGCGTCGATCCACGAGCCGGGAACCAGCCGGTCCAGCCGCGCGAACTCGCTTTCCTTGTGACGTGCCATCGCCTCGGCGATAGTGACGGGCTCGATCTGGTGGTCGTTCTGCAACCCGTCGTAGAAGCGGCGCAGAAATTCGCGGCCGGACTTGGGGTAATATTCCCAGGCGTTTTCGCCGTCCAGGATGATGGAAACAACCGCGTCCCTTCCCTTCTGCAGAACGGGCTGCGCGCAGTCCCGGATGTTCTGAATCAGGTGGTTTGCGGCTTCCTGCGGCGGCATTCCCGAGTATACAAACCCGATCAGGTCGGAGAGATGGTGGTCGCGGAAGACCAGATGCATCCGCGTGTCGCCCTTTTCGTAGCGATAGATGTTGTACAGCCGCTCGGCCGAATCGCCGGCCAATTGATCGCCGTTGTGGCGGTTGAAGTTGAAATCCAGGGAACGTCCCAGCACGCCTTCGTCGGTAGCCATCCATTGGATTCCCTGCCTGCTGGCCAAGGCGAGCACTTCTTCCGAGACGCTGCCTTCGGAGGGCCACAGTCCTTTGGGACGCGTGCCGAAAAGGGATTCGTGAAAGTTGAGCGCCAACTCTATCTGCAGCTTCGCGTCCTCAGGATGGCGAAACCGGCGGGTCGGAAGATTCACCCAGGGCGAAGATTGCGCGCCAGCAGAGGTATCGCACAGCAGAGGAAGAATCGGATGGTAGTAAGGCGTTGCGGAAAGCTCAATCGAGCCTCGCTTTGCCGCCTCCGCATAGGCCGGGAGCACCTTGGCGAGGATCTCACGCTCTTTAGCGATAACTAGTTGCTGGTCGTCGAGTGTGAAGTCTTCGCCTTTGTTTACCAGCGCGGCGATGTCAGGCTCGGCCAGAAAGTACTCATCGAACCAGGCGAGCTGCGACAGGACTTGCAGATCGGCGTAATCGCGGGTGACAAAGTAAGATTCGGGTCCTTCAGGACGATCGCAGGTGGCCCGGTATCGTTCCCACAGCTCGCGGTAACGCGGATAGCGCCCGATCATGTTGACCGGGTTCGCCTGAAACAGGTATCGCAGAGCGAACTGGCGGTCCGAAGGAGTCAGTTCGTCGGGTGGCTTCGAGACCACGCTAAGAAAAGGATCGTGCGCCTGGCCAGAAACATAGTCCTGAATCTGGGCCACCAGCGAAGGAACGAGGTTGAAGTTCTGGTGGACATGCGGAAACTCGTCCAGGAGCTTCACCATCCCGTAATAGTCCTTCAAGGCGTGCAGCCGCACCCAGGGAAGGCGATACTCGCCCGTGACCATGTCTTTGTAGAACGGCTGATGCATGTGCCAAAGCAGCACCAGCCTGATCTTGGGAGAACCGTCGTTGCTCATGCGGGAAGGTTAAGTCTAGCAGGCGACCCAAGGTGTTGGAAGCGGCGACGGCGAACTTCGCTTGACACATTCGTGGGAGAAGCTCGTCAGGTTTTCCAGTGGCGAGAAAGGCGTTTCGCGGCAGCGATTTAGCCTCGCACAAGCCGGTCTCACGTTCTTGCCGGGTCTTGTCCGGGAGCGCTGTGGCTGCCTTGAAATTCAACTCTTCGAAGTCTTGCTGAAATCAAGTTTAGACAGCGGCAACTCCCGTATCCGCTGACCTGTGGCGGCGCTAACGGCATTACAGAGAGCCGGCACAAACGGCGGCACGCCCGGTTCACCCACTCCGGCAGGCGGAGCGTCACTTTCCACCAGGTAGACATTGGTCTGATACGGAGCCTCCTGGATCCGGGCCACCGGGTAGTCATGGAAGTTTGACTGCTGGATTGCGCCATTCTTGGCGGTTATTTCACCGTAGCGGGCGATGCTCGCCCCAAATACCGCCGCGCCTTCGAACTGCGACTTCGCGCGATCAGGATTGACCACGGTGCCCAAATCTACGACGTAATCCGCGCGCGGAATCCTGATCTCGCCGTCGCCATTTACTTCCACCTTGACCACGCAAGCGACGTAGGTCAGAAAACTGCGGTGGGCGGCAAAGCCATATCCCACACCCTTGCCCGACTTTTCCTTGCCCCAGCCGGACTTTTCCGCCACCAGTTCGATGATGTGCCTCAGTCGCCCGGTGTCTATGGGATACTCGTCCAGCGAAGCGCCGTAATTCGGGTACTGCACGCCCAAAGCTTTCAGATTGATGATGCGCGGCGGTCCAATGAGATCGAGTGCATAGTCGATGTGGTCGCGCCCCGCGTTCGCCGCCAACTCGTCCGTAAACGTCTGTACGGCGAATGCCTGGTAGATGTTGGCCACCGATCGCAGCCATCCAATACGAACATGCGCCGGAGCCGGCCCATTCTCCACCCGAAGGTTGGGCAGATCGTAGGGAATATCGGTCCACCCTTGCTGCATTTCACCCGCTCCCGAATACTCAAGACCAGCTTGAAAGGTTGACCCAATGGGAGGAAATACGGACCGCTGCAACCATGCTGTGGGTCTCCCCTTGGCATCGACCGCCGCTTTCATGTGAGTCGCTGAAACCGTGTGGTAGTAGTCGAAGCGAATATCATCCTCCCTGCTCCACACCACCTTCACTGGTTTGCCGGCCTTCCTGGATAGCACCGCGGCTTCGACGGCGTAGTCGGGCTTCGACTTGCGTCCAAACGCACCGCCCAGCAGAGTCACGTGGCAAACAACATTTTCCTTGGGAATTCCCAGCGCGCTTCCGATCGATTCCTGCACGGCCTGCGGATTTTGCGTGCAAGTCCATGCCTCCACTCGATCGCCACGCACATCCGCCAGCGCCATCGGAGGCTCCATCGAGGCGTGCGCCAAGTGCGGAATGTAGTAGTCCGCCTCGAGGGTCTTGCCTGCCTTGCGGAATTCCGCATCTACGTCGCCCTGGTTGCGCCAGACCTTTCCCGGCTTGCGCGCGGTTTCCTGCAATTGGCGCTTGAATTCATCGGAGTTGTAGCTGGCATTGGGCGCCGTTGTCCCAATCGATCTTGAGCTGCTTGCAGCCCTGCATCGCCGCCCACGTGTTGTCGGCCAACACCGCAACCCCGCCCAGCGGCTGGAACGCGCACGGCGGCTTGAAGGTGTCGATGGTAATCGTTTGCCGCACTCCCTTGACCTGCAATGCTTTCTTGTCATCGAGGGTCTTGACCTTCCCGCCCAGCACCGGAGGATGCGCGATGACGGCATAGAGCATGCCATCCACTTTCGCATCGATGCCAAAATCGGCTTTCCCCGTACAGTAATCGCGCAGGTCGTAAGGGTTTTCTCCTTTGCCGATGTACCGCCATTGCGAGCGCTTCTTGAATTTCAATTCGGTCTTGGAAGGTACCGGCAGCTTCGCGGCGGCTGCAACAAGCTGACCGTAGTCCGCCTTGCGTCCACTGGGCCCGTGAACAACCTGGTGCAAATCGGTACTGCATTCGTCCGGGGAGACGCCCCATTGCTGTGCCGCTGCCCGTACCAGCATCAGGCGGGCAGTCGCTCCAGCCTCGCGCATTGGGTTGAAAAACTCTCGCACCGACTTGGATCCATCCGTGTCTTGCGAACCGTAGCGTGGATCTCCAAGCGCCTGCTCGATCTTCACGCGAGTCCAATCGGCGTCCAGTTCGTCGGCAAGAATCAGCGGCACCGAGGTTCGGCTGCTGGTGCCCATCTCCGAACGATGGGCAACAATGTAGACCGTCCCATCCGTCTCCACTCCAACGTAGACACTGGGGTGCAGCGGCGCATGGTCCACCAAATAGCTGGCACTTTGTGTCTGCAGCAAAGCTCACTCCGGGCACGTAGCGCACAGCAAGCACAAAAGCGCCCGCAGAGAACATGCCTCTCAAGAATCCGCGCCGGCTTACGTTCTCAATTGCTATGCTCATGCTTTCACCCCGGCAGCCTGCTTGATCGCGGCGCGAATGCGCTGATAGGTTCCGCAACGGCAGATGTTTCCTGCCATGGCGATTTCGATCTCATCGTCGCTGGGCTTGGGCTTCTCAGAGAGCAACGCAACGGCTTGCATGATCTGCCCCGACTGACAGTATCCGCATTGGGGGACTGAATTCTCTATCCACGCCTTTTGCACCGGATGCAGACCGCCGGGACCGGCGAGTGCTTCGATGGTCAGGATCTCTTGTCCCGAAACCCCGCTCATGGGTGTCGAGCAGGATCGCACCGCTTTGCCATTACGATGCACCGTACAGGATCCGCACAGACCCTGACCGCAACCAAACTTTGTGCCACTCAGGCCGGCGATGTCCCGGATGTACCACAGCAGGGGCATGCTCGGATCGCCATCGAAGGTTTGCTCGTGCCCATTGAGTTTGAATTGAATCATCGCTGAAGCTCCCAGCGGCTGGTGATGGCTCTAATCCGTTTCCGGACTGTACAGCCACTTCACAGTCTTGATCGCTATCTTAAATCAAGCCGTTCAGACCAGTTCCCATCTCGGCTGAGGCGGGTCGCAATAGTCGTGCATTCCAGCCTGCCCCTTTGACGGTGACCCGCTACTCGGTTCGCGGGCAATTGCTCACCCCGCCCCGTCTTCCGCTAAACTAGAGTTCCGTGCGCATCCTGACCCGCTACATCTTGAAGGAAGTGAGCTCGCACGCCTTGCTGGGCGTCGCGCTGTTCACCTTCATCATTTTCATGCGGGACCTGGGACGGCTGACGGAACTGATCGTCCGCAACAGCGCTCCCCTACCGAGCATCGCTCAGATTTTTCTGTTCACTCTGCCTACAACCTTCATCATCACGTTGCCTATGGGCGTACTGGTCGGCATTCTGGTTGGACTCAGCCGATTGGCGGCGGACAGCGAAGTTACGGCCATGCGGGCCAGCGGCATGGGCGCCAGCATGTTCGTCCGCGCAGTCGCTATTTTTGCGGTCGGCGCCTGGATGCTGGGCATGTTCAACAGCATCTATGTGGCGCCGAAGGCGGCGCTCGCGCTGGACCACCTGCAACAGCGGCTGAAGTCATCGCAGGCTTCCTTCGAGATCCAGCCCCGCGTCTTCTACGAAGAGTTTAAGAACACGGTGTTGTACGTTCAGGACGCAATTCCCTCGGCGGGGCAGTCTTTATGGCGCGGGATATTCCTGGCCGACATCAGCGATCCCTCCTCTCCCAGGATCACGCTGGCCGAGCGCGGCGCTTTGCTCACCGACTCGCCCGACAAACTGCGTTTCCACCTCGAGGACGGCACGCAGCAGGAGACCATACCGAAGGCCAAGGACCAGTATTCGATCACCACGTTCGACAGCACGGAGATTCCCATTCAGGTGCCCGGTAGTTCCGAACGTTCGCAGCGGGAATTAGTTCCCATTGCAGAACTGGGATTACGCGACTTGCTGGCGGGCGCCGTGAGCGAGCGGCAGATTGCGATCCAGCTACGGCCTTCCGACCCCGCCTCGGCGGGATCACACGAGCTGATGGCGCGGTATTACCTGATTGAGTTTAACCGCCGCTTTGCGTTGCCCGCGGCCTGCCTCGTCCTGGCTTTAGTTGGTATCCCACTAGGATTGTCGGCGCGCCGAGGCGGTAAAAGCACCGGCTTCGTGCTCACGATTGTGCTGGTCTTCATCTACTACTTCTTTTCGCTTACGGGAGTCTCGATGGCGCGCCAGGGGAAGGTCACTCCCTGGGAAGGCGTGTGGATGGGCAACGTCTTTTTCTTCATTTGCGGGCTGCTCCTGCTGTGGCGCGTGGACCGCATGCCCATCGAACTGGGCAGCTTGAGCGCGTTGGGAAAATCACTGAAAGAGAAGGCACAAAGTTTTACCGCCCGCCGCCGGATGGCGGCTTTCGAGCGGGACGCGATGGGAGCCTCGATGCTGCGCAGGAACCGCTTCAGCGCCCGCTTCCCGCTCATTCTCGATGACATGATCCTGCGCGAATTCGTCTTGTACCTGACGATGGTCATGGCGACGTTCCTGATCCTGGCGCTGGTGTTCACCTTCTTCGAGTTGCTGACCGACATTGTCCGCAACAAGATATCGCTGTTTCTGATGGCCGAGTACCTGTGGAACCTGAGTCCATCCCTGATCTATCTGATGGCGCCAATGTCCGTACTGCTGGCCGTGCTCATCACCTTTGGGCTGATGGAGAAGTCCAGCGAACTGACGGCGATGAAGGCCACGGGAATGAGCGTTTACCGGGCCGCGCTGCCGGTGATCGTGCTTTGCGCCGGCTTCGCTGGCGGCCTGTTCATTTTTGACCAGCTTTACATTCCGCATACCAACCGCCAGCAGGAGATCCTGCGCAACCAGATCAAGGGCCGGCCGGCCCAGACCTATTTGCAGGCGGACCGCAAGTGGATTTTTGGGGAGAACAACGAAATCTACTATTACCAGGTGTTCGATCCTGACACCAACCACTTCGGCGGAATTTCGATCTTCGAGTTCGATCCCAAGACCTTCCAGCTAACCCGCCGCATTTACGCGGAGCACGCCCACTGGGAGGACACCCTGAAGAAGTGGATCTTCGAGCAAGGGTGGGTCCGCTCCCTGCATGGCGCTTCCATTCAGGACTACCGCACTTTTGATGTGGCTACCTTCAACGAAGTGCACGAAGACCCGAGCTACTTCAAGAAGGAAGTGAAGCAGTCGTCGGAGATGAACTACGAGGAATTGCGGCGCTATATCGAAGACCTGCAGCAAAGCGGTTTTGATACGGTGCGTCTGAAAGTGCAACTGCAAAAGAAGATTGCATTCCCTTTGATCACGCTGGTGATGGCAATTCTGGCAGTCCCGTTTGCCGCTTCGGGACGCCGCGGGGGGGCACTGGCCGGGGTCGCAACCGCCGTCGGAATCGCCATCGTGTACTGGGTGACGGCGGGTCTGTTTGAGGCCATGGGCAACGCCAACCAGCTCCCCGCACTGCTGGCAGCTTGGGCCCCTGATTTCATATTCGCCTTCGCCGGTGGTTACTTGCTGCTAAGGGTGCCAACCTAGCTTTGCCTCTATACGATTGGAATCAACTTCGCACTTGATTCATCTAACGGATTTGACGTTCGGCTGACGGCAATAAATGTTCAAGAACCTGCGACCGCTGTTTCCCTATCTGCGCAAGTACCAGGCGACCTTCTGGATTGGCGCCCTGTGCGTGCTTTGCAACAGCAGCGTCTGGGTCTTGTTTTCGCTGGTCATCAAGCAGGCCGTCGACGACCTCAACACCGGTGTCACCATCCACAAGCTCTGGGTCTACTCGGCTAAGTTGCTTGTTGTCGCCGGCACCAAGGCCATCTTTCAGTTCCTGACTCGCTGGATACTGATCGGTGTCTCGCGCGAAATCGAGTTCGACCTGCGCAACGACTTGTTCAGCCATCTCGAGCGGCTTTCCTACAGCTTCTACCAGCGCACACGCACCGGCGACATCATGGCGCGCGCCACCAACGACCTGAATGCGGTGCGCATGCTGGCTCGGCCCGGGCATCATGTATACGGCCAATACCCTCGTGTTCACTGCGGGAGCTTTGGTGGTCATGCTCAGGATCAGCCCGAAGCTGACGCTGTTCGCATTTTTGCCACTGCCCATCGTCAGCATCGTGGTGCAGTACTTCGGGCGCAAGATTCACGAGCGCTTCGAGCGCATCCAGGCGATGTTCTCCGACATCTCGGCCAAAGCGCAGGAAAACTTCTCGGGCGCACGCCTCATTCGCGCCTACGTGCAGGAGCAGGCCGAGATCGAAAGCTTTGAGGCTGAGAACACCGAGTACATCGGGCGCAGTCTGAAGCTGGTTCGCCTGATGGGCATGCTGTGGCCGACGCTGGAAACGCTGCTCGGAGTGGCGATGGTCATCGTGCTCTGGGTGGGCGGGCGCGAGGTGCTGTTGCACCGAATCACGTTGGGTAGCTTCACCGCGTTCAACATCTCATGGTTCAGCTCACCTGGCCCATCATTTCGCTGGGGTGGGTCGTCAACTTTTTTCGCGGGGAACCGCGTCCATGGCCCGCATTCAAAGCATTCTGGCCGAGCAGCCAGAAATTACTGACGCGCATGTCCCCAAGACTGGCGCTCCCACGACCGTTCGAGGCGAAATTGAATTCCGCAACCTCAGCTTCCACTATGGACACACGCTCCTGGCCGCCGAGCGCGGGATGGGCCTGGTTCACGGCGACGAAGCTGTGCTGAAGAACATCAACCTGCGCGTGCCCGCCGGGACCAGCCTCGCGATTGTCGGGCCGACCGGTTCCGGCAAGTCAACCTTGGTCTCGCTGATCCCGCGCATTTACGACGCGGCCGAAGGCATGGTCCTCATCGATGGGCGGCCAATTAGCGAATTCCCGCTGGAGGTGCTGCGGCGCAGTATCGGGTTCGTCCCGCAAGAAACGTTCCTGTTTAGCGACACCATTCGCGAGAACATTGCCTTCGGCACCCAGGATGCCAGTGATGCCGAAGTGCGTCGTGCCGCGGAGGCCGCGAATATCGCCGCGGAAATCGAGAGTTTTCCGGATGGGTACAACACGCTGGTGGGTGAGCGGGGTCTTACCCTGTCTGGAGGACAAAAACAGCGGACGGCGATCGCCCGCGCGCTGATTCGCAATCCGCACATCCTGGTGCTGGACGATGCGCTGGCCAGCGTTGATACTCAGACCGAAGATCGCATCCTGAATCACCTGCGTGAGATCATGCAGGGGCGCACGACCATCTTCATCTCGCATCGGGTGTCCACCGTGCGCAACGCGGACCGTATCGCCGTGCTGCACGGAGGCGAGATTGTGGAGTACGGCACCCACGAGGAACTCATCGAGCGCAACGGCTACTACACCGAACTGTATGAGAAGCAGCTTCTGGAAGAAGAGCTGGAAACGGTGTAGAAAAAAGTTGCCAGTGTCAGTTGTCAGCGGTAGTTATCAGCTTGCCAGTGGTCGGTTGCCAATGGTCAGTCGTTAGCAGTGAGCGTTTATCGTGAGCACGACTGAGATCGCACTGACAACTGGCTACTGGCCACTGATAACCTTGTTCAGCGCCGCTCTGAGTGCATCCACCGCTAACTGCGCTGCGTGTCCTGAGGCAGCGGGAACGCCTCCCACTGCGCAGACAATATCTTCTTTGCTTATGGCGCTCGCCTCTTGCGCCGACTTTCCTGTGGCCAACTCCGTCATCGCAGATGCGCACGCCATGGCCGGCACGCACCCTTTCGCGCGGAAGCTGATCTCGGCGATGCGCCCGGCATGCATCTTCAGCGCGAGTTCCAAAATGTCGCCGCAGGCCGGATTCTCGACGCGTACTTGCGCATCGGGATCAGGCAGCTCACCTGAATTGCGCGGGTGCTCGAAATGGTCAAGGAGTTGAGGAGAGTACATGCAGTTGATGTCAGGCTGTCATCCTGAGCGCAGGCGCGCTTCGCGCAGGAGTCGAAGGCCTGCCCTGAGCTTGTCAAGGGACCCCTATCGCTGCGTACGCTCTTACTCCCGCCCCGGCAGCTTCCCGCTTAACCATTCTCCCAGCTTCTGCACCGGGCATCGCAGGCCAACGAAGAACTGCCCGAACAGCGCATACACGGCGCTGACCTCGTCGAATCGCATTTCATAGATCAGCTTCTTGAAGACCAGCGGATCGTCGGCGAACAGATCCACGCCCCACTCCCAATCGTCAAAACCGATTGAGCCGGTGATGATCTGCTGCACCTTTCCCGCATAGCGGCGGCCGATCATGCCATGCTCTTCCATCTGCCGCTGACGCTCTTCGATCGGCAGGGTGTACCAGTTCTTCTCTTCCCCGCGCCGCCGATCCATGGGATAGAAGCACAAATACCGGTTCGGGGGAATATTCGGATACAGCCGCGGACGCATCGCCTCCCGCTGCCGCTCCATCGTCTCTTCCACCTCTTGCTTCCATTCCTTCGAATTCGGCGCCAACCCGCGCTCCGCCAGTTGCCGGAACAGCTTCACGCTGGAGTCGTACAGGCCCAACTCAATCACCGACAAGTACGAATGCACGGGTTCGAGAAACTCCTGCAAGCCGGTGCGGTCCAATTGCAACTCAGCCGCGTTCAATTCGTCGAACGAGTCGCGAAAGTGAACGACCATCAGGTCGCCCTTGTGCCCCAGCATGGAGTAAATCGCGCTCTGTCCGGCCGCTTCGCTTGGCGCCAGCGCGGCCGCGGCTTCGCTGGCGATCCCCTCCTGGCGAAACGGGTCCACCTTGCGCCACTCCGTCCAGCGGAAACGGAACATCTGGTGCAGCACGCTCAAGCCCTCGAGCGTAAGCGGCATAGCTGGCAGTTCAGTGGACACAGCCTGTACTCCGGAATTGCTGGAAGCCATCGCGAAAACCCCACGTGAATTGATGTTGGCGCTGTCTCATTGTAATCTGCCGGACAGGAGACCAACTCATGCCACGCGGCGTCACCCCTCGACAGCCTTCGCGATCAGGACGTCACGACAAAGTTGCGGCTGCACCTTTGCGCGCCAAAGCCAGGAGTCCGAAAGCGCGCCGCCCCCAGAAAGGCAACCAAGCTGGCGACTCCCAAGCCGGCGAAGAAATCCGCGGGCGGCGCGCCCAAGGGCTACAATCCCGTGGCCCCGCAGCGAGTCAGCGAAATCCTGCAGCGGCTGGACGAGCGCTATCCGGCTGCCACCTGCGCACTGCATCACAACAGCGCGTGGGAGCTGCTGGTGGCGACCATCCTCTCGGCACAGTGCACTGATGTGCGCGTGAATATGGTCACGCCCATCATCTTCGCGAAGTATCCAACCGTCGAAGCATTCGCCGCGCTCCAGCCCGAGGAACTTGAACCCGACATTCGCTCCACCGGGTTCTTCCGCAACAAGTCGAAGTCCGTGGTGGGCGCCGCCCGCAAGCTGATAAGCGATTTCGGCGGCCAGGTCCCGCGCACCATGGACGAACTGCTCCAAATCCCCGGCGTGGCGCGCAAGACCGCCAATGTCGTGCTGGGCTCGTGGTTCAGCATCGCCGACGGCGTGGTGGTCGACACCCACGTGCAACGCATCTCGCGCCGGCTGGAGCTGACGAGCAACGAAGACCCGCAGAAGATCGAACAGGACTTGATGCGGGTGATCCCGCGCGACAAGTGGATTGTCTTCGCCCACCAGATCATCCATCACGGCCGGGCGATCTGCATCGCGCGCAGCCCCAAGTGCGCCGACTGCCCCCTGGAAAACCTCTGCCATGCCGCCGACAAGACTTGGAGCACGGTGGAGATTCACAAGAACGCAAAGTAGAAGAACAGCCAAGGAGGTGAGTGGTGGTGGATGGCGGTTAAAGTGGTTTATAAATGCGATTTGAAAGGGCACGGCTTCAGTCGTGCCGCTCCGGGCATCGAAAACATTGGACTTTAGCCCCGGAGGGAATTTGGATTCCCTCACACACTATGTGTACGACAGCTTCTAGTGTCCGCGGATCGTTTAAGACTTGTCATCCCGAACGAGGAGCAAAGCGACGAGCCGAGAGACCTGCGGTTCGCCCGCGACTCCAGCCGCTCCTCTTAGACCAAGCGCACAGTGTAGTATCCTGCTGGAACCTGCTTCATGGTGAGGGTGTGAAAAGAGCTACAGCGTGTATTCTGTTTGTCCTCCTCGGCCTGGCGCTGTCCGGACCGGCTGCCCACGCCGGCACCAAGTACTCACAAACCACATCGCAGAAGAACGCGCAGAAGTCGTGGCAGAAATACAGCAAGCAATACAACAAGCAGCAGAAGAAAGAACTGAAAGCGCAAAAGAAGCAAATGAAGAAGTGGAACAAGAATCACCAAACCACCATCAGCGTAACGTAATACCGCTTCGAGGCGACCCGACACCACCAGGCCGGTCGTTATCCTCCCCATCACTCCCACAATTACAATAGAACCCTGTAATGCGAACTCGCTTGCAACTGGAAACTCGAAACTTGAAACTCATTATTCTGCGTTCGCAATCGTTCTCACTATGACTCTGACCGCTTTCGCTCAGCAAACGCTCACGCCGCCGCAAGCCATCACCGACCCCACCAAGCTGGAAAGCAAAACCGTCGCCGACATGCAGACCTTCTCCATCGAGAAGCTCTACATGACGCGGCAGGTCGGCGGCACGACGTGGTCGCCCGACGGCAAGCAGATCGCGTTCATCTCCAACATCAGCGGGCGCAACAATCTCTGGCTGGTGCCAGCGACCGGCGGCTGGCCGACGCAGTTGACCATCAGCGACCAGCGGCAGGCGCAGCCGGCGTGGTCGCCCGACGGCACCTGGATCGCCTACATCTCCGATCACGATGGCGACGAGCAGTGGGACATCTTTCTGGTCTCGCCGAAGACCGGCGACGTGGTGAACCTGACCGCTTCGCCCGAGAGCGCGGAAGAAGAGCCGACGTGGTCGCCCGACGGGCGGCAGATCGCCTACGTCACCAAGCCGAAGACCGGTTCGAGCTTCGAGATCGAATTGATGGACGTGGCCACGCGCCACGTGCGCCACCTGACGCACGAACACGCCCGAAAGAGCTGAGCAACCACCATCCGATCTTTTCGCGCGACGGCAAGTTCATCGTCTATACGCAGTCGCACGCGACCGGCAAAGACTCGAACATCTTCGTGCTCGATCTCGCCAGCGGCCAGAGCACGAACCTGACGCCGCATCGAGGGCGAACACAATTACTCAGGCCGCCGACATCTCGCCCGATGGCAAGACCGTGCTCATCACCTCCGACGCGCAGAACGGCTACGACAATGTGGGACTGCTCGACATTGCGACCAGGAAGATCGAGTGGCTGACCGACGAAAAGTGGCAGCTCGAGTGCGGGCACCTTCTCGCCGAGCGGCAAGTCGCTGACCTGGACGGCCAATCTCGACGGCAACGTCAATATTTATCTCTATGACATCGCGAGCAAACGGGCCGAGGCGCTGCCGCTGAAGCTGGGCGTGAACTCGCTCGGCGGCCATCCCCTGCCCTTCAGCCGCGATGGGTCGAAGCTGCTCTACTACCACAATGGCGCCGACGCGCCGAGCGATGTCTGGGTGTACGACATTGCGTCGAAGCAGTCGCAGCAGATTACGCATTCGCTGGTCGCCGGACTGCGCAGCGCCGACATGGTCGAGCCCTATCTGGTGCACTATCCCAGCCGCGATGGCAAATGGACGATCTCGGCGTTCGCCTACGTGCCCAACAACATTCAGCGCAATGGCAAGTTTCCCGCCATCGTTTACATTCACGGCGGCCCGGCGGCGCAGACGGTCAACTCGTTCAACCGCTTCATCCAGTACATCGTGAACCAGGGCTACGTGGTGATCGCGCCCAACTATCGCGGCTCGACGGGATACGGCAAGGAGTTCAACGACGCCAATCTCGGCGATGCCGGTGGCGGCGAGTTGAATGACGTGCTCGACGCGGGCGAGTGGATCAAGAAGAGCGGCTTCGTCGATCCCAAGAAGCTGATCGTGATGGGCGGCAGCTACGGCGGCTATCTCAGCATGATGGCCGTGACCAAGGCGCCGGACATGTGGGCCGCGGGCGTGCCGATCGTGCCGTTCGTGAACTGGTTCACCGAGATCGCCAACGAAGACCCGCTGCTGCGCGAGTATGACCTGGCGACCATGGGCGATCCGGTGAAGAACAAGGCGCTGTATGAAGACCGCTCGCCCATCAACTTTGTGGACCAGATCAAGGCGCCGCTGCTGCTGCTGGCGGGAGGCAACGATCCGCGCTGCCCCAAGGAAGAATCGCAACAGGTGGCCGACGCCGTCAAGAAACGCGGCGGCTCGGTGCAGTTGAAGATTTATGAGAATGAGGGCCACGGCTTCGCGCGGGTCGAGAACCAGATTGACGCCTACCAGCGCGTGTCGGATTTCCTGAAAGTGCATGTGCCGTCGCCGGGATGCGGCTGCTCGATTTACGAGTAGCCGTCAGCGCCGGGCACTCGGCATGCGCTCTCGTTCCGCCACAATCGCCGCCACCAGCCCGGGAATGGTGTACTCCCTGGCCTCAATGTCCACGGGCAAGCCAAATTCGCGCAGGGTCGCGGAGGTGACTGGCCCGATGGATGCGGTGTGCACGCCGCGATGCGGGCCCGGCTTCTTCAGAGCGGCACGCGCGCTGCGCAGTCCCAGCAGAGCAACAAAGTTTCGCACCGTCGAGGAACTGGTGAAGGTGATGGCGTGGGGCTTGCGCGTCTTGCTGGCGAGAACCGCACGCAGCCGCGTTGCGGAAGACTTTGGCGTGACGGTCTCGTAGGCTTCGACGACATCCACATGTGCGCCGGCTTGGCGCAGCTCGCGCGGAATCACGTCGCGCGCAACTTTCGCACGCACCAGCAGTACCCGCTTCCCTTTCACCCGCCGACGAAGCGCAGCGACCACTGATTCCGCGACGTATTCCTTCGGAGTGACGGTGACCTTGAGTCCCCGATTTTCGATGGCGCTTCTGGTGGCGGGCCCGATGGCCGCGATCTTCACCTTGGCGAGCGCGACAGTCGGGAGGTTTTTCTTTCTCATGCGCTCGAACAGCGCGTTGACCCCGTTGACGCTGGTAAGGATGAGCCAGTCGTAGCCTGCAAGGTTTCGTAACGCCGTGTCCAGCGGCTGGTAGGAGCTGGGCTTGCGAATCTGGATGAAGGGAACCTCAACCACATGGCAGCCCAGGTCGCGCAGCGCAGACGAGAGCACGCCTGCCTGCTCCTTCGCGCGAGAAACCAGTACGCGACAGCCGGAGAGCGGCAGCGAAGCAGCCGATGTGCAGGAGTTTGGCATGGGAGGACATCACCGGATCGAGACCGTTTCACCCGATCCCTGCGGCGAGCTAAGGTTGCTGCGGAGCGGCCGCAGCCGCACCGTAAACCTCCTCAAGGATTTTCGTTGCGCCCCGGCGCAGCAGCGTATCGCCGACCTTTTCCCCCAGAGTTAGCGGATCGCTGCCCGTCTGCTGCTCGCGCAGCACTCTCGAACCGTCAGGATGCGCAACAATCGCCGTCAATCGCAACTCGCCGTTGTGCATCTCAGCAAAAGCTCCGATGGGGACCTGGCATCCTCCGCCCAGCTTGTTCAGCAGCGCGCGCTCACACGTAGTAGCAGCCCGCGCATCTGGGTCGTTGAGGAATGCAAGATGCTCGCGCATCTTGATATCACCCTTCCGGATCTCGATGCCGAGCGCGCCCTGTCCAGCGGCGGGACACATGAACTCTTCCGAAAGCACTTCCTTGATCCATTGCGTTTTGCCCAGCCGGTTCAGACCAGCGGCAGCCAGGATAATGGCGTCGTATTCGCCCGCTTCCAGCTTGCGCACGCGGGTATCAACGTTGCCGCGCAACGGATGAACCACCAGGTCGGGCCGCGAAGCCTTTAATTGTGCCTGCCGGCGCAGGCTGCTGGTGCCCACGCGCGCGCCCTGCGGCAGCGCTTTGATGCTGTCGTGCTTGAGCGAAAGAAACGCATCGCGCGGATTCTGGCGGGTGGTGACTGCAACCAACTCGAAGGGCGGCGGCAACTCCGTGGGCAGATCCTTCAGGCTGTGCACCGCGAGATCCACGCGGCCTTCGGCCAGCGCGTCTTCAATCTCTTTGGTGAACATGCCCTTGGTGCCGACCTTGGCGAGGGCAACGTCGGTGATCTTGTCGCCAGTCGTCTTGATGATCTCGATTTCGACTTCGTGACCGCGGTCGCGCAGCAGCGCCGAGATGTGGTTGGCTTGCCAGAGGGCCAGTTGTGATCCGCGGGAACCGATGCGCAAACGGGCCATCAGTCTCGCGCCCCTGGTTTTCCACTGCTCACCGCTGCCGGTTCCTTTTCCGCCGTGCTTGCGTCACGCAATCCGAAAAGCTTGCGCACAAGATCAACCACGGTGGTCGCTTCCGACGATTCGCGGGCGGCGCTCTTGAGTGTGGTTATGGGCGTATGCATGATTTTGTTGATGATGCCTCGGGTGAGAGCTTCGACCGCAATTTCCTGCTCTGGCGTGAGCTTTCCCAAGCGGCCGCGCACACGATCGATCTCGGCCTGGCGGACGATCTCGAGGTGCTCCTGCAACGAAACGATGGTGGGAACAACATCCAGGGTCTGCAAGCGGGACTGGAACTTGTCCACCTCAAGCTGCACGATAGCTTCGGCGCGGTCGGCTTCGGTCTTGCGGTCGGCGATGTGCGATGCCACCACCTGCTGCAGATCGTCGATGTCGTAAACGAAGAGCCCGTCCAGCTTGTTCATCTCCGGATCGATATCGCGAGGGACGGCAATATCAATGAAGAACATGGGACGGTTCTTGCGGCGGCTCAGGAACTTCTCGCCGTGCTCTTTGCGGAAGATGGCGTGGGGCGCTCCAGTGGAGCTGATAACGATGTCGGCGTTGGAAACGGTCTCGTAGAGCTGCTCGAACGGCACTGCCTGCCCGTTGAATTTTTTCGCCAGCGCGACCGCGCGGTCATAGGTGCGGTTGGCTACATAAATCTGCGTGGCTCCGTGCGCCAGCAGGTGCCGGGCGGCGAGTTCAGACATCTTTCCCGCGCCCACCAGGTAAACGCTCTTGCCTTGCAGGTTGCCGAAAATCTTCTTCGCCAGATCAACCGCAACCGAGGCGACCGACACCGCCGAAGTCGCGACAGCGGTTTCCGTGCGCACGCGCTTGGCGACCGCGAAAGACCGCGTCAGCAGAGCATCGAGCTGCGAGCTGACGGCCCCGACCGCGCGGGCGGTAGCATAAGCTTCCTTCACCTGCCCGAGGATCTGGGGCTCCCCGACGATCATGGAGTCCAGGCTCGAGGCCACGCGAAAGACATGGCGCACGGCATCGCGCTCGCGAAACTCGTAGAGATACTTGCGATAAGGCGCAGGGTCGAAGCCGTAAAACTGTTTTACAAAACCTTCCAGGTCGGCGGTGCCATTCAGGGTACGGGCCAGCAACTCCACCCGGTTGCAGGTGGAGAGGACCATTCCTTCCTCAATACCCGGGATAGGAGGCCAGCGACTTCGCCGCTTCCGGCAGGCGCGCTTCCGGAATGGCGAACTGCTCGCGCACTTCAACTGGTGCCGTCTGGTGGTTCACGCCGATGACGATGAAGTTCATGAAACCATAAACCTGTGCGTACGGCTAAAGCTGTTCGCCGCCCAAACCCCCAAGGCGATGAGGAAGGCGAAGGTCGCCAGAAATGCCGCGCGACGGCCGCGCCATCCCGAACTCCAGCGGGTGTACAGCAACAGCAGGTACACCGCCCACATGATGAACGACAACAGAATCTTTGGATCGTAGAAGAACAGCGGTCCGAACTTGTCAATCGCCAGCACCGACCCGGTAACCAGTCCAAAGGTCATGAAGGGAAACCCAAACAACAAAGCCCGGTAGCCAATGTCGTCAATCGTCTGCAATGGCGGTAGCCAGGTCAGCAGCGGCCCCGGCTTCTTGGACTTAAGAGCGCGCTCCTGCACCAGGTACAACAGGCTGGCTCCGAAACTCAGGAACAGTCCGGCATACCCGGTGAAAATGAGGACAACGTGGACAAAGATCCAGCCGCTGCGTAACAGCGGCGATGTCAACGTGATTGGCTTCTGCCCCAAGGCGGAGGCGAACGTCAGAACGAACACAATGGGGAATATGACTACGCCGGGCGAGACGGTCCGGTATCCCACAAAGAAAATGAAGAAGACCACCATTGCCAGGAAGGCCAGAATCGACTCGGAGTAGTGGATGGAAACCAGAGAGAGACGACCGACGAGGACGGTGGATTCAACCAGCGAGACGAAGTGAAAGATCAGGCCGAGGCCGACGGCCGGCTCAACCACTCTGCTTAGCAGATTGCCTTGTTTGCTGAGCAAGAGGAGAGAGTAGAGCAATCCCACGGAATAAAAAGCCACCGCAACTCGAAGCCAGACTAAAGGCATAAACCCCATGAACGGTAAGGTTTCAACTCCCGCCTGTTCCGTTACTGTTCAGTATAACGGGGAGCCGAACTGGACGCAGTTTGGTTGTCACGGGATGGTGTGACCTGCATCACAGTACACCGCATGGCCGGAATTGCAAGGACATATTGCACAGGCTGGTGTGACAAGAGCCGGAGACGACTTCCCCTCCCCTAGCTCGGGTAATGAAAGTGCACGATATGCTGCGAGGCGATGGTCACGCCATCCCGGCTGGCTGGACGAAAATGCCAGCGGCGCAACACCGCGAGCACCTTCTGCTCGACGCCATAGCCGATGCCCTGGAGCAGCTTGGTTTCGACCACATTGCCCTGGGCGTCAATGGTGACCTCGACGATGACGTCACCCTCGACGCCAGCCGGCAGGTCCGAGCGGTACACCGGAGGATCGGGAAACACTTCGGGCAGCGCAGGCATGACCTCATCTCCCGTAATCGGTGCACCGGGAACGCGGCCGTATGGAGAACCGCCTCGCGCAGTCTGGTCCGGCGCATTGTTAACGGCCATTGGATTCGGCTGCGGATTTTGCCGTGCGGCTTTCGGTGGTTGCGGCTTGCTGACCAGAGATACGCGTAATGACGGCTTCGGCTGCTCTGGGGAGGAATCAAGTCGCTCAGGTCCCACCGGAGCCAGATACACGATGGAAAGTGAACCTGACGATCCGCGTAGGCCGAGATCTACGTCGGACGGCGCCACGAACAACGGAGCGGGACGATGAACCAGCAATGCGATGCCCGCGCAGTGGAGCGCAAATGACGCCAGCAAGGCGCGATTCCAAGCCTTGCGTCCTGACCATTGCATTGGCGCGAACATTGGCAATCCTGACCCCACGAATCCCACGGGCGGTCTCAGCTACGAAGTTGGACGCAGTCAAACGCCAGCAGTTAGCTAACTCATTCTACCGTTATTCAACACCTATGGAGTCCAGCAAGACATAGAGTTCTTCGGGTTCAAGCCGCAAACGGCGGCCCTGGGCCAGCATATTGGGAATTTCGTCGAAGGCCTGCATCAGGCGCAGCTTCACCGCGGCGTATTGCTCAGGCTCGCTGAGGGTGCGGCCGCGGTTGGCCCCCCAAGCGTCGAGCGCGTCGGGATGCAGGAAAATGCTGACGGCGAAGGTGGTCTTGCGGTCCGCAGTCACGTCGAAGACGTACTCCGTAGAGGGAGCTTCGGGATCGCCCTCGAGCGCCGGGCGTTTGCCGACGAAGTAGTACTGATAAACGTAGCCGGTCTGCCCGGTGTAGGTCTTGATGCGACGGATGGTCATGGCCGCTACCGCTCGGTTGGTCGTTCGCGCAGCATCGCTGCCGCCGTCTCCGAGCTCACCGGCGAGTAATACACCTCTTTGAAGCTATAGGACTTCGCCTTGGTGCCGAGGATGGGCAGGATCTCGATATGCCAATGGTAGTCGTCTTCGATGGTCTTCCAGAAGCCGAGCGTTTCCGAGCGGTGCATGGTGTTCGGCGAAGTATGCAGCACCATGTGGAAGCCGTCGGCGATGGTGCGAATGCGAAACAGAGTGCGCCGGAGCAGAGCAGCCAAATCGCGCATCGCGCCCGATTTCTGGGCCGTGCGCTCAAAAAACGCCTCGTGGCTGCGGGGCGCAATCCAAGTCTCGTAGGGAACGCGCGGGGCGTAGGGGCAGCATGCGATGTAATCGCCGCGGACTTCAACCACGCGCACCTTCTGGGCCTGTTCCTGCGTGAGGATGTCGCAGAAGACGCAGCGTTCTTTGCCCTCATAATGCTGGCGCGCCGCACGCAGTTCGTAGAGCACGCGCCGCGGGACAAACGTGGTGGCGACGATTTCGGAGGTAGGGTGATCAAACTCCTGCCCCGACATGCTGCCTAGATTCTTGAAAACGCTGATGTACTTGAAACGTCCATCGCCCTTCAGGTCCTGGATGCGCTGGCCGCATAGGGCCAGGTATTCCTCGATCTCGCGGTCGTCCGCAATCCACAGATGGCGGTCATGTCGCGCGTTCTCCACGATGACCTCGTGCGCTCCAACCGGGCGCATGATGTCATACAGTCCATTTCCCGAGCGCCCCGGATCGCCATCAATGCCGTAAAGCGGGTGTGGATGCACTACGGCACGCGCCGACCACGGACTGCCATTCACGGTCGGAGCGGAGGCAATCACCTGTAACGGCTGACCTGACTCCGGGCAAAAGGGACAGAAGTAGTCGAGCGAGGAGCCATGTTCCGGTTCATCGCCACATATCACCCAAGAGCGCGTGATGGGATCTTTACGCAATTCCATCGTCCTTTTACTTTACGTCGGCGGATGGGCAAGTGGCTAGGGGGAAAACAATCAGCGCGGATGGCCCATAACCGGAAAGAGGACCGCTGATGGCTGACTGCTCCCGGATGGCTGCTAAAATGAGACATCGTGAAGCGCCCCATCCGCCTCATCGCTATCGATATTGATGGCACGCTGCTGGACTCAAGTGTGCAGATCTCCCCAGCTAATCTACAGGCCTTGCGCCGGGCTCATGAAGCCGGCATCGAGATCGTGCTGGGCACGGGCCGCCGTCACATGTTCGCCATGCCGGTTGCCGAGTCGCTGGGGTTCGATCTTTGGCTCATCAGCTCCAATGGCGCGGTGACGCGGTCCACCCGGGGCGAAGTTTTTCACCAAGATCTGCTGCCGAAAGACACGGCGATTCAGATCTGTCAGCACATGCTGGATTTCCGCAACCACATGGTGATCACGTTCGACCGGGAGGGCATGGGCGCCATTGTGTGCGAGAACCACAAACATTTGTACGGCGTCATTCAACGCTGGATGGAGAAGAACGCGCCTTTCATCGAGTATGTAAGCCCGATCGAGAAAGCGCTGATCGAAGATCCCATCCAGGCGATGTTCTGTGGCCCCATTGAGCTGATGCAGAGTGTTCAGGAACGGCTTCTGGCCTGCGATTTCGCCGCCCGAATCACCGTGCTCAGGACCCAGTACGACAATCGCAATCTGTCGATCATTGACATTCTCAACGCCGGCTGCTCAAAAGGACATGCGCTGGAGCGCTGGGCCCGGTATCGCGGCATCGATCGCTCCGAGGTCATGGCTATTGGCGACAACTACAACGACATTGAAATGTTGACGTTTGCCGGGCATCCGGTGATCATGGGGAACGCGTCCGAAGATCTGAAGCAGAATGGCTGGACGATCACCCTGCACAATGACGATAGCGGCGTGGCCGCCGCCATTGAGCAGGTGCTGGACGCCGATACAGCGAGCGTGAATGCGTAGATTCCTACAAGCCGGCCTGCTGGTGCTGCTGATTGCGTCCCAGGTGCAGGCAGCGGAAGTCGCGAACTTGCGCAACGGATTCAGCATTCGCCACGAACGGCACGAAACGCTGGGAGACACTACGCGGCTCTATATGGGTGCAGCTCCCGACAGCGGCTACGTTGACGTAGCCACCGCGCAAATCGAAAGCTTCGAGCCCGCGCCAGCAGACCAGCAACCAGCCGCTCAGGCCTCCCAGCAAACAGGAGACTTGAAGACCATCGTCCGTGGCGCCAGCGCGCGCAACCAGGTAGACGCCGACTTTATTGCCAGCGTGATCCGCGCGGAGAGCGCCAACGACCCGCGCGCCGTATCGCGCAAAGGTGCCCAAGGGCTGATGCAGCTCATGCCGCAAACCGCTAGCAAGCTCGGGGTAAAGAACAGTTTCGACGCGGCGGAGAATGTGGACGGCGGCGTGCGATATCTGCGCGAACTGCTGCTGCTCTATAACAACGACATGGTCAAGGCGCTGGCCGCCTATAACGCCGGCCCGCAGCGGGTGCAGCAGTATAAGGGGGTGCCTCCTTATCGCGAGACCCATGCTTACGTGGCCCGCGTCATCCGGGATTACAACCGCAAGAAACTGGCTGAACGCAAGAACCCGCGGAACGAATCGTCGCAGAAGGCTGTCCTCGCGCAGGGTGCAACCCCTTCCGGCGCGGCCAGCCAGTAGCCAGGTTTGACCCTGCTCAACCACTCATTTACCTTGACCAAGAGGACCTACCCGCAAGCCTGACGAATAATCTTCCATGAACAAGAAACGCATCCTGATCTTCGGCATTGTTCTGATCCTGCTCTGTTTGTTGATTTACCTGCAAGTGCGTGCGTGGAGGAACTTCGATTGGGGCGTGTTTTGGAGCCGCACCGACCAAGTGAAGCCGCTCAACCTTGTGGCCTCGGTCGTCCTCACCTATATCGCTTATGTTCTTCGCGCCGTGCGCTGGCGCCTGTTCCTGAAGCCAGTCTGCAAAACGACTACGGGGAGGATGATGGGCCCGCAGTTCATTGGATTCTCGGCATTGGCACTATTGGGGCGCGCTGGTGAAATGCTCCGGCCCTACATGATTGCCAAGAAAGAGCGCCTCACCTTCACCTCGCAGATTGCGGTGTGGGGCGTAGAGCGCATCTTCGACATGGGTGCATTCGCGGTGCTGCTCGCCCTAAGTTTCCTCTCGCCTGATCTACGCGCGCTGCACTTTTATCACGGATTACGGGAGGCCGCCTTCGCACTCATGGTGCTCGTCCTCGCACTCGTGGTGGGGGCTATGGTGGTACGGCGCTCCGCCGAGCGCGTCGGCCAGTTTGTGCACGACCTGTTCGCCGGTTTCGCTCCCAAGTTTGCCCATCACATGCGGGAGAAGATCCGCTCCTTCAGCGAAGGATTGCAGACGATTCACGATCTGAGCTCTGCGCTGCAGTTGATCGGTCTCTCCCTGTTCATGTGGGTGCTGATCGCATTCGCTTTCTACGTCGTCACCCAAGCCTACCCCGGCGATCTGCGCATGTTGACGCTGCCTGACGAGGTGGTCCTGATGGGCGCGAGCATGGTGGGTTCCATGCTGCAGTTGCCGGCGGTGGGCGGCGGTTCTCAACTCGCCACCATCAGCATGCTCAACGCGGGGTTCGGCATCGAGAAGGAACTCGCCGTCAGTTGCGGCATGCTGATATGGATCACAACCTTCATGTCGGTGATCCCGGCAGGACTGGCTCTGGCAAGACGGGAACATGTTTCGATCCGTGCCATCGCCGAGGCGGAAGAGCGCGAAGCGGCGCTGGCGAAATAGCGTCCTTTCTCCCTGCTACAATCGATTTGCGGGCCGTTCGCCTGCGCCTTCTCCTACTCCATGAAGTGCCCGTTTTGCGGCTTCGAAAACGACAAAGTTGTGGATTCGCGCGAAAGCAAGGAAGGCGAATCCATCCGCCGACGGCGCGAGTGCCTGAGGTGCGAGAAGCGCTTCACCACTTATGAGCGAATAGACGAGATCCCCTACATGGTGGTCAAGAAGGACGGCCGCCGCGAAAAGTTTGAGCGGCAAAAAGTGCTGAACGGGCTGTTGCGGGCCTGTGAGAAGCGCCCCGTTTCGATGGGCAGGCTGGAGCAGATCGTCAACGACGCCGAAGGGTTCGTGGTGGACTCACCCGACCGCGAGCGCAAGACGAGCGAGGTCGGCGAACTGATCATGAACCGCCTGAAGCGGATCGACAAAGTCGCGTACGTGCGCTTCGCCTCGGTCTACCTTGACTTCAAGGATGTGCGCGAATTCATGTCCGAGTTGAAGGAACTGCTCGACACCAAGGAAGGCACATCCGCCAAAACCAAGTCCGGAGATTGATCCGGCAGTCAGACAAAAACGAATGGCACATACCGTTACCCTAATTCCCGGCGATGGCATCGGCCCTGAGGTCGTCAACGCCGCTGTCCGCATCCTGGAAGCCACCGGCGTTAAGTTTGAGTGGGAAAGGTTTGCCGCCGGCGCCGAAGCCTACGAAAAATTCCACGAATACATTCCCAAGGAACTTACCGAGTCGATCGAACGCACCCACGTTGGACTGAAGGGACCAGTGACAACGCCCGTAGGCGGCGGGTTCCCCAGCATCAACGTTGCCTTGCGCCGACAGTTCGAGTTGTTCGCAAACTTCCGGCCGATTCGCAATCTGCCCGCCATACCCACGCGTTATCTCGGTGTGGACCTGATCGTCATCCGTGAAAACACCGAAGGCCTGTATTCCGGCATCGAGCACGAAGTGGTGCCCGGCGTGGTGGAGAGCCTGAAGATCATCACGGAAAAAGCCTCCACCCGCATCTCCCGCTTTGCCTTCGAGTATGCGCGCCGGGTGAAGCGCACGAAGATCCATGCCATTCACAAGGCGAACATCATGAAGTTGTCTGACGGGCTGTTCATTCGCTGCTCGCGCGATGTTTCTAAGGAATACCCCGAGATCACTTACGGCGAGCACATCGTGGACAACACCTGCATGCAGTTGGTGATGAACCCGTACCAGTACGACATCCTGTTGCTGGAGAACCTGTACGGGGACATTGTCTCCGACCTGTGTGCCGCCTTCGTGGGTGGCCTGGGGGTGGTGCCGGGTGCGAACTTCGGACACGAGTGTGCCATCTTCGAAGCGGTGCATGGCTCGGCGCCCGACATTGCGGGCAAAGACCTAGCCAACCCGACGGCCGTGCTGCGTTCCGGAATTCTGATGCTGCGCCATCTCGGCGAGGAGAACGCGGCCAACCACATTCGGGCCGCTATCGACAAGGTGTTCAGCGAAAACAAGCACCTTACCCGCGACTTGGGCGGGACCGCCAGCACGACCGAATTCACGGAAGCCATGATTGAGGCGTTGCACACGATTCCCGCTCCCCAGCCGGCGCTGCGCGAAGCTGACTTGTGAGGCAGGAGTCGGCTCGGGCTGCGACGATTCCAGCGGGCTGAGTCTGGCCGATGTCATGTGCCACCATTTGCTACAATATCGCCATGGACGCCGTGTGGGGATTAAGGCGTTCGCCGCAGACTTAAGCCGCACTCTCAACTGAATTCGTTACCCAAGATAGCTCCGCATGCGGCAGTGTCGCCATGTGCGGACGCAACGATGACAGGAGCTTGTTCTGACGTCGCGACCGAGTGATTTTCGTTACAACCCGGCCCACCATCGTTTCGCCGTTTTTCTTGCCTGGGCCACGTTTCTGCTGATCGTCGCTGGCGCCCTTGTCACCAGCAAAGACGCCGGCCTGTCCGTCCCCGACTGGCCCACCTCGTTCGGTTCGATTTACAGAATTCCTCCCATGGTGGGCGGGGTGCAGTACGAGCACTCCCACCGCATGATCGCCGAGTTCATCGGACTGCTGATCATCATCATGGCGGTGTGGACCCAGCGAGTGGAACAACGTAAGTGGATGCGCGTGCTGGGCTGGACCGCACTCGCCGCCGTGGTCGGACAGGGCGTTCTGGGCGGCATCACCGTGCTGAACTTGTTACCCTGGTCGATTTCCACCGCGCACGCCACCCTCGCGCAAACCATCTTCTGCGTTATCGTTGCCATGGCCCTGTTCACCAGCCGCAGCTGGCTCCAGGATTACGAGCCGGTCGCGGAGCATGATCTTAGCCCGAGCACGCTGGCGCTCACCGCCTTCGCAGCCGGTTGCGTGTGGATCCAATTGATTCTCGGGGCGGCGTTCCGCCATTCCGGAATTAAGCTTCTCCCGCACCTCGTCGGCGCTTGTGTGGTGACCGTCGTCGTTTGCTGGACAGTGGTTCGCGTTTTGACCCGCTATGGCACCGTTGCCCAGTTGCGAAAGCCTGCACAACTGTTGCTCGCGCTCCTAATGGTCCAACTCGGGCTCGGATTCGCCTCCTATCTCACCCGTCTGCGATGGATGATCGATCCGCCACAGCCCACCACTGGCATCGTTATCAGCACGGTGTCCCACGTTGCGGGAGGAGCCCTGGTGCTGGCCACCAGCGTCATACTGGCCATCCAAACCCGGCGCATGATCAGCGCCCACGCTCCCGAATCCAAGTTGCACACTGCACCCGGAAAGGCCATCACCGCATGAGTAGCGTCAGTCAGCCGCTTGCCGTACCTCGTGTAGGAGTTTCTGCGCTCGCGCGCGACTATTCCGTGCTCATCAAAGCGCGCGTGACTACGCTGATCGTGATGACTGCGTGGGCCGGAGCCTATTTCGCCGCCGCGAAGTCGGGCGTCTCGTCGCTGTCGTGGAATCTGTTGCACGCGCTGATCGGGATTGGCCTGGTGAGCGGAGGCACGGCCGCCATCAACGAGGTGATCGAGCGTGACCTCGACGCGCTGATGCGCCGCACCGCGCAGCGTCCGCTGGTGACCGGAAGCATGAGCCTGCTGCACGCGTCGGTGGTCGCCTTCGGCATGACCATCGGCGGAGTGCTCTACCTGTGGGCAACCACCAACTTGCTCACCGCAGCGCTGACCGCACTCACTTCGGTCAGCTACCTCACTGTGTACACGCCGATGAAGCGCGTGCACCCCATCTGCACCTTTCTGGGCGCGTTTCCCGGAGCCATGCCGCCGGTGCTCGGCTGGACCGCGATTCGCGGACGCCTCGACGTGGAAACCTTGGTACTGTTCGCCATCCTCTTCTTCTGGCAGTTCCCTCATTTTCACTCCATCGCGTGGCTCTATCGTGAAGACTACGAGAATGCGCGCATCCGCATGTTGCCGGTGGTCGAGAGTGATGGTCGCTCCACCGCTTTCGCTATCGTGATGTACGCCCTGGCCCTGGTACCGGTGTCGCTGGCGCCCACGCTGATGGGCATGTCGGGATGGACTTACTTCGCCGGCGCGCTGCTGCTTGGTCTCGGTATGTTGTGGTTCAGCCTGCGCATGTGGACCATGAAGCTGGCGCCGATTGCTCCCCAGTCCAAGTTGCGCGCGCGTCATGTGTTGCAGGCCTCCGTCATTTACCTGCCGCTGCTGTTTGCGCTGATGATGCTCAATCGCGCGTAACTGCGCACGGCCCGCGCAATCGCGAGCTTCCTTCTCTCGCCAGATAGAGCGATAATGTGAGTATGCGTCGCTGGCTATTTATTACGGCCTTGGGCGCAGCTCTGCTGGCCATTCCCGTGTTGGCGCAGAGAGGCGGGCGCGGTGGCATGTCCATGGGTGGCGGCCGAGGCGGATTCTCCTCAGGCGGAGGCAGTTTCGCCCCGCACGGCAGCGGATTTGGGCATGGATCCAGCTATGGCGGCACTCCTCAGGCCGGCGCTTACTGGGGAGGCGGCTCCCGCGGTTGGAATGGCGGCGCGTGGAACGGTTCGGGCTGGAACAGCTGGGGCTGGCGTGGCTCCTACCCTTATCGTTACCCATATCGTCCGTGGGGCTATCGCTCCTGGGCTTATGGCTACGGGGGCTGGGGTTGGCCTTGGTGGGGATGGTACGGCGGCCTCGGCTGGTACGATTCCTCCTACGCTTACGGTTCATATCCCGCCACCTATGCGGTGCAGACGTATCCGTCCTATGTGTACGTTTCTCCCGACAACTCTAATTATTATGAGCAGAACAGCCAGGCCCAACAGCAGGAGATCGATCGCCTGAACAACGAAATGGCTGCGTTGCGCGCACAGCGAGAATCGCAGAAGTCAGCGCAGCAGCCGCAACCGAAAGCCCAAATCCATGCCGAGACTGTGCTCATCTACCGCGATGGCCACGCCGAGGGCGTGGTAAATTACGCCATCGTCGGCAATACGATTTGGGTTTTCAATGAAACGCGCGCCAGGAAAATCAGCCTCTCGGACCTCGATCTGCCGGCCACAAAGAGGGACAACGAGGATCGCGGCATCGACTTCGTGCTGCCAGCCTCTTCGCACTGATCAGTTTCAAGCTGCGCAAGCCCGGCGTTGGCCCAGATTACTTACCCGCTATGGCTGCTGTTCGACCCGGCCCATCCCGGCATAATAGAATCATCTGTGGCCCCCTAGATGGCAACTTCTGAAATCATCAATGAGCCGATCGTGACCGACTCTGGCGATACCGCGGCGGCGGTAATCCAGCTACAGGGCCTGCGCCACCAGTACGGAGATCGCGTAGCGTTGGCGGGCGTGTCGTTCGACGTGCGGCCGGCCGAGATTTTCGGCCTGCTCGGCCCCAATGGCAGCGGCAAGACCACGACGTTCCGCATTCTCTCGACCCTGATGCTGCCCTCAGGCGGGCGCGCCATGATTATGGGGCACGACGTTGCCCGTGAGCCGGCGCTGGTGCGCCGCAACATCGGCGTGGTCTTCCAGGCGCAGAGCATTGACGTCAAACTCTCAGCGGAAGAGAACCTGATGCTGATCGGGCATATCTACGGCCTGCGCGGCGCGGCGTTGAAAAAACGCGTCAGCGAAATGTTGGGACGAGTCGGTCTGGCTGATCGCGCCGGGGAAAAAGCCGAGGCCTTTTCCGGCGGCATGCAGCGGCGGCTCGAACTTGCCAAGGGACTGCTGCATCATCCCTCGGTACTGCTGCTCGACGAGCCGACAACCGGGCTGGACCCGGGAGCGCGCCGTGATTTGTGGCAATACCTGCAAATTCTGCGCGACGAAGAGCGCGTCACCGTGTTGGTAACCACGCACCTGATGGAGGAGGCCGAACGCTGCGACCGCCTCGCGATTTACGCCAACGGGAGCGTCGTCGCTCTGGGCACGCCCGCCGAGTTGAAAAGCGAAATCGGTGGCGACGTCATCCTGCTGGAATGCGAGCAGCCTGAGGCGCTGGCGCAGCATATCGAACAGCGCTTCGGATTGCATCCTGCGGTAATCGATAGTCGCGTGCGGCTGGAGATCGAGAACGGGCATCGCTTCGTCACCGACGTGGTCGAGGCGTTCCCCGGCGAGATCCAGGGTGTCTCCGTTCACAAGCCGAGTTTGGAAGACGTCTTCATTCGCCGCACCGGCCATCGCTTCTGGACGGAAGAGGCCGCTGGCGGTGAGGAGCAAGCGTAGGTTCTGCAGTATCGAGAAAAAATGGCTACTCAAATAAATACCTTACCGGCAACCCTCACTCCCGCCAGCGCAGGCGTGCTGCTGCCGTCGCTTTCGTTGTGGTGGCGCGAGATCGTCCGCTTCTATCGGCAGCGAGCGCGCGTGGTCGGCGTTATCGCCTCTCCCCTGCTGTTCTGGATCGTGATCGGCTCCGGCTTTGGTTCCTCCTTTCGCTCCAGCGGAACCGCTGGGGGTCAGCATTATCTCAACTACTTCTTTCCCGGCGCGCTGACCATGATCGTGCTCTTCACCGCCATCTTCACCATGATGTCGGTGATTGAAGATCGCAAGGAAGGATTCCTGCTTTCCGTGCTGGTCGCACCCGTGAGCCGCTCCGTCATCGTGCTGGGCAAGGTGCTGGGAGGAGCGACGCTGGCCACGCTGCAGGGGTTGGTCTTCCTCGTGGTCGCTCCGGCGCTGGGAGTGCACTTCAGCTTCGCGAGCTTTGGGCTGACTGTGCTGACCATCTTCCTGATGGCATTTTCGTTGACGGCGCTGGGCTTCATCATCGCCTGGCCGATGGACTCCACGCAGGCCTTTCACGCCATCATCAATCTGTTCCTGATTCCGCTGTGGCTGCTTTCGGGTTCGATGTTCCCGCTCTCTGGCGCCTCCATCTGGATCCGCCTGCTGATGCGCGGCAACCCGCTGACCTACGGCACCGAGGCGCTGCGTTCGCTGCTCTTTCCCGGTTCGGCTTCCACTGAACTCTCGCTCAGCACCAACTTGACGGTGCTGGCGCTGTTTACCTTGATGATGTTCGCGGTCTCATTTCTGGTGGCCAACCGCCGCAGCACCAAGCCCGCAGCATAATGCAACTGAACCCAACCTTCTTTCCGGCGCTGAATGCCTTCCTCAACGGCAGCAGCGCCGTCCTGATCGGCTCGGGGCTCTACCTCATCAAGAGCGGGCGGCGCGAAGCCCATAAGCGCATGATGCTGGCCGCGTTCGTCACCTCCACTGTGTTCCTCATCTCGTACCTGTACTACCACCTCGTGCTGCGCGCCGGGGTCACACACTTCCGCGGTGAAGGACTCTCGCGGCCGTTGTACTTCACCATCCTGATCTCGCACACCATCCTGGCAGCCGTGGTGGTGCCGTTCGTTCTCATCACGCTCTATCGCGCGCTGAAGGGCCGCTTCGCCCGCCACAAGGCCATCGCGCCCTACACCTTCGCCATCTGGATGTATGTGTCGGTCACTGGCGTGGTGATCTACCTGATGCTGTACAAGATCTACGCCAAGTAGCCGCCGACTGACGAATGACCTGCGCCAATCATCCCTAGCAACTTTGTGGCCTCATCCTTAGCAACTTTGCAGCTTGCGCAGCCCTCTCCTGCTTAACTAGAATTTTCTCGCTCTGAAAATGTCGAAGTCGCAGTTCAGTTCTGCGGCGATAGGGTTCTTCCCTTAGCGCTGTCATGGAGTGCAATGCCCGCGCGCGCTTCACCTGCGCGGGACCGTGGTCGTGCCATTCAGAAAGACGGAGGCATTTATGAAGACGAGAGTTGCGGTAACGGCGGCTTTGGCGTTGGTCATTCTCAGCATCGGCGTACTGGTTTCGTGTGAGAAACCCAAAGCGCCAGAACAGGCACAACAAGGCGGCCAGGCTGCGCCGGCCGAGCAGCGCGTCGAAAAGAATCCCGACCGCAACGCCTACTTCGGTGAGGAGCACATCCACACCAGTTGGTCGGTCGACGCCTGGCTCATGGGCAACCGCCTCACCGGGCCTGACGACGCCCTCAAGTATGCGCAGGGCCAAACCATCAAGCATCCCCTGGGCTACGACATCAAGATCGACACGCCCATGGACTTCATGGGTGTGACCGACCACTCCGAATATGTGGGAGTAACAAAGGAAGCCAACACGCCGGGATC
The DNA here is from genome assembly GCA_963843005.1 of uncultured Acidobacteriaceae bacterium. GTDB lineage: Bacteria > Acidobacteriota > Terriglobia > Terriglobales > Acidobacteriaceae > Bog-257. The sequence goes on along the minus strand of CAWJIW010000040.1, from coordinate 8,425 downwards.
GGCCCTGAGTAAACTGCCCCAGGCACAGCCTCTTATCCTCAAGAACCCCAATGACCAGGCGGATATCACTAAGGTTTTCAACTACCTCGTGAATATGCTCAACCAACCTCCAGTGAAAGCGCTGATGAGCCCCGAGGTGGCGGGTTCGATCTGGAAAGAAAACGTCAAGATCGCCGATCAAAACAACCATCCCGGTAAATTCACGGCGTTCTGCTCATATGAGTACACCTCCGCTCCTGACAATCGGAACCTGCATCGCAATATCTTCTTCCGCGATTGTGAGAAAGTGCCGGTGATGCCCTATAGCGCTCTGGACTCCTGGCACCCCGAAGACTTGTGGAAGTGGATGGACACGCAGCGGAAGGCAGGCAACGAGTTGCTGGCCATCTCGCATAATGCGAACTTGAGCGACGGCTGGATGTATCCCACCGACGTCGACAGTTTCGGCAGGCCCATCGACGCGGCCTGGGCAGCCTCGCGCGACCGCAACGAACGCCTGGTCGAGATCAAGCAGATCAAGGGACAGTCGGAGACCCATCCCTTGCTCTCGCCCAACGACGAGTTCGCCAACTACGAACTCTTCACCGGCCTGCTCGGTGCGCCACCGACCGTCGGCCGAGTCGATCACATTCAAGGAAGCTTTGGCCGCCAGGCACTGAAAGACGGCATCACCATGCAAGACGTGCGCGGCTACAACCCTTACAAGTTCGGCATGGCCGGCGGCTCCGACTCGCACAATACCGGCAGCCCTTACCGCCAGGACAATTTCTACGGCGGTCACGCTCAGATCGACGGAACCGTCGACCGGCGCATGGCCGGGGTTATGGCGTTTGGCACGATTGACGTTCGCCTGGAGAACCCGGGCGGACTCACGGGCGTGTGGGCCGAGGAAAACACTCGCGCTTCGCTCTGGGACGCCATGTATCGCAAGGAAACCTTCGGCACCAGCGGCGTTCACATTAAGGTGCGCTTCTTCGGCGGATGGGGCTACAACAAGGACATCCTGAACGCCGGCGACTGGGTGCATCAGTCCTACGCCAACGGCGTCCCCATGGGCGCCGACCTGCCTCCCTTGAAGGGCACGGCTCCGACATTCGTTGTCTGGGCGGTGAAGGACCCGACATCGGCTAATCTCGACCGTATCCAGATCATCAAGGGCTGGACCAAGGACGGCCAGAGCTTCGAGAAGATCTTTGACGTGGCCTGGTCGGGCGACCGCAAGCCTGACAAGTGGTCAGGCCGCGTTCCCGCGATAAAGAGCACCGTGGACCTGGAGAAAGCTACCTACACCAACGACGTCGGCTCGGTGGAATTGAAGACGGTGTGGACCGATCCCGAATTCGACTCCAGCCTGCATGCCTTCTACTACGCCCGCGTGCTGGAAATCCCCACGCCGCGCTGGACCCTCATACAGGCAGTCAAGGCCGGCTTGACCCCGCCGGACGTGGTTCCGCTCACCGGACAGGAGCGAGCCTGGAGTTCTCCAATCTGGTACACGCCTACCGCCGATGCGCGCAAGAATGCGCCCGCCGGCATGACGGTGACCGACCTGAAGGCGAAGGGCGCAACACAGTTAGGCGATGCGCAACTGAAGGCGCTGATCGTGGGCAAGGCCTTCTGGGTGCGCAACAACGCGACTGGTGACCAGTTCAGCATCGCCTACACTGCTGAAGGCCAGAGCAACGTCTGGCATATCGGCAAGAACGTATCAATTCCAAGCTACTACGGCAACCCGGTTCGCGACGGCTACCAGGGGACCACCACCCCGTACAAGATTGAAGGCGGCAAAGTGGTGACCACCATTTCCCAGGAACCGTATGCGGTGACCGTCTACAAACTGGGCGACACCTATTACGGCGCGCGCAGTAATGAATTCGGCTACGCCAACTACGAGATCATTCCGAGCCCGCAGTTCGTGCTCAATCCGGTGACCGCCACGCTCAACACCTTTTCGATCGAACTGGGCCTGAACGAACAGCAGAAACAGCAGATTCTCCCCTTCCTGCAGGACGAGGTAAAGCAACTGGGGGCGCTGAAGAAAAACACCTCGCTCAAGCCGCTGGAGAAGGTAGAGCAGTTGAAGCAAATCGGCAGCGCCATCGACGCCAAGATCACGCCTCTCCTGGATCCGCAGCAACAGCAGAAGTTCCAGGCCATCCGCGAAGAGAAGCGACGGGAACTGTTCGAGAAGATGGGCAACGCGGCGATTGACAAGTTCGAGACCAAGGTACACCAGCAGATCTAGCGCCAGCTTAGGATGCGCCGATCGGGAAGCATGATGAAGAAGAACGTCCTCGCATTGTCGGCGGCTGCAGAAGCGAGTACGGGACTGCTTCTGCTCGCGTGTCCGCCTGTCGTCGTCCGGCTGCTGTTTGCAGCAGAGATCAGTGGCATCGCCGTCGTAATGAGCCGCATCGCCGGTATCGCCCTGATCGGCCTGGGTGTGGCCTGCTGGCCCTCCAACTCTGCCTCCCAGCCGCTGAACGGAATGCTGACGTATAGCACGCTCGCCATGCTGTACCTTATTCGCATCGGCGTCCGTGGAGAAGCGGTTGGTGTGCTATTGTGGCCAGCAGTTGTGGCCCATGTGATCCTCGTAGTTCTTCTCGTCCGCGCGCGATTCAAGGAAGATAAAGACGCGGCGGTATAACAACCTGAACTCATAAATTGCCGTTCCTAGGGCGGAGACGGTTGGTGAATGAAGTGTCCGTAGTTGCTGAGGCGCAGCCTGTACTCCCGGAAGCGCGGGCAGTATACAATCGTGCTGCTCCAAAAACTCACGTTACGACAATCTGAATGCGCGGCTGTTTCGCTCGCCGCCGACAGGTCGCGTATCCTTGGCACCGGAATGAGCCTAATGCGTGGAAGTAAAAAGTTTCTGCTCTTGTTTGCGTCAGCAACACTGATTCTTTCCCTCGCGGCTTGCTCAACCAAGACCGAGGCGCCGCTACCTCGCAGCCGGCGCAGGCAACGCAGCCCGCCGACGCCAAGCCCGCGCGCAATCCCCTGAAGAACGCCTATTTTGGCGACCTGCACCTGCATACCGGCTACTCCATGGACGCATTCGCGTTCGGCACCCGCACCACCCCCGAAGACTCCTACAAATACGCAATGGGCGAAACCGTGGAATACATGGGCAAGGCGCAAAAACGCATCGCGCCGCTCGACTTCCTGGCAGTAACCGACCACGCGGAATATCTGGGAGCCGTGCGCGACACCATCGACCCTAACGGTCCTTTCGCCCAGACCGAGTGGTACACCGTGATGACCAATCCCGACCCTGCGGTTTCGGCCACAGCGTTCCGCAAGCTCATCGGTTCCACCATCGTCAACAAGCCCTTGCCCGAATTTAACGATCCCAAACTGCTGCGCTCGTCATGGGAGAAATACGCGGCCATCTCCGACAAGTACTACAAGCCCGGCAAGTTCACGACGTTCGTCGGCTTCGAGTGGACCTCGGCGCCGCAGTTCCAGAACCTGCATCGCTGCGTGATCTTCGCGGATAAAGGCCCGGCCATGCCCTACACAGCATTCGATTCCTTGGATCCCGAAGATCTCTGGCGCTACCTCGAAGCCCAACGCAAACAGGGGCTGGACGTGATCGCCGTCCCTCACAACGGCAACGCCAGCAACGGCCTGATGTTCAGTACGCGTGACATGTCGGGCAAGCCGATCACCCGCGATTACGCTGAGCGCCGCATGGCCAACGAACCGCTGGCCGAAATTATTCAGGCCAAGGGACAGACCGACACCAGCCCGGCGCTCTCGCCCACCGACGAGTTCGCCAATTTTGAAATGTGGCTTTATCTGATCGGTTCGGACAAGAAAGCAAATTCCGCAACCGGAAGCTATCTGCGTCAGGCCTACGGCGTCGGCCAGGAGCAGCAGGCCAAGCTCGGCGTCAATCCCTTCAAATACGGCATCGAGGCCGGGACCGATTTCCATTCCGGCATCAGCTCGACCGAACCGAGCAACTTTCCGGGCTCGCACGGCAATCAAGACAGCGATCCTAAGACTGTGATCACCGCCACAACCTCCGTCGGTGGTGAGCCCCCGACCGCTCTCAGTTCCGGCGGACTCACGGGAGTCTGGGCCGAGGAGAACACGCGCGACTCTATCTTTTCAGCCTTTAAAAGGAAAGAGACATTCGGGACTTCCGGTACTCGAATCAAGGTTCGCATGTTTGCCGGGTGGGATTATCCCAAGGACATGACCAAACAGGCAGATTGGGTGACAGCTGCATACCATGGCGGTGTGCCCATGGGTGGCGACCTCACAGCACCGTCAGAAGCAGCCGCTCCAACGTTCGTTGTTCACGCCATTAAGGACCCCGACAGCGGCAATCTCGATCGCGTTCAGATCATCAAGATCTCGACGAAGAACGGCAAGAGCAAGGAGGCCGTTTACGACGTGGTGTGGAGCGGAGACCGCAAAGGCGATGCAAAAACCGGCAAGGTCCCAGCCGTCGGCAATACGGTTGACGTGAAGACCGCCACCTACACGAACTCAATCGGCGCGACTGAGCTGATCGGTGAGTGGACCGATCCTTCGTTCGATCCCAACGCGCACGCGACATACTACGCCCGTGTGCTGGAGATTCCCACGCCACGCTGGTCCACGTATTGGGCCGCCAAGCTGAAGCTGCCGCCGAACCCAAACGTCGCAGCCACCGTTCAGCAGCGTGCCTGGACATCGCCAATTTGGTACGCGCCGGCAAAACCGTAGGAGTTGTTTTTTGAATGAGTGAAGTGTCTATAGGAATCGTCCCGGATGAGCAGGATTCCGCCCTGCAATCCAGACCTGAGAGTTTTTTCTTTCCTGTCCTCAAACGTTGGCTGCGCGAGCCGCTGCTGCACTTCCTGCTGCTGGGTCTTGTCCTGTTCGCGGCGTACGCCTACATGCATCGTGGCCGCGGCGGAGTCGAGTCGTCGCGGCAGATTACTCTGAGCCTCGATGAGCTCCGGCAGATGGATATGTACTTCCAGTCGCAATGGCATCGCCAACCGACTCCCGCTGAATTTCAGGCCATGGTGGAAGACCGGGTTCGTGAAGAGGTCCTATATCGCGAGGCGCTGGCGATGGGACTCGACAAGGATGACACCATCGTCAAGCGGCGCATGGCGCAAAAGATGCAGTTCCTCGCGGAGGACGTAGCCGCCGCTCACGAGCCTTCCACCGCGGAGCTCAAGGTTTGGTTCGAGAAAAACAGCAACAAGTTTGCCCTGCCCAGCCGCTACAGCTTCCGCCATCTCTACTTTTCCCCGGACAAGCGCGGAAAGAACACTCAGGACGACGCTGCTAAGGCACTCACCAAGATCGCCGGCCAGCCCGAAGACTCGAAGCTCGCGGTTTCGCTCGCCGATCCGTTCATGTTCCAGGACTACTATGGCGACCGTGCTCCCGAGGCATTGGCCAAGGAATTTGGCCCCCAATTCGTACTGGCTCTCGAGAAGCTAAAACCCGGCTCGTGGCAGGGTCCAATTGAGTCCGGCTACGGATGGCATCTGGTGTTTGTCGATACCGTTATTCCCGGTCGCATCCCGGCGTTTGAGGAGATGGAACCGGATGTGAAAACCGCATGGCTCGCCGAGCAGAAGCAGCAGGCATGGCAAAAGGCCTACACAGAAATGCGTGCCAAGTACAGCGTGCTATTGCCGGCTCCACCCGACCCGAATGCCTCGCAGGCTCCGGCTCCCCCTCCGAAGAAACAGGTGCCTGCTCCGTCAGGCGAGGGGCCATTGTGAGCATCCTGCGTTCTGGCCGAACTTGGATATTTGCGTTTTTGCTCGTGACGGCGTCGGTTGCCAGGGCCCACGAGGCGCGCCCCGCGTATCTGGAAATCAAAGAGACCACTCCCGGCCAGTACTCCGTCCTATGGCGCACTCCAGTGCTGGCAGGCATGCGCCTGCCAATCGTCCTGAAGCTGCCCAGCGACATAAATGAGGTACGGGAGCCGAGCGTCCAGGAATTAGCTGACTCGCTCGTCGAGCGCCATTGGATCGACGCCGGGCCGAATGGCCTGGCTGGCAAGCGCATCGAGTTTCCCGGACTGCAAGGTACCATCACCGACGTACTGGTTCGCGTCGAGATGCTTGACGGCAGGAAGTTGACGACCATCGTGCGGCCGTCGCAGCCGTGGGTCGAGCTAGCTGCTACTCAGTCGACGCTGGGCGTGATGGGCACCTACATCGTCCAGGGTATCCGGCACATTCTCTTCGGCGCCGATCACATGCTATTCGTGCTTGGCCTGCTGTTGATCGTGAAAGACCGCTGGATGCTTCTGAAGACGGTAACTGCGTTCACCGTGGCACACAGTATTACGCTGGCGATTGCGACCCTTGGCTATGCGGAGGTGCCGGTCCCCCCATTGAACGCCGCCATCGCCCTGAGCATCCTTTTCCTCGGGCCGGAAATCGTGCGCTCTTGGCGTGGTGAGACCAGCTTCACCATTCGCCATCCCTGGGTGGTGGCGTTTGCGTTTGGACTTCTGCACGGCTTCGGCTTCGCCAGCGCGCTGACTAGCGCCGGACTTCCTCGACACGAGTTGCCGCTGGCTCTCGTCAGCTTCAATGTCGGCGTGGAACTTGGGCAGCTCGGATTTATCGCGCTGGTGCTTCTACTGGAGCGCTCCTTCCGCATTCTCGAAGTGCGCTGGCCGCGCTGGGCGGAAGCGATTCCCGGATACACGGTTGGTTCTCTCGGCGCATTCTGGACGGTACAACGCCTCGCGATCCTCTTCGGAGGCACGTAATGAGAACAGCGCGACAGCAGATCATCGCGCGATGGATGGCCATGCTCCTGCCCATGCTGTTCTGGGCGCAGGTGGCCTTTGCCCACCCACAGCAAGGCGAGGCCGTCGGATTCCTGACCGGCTTTCGCCACCCGATCTCGGGACTCGACCACGTGCTGGCGATGGTTGCGGTCGGTCTGTGGGGCGCGCAACTCGGCAGCCCGGCGATCTGGCTCCTGCCGGTGGCATTTCCCATGGTGATGGCCATGGGTGGAATGCTCGGACTCATGGGAGTCCCGCTTCCCGGAATTGAGTATGGGATCGCGTTCTCCGCCATCCTGCTGGGGACCGCGGTGATGTTCGAGGTTCGCCCACCTCTTGCGGTGGCCGCGGGTCTGGTTGGCTTCTTCGCCATATTCCATGGACATGCCCACGGGACCGAACTGCCGCCCGGCCAAAGCGCCCTGCTCTACAGCATGGGCTTTGTCATTGCGACGGGATGTCTGCATGCAGTAGGGATTGGCATCGGAGCGGTCCATCGGTGGGGTTGGGGGAAGCGATTGGTGCGTTTAGCCGGCGCCATCGTGGCCGTTGGTGGAATGTTCTTCATGTGGAAGGCGGTGGCATGACGAAACACACCAACTATTCGCGGCTGCCGCTCTACTGCTTCGTGGCGCTTGTATCCATCTTTGCTGCGATACCGGCGGAGGCTCACCTGAATTCCACTGGGATGGGTCCGATCTACGACGGCCTGATGCATTTTCTTATGAGCCCGGAAGACTTGGCTCCGGTGCTTGCCCTGTCCCTGCTCGCGGGACTTCGCGGAGCCAGTCACGGCCGCCGTGCTCTGCTCGTTCTCCCGTCCGCATGGCTCTTGGGTGGGTTGATCGGGTTGGCCGCCACCTCCGCAGGCGCTCATCCTGTTGTGTCGGCATGTTGGTTTCTGCTGCTTGGCGGATTGCTGGCTGCCGACGCTAAGTTATCGTTACGAGTGACCACTGCGTTGGCGGCGCTGCTCGGACTGTACCACGGTTATCTGAACGGAACGGGATTAGGTCTCTCGGGCACATCGGCCGCGGTGCTGCTCGGCCTCATCTTTGCCGTATTCGTGCTGGTCGCATTGGCAGCCGCTCTGGTTGTGCAATTGCACGCCTCCTGGACGCGCATTGCGGTGCGCGTAGCGGGAAGCTGGATCGCCGCCAGCGGCCTGCTGATGCTGGGCTGGGCAGTTCGTAAGGGCTGAGCCTCACAGCCCCAGCTCATATCGATATGCGCCTAATCATGCGACGGCAAGTTCCTCGGGCGCCTCGGCTTCTAGAGGCGTCTCGTGGAGGAGGTGCTTTTGCATCCGGGGCACATCCAGTTCGTTGCAACAGCGGGCGACCACTAACGTCGCTACGCCATTGCCGATGATGTGGGTGAGAGCGCGTGCTTCTGACATGAAGCGATCGATGCCGAGAATGAGGGCCACTCCTGCTACCGGAACGTTGCCAACGGCGAAAAGAGTCGCCGCGAGCACGATGAAACCGCTGCCGGTAACACCCGCGCGTCTACCGATAGGATACCCAAGCTCATTCCTGCTCAAGGTCTGCGCCCAGTTAAAGAAGAAATCGGGCCTCGCCTTCCCCGGGGAGTATATAGTGTGGGGTTGCTGGGAGCGAGAACTGGAATTTGGTTAAAGATCCCGGATCGTAA